>JAXLSP010000003.1:0-1831641 GCA_046330515.1 Nocardioidaceae bacterium | reverse complement strand
TGACCGACCGCGGGCGAGGCGCCTGGTGGGTCGCCCAGCCGGCCCGGGTCGGAGCGAAGGGGGCCAGCAGGCCGAGCACGTGCCGCCCACCGCCCGCCTCGACGAGCGCCTTCGCGGCGTCCACGGTCATGACGCTGCTGATGAAGAGGTCGGCCGTCCCGGCGAGCGCCGCCATCTCGTCGACGAGCGCGACCCCCCAGGTCTCGACCATCTCGGTGAGCAGCGTGAGCTCCAGCATCGAGCGGTGGCTGCTGTGCCCGAGCCAGGACCGGCCGAGATCGGAGTCGAGGAGCTCGCGGACCTCGACCGAGAAGCCGTGGAAGGCGAGCCCGTGACCGGTCACGAAGCCCTCGAAGTCGCGCGCCGCGGACACGGTGACCTCGTGCCCCGCCCGCTGGAGCCCGAGGGCGAGGGCCACGAACGGCTGCACGTCGCCCCGCGAGCCCGCGGCGAGGAGGAGGATCCGCACGGCACCATCCGACCAGACGGCGGGTCGCCCGCCCACACCGGTCCCTCCCCGCGCGTGTGCAAGGGTGTCCTCCATGGTGGGCCCGAGTGGTGAGCAGTTCGAGATCGCGGCAGGCGGCTACCGCGCGGTGGTCACCGAGTGCGGCGCCACCCTGCGGTCCTTTGCGTACGGCGACCGCGCGCTGCTGGACGGCTTCGGGGCCCACGAGATGGCCTCCGCGGGGCGCGGACAGCTGCTCGCGCCGTGGGTGAACCGGATCCGCGACGGGCGTTATGAGCTCGACGGGTCGTCCTTCCAGCTCGCGCTGACCGAGGTCGCGCGTCGCAACGCCTCACACGGGCTGGTCCGCTGGGCGGCGTGGAGCCTGGAGGAGCGGACCGCCAACTCCGTCAGCCTCGTCTGCCGGCTGATGGCGCAGTCCGGCTATCCGTGGACCCTCGACCTGCACGCACTCTTCGACGTGTCCGCCGACGGGCTCACGGTCACGGTGACGGCGACGAACCAGTCGGGCTCCGAGGCGCCCTACGCCGTCGGCGCGCACCCCTATCTCCGGGTCGGCGACGGGCCGGTCGACGGCCTGGAGCTGACCCTGCCCGCCGGGACCCGGCTGCTGACCGACCCCGAGCGCAAGCTGCCGACGGGGACCGAGCCGGTCGACGGGACGGAGTTCGACTTCCGGGCCTCCCGTCCGATCCGTGCGACCGTGCTGGACCACGCGTTCACCGACCTGGTGCGCGATGCGCAGGGACGGGCGACGACCGTGCTGCTCGACCCGGCGACGGGTGACGGCGTGGCGCTGTGGGTGGACGAGCGGCACCACTGGATCCAGGTCTACAGCGGCGAGGAGTCCCCCGCGACCGCCCGGCGCTCGCTGGCCGTCGAGCCGATGACCGCGCCCCCCGACGCCTTCAACAGCGGCACCGACCTCGTCCGCCTCGCGCCCGCCGGCTCGCCCGGCGACGAGCACTCCGCCTCCTGGGGCATCCGCGCCCTCCACTCCTGAGCGTGGATCCAGGCTGAGGGCGGACCCCGGGCGGCGCACGCTCACCGCAGCCGCACCCGCAGCCGCAGCCGCTGCCGACCCGCCCCGTCGTCACGCGAGGTGACGAGCCGGCGCGGGCCGCGGTGGGTCAGTCGGCCTCGTGGAACCGGTCGAGGAGGGACCGGAGCTCGCGGACGGCGAGGCGGGCACGGGTGCCGTCGGAGCCCTGGATGCCCATCGCCGAGACGCTGGTGCCGTCGTTGAGGTCCAGCGTCGCCCAGGGGGCGCCGGCCGGGAGGGTCACCGTGACCACCTGGGCCCAGGAGAACTCGTGCCGGCGGTAGCCGTTGACGATCTCCAGCCCGGCGTCGGAGGCCACCACGCGCGAGCGGACGACCGCGTGGAACGCGCCGCCGATCATCAGGCCCAGCAGCAACAGCGTGACGCGCTGGGACCAGGTGACGCTGTCGCGCACCTCCTGGGGGAAGGTCACCCACGCCACGGCGCAGACGAGGAACAGCATCGCCCCGAAGAACCAGCCTGCGAGCCGGGCGCCCAGCGGTCGCCAGGTGCGCGGGAGCTCGAGCGGGTCGGCCATCAGAGGCGGCACGCGTGGATGTCGGTGAGCAGGATGCCGCGCGCGCCGATGTCGAACAGCTCGTCCATCAGGCGCTGGGCTCCCGCCCGCGGGACCATCGCACGGACCGCGACCCAGCCCTCCCGATGAAGCGGCGAGACGGTGGGGCTCTCGATCCCCGGCGTGAGTGCCACCGCCTTGGCGACCTGGGCCGCCGGGATGTCGTAGTCCATCATCACGTAGGTCCGGGCGACCAGGACGCCCTCGACCCGGCGCCGGAACACGTCGAAGCCGTCGGGGGCCGGCGCGCCCGACCGGGTGATGAGGACCGCCTCGGAGTCGAGCAGCGTCTCCCCGAAGGTCTCCAGCCCGGCCGCGCGCAGCGTCGTACCGGTCTCGACGACGTCGGCGATCACGTCGGCGACGCCGAGCTGGATCGAGGTCTCGACGGCCCCGTCGAGCCGGGTGACGGTGGCGGCGATCCCGCGGTCGGCGAGGAACGACTCGACGAGCCCGGTGTAGGACGTCGCGATGCGCTTGCCGGCGACCTCCTCGAGCGAGGTGTAGGCGCCGGCCGGCCCGGCGAACCGGAAGCGCGACCGCCCGAAGCCGAGCGCGAGCACCTCCGCGGCGTGCGCCCGGGAGTCGAGCAGCAGGTCGCGGCCGGTGATGCCGATGTCGAGCGTGCCCTCGCCGACATAGAGCGCGATGTCGCGCGGCCGGAGATAGAAGAACTCGACGCCGTTCTCGGCGTCGGCGAGCGTGAGCTCCTTGGGGTCCTGGCGCTGGCGGTAGCCGCTCTCGCGCAGGATCTCGGCGGCCGACTGCGACAGCGACCCCTTGTTGGGTACGGCGATGCGCAGCAGGCGACCGTCGGTGGTGGTGGTCATCGGTGTTCTCTCACAGGTGGGTGTAGACGTCGTCGAGGGTCAGCCCGCTGGCGATCATGAGCACCTGGGCGTGGTAGAGCAGCTGGCTGATCTCCTCGGCCGCCCGCTCGGGGCCCTCGTGCTCGGCCGCCATCCAGGACTCCGCGGCCTCCTCGACCAGCTTCTTGCCGATCGCATGGACGCCGGCGTCGAGCTGCTGGACGGTGCCGGACCCGGCGGGACGGGTGCGGGCCTTGTCGCTCAGCTCGGCCCACAGCTCCTCGAACGTCTTCACGGGCGCCAAGCCTAAGCCCAGGGGGCGCGCTCGGACGCACCCGCCCGCGGGCTGACGGGGCGCCGGTCCGGGGCGCTGGTCCGGGGACGCCGGACGGAGGGGAACGGGCTAGTTGCGCTCGGCCCAGCCGCGCCGCACCTTGCGCAGCGTCTGGGCCGTCACGAGGGCGGACGCCGTCGCCTCATAGCCCTTGTCCTCGCGCGAGTGGGCGAGACCGGCACGGTCGTGGGCCTGCACCTCGTTGTCGCAGGTGAGCACGCCGAACCCGACGGCCCGCCCGGTGTCGAGCGCGACCCGCGTCAGGCCCTGGGTCACGGCGTCGCAGATGTAGTCGAAGTGCGGCGTGCCGCCCCGGATCACCACGCCGAGGGCGACCACGGCGTCATAGCCCTGCGAGGCCACCGCGTGGGCGACCACCGGCAGCTCGAAGGACCCGGGCACGCGGAAGACGACCGGTGCCTCGACGCGGTAGTCGCCGGCCGCCCTCAGGGCCCCCTCGATGAGACCGTCCATGACCTCCGCATGCCAGGTCGCGGCCACGATCGCCAGCCGCAGGTCGTGGCAGTCGACCGGCTCCTGGACCGGCGCTCCCTCTCCGCTCATCGGTCGTGTCCTTTCGAGAGTGGCCCGCCGCCCAGGTCGGGGAGGTCGTGACCCATCCGGTCGCGCTTGGTGCGCAGGTAGGTCAGGTTGTGGTCGTTGGGCCGCGGTGTCAACGGGACCCGTTCGGCGACGGGGACCCCGAAGTCCTCCAGGCTCGTGGTCTTGGCCGGGTTGTTGGTCAGCAGTCGGACCGACGCTACTCCGAGGTCGCGCAGGATCTGGGTCGCCGTGCCGTAGTGCCGGGCGTCGGCCGGGAGGCCCAGGTCGAGGTTGGCGTCGACGGTGTCGCGCCCCGAGTCCTGCAGCGCGTAGGCCTGGAGCTTGGCGACCAGGCCGATCCCGCGCCCCTCGTGGCCGCGCAGGTAGACCACCACGCCGCGGCCCTCCTCCACGACCCGGGCGAGGGCCTCCTCGAGCTGCGGGCCGCAGTCGCACCGCTGGCTGCCGAACACGTCGCCGGTGAGGCACTCCGAGTGCACGCGGGCCAGCACCGGCTCGGAGCCGCCGAGGTCGCCGTGGACGAGCGCGATGTGCTCGCTGCCGTCGATCGCCACGCGGTAGCCGTAGGCCGTGAACTCGCCGGACCGGGTGGGCAGCCGCGTCTCGGCGACCCGCTCGGCGTGCAGCTCGGTGCGGCGGCGGTGGCGGACCAGGTCCTCGATGGAGATCATCGCCAGGCCGTGCTCGTCGGCGAACGCCCGCAGCTCCGGTGCGCGCTTCATCGTCCCGTCGTCGTTGACCACCTCGACCAGGACGCCGGCCGGGGTGAGCCCGGCCAGCCGGGCGAGGTCGACCGCGGCCTCGGTGTGGCCGCGACGGACGAGGACCCCGCCGTCGCGGTAGCGCAGCGGGAAGACGTGGCCGGGCCGGGTGATCTCCCAGGGCTCGGTCGCGGAGTCGGCGAGCACGCGGCAGGTGTGCGCCCGGTCGGCGGCCGAGATGCCGGTGGAGACGCCGTCGCGGGCGTCCACCGAGATCGTGTAGGCCGTGCGCATGCGGTCCTCGTTGTGCGGCGTCATCAGCGGCAGGTCGAGCCGGTCGAGCATCGCGGCCGGCATCGGCACGCAGATGACGCCGCTGGAGTAGCGGATCGTGAAGGCCATCAGGTCCGGGGTCGCCTTGGCGGCCGCGAAGATGAGGTCGCCCTCGTTCTCGCGGTCCTCGTCGTCCACGACGACGACGGCCTTGCCTGCGGCGATGTCGGCGATGGCCCGCTCGACGGGGTCGAGCCGCACCTTCTCGCTCATGCCGGGATCGCCTCGGTCTCATCGACGGTGCTGGTGTCGGTGACCGTACGAGCGTCCCGCAGCCAGACGACGAAGCCGACGACGACGAACCCGGCATAGAAGAGGTACATGCCCGCCGTCGGGTAGTAGCCGGCCTGGACCAGCGTAGTCACGCCGACGATGTCCACGAGGATCCAGACCAGCCAGAACTCCACCCAGCCGCGCGCCATGCCGTAGGTCGCCAGCATCGACCCGGCGAGGATCCACGCCTCGGTCCTCGGGCCCCAGGAGCCGAGCACCTGCGTCAGCAGGACGTACGCCACCGCGTAGCCGACGATCCCGAGGACGACCAGCTGCAGACGCTCCGCCGCGGTCGCCCACCGGGGCGCCAGGGCACCGCCGTCGGAGGCGCCGCCGGCCCGGCGGATCTGGGACCAGCGCCACCAGCCGTAGAGGGACACCACGATGAAGAACACCTGCCGGCCGGCCTGGCCCCACAGCGGCTCGTCGATGTGACCCGAGAGCTCACCGGTGGCGAAGACCGTGAACAGCAGGACGTTGCCGACCAGGCCGACCGGCCAGGCCCACACGAAGCGCTTCATGCCGAGGATCGCGCTGGCGAGGCCGAAGAGGTTGCCGATCACCTCGCGGGCGCCCAGCTCGCCGCCGGGGACGGGGATGGTGCCGTGGACGAACCAGTCGAGGAGGTCGTTCATGAGAGGTCCTTGTCGTGTGGGTGCTGCGCGGGGGTGGGGAGGTAGCCGCCGAGCAGCCTCTCGACGTGCTTGGCGATGACGTCGGCCTCGAGGTTGACCAGGTCGCCCACGCGGCGGGTGCCGAGCGTCGTACGGGCGAGGGTCTCGGGAATGAGGCTGACGGTGAAGGTGGTCTCGCGGACCTCGACGACGGTGAGGCTGACGCCGTCGACGGTGATCGAGCCCTTGTCGACGAGGTAGCGCGAGAGGTGGGCCGGCAGGGAGATCTCGACGACGTCCCAGTGCTCGCTGGGCGAGCGGGAGACGATCTCGCCGACGCCGTCCACGTGGCCCTGGACGATGTGGCCGCCGAGCCGCTGGTCCGCGCGTACGGCGCGCTCGAGGTTGACCCGGTCGCCCGGCGTGACGCCCCGGAGCGAGGTCTTGTCGAGCGTCTCCTGCATCAGGTCGGCGGTCCATCGGCCGTCGCCGAGCTCCGAGACGGTCAAGCAGCAGCCATTGACCGAGATCGAGTCGCCGAGGCCGGTGCCCTCGAGCACGGTGGCCGCCTCGACGGTCAGGCGGATGGCGTCGCCCTGGTCGGTGACCTCGGCGACGGTGCCGAGCTCCTCGACGATGCCGGTGAACATGTCAGTGCGCCTTTCGGGGGGTCATGGTGAGCCGCACGTTGGTCTCGGGGCCAGTGCCGAGCGTGGTGACGTCGGTGATGTCCAGGTGCAGCGCGTCCGCGATCGTCCCGATTCCCAGGTCACCGACCGCCGCGCGGCCGGCGCCGAGGAGCATCGGCGCGACATAGGTGACCACCTCGTCGACGAGTCCCGCCTGGAGGAACGCCGCGGCCAGGGTGGGCCCGCCCTCCAGGAAGACGTGCTGCCGGTCGCGCTCGAACAGCTCGGCCAGCGCCTCGCGCGCGTCCCGCGTGCGCAGCAGGACCGTCGGCGCCACGTCGTCGAGGACGCGCCGCCCCGGGTCGAGGTCGCGCAGCCCCATCACGGCCCGCAGCGGCTGCTGGGCGAGCGGCTGGTCCTCCTCGTCGCGCACCGTCAGCTGGGGGTCGTCGACGGCGACGGTGTTGGTGCCGACGAGCATCGTGTCGCAGACCGCACGGAGACGGTGCGTGTCGAGGCGCGCCGCGCGGCTGCTGACCCAGCGGGAGGTGCCGTCGGCCGCGGCGCTGCGCCCGTCGAGGGTGGTCGCGAACTTCCAGGTCACGAACGGGCGGCGGTGGTCCATCGCGAAGGTCCAGACCCGGTTGACCGCTCGGGCCTCGTCCTCCAGCAGGCCGCCCTCGACCTCGACGCCGGCGGCGCGCAGCGTCGCGGCTCCCCCCGCCGCGACCGGGTTGGGGTCGTGCTGGGCGAACACGACGCGACGCACCCCGGCCTCGACGAGCGCCCGGGCGCAGGGACCGGTGCGGCCGGTGTGGTTGCAGGGCTCGAGGGTGACCACGGCGGTGGCGCCACGCGCCGCGTCACCGGCGGCGCGCAGCGCGTCGACCTCGGCGTGCGGCGACCCGGCGCCGCGGTGGAAGCCCTCGGCGACGGGCTGGCCGTCGGGGTCGAGGAGGACGCAGCCCACGCGCGGGTTGGGACCGGTCGGCACGCCGGGCGTCGCCGCCAGGTGCAGGGCGCGCACCATCGCACGGCGCTCGGCGTCGGTGCCTGCCATCGGATCTGGCCCCTCGTGTCCGGTCGCGGACTCCGGGGCGAGGACGGGACACCGCACCCGCTGGGCCCGCGAGCGGCCCAGGGGTGGCGCGGTCACCCGCCCGCGTGTCTCTTCCCATCCGGACTTTGACCGTCGGTCCAGGAGTTCCACCTGGTCAACCGACCGCTGGCTGCGGCCGGGTCGCGGACTTTCACCGCCGGTGCGGATTTTCACCGCCCCCAGAGCACGCGAGTTCAGTGAACTCGTCGCCACCCAGTCTGCCACATCTCCCGTCGTCGGCCACCGGCCGCCTGGATTTCCCATAGGCAGCCTATATAGTTGCCGAGATGACCATCCCGTCCGACCTCACCGACACCGACCCGACCGGCGCCGACCCGACCGGCACCGGCGAGCTCGGCCAGCGGCTCCTGGTGGCCGTCGCCCGGCTCAACCGCTGGGCCACCCGACACGCCGGGGTCCGCGACTCCGTCGCCGCGCTCCGGCTGCTGGCCACCGTCGACGAGCTGGGGCTCCCCCGGATCGGCGACCTCGCCCGGGCCGACAGCTGCAGCCAGCCCACCGTCACCGGTCAGGTCGGGCGTCTGGAGCGGGCCGGCTGGGTCCGCCGGGTCACCGACCCCGACGACGCGCGCGCCGTGCGGGTCGCCCTCACCCCCGAGGGCTCGCAGCGCCTGGTGGAGATCCGGGCGGCGCGAGCCGCCGCCGTACTCCCCCGCCTCGACCGGCTCACCGAGCGCCAGCGCACGACGCTCGCCGACGCCGTCGCCATCCTCGAGGAGCTGGCCGCTCCCACGTCACTCGAGGAGGTGGCCCGATGAGCATCTGGCGCCAGCCTCGACCCGTGTGGGCGGTGGCCTTCGCATGCGTGATCGCGTTCATGGGCATCGGCCTGGTGGACCCGATCCTCAAGCCGATCGCCGACGAGCTGGGGGCCTCGCCGTCCCAGGTGTCGCTGCTCTTCACCAGCTATATGGCCGTCATGGGCGTCGCGATGCTGCTGACCGGCTGGGTCTCCAGCCGCGTCGGCGCCAAGGTCACGCTGCTGGGTGGCCTGGTGGTCATCATCGTCGGCTCCGCGCTCGCCGGCCTCCAGGACTCGGTCGCCGGGATCGTCGCGTTCCGCGCCGTGTGGGGCCTGGGCAACGCCATGTTCATCGCGACGGCGCTGGCGGCGATCGTCTCGTCGGCCCGCGGCTCGGTGGCGCAGGCGATCATCCTCTATGAAGCCGCGCTGGGCGTCGGGATCGCGACCGGACCGCTGATCGGCGGCGCGCTGGGCGCCGTCTCGTGGCGGGCGCCGTTCCTCGGCGTCGCCGTCCTCATGGCGGTCGCGCTCCTGGCCACCTCGGTGCTGCTGCCCGCCACCGGCCGGCCCCGGCACCGGACCTCGCTCGCGGCGCCGTTGCGCGCGCTGCGGCACGGCCCGCTGCTCCTGGTCGCGCTGACCGCCCTGCTCTACAACGTCGGCTTCTTCACGCTGCTCGCGTTCACCCCGTTCCCGCTCGACCTCGGGGCGCACGCGATCGGGCTCATCTTCTTCGGCTGGGGCGTGCTGCTCGCGATCAGCTCCGTCTGGGTCGCGCCGTCGCTGCAGGCGCGGCTCGGGACCGTGCCGTCCCTGCTGGGCGCGCTGACCGGGTTCGGCCTGGTGCTGCTGACCATGGCCGCCCTCACCGACCGCAGGCCGGTGCTCGCCGGTGGCGTGGTCGTGGCCGGGTTCTTCCTCGGCATCGTCAACACGCTCGTGACCGAGACCGTCATGAAGGCCGCGCCGGTCGAGCGCGGCACCGCGGCCGCGGCCTACAGCTTCGTCCGGTTCAGCGGCGGCGCGGTGGCGCCCTGGCTCGCCGGGGTGCTCGGCGAGCGCGTCAGCGTCCACGCGCCGTTCTGGATGGGCGGGGCGGCGGTATTCGCGGCCGTCGTGCTGCTCGCGTCGGGTCGGCGCCTGCTGCGCCACCTCGACGCGCCCGAGCACGAGGACGGCATCACGCTCGCCGAGGCGGTCACGGTCGGCGACAGCTGACCGGTCGTGCCGGCCCGTCGGGGTGGTCAGCCGGTGTAGGACGCCTCGGCGAGCTCGCGCAGCCGCCGTACCATCGCATCGGGGTCGTCGGCCGCATAGACCGCGGAGCCGGCCACGAAGACGTCGGCACCCGCCTCGGCGCACCGTGCGACGGTCTCCTCCGACACCCCGCCGTCCACCTGGAGCCAGATCTCGCCGCCGTGCCTCTCGATCAGCCGGCGGGTGCGCCGGATCTTGGGCAGGCACACGTCCAGGAACCGCTGCCCGCCGAACCCGGGCTCGACGGTCATGATCAGCACCGTGTCCAGCTCGGGCAGCAGGTCCTCGAACGGCTCGATCGGCGTGGCGGGCTTGAGCGCCATGCTCGCCCGGGCACCGGCGGACCGCAGCTCACGCGCCAGCCGGACCGGCGCCTTGGCCGCCTCCACGTGGAAGGTCACCGACCGGCAGCCCGCCTCGACATAGGCGCGGGCCTCACGGTCGGGGTCCTCGATCATGAGGTGGGCGTCGAGCGGCGCCGGCGCCACCCTGCTCAGCGCCTCCACCATGGCCGGTCCGAAGGTCAGGTTCGGGACGAAGTGGTTGTCCATGATGTCGACGTGCACCCAGTCGGCTCCCGGGATCCGGGCGACCTCCGCACCGAGGTTCGCGAAGTCGGCGTTGAGGATGCTCGGCGTGATCTGGATGCCCACGAGGGGTGAGTCTAGGGCGGCGCCCACCGGCGGGCCCCGCGGCTCCGGGTGCGTCCGCGCCGGGAGCCTCGGACGCGGCCAACGACCGGCCGGGCGTCACCCTCGGTGACCGCCTCGGGTGACTGCGGCTTCACCCACGCGTCGTTCCCTTCCGGCTCGGCGCGCCCCAGGGCATCGACCCGTGCGTCACTCCCCAGCGTCGGGCTCCTGCTCGGGGGTGGGCCGTCCCGCGGCCTCGTCGCGGTCGGCCCACTCCAGCAGGGGCGCGATGTCGAACACGTGGTCGTCGATCTCGGCGTGCAGGTCGCCGAGGTCGGCGAACCGCGCGGGCATGGTGAAGATCGTGAAGTCCCGGGGCTCCGCGGCGTCGATCTCGTCCCAGCGGACCGGCGCCGACACCCGGGCGTCGGGGAGCCCCCGCACCGAGTAGGCCGCCGCGATGGTGTGGTCGCGTGCGTTCTGGTTGTAGTCGACGAACAGCTGGTGTGGGTCGCGGTCCTTCTTCCACCAGGTGGTGGTCACGTCGTCGGGAGCGCGCTTCTCGACCTCTCGGGCGAACGCCAGCGCGGCGCGCCGTACGTCCTTGAACCCGTGGTCCGGGCGGATGCGCACATAGATGTGCAGGCCCTTGCTGCCGCTGGTCTTCGGGAAGCCGGTCGCTCCCAGGTCGTCGAGCACCTCGTGGGCGACGTGAGCGACCCGGCGGACCGTGTCGTAGTCGCACAGCGGGCCCGGGTCCAGGTCGATGCGCCACTCGTCGGGCTTCTCGGTGTCGGCGCGCCTGCTGTTCCAGGGGTGGAACTCGACCGTGGACATCTGCACCGCCCAGATGACGCTGGCCAGCTCGGTGACGCACAGCTCGTCGGCGGTGCGGTTCCAGCGTGGGAAGTGCAGGCGCACCGTCTCGACCCAGGGCGGGGCGCCCGCGGGGAGTCGCTTCTGGTGCACCTTGTCCCCGGCCAGGCCCTGGGGGAAGCGGTGCAGCATGCAGGGCCGCTCGAACAGCGCGTTGACGATGCCGTCGCCGACCGCGAGGTAGTAGTCGACCAGGTCCAGCTTGGTCGCGCCGCTCTCGGGGAAGTAGACCCGGTCGGGGTTGGTGACCCGGACGACCTTGTCGTCGACCTCGATCTCGGCGGTCGGCGGCTTGCTCGCAGGCATGCCAGCAACGCTAGCGACCCTGTCCATGGTGCCGGGTACGGTTCCGCACGTGGACTTCGACCAGCCACCGGTCGCTTCTACTGCCTCGACGAGCCCGAGGCCGCCCTGTCGTTCTCCTCGACGCTGGCCCTCGTGGCCACGCTCCAGCGGGTGGTGGCCGCCCGGGGCCAGGTGCTCTGCGCGACCCACTCCCCCGTGCTCGCCGCCATGCCCGGGGCGCGGATCCTCGAGGTCGGCGACTGGGGGCTCCGGTCGACCACCTGGGAGGAGCTCGAGCTGGTCTGGCACTGGCGACGCTTCCTGCAGGCCCCCGAGGCCTACCTCCGCCACCTCAGCGACTGAGCCAGCCCCGGAAGAGCCGGACCAGCTGGGGCATCACGACCCAGGTCGCGAGCAGCACGACGCAGACGGTGAAGACGGCGTTGCGGAGGACGAAGGTCCAGCCTCCGATGAGCCGGCCGAGCGTGACCTGGAGCAGCATGACGACGAGGAAGATGCCGACCCAGGTGACCACGGCCATCTTCCAGCGCGGGGGCTGCTGGGTGGCCGGCAGCTCGGGGCGGGCGAACCACGCCTCGAGCCCCGACAGGACCTGGTAGTCCGGGTCACCGTCCGCCACCACGTCCAGCCTCCGGTGCCACTCGCGACGCTGCGGCGAGTGGTCCCAGGCCGCCAGCCCGTCGGCGGAGGCGAAGTGCAGGATGGTCTGGTGCTCCCCGCCCTCGACGGCGGGCGGGATGACCTCGGCGCTCAGGAAGCCCGGCACCTTGGCCACGTCCTGGAGCATGCCGCCGGCCAGCGCCTCGTAGGCCGGGGCGCACCCCGGCCGGGCCCGCCGGCGCGCCACCCGAATGACGGGCTCGGGTGGTGCGGGCTCGGCGAATGCGGCCGGCTCGGCTGAGGCGCTCACCCCGTCACGCTAGGAACTGCCCCCGCGCGTCGGTGCCACCGATGCCGCCCTCCGGAACGACCGTGCCGCGTCTCACACCGAGGTGGGACTCGCGGTTCACCGAGGTGGGACTCGCGGTCCACCGAGGTGGGACTCGCGGTCCACCGAGGTGGGACTCGCGGTACGCCGAAGTGGCGCTCAGGGCGTCGAGGTGGCGCTCAGGTGCGACGCAGCAGCGCCACGAACATGGCGTCCGTGCGGTGCCGGTGCGGCCAGAGCTGGAGCGTGCCGGGCAGGGGTCCGGTGGCATCGGCGACCTGGTCCAGGACGGCGCCGGCGTCCTCGAGCACCACATCGGGACGCGACGCGAGGAGCGCCTCGACGACGTCCCGCGTCTCGGCGAGGACCGGCGAGCAGGTGGCATAGCAGACGAGACCGCCGGGGCGGACCGCGTCGACGGCCGCCGCGAGCAGGTCGCGCTGGAGGGGCGCCAGGGCGACGAGGTCGCCGGGAGTGCGGCGCCACCGTGACTCGGGCCGCCGACGCAGGGCCCCGAGCCCGGTGCACGGCGCGTCGACGAGGACCCGGTCGAAGGAGCCGGGCCGCCAGGCGGGGCGGGTGCCGTCGCCGGTGAGCACCGTCTCGACCCCGGGCGCCCCGGCGAGGGCGCGGGCGACGAGGCCGGCGCGGTGCGGCTGCACCTCGTTGGCGGTCAGCCGGGCGCCCACTGCGTCGGCGAGGGCGGCGAGCAGGGCCGCCTTGCCTCCGGGTCCGGCACACACGTCGAGCCACCGCTCGTCGCGCCCCTCGATCGCGGCGCCGGCCAGCGCGAGCGCCACGAGCTGCGAGCCCTCGTCCTGGACGCCGGCTCGCCCCTCCGCGACGGCCGGGACCGCGGCCGGGTCGCCCCCGTCGAGGACCACCCCATAGGGCGAGAGGAGCGTCGGCTCCCCGGGGAGCTCGTCTCGGCCCGAGCGTCCGGGACGGGACACCAGCACCACCCGGGGCGGCTCGTTGTCGGCGGCGAGCAGGGCGTCCAGCTCATCCTCCGCGCCCGTGGCCGCCAGCGACGCGGACAGCGCGTCGACGATCCAGCGCGGGTGGCTGAAGGCGACCGACGCGAAGCCCGCCGGGTCGTCGGACGCGTCGGGGGCGACGCGGCGCACCCAGGTCGCGAGGTCGTGCTCCCCCACCCGGCGCAGGACCGCGTTGACGAAGCCGGCGGCACCCGCGCCGACACGCGACCGGGCCAGGTCGACCGAGGTGCTGA
This sequence comes from Nocardioidaceae bacterium, assembly GCA_046330515.1. Lineage (GTDB taxonomy): Bacteria > Actinomycetota > Actinomycetes > Propionibacteriales > Nocardioidaceae > Nocardioides. The sequence goes on along the minus strand of JAXLSP010000003.1, from coordinate 1,818,201 downwards.
TCGCGGCATGGGCCGGGACGCGCATGGAGAGCAGCTGGTGGGCCCCGAGCCGCAGGATGTCGAGCACCTTGGCCTCGACCTTGGCGAGCGGCCGGTCGAGGCACGCGGTCAGGACGGCGTCGTAGGTCCCGCGCCTCCGGAGCGTCCCCGACGCCAGCTCGGTGGCGAAGGCGGCGTCCCGGCCGCTGAGCCCGTGCTGGCGCAGGACGTGCGGGAGGACCAGGTTGGTGTAGGCGTCGTCGACCCGTACGGCACGGCACACGTCATAGGCCGCACGCCTGGCGGCGTCGACGGGGGGCTTGGCCCGGGGCGGCCGCCCGCCGGGGCGGCGGCGCTGACGCGGGTCAGCCATCGCCGAAGTGCCGCTTGACGAGAGTCCTGGGAGCGACGGCCATCCAGGCCTCGGTGATCACCTCGGTCAGCTCGTCCAGCCCGAGCTCGCCCAGGCGGGACTGCTGGACGAGGACGGCGTTGAAGCTCGCGAAGTGCGGGATCGTGAAGAACGGGGTGTCGGGGTCCTCGACGAGGGCCGCCTTGTCGGCGGCGTCGCGGACCCGGATGACGAGCAGGTCGTCGTAGGGCTCGCCGGTCTCGGGGTCGACGGCGGTCTTGTGGGGCTTGCGGTAGAGCACGAACCCCTTGCCCTTGTCGCCCACCGGCACCTTGAAGGTGGGCACGTCGCCCCACGTCACGCCGAGCTCGACCTCGGGCAGCGACCGGCAGATGACGTCGATGTCGTCGGGGGTCGCGGGCCGGGTCATGGCGTCAGGCTAGCCGCGTGCCCGGAGCGATCCGGACGCCGCGGGCCCAGTCGGCGGCGGGCATCTCGCGCTTGCCGAAGGGGCGCAGGACGCCCAGCCGCACCGGGACGGTGGCAGTGCCGACGTGCACCGTGCTCTTGGTGACCGCCAGCTCCCCCGGCGCGAGCCGGTCGTGGTCGGGGTCGACCCGCAGCGGGCCGAGCTTCATCCGCTCGTCGCCGACGGTCGTCCAGGCTCCGGGTGCCGGCGTGCACGCGCGGACCTGGCGGTCGATCGCGACCGCGGGCTGGGTCCAGTCGACCCGGGCGTCGTCGACGGTCACCTTGGGGGCGAAGGACACGCCCTCGGCCTGCTGGGGACGGGCCTCGAGCGAGCCGTCGGCGATGCCGTCGAGGGTCGCCACGAGGAGGCCGGCGCCTCCCTCGGCCAGCCGCGCGAGCAGGTCACCGGCGGTGTCGTCGGGCCGGATCCGCTCGGTCATGACGCCGAAGGACGGTCCGGCGTCGAGCTCGCGCACCAGGCGGAACGTCGTGGCCCCGGTGACCTCGTCGCCGGCCCACAGCGCGTGCTGGACGGGGGCGGCACCGCGCCACGCGGGCAGGCAGGAGAAGTGCAGGTTGACCCAGCCGTGCGTCGGCACGTCGAGAGCGGTCTGCGGCACGAGGGCGCCGTAGGCGACGACCGGGCAGCAGTCGGGGGCGAGGCCGCGCAGGGCCTGGACGAAGTCGGGGTCGCGGGGGTGCTCGGGCTTGAGGACGGGGACGCCGAGCTCCTCCGCGCGCAGGGCGACCGGAGAGGGCGTGAGACGGCGGCCGCGACCGGCCGGCGCGTCGGGCCGGGTGACGACCCCCACGAGCTCGTGGGCCGAGCCCGCGACCGCGTCGAGGGAGGGCAGGGCGACCTCGGGCGTGCCCGCGAAGACGAGCCGCATCAGCAGGTCACATCCCCAGCCCGAAGGTCGAGTGCGGCGAGACCTTGACGACCGGCTGCTCGGCCCCGAACCACTCCGCGTCGCGGATCTGGCGCATCGCGGCCTTGCGCTGCTCGTCGTCGAGACGGTCGATGAACAGCACGCCGTCGAGGTGGTCGGTCTCGTGCTGGATGGCGCGGGCGAGCAGCTCGGACCCCTCGATGCTGACGGGCTCGCCGTGCTGGTCGAAGCCCTTCGCGACCACGCGGAGGGAGCGGCGGCAGTCATAGACGACATCGGGCAGCGACAGGCAGCCCTCGGGGCCGTCCTGCGTCTCCACGGACAGGTCGAGGTCGGGGTTGACGAGGTGGCCGACCTCGCCGTCGACGTACCAGGTGAACACCCGCAGCCCGACGCCGATCTGCGGCGCCGCCAGACCGGCGCCCGGGGCGTCGCGCATCGTGTCGGTGAGGTCCTCGACGAGCTTGCGCAGCTCCTTGTCGAAGTCGACGACCTCGGTCGCGCGCGAGCGCAGCACGGGGTCACCGAACAGGCGGATCGGCTGGATGGGCAAGGGTTCTCCTCTGCGGTGCGGGCGAGCGCCAGTCTAGAGAGGGTCGCTAGAGGGTGAGTGGGTCGACCTGGAGGCGTACGGCGTCGAGCTTGCGCGCCGACCGGACGCGCTGGAGTTCGCCGAGCGCTCGGGAGAGCGCGACGCCCTGGGAGCGCGGGGCGCGCAGCACGGCCCGCCACTCCCCCTGGTCGCCGTAGGGGACCGGTCCGAGCACCTCGGCGGCCGGTGGCAGCTCGACGAGCGTCAGGGCGTCGTCGACGGCGCCGGCCTCGCCGGTGATCGTCGCGATGCGGGCGGCCGGAGGAAGCCGCGCCTCGCGACGCTCGACGATCTCGCGCTCGGCGAAGCCGCTGGGGTCCCAGCGGACCAGCGCCTGGAGCGCCGGCTGGGCGGGGTCACCCACGGCCACGACGTGTCCCCCGGGCCGGACGAGCGCGGCCGCGTTGAGCCAGCGCCGCAGGGCCTCCTCCCCGGTGCGGAGGTCGGCCCGGGCGAGGGACAGCCAGGTGTCGAGGATCAGGACCGCGGCGTAGCCGCCGTCGGCCACCGGCTCGGCACCGGGCGTGGCGACGACGATCTCGCGGTGCGCGTCGACGGTGGCCCGCACCTGGTCGCCGCTCGACCTGCGGATGGGAACCTGCGGGAAGGTGCGCCCGAGCTCCTCGGCGGTGCGGCCCTCGCCCAGGACCGGCGCGCGCAGGCCGCGGTGGCCGCAGACCTGGCAGGCCCAGGCGTCCTCGGCGGTGCCGCACCACCGGCAGGCCGGCGGGGTCGTGGGGCCGGTGAGCTGGAGCGGGCCTGAGCAGCGCTGGCAGCGCGCCGGCGTCCGGCAGCGCTCGCAGGCCAGGCTGGTGGCGTAGCCGCTGCGCGGGGTCTGGACGAGGACCGGGCCGTCGGCGAGCGCGGCGCGGATGACCTGGAAGGCGGAGGTGGGGATGCGGGCGGCGCGGGCGTAGGGGTCGCGGGCGAGCTCCTCCTCGGAGGCGCCGGCCACCTGGACGCTCACCCGGCGCCTGAGGGTCTCGCGGGGGGTCGAGATCTCGCGCGCCCAGCCGGTGTGGAGCAGGTAGGCGGCCTCGACGCTGCGCGAGAAGGCGCCCAGGAGCGCCCCGGCGCGCTGGTGCTCGGCGCGCAGGAGGAGGGTCTCGCGGGTGTGGGGGTAGGGAGCGCGCGGCTCGGCGTGGAGGTCGTCGCCGTCGTCCCAGATGACCACCAGCCCGAGGTCGTGGACGGGCGCGAACGACGCCGAGCGGGTGCCGACCGCGATCCTCGTGGCACCCCGGGAGAGGGCGAGGAAGTCGCGATAGCGGGCCTCCGGGCCCGCCTCGGCGGCGAGCAGCACGTGATGACCTTCGCCGAGCCGCTCGGCGAGGGCCCGCGACACGCGTTCGGCGTCCTTGTGGTCGGGGGTGCAGACGAGCACACCCCTGCCTGAGGCATAGGTGACCGCCGCGGCGTGGGCGACCAGCGCGGGCCAGTCGCTGCCGGGTGCCGCCGTCCAGACCGCCCGTGGGGCGCCACCGTCGGCGAGGTGGCCCAGGAACGCGTCGGCGTGCTCGTGGTCGGCCCAGGCCGCGCCGGCCGCGTCGCGGTCCGCTGTCGGTGGCGGAGTCGGCGCCGGGGTCGAGGGCCGGCCCTCGGCGGCGGCGTGCCGCGGGGGGACGGCCAGGCGGAGCACGTCGGCCCGGCTGCCGGCGTAGCGCTCGGCGATGCGCGCGCTGAGCTGGGCGATCTCGGGACTCAGCACCGGCTCCGGGCTGACCAGCCGGCGCAGCGGCGTCAGCCGTCCGTCGTGGTCGGAGGACTGCGCGCGCTCGAGGACGAACCCGTCGACGTCCTGACCGGCGAACCTCACCTTGACGCGTGCCCCCGGGACCGCGCCCTCGGCCATGGTGGCCGGGACGGCGTAGTCGAAGGGCCGGTCGAGGTGGGCCAGCGGCAGGTCGACGAGCACTCGCGCGACGGGGTCCTGATCGGCGAGGGGCACCGCCGCCTTCTGCTTCCTCCGCGTGGCCGCCTGGGACCGCTTCACCGTCTCCCGGAGCCCCGGCAGCGCGTCCTGCTGCTCGGGGTCGGAGGCCATGGGGGTGTTCTACCAGTCGGGGGTGACACGGGGTGGGTCGTCCACAGGCGGGGTTGCCGGTTTCCCCGCTCGAGCGGGGAAACGCGCACCTGGCGGCCGAAGTTTCGCGCGCCCAGTGCCAGGTTCGGGCGGTTGGTGTGACGCCTGTGACTCACCTGGCGCTCGTACGACGGGGCGCGCGGCGCCGGGCGGCCGGCGTACGACTCGGCGACCTCCGCCCCACCAGGCAGACCCGCGAGTCACACGAGCAACACCGCTCGACCGAACGGGCGGTTCTCGACCGACACTTCGGCCGAGAACCGAGCACCTCCCCGGAGATCTAAGGAAACCGACAGGCCCCCGAGCCCTCAGAGCCCGGCAGCGGCCCGCAGGGCGTCGGCGCGGTCGGTGCGCTCCCAGGTGAACTCGGGGAGCTCGCGACCGAAGTGACCGTAGGCGGCGGTCTTGGCATAGATGGGCCGCAGCAGGTCGAGGTCGCGGATGATGGCGGCGGGACGGAGGTCGAAGACCTCGAGCACGGCGGCCTGGATCTGCTCGTCGGGGACCACGCCGGTGCCGAAGGTCTCGACGAAGACGCCCACCGGGTGTGCGGTGCCGATGGCATAGGCGACCTGGGCCTCGCAGCGGCGCGCGAGGCCCGCGGCGACGACGTTCTTGGCGACCCAGCGCATGGCGTAGGCGGCCGAGCGGTCGACCTTGGACGGGTCCTTGCCCGAGAAGGCGCCACCACCGTGGCGGGCCATGCCGCCGTAGGTGTCGATGATGATCTTGCGCCCCGTCAGGCCGGCGTCGCCCATCGGTCCGCCGACGACGAAGCGTCCGGTCGGGTTGACGAGCAGCCGGTAGCCCTCCGACGGGATGTCGAAGGTGCCCAGCACCGGGTCGATGACGTGCTTCTTGATGTCCGGGGCGAGGGTGGACTCGAGGTCGACCTCCTCGGCGTGCTGGGTCGACAGCACGACGGTGTCGATGCGCACCGGCCGGTTGTGGTCGTCGTACTCGATGGTGACCTGCGTCTTCCCGTCGGGGCGCAGGTAGGGCATGGTCCCGTCCTTGCGGACCTCGCTGAGCCGCTCGGCGAGCCGCTGGGCGATGGTGATCGGGAGCGGCATCAGCTCGGGGGTGTCGTCGCAGGCGTAGCCGAACATCAGGCCCTGGTCGCCGGCGCCCTGCCGGTCGAGCGCGTCGGCGGAGTGGTCGTGGCGCTCCTCGTAGGCGTCGTCGACGCCCTGCGCGATGTCGGGAGACTGGGAGCCGATCGCCACCTGGACACCGCAGGACGCGCCGTCGAAGCCCTTGACCGACGAGTCGTAGCCGATCTCGAGGATCTTGTCGCGGACCAGCTGCGCCATGGGGGCGTAGACCTCGGTGGTCACCTCGCCCGCGAGCACGACCAGCCCGGTGGTCAGCAGGGTCTCGACCGCGACGCGGCTCGTGGGGTCGCGCTCGATGAGGTAGTCGAGCACGGTGTCGCTGATCTGGTCGGCGATCTTGTCGGGGTGACCCTCGGTCACCGACTCCGACGTGAAGAGGCGTCCAGCCACGGTGGCTCCCATTCCGGTTGTCAGTCGTTCACGAAAACATAGCCTGCGCGCCGAGCTCGGCCGGCCGCGTCTCAGGTCAGCCGCGCGGCCACCTGGTCCCAGATCACGTGCGACACCGCGGCCTTGCTGCCGTGGGGTACGTCGACGGCCGAGCCGTCGCGACCCAGGATCACGGCCTGGTTGTCGGGGCTGCCGAAGACGGCCCCGCCCGACACGTCGTTGACCACCAGGAGGTCGCACCCCTTGCGGGCCAGCTTGGCGCGGGCGAGGTCGAGCACCGACCCCGTGTCGTCGCCGGTCTCGGCCGCGAACCCGACCACGACCTGGCCCGCGCGGGACCGGTGGGCGGACAGCTCGGCCAGGATGTCGGGGTTCTGGGTCAGCTCGATCGCGGGCGCGCTGCCGTCGGCGGCCTTCTTGATCTTGGCGTGGCTGACCTCGGTGGGCCGGAAGTCGGCCGGCGCCGCGGCCATCACGACGGCGTCGGCGCCTGCGGCGGCGGAGAGTACGGCGTCGCGGAGCTGGGCGGTCGTCTCCACCCGCACGACCTTCACCCCCGCCGGGTCGGGCAGCGCGACGTTGGCGGCCACGAGGGTCACGTCGGCACCCCGAGCGGCGGCCGTGCGGGCCAGCGCACAGCCCTGGAGCCCCGAGGAGCGGTTGCCGAGGAAGCGCACCGGGTCGAGGTACTCCCGGGTGCCTCCGGCGGACACGACGACCTGGCGGCCGGCGAGGTCGGGACCGGTGGCTCCGCGGGCCAGCACGTCGCGGCAGAGCTCGAAGATCTCCTCGGGCTCGGGCAGCCGACCCTTGCCGGTGTCGGCGCCGGTGAGCCGGCCCTCGGCGGGCTCGACGACGACGGCGCCGCGGGAGCGCAGCGTGGCGACGTTGGCGACCGTGGCGGGGTGCTCCCACATCTCGGTGTGCATCGCGGGCGCGAACACGACCGGGCAGCGAGCCGTCAGGAGGGTGTTGGTCAGCAGGTCGTCGGCCAGGCCGTGGGCGGCCTTGGCCAGCAGGTCTGCCGTCGCCGGGGCCACGACCACGAGGTCGGCCGACTGGCCGATGCGCACGTGGGGCACCTCGTGGACGCCGTCCCAGACCTCGGTGGACACCGGCTTGCCCGACAGCGCCGACCAGGTGGCCGTGCCGACGAAGTGCAGGGCCGAGGCGGTCGGGACGACGGTCACGTCGTGTCCGGACTCGGTGAGGCGGCGCAGCAGCTCGCAGGCCTTGTAGGCGGCGATCCCGCCGGACACCCCGAGCACGACACGAGGCCGCGCCGTTGCTCCCGTGGGAGCCGGCACGGCCTCGGACGAGGGCCCGGGTGCGGGCGTGGTCATCGGACCGGCAGCGTCACTCGGCGCCGCTGGCGAAGGGGTCCGCCCCGAACGACGCGTCGAGCGCCGCCTGGCTGCGGGCCTCCTCCTCGGCGGCCAGCGTGGCGGGGTCGACGTCCTCGCAGGTCAGCAGGTCCTCGTTGATCTCGCGCAGCGCGATGGAGAGGGGCTTCTCCTGGACGTGGGTGTCGACGAGCGGGCCGACGTACTCCAGCAGGCCCTCGCCGAGCTGGGAGTAGTAGGCGTTGATCTGCCGGGCGCGCTTGGCGCTGAACAGCACGAGCTTGTACTTGCTGTCGGTCTTGGTGAGCAGCTCGTCGATCGGCGGGTTGGTCACGCCTTCGGCGGCAGGGATGGGGCCAGCAGACACGAAGAAGCCTCACAGGTCGTCGGTGGATGTCGCGTCGCGCCGGACGGGCGCGGACGCAGTCATCAAGGTTACCAACTGTTCGGCCGCATCGTGAACTTCGTGGTTGACGATCGTCACGTCGAACTCCGCCTCGGCGGCCAGCTCGGCCACCGCCGTGTCGAGGCGCCGGGCCCGCTCCTCGTCGCCCTCGGTGCCGCGGCCGACGAGGCGGCGGACCAGCTCCTCCCAGCTCGGCGGGGCGAGGAACACGAACAGCGCGTCGGGCATGGTCTCCCGGACCTGCCGGGCACCCTGGAGGTCGATCTCCAGCAGGGCCGGCCGTCCGGCCGCGAGCGCGGCCTCCACGGGGGCCCGCGGGGTGCCGTACTTGGCCGCGCCGTGCACGACCGCCCACTCGAGCAGCTCGCCCCCGGCCGCCATCTCGTCGAAGCGCGCGTCGTCGACGAACCAGTAGTGCACGCCGTCCAGCTCCCCCGGTCTCGGGGCACGCGTGGTCACCGAGATGGACAGCCACACCTCGGGATGGTGGCGGCGTACGTCGGCGGCGACCGTGCCCTTCCCGACGGCCGTCGGGCCGGCCAGCACCACCAGCCGGCTGCGGCCCCCGGAGGTCACTGCCCGAACTCGCGCTCCAGGGCGGCCACCTGCTTGGCGCCGAGCCCGCGGACCCGGCGGCTCTCGGCGATGCCCAGCCGCTCCATGGTCTGGCGGGCCCGGACCTTGCCCAGGCCGGGCATCGACTGGAGCAGGTCGACGACCCGCATCTTGCCGATGACGTCGTTGGTCTGGCCGTCGCGGATGACCTCGGCGATCGAGGCGCCCGAGTTCTTCAGCCGGTTCTTGACCTCCGCCCGCTCCCGCCGCGACGCCGCGGCCTTCTGCAGCGCCGCTTGGCGCTGCTCGGGGGTCAGCGGGGGCAGTGCCACGTGCGTCTCCGTCTTCTGATCCACCTGCGATCGGTCCCCGTCACCCTAGTCAAGGGTGGTTCCCCACAGCAATCGGGGTCGGGTCCTTCCCGCGGATCTTCAGCCCCGCAAGGGCGCGAGCTCGTCGTTGGCGCGGCGGGCGGCGTCGGCGAGGGCGCCCACGTCGGGGCCGTGCCGCAGCAGCTCGCGGCTCGAGCTGGGGAGCACGTCGCGGGCCGCGGACCCGAAGATCCGGCGCAGGTCCGCCACCGTGCCACCCTGGGCGCCGAAGCCCGGCGCCAGGAGCGGGCCGTTGATGGCCAGGCTCTCGGCCGTCTCGCCGATGGTGGCGCCGACGACGGCGCCGAAGGAGCCGAGCGGCTGCTCGCCCGCATTGAGGGCGCGCAGGTGACCGAGCATCGTGCCGGCGACGGTGCTCCCGTCCTCCGCGCGGGCGTGCTGCACCTCCGGCCCCTCCTTGTTGGAGGTCAGCGCGAGCACGAACAGCCCGGCGTCGTGGCGGCGCGCGGTCTCGATGAACGGGTCGAGCGACCCGAAGCCGAGGTAGGGGCTGACGGTCGCGGCGTCCGACCCCAGCGGCGACGCCGGGTCGAGGTAGGCGTCGGCATAGGCCTGGCTCGTCGAGCCGATGTCGCCCCGCTTGACGTCGAGCAGCACCAGCGCGCCGGCGGCCTTGGCCGCCGCGACGACCTGCTCGAGTACGGCGATGCCGCGGCTGCCGAACCGCTCATAGAACGCGCTCTGCGGCTTGACGACGCAGACGTGGGGCGCCAGCCCCTCGACCGCGGTCATCGCGAACCGCTCGAGGCCGGCGACGTCGTCGTCGAGGCCCCACTCGTGGAGCAGCCCGGCATGCGGGTCGATCCCCGCGCACAGCGGTCCCCGCTCGTCCATGGCGGCGCGCAGCCGCGCTCCGAAGGTCATGACGCGGCTCCTGACGTGGCGGCGTGGGTGGTGGCCAGGGCGCGGGCGATGCGGCGCGGCCACAGCGGCCCCTCGTAGATGAACGCCGTGTAGCCCTGGACCAGCGTCGCGCCCAGGGCGATCCGCTCCCGGGCGTCCTCGGGCGTGCTGATCCCGCCGACCGAGACCAGCGTGAGCCGGCCGGCGACCCGGCCGGCCAGCAGTCGCAGCACCTCGACCGAGCGCTCGCGCACCGGGCGTCCGGAGAGGCCGCCGGCTCCGACGGCCTCGACCCGCTCGGGCGGGGTGAGCAGCCCGTCCCTGCTGATGGTGGTGTTGGTCGCGATGATGCCGTCTAGCCCGACCGCGGTGGCCAGGTCGGCCACGGCCAGCACGTCCTCGTCGGCCAGGTCGGGGGCGATCTTGACGAGGAGCGGCACCCGCCGGTCGCCGGTCGCCCGGTCGGCGCGTCGCCGTACGGCCTGGAGCAGCGGCTCGAGTCGTTCCACCGCCTGCAGCGTCCGCAGCCCCGGGGTGTTGGGCGAGGAGACGTTGACGACGAGGTAGTCGGCGTACGGCGCCAGCAGCCCCGCGCTCTTCTCGTAGTCGGCCTGCACGGCCGCCTGGTCGTCCTCCGGCACCACCTTGGTCTTGCCGATGTTGACCCCCAGCACCGCGGATCCGTCGCCCCGGGCCGAGGAGTCACCGCGGCGGGCGAGCCGGGCCGCCAGCCGCCGGGCCACGGCCTCGGCGCCGTCGTTGTTGAAGCCCATCCGGTTGACCACCGCCCGGTCGGCAGGCAGGCGGAACAGCCGGGGCCGGGGGTTGCCGGGCTGGGCCTCCCCCGTCACCGTGCCGATCTCGACGTGACCGAAGCCGAGGGCGGCGAGCGCGTCGATGCCGACCGCGTTCTTGTCGAAGCCGGCCGCCAGCCCGAGCCGGCTGGGGAAGGTCAGCCCCATCGCCTCGACGGGGGACGGCGTCGGCGCGGGATAGGGCGCGCGTGCCAGCAGCGGCCCCGCCGCCCGGAGGGCGCGGAACGCACGCTCGTGGGCGTGCTCCGGGTCGGTCCGGGTCAGGACGTGGTCGAACAGGAGCCGGTAGGCCGTCACGCGCCGCCCTGCTCACCCGACGGAGCCGACTCCTCGTCCGAGGAGCGTGACTCCTCGGCCCAGGACTGGAGGGAGCGGACCTGGATGTCGCCGCGCAGCATGGCCTCGATCCCCTGGACGGCAGCGCCGAGGCCCTGGACCGTGGTGATGCAGGGGACGTTGTTCATGACGGCGGCGGTGCGGATCTCATAGCCGTCGACGCGCGGGGAGCCGCCGGAGGCGGACCCGTGGGGCGTGTTGACGATGAGGTTGACCGACCCGTCGGCGATGAGCTCGATGGTGGTCGGCTCCCCCGCCGGCCCGAGCCCCTCGAAGTGCTTGCGGACCACCGTGGCGGGGATGCCGTTGCGGCGCAGGACCTCGGCGGTCCCCTGGGTGGCCATCACCTCGAACCCCAGGTCGGCGAGCCTCTTGATCGGGAAGATCATGGTCCGCTTGTCCCGGTTGGCCATCGAGACGAACACCCGGCCGGAGGTCGGCAGCGAGCCGTAGGCCGCGGTCTGGGACTTGGCGAACGCGGTCCCGAACATCGCGTCGAAGCCCATCACCTCGCCCGTCGAGCGCATCTCCGGACCGAGCACCGTGTCGACGGTCTTGCCGTCGGGCGTCTTGAACCGGTTGAACGGCATCACGGCCTCCTTGACCGCGATCGGCGCGTCGGCCGGCAGGTCGCCGCCGTCGCCGTCGGCGCGCAGCACGCCGGCGGCCCGCAGCGAGGCGATGGACTCGCCCATCATCACGCGGGCGGCGGCCTTGGCCAGCGGCACGGCGGTCGCCTTGGAGACGAACGGCACGGTCCGCGAGGCGCGTGGGTTGGCCTCTAGGACGTAGAGGACGTCGGAGCCCAGCGCGAACTGGATGTTGAGCAGCCCCTTCACGCCGACCCCTCGCGCGATCGCCTCCGTGGCCTTGCGGATCCGGGCGATCTCGGCGGCGCCGAGTGTGATGGGCGGCAGCGCGCACGCCGAGTCGCCGGAGTGGATGCCGGCCTCCTCGATGTGCTCCATCACGCCGCCGAGATAGAGCTCCCTGCCGTCGAAGAGCGCGTCGACGTCGATCTCGACCGCGTCGTCGATGAACCGGTCGACCAGCACGGGGTGCTCGGGGCTGATCTCGGTCGCCCGCTGGATGTAGCCCTCGAGCGCGACGTCGTCGTAGACGATCTCCATGCCCCGCCCGCCGAGGACGTAGGACGGTCGGACGAGCACGGGGTAGCCGATCTCGGCGGCGATCTCCTTGGCCTCGGCGTAGGACGACGCGAGGCCGTGCTTCGGCGCCGGCAGCCCCGCCTCGTGGAGCACGCGGCCGAAGGCACCCCGCTCCTCGGCGAGGTGGATCGCCTCGGGCGTCGTCCCGACGATCGGCACCCCGGCGTCCTCGAGACCCTGCGCCAGCCCCAGCGGGGTCTGGCCGCCGAGCTGGCAGATGACGCCGGCGAGCGGGCCGGCCTGCTGCTCGGCGTGCACGATCTCGAGCACGTCCTCCAGCGTGAGCGGCTCGAAGTAGAGCCGGTCGGAGGTGTCGTAGTCGGTGGACACCGTCTCGGGGTTGCAGTTGACCATGATGGTCTCGAACCCGGCCTCCGACAGCGCCAGCGAGGCGTGGACGCAGGAGTAGTCGAACTCGATGCCCTGGCCGATCCGGTTGGGCCCGGAGCCCAGGATCACGACCGCCTCACGCTCGCGGGGCTCGACCTCGGTCTCCTCGTCGTAGGCGGAGTAGTGGTAGGGCGTCGTCGCCGCGAACTCGGCGGCGCAGGTGTCGACGGTCTTGTAGACCGGCCGGATGCCCAGCGCGTGGCGCACCCCCCGGACGACGGCCTCGGGCATGTTGCGCAGCTTGCCGAGCTGGACGTCGGAGAAGCCGTGCCGCTTGGCCAGCCGGAGCAGCTCCGGCGAGAGCTCGGGGGCGTTGATGATCTCCTGGGCGATCTCGTTGATCAGGCACAGCTGGTCGACGAACCACGGGTCGATGCCGGTCGCGTCGTGGATCTCCTCCGCCGTCGCCTCGGCGCGGATGGCGTCCATGACGACCCGCAGCCGGCCGTCGAACGGCGTGCGGATCTCCTCCAGCAGCGTGGCCTTGTCGAGCTGGACGTGGTGGTGGCTCCAGTCGAAGGGTGCGTGCTTGTTCTCCAGCGAGCGCAGGGCCTTCTGGAGCGCCTCGGTGAAGTTGCGGCCGATGGCCATCGCCTCGCCCACCGACTTCATGTGCGTCGTCAGGGTCGGGTCGGCGCCGGGGAACTTCTCGAAGGCGAACCGCGGCACCTTGACGACGACGTAGTCCAGGGTCGGCTCGAAGGACGCCGGCGTCTCGCGGGTGATGTCGTTGGGGATCTCGTCGAGGGTGTAGCCGATCGCCACCTTGGCGGCGATCTTGGCGATCGGGAAGCCGGTCGCCTTCGACGCGAGCGCCGAGGACCGCGAGACCCGTGGGTTCATCTCGATCACGATCACCCGGCCGTCGGCCGGGTTGACAGCGAACTGGATGTTGCAGCCGCCCGTGTCGACGCCCACCGCGCGGATGATGCCGATGGAGAGGTCGCGCAGGTGCTGGTACTCCCGGTCGGTCAGCGTCATGGCGGGGGCGACGGTGATCGAGTCACCGGTGTGCACACCCATCGGGTCGAGGTTCTCGATCGAGCAGATGATCACCACGTTGTCCGCGGTGTCCCGCATGACCTCGAGCTCGTACTCCTTCCAGCCGAGGATCGACTCCTCGAGGAGCACCTCGGTGGTCGGGCTGGCGGCCAGGCCCGCGCCGGCGATCTGACGCAGGTCGGCCTCGTCGTAGGCCATGCCCGAGCCGGAGCCACCCATCGTGAACGACGGCCGCACCACCATCGGGTAGCCCAGCGTCTCGGACGCCGCCAGGCACTCGTCGAGCGTGTGCGCGATGACCGAGCGGGCCACCTCGCCGCCCAGCTCCTCGACGATCCGCTTGAAGGACTCACGGTTCTCGCCGCGTTCGATCGCCTCGATCGAGGCGCCGATCAGCTCGACGCCGTACTTCTCGAGCACGCCGCGCTCGTCGAGCGCCATCGCGGTGTTGAGCGCCGTCTGCCCGCCCAGGGTCGCCAGCAGCGCGTCGGGCCGCTCCTTCTCGATGACCTTCTCGACGAACTCCGGCGTGATCGGCTCGACGTAGGTCGCGTCGGCGAACTCGGGGTCGGTCATGATCGTGGCCGGGTTGGAGTTGACCAGGACCACGCGCAGGCCCTCGGCCTTGAGCACCCGGCACGCCTGGGTGCCGGAGTAGTCGAACTCGCAGGCCTGCCCGATGACGATCGGCCCCGAGCCGATGACCATGACGCTGTGGATGTCGGTGCGCTTGGGCATCAGGCCTCCCCTCCGGACTGGTCGCCTTGGTCTCGAGACGCTCGCTTCGCTCGCTCCTCAACCAACAAGGCGACGAAGCGGTCGAAGAGGTACGCCGCGTCGTGGGGACCGGCCGCGGCCTCAGGGTGGTACTGCACCGAGAAGGCCTTGAGCTCGCCCGCGTCGGTGCGCAGCTCGAGTCCCTCGACGACGTCGTCGTTGAGGCAGACGTGGGAGACGACGGCCTGGCCGTAGGGCGTGTCGACCGGCGCGTCGAGCCCGACCCCGTCGGGCCAGCGGACCGCGAACCCGTGGTTGTGGGCCGTCACCTCGACCTTCCCGGTGGTGCGGTCCATGACCGGCTGGTTGATGCCGCGGTGGCCGTACTTGAGCTTGAACGTGCCGAGGCCGAGCGCGCGGCCGAAGAGCTGGTTGCCGAAGCAGATGCCGAAGTAGGGCAGCCCCCGCTCCAGAGCGCCGCGGAGGAGCTCGATCTGGCCGATGGTGGCCGCGGGGTCGCCGGGGCCGTTGGAGAAGAAGAGCCCGTCGGGCGCGACCGCGAGGACCTCGTCGAGCGAGGAGGTGGCCGGCAGCACGTGGACCTCGATGCCGCGCTCGGCCATCATCCGCGGCGTGTTGGCCTTGATGCCGAGGTCGAGGGCGGCAACGGTGAAGCGCTTCTCGCCGACCGCAGGGACGACATAGGCCTCGGAGGTCGACACCTCGTCGGACAGGTTGCAGCCGGCCATCTCGGCGGCCTCGCGCACCCGGGCCAGCAGGGCGTCGGGGTTGGACTCGACCGAGGAGATCCCGACCCGCATCGCCCCGCGTTCGCGCAGGTGGCGGGTCAGGGCGCGGGTGTCGACCCCGGAGATGCCGACGACGCCCTGGTCGCGCAGCTCGTCGTCGAGGGTGCGCCGCGCGCGCCAGCTGGACGACACCCGGGCGGGGTCGCGGACGACATAGCCGGCGACCCAGATCCGGGACGACTCGGGGTCCTCGTCGTTGACGCCGGTGTTGCCGATGTGGGGAGCCGTCATCACGACCACCTGACGGTGGTAGGACGGGTCGGTCAGCGTCTCCTGGTAGCCGGTCATGCCGGTCGAGAAGACGGCCTCGCCGAAGGTCTCCCCCTCGGCTCCGAAGGACTCACCGCGGAACGTCCGGCCGTCCTCGAGGACGAGCAGGGCGGGCCTGAGGGCCAGGGCATGCGCGGGCACGCCGTACCTCCTTCTCCGCCTCACGGGACGGATCGTTAAAGGATGTTCGAGCTTCGCCGACCCTACCAGCGGCAGGTCCGGTGGCAGGTCACCCCGCCCGCTGGTCGGACGCCACGTCCTGCGGCTCCGGGTCTCCGGCCTGGTGGGCCTCCTCGAAGAACGCCAGCCGCCACAGGCCGACCACGATGGCCCCGAGCGAGACGACCTCGGCGACCACGGCGAGCGGAGTGTGCCGCGGCACCTCCTGGAAGACGACGTAGCCGAAGCCGAGAGCGACCAGGACGTCGACGATGTTGAGGACCGGCATCGAGGCCGACAGGCGGGCGCTGTGGTAGGCGAACTGGTTGGTCGCGACGCCGCTCAGGCCCACGACCACGAGCGCCCAGAACGCCCAGGAGGTGAGCATGCCGCCGATGCCGTGGTCGCCGAGGTCGTGCACGGTCACCTTCAGCGTCACCGCCACCAGGCCGAACAGGATGCCCGCGGCGGCCCCGAGCAGGAAGGCGCGCCGCTGGCCGTCGGCCACCCGCCGCGAGACGCCGATGGCGGCGTAGGCCACCAGCGCCAGGACCACGGTGAGCCAGATCTGGAGCCCCTCACGGGCGACGACGTTGCTCTCGCGGGGGCTCGAGGCGACCAGGAAGACGGCCAGACCCGCGGCCGTCAGCGTCACCCAGAGGATCTCGGCGCGGGGCGGCAGCCGGCGGCTGATGGCGGCGCGGATGGGGACGGCGAAGACGATGCCGCTGATGACGATCGGCTGCACGAGCGCGAGCGGGCCATAGCTGAGCGCGGCGGCGTGGAAGCCGACCGTCACCAGGCCGAGCGCCTGCCCCACGAGCCACCACGGCCTGCCGACCAGATGGCGCATCAGGCCGAGGACACCACGCCCGCGGGGGGCGTTCTCGGCGGCGTGGTGCTGGACCGACGTGGACAGCCCGGCCGCGAACGCGCTGCCGAGCGCGAGGGCCACTGCCAGCCAGATCACGCTGGCCACTGTAGGTGTGCGGTCCGCGCGGTTCGACGAACCGCGCCGGTGTTAGGGTCCCCAGGTGCCGCCTGTCCCCGCGAAGACGACTCATCTCGCCTTCCTGGGCTGCGGCTTCATCACCGGCGTGCACAGCAAGGCGCTGCGCGGCTCCCCCGGCTTCCGGCTGAGCTATGCGAGCCGCGACGGGGCCCGGGCCGAGGACTTCCGCGCTCGCTTCGACGGGGCGCGCGCCTTCACGGGGTACGACGCCGCGCTCGCCGACCCGGACGTCGACGCGGTCGTCGTCGCCGTACCTCCGACGTTCCACCGCGAGCTCACCGTCGCGGCGCTCGAGGCCGGCAAGCACGTCCTGGTGGAGAAGCCGGCCTTCCCGGACGCCGACGACTTCCGGGCGGCGGCCGAGGCCCGCGACGCGGCCGGCCTGGTGGTGCTGGTCGGCGAGAACGACCACTACAAGCCGCTCGCCGTCACGCTGCGGGCGCTCCTCGCCGAGGGCGTGATCGGCGACCTCGTGATGGCGCACTTCACGACCGTCGCCGACAAGCCCAAGACGGCCGACGACTGGCGCAACGACGAGGCGATGGCGGGCGGCGACGCGTTCTTCGAGGAGGGCATCCACTGGCTGCACCTCGCGGGCAGCCTCGGTCCCCGGATCACCGACATCCGCGGCTTCCGCCCGGCCGTCGGCGCGCCGTCGGGATCGGGCGACCGGCGGGCACGCAGCATGCTCGTGGCCTTCAGCTATGACAACGGCGCCACGGGGGCGCTGTTCTACTCCCGCGAGGTGCCGTCCCTGCTGCGCGGGCTGCGGACGTCGAAGCTCTATGGCCGCGAGGGCGTGATCACCTTCGAGTCCAACGGCGGCGCCGTGCTCGTCCGCGGCCGTGGCCGTCCGCGGGTCGTCGTTCCCGGGTTCAAGGACATCCGCGGCTACCGCGCGATGTATGACGACCTGGCGACCGCGATCCACACCGGGTCGACCCCGCAGATGAGCCTCGAGCGCGCCCTGGAGGACCATCTGCTGATGGAGCGGGTGCGCGATGGCTGACCCGGCCCGCACGCCGAGCGGCGAGGTCGTCGTCGACGTGGTCGTCGTCGGCAGCGGCGCGGGCGGCGGCACGCTGGCGCGGGCGCTGGCCGGCGCCGACGCGTCGGTCCTGGTCGTCGAGCGGGGCGGCTGGCTGCCCCAGGAGAAGCAGAACTGGGACCCCACCGAGGTGTGGCGCAAGCAGCGCTACCGGGAGAGCGAGACGTGGGTCAACCGGCGCGGCGAGGACTTCCAGCCGTTCATGCACTACCTCGTCGGGGGCAACACGAAGTTCTGGGGCGCGGTGCTCTACCGGCTGCGCGAGGAGGACTTCACCGAGGTCCGGCACGCCGACGGCGTCTCGCCCGCCTGGCCGATCGACTACCAGACCCTCGCGCCCTTCTATGACCGCGCCGAGCAGCTCTACCAGGTGCACGGCGAGGTGGGGAGCGACCCCACCGACCCCGACCGCAAGCCGTTCCCGCACCCGCCGGTGCCCCACGAGCCGCCGATCCAGGCGGTGGTCGAGCAGCTGCGCGAGGAGGGCGTCACGCCGTCCTACCTCCCGCTCGGGCTGATCTCCCCGGGTGAGCCGGGCGGCTGCATCCTGTGCAACACCTGCAACTCCTTCCCCTGCCTGGTCCGCGGCAAGGCCGACGCCGACACGGTGGCGATGACCCCGGCGCTCGAGGCCGACAACGTCACGCTGTGGACACACAGCAAGGTCGAGCAGGTGCTCACCCACGGCTCGGGGCGGCAGGCCACCGGTGTCGTCGTACGACGCGACGGCGAGCTGGTGACCGTGCGCGCCCGCGTGGTCGTGCTGTCGGCCGGTGCGGTCAACTCCGCCGCCCTCCTCCTGCGCAGCGCGACCGCCGAGCACCCCCAGGGGATCGCCAACTCGTCCGGGCTGGTGGGGCGGCGCTTCATGGCGCACCACGCCACGATGATGGAGGCCTTCCACCCGTTCCGGGTCAACGAGACCGTCTTCCAGAAGACCGTCGGGATCAACGACTACTACCGGGCCGGGCCCGGGCGCCCCTACCCGCTCGGCAACATCCAGTCCCAGGGCCGCGCCCATGCGCCGATCGTCAAGGCGGCCGCCCCCTATGCGCCGCTCCGGCTGGCCGACGCGTTCGTGCGGCGCGGCGTCGACTGGCTGGCCATGACCGAGGACCTGCCCGACCCCGCGAACCGCGTCACCGTCACGCGCGACGGCAGGATCCGGCTCGACTACCAGGGCAACTCGCTGGCGCCGCACCACGAGCTGGTGGCCGAGGCCGTGCGGCTGTTCCGGCGGCTGGGCTACTGGAAGACGATCACCCACATGTTCAAGAACGAGAACACCACCCACCAGTGCGGGACCGCGGTGTTCGGCACGGATCCCACGACGTCGGTGCTCGACCCCCTGTGCCGGACCCACGACCTGGACAACCTCTATGTCGTCGACGCCTCGTTCTTCCCCTCCTCCGCCGCGGTCAACCCCGGGCTCACGGTCATCGCCCAGGCACTGCGGGTCGCCGACCACCTGCGCGAGCGGTTCGGCTGGGCCGACGCCGCGCGCCCCGTCGTACCCACCACTCCACCCGTCACCCCACCCCGGGAAGAGGCATGAAGGCCCACTCGTTCAGCCACGTCGCCCTGACCGTCGCCGACTTCAACCGGTCGATCCGCTTCTACCACGACGTCTTCGGCGCCCCGTGCGTCGGCGTGACGACCGAGCACCCGCGGGAGCGGCTGCAGGGGTTCTTCGGTGTCGACGACCCGGACCCGTCGCTCAAGATCGGCTGGATCCGCTTCCCCGGCGGCGCCGTGGCCGAGATCTTCGAGTTCACCCCGGACAAGCCTGCCGAGGACGTGGTGTGGAACCGCCAGGGCATCACGCACTTCTCGCTCAACGTCCGCGGCACCGACCGCTGGCACGACTGGTGTGTCGAGAAGGGCGTCGAGATCGTCGCCCCGCCGCTGCAGTCGCCGAAGGGTCACACGTTCTTCTTCGTCAAGGATCCTGACGGCAACCTCATCGAGCTCATCGACAACAAGCACATGCGCCCGATCCTGCGGTGGCTGGGCCCCCTCGGCGGCTGGGTCTTCCGCAAGACGATGTACAAGCGCTACTACCAGTAGGGCCGTGCCGGCCTGGTCGCCCGGGGCGGGCGGTCACTCGATCACCAGGTAAACATGGTGAGCCGTCACTGTGCACGGTGTACCCGCCGTGCAGAGTGACCGGTCACCACGTGAACATGGTGACCGTGTGACCCCCGGGGCCGACGAGGCCCGAGCGGTCAGAGGGCGAAGGCCGCACCCTCCCAGCGGCGACGCAGCCAGCGGTCGTGGGTGGCGACGACGACGGTGCCGGCGCTGCGCTGGAGCGCCTCTTCGATCTCGCCGGCGAGCGCGAGGCTGAGGTGGTTGGTGGGCTCGTCGAGCAGCAGCAGCTCCGGCTCGGAGGCCAGGGCGAGCGCGAGCGAGAGCCGTCGGCGCTGCCCGACCGACAGCAGCCCGACCGGCTTGCGCAGGTCGCGCGGGTGGATGAGTCCCAGGTCGCGCAGCGGGCGTCGTACGGCGGTGTCCTCACCCAGGACGCGGGCATAGGCTGCCTCCGCCGACTCGCGCGGGTCCGGGAAGACCGCGTCCTGCTCGAGCTCGGCCACGCGCCGGGCCGACACCTGCACCGTCCCGGAGGCCGGGGCCAGTCGTCCGGACAGCACGCCGAGCAGCGTCGACTTCCCGGCGCCGTTGGCCCCCGTGACCAGGAGATGCTCGCCGGCGTGCACGTCCAGCCGCTCCAGCCGCAGGCGGCCGGGCACGTCCACGTCGCGGAGCAGGGCGACGCGGCCGCCCGGGCCGCCCACGGCCAGCGGGGCGTCGAAGCGCAGGGGCGCGGGCGGCTTCCGGACCTGCTCGCGCTCGGCCTCGGCGAGGCGCCGCTGGGCGTCCTTCTTCCGACGGGCCAGGGTCCGCTCGACCCCCGCTCCCTTGAAGCCGTAGATGAACCTGTCGTTGTCCCGCGGACCGCGGTTGTGGGCGATCGCCCCGGTGCCGATCCGGGTCGCGGCACGCAGCTCGCCGAGCCGGTCCTGCTGCTCGGCGTAGGTCTCCTCCCATCGCCGCCGCGCGGCCTCCCGGTGCTCCTGGTAGGCGCTCCAGCCGCCACCGAAGCGACGTCCGCCCCGACCGTCGGTGCCGAGCTCGGAGGGGTCGAGGTCCACCAGGTCGGTGCAGACGTCGTCGAGCAGCACGCGGTCGTGGCTCGCCAGGAGCACGACCCCCGACAACCCGACGAGGACGTCGGTCAGCGCCGCGATGGCCTCGTCGTCGAGGTGGTTGGTCGGCTCGTCGAGCAGGAGTACGGCGGGACGCAGGGTCATCACCGTGGCGAGGGCCAGCCGGGTGCGCTGTCCGCCGGAGAGCGAGCCGACGAGCCGCTCCCCGTCGAGGGCGCCGAGGCCCAGCCGCTCGGCCGCCTCCGCGGCCCGGCGGTCGGCGTCCCAGGCGTCGTGCGCGAGCGCGTGCTCGAGGGCGGCGGCGTACGACGCCTCGGCGGCCGGGTCGCCGAGGTCGCCCGCGAGCCGCTCGACCTCGGCGACGGCGTGCCGCAGCGGCTGCAGGGTCGTGGCGAGGACCTCGGCGATGGTCTGCCGGTCGTCGAACGGCGGCTCCTGACCCAGCAGCACGACGTCGTCGGAGGCCTCGATGGTGCCGGTGACACGGGCGGTGCGCGGCAGGGTGCCGGCGATCGCGCGCAGCAGGGTGCTCTTGCCGGCGCCGTTCTCGCCCACCAGCCCGATCCGCCGCCCCGGCTGGGCGAGCAGGTCGAGACCGCTCAGGACGGTGCGGTCGCGGAAGGCGACGGACAGGTCGGTGACGACGACGGGTGCCGGTGCCCCTGGGGCGGGAAGCGTGGACATGCGGAGACCTCGGGGAACGGAGTGCGGCTCACCGGGCGAGGGCCTCGGGTCTGAGCCAGGTCAGCGTGCGATCCACATGATGGCTCCACGGTAGCCGGAGCGGCGACGGGCGGGCCACCGGGTTTCCGGTGGCCCGCCCGAACGGATGCTGTGGTTGGGCGCGCCCGGGCTCAGTGCTCGGCGCGGGCCCTCCGCGGCAGCAGCCAGCCGAGCACCCACGCGACCGCGATGACGCCGACGCAGGCGAGCAGCGTGTGCTCGAGGGCCGCGAGGTGACGGCCCGCGGCGACGGCGGACGCCGGTCCGCCCTGCTCGAGGTGCAACACGTGGAAGAACAGGGTGCCGAGGGCCGCCACGCCGAGCGACGCGCCCAGCTGCTGCACCGACTCCAGGAGCCCGGAGGCCGAGCCGACCTCGTGGTCGTCGATCTCGCCCATGATGATCGAGAAGAGCGGGACGAAGATCATGCCCATCCCGAGGCCGAACCCGGACAGCCCCGGCACGAGCGTCCAGAAGCCCACGGAGTCGGCGCCGCGCAGGACGGCCCACAGGAGCAGGCACGACAGCGCCATGATCGTCAGGCCCACGTGCAGGATCGGGCGCCCGACCGCCGTCGTCGCCCACGCGCCGACACCGGCACCGAAGAACGCGCCGATCGCCAGGCCGGCGAGCACCAGGGAGGCGCGCATCGGTGTGTAGCCCAGGCCGATCTGGAGGAACAGGCCCGTCACCAGGCCGACCGCCACGACGGTGCCGAAGAAGAACATCGTGAACGCCACCCCGGAGACATAGGAGCGCTTGCGCAGCACCGACACCTCGACGAGCGGGGAGCGTCCGGCCCGCAGGCGTGCCCGCTGTTGGGCCACGAAGCCGACGAACAGCGGCAGCGCGAGCGCCATCACGCCCCACACCCAGCCCGGCCAGCCGAGCGTCCGGCCCTGCACCAACGGGAACACGACCGCGAAGCCGGCGGCGGCGAACAGCCCGGCGCCGACGGGGTCGAGCCGCAGCCCCGCGCGCGCCGTACGGCCCTCAGGCAGGACCCGACGACCGACCACGAACGCGAAGACGCCCACGGGGACGTTCATCCAGAACAGGATCCGCCAGTCCGAGCCGAGCACGTCGAGCCTGGTGAGGACGCCGGCGACCACCGGGCCGAGCACCGTGGACAGCCCGATGACCGGCCCGAACGCCGCGAACGCCTTGCCGAGGTGCTGGGGCGGGAACAGGTCGCGGATCAGGCCGAAGGTCTGCGGCACCATCATCGCCGCCGACAGGCCCTGCAGGACCCGGGCGCCGACGAGCAGCTCCGCCGACCAGGCGAGGCTGCCGAGGACCGAGGCCGCCACGAACCCGGTCAGCCCGATCATCAGCATCCGGCGTCGGCCGAGGAGGTCGCCCAGCCGGGCACCGGTCATCAGGCCGACGGCGAGGGCGAGGGTATAGCCGGCCGCGACCCACTCCAGCGTGGACGGGGACATGGCCAGGTCGCGGGCGATGGAGGTGCCGGCGATGTTGAGGATCGTCGAGTCCAGGATGTTGAGGCACATCGCGCAGAGGATCACGACGAAGCCGGCCCAGACCCGGCCGTCGAGCCGGTCCGCGGCGGTGCTGGGCGGGGCCGCGCCGACCTCGGCACGGGTGGCGGGCTCTTCCAGGACACTGCTCATCTGCTTCTCCCTCGATCGGTGTCAGTGGCCCCACCGTAGGAGAGAATCAGGCATGTTCCGTTCCTGATGAACGGCTAATCTGGATGCCATGGCCGACACCTCAGCACGTCTCCTGCGGCTGCTCTCGCTGCTCCAGACGCCGCGCGAGTGGCCGGGTCCCGAGCTCGCCGAGCGGCTGTCGGTCAGCGAGCGCACGGTCCGCAACGACGTCGACCGGCTGCGGCAGCTCGGCTATCCGGTGCACGCCACGCGCGGTCGGATCGGTGGCTACCGCCTGGAGGCCGGGACGGCCATGCCGCCGCTGCTGCTCGACGACGACGAGGCCGTCGCCGTCGCGGTGACCCTCTCCACGAGCGCCGGGTCGGTCGAGGGTCTCGAGGAGACCTCGCTGCGGGCGCTCACCAAGCTCATGCAGGTGCTCCCCCGCCGTCTCGCCGGCCGGGTCGAGGCCGTCCGCGAGCACACCGTGCGGGTCGGCACCCGCCGCCGTGCCGGCCGGGTCGAGGGTGCCGACCTGGCGCTGGTGGCCGGGGCCGCGCGGGACCGCGAGGTGCTGCGGTTCGCCTACTCCGACCACTCCGGGTCGGGCACCGAACGCCGGGTCGAGCCCTACCGCCTCGTCACGATGGGCAGCCGGTGGTACCTCGTCGCCTGGGACGTCGAGCGGGCCGACTGGCGGACCTTCCGGCTCGACCGGATGCGCGAGACCCGCTCGGTGGGCCACCGGTTCCGGGCCCGCGAGCTCCCCGCCGAGGACATCGCGGCCTATGTCGCCGCCAAGACCCGGCAGGTCCAGATGCGGACGACGGGGCGCGTCGTCGTCCACGCGCCCGCCGACCGGGTCGAGCAGCGGATGGGCTCGTGGCTCCAGGGCGCGGTCGAGGATCTCGGCCCCCACCGGTGCCGGGTCAGCATCGGCGCCCGCGACGTCGAGACGCTCGCCTTCTGGCTGGGCGCGCTCGACGCCGACTTCGAGGTCGAGGGCTCCCCCGAGCTGGTGGACGCCGTGGCCGCCCTCGCCCGGCGCTACGCCGCCGCCGTGGGCTCCTGAGACCTGCGGTTTGGCCCCAATCCGCGTGAAAACCGGGTCCGAACGTGCGGTTTGCGTCCAATCGGTGGGGTACGACGACCGCCGTACCCCCGCCGTCCACCGGTCGCGTCACTCCGCCACCAGCAGTCACACCGCTCGACCGAAACTCGCGCTTGTCGTGCGAAACTTCGGCCGCTAAGCGCCAGTCTCCCCGCTCGAGCGGGGAAACCGACGGCCCCTCAGCAGAGCTTGCCGTCGAGCACCGTGGCCCTGCCGTGCAGGAACGTGGCGACGACGCGGCCGGGGAGCTCGCGACCGGCATAGGGGGTGTTGCGCGAGAGCGAGGCCATCTCGGAGGCGTCGACGACCCGGCGGGCGGCGGGGTCGACGAGCACGATGTTGGCGGACGAGCCGACCTCGATCGGCTGGCCGTGGTCGGCGAGCCGGCCGATCCGCGCGGGCGCGGCGGACATCCGCTCGGCCACGCCCGCCCAGTCGAGCAGGCCGGAGTCGACCATCGTGGCCTGGACGATCGACAGCGCCGTCTCGAGGCCGATCATCCCGAACGCGGCCGCGGCCCACTCGCAGTCCTTGTCCTCCAGCGGGTGCGGCGCGTGGTCGGTCGCGACGATGTCGATCGTGCCGTCGGCGAGGCCGGCGCGGAGCGCCTCGACGTCCGCCTGGGAGCGCAGCGGCGGGTTGACCTTGTAGATCGGGTCGTAGGTCGCCGCGAGGTCGTCGATCAGCAGCAGGTGGTGGGGCGTGACCTCGGCGGTGACGTCCCACCCGGACGCCTTCGCCTGCCGCACGATCTCCACCGACCCCGCCGTCGACACGTGGCAGACGTGCAGCCGCGACCCGACGTGGGCCGCGAGCAGGCAGTCACGCGCGATCACGGCCTCCTCGGCCACCGCCGGCCAGCCGGACAGCCCCAGACGCCCGGAGAGCTCGCCCTCGTTCATCTGGGCGTTCTCGGTGAGCCGAGGCTCCTGCGCGTGCTGGGCGACGACGCCGTCGAAGGCCTTGACGTACTCCAGCGCCCGCCGCATCAGCAACGGGTCGCTGACGCAGCGACCGTCGTCGGAGAAGACCCGCACCCGGGCCGCGGAGTCGGCCATCGCACCGAGCTCGGCCAGCCGCTCGCCGGCGAGCCCGACGGTGACGGCACCGACCGGGAAGACGTCGCAGTGGCCGGCCTCGCGGCCCAGCCGCCAGACCTGCTCGACGACGCCGGCCGTGTCGGCCACCGGCTCGGTGTTGGCCATCGCGTGCACCGCGGTGAAGCCGCCGAGCGCGGCCGCCTGGGTGCCGGACTCGACGGTCTCGGCGTCCTCGCGGCCGGGCTCGCGCAGGTGGGTGTGCAGGTCGACGAGACCGGGCAGCGCGATGAGGCCGGTCGCGTCCACCACCTCGGCGCCGTCGGCGGACAGACCCGCGCCGATCTCCGCGACGACCCCGTCGCGCAGGAGCAGGTCGGTCGGCTCGCCGCCGAGGACGGCGGCCCCTCGGATCAGGTAGGTGGTCATTCGGCGGAGGCTCCCTCGGTGGTCGTGGCGTCGGCGTCGCCCTCGGGCGAGGAGCCGCTCAGCAGCAGGTAGAGCACGGCCATCCGGACGGCGACGCCGTTGGTGACCTGCTCGACGATCACCGACCGGTCGGAGTCGGCGACGTCGGCGGTGATCTCCATGCCGCGGACCATGGGGCCGGGGTGCATGACGATCGTGTGGTCCTGCAGGGTCGCCATCCGGCGGCCGT
The DNA here is from genome assembly GCA_046330515.1 of Nocardioidaceae bacterium. Taxonomy (GTDB): domain Bacteria; phylum Actinomycetota; class Actinomycetes; order Propionibacteriales; family Nocardioidaceae; genus Nocardioides. Next base: position 1,792,757 of record JAXLSP010000003.1, on the reverse strand, counting down.
CGAGCCCGTAGCGCCGCGAGTACTCCCGCGCGCTCGGGAAGAACGCCGCGTTCATCCGCTCGCGCTGGACGCGCAGCATCATCACCACGTCGGCCTTGGGGATGACCGCGTCGAGGTCGTACGACGTCTCGACGGGCCAGCCGTCGACCCCCACGGGGAGGAGCGTCGGCGGCGCAACCAGCGTGACCTCAGCCCCGAGCGTGTGGAGCAGGAGCGCGTTGGACCGGGCCACGCGCGAGTGCAGCACGTCGCCGACGATCGCGACCCGACGCCCGTCCAGGGCGCCCAGGTGCCGCCACATGGTGAAGGCGTCGAGCAGCGCCTGGGTGGGGTGCTCGTGGGTGCCGTCACCGGCGTTGACCACCGCGGACCGGACCCACCCGGAGTTGGCGAGCCGGTGCGGCGCGCCGGAGGCGCCGTGGCGGACGACGACCGCGTCGGCGCCCATCGCCTCGAGGGTCAGCGCGGTGTCCTTGAGCGACTCGCCCTTGGACAGCGACGAGCCCTTGGCCGAGAAGTTGATGACGTCGGCCGAGAGCCGCTTGGCCGCCGCCTCGAACGAGATCCGGGTGCGGGTGGAGTCCTCGAAGAACAGGTTCACCACGGTGCGGCCGCGCAGCGCCGGCAGCTTCTTGATCGGCCGGTCGGCCAGCGACCGCAGCTCGGCCGCCGTGGTCAGGACCAGCTCGGCCTCGTCGCGCGTCAGGTCTGCAGCGGACAGCAGGTGTCGCTTCATCACTCACCACCTCCGGGGGTGCCCTCGATCGTCACGGCGTCCTCGGCGTCGATGCCGGCCAGGGTGACCCGGACGCGCTCGACGAGCGAGGTGGGCAGGTTCTTGCCGACGAAGTCGGCGCGGATCGGCAGCTCGCGGTGCCCGCGGTCGACCAGGACGGCGAGCCGGACGGCCTGCGGACGACCGATGTCGCCGAGGGCGTCCAGCGCGGCGCGGATCGTGCGGCCGGAGAAGAGCACGTCGTCGACCAGGACGACGACCTTGTCGTCGACGCCGCCGCTCGGGATCTCGGTCGGCAGCAGCGGCCGGGCCGGCTTGAGCCGCAGGTCGTCGCGGTACATCGTGATGTCGAGGGAGCCGACCGGGACGGCGTGCCCCTCGACGGCGGAGATGCGCTCGGCGATCCGCTGGGCCAGCGGCACGCCGCGGCTCGGGATGCCCAGCAGGACGAGGTCCTGGGCGCCCTTGTTGCGCTCGAGGATCTCGTGGGCGATGCGGTTGAGGGCCCGGGAGATGTCGCGGGCGTCGAGGACCACACGGCCCTCGGGGGTGGCGGCCAGATCGGGGGCCGCGGACTCGGGTGCAGGCATCGTGGTGCCAGACCTCCTTCTCCGCCTCACGGGACGGCTCGTTAAAGGAGTGATTTCGAGACGGCGCTGGCGCGCCTCCTCAATCCAAGGATCGCGGCCGACCCTAGCACCTCGGTTTCGACGCGCGGTCGCGACCTCGCGAGCTCGGTCGCGCGCCTGCTCAGCGCAGGTCGACCAGCACCTTGCCGACGGCGCCACCCTCCACGGCGTCGTGGGCGGCGGCCGTCTCCTCGAGCGGGAAGTGGTGCAGCGGCAGCCCGGCGTCCTCGCCGACGGCGAGGGCGCCGTCGGCCAGGGCGGCCCCGACGTCGGCCACCGCGTGCGCCAGCAGGTCGGGGGCGAGGGTGTAGAGGATGATGAACTGGTAGCGCAGGTTGCGGCTGAACGTCTCCCGCAGTGGCAGGGTGAGCTCGGCACCGCCGTTGTTGGCATAGACCGCGATGGTCCCGTGCACGCGCGTGACGGCCAGGTCGAGCGCCTGGTTGGGAGCGGGTGCGACCTCCACGACCAGGTCCACGCCGCCCGGAGCCACCGCCAGGACCTCCTCGACGGCATCGGTCCGGCGGTAGTCGACCACGTGCTGGGCGCCGGCCGCCTCGGCCAGCCGGGCCTTCTCGGGACCGCTGACCGTGGTGACCACGGTGGCACCGGCCCACCGGGCGAGCTGGATCGCCGCGTGGCCCACCGCGCCCGCGCCCCCGGCGACGAGCACCGTCCGACCGGCCAGAGCGCCGCGGGAGAGCCGGTCGATGTCGCCCGAGGTGAGCGCCCGGTGCGCGGTGATGGCGGGGACCCCCAGGCTCGCGCCCACGTCGTACGACGCCTCGGCGGGCAGCGGGGCGACGCGGCCGACCGGCTGCACCGTCAGCTCGGCCGCCGTCCCGAAGGCGCGGCCGTGCTGGGCGAGGTGCAGCCAGACCCGGTCCCCCTCGGAGTGATGGGTGACGCCGGCGCCCACCGCCTCGACGACGCCCGCGCCGTCCTGGCCCGGCGTCACCTCGTCCCAGCCGGACATCATCCCGGCCCGGAACTTCCAGTCCGTCGGGTTCACGCCCGCACGCTCGAGCCGGACCCGGACCTCCCCGGGACCGGGCTGCGGCACGTCACGGTCGACGAGGCGCAGGACGGACGAGGGACCGGTCTCGGAGTAGACGACGGCGCGCATGGGGCGACGGTACCCCGCAGGGTCAGAGCGCTCCCGCGATCGCGGCGGTGGCCTGCAGCCAGGCCGCCCGGGTCTCCTCGGAGAGCAGGTCGTAGGGCACGACGGACCCGGAGACGAGCGCCGGGTCGTAGGGGACCCGGAAGACGCCGCGCGTGCGCTGCTCATAGACCGACGTCAGGTCGCGGGCCAGGTCGGTGTCCACGACCGGCGACGGGTCGGAGAGCACCGTCAGCGTCTTGGCCTGGAGGTCGGCATAGCCCGCGTCGGCCAGCGCGTCGAGCATCCACAGCCCGCTGTAGCCGGTGTCCTCGCGGACGGTGGAGGTCACGACCAGCAGGTCCGCGGCGTCGGCGGCGGCGAGCCAGTTCTCGGCCCTCATGTTGTTGCCGGTGTCGACCAGGATCACGCGGTAGAACCGCTGGAGCAGCCGGTGCACCGCACTGAAGTCGGTCGCCCGGATCATGCCGGTGACGTCGGGGCGCTCGTCGGAGGCGAGCACGTCGAAGTGCGCGTCGCCCTGCGAGCGCACGAAGGCCCCGAGGTCGCCGATCCGGGACTGGTAGACGTCACTGAACCGCTCGAGGTCCTCGAGCAGCTCGCGGGTGGTGTTGCGGTGGCTGCCGCGCTGGCCGCGGATGCCGAGCGTCCCGCGGGTCTCGTTGTTGTCCCAGGCGATGACGCCGCCGCCCCGGACGGTGCCGAAGGTGTAGCCGGCCGCCAGCACGCCCGTGGTCTTGGCCGCCCCGCCCTTGGGGTTGACGAACACGACGGTCCGCGGTCCGTCGAAGTCGCGCTGGATCATCCGGCGCCCCTGCCGGTGCGCGTGCTCGGCGGCGCCCATGCGCGGGTGGATCAGTCCGCCGGACCAGCGGGTCATGCGGCCGCGCCAGCCCCAGGTGGCCGGACCGTCGTCGGCGGCGTCGGCTCGTCGGTCGAGGAAGTCGGTGGCGGTGACCGCGGGCGTCCCCCCGGGAGGTGGAGCGGCGGGCTGCTCGAAGGCCACGGGCGGTGCGGGCTGCTGCGCCAGCGGTTGCTGCGCGTGCGCCGGCTGCTCCCATCCGGCCTGCTCGACCACCGCCTGCTGGACGACCGGCGGCTCGACGGCGGGCTGCTGCGGGGCCGGCTGGTCCCAGGCGGGCTGCTGCCAGACGGGCTGGTAGGTCGACACCTCGTAGGTCGTGAGCGGCGGCTCGCCCGTGGTCGGCTCGTCCGTGAGCGGGTCGGCGGCGGCCGCCTCCACCACGGGGACCTCGGCGGTGCGGGTGACCTCGGAGTCGCCGTCGTCGAGCGGCGGGGCGCCCGGTCCGGCCTCGACGTACTGCCGAGGCACGGTCGGCCCCTCGTCGGTCGCCCACGGCTCGTCAGAGCCCTCGGCGGCACCTGCGGCGGCCGCCTCCTCCGCCGCGGCCCGCTCGGCCTGGGCGTGGCGAGCGCTGTAGGACTCCATGTCCTCCGCGATCCCCAACGGGTCGACGAGGGCGTCGGCGGGTGCCGACCATGCCGGGTGTTCCTGCTGCATCTCCGAGACCTCCGGGGTGGCGCACCTCGCGATCGGCGCACCTCGGTGACTCACCAGACTAGCGAAACCTGCCCTTCGGACCACGAATCGTCCGGGTGAGGCAGGGTGGGCCGGTCCCTCAGGTGAGCTCGCCGAGAGCCGTCTGCACCGCTCGGTGATAGGTCGGGTAGGCGTAGTGCATCGAGCGCAGGGTCGCGATGGGGACCTCCGCATGCACCGCCGTGGCGAGCATCGAGAGCACCTCTCCCCCGCTGGGGCCGATCGACGTGGCACCGACCAGGATCCCCCGGTCGGTGTCGGCGACCAGCTTGATCAGGCCCTCGGCCCGGGCGATCCAGCCCCGGGACGAGGACGCGAGGTCGGTGGTGGCCACGGCGACGCTCAGCCCCGCGTCCCGGGCCTGCCGCTCCGTCATCCCCACCGATCCCACCTCCGGGTCGGTGAACGTCACGCGCCCCACCGCCCGGTAGTCCGCCGCCGGCCCGTCCTGTCCGAGGATGTCCCGGACGGCGATGTCGGCCTGGTACATCGACATGTGGGTCCAGGCACCCTTGCCGGTGATGTCACCGACGGCCCACAGCCGCTCCCCCGCACGCATCCGGTCGTCGACCTCGACGCTCCGCGCAGCGGGGTCGAGCCCGACCGTCTCCAGGCCGATGTCCGCGAGGTTGGGACGCCGGCCGGCGGCGACCAGGAGCCGGTCGGCCGACAGCTGCTCGTCGCCGACCGTGAGCGTGAACCGGCCGTCGGCGTGGACGACCCTCGAGACGGCCGCGCCCGTCAGGACCCGGACGCCCTCGCGCGTCAGCACGCCCTCGAGGAGACGGCTCGACTCGGGCTCCTCGGGAGCGAGGATCCGGTCCGCGGCCTCGACGACGGTGACCTCCACACCGAAGCGGGAGCTCACCTGGGCCAGCTCGAGCCCGATGGCGCCGCCGCCCAGGACGATCATCGAGGCGGGCAGGTCCTCGGCGCGCAGGATGTCCCGGTTGGTCCAGTACGGCGTCCCGGCCAGCCCCTCGACGGGGGGCACGGCCGGCTCGGTGCCCGTGTTGAGGACCACGCCACGCGCCGCGTCGTAGGTCTCGGGGCCGACGACGACCCGGCCGGGCCCGTCCAGGCGGCCCGCGCCCTTGACGACCGTCACCCCGGCCTTGTCCAGCCGCTCCACCGCCACCGTGTCGTCCCAGTCGTCGGTGGCCTCGTCGCGGACCCGGGTGGCGACGACCGACCAGTCGGGCCGGACCTCGGCCGCACCGGCGAGGCCGGTGACGCGGCGAGCCTCGGCGAGCGCGTCCGCGGCCCGGATCATCATCTTCGACGGCACGCAGCCGAAGTAGGGACACTCGCCTCCGACGAGGCGGCGCTCGACACCCACGACCGACAGGCCCGCCTCCGCGAGCCGCCGGGCCGCGTCCTCGCCGCCCGGTCCGAGCCCCAGCACCACCACGTCGACGTCCATGGGTTCACCCTTCCATCCGCGTCCCAACGGACGCATCGCACGCCATCGGCGCCGGTCAGCGCGACAGGTGCCGGGCGCGGGCGAACTGGAAGAGGCCGTAGCAGACGATGCCGACCGCGATCAGGACGAGCAGGACCGGCCCGAACGGCTCCCGGAGCACCTGCTGGAGGGCACGGTCGAGGCCGGCGGACTTGTTGGGCTCGTGCGTGATGGCGCCATAGACGACCGGCCCGCCGATGAGGCCGAAGGCCGCCCCCTTGGCGGCGTAGCCGACCTTGCCGAACATCAGGTAGGCCTTGCCCGCGTTGCCTGACCTGCCCTCGCTGTCGAGGTGCTTGCGGAACTTCTCGGTCCAGGCGTTGACGACGAGGCTGGCGCCGTAGGCCAGGATCCCGAGACCGACCGCGCCGACCAGCCAGCGCCCGAACGGCAGGTCCATCAGCCGGGCCGTCCACGGGCGCGACCCACCGGAGTCACCGAGGGCGATCTTCACGGCGCTGACGCCCAGTCCGGCATAGATGACGGCCTTCACGCCCGAGGTCACCCGCCGGCGGAGCCGGTCACCGCCGTCGTACTCACGGTGCCCGCCGAGCGCCTCCAGGGCCCTCCAGAGCACCAGCAGGAACATGCCGACCGCGACCGCCCACACGAGGACGTCGCCGAACGGCTGCTCGGCGAGCGTCTTCATGGCGCCCTTGGTCGAGGCGTTGGCCTGGTCCCCGAAGGCGAGCTGGAGGGCCAGCCAGCCGACAAGGAGATAGACCACGCCATAGGCGACCAGCCCGAACCTGATCGCGGTGTCGAGTGCGCTGCTGTCGTCCACGCGCCGGCCGGTCTGCTCGGCCTTGGTCCTGAGCTCGCTCATGGGTGCTCCGTCGGGGTCACGGGGCGACGACTCTCCGCCGCCTCCGTGCGAAGAGGTACCCCCCGGTCGCGAGACCAAGCACCCGGAGGCGCGCCCCGACGGTCAGTCGGCGTCGGCGGACGCGGGCGGCGCGTCGACGAGGTCGGTCTTGTCCCGGAGCATCGCGCCGAGCACGCCGTTGACGAAGGCCGGCGAGTCGTCGGTCGACAGGTCGCGCACCAGCGCGATGGCCTCGTTCACCGCGACGGCGTCGGGCACGTCGTCGACCCACAACAGCTCGAAGGCCCCGATCCGCAGCGCGTTGCGGTCGATCGCGGGCATGCGCTCGAGCGACCAGCCCTGGGAGTACGACGACAGCAGCTCGTCGATGCGACCGCGATGCGCCACGACACCACGCACGAGGGTGGAGGTGTAGTCGTTGGTGGGACCTTCTCCGTCGGCGATCCGCTGGTCGAGCGTCGCCATGACGTCGTCACCGCGGAGCTCGCAGGCATAGAGCAGGTCGAGCGCCCGCTTGCGGGCCTTGGAGCGAGCCGCCATCAGCTGGAGACGCGACCCAGGTAGGACGAGTCGCGGGTGTCCACCTTGACCTTCTCGCCGGTGGTCAGGAACAGCGGGACCTGGATGGTGTGCCCGGTCTCGAGCGTGGCGGGCTTGGTGCCACCCGTGGAGCGGTCGCCCTGGAGGCCCGGCTCGGTGTAGGTGATCTCGAGCTCCACGGACGCGGGGAGCTCGATGTAGAGCACGCGGCCGTCGTTGGTGGCGACGATCGCCTCCTGGTTCTCGAGGAGGAAGTTCTTGGCGTCGCCCACGATGTCCTCGCCGATCTCGGTCTGGTCGTAGGTCCCGGTGTCCATGAACACATAGGACGAGCCGTCGTGGTAGAGGTACTGCATCGTCCGCTTGTCGACGTTGGCCACCTCGACCTTGACGTCGGCGTTGAAGGTCTTGTCGACGGTCTTGCCCGACTCGACGTTCTTGAGCTTGGTGCGCACGACGGCGCCGCCCTTGCCGGGCTTGTGGTGCTGGAACCAGATGACCTGCCAGAGCTGGCCGTCGAGGTTGAGAACCATGCCGTTCTTGAGGTCGTTGGTGGTTGCCATGCGCGCGATACAGCCTTACGTCGTCGAGGGTGGGACCGCGCCGACGTCGAGCGCCGCGCGGCGGCGACCGAGTCTATCGTCCGCCGCCGTGCGGAGCCTATTTGCCTAGTAGGCGAACTGGTTGACCAGTCCTTGGAGGTTGGCGGCGAGCTTGGCGAGCTCGTCGGCTGCTCCGGCGGTGGAGGAGGCGGCGGCGGTGGTGTCGGAGGCCGAGCGGGCCACGCCGGTGATGTTGTGGGCGATGTCGTTGGAGCCGGTGGCGGCCTCGGTGACGTTGCGGCCCATCTCGTTGGTGGTCGCGGTCTGTTCCTCGACCGCGGAGGCGATGGTGGTCTGGGTGTCGTTGATCTGGGCGATGATCGCGGAGATCTCGGTGATCGCGGTGACCGCGTTCTCGGTGTCGGACTGGATCGCTGAGATCCGGTGCCCGATGTCCTCGGTGGCCTTCGCGGTCTCCTGGGCCAGCTCCTTGACCTCGTTGGCCACCACCGCGAACCCCTTGCCGGCCTCCCCGGCCCGAGCGGCCTCGATGGTCGCGTTCAACGCCAACAGGTTGGTCTGCTCGGCGATCGAGTTGATCACCTTGATCACGTTCCCGATCTCGGCCGAGGAGTTGCCCAGCTCCGCCACCGTCGCGCTGGTCCGTTCGGCGACCTCGACCGCCTGAGCAGCCACCCCGGCCGCGTCGTGGGCGTTCTTGGCGATCTCACGGATCGAGGCCGTCATCTCCTCGGTCCCCGTGGCCACGGTCTGCACGTTGCGCGAGACCTGCTCGGCCGCGGCCGAGACCAGGTTCGCCTGGGTCGCGGACTCCTCGGCCGACCCCGACATCTGACCCGACACCGCCGACAGCTCCTCCGAGGAGGCAGCCAGCCCCTCAGCGTTCGCACCGATCGTGGACATCGTCTCCCGCAGCTTGCCCATCGCCGAGTTCAACGCCACCGCCATCTGACCCACCTCATCGGTCGAGTCCACCTCGATCGACTGGTCCAGCTTCCCCTCGGCCAGGTTCTCCAACACCGTCACCGTCCGCTGGAGAGGACGCGCGATCATCCGCCCGAGGGCCATCGCCATGGCGACGCCGAGCAGCACAGCGGCGCCGATGGCACCGAAGATCAGGTTGCGGGCCAACACATAGGAGCTGCCGGCGTTGTCGATGTCCCGCTGGGCCGACTTGTTCTCCAGTCCGTCGAGGTCGGCCAGGGCCTGGTCCATCTCGGCCGCCAGCGGAGCGAACTTGGCGTCGCGGAGGGCCAGGAACTCGTCCAGCTGACCCGACACTCCCAGGGGCACGAGCTGCTCGTCCCGCAGCGTCCGGTAGTCCTCGAGGTCGGTGACGAACGTGTCCTCGAGCGCCGCGACCTCGACATCGGTCGTCGCGACGTACTCCGCCCAGGCCTTGTCGAGAGCCTCGTCGGCCGCGGGGATCTTGTCCGCGGCGGCCTGGCGTGCCGCCCGGTCCGCACCGAGGCCGGTGCCGATGGCGACGTAGCGCACCTTCTGGAAGGCCGCGTTCGTGGCCCCCAGCGCGTCGACCGCATGCAGGTTGACGTCGTGCAGCTCCTGCATCTGGGCGTTCGCCCCCGCCAGTCTCACGACGCCGAGCACTCCGACGCCCACCAGGAGGAGCGTGATGACGGCGAAGCTGGTCAGGAGCTTGCGGGCTGTTCTCAGGTTCCGGAAGGAGGCGAGGACGCCTCGACGGCTCGGGTGGTTCACAGCAGGCTGACCTCTCTCGATACCGGGATCTCGGAGGTCCCGGTGCACTACCCCCCAACGGTCTTCACTTCGGCAGTTGTCGCGCCGATGTGAGTTCCCACTCCGCCAAACGGGAAGAATTGTTCACATTTCCACCGTCCGTTCCTCGATCCGGAACGAACGGGCGGAACCATGGGGAGGAGAGGCGCCTCCCACCCGGGAGAGCGGCGGGGCGTCAGGGCAGCTCCCACACCACCTCGACGCGCACCGTCAAGTCGCTCTCGCCGGCGCGGATCGGGACGGGGGCCTTGGCCGCCGTGAGGGCGTCATAGGAGGCCCGGTAGGACAGCTCGTGCGTGGCCGGAGCCGACACCGAGATCTCCTTGATGCTGCGGACCTTGCCGAGCTCCTGGTCCGCCGCGCCGGCATACTGCTCCGCCTTGGTGCGGGCCTCGGCGATCGCGGCGTCGCGCGCCCGCGAGATCGCCGCGTCGGGGTCGGAGACCTGGAGCCGGATGTTGCGCACCCGGACGTCGTTGCCCCCGGTGGTGACCGCGGCCGTGATCGCGGCGCCGGCCTTGGACAGCGTTCGGACCTCGACCCGCACCGACTGGGTGACCCGGTAGCCGCTGAAGGTGGGCGGGCCGTAGGAGTGGTAGTCGTACTCGGGGCTCATCGACAGTCCCGTGGTCTGCACGTCGGCCTTGCCGACGTCGTACTCCCCCAGCGAGTCGAGCACCCGCTTCATGGTCGCGCTGGCGTCGCCCAGGGCGGTGTCGAGGTCGCTGCGTTTGAGGGTGACGGCCACGGCGAAGGTGGCCATGTCCGGCACGGCGGTCACCTGGCCACGGCCGACCATGCGGACCGTCCCGACGTCGGCACCTGACGCCTCGGCCGCGCCGGGCGCCGTCGCCGCGTTGGCATCGTGCCCTGCCGCTCCGACGAGATAGGCCACCGCGAGCGCGAGGGCCACCACCACCGCCACCAGCACGCTGCCCAGCCTGACCGTCAGTGGTCGGTCCATCGTCCGCCCCTCTCGCTCGATCCTGGGGGTGGGACGGGCGAGCGCCGAGGCCGGTTCCTCGCGAGGTCTCAGCCTCGGGCGACGACCTCGAGCGCCTGCCGGTAGCCGTCGATCCCGTGTCCGGCGATCGTGGCGACGGCATGCTCCTCGACCACCGAGGTGTGGCGGAAGACCTCGGGGCGCTGCTTGGGCTCCGACAGGTGCACCTCGACGAGGGGCGCCGTGAGCTGGGCACAGGCGTCGAAGATCGCCCACGAGTAGTGCGTCCACGCACCCGCGTTCAGCACGACGGCCGTGCCCTCATCCGCGGCGCTGTTGAGCCAGTCGAGCAGCTCGCCCTCGTGGTTGGTCTGGCGCACGTCCACGTCGAGCCCGAGGTCTTGTCCCCACGCGACGCAGAGCTCGGCGAGCTCGGCGTGCGTAGTGGTCCCGTAGATCTCGGGCTGGCGGCGGCCGAGCCGCCCGAGGTTGGGTCCGTTGAGGACGAGCACCTTCACGACGCACCTCCGGTGACGGCGGCGAAGGACGCCAGCAGGTCCTCCTCGGGCGGCGAGACGAGCACCCGCGGCGTCGCCAGGTCGTCGAGGACGACGAACCGGAGTCGCGAGCCGCGGGACTTCTTGTCGATCGCCATGGCGTCGCGGAGCTCCTCGAACGAGGCGCTGCCGGTGTAGCGGATCGGCAGGCCGACCCGCTCGAACGCGGACCGGTGCCGCTCGACGAGGTCGGCCGAGAGTGACCCCGACCGGGCGGCCAGCTCGGCGACGAAGACGCAGCCGATGGCGACGGCCTCGCCGTGCCGGATCGTGTAGTCCTCAGCCCGCTCGATGGCGTGCGCGAGCGTGTGACCGTAGTTCAGCACCTCGCGACCCGGGTGCCCACCGACCCCGCCGGTCTCCTTGAGGTCCGCGACCACCACGTCGACCTTGACGCGGACGGCCCGCTCGACCAGCTCGCGCAGGACCGGCGAGTCCGCCCCGAGGGTGGCCGGGTCGGTGGACTCGACCAGGTCGAGGATCACGGGGTCGGCGATGAAGCCGCACTTGACGACCTCCCCCAGCCCGGCGACCAGCTCCTCGCGCGGCAGGGTGCGCAGCAGACCGAGGTCGCACAGCACGCCCGCCGGCTCGAAGAAGGAGCCCACGAGGTTCTTGCCGCTGCCGGTGTTGATGCCGGTCTTGCCGCCCACGGCCGCGTCGACCATGGCGAGCAGCGTGCTGGGGACGTGGACGACGCGAACTCCTCGCAGCCACGTGGCGGCCACGAAGCCCCCCAGGTCCGTCGTCGCGCCACCGCCGAACGTCACGACCGCGTCCGAGCGGGTGAAGCCCGCTCGTCCGAGCGACTCCCAGCACTCCGCTGCCACCGCGGCGGTCTTGGCGTCCTCGCCGTCGGGCAGCCCGAGCGCGAGCACGTCGAAGCGCGGGCGCAGCACCTCGAGGATGCCCTGCGCCAGGTCGGTGAGCTCCGCGGCGTGGATGAGGGCGACCCGCTCGACACCCTCGCCGAGCATGCCGGGCAGCAGCGCGGGCAGGCCGTCGCCGACGACGACGTCGTAGGGCGACGCGCCGCCCACGTGCAGGACGGTCGGCTCGCTCATCCCAGCGACTCCCTGATCTCCTCGGCCACATCCTCCGGCGCGCGCCCGTCGGTGTCGACCACGACCGAGGCCACCGCCTCGTAGATCGGGGTGCGCTCGTCGAGCAGCGCCTTGATCCGGGCCCGCACGTTGCCGAGCAGCAGCGGTCGTCCGACGCCGAGGCCGACCCGCTGCACCGCGTCCGAGAGACCGACCCTCAGGAACACGACGGGGTGGCCGGCCAGCAGCTCCCGGGTGTGGGGATCGAGCACGGCGCCGCCGCCGAGCGACAGCACGCCGTCGTGGGTCGCGAGCGCCTCCGCCACGGCGGCAGCCTCGAGCCGGCGGAAGTGCTCCTCCCCCGACTCCACGAAGATGTCGGCCACCGACCGCCCGTCCCTGGCCTCGACATCGGCGTCGGTGTCCCGCACGGGCACGCCCCAGGCGTCGGCCAGCAGCCGGCCGACCGTTGTCTTGCCCGCGCCCATCGGGCCGACGAGCACGACGCGTGGTCCAGCGGTCACCGGAACCTCAGGGTGTCGAGGTAGCTCTCGACGTTGCGCCGGGTCTCGCTCACCGCGTCGCCGCCGAACTTCTCGAGCACCGCCTCGGCCAGGACGAGGGCGACCATGGCCTCGGCCACGATGCCCGCCGCCGGCACGGCGCAGACGTCGGAGCGCTGGTGGTGCGCGACGGCCTCCTCGCCGGTGCTCACGTCGACGGTGCGCAGCGCGCGGGGCACCGTCGCGATCGGCTTCATGGCCGCGCGGACGCGCAGCACCTCGCCCGTGGACATTCCGCCCTCGGTGCCTCCGGCGCGGCCGGAGGTGCGCCGGAGGCCGGTGTCGGTCGACACGATCTCGTCGTGGGCCAGGGAACCGGGTGTGGCCGCGAGCGCGAAGCCGTCACCGACCTCGACGCCCTTGATCGCCTGGATGCCCATGAGCGCCGCGGCCAGCCGCGCATCGAGCCGACGGTCCCAGTGGACGTGGGAGCCGAGCCCGGGCGGCAGGCCGTAGGCCAGCACCTCGACGACGCCACCGAGGGTGTCGCCGTCCTTGTGGGCCTGCTCGATCGCGTCCACCATCGCCTGGCCGGCCGCCTCGTCGAGGCAGCGGACCGGGTGCTCGTCGAGCCGTGCCTGGTCCTCGGGGACCGGAACGACCCCGTCGGGGGCGGCCGCGGAGCCGATCCGCACCACGTGGGAGACGATGCGGGCGCCGGTGGCCTGCTCGAGGAAGTGCGCTGCCACCCGGCCCAGCGCGACCCGCGCCGCGGTCTCGCGAGCGGAGGCGCGCTCGAGGATCGGGCGCGCCTCGGTGAAGTCGTACTTCTGCATGCCCACGAGGTCGGCGTGCCCCGGCCGCGGCCGGGTGAGCGCGGCGTTGCGGGCGAGGGCGTCGAGCTCGACGGGGTCCACCGGGTCGGCGGACATGACCTTCTCCCACTTGGGCCACTCCGAGTTGGCCACCTCGATGGCCACCGGGCCGCCGAGGGTCTCGCCGTGCCGGACGCCGCCGACCATGGTCACCCGGTCGGCCTCGAACTTCATGCGTGCACCGCGGCCGTGGCCCAGCCGACGGCGGGCGAGGGCGTCGGCGATGTCGTCGGAGGTCACCCGGACATGGGCCGGCAGCCCCTCGAGGATCGCGACCAGGGACGGGCCGTGGGACTCGCCCGCGGTGAGCCAACGCAGCATGGGCTCATCCTTCCATGGCGGCGTCGGGTGACCGGCAGCGTCAGCGGCCGGCGAGACTCGCCAGCACCGGGTCGCCCCAGAGCAGCCCGACCAGGGCGCCGACGAGCATGAACGGGCCGAAGGGGAACGACTTCCGCTTGACCACGCGCAGCACCGACAGCAGACCGCCGAGGACGCCGCCGAGCAGGAACCCGGCATAGACGCCGGTCAGGACCTCGCCCCAGCCGAGGTGGCCGAGGATGATGCCGAGGATGCCGGAGAGGCGCACGTCGCCGTACCCCAGACCCCGCGGGTAGACGACCCACAGGAGGAAGTAGAGGCCGCCCGCCATCAGCCAGCCCCAGAAGGCACGCGTCACGTCGCCGGTGTCGCGGGTGGCCAGCCAGACGACCAGCACGCCGGCCAGGGTGACGGCGTAGGCCGGCCAGATGAGCTTGGTCGGGAGCAGCTGGGTCCGCCAGTCGATGACCGCCAGGGCGACGCCGAGAGGGACGAGCGGGGCCCAGAACAGCAGCGGCCAGCTCCACCCGAGGGCGAGGCCCACCAGCGCGCCGGCGGCCGCCGAGGCGAGAGCCGACTTCCATGCCAGGCCGGGCCGCGCCGCGATCTCGGCGTAGGGCTCCTTGGGAGCCGGGGTCGCGACGATCTCCGGCTCCGTGCCGGCGCGACCGTCGTCGAGGCCGGGGACGGCCTCCTCGTGGGCGTCGTCGTGGGGCTCGGGCTCGGGCTCGGGGATCCGCCCGATCAGCGCGGGGACGGCGAGGCCGGCGAGCCCACAGAGGACGGCACAGGCAGGGACGACCACCGTCGGGTCCACCTCATCCCCTCTCCGCGAGCGCTGCGCGGCCAGCATCCCGCATCACCTCGAGGGGCGCAGCGGAACCCGTGAACAGCGCGAACTGGAGCGCCGCTTGGTGGACGAGCAGGTCGAGGCCGGTGACCAGCGGCACGCCGGTGGCCCACCGCGCGAGCGGGGTCGGCCACGGGTCGTAGACCACCTCGAAGACGACCTGCACCCGCTCGACCGAGTCGACGAGCGACTCCTGGGGCAGCGCCGGGATCGTCGAGACGAGCAGGTCGGCGTCGACAGGGTCACCCAGGGTGCGCACGCCGACGTCGAGCGGCTCCGGGAACCGCGCGGCGGCGGCCAGGGTGTCGGCCACTCGGGCCGGGTCGCGCACGAAGAGCTCGAAGGAGCGACAGCCCAGCCGCGCCGCCGCGAGCAGCAGCGAGGCCGCGGTCGCTCCTCCACCCCACACGGCCACCCGGTCCAGCGGGCCGTCGTAGCGCTCCCGCAGCGCGGCCACGGCCCCCGGCACGTCGGTGTTGTCGCCGACCACGCGCCCCTCGCCCAGGAGCAGGGTGTTGGCGCCGCCGGCCAGCTCCGCGGTCTCCGACGCCTCGTCGACCAGCGCCATCGCCTCGCGCTTGAGCGGCATCGTCAGCGAGAGCCCGCGCCACGACCCGTCGAGCGAGCCGAGGAACGCGCCGAGCCCACCGGAGGCGACACGGTGGGCGTCATAGCTCCAGTCGAGCCCGACCGCGGCATAGCCGGCCCGGTGCAGCACCGGGGACAACGAGTGCTCGATCGGGTCCCCGAGCACCCCACAGTGCACGGTCATCGGTCAGCAGGCCTCGGAGGTCTCGCAGTACTGCTGGTACTCCGCCTTGTAGCCCAGGAACTCGTCGTAGGTCTCGGCGAACTTGGTCTCGCCCGTGCGCAGGTTGACGGTGACGTAGTAGTACCAGTCACCGTCCGCCGGGTGCGTCGCCGCATAGATGGCGTCGTCGCCCGGTGCCTCGATCGGCCCCGGCGGCAGGCCGGTGTTGGCATAGGTGTTGTAGGGCGAGTCGACGGCCTTGTCCTCCTCGGTGAGGACGACCCCGAGCCGCCTGCCGAGCGCGAAGTTGACCGTCGCGTCGATCTCCAGCCGGCCGATGGTCCCGGCGGTGCCGGGGTTCTCGAGCCGGTTGTAGATGACCCGGGCCACCTTGGACATGTCGTCGGGTCGCGCCTCGGCCTCGACGAGGCTGGCGATGGTCATCAGCTCGGCGGGGGTGTAGCCGAGCTGCTCGGACATCCCCTCGAGGTCGGCCTCGTCGGCCGCCTGCTGCCACCGCTTGACCATCATCGTCAGGATCGACTTGGCCGTCGGGTTCGGGCCCACGTCGTAGGTCGCCGGGAACAGGTAGCCCTCGGGGTTGCCGTCGGCATAGTCGGGGAGGCCGAGCTGGTCGGCCTTGGCGAGCCAGGTGTCGAAGTCCGCCTTGGGCACCCCGGTCTTGTCCACCAGGATGTCGACGATGTCGACCACCCGCAGCCCCTCGGGGATGGTCACGGTGTTCTTGACCAGGTTGTCGGGGTCGATGAGCACCGCCAGGGCTGCGTCGACCGACATCTCCTTCTTCATCTCGTAGGACCCGACCTGGATGCCGCGGGACTTGGGCTCCGCCGCCGCGGCCTGGGTGAACGCGTCGACGGACTTGACGATCCCGGCCGCCTTGAGCGCGCGGCCGATGTCGACGGCGGTGTCACCCTCCTCGACCTGGAACATCACCGAGCCGTGGCCGCCGCCGCTGTAGTCCTCGGGGCCGGCGAAGTGGTCCTTGATGGCGCCGACGCCCTTCCAGACCCCGAACCCGGCGACCAGCAGCACCACCAGCAGCACGACGCCGAGCACGAGGCAGCTCGCCCCCGATCGGCCGCGGCGGTCGCGCCGCCCGTCGTCGGCGGGAGCGGCGGCGTAGGTCGTCGGCTCGGAGTAGGGCGCCTCGTCGTAGGCCTGCTCGTCGTAGGCCTGCTCGTCGTAGGCCTGCTCGTCGTAGGCCTGCTCGTCGTAGGCCTGCTCGTCATAGGCCTGCTGGTCGTAGGCCTGCTGGTCGTAGGGCTGCTGGTCGGCGAGACGCTCCTGGGTGTCGGTGCGCTCGGCATAGGGGTCACCGGCCGGCTCCGGCTCGGCGGTGTCGTCGTAGGCCCCGGGCTCGAAGGCGGGCTCGTCGGCGGGCGTGGCGTAGGCCGGCGGCTCGTAGGCGGGCGGGCCGGACGTCGGCTCGGGCGGGGGCGCCGAGTGCTTGCCGACATAGCGCTCGGGGTCGTGCTCAGTCATCGGTGACCTCGACGATCTCTCCTGGCGGCGTACCCGTCGCGCGCTCGGTGTCCAGTGCGTGCTGCAGGATCAGTACGGCGGCGGCCTGGTCGACCACCGCCCGGCGGCTCCTGCCCTTGCGACCGCGCTCCCGCAGCATCGACTCCGCGGAGACCGTGGTCAGGCGTTCATCACACAACCTGACGGGCACGGGGGCAACTTCACGCGCCAGGCGGCCCGCGAACTCCCTCACCCTGGCCGCGGCCGGTCCCTCGCCCCCGGAGAGCGAGCGCGGCAGGCCGACGACCACCTCGACGGCATCCTCCTCGGCGAGCAGCGCCACCAGCCGCTCGACGTCACCCTCGCCGCGGTTGACGGTCTCGACCGGGGTGGCGAGGAACCCCGACGGGTCGCTGCGGGCCACGCCCACGCGAGCCTCGCCGGGGTCGATGCCGAGGCGGACGCCGTGGCGCAAGGTCACCGACCGGCCTGGCGGGCGACCTCGACCGGCACCAGGGCGACCGCTTCGTCGAGACGGCTGGTGTCGATGCCGCCGCCCTGGGCGACGTCGTCCTTGCCACCGCCCTTGCCGCCGATGAGGGGTCCGACAGCGCGCACCAGCGCGTTGGCCGAGACCCCGGCGGCGCGCGCCTCGTCGTTGACGGCGGCCACGACCGAGACCTTGCCGTCGCTGCTGCCGAAGACCACGACCGCGCCGGGCCGGCCTGCGGCAGCCGGCCACGGACGTCGAGCGCGAGCGTGCGCGCGTCGCCGCCGCCCGCGCCGTCGGCACGGTGCGCGACGACGGACACGCCGCCGGCGTCGACCGCCCCGGCCGCGAGCTGTGCGCCCGCGGCCAGCAGCTGACCGACGCGGACGCGCTCGATCTCCTTCTCCGCGGTGCGCAGCTTCTCGACGATGTCGTTGACGCGTTCGGGGAGCTCCTCGGGGCGCACCTTGAGCGCCTCGGACAGCTGCGCCACGAGCACGTGCTCGCGGGCGAGGAACCGGTAGGCGTCGTTGCCGACCAGCGCCTCGACACGTCGGACACCGGAGCCGATCGACGACTCACCGAGCAGCTTGACCACGCCCAGCTGGCCCGAGCGACCCGCGTGGGTGCCTCCGCACAGCTCGCGCGTCCAGTCGCCGACCGAGACCACGCGCACCACGTCGCCGTACTTCTCCCCGAACAGGGCCATCGCGCCCGAGCGCACGGCGTCGTCCTGGCTCATCAGCTCCGCGTGCACCGCGAGGTCGTCGAGGACGACGTCGTTGACGCGGGCCTCGACGTCGGCCATCACCGAGGCCGGCACGGCGCCGGTCGCCGAGAAGTCGAAGCGGAAGCGGCCGGGCGAGTTCTCCGAGCCGGCCTGCGTGGCCGTCTCCCCGAGCGCCTCGCGGAACGCCTTGTGCACCATGTGGGTCGCCGTGTGCGACCGCGAGATCGACCGGCGGCGCGCCAGGTCGACCCTGGCCTGGGCACCCGTGCCGAGCGCCACCTCGCCGGCCAGCACGACCGCCTTGTGCACGATCAGGCCGGTGACCGGCGACTGCACGTCGCGGACCTCGATGCGCGCGCCGTTGGCGAGCTCGATGACGCCCTGGTCGGCGAGCTGGCCACCGCCCTCGGCATAGAAGGGGGTGCGGTCGAGCACGAGCTCGATCTCGTCGCCCTCACCGGCCGACGCCACCGCGCCGGCCTCGGTGACGATGCCCTGGACCGTGCCCTCGGACACCACCTCGTCATAGCCCGTGAACTCGACCGCGCGCCCCAAGGCGTCGGCGACCGCGCGGTAGGCGGTCGCGTCGCGGTGCTGGCCCTTCTTGGCCTTCGCGTCGGCCTTGGCCCGCTCGCGCTGCTCGTTCATGAGCCGGCGGAACCCCGCCTCGTCGACACTCAGGCCCTGCTCGGCCGCCATCTCCAGGGTCAGGTCGATCGGGAAGCCGTAGGTGTCGTGCAGCGCGAAGGCCCGGTCACCGGAGAGCTGGGTGCCGCCGCCGGCCTTGACCTCCGAGGTCGCCAGGTCGAAGATCTGGGTCCCCGCGCGCAGGGTCTGGCGGAACGCGTCCTCCTCGGCATAGGCCACCGTCGAGATGCGCTCCCAGTCGCGCTCGATCTCGGGGTAGCCGAGCTTCATCTTGTCCCGGCTGACCGGGAACAGCTCGGGCAGGACCCGGTCCTCGCAGCCGAGCAGGCGCATCGAGCGGACCGCGCGACGCAGCAGCCGGCGCAGGACATAGCCGCGGGCCTCGTTGCCGGGGGTGACACCGTCGCCGATGAGCATCATCGCGCTGCGGACGTGGTCGGCGACGACCCGGAGCCGGACGTCGTCGTCGTGCGCAGCGCCGTACGTGCGCCCGGAGAGCTCCTCGGCCCGGGCGATGACGGGGTACATCTCGTCGATCTCGTACATGTTGTGCTTGTCCTGCAGCAGGTAGGCCACCCGCTCCAGGCCGAGGCCGGTGTCGATGTTCTTGGCCGGGAGCGGCCCGGTGACGTCGAAGTCGTCCTTCTTGCGCACCTCGGAGAGCGACTCCTGCATGAAGACGAGGTTCCAGATCTCGAGGAAGCGGTCCTCGTCGACGATCGGGCCGCCCTCGGGTCCGAACGCCGGCCCACGGTCGACATAGATCTCGCTGCACGGGCCACCGGGGCCGGGGACGCCCATGTGCCAGTAGTTGTCGAGCAGACCCCGCCGCTGGATGCGCTGGTGGGGCAGGCCCGCGACGCTGTGCCACAGGTCGATGGCCTCGTCGTCGCCCTCGAGCACGGTGACCCAGATCTTGTCGCCGTCGAAGCCGAGTCCTCCGGACTCCTGGCTGCCCGTGACGAGCCGCCAGGCGAGGTCGATCGCCCCGGGCTTGAAGTAGTCGCCGAAGGAGAAGTTGCCGCACATCTGGAAGAACGTGCCGTGCCGGGTGGTCTTGCCGACCTCCTCGATGTCGAGGGTGCGCACGCACTTCTGCACGCTGACGGCGCGCGGGTAGGGCGGCCGCTCCTGGCCGAGGAAGTAGGGCTTGAACGGCACCATGCCCGCGTTGACGAACAGCAGCGTCGGGTCGTCGAGCAGCAGCGATGCCGAAGGCACCACCGTGTGTCCGTCGGCCTCGAAGTGGGCCACGAACCGGCGGCGGATCTCCGCGGTGTCCATCAGCTGGTGCCTTCCTGCTCGATCTGTCGGAGGGGGGTGCTCGGTTCCGTCGCCCGGTGCCGGGGAGCGGCGCCGAGCTCAGGGATCCCATGAGGCACCAGGCCCAGCCGCTCGCGCAACTCGGATTCCTTCTCGGCGGCGCCGGTGGCGACCTCGTCCCGGAAGATCCGGGCGGCCGCGGCGGCCCCGTTGACCCGGTCGCGCAGGCCGTCGAAGGTCAGCGCCTCGGCGGCTCGGCGCGCCTTGGTCAGGGCGTAGGCGCCCGCGCCGGCTCCCGCGACGAACCAGAACGTCCGCCTCATGCGGCGTCCCGCCGGCGACGCTCGCGGGCGACCAGACGCCGGGCCTCGCGGAGCTCGGCCCGGCGTCGCTTGCGGGACTGCTTGACCTCCCGGCGGAAGGTGTAGCGCATCCGGAAGCGGTTCTCGGGCTCGAGCGCGCGCCGCAGCCCGTGGGCCAGCGCGGCGCTCTTGACCACGGTCTCTCGCAGCACCAGGTCGGCGAAGAGCCTGCCGTCGATCCGGCCGGGGGCCTCCCGGACCAGGTCGAGGTCCGAACCGGCGGGCAGCTCCCCGAGGTCGGTGATGACGTACTCCTGCACGGCCGTCGGCTCGTGGTGTGGCCGGGGCGCGATCCGCTCCTCGATTCCCGCCACCCGGCTGCGCAGCTGGTCGGTCTCCGCCCGGGCCTGGGCGAGGTCCTCGCGCGCGGCTCGCCGCGTGCGGGCCAGCACCAGGGCGAGCAGCAGCGCCGCGAGACCCAGGAGGACCGCGCAGGCGAGGAGGAGCCACTGCAACATCACGCCGAACCCTATCCCCCCGGGGCCTGCCCGCGGATGAGGCGGCGGATGCGCTCCCAGCGCTCCTTGACCGCGGCCTCGGCGCCGAGGGCGGTGGGCCGGTAGTAGGCCGCGTCGCCGACCGCGTCGGGAGCGTACTGCTGCTCGGCGACGCCGAACGGCTCGTCGTGGCTGTACTTGTAGGTCGAGCCGTGACCCAGCCGCTCCGCTCCCGGGTAGTGCGCGTCGCGCAGGTGGGCCGGCACCGGCCCGATCTTGCCCGCGCGGACGTCGGCGATGGCGGCGTCGACCGCCGTGATGACGGCGTTGGACTTGGGGGCCACGGCCAGCGCGATGGTGGCCTGGGCGAGGTTGATGCGGGCCTCGGGCATGCCGATCAGCTGGACCGCCTGGGCGGCCGCCACCGCCGTCGGAAGGGCCGTGGGGTCGGCCAGCCCGATGTCCTCGCTGGCCAGGATCACCAGCCGGCGCGCGATGAACCGGGGGTCCTCCCCCGCCTCGAACATCCGGGCCAGGTAGTGCAGCGCCGCGTCCGCGTCGGAGCCGCGCACCGACTTGATGAAGGCGCTGGTGACGTCGTAGTGCTGGTCGCCCTGACGGTCGTAGCGCACGGCCGCCTGGTCGACGGCGGTCTCGGCGGTGGCGAGGTCGATCTCCGTCGCCTGGTTGGTGCGCGCGGCGCCCGCCGCGGCCTCGAGGTAGGTCAGCGCCCGCCGCGCGTCCCCTCCCGCGAGCCGGACCAGGTGGTCGCGCGCGTCGTCGTGCAGCGTGAACACCCCGGCGAGCCCGCGCTCGTCGGCCAGCGCCTGGGCCACGACCTCGCGGACGTCGTCGTCGGTGAGCGACTCGAGGCGCAGGAGCAGGCTTCGCGAGAGGAGCGGGCTGATCACCGAGAAGAACGGGTTCTCGGTGGTCGCGGCGACCAGGGTGACCCACCGGTTCTCCACGCCGGGCAGCAGCGCATCCTGCTGCGCCTTGGTGAACCGGTGCACCTCGTCGACGAACAGCACCGTCTCTCGGCCCGTGGCGACCAGCTCGCGCCGGGCGGCATCGATGGCCGCGCGTACCTCCTTGACACCCGCGGCGACGGCGGAGACCTCGACGAAGCGCCGGTCGGTCTGGCCGCTGACGATGGCGGCGATCGTGGTCTTCCCGGTGCCCGGCGGACCCCAGAGCAGCAGCGACATCGACTGGTCGCCCTCCACCAGCTGCCGCAGCGGCGACCCGGGCGCCCTCAGCTGCGCCTGGCCGACCAGCTCGTCGAGCGTGCGCGGCCGCATCCGCACGGCCAGCGGCGCCGACGCCGTGGTGTTGGCGGCCAGCGAGCCGCTGCCCGGCGGCGCCGGCTGCGAGATCTCGAACAGGCCGTCCACGAGGCCCCACCCTAGTGCGGTCCCGGTCACCCCTCCCGCGTGCGTCCGGCGAGCACGGCTGTCGGCCCGGGGACCTGCGGTTCGTGCCCCGTCGTCGTACGGGGCGGGCCCGGTCCGCGCCGGGCGAGGTCCTCGCCGTCACTCCGGCACCGGCTGTCACACGGAGTGGCCGAAGCCGTCACTGGTAGGCCGAAACTCCGGCCACCCAGTGCCGGTTTCCCCGCTCGAGCGGGGAAACCGACGAGCCTCGAGCGGCCTCAGCCCTGCGTCAGCTGACCCCGGTCGATGTCATACCAGGTGTCGGCGTAGCCGGGGATGTTGATCTGCTCGGCGGGCGTGACACCGGGGCGCGGGCTGCCGTTGTCGTCGACGGCCAGCAGGTCGGTGGTCACGGGGCGCGACGGGTGGTTGCCGATCTCGCCCGGGAAGTGGCAGGCCACCTTGTGGCGCGAGGCGATCTGCAGCAGCGGCGGCTCGACGCGGGCGCAGATCTCCTGGGCGATCGAGCAGCGGGTGCGGAAGCGGCAGCCCGAGGGCGGGTTGATGGGGCTCGGGACGTCGCCCTCGAGCCGGATCCGCTCGCGGCGGCCGCCGATCGCGGCCTGCTTCACGTCGGGTACGGCGCTGAGCAGCGCCTGCGTGTAGGGGTGCTTCGGATGCAGGTAGATCGTCTCGCGGTCACCGATCTCGACGATCTTGCCGAGGTACATCACCGCGACCTCGGGGCAGAAGTGCCGGACGACGGCCAGGTCGTGGGCGATGAAGAGGAAGGCCACGTCGAACTCGCGCTGGATGTCCTGGAGCAGGTTGATGACCTGCGCCTGGATCGACACGTCGAGCGCCGAGACGGGCTCGTCGGCCACCAGCAGCTTGGGGTTCAGGGTCAGCGCCCGGGCGATGCCGATGCGCTGTCGCTGACCGCCGGAGAACTCGTTGGGGTAGCGGTTGTAGTGCTCGGGGTTGAGGCCGACGACCTCCAGCAGCTCCTGGACCCTCGAGAGGATCTTGTCGCGGGGCACGATGTTGTGGACGGCCAGGGGCGCCCCCACGATGGCGCCCACCGTGTGTCGAGGGTTGAGCGAGGTGTAGGGGTCCTGGAAGATCATCTGCACGTCGCGCCGCATGGGCTTGTACTCCCGCTGGGAGATCCGCGCGATGTTCTTGCCGCCGAACCACATGTCGCCGGCGGTGGGGTTGTAGAGCCGGGTGATGAGCCGGCCGGTCGTCGACTTGCCACAGCCGGACTCCCCCACCAGGCCCAGGGAGCCGCCGCGCGGCACCTCGAAGGAGACGCCGTCGACGGCCTGCACGTGCCCGATGGTGCGGCGCAGCAGACCCGAGGACTTCACCGGGAAGTACATCTTGAGGTTCTCGACCGTGAGCACCGGCTCCGCCGAGGTGTCGAGCCGCGTGGGCTTGTGCCCGACCTCGACCAGCTCCGAGAACGAGTGCGGGATCCCCGGCTCGACCTCACCGGTCTCCGCTGCGACAGCGGCCGGCACGTCGGACGGGGAGTCCCCGCTGGGCTCGGTGTGGACGTCGGCCATCAGTTCTCCTCGACCAGGTCGGGGGCGATCTCGGGCAGGACCTCGGACTGGTAGATCGCCTGCGAGTCAACCAGATGGCAGCGCTTGACGTGGTAGCCGCCCTCGTCGGCGGGCGTCAGCTCGGGCAGGGTCGTCCGGCACAGGTCACCCGGGACCTTGTCGGCGTGCGCGCAGCGCGGGTGGAAGGCACAGCCGCTCGGCGGGTTGAGGAGGCTGGGCGGGTTGCCCGGGATCGGGATCAGCCGGGCGTCGGTGTCCGCCGTGACGTCCGGGATGCTCGAGAGCAGGCCCCAGGTGTAGGGCATGTCCGGGTGCGTCAGGATCTCCTTGACCGGGCCGTACTCGACCGCGCGGCCGGCGTACATCACGAGGACGTCGTTGGCCATCTCGGCGATGACCCCGAGGTCGTGGGTGATGATGATGACCGCGGAGTTGAACTCGCGCTGGAGGTCGTTGAGCAGGTCGAGGATCTGCGCCTGCACCGTCACGTCAAGGGCGGTCGTCGGCTCGTCGGCGATGAGCAGCGACGGGTCGTTGATCAGGCCCATCGCGATCATCGCGCGCTGCCGCATGCCGCCGGAGAACTGGTGCGGGAAGTCGTCCACCCGCGCATCCGGCTGCGGGATGCCGACGCGGTCCAGCATCTCGACGGCCTTGCGGCGGGCGTCGCGCTTGGACGCGCTCGGGTGGTGCACGAGGTAGGCCTCGGACAGCTGGCTGCCGACCTTGTAGAACGGGTGCAGCGCCGCCAGGGCGTCCTGGAAGATCATCGCGACCTGGTTGCCGCGCAGGTCGCGCAGCCGCTCCTCGGACAGGCCGACGACCTCGGTGCCACCGACGCGGATGGAGCCGGTGATCCGGCTCGACCGTCGGTCGTGCAGCCCCAAGACAGCCAGCGTCGAGACCGACTTGCCGGACCCGGACTCGCCGACGATGCCCAGCGTCTTGCCGAGCTCGACGGAGTAGCTCAGGTTGCTGACGGCCGTGACGAGGCCGTCCTCGGTCGGGAACCGGACCGTCAGGTCGTCGACGGTCAGGAACGCATCTCCAGCGTCGCCGCCGGTCACAGGGGATGTCATGTCAGCCTTACGCGCGGGTCGAGGATGCTGTAGACGAGGTCGACGACCAGGTTGCTGATGATGATCATCGCCGCGCCGAACAGCGCGGTCGCCTGGACCACCGGCAGGTCCTTGCCGAGCACCGCCTGGAGACCCCACCAGCCGATGCCCTGGATGTCGAAGATGCGCTCGGTGAAGATCGTGCCCGCGAGCAGGGTGCCGAAGTCGATGCCGAAGATGGTCACGATGGGCACCAGCGCGGCCCGCAGGCCGTGCTTGTAGACGACGGTCCGCGTCGGCAGACCTTTGGCTCGAGCCGTGCGGATGTAGTCCTCGCTCAGGGCCTCGACCATGGCGCCACGGGAGTACCTCGTGTACTGCGTGCTGCCGAAGATCCCCAGCGCGATCCAGGCGAGGATCAGCCCCGAGAACCACTTGGCGGGGTTGTCGGTGAACTTGAAGTAGCCGGTCTCCGAGATCCCCGGGACCTGCCACACCACCGTGACGAACAGCCACGTCAGGAGCGCGAAGAGGTAGTAGGGGATCGAGCTGATGACCAGGAACGAGGACACCAGCGCCTTGTCGGCCACGGTCCCCCGTCTTCGGGCGGCGGCGACCCCGATGGGGATGCCGAACAACAGGTAGAAGAAGGCCCCGCCGATCGCGACCGAGAGGGTCGCCGGCATCTTCGACTTCATCTCCTCGAAGACGGGGATCTTGGTGCGGTAGGAGTAGCCGAGGCAGGGGGCGTCGCAGTGGTAGACCTTCGAGCTCCCGAACTGGATGTCGCGTCCGGCGAAGACGCCCTTGAGCCAGACGCCGTACTCGCTGAGAACAGGGTTGTTGTAGCCGAGGTTCTGCGTGAACACCTCGAGCCGGGCAGGCGTGCAGTGGTTGCTGGTGTCACGGTCGCAGATGGGTCGGGCGGGCTGGTCGGGCCCGTACCAGAAGAGCAGGAAGACGGAGAGCGAGATCAGGAACAGCACCAAGGCGCCTGACAGCAGGCGCTTGACCATGTAGGCGAACACGACTCGACCTTCCCGGGGGTTGGTGGTCCGGGTGGGGGCCGCAGGAGTGCGACCCCCACCCGGACAGGATGTACCAGATCAGACGATCAGGCGATCACTGCATCACGAACAGGTCCTTGTAGTCCGGAGCACCGATCTGACCGTCACCGGCCGGGTTGCCGATCTTGCTGCCGAAGACGTACAGGTCGTTGCGGAACGCGGTGGGGATCATCGGGAGGTACTTGGAGTTGATCTCCTCGTCCAGCGCACCCCATGCGTCGGCCTGGTCGTCGAGCGGCATCGTGCTGATCTCGTCGATCTTGTCGTCAACGGCCTGCTCCGAGAAGAAGGAGGTGTTGTAGGCCGCGCCCGTCCGGACGAGCGGCGGGATCATCGTCAGACCCGACGGCCAGTCAGCGCACCAGTTGACGCCGCGCAGGTTGAGGGTCTTGTTGATCTTGTTGTCCGGGTCGAGCCACACGACGTAGGGCGAGTCCTGGACCGGGATGGCCTTCACCGAGAAGCCCGAGTCCTCGAAGCCCTTGGTGACCTGCTGCTGGACAGCCTTGGCCAGCGGGTCGATCTCGTAGAAGACCATCGTGATCTTGAACTCGCCGGGCTCGTAGCCCGCGTCGGCCAGGAGCTGCTTGGCCTTCTCGGGCTGGTAGGTGAACTGCTCACCGTCGGCGAAGTAGTCCGCGCCGGGCTTGCCCGCCATGCCCGGAGGCATGATCGAGTTGGCGGGAACGCGGGTGACACCCGGAACCTCGCCGCCCGCCTGCCACGCGTCCTCGTAGGGGTAGGCGTAGGCGATGGCCTTGCGGATGTTGATGTCGGTGATCTTGGTGTAGTCGGGCGACAGGAAGCTGGTGCACGGGCCCGACTGCTGCACGAGCCGGTCGCCGAGCGCCTCCTTGGCCTGCGCGTAGTTGTCGGAGCCGAGCGCGTTGGACAGCGCGGTCTGCGACTCCTCGTTGTCCGACAGCATGATCTCGTCGACCTTGGCCTGGTCCTGGTTGAACTTGAAGACGAAGCCGTCGGCGTACTGGTGACGCGCCGGGTCGGTGTTGGGGTCCCACTGGTCGTTCTTGACCAGGGTCAGGGACTCACCGGGCTTGAAGGACTCGACCTTGTAGGGACCGGTCGACAGCGGCTTCTTGCCGTAGTCCGGCGGGTCGCTGGCGGCACCGAGCGGCACCGGGCCCATCGCCATGAAGGCGCCCCAGTTGTCCATGTCGGGGAACGGCTTGGCCATCTTGATGGTCACCGTCTTGGCGTCGTTGTCGAACGAGACGCCGCCCCACTTGGCCTTCTTGTCGGTGTAGGGGCCCTTGTACTCGGGGTCGGCGAAGTAGTTCACGGAGTACTCCGTGCCGGGACCGCCGGGGAACTGGGTCGAGTCCATGGAGCGCGTGATGCCCCAGGCGACCTCCTCCGCGGTGACCGGGTTGCCGTTCTCCCACTTCACACCGTCGCGGATCGTGAAGGTCCACTCGGTGAAGTCGTCGTTGGGCTGGCCCAGGTCGGTGGCCAGGTCGGGCACCAGGACCATGTCGCCGGTCTTGGGGTCACGGGCGTACTGCGTCAGCGACCGCGTGACGAGCGCCTGCTCGATGGAGTTGCCGGTCACCGACCAGCCACCGGTCGGGTCGAGGTCCTCGGGACCGGGGTCGCCGGGCAGGTAGACCGTGATGGTGCCACCGGTCTGCGCTCCCTCGATGTCGGCCGCGGGCGCCTGGCGCTCCGGGTCCTTGGCCACCGAGCTGAGGCCCTCGGTGAACCCGCCGGATGGGTCATTGCTGCTGTTGCCGCCCCCGCCGCCGCACGCGGCGAGCGCGAACAGGGCAGCAACAGCAACCGCTGCGAGCGGCTTGCTCCGTCTCATGCTGTCCAGCCTTTCGTTTCTTGGTTCGCGCCTCGGCCGGGCCGACCGGAGGCGACGTCTGGGTCCCGTCAGCGACGGGTCTTGGGGTCGAGCGCGTCGCGGATCGCGTCACCCAGCAGGTTGAGCGCGAGCACCAGCGCGACGATCCCGATCAACGGCTCCCACAGATAGAGGCCGTAGTTGTCGAACCACGGCACGGCCTTGTTGATCGTCTGGCCCCACGAGGCGCCGCTGGTGACGCCGATGCCGAGGTAGGCGAGCCCCGCCTCCGCGGCGACGAATCCCGGCAGCAGCAGCGAGATGCTGATGACGATCGGTGCCACGAGGTTGGGCAGCAGCTCCTTGAGCAGGATGCGGCGCACGGGCATGCCGAGCACGCGCGCGGCCTGGACGAACTCGCGCTCGCGCAGCGACAGGACCTCGCCCCGCATCAGGCGGGCCAGCGGCATCCACCCGAAGAGAGCCAGCACCGCGACCAGGGTGGTCTTCTGGATCATGGGGTAGTGGTCGCTGAGCGCGAACCGCTGGTTGATGATCGGGGCGAGCGTGAGCGCGGCCAGCAGGAAGGGGATCGTCATGAACAGGTCGATGATGAAGGAGATCACCCGGTCGACGATGCCCCCGGTGAACCCGGCGACGAGGCCCATGAAGATGCCGACGATCGTGGAGAAGACCGTGGCCAGGGTCGCGATGATGAGCGAGGTCCGGCAGCCATAGATCCAGTAGGCCAGGTTGTCATCGCCGTTGCGCGGCGCGACCCCGAACGGGTGCGCCGGGTCGAAGCCGGCGAGCGGCGGGCCGTTCTTGGGCAGCCCGTTGATGGGGTTGATGACGGTGGACGCCAGGACCGTGTCCAGGCTGACGCCGAAGATCTTGGCGATCACGTCGGCGAAGATCGCGACGAGCACGAAGAACAGCGCCACGGCGCCGCAGACGACCGCGATCTTGTCCCGGCGCAGCCGGCCCCACGCGATCTGGAGGGGCGACTTGCCGACGATGGCGCCGTCGCCGCCCTTCTTCTTGCGCTTGCGGCGCCCCTGGGGTGCATCGGGCTCGACGATCGGCTCATCGCTCAGTGTCCCGAGTGTCTCGGGACCGGTCGTCGGCACCGACATGCTCTCCCCATCTGTTGGCCAGATCTGTGGCTCCTGCGTCCTCCGGATCCGGGGATCGCCCGACCGGTCCCACGTGGGGTGCCGTCCGAGACTCTAGGCGACGCAGGAAGCCTTCTCGATCACCGGATCGTAACGATCTGGTTTCGGGCTGTTGTCCTCACCATAGGAAATCCGGCGACTCACTCGTCCTGCCGGACGTCCTTCACCGGCCTGGCGTCGACCCCGGCCTCCTTGCGCTGCTCGGGTGTGATGGGCGCCGGCGCCGCCGTCAGCGGGTCGTAGCCGCCCCCTGACTTGGGGAACGCGATGACCTCGCGGATCGAGTCGGTCCCGGCCAGCAGGGCCGTGATCCGGTCCCAGCCGAAGGCGATGCCGCCGTGCGGCGGAGCGCCGTACTGGAAGGCGTCCAGCAGGAAGCCGAACTTCTCCTGCGCCTCGTCCTCGGCGATGCCCATGACGCCGAAGACCCGCTGCTGGATGTCGCGGCGGTGGATACGGATGGAGCCCCCGCCGATCTCGTTGCCGTTGCACACGATGTCGTAGGCCCAGGCGAGCGCCCGGCCGGGGTCCTGGTCGAAGGACTCCAGGTCCTGCGGCGAGGTGAAGGCGTGGTGGACGGCGGTCCAGGCGCCGCTGCCGACCGCGACATCCCCGGCGGCGGTCGCCTCGTCGGCCGGCTCGAAGAGCGGCGCGTCGACCACCCAGACGAACGCCCAGGCGCTCTCGTCGATGAGGCCGCAGCGCCGGCCGATCTCCAGTCGGGCGGCGCCCAGCAGCGCCCGGCTCGCCTTGACCGGCCCCGCAGCGAAGAACGCGCAGTCACCCGGCTGCGCGCCGACCTGGGCAGCCAGACCGGCCTTCTCCGCGTCGGACAGGTTCTTGGCCACCGGGCCGCCGAGCTCGCCGTCGGCACCGAAGGTGACGTAGGCCAGGCCGCGGGCACCGCGCTGCTTGGCCCACTCCTGCCAGGCGTCGAACTGGCGGCGCGGCTGGTCGGCGCCGCCCGGCATGACCACGGCGCCGACGTAGGGCGCCTGGAAGACACGGAACGGCGTGTCGGAGAAGTAGTCGGTGCAGTCGACGAGCTCCTGCCCCATCCGCAGGTCGGGCTTGTCCGAGCCGAACCGGGCCATGGCCTCGGCGTAGGTCATCCGCGGCACCGGGCGCGGGACGTCGTAGCCGATGAGTCCCCACACGGCGGCCAGCACGTCCTCGGCCACACCGATGACGTCGTCCTGGTCGACGAAGCTCATCTCGATGTCGAGCTGGGTGAACTCCGGCTGACGATCGGCACGGAAGTCCTCGTCGCGGTAGCAGCGCGCGATCTGGTAGTAGCGCTCCATCCCGGCGACCATGAGCAGCTGCTTGAAGAGCTGGGGGCTCTGCGGGAGGGCATACCAGCTGCCCGGCTGGAGCCGGGCCGGGACGAGGAAGTCGCGGGCGCCCTCGGGCGTGGACCGGGTGAGCGTCGGGGTCTCCACCTCGACGAAGCCGTGCTCGTCCAGCACGTCGCGCGCGGCCTTGTTGACCTTGCTGCGCAGGCGCAGGGCCTGGTTGGGACCGCTCCGGCGCAGGTCGAGGTAGCGATGCCGCAGCCGTGCCTCCTCGCCGACGTCCACGTGGTCGTCGATCGGGAACGGCAGCGGGGCCGCGGCG
This sequence comes from Nocardioidaceae bacterium, assembly GCA_046330515.1. Classification (GTDB taxonomy): domain Bacteria; phylum Actinomycetota; class Actinomycetes; order Propionibacteriales; family Nocardioidaceae; genus Nocardioides. The sequence continues at coordinate 1,762,639 of JAXLSP010000003.1, read as the reverse complement.
TTGAGCACGGCGACGTCGCTCGCGATGACCTCGACCTCGCCCGACGGGAGGTTGGGGTTGGCGTTCCCCTCGGGCCGCAGCGCGACCTCCCCGGTCACCGCGAGGCAGAACTCGTTGCGCAGCGCGTGCGCCACGGCCTCGTCGCGCACCACCACCTGGACGACGCCGCTGGCCTCGCGCAGGTCGAGGAAGGCCACTCCCCCGTGGTCCCGGCGCCGGGCGACCCAGCCGGCGAGGGTGACGGTCTGGCCGACGTGCTCGGCGCGCAGCGCCCCTGCGTCGTGGGTGCGGATCACGAGACTGGCTCCTTGGAGTCGATGGTGGTGAGGATCGTGGGGCGCAGGTCCGCCGCCGGAGGGACCCAGCCGTCGGGGTCGGCGGCGACCTGCTCGCCGCTGCGGATGTCCTTGACCTCGTCGCCCTCGGCGCCCGGGAACCAGACGAAGGGGATGCCACGCCGCTCGGCGAAGCGGATCTGGCGGCCGAACTTCTGCGGGCTGGGAGCGACCTCGCACGGCACTCCACGACGGCGCAGAGCCGCGGCCACCCGCTCGCTGCGTGGTCGCGACTCCTCGTCGGCGAGCGCGACCAGCACCGCGCTGGGCACGGGGCGGCTGCCGACCAGGACTCCCTCGGTGAGAAGGGGGATCAGGGTGCGCGAGACGCCGAAGGACAGTCCGACGCCGGGGTAGGTGGTCTTGCCGTCGGAGGCGAGCGCGTCGTAGCGGCCGCCCCCGCCGACGGACTTGAGTCGCTCGTAGCCGGCCATGAAGACCTCGACGACGGTGCCCGTGTAGTAGTCGAGGCCCCGGGCGATGCGCAGGTTGGCCTCGACGCCCACGCGGCCGTCGGCCGCCGTCGCGCAGCCCTCGACCACGGCGGCGAGCTCCTCCAGCCCGTCGTCCAGGAGCGGGTCGCTCACGCCGAGCTCGCGCACGCGGTCGACGAACGAGGCGTCCGTGGTGCGGATCGTCGCCAGCGCGAGGCACCGCTGCGCCTGCTCGGGGGTCGCCCCTGCCGAGTCGACGAGCATCTGGGCCACCGCCTCCGGCGGCTGCTTGTCGAGCTTGTCGATCGCACGGATCGCGGCGGTCACGTCGCCGATGCCCAGGCCACGGTAGAAGCCCTGGATCAGCTTGCGGTTGTTGAACTGGAAGGACAGCCGTGGCAGCGGCAGCTCGGCGAGGGCGGCGACCATCACCGACATCACCTCGATGTCGTGGTGGAACGGGAGCTCGTCGCGTCCCACGATGTCGACATCGGCCTGGGTGAACTGCCGGAAGCGGCCCTCCTGCGGGCGCTCGCCGCGCCAGGCCGGCTGGATCTGGAAGCGCCGGAAGGGGAACTCCAGGTGGCCGGCGTTCTCGAGGACGTAGCGCGCGAACGGGACGGTGAGGTCGAAGTGCATCCCGAGGCCCTGACCGGGCGCAGCGTCGTCGACGTCCGTGCCGGCCTGGAGCCGGCGCAGCACATAGATCTCCTTGTCGATCTCGCCGCCCTTGGCGAGCCGGTCGAGCGGCTCGACGACGCGCGTCTCGATGTTGGCGAACCCGTGCAGCTCGAAGGTCCGGGACAGCGAGGCGATCACCTCGCGCTCGACGACCCGCTGCGCGGGCAGCAGCTCGGGGAACCCGCTCAGGGGTGTGGGTTTGGACATCTGTCAGAGACCTCTGGTCACTCGGTCGGCGGTGCCCTCCGTCAGGAGGTCGAGCAGGAAGGGGTTGGTCGCGCGCTCGCGGCCGATGGACGTCTGGTCGCCGTGCCCCGGCAGCACGACGACGTCGTCGGCGAGGGGCAGCACCTTGGTCCGGAGGCTGCGCAGCATCGTCGGATGGTCCCCGCCGGGCAGGTCGGTGCGTCCGATGGAGCCGGCGAAGAGGAGGTCCCCCGAGAACATGACCTCGGAGACCTCGACGGCGTCGTGGGGCGTCCGGAAGGTCACCGAGCCCTCGGTGTGGCCGGGCGTGTGGTCGACGACGAACGTCAGGCCCGCGAGCTCGAGCTCCTGCATGTCCGTGAGCTCGCGGACGTCGTCGGGCTCGGCCCACTCGTAGCCGGACCCGAGCAGCATCTGGCTGGTCTCCCGGGACATGCCTGCCATGGGATCGGTCAGCAGGTGCCGGTCGCGCGGGTGGATCCAGGCGGTCGCGTCATAGCTGCCCGCCACGGGCGCGACACTCCACATGTGGTCGATGTGCCCGTGGGTCAGCAGCACCGCGACCGGCTTGAGCCGGTGCTCCGCCACGACCTGGGCGACACCCTCGCCCGCGTCCTTGCCGGGGTCGACCACGACGCACTCGCTGCCTGCGGCCGAGGCCACGACATAGCAGTTGGTGCCCCAGGGACCTGCGGGGAAGCCGGCGATCAACACCCCGGAAGCCTATCCACACCGGGCTATCCCACTAGCATGGGCCAATGTGTCCGGGTCGACGCGTCGCGCCGACGCGCCCGGCAGGTGGGAAGAGGAACGCACGTGACGAGCCATGAGTGGGGTCGGGTCGCCGACGACGGGACGGTCTTTGTCCGTACCGCCGACGGTGAACGCTCGGTCGGGCAGTATCCCGTCGGCACGCCCGAGGAGGCGCTGAAGTTCTTCACCGACCGTTATGACGCCCTCGAGTTCGAGGTCGGCCTCCTCGAGCAGCGCGTCGGCGCCGGTGTGCTCTCCCCCGAGGAGGCCACCGAGTCGGTCAAGCGGGTCCGTGGCCAGGTCGTCGACGCCAACGCCGTCGGCGACCTCGACTCCCTCACCACGCGGCTCGACGCGATCGCCCCCGTCATCGCCCACCAGCGCGAGGCCCGCAAGGCCGAGCGCGCGGAGCGCGCAGCGGAGTCGCGCGGTGAGAAGGAGCGGATCGTCGAGGAGGCCGAGCGGCTGGCCCAGGGCAGCGACTGGCGCAACGGGGCCAACCGGCTGCGCGAGCTGCTCGACACCTGGAAGGCGCTCCCGCGCATCGACCGGGCCACCGACGACGCGCTGTGGCGCCGCTTCAGCGGCGCCCGCACCACCTACACCCGCCGCCGCAAGACGCACTTCTCCGAGATGCAGGAGAAGCGCGCCGGCTCGCAGTCGGTCAAGGAGCAGCTGGTCAAGCAGGCCGAGGCGCTGTCCTCCTCCACCGAGTGGGGGCCGACCGCCGGCGTGTTCCGGGACCTGATGAGGGACTGGAAGGCCGCGGGTCCCGCGCCCCGCGACGTCGACGAGGCGCTGTGGAAGCGGTTCCGGGCGGCCCAGGACGCCTTCTTCGGAGCCCGGGACGCCGAGAACGCGAAGCTGGACGAGGAGTTCGCCGCCAACGCCGAGGTCAAGGAGCAGCTGCTCGCGGAGGCCGAGGCCCTGGTGCCCGTGACCGACCTGGAGGTCGCCAAGCGCGCCTTCCGCGACATCGCCGAGCGCTGGGACACGGCCGGCAAGGTGCCGCGTGACCGGATGAAGGAGCTCGAGGGCCGCATCCGCAAGGTGGAGCAGGCGATCCGCACCGTCGACGAGGAGCACTGGCGCCGTTCGGACCCCGAGAAGTCGCGGCGCGCCGACGACATGGTGACCAAGCTCGAGACCGCGATCGCGAAGGTCGAGCGGGACCTGGAGGCGGCCCGGGCCGCCGGCGACCAGCGGAAGGTCACCGAGCTCGAGGAGAACCTCGCGTCGCGGCAGTCCTTCCTCGAGATGGCCCGCAAGGCGTCCGACGAGTTCTCGGGCTGACCGCCCTCAGCCGTTGACGCGGTAGACGTCGAAGACGTTGCGCACGCCGCGGACCGCGTTGAGCACCGTGTCGAGGTGCTTGGCGTCGGCCATCTCGAAGGTGAAGCGGCTCTTGGCCACCCGGTCACGCGTGGTCGTGAGCGAGGCGCTGAGGATGTTCACGTGGGCGTCCGACAACGCCATCGTGATGTCGGAGAGCAGGCGCGCCCGGTCCAGCGCCTCGACCTGGATGTTGACCAGGAAGCTGGACTGGGAGTTGGGAGCCCACTCGACCTCGATGATCCGCTCGGGCTTGCTCTCCAGCGACGCCGCGTTGGTGCAGTCGCGACGGTGCACCGAGACGCCCCCGCCCTTGGTGACGAAGCCGAGGATGTCGTCGCCGGGGACCGGTGTGCAGCACTTGGCGAGCTTGACCCAGACGTCGGCACCGCCCTTGACGATGACGCCGGAGTCGCCGACGGCGGCGACCTTGTCCTTGCCGCGGCGACCCGTGATCGTGACGCCCTCGGCCATGTCCTCGGCCGCGCCGCCGTCACCACCGTGCAGGTCGATGACGCGGCGTACGACGGCCTGGGCGGACAGGTTGTTCTCCCCCACGGCGGCATAGAGGGACGACACGTCGGGCAGGTTGAACCAGACCGCGGCCTGCGTCATGGACTCATGGGTCATCACCCGCTTGAGACCCATGCCCTCCTTGCGCATGAGCTTGACGATCTGCTCCTTGCCGCGCTCGATCGCCTCCTCGCGCCGCTCCTTGGTGAACCAGTGGCGGATCTTGGAGCGGGCGCGCGGCGACTTGACGAAGGCCAGCCAGTCGCGCGACGGGCCGGCCGCAGGGTTCTTGGAGGTGAACACCTCGACCACGTCGCCGTTGTCGAGCTGCGACTCCAGCGGGACGAGCCGGCCGTTGACCCGGGCGCCGATGGTGTGGTGCCCGACCTCGGTGTGGACCGCGTAGGCGAAGTCGACGGGCGTCGCCCCGGTCGGCAGGGCGATCACGTCACCGCGCGGGGTGAAGACATAGACCTCGGCGCGGTTCATCTCGAAGCGCAGTGACTCGAGGAACTCGCCCGGGTCCTCGACCTCGCTCTGCCAGTCGAGCAGCTGGCGCATCCAGGTCATGTCGTCCAGGTCGCCCGGCTTGTCGGTGTCGACACCGCTGCGGGAGTTCTCCTTGTACTTCCAGTGGGCCGCGACGCCGTACTCCGCGCGTCGGTGCATCGCGAACGTGCGGATCTGGAGCTCCACGGGCTTGCCCTGCGGGCCGATGACGGTCGTGTGCAGGGACTGGTACATGTTGAACTTCGGGATCGCGACGTAGTCCTTGAACCGGCCGAGGACGGGGTTCCAGCGGGCGTGGAGGATGCCGAGGACGGCATAGCAGTCGCGCTCGGCCTCCACCAGGATGCGCACGCCGACCAGGTCGTGGATGTCGGAGAACTCGCGGCCGCCGACGATCATCTTCTGGTAGATCGAGTAGTAGTGCTTGGGGCGACCGGTCACCTGCGCCTTGATGCGAGCGTCCTTGAGGTCCTGCTCCACGGTGGCGATGACCTCGGCGAGGAACTGGTCACGCGAGGGCGACCGCTCGGCGACCAGGCGCACGATCTCGTCGTAGATCTTGGGGTGCAGGGTCGCGAAGGCCAGGTCCTCGAGCTCCCACTTGAGGGTGTTCATGCCGAGCCGGTGGGCCAGGGGCGCGTAGATGTCGAGGGTCTGCCGGGCGGTGCGCTCCTGGCTCTCCCGCTTGACGTAGCGCAGCGTGCGCATGTTGTGGAGCCGGTCGGCCAGCTTGATGACGAGGACGCGGATGTCGCGGGACATCGCCACGATCATCTTGCGGATGGTCTCGGACTCGGCGTTGTCGCCGTACTTGACCTTGTCGAGCTTGGTCACACCGTCGACCAGCTCGGCCACCTCGTTGCCGAACTCCTCGCGGAGCTGGCCCAGGGTGTAGGGCGTGTCCTCGACGGTGTCGTGGAGCAGCGCGGCGACCAGCGTCGGCTCGGTCATGCCGATGTCGGCGAGGATGGTCGCCACCGCGAGCGGGTGGGTGATGTAGGGCTCGCCGCTCTTGCGCGTCTGGCCCGTGTGGTAGCGCTCCGCCACCAGATAGGCACGCTCGAGGAGCGCCAGGTCGGCCTTGGGGTGGCTGTTGCGGACCGCGTTGAAGAACGGCTCGAGGACGGGGTTGCCAGCCTGGGTCTTCGTGCCGATCCGGGCGATCCGGCCGCGGATGCCTCGGGGGGCGAGGACGGGCTCCAGCACGCGCTCGCGCGCGGGCGTGGGGGCCTTCTCCTCGGTCATTGACCCATTCTAGTGGCCGGGCGCAGGCCCCGGCGGGCCCGGTGCGGCGTGGGTGGTGACCGGGTCAGACCGTGGCGAGGACCGTCAGCGGAAGGTCGCCGACGCAGGCCCGCCCGCCGAGCGCCCCCAGCTCCATCAGCACCGCCACGGCGACAGGCTCCCCCTCGCAGCGACGGACCAGGTCGAGCGTCGCGGCGATGGTCCCCCCGGTGGCCAGCACGTCGTCGACGACCAGCACCTGCTCCCCCGGCGCGATGGCGTCGCGGTGGACCTCCAGGGTGGCCTGGCCGTACTCCAGGTCGTAGGACACGGCGTAGGTCTCGCGCGGCAGCTTCCCGGCCTTGCGGATCGGCACGAACCCGACACCGAGCGCCAGCGCCACCGGTGCGCCGAGGATGAACCCGCGCGACTCCATGCCGACGACCTTGTCGACCACGACCTGGCCGTCGGCGTCGCGGCCGGCGGTGGCCAGCGCCTCCATCACCGCGGTGAACGCGGTGTGGTCGGCCAGCAGCGGGGTGATGTCCTTGAACACGATCCCGGGGTCCGGGAAGTCCGGGACGTCGACCACCAGCTGGCGCATCGACTCCCGCGCCACCGTGAGCAGGTCGGTCACTTCTTGCCCCGCTTGGCCCGGGACTGCCGGTTGGGCTGGGCCCGGTTGGCGGACGCGCTCTGCCGGACGTCGCTGCGCTGCTGCGGCGCGACGCGGCCCTTGCCGGTCACCGGAGGACGTCGGGTGGCCGGCGGGGCCTCGGGCTCGTCGAGGTCGTCGCCGACCTCGTCGCCCTCGTCGGTCTCGGGGGCGGCCACGAGGGTCTCGCCCTCGCGGTAGATCGGCATGTCCTCGCTGAACGTCGGCACCGCCGCGTAGCGGTCGGCATCGTGACGCTGCCGAGCCTTGGCACGGCGGTCGGACAGCTGGATGTCCTTCTCGGTGGTCTTCATGTGCGCCAGCAGCGGCGTGGCGATGAAGATCGACGAGTAGGCGCCCGCCGCCATGCCGACGAACAGGGCGAGCGCGAGGTCCTTAAGGGAGCCCGAGCCCAGCTGGGCCACGCCGACATAGAGGATCGCGCCGACGGGGATGAGCGCCACCAGCGAGGTGTTGATGGACCGCACCAGGGTCTGGTTGACCGCCAGGTTGGCGGCGGCGGCGTAGGTCTGGTGGGTGCGGCGCAGGTTCTTGGTGTTCTCCCGCACCTTGTCGAAGACCACGACCGTGTCATAGAGCGAGAAGCCCAGGATGGTCAGCAGGCCGGTCACCGTCGCCGGCGTGACCTCGAAGCCCGACCAGGCATAGATGCCGACGGTGATCAGGAGGTCGTGGGCGAGCGCGACGATCGCCGCGAAGGACATCTTCCACTCGCGGAAGTACATCCAGATGAAGATCATGACCAACACGATGAACACGACCAGGCCGATCAGCGACCGCTGGGCGACCTGCTTGCCCCAGCTCGGACCGATGTCGGACTGCGAGATGTCGTCGCTGGCGCTGACACCCGTCTCCGCCGCGATGGCGTCGACCACCGTCTGGCTCTCGTCGGGGTTCAGGCTCTCGACCTGGATGAGCACGCTGTTGGTGCCGGACGTGGTGACGATCGGCTGCGCCGCGTTGGGGACGCCGGTGTCGGCGACGACCTGCCGGAGCGTGTCGGCGGTGTCCTGGTTGACCTGGTCGGCCGGGAGCGAGACGCGGTACTCCGAGCCACCCTCGAACTCGATGCCGAGGTTGAGGCCGTTGTTCACCTGGAGCCCGAGCAGCGACACGACGATGATCAGGCCGGAGATGGCGTACCAGAGCCGTCGCCTGCCGACGAAGTCGATGGACTTCTGGCCGGTGTAGAGCTGGTGACCCAGCCGCGAGAACTTGCCCATCAGGCCCTCCCTCCTGCCGGGAGCCGATCGATCCCGAGGTGCTCGGCGTCGAGGCCGGACAGCTTGTGGCCCTTGTTGAAGAACGGGTAGCGCGCCAAGAACGACACCAGCGGGTGGGTGAACCAGAAGAACACCACCAGGTCGATGAGCGTGGAGAGGCCGAGCGCGAACGCGAAGCCCTTCACCACGCCCGCGGCGAAGATGTAGAGAACGACCGCGGCCAGCAGCGACACGGTGTCGGCCGCCAGGCAGGTGCGCCAGGCGCGCTTCCAGCCGGCCTCGACGGCCACCCGCATCGACTTGCCGTCGCGCATCTCGTCGCGGATGCGCTCGAAGTAGACGATGAAGGAGTCCGCCGTGATGCCGACCGCCACGATCAGACCGGCGATGCCGGGCAGGGTGAGGGTGAAGCCTGCGGTCTTGCTGAGGAGGAGCACCAGGGCATAGGTCCAGGCAGCCGCGATCAGCAGCGACGCGATGACCACCAGGCCCAGGCCCCGGTAGTAGAACAGCGCATAGATCATCACCAGGATCAGGCCGAGCAGGCCCGCGAGGATGCCGCCGGAGAGCTGGTTGCCGGCCAGCGACGGGCCGACGATCTCCACGGTGGGCTTCTTCTCGAACGTGATCGGCAGGGCGCCGTACTTGAGGCTGGTCGCGAGGCTCTTGGAGCTGGCCTCGGTGAAGCCTCCTGTGATCTCGGCGCTGCCACCCAGGATCGGCTCGTTGACGCCGGCCGACTCGATGACCTGGCCGTCGAGGACGACGGCGAAGTTGTTGCCGTTGTTGAAGAGCGCGGTCGTGATCTCACCGAAGCGCGAGGTGGCGCCGCCGTCGAAGGACAGCGTCACGAACCAGCCGGAGTGCTGCTGGTCGGGCGGGTTGGCGGCCGCCGTCTTGAGCTCGGTGCCCTCGATCAGCGACTTGGAGAGGAGGTACTTGGTGCCCGAGTCGTCGCAGGTGATGAGCGGGGCGTTCGGGTTGTCGTCGACCGCCTTGGCCTCCGACCCCGGCGTGGGGCAGGTGTAGGCGGCGAACTTGTCGAGGGTCGCGGCGTCGGGGTTCTGCACCCAGGCGAGCTCCTCCTTGACCTTGCCGGTCGGCTCGGCCGTGGTCGGCGAGCTGGACGAGGTGCCGCTCGGGCTCGCCGACGCGCTGTCGGTGGCCGCGGCGCTGTCGGAGGCACCGGCCGAGTCGGAGGACGCGGGCTTGGGAGTCTTGCTCGGCTTCGCCTTGCCCGCGGAGTAGGGAACGCGGCCCTTGCCCGAGGGCGAGGCGGACGACGACGCCGCGCCGGGGCTGGCGTCGGAGGACGCCGTCGGGGTCTTGCTGGGCAGCAGGACCCCGGCGCCGGGTGAGTTGGTGGCCCCGCCCGTGCTGCCGGTGCCGGCCTCGGACTTGGCGACCAGGCGGAAGCGCAGCTGTGCCTGGCGCTTGACGGTGTCGATGAGGTCGGCGCGGTTCTGTCCGGGGATCTCGACGGTGATGTAGCCGTTGCTGTCGGTGATCACCTCGGCCTCGGAGATGCCGGAGCCGTTGACGCGCGAGTCGATGATGCTCGCGGCCTCCTTGATGGCCGTCTGCGACGGGTTGCCGAGGGCCTTGAGCTGGATCCGGGTGCCGCCCCGGAGGTCGAGGCCCAGGGCCGGCTTCCACGTCTGTCCCAGCGCCACCAGCCCGAACGCGACGGCCAGCGCGAGGAAGAAGATCACCAGGACGCGACCCGGTCGTGCCTGTTGCTTGGCCACGTCAGCTCTCCTCGGTGGGGTCGGGCGCGGAGTCGTCCTCCGCGGGGTCGTCGGCTCGCTCGATGACGCGGTGCACGGCGGCGCGGGCCACCTCGACGACGACGCCCTCGGCGAGCTCGACACGGACCCGGTCGTCCTCCACGGCGCGGAGGGTCCCGAAGAAGCCCGAGCTCAGCATGATGCTGTCGCCGACCTCCAGACTGTCGTGCAACCGCTTGAGCTCGCCGTTGCGACGCTGCGCGGGTCGGATGAGCAGGAGCCAGAAGATGGCGACGATCGCCAGCAACGGCAGCAGGGACGCGAGACCCTTCACACACAAACCTTCCGACAGGGGGGCGGCGGCCGGCGCACACAGGGAGACCTGGGCCAGCCAACGCCGAAGTCTAGCCGCGGGCGGGGAGGTTCCTGAATCGGGAGGCGGTCAGTCCTCGAACAGCGTGGCGTCGGCGGCCTGCGTCGTCGCCGACGGGGGTACGGCGAGGCCGAGGTGCTGCCACGCGCCCGGCGTCGCGATCCGCCCTCGGGGGGTGCGGGCGAGGAACCCGTTGCGCACCAGGAACGGCTCGGCGACCTCCTCGACGGTCTCGCGCTCCTCGCCCACGGCGACCGCGAGGGTGGAGATGCCGACGGGTCCGCCGCCGAACCGGCGGCAGAGCACGTCGAGGACCGCCCGGTCGAGCCGGTCGAGGCCCAGCTCGTCGACCTCGTAGAGCTCCAGGGCGGCCTGCGCGACGTCGAGCGTGACGACGCCCTGGGCGCGCACCTGGGCGTAGTCGCGGACCCGGCGCAGCAGCCGGTTGGCGATGCGGGGCGTGCCGCGGGAGCGCGACGCGATCTCGGCCGAGCCCTGCTCGGTGAGCTCCACCCCGAGCAGGCCCGCGGAGCGGTGCACGATCCGGTCGAGCTCGTGGGGCTCGTAGAACTCGAGGTGCGCGGTGAAGCCGAAGCGGTCGCGCAGCGGCCCGGGCAGCAGTCCGGCGCGTGTGGTGGCGCCGACGAGGGTGAACGGAGGGATCTCCAGGGGGATCGCGGTGGCTCCCGGACCCTTGCCGATGACGACGTCGACCCGGAAGTCCTCCATCGCCATGTAGAGCATCTCCTCGGCGGGACGCGACATGCGGTGGATCTCGTCCACGAACAGCACGTCGCCGTCGTTCATCCCCGACAGGATCGCGGCCAGGTCACCCGCGTGGGTGATCGCCGGACCGCTGGTCAGCCGCAGGGGCACGGTCATCTCGTGGGCGATGATCATGGCCAGGGTGGTCTTGCCCAGCCCGGGTGGCCCGGAGAGCAGCACGTGGTCGGGCGCCCTGCCCCGCTTGCGGGCGGCCTCGAGGACCAGGCCGAGCTGGGCCCGGACCCGGCCCTGGCCGACGACCTCGTCGAGACTGCGAGGACGCAGCGCGGCCTCGATGGTGCGCTCGTCGCCGTCGGCGTCGGCGGCCGTCAGCGAGCGCAGGTGCTCGGTCTCGGCGGCGGAGTAGAGGTCGGTCTCGTCCATGCCGCTCACGCCTTGCTCAGCGATCGCAGCGCGGCGCGCAGCAGGGCGGCCACGTCGGGCGCGTCTCCGGCCTCGGGAGCCACGGTGTCGACGGCGCGGTCGGCGTCCCTGGCCGACCATCCGAGGCCGACGAGGCCCTGGTGGACCTGGTCGCGCCAGCCGCCGGCCACGACCGGGGCGACCCCGCTCCCCCGGCCGACGGGCGCCCCGACGCGGTCCTTGAGCTCGAGGATGATGCGCTGGGCACCCTTCTGGCCGATGCCCGGCACGCGCGTGAGCGTCTTGACGTCCTCGGCGGCCACCGCGCCCCGGAGGTCGTCGGGAGGGAGCACCGCCAGCATCGACTGGGCCAGCTTGGGTCCGACCCCCGAGGCCGTCTGGAGGAGCTCGAAGAGGGTCTTCTCGTCCTCGTCGAGGAAGCCGAACAGGGTGAGGGAGTCCTCCCGGACCACCATCGACGTCGGCAGCGTGACGGCCTGGCCGGTGCGCAGCGTGGCGAGCGTGCCCGGGGTGCACATGAGCTCCAGCCCGACGCCCCCGACCTCGAGGACCGCGCTGGAGAGCGTCACCGCGGCCACCTGGCCGCGCACGAAGGCGATCATCGGGTCCTCCCCTGGGTGGCGAGCGCGAGGGCGGCGCGCTGCCGCGCCACGGCCTGGTCGAGGCGTGCCTGCGCCTCGCCGCGCCAGATGTGGGTGATGGCGAGCGCCAGCGCGTCGGCGGCGTCGGCGGGCTTGGGTGGGGCGTCGAGCCGCAGGATCCTCGCCACCATCGCCCCGACCTGGGCCTTGCCCGCCCGGCCGCTGCCAGAGACCGCGGCCTTGACCTCGCTCGGCGTGTGGAGCGCGATCGGCAGCCCCCGGCGGGCGGCGGCCACCATGGCGATGCCGCTCGCCTGGGCGGTACCCATGATGGTGCTCGAGTCCGACCGCGCGAAGACCCGCTCGACGGCGACGGCGTCGGGACGGTATTCGTCGAGCCACGCGTCGATGCCCTTCTCGATCGTCACCAGGCGCGTGGAGACGTGCTGGTCGGCGCCGGTGCGCAGCACGTTGACGTCGACGAGCGTCAGCGGTCGGCCGACCGAGCCCTCGACGACGCCCAGGCCGCAGCGGGTCAGGCCGGGGTCGATCCCGAGCACCCGCATGCGCACCTCCCGCCGTCGTCCGAACACCTGTTCGGAGCCACGCTAGCCGTTGCCGGGGACCGGACCCCGGCGCGACACGCGCGACGGACGGAGGTCAGTCCTCCAGCTCGGCCATCACGTCGTCGGAGATGTCGGCGTTGCTGAAGACGTTCTGGACGTCGTCGCTGTCCTCGAGCGCGTCGACCAGGCGCATGAACTTGGCGGCGGCCTCCTTGTCGAGGGCGACCTCCATGTCAGGGACGAACTCGGCCTCGGCCGAGTCGTAGTCGAGCCCGGCCCCCTGGAGCGCGCTGCGCACGCCGACCAGGTCGGTGGCCTCGGAGATCACCTCGATGGACTCTCCGAGGTCGTTGACCTCCTCGGCGCCGGCGTCCAGGGCGGCCTCGAGGACGTCGTCCTCGGTCACCGTGCGGCCGTCCTGGGTCACGGGGACGATCACGACGCCCTTGCGGTTGAAGAGGAACGACACCGAGCCCGGGTCGGCCAGCGAGCCGCCGTTGCGGCTCATCGCCGTGCGCACCTCCATGGCGGCGCGGTTCTTGTTGTCGGTGAGGCACTCGATGAGCATGGCCACGCCGGCGGGGCCGTAGCCCTCGTACATGATCGTCTGGTAGTCCGCCGCGCCGGCCTCGGCGCCCGAGCCGCGCTTGACCGCGCGGTCGATGTTGTCGTTGGGGACCGAGGACTTCTTGGCCTTCTGGATGGCGTCATAGAGCGTCGGGTTGCCGCCGGGGTCACCGCCGCCCATCTTGGCCGCGACCTCGATGTTCTTGATCAGCTTGGCGAACAGCTTGCCGCGACGGGCGTCGATGACGGCCTTCTTGTGCTTCGTGGTCGCCCATTTGGAGTGGCCAGACATGCGTCTTCTCTGTCCTTCTGCGTCGGATGCCTCGGTGGCTCGGCGGTCAGCTGCTGCGCACGAGCGCGAGGAACTGCTCGTGGACCCGGGGGTCCCCGCCCACCTCGGGATGGAAGGCGGTGGCCATCAGCCGGCCCTGCCGGACCGCGACGATCCTACCGGCGGCGGGCCCGCTGGCCACACGCGCGAGGACCTCGACGTCCGCCCCGACCTCCTCCACCCACGGCGCGCGGATGAAGATCGCGTGCACGGGGTCGGGCAGCCCCTGGAAGTCGACGTCGCCCTCGAACGAGTCGACCTGGCGACCGAAGGCGTTGCGACGCACGGTGATGTCGAGCCCCCCGATCGTCTCCTGGCCGGCGATCCCGTCCTCGATGCGGTCGGCGAGCATGATCATGCCGGCGCAGGTCCCGAAGGTCGGCATGCCGGTCTTGATCCGGTCGCGAAGCGGCTCCAGCAGCTCGAAGGTGCGGGCCAGCTTCCACATCGTCGTGGACTCCCCCCCGGGGATCACGAACCCGTCGCAGGCCTCGAGCTCGGTCGGGCGCCGTACGCCGACCGCGTCGACTCCCAGGGTCGTCAACGTACGCAGATGCTCCCGCACGTCTCCTTGGAGGGCGAACACTCCGATCGTCGTCACCCGAGAAGCCTAGGAGACACCGCCATGAAGAAGGTCCTCGCGTCCACCCTCGCCGCGGCCGGGCTCGGCCTGGCCCTGGTGTCCGGTACGACGGCGCACGCGGCCGCCGCGCCGGACGCGGCCCGGCAGGCCACCGGTGGGTGCCACCGCACGCTCGCGTCCTACCCCGTGCTCCACGCGGGTGACCGGGGCAAGGCCGTGCGGACCCTGCAGTGCCTGCTCAACGACGACGGCTTCGGACCCGTCACCGTCGACGGCATCTATGGCGAGGAGACCAAGGCCGCGATCCTCGACCTCGAGTCGGGCTTCGAGGGCACCCCGGAGCACCCGTTCCGGATCGGCGGGGGCATGTGGACCCTCATGATCGCCGCGCGGATGCCCGACCGGCTGCTCGAGCAGGGCGACTCGGGCCATGCCGTGGTGCTGCTCCAGCGCGCGCTGCGCGCCGGCAGGGGCGAGCTGGCCGTCGACGGGGACTTCGGCCCGCAGACCAAGGCGGCGGTCAAGGCGTTCCAGCGCCACAACGGCGTGAAGGCGACCGGCAAGGTCAACGCGCGGACCCGGTTCTGGCTGAAGATGGGCGCGGTCACCCGCGGCCGGATCTGACGACGTCGGGTCAGGTCGGGGCCGGCGCCACCGGTCGGGGGACCCCTGTCGGGCCCCCCGCTCGGTCACCAGCCGCGCTCGGCGAGCCGGTGCGGCTGCGGGATCTCCTCGACGTTGATGCCGACCATGGCCTCCCCGAGCCCGCGGCTGACCTTGGCCACCACGTCGGGGTCGTCGAAGAAGGTGGTCGCCTTCACGATGGCCTCGGCGCGCTGGGCCGGGTTGCCCGACTTGAAGATGCCGGAGCCGACGAACACGCCCTCGGCGCCGAGCTGCATCATCATCGCGGCGTCGGCCGGGGTGGCGATGCCGCCCGCGGTGAACAGCACGACCGGCAGCTTGCCGGACTCGGCGATCTCGCGGACCAGGTCGTAGGGCGCCTGGAGCTCCTTGGCGGCGACATAGAGCTCATCGGTCGACAGGCCCTGCAGCCGGCGCATCTCCGCGCGGATCGTGCGCATGTGGGTCACCGCGTTGGACACGTCGCCGGTGCCGGCCTCGCCCTTGGAGCGGATCATCGCCGCCCCCTCGGTGATGCGGCGCAGCGCCTCGCCCAGGTTGGTCGCACCACAGACGAAGGGCACCGTGAAGGTCCACTTGTCGATGTGGTTGGCATAGTCGGCCGGGGTCAGCACCTCGGACTCGTCGATGTAGTCGACGCCCAGGCTCTGGAGCACCTGCGCCTCGGCGAAGTGACCGATCCGGGCCTTGGCCATCACCGGGATGGACACCGTCTCGATGATGCCGTCGATCATGTCGGGGTCGCTCATCCGGGACACGCCGCCCTGGGCGCGGATGTCGGCCGGGACGCGCTCGAGGGCCATCACGGCGACGGCGCCGGCGTCCTCGGCGATCTTGGCCTGCTCGGGGGTGACGACGTCCATGATGACGCCGCCCTTGAGCATCTCGGCCATGCCGCGCTTGACGCGGGTCGTCCCGAGGGCGGGCTCGTCGCCGTTCGCGGAGGCAGGGGTGGAGAGGGTCTCTTCAGGCATGTCTCAATCCTAGTGTCGAGAAGGGGGAGGCGTGAGTCCGCGGGTGCGGGTGACGCTCAGGCGCCCGCCGCGGGCTTGGCGGCGTCGGCGGCCAGCGCCTGCCGCCGGACGTACCAGATGCGCTGGACCACCGTGACCGTGCTCGCCACGGCCAGCACCCACAGCATGATCGGGAGCAGGACCGGGAGGTCGACGAGGTCGCTGAGCCCGGTGAAGACCAGGATCCCGACCAGGCGCTCGGCGCGCTCGGCCACACCGACGTCGGCCTGGAACCCGAGCGCCTCGGCGCGGGCGCGGGCGTAGGACGTCACCGAGCCGCTCACCAGGCAGACCAGCGACAGCCAGAGGTAGAGGTCGGAGTCACCCGGGCCGGCGAAGTAGAGCGCCAGCCCGCCGAAGACCGCTGCGTCGCCGACCCGGTCGAGCGTCGAGTCGAGGAACGCGCCGAAGCTGCTGACCCGGCCGGTCAGCCGAGCCATGTGCCCGTCGACCAGGTCGCTGAACACGAACGCCGTGATGACCAGGACGCCCACGAGCAGCTGGCCCCGCGGGAAGAACCACAGCGCCGCGGCCGACACCCCGAGCGTGCCCACCAGGGTCACCGCGTCGGGGCTGACCCCCAGCTTGAGCAGGACCCGGGCGATCGGGTTGGCGATGACCTTGGTCCAGAACGCGCGGAAGTGAGTGAACATGGCGGATGCAGGGTATCCGCCATCGGCCCACGCCGGCACATCCGCCGAGGTTGCCGGTTCGGCGTCAGGGGACCAAGGCTCGGAGAACCTGAGGGCTCAGCACCTCAGCTGAGAGTCGCCCCCGTCAACGCTGAGCGCGGACGCGCGAGTGCAGAGCGCGCCCTCCCCGAGGATCATCGGCTTATGGAAGGTTGCGGTGGTCTTCGACGATGGCGGTGGTGTCCAGGATCCGGTGTTACGGCGCAATACCGCATCGTTGAGTATGGCCACGAGCTCGCATTTCCAGGTGACGACGGCGCCAGATCGCCAACCCGAATAGGAGCAGTGGTAGTCCCAGTTGCCCGTAACTGCGTTGTACACCGGGGCGTACGCCTTCGCCGTACCCGGGTCGTAAGTCCCGGCCTGTGTCGGGGTCGGCACCAAGGCCGCAATGGACAACGCCGCCGCTCCGAGAGTCGCACTTAATGCACGCGGGGTCCGCATCACTTCTCCTTCGATCGCCGATCGAACCCGCATGTTCCAAAGCGCGCTGCGGTGAGCCGCTGCTCGGAGCGGGTCAAACACCATGGTGTTTCCGCCTCGCACGGACGGTCAATGAGATGTGAGCAGTTACGCCGACCAAGCGTCCGAGAGGAGCGCCCGGGTGTCGGTCAGCACCTGCGGCAGTGTCTTGGTGCGTCCGATCACCGGCATGAAGTTGGCGTCGCCCTGCCAGCGGGGCACGACGTGCTGGTGGAGGTGGGCCGAGATGCCGGCGCCGGCGACGGCCCCCTGGTTCATCCCGATGTTGAAGCCCTGGGCGGCCGACACGTCGCGCAGGGTGCGCATCGCGGCCCGCGTGAGGTGCGCGATCTCCACGACCTCGTCGTCGGTGAGGTCGGTGTAGTCGGCCACGTGCCGGTAGGGGCAGAGCATCAGGTGACCGGGGGCGTAGGGATAGAGGTTGAGTACGGCGAACGCCAGCTCGCCGCGCCGCACCACGAGCCCCCGCTCGTCGTCCAGGCCGGGGACGCGGCAGAAGGGGCACTCCCCCGACGACGCGTCCTCGGGCTTGTTCTCGCCGAGGATGTAGGCCATCCGATGGGGCGTCCACAGCCGCTCGAGCCGGTCGTCCTCCCCGACGCCGTCCTGATGGGTCACGGAGCCCAGCATGCCAGGTGTGGCCCGGCCGCCCGTGCCGGCCGGTCGACCGCTCACACCTGCTCGCGCGACTCCACGGCCGCCCGCACCCGGGCGATCGCCTCCTCGATCGGGACGCCGTTGTCCTGGCGGCCGTCGCGGTAGCGGAACGACACCGCGCCCGCCTCCACGTCGGCGTCGCCCGCGATCATCATGAACGGCACCTTCTGGAGCTGGGCGTTGCGGATCTTCTTCTGCATCCGGTCGTCGGACTCGTCGACCTCCACCCGCAGCCCCTCCGCCTGCATGCGGCGCGCGACGTCGTCGAGGTAGCCGACGTGCCGCTCGGCGATCGGGATCGCCTGCACCTGGACGGGTGCCAGCCAGGGCGGGAACGCGCCGGCGTAGTGCTCGACGAGGACGCCGAAGAAGCGCTCGATCGACCCGAACTTGGCGGAGTGGATCATCACCGGCTGCTGGCGGCTGCCGTCCGCCGCGACGTACTCGAGCTCGAAGCCGCGCGGCTGGTTGAAGTCGTACTGGATGGTCGACATCTGCCAGGTGCGACCGATGGCGTCGCGGGCCTGGACCGAGACCTTGGGGCCATAGAACGCGGCGCCGCCCGGGTCGGGCACGAGCTCGAGGCCGGAGTCGGTCGCCACCTTCTCCAGCACCGCGGTCGCCGTGACCCAGTCCTCGTCGGAGCCGACGAACTTGTCGGGCTTGGAGTCGTCGCGGGTGGACAGCTCGAGGTAGAAGTCGTCGAGGCCGAAGTCCTTGAGCAGGGACAGCACGAAGTCGAGCAGGTGCCTGATCTCGTCGCCCGCCTGCTCGGGCGTGCAGTAGGAGTGGGAGTCGTCCTGCGTCATGCCGCGCACGCGGGTGAGCCCGTGGACGACACCGGACTTCTCGAACCGGTAGACCCCGCCGAACTCGAAGAGTCGCAGCGGGAGCTCGCGGTAGGACCGCCCACGCGACCTGAAGATCAGGTTGTGCATCGGGCAGTTCATCGCCTTGAGGTAGTAGTTCGAGCCCTCCATCTCCATGGGCGGGAACATCGTGTCGGCGTAGTAGGGCAGGTGGCCCGAGGTGTGGAAGAGCCCCTCCTTGCTGATGTGGGGCGTGCCGACGTAGAGGAAGCCTTCCTCGATGTGGCGGCGTCGGACGTAGTCCTCCATGACCCGCTTGACGACCCCGCCCTTGGGGTGGAACACGACGAGCCCGGACCCGATCTCGTCGGGGAAGCTGAACAGGTCGAGCTCGCGGCCGAGCCTGCGGTGGTCGCGGCGCTCGGCCTCCTCGAGCCGGTGCAGGTGCTCCTCGAGCGCCTCCTTGGACTCCCAGGCGGTGCCATAGATGCGCTGGAGCTGCTTGTTCTTCTCGTCGCCGCGCCAGTAGGCCGCGGCCGAGCGCATCAGCTTGAAGGCCGGGATCCGCTTCGTCGTGGGCAGGTGCGGGCCGCGGCACAGGTCCTTCCAGGCGAGCGAGCCGTCGCGGCGCAGGTTGTCATAGATCGTGAGCTCTCCGGCACCGACCTCGACGGAGGCGCCCTCGGCGGCGCCGTCGGACTTGCCCGCACCCTTGAGCCCGATGAGCTCCAGCTTGTAGGGCTCCTCGGCCAGCTCGGCCACGGCGTCGTGGTCGGACACCGGACGACGCGAGAAGCGCTGGCCCTCCTTGATGATCTTGCGCATCCGGGTCTCGATGGCGGCGAGGTCCTCGGGCTTGAACGGCTCGGCGACGTCGAAGTCGTAGTAGAAGCCGTTCTCGATCGGCGGGCCGATGCCGAGCCTGGCCTCCGGGAACAGCTCCTGGACGGCCTGGGCCATGACGTGAGCGGTCGAGTGGCGCAGGATGTCGCGGCCGTCCGGGGAGCCGACGTCGACGGGCTCGACCTCGTCGCCCCCGGCCAGCTCGTAGGCCAGGTCCTTGAGGCTGCCTCCCACCCGTGCGGCGACGACCGACGGGGTCTCGGCGAACAGCTCCCAGGCCTTGGTGCCGCTCGCGACGGTTCGTCCCTCGCGCGCGTCGGCGTTGACGAGGACGACCTGGATGTCGGACACGGTGGCTCCTGGCTCTGGTGGCGGCGGGGCGGACAGGGCCTCGATCGTATCGGCGGGACGCGGCCGCGGCCTCACGACGTCCAGGCGCGCCAGAGGGCGGCGTACTCCCCGTCCTGGGCGACCAGCTCGTGATGGCTGCCCAGCTCGACGATGCGCCCGTCGATGACCACGGCGATCCGGTCGGCATCGTGCGCGGTGTGGAGCCGGTGCGCGATCGCCATCACCGTGCGCCCCTCGAGCAGGGCGTTCATCGAGCCCTCGACCGAACGCGCCGTCGTGGGGTCGATGAGCGACGTCGCCTCGTCGAGCACCAGCGTGTGCGGGTCGGCGATGATGAGCCGGGCCAGGGCGATCTGCTGGGCCTGCGCGGGGGTCAGGGGCTGGCTGCCCGACCCGACGACGGTGTCGAGGGCGTCGGGCAGGCGCTCGACCCACTCGGCCGATCCCACCGCGGCCAGCGCCGCCCAGACCGCGTCGTCGGTGGAGTCCTCGCGCGCCAGCACGATGTTGTCGCGGACCGTCCCGACGAACACGTGGTGCTCCTGGGTCACCAGTGCCACCTCGGTGCGCAGCACCTCGAGCGGGAGCGCGACCAGGTCGACGCCGCCGACCGTCGCGCTGCCGGTGCGGGGCGCGTTGACCCCGGAGAGCAGCCGGCCCAGCGTGGACTTGCCGGAGCCGCTCGGCCCGACGACCGCGAGCCTCTCCCCCGGCCGCAGCCGCAGGTCCACGCCGTGGAGCACGTCGTGCCCCTCGCGGTAGGCGAAGCGCAGGTCGTCGCCCACCAGCTCGGAGCCGACGGGCCGCGCCTCACCCGGCACGCGGTCCTGGGGCACCTGGGCGATCCCGAGCAGCCGGCTGGTGGAGGCGGCACCCACCTGGAGCCGGTCGACCTCGCCGACCAGTCGGTCGAGCGGACCGCTCAGCGCCTCGACGTAGAGGACGGCGGCGGTGATCTGGCCCAGCGTCACCCATCCGCGGCTGTAGCCGTAGGCCCCGGCCAGCACGGTGATCACGCGCGGGGTGTTGAACGCGACGTCGATCACCGCGAACAGCAGGTTGCGCAGCGTCATGCCGTAGCGCTCGGCCTGCGCCGACACCGCGACGTCCGCCTCGCCCTGCCCGATGCGCCGCCGCCCCAGCTGCATCGCCTCGACGGTCCGCGCGCCCTCGACGGTCTCGGTCAGGTTGGAGTTGATCCGGGAGTAGGTCGCCCCCTCGGCGATGTAGCACTTCTGCGCCCGGCTCAGGTAGCGCCGGATCTGCACGGTCGAGGACCCGATCACCAGCAGCGACGGCGCGGCGAGGAACGGCGAGTTCACGACCATCGCGACGATCGAGAGCGACACCGTGAGCAGCGAGATGATCGCCATCGGCACGGCGAACTGCACCGACCGGCTCATCGTGCCGACGTCGCGCGTCACGCGGGTCACCAGGTCCCCGGTGCTCGCGCCCTCGACCCGGCCCAGCGGGAGGCCGAGGATCGTGCGCACGATGTACTCGCGGGCGGCCGAGAGCAGGTCCTGGCCGAAGACGGCCGAGGTGCGCTGCCCCCAGAAGGTGAACAGCGCCTGGGCCGAGACCACGGCGATCAGCAGCCAGAGCGCGCCCGCCGTCCCCCCGGAGACCCGGGCGCCGTCGGCGGCGGGGACCGAGCGGTCGATCAGGCCGCCGAGCAGCCGCGGCACCAGCATGGCCGCGCCCGCGGCGAGGGCGTTGACGAGCACCAGCTGCACGAAGATCCGGCGGCGCGAGCGCACCAGGCCGCGCAGGAACGTCCAGACGGCCGCGTAGTCGGCGACGGGCCAGCCCCGCTCGGGGTTGCGCGAAGCGGCGTAGGCCGTCTCGGCCCGCTCGCGGCGGAGCCGGTGTCGCTCGCGCAGGGCCGCGACCCGCAGGGAGACCGAGGCGTCGACCGGCGGGATGAGGGCGCGCGGCACCTCCGGCTCCGCCCGGCGGCTGTCGCGCCAGGTGTCGGGCGACGTGGCGAGCAGGTCAGTCATCGCCGTCGTCCTCCCCCATCGAGCGGATGACGACGCGCCGGTAGGCCGGGCTCTCCCGCAGCAGCCGCTCGTGCGTGCCGTCGGCGGTCGCCCGTCCGTCGGGGTCCAGGAAGACCACGCGGTCGGCGTGGTGCAGCCAGAGCGGGGAGACGGTGGCCACGACGGTCGTCCGGCCGCGCCGGTGGGTGGCCACCCGCTCGGCGATCCGGGCCTCGGTGTGCGCGTCGACGGCCGAGGTGGGCTCGACCAGGACCAGCACCTGGGGGTCGGCGGCGACGGCCCGGGCCAGGACCACGCGCTGGCGCTGTCCCCCCGAGAGGCCGCGGCCCCGCTCGTCGAGCCGTCCCTGCCAGCCGCCGGGAAGGGCGTCATAGACGTCCTCGGCGTTGGCCACCCGGAGCACTTCCTCGGCCCGGTCGCGGTCGAGCCGGTCGTGGGGGTCGATGGCCTCCTGGAGGGTGCCGGCGAAGAGCTCGCCCGCGGCGTCGCTGACGATGATGTGACGGCGGACGTCGGCCAGCCGCGCCCGGCTCAGGTCGACACCGCCGACCGTGACGCCCCAGGTCCGGCCGGCCAGCTCCTCGTCGCGAGCGGCGATCGCCGCCAGCTCGGCCTCCCGCTCGGCGCGGGCCCGGCGAGCGACGCGCCCCTTGACGACGGCCTCCTCGGTGACCGGCGCGACCGGCTCGGTGTCGGCGGGCAGGTAGCGGCCCAGCCGGTCGGCGAGCGCGGCGGAGTTCTCGGGGACGGCCGACACCACGACGGTCAGCTCGCCGTGCCGCGCGACGAAGCCCGAGGCGCCGTCGCTCACGTCGGAGCCCGTGGGCAGCGGCTCGGGGGCGTCGGGCTCGCGCCACGGGGGCTGCTGCTCGAAGATGCCGACCGCCCGGCGGGCCGAGACGAGGGCCCGGGTCAGCTTCTGGGCGAACTCGAAGAAGGTCTGGATCGGGCCCACCATGAACAGGCCGTAGCCCAGGAAGCTGATGAGCTGGCCGGGGGTGAGCTCGCCGGCCTGCACCTCGCGGGTGCCGAGCCAGACCAGCACGACGAGGAACCCTCCGGAGAACAGCACCCCGACCGACTCGATCGCGGCCTGCCACTTGCCGGCCGAGACCCCGGCCTCACGCGCGGACTGTGACTTGACCGCGTAGTTGCGCCCGAAGGTGCGCTCGCCGCCGATCCCGCGCAGGATCCGCAGGCCCGCCACGATGTCGGTGGCGAGCGAGGTGAGCTCGGCGTTCCGCGAGCGCTCGAGCTGCTGGCGCCGGTGCAGGGGACGCAGCATCGGCAGCGCGACACCGACGAGCGCCGGGGCCGCCGCGAGCACGAGCAGTCCCATCGGGAGCGAGGTGCTCAGCACGATGGCGGCGACGGTGAGGTAGGCGACCAGCTGTGCGGCCGCACGCGCCAGGATCTCGGTCAGCGCCCCGAACTCGTCGGAGTCGCTCGACGCGACGCTCAGCACCTCGCCGGTGGGCGTACGGCGCGGCAGGACGTGCCCCATCTGCACGGCCTTGCGGGTGACGAGCAGGACGGTGCCGTAGATCCCGATCAGCCAGCTGCGCACGACCAGGGTGTGCATGGCGATGCCGAAGACGGCGCCGATCAGGGTGACCACGAGCAGCAGCCCCGCCCACAGCAGCGTCTGCGAGGTCGACCCCGGGAGGATGCCGCGGTCCACCGCGCGTCCGAACAGCCACGGCCCCACGGTCAGGGGCAGCTGCCAGAGCACCCCGACCACGACCGCCGAGGCGATCACCTCGGGCTGCCGCAGCAGCAGCCAGCGCAGGAACGCCCCCGGGCTGCGCGTGTCGGGCTCGTCGCCGGGCAGCCGGTCCGGCGCCTCGGAGAAGGCCGTGACCGTGGGTGGGTAGTCGCGCATCGCCCGACGACCCTAGCGAGGCGGTCGGGCCCGCTGCGACCGGGTTTCCGGGCCGTGGGCCCACGCGCCGAGTCGACAGCAAAGGTGACGACCCGGGGAGAGTGTTGCGGTGGGCGATACTGGGTTCGAACCAGTGACCTCTTCGGTGCCAACGGCAGAGCCGCGCTACCACGACTGCGGCGCGCAACCGCAACGGAGGGTGGGCGATACTGGGTTCGAACCAGTGACCTCTTCGGTGTGAACGAAGCGCGCTACCACTGCGCCAATCGCCCCGCGTGCGGGTGGAAGGCTAGCGCATCGGCGCGGCGGACTCACATTCCGGGGAGCTCGGGGACGACCTCGTGCAGGCCCTGCACCCAGTCCCACGCCTCGACGGCGAACACGGGCCAGTCGTAGGTCGCGAGATAGGCCCACACGGCGCCGCCGATCACCAGCACGCCGAGGACGGTGAGGACGAGCCGCCGGCGCCGTACGGCCGGGTCCAGGTCTCGCGCCTTGTCGGCGGCCGCCTGCGCCTTGGCCTTGGCGGCGTGCATCCAGCGCTCGGCCCAGTGGTACTCCGTGCTGAGCAGGCCCAGACCCACGAGGATCCCGACGATGCCGGGGCCCGGCGTGACCATCATGACTAGACCAGCCCCGATGACCGCGACCCCCAGGATGGTGACCACCACCTTGGTGATGAACCCGGTGATCGGATTCCGGTGCATGTGCTCGTGGAGGCGACGGAATCCGTTGCGCAGAGAGTGCATAACTCCCGTTTGCGTGGTTTCGTCGCGGTCTGCCACGGGCTCTCTTCCGGTCGATTAGCGTTCGTAGACGCAGCGGCACCAGGGGGTCTCGACCCTACAGGTGGACACCGAGAGGGTGACTGTCAAGCAATCGGCGTCATGGCACCTGGCGAGGTCCGTCTCTTCAGCGGAAGGCACCACCACCAAGGAGGAAGTAGCGAGATGAGCGAGAGCCACCCGCTGATGAGCACCGTGACGCAGGACGTCATCCTGGACTGCGTCGACCTGTCCGGCACCACCCGCCAGCTCGAGGCCGAGCTCGCCTACGACGTGCTCGACCCGTTCGCGGTCACCATGACGTTCCGCACCCGCCACGGCGAGGTGCCCTGGGTCTTCCACCGCGAGCTGCTGCTGAGCGGCATGGCCGACCCGGCCGGCGAGGGCGACGTCCGCATCTCGCCCAGCATCGACCTCGACGGCCGCGCGGTCGTCGTCATCGAGCTCCACTCGAACACCGGCTCGTTCGTGGCGCAGGCCCGGACCCCCGAGATCTACCGCTTCATCACCCGCACGCTCGCCATGGTCCCGCTCGGCAGCGAGACCATCGACGTCGACGCGATGATCGACACGCTGCTGCCTTCCGCCTGACGCAGCACCTGCTTCTCCGCCAGAGCCTGGCTCCCGTCTCCTCCTAGGGATCCAGGCTCTTGCTCTGTCCGGACGCCCACGCGGCCATCGCCTCCCGCGTCACGGGACCCGGCGCCACCAGCTCCCGGTCGTTCCACCGGTGCACGCCCTGCACGTCCCTGGTCGTCGAGGCCAGGAAGATCTCGCTCGCGTCGTCGATCACCTCGAGGGGCTCGTCGACCTCGCGGCCGCCGTACCACTCGAGCACCAGACCACGCGTCACGCCCGCCAGGCACCCCGAGGCCAGCGACGGCGTGCGCAGCTCGCCGTCGACGACATAGAAGACGTTGGACCCCGTCCCCTCGCACAGGTGGCCCGCCAGGTTGGCGAACACAGCCTCCGTGGCGCCCTTGTCGTGCGCGACGGCGAGGGCCACGACGTTCTCGGCGTACGACGTGGTCTTGAGGCCGGCGGTCGCCCCCCGCTCGTTGCGCGGCCACGGCACCGAGACGACCGCCGTGGTCGGCGGCCACTCCCCCATGGTGTCGACCACGACCGCGAGGGTCGGAGGCAGGCCGCCGCGTCCCGAGCCCAGCGGCGCCTGGCCCCCGGTGTAGGTGACGCGCAGACGTCCCAGCGACGCGTCGAAGCCGTCCAGCACCGCCGCGATGCCGGCGTGGATGTCGTCCAGGTCCGGGTCCGGCAGCCCCAGCCCCTTCGCCGAGAACACCAGCCGCTCGAGGTGACGGGTCAGGGCGAAGGGCCGCCCGTCGACCACCTTGACCGCCTCGAACACGCCGTCCCCGACGGTGAAACCGTGGTCGGAGACCGGCACCGCGGGACCGGCCGGGTCGGCGAGGAGCTGTCCGTTCACCCAGGCGCGCATGGCCTCACTGTAGGAGGCCACGGCACCTCGCCGCCTCGCCGCAACACACCCGTGGGACCTGATTTTGGTTCGCTCCGGGGCATCCGTTAGTGTTCTCACCGCACCTCCGGCCGGACCTCCGGTCGGGAGCGCAAGCGGACGTAGCTCAGTTGGTAGAGCGCAACCTTGCCAAGGTTGAGGTCGCGAGTTCGAGCCTCGTCGTCCGCTCGGAACGGGTCTCGACCCATCCACGGTGGGTTGGCCGAGAGGCGAGGCAACGGA
This sequence comes from Nocardioidaceae bacterium, assembly GCA_046330515.1. Lineage (GTDB taxonomy): Bacteria > Actinomycetota > Actinomycetes > Propionibacteriales > Nocardioidaceae > Nocardioides. The sequence goes on along the minus strand of JAXLSP010000003.1, from coordinate 1,736,994 downwards.
CTGCAAATCCGTGTACACGGGTTCAAATCCCGTACCCACCTCGAAGATCCCGGGCGATTGGCGCAGTGGTAGCGCGCTTCCTTGACACGGAAGAGGTCACTGGTTCAAACCCAGTATCGCCCACCAGAGTTTTCCCAGGTCAGAGGCCGGTTTCCAGGACATGGAACCGGCCTCGTGCCCATTTCGTGCCCGAACGAATGCGCGCCGGGGTCACACGGGAAGGAACCTCGGATGACTATCAGCACGACAGCAGCGACCGCCACGTGCCCGACCTGGTGCCGGGTCGACCACGCCAGCGAGGAGGCCTACGACCGCGGGGTCGCATCTGCCCATGGCCTCCCCTACTTGCCGGACCCGCGGGGGCCCCTGCACCGCAGCGACGACATCAAGGTCGGCCAGCACGACGCCGACGACGGCACGGGATGGGCGTTCGCGCAGCTCGTCCAAGACGAGGGCGTCACGCGGGTCTACCTCAACGACGAGGAGGTGACCCTAGAGGTCGCCGAAGGCCTCGCGGACGCACTGCGAGCCCTGGTCGCGATCGGTCGGCAGTCATGAGCCAGTACTGGCACCGGTCGGCCGCACTCTGCTGCGCCTGCGGGACGCTCCGCGCGGTCTCCCCGCGATACCGAGGCGGGTACGGCGGCGAGCGAGAGGAAGGCTGGCGCTGCCTGTCCTGGCTCAAGTGCGCCACCTGCGGCACACAGACCCGCCACGCCGACCTCCTCGAGGCTGGCACCCCGTTCCGCGACGACCACGACGCGCCGAACACCACGCCTTACACGCTGGCCAGCCGCGTGATGCGCCTCGCTGAAGACGTCGAGTTCACCTGGGTGGATGGCGAGAACGGCCCGGCTGTAGAGCTCCGCATCTATCCCGACGAGCCGTGGCGATCGCCGCGGGCCTGGCTCTCACGCACATGGCCGTGCGCGGCCGTGCTCGCCGCCCTCGAGCAGGCGGAGCAGCTCGTCCGCGACCCGGACTGGCGCACGACTCGGATCGCGTGGACCGTCGAGACCTACCGATGGGCTCCGCTCAACAGCGGCGGTCTACGGATCGCTCTGGTTGGTGGCCTCATGGAAGAGGGCCCCGAAGCCTCGGCCGCGGAGCGCCTCATCGAGGAGCGCCGCGCCGGCACGTGAAACCCCTCCCCCTCAGGCGAGGCAGCAGCCCTCGGCGTCTCGGGTCGCCGGGGACTGCTGCACTTCGCAGGCTACTCCGCCTCAGGCCCCTGGCGGCCCGACGTGAGGGGGAACCGTCGACCAGGTTCGGTGTCGCCGGTGGAGGTCGCGGCTATCGCTGAGGACGTCGCGCCAGTCGGTTCGAGTAGGCGTGCAGCCCACCATCGTGACGACCCACTCGATCGCATCCTCGTAGGTCATCCGCCCGACAGGGAAGTGGTCACCCATGTTGGCCACTGGGGCTCCGCCGGCGAGGCCGGGCACGTTCCAATGCAGGTGGGGCAGGTGGTAGCTGCTCGTTACCGTGGGGTGCCAGTGCAGTCTCCACAGCGGATTCCCCTGGAGGGCGAGGTGGTAGCGATACCCCAACGTCGCGATCTTCCACTCTCGGCTGATAGGCCGCTGGACGATCTCGTAGTGCATCTGTGCCTCGAACTGCCACCCACCCGGGAACGTCATTCCGTTGAGCCCATTCAGCGACCAGGCGTGCGGTCGGCCGGGCTCGGCGCGCCCACCTGCCGAGGGGACGATCTTGGCCGCGCCGAGGCAGGACGTTGCCCGCTGGATGGGCTCGATGAACGCCTCGAACGCCTCAACTGGTGTGCGGCCGGGCAAGGTGTCCCCCCGAGGGTCAAGTCACCGTCCGAACGGGGCGAACATCGCGAGCCTCAGGATCTGCTCGTCGGCAGTGTCGTCGTATTCGCCGGCGTCAAGGCGTGCCAAGAACTCGACACGGGAGATCCCGAGCTTGTCGTAGGTCTGGGCCTCGAGCATCTCGCGACCAGCCTCGACGCTCATCTCCTGCACCTCAACCTCCGGCGCAGCTAGCACGTCACCCATGACAACGCCCCCTTCCGATGTCCCCGTGAACCAACAACCTAGCCGGTCCAGTCACATCATGCTGCCAGGCCCCACGGACAGCCCGGCGGGTGCGTCGTCGATCGGTCTAGACGACCGTCCCGGCGCCGGCCGTTTCTTGGGGCACACGGCGCCGGAGACTGTCTCGCCGGCTGGCGCTCTCCGCAGCACTTCGTGTCCCGGGACATGTCCCACCTAGCAGGCGCAGGCTGTCACGCTAACGGGAGCGCTTCACGCCTAGCGGGCCGGGCTTAGCGTGCCACGGACGGCCGGGGAGAGCGACACCTGTCGACACTGCCTCCGCGTCGCCATGCCTCTAGAAAACCGCGCGGGCCGCCCGCGTGGCTCCTGGTCTAGGGGATGTGCACGCGAGCGGCCCGGTTGCTCCGCGTCGGGCCGCCGGGGTGAGGGCCCGAAAGGACTGAACCCTGCCCTCACCCCTCCCCCCTCCAAGGGATTGCGTTGACGCGGAGGTCTGGCCCGGGGCCGGCGCCGGGGTCGAGGGTGACCGATGGAGTGCAGACTCCGCCCTCTCCCGACTCGCCCCGACCGGCGAGTGGCGCCGGCCCCGGGAGTCAGATCACTGATTTTGCAAAAGTCGGAAGGCCAGGTCGTTGACCGTGTTGCCGCCGTGGCGTGCCCAGGCGAACCATCCGCGCTGGCCGGTGGGCCGGTTGTTGGTCACGTCGAACAGGTGGGGGACGAGCTCGACGTTCATGCCGACGCGCTCGGCGATGACGTAGTTCCGGAAGTCGCCGACGACGAGGATGTTCGCCGCGCCCGTGGTCGCGAGCGACCCGGGGAAGTAGGACGAGAACTCGACGGGCCGGGCGCGCAGGGTCTGCACGACGGCGGTCAGGTCGACGGTCACGAACGACAGGTTGTTCGAGTTGCCGAACGTGGCGACGTCGGAGCCGACCGCGTGGGACATCAGCCAGGTGGCGTTGCCCTTGAACCGGTCGGGCAGCGCGTTCCAGGTCTTGTTGATGTCGGTCGCGCTGAACGTGCCGTCGGTGGTGGTGACGACCTCGACGTTGGTGTTGGCGTCCAGGGCAGTGAGGATGCCGCGGAAGTTGGTCGACACGCTGCCGGTGGCGAACGTGGAGGCCTGGAGCTCGTCGAGGCCCTCACCCAGGAGGATGGCCATCTGCTCGGCGAAGTTCGGGTAGTCCATCCCGACCTCGATCGAGAACGGCACGAACCCGCGGGCCATCGCGGTCGTGACCGTGGGCTGCCCCAGGGTCGGGGTGTCGTCGGAGACCGTTGAACCCTCGGCGTCGTAGGACCAGGTGACGCCGGCCGAGCTGACACCCTTCCACTCGTCGTTGGTGATCTTCTCGATCCGGGAGATCCGGCGGAACGGGTTGGCCGAGCCCTGGGCGGTGAGGATCACGGTCGGGTCGATGAAGACCGGGACGCCGTAGCCGCCGGAGGTGTCCGTGCCGATGCTCATCGCGCGGAACTCCTCGTAGGCGCGCAGCGCGTGGGTCTCCTCGTTGGTCAGCAGCGGCCTCTCGCGGGTCATGACCTGCTGCCAGCCGGAGCGGTAGGCGTCGCTCTCGGTGAGCAGCGCGGCGCGGGCGAGCCAGTCGCCGTCGAAGCTGTCGGTCCGGTCGCCGCGGAGCAGGGCGTCGACCTGGTCGAGCTGGTCGCTGCGCAGGTGCTGGGTGCCCGAGCGGTCCTCGAGCATCGAGAGCGCGGCGTCGCGGGCCTCGCGGCGACCCATGCGGGAGACCTCGGAGGGCAGGACGGAGCGCTCGGCCGCGGTGGGCTGCAGGTGGAGGCTGCCCCAGCGCTCGCGGGAGTCGGCGACCCGCTGCGCGCGGAGCGCGAGCTCGGCGCCGACAGCGGTCTCGAGGTCGGCGCGGTAGGCGTCGAGGCCGGAGCGGATCTCCTCGAGGGAGTCCCACTCGCGCTGAGCGGAGGCGGACAGGTCGCCGCTGCCGGCGTCGGTGTGGAGCTCGGAGAACCGGGTCGCGATGTTCTCGAGGGCCTCGTGGACGTCGGTCAGCGTGGCGGCGGGGTCGGTGCTGGTGCGGCGCAGCTCGGCCGCGGTGGTGATGTGCTTGGGCTTGGCCATGGTGGTCACTCCTCGGTGACTCGACCGGCGCTGGCAGGCGTCGGACAACGGAAGGGATGCGGCGGAGCCGGCCAGGCGGGGCGATCGCGGGTCGGAGACGTCACGCGGGCTGTGCCTGTTGGCTCAACACCGGAGTGCGGTGGCCGGTCGAAGACGTCGGGCCGCGGGTCCGTTGTTGCCGCTCTCACGGTACATCGCCGATCCGACAGCCCGGCTGCCAACGCGCCAGTCCGTCGACGAATGCCTCTACGCCGTAGGCGGATTGCCCGAACTGGACGCCGATGCTCACAGCCTCGGCGATGAGCCCGCGGAGCCCGTCGTCGTCGAAGCTGCCGAGCACCAGGTCGAACCCTGCTTCGTCGTCGCTGAGGACGGCTCGCATCAAAGCGACGACCACGCCGCGGGCGTCGTCGAGTTGGGCCTCATCGGGCTGGGTCGGGCCGGGTCGGTCGGTCATGGCTGGGTCTCCTTGGGGGTGGTGGCGCGGTGCTCGAGGTGCCACGCCCGTCGTTGGGCGCGGCTCCGCGCACGCATCGCGGGCCGCTCGGCGTAGGCCTTGCGGCGGTCCTCGAGCACGCATGCCTTGCAGTCGTTGCGGCGCCCGTCGCGAGCGCCGGCGTTGGCGTAGAACTCGGTCAGCGGCTTGGCCTCGCCGCACTTCGTGCACGTCTTCACGGCGAGCCCTTGGGAAAAAAGGTCGGAGGGAGATCGGAGGCGACTTCGGAGGTCTCCGCCGTCCCCCTCTCTAGAAAAACCGAGTCTGTGCCGGGGCGCTCGTGGTCGCCGGCGCACGCCTCACAGCACCAGCGACCGGAGAGAGCGCGCCGTGACGCGCAGCCGGCCGGGGTGGCCTCACACCACGCGCAGAAGCGGCGACCAGTACGCCCGGTCACGATCCCGCCTCGCTGGGGTGAGCGCAGGTGTCACAGCAGCGGCCGCGGCCGCGCTGTCGCTGCTCGGCGCAGCGATCGGCCGGGAGCCTGCAGACCCGGCACTCTCGGCGGGCGAGCCACGGGCGACAGGTCAGGCAGGCCCGCGGCCGGCCGTGCTCGTCCTCGCCGCGCCAGCCGTCGACGCACTCGAGGTCATGCACGCGCCGAGCCTCGGCCTGCTGCGCCTCGTGCTCGGCCTCGGCCTCGCGCAGCTCGCGGGCGTCGGTGCTGTCGGTGGGGATGCGGTCGACCATCATCGCGCTACCTCCCCAGACAGCAGGGGCGCCGCGGCGATGCGCAGCCCGCGGGCCAGCTGCACCAGACGCCGCGCGGTGAACTCGAGGTCCTCGGCAGTCACGAACAGCGCGTCGGCCCGGGCCAGGTCGAGGACCTCGCGCGCCAGGTGCTCGACGTCGTCGACGGCCTGGTCGAAGGTGATCGGCTCACGGTCAGCCGGCGGCAGCGCGCGGATCATGATGCCGCCTCGGCCGTAGCGCGTGCCGGCGGGTGCACGGGCGTGGCGGCCTGCGCGGCGGGGAACTGAGCCTCGCACTCAGAGCAGGCGCGTGATGCACCTGCGCCCGTGCCGTGGATCCGCATCCCTCCCTTGACGTGCCAGCGCGTTCCGCACGTCTCGCCTGGCTCATCGACGACCGCCGATCTTGGCGGCGATTGCTCGACGCCGGCCAACCGCTCGAGGCCCGCCTTGTCAATCGAACCGAGGTACGCGCTCATGTTGCCGATGTCCTTGCTCGCGCGGAGCTTGGCAACCGCTGAGACCACGACGTCGATGCGGAGCCCGGTCTGGCGAGCGCGGGTCTCGGCGACGGATCGGTCCTCATCGCTCAGGCTTGGCTCCCCCTCGGAGAGATCGTCGGAGAGGTCATGCAGTGAGGTATGTAGAGAGGTAGGGCCCACCGTGTGGGCCCCTGGTGTCATGAGGTGAGCGTCTGGCGTCACCAGGTGGGCGTCTGAGTTGTCCAGGGGTGCACCAGGTGAACTGTCAGAGGTGCATAACGTGAGCGCCTGGGCAGGGACCGCGAGCCGGTAGCGCGTCGTCCGGTGCTGTCGAGCCGGGACGACAACGGTCAGCCAGCCGGCCTCCCGGAGTGCGGCGATCCCCTTCTGCACTCCGCCTCGTGACAGGCCTGTGCGGGTCATCAGCCGCTCGAGCGTGACGAAGGCCTCGTCCTGGTCGCGCGCGTGGTCTGCGTAGGCCAGGGCGACGATCTTCTCGATCGTGCGCAGCTCGCTCGACCAGACCGCCTCGGCGAAGCGATCTCGAGGCCAGGTCACGACTGTGCGGCCGGGATGCGAACCATGAACTCGTCCAAGTCAGCGACGTCGATGCGCACGACCCGCGAGCCGCGCGGCCGGTGCGCGGCGAGGGTGCCGCGACTGACGTAGTTCCGAATCGTGCGAGTGGTGACGCCGAGGTACTCGGCGGCCTCCTGCTGAGAAAGCCACCGGCGCGCGGCGGCTCGAGGTGCGCGGCTGGACACGGAACAACTCCCAGGGCAGATCGAAGTCTGGCACCTTGTGGGATGCTCGTGCGCCGACGTTAATGGCCGCGACGGCTCGGGTCCTACTTGCCGCTCAGAGTATTCCTAATTCCGCTCAAGGTGAGTTGCGACTCGCCGCGTGTGTGCGCCTCTACCGCGCACCTGGTGAGGCTGCCGCTTCGAACGGTCAATGGCGGGCATCCCAGAGGGCACTTGAGAGTGTGCGTAGACCTGATGCTGCCGTCGAGTCCAGCCTGCTCACGCATGTAGCTCCACTCGTCGGCAGCCACACCAAGGGCCGGGTCGTCGCCGCCCGCTGGGAGAGTATCGGCCGTCGCGGAGGCCGCGAGGCGGGCAGCGCGCTTGCCGAGCATGGCTTGGGGTGTCTGAGGCACCGCCTCGGCCGGGATGGTTAGTTGAATCTCCCATCCGCCCTGGACGTGCCAGAGGGAGATGTTCGGCAGACGAGCCACCTTGTCGGGGTGCCGTGGGGAGTCGCAGACGAGTCCGAGTGTCACATCGGGGTCGGTCACGGCTGGCCGCCGGCCATCTCGGAGAGCCGCCGTGCGATCTCGCGGTCGCGGTCGGCCGCGGCGTGTTGGTAGCGCAGCGCGGCGGCGGGTGTGGAGTGGCCGAGCCTGGCCATGAGCTCGGCCAGCGTGGCGCCTGTCTGCGCGGCCAGGACGGCACCGGTGTGCCTGAGGTCGTGGAACCGCAGATCCGGCCGGCCAGCTGCCTCCCGGGCGGGGTAGAACACGCGGTAGAGCGTGGAGGGCTGCAGGTGTCCGCCTCCTCGAGCGGGGAACAGGAGGCCGTCGCGGCCGGGCTCGGCGTGCTGCAGGAGGTGCTCGCGGACCAGGGGTAGGAGGTGGGGCGGGATCGTGACGTCCCGGGCGCCAGCGTCGGACTTGGGTGTCTTGACGATGGTCTCCCCGGCTGCCCGCACGACGCCGCGGCGGACATGGATGACGCCGGTCTTGGTGTTGACGTCGCCGCGGCGCAGCTCGGCCAGTTCGCCGAAGCGGAGCGCGCACCAGGAGGCCAGGAGCACCATGAGCCGGTAGCGCTCGGGGGTGGCGGCCACCAGGGCCTCGAGCTCGGCCAGGGTGGCCGGCTTCACGCGCCGGGCGCGGGTCGTGCTGCCCCCGCCCCGGACCTTGGCGGGGTTGGCCGTGCGGATGAGCCCGCGGTCGACGGCGGTGGCCAGGATCGTGCGCAGGAGCGCGTAGGAGTGCGCCTGGAGCGTCGGGCGACCAACTGCGGCGAGCTCGTACCACTCGTCGACGAGCTCGGGCGTGATGGCCTTGATGGGGACGTTCTGGAAGGTCGGGAGGATGTGCTGGTCGAGCAGGCCGCGGTAGTGCTCGCGGGTGCGGTCGGCGAGCGGCTTGCCCTTCACGCGCCGGCCGTCGAGCCACGCCTCGGCGTACTGCCCGAACGTCGTGCCCTTGCCCTTGGTCTCGGGCACCCACTGGTCGCGAACGATGTCGGCACGCTTCACGGCGAGCCATGCCTCGGCGTCGCCCTTGGTCTCGAAGGTCACGGGGGCGCTGTGCCGTCTGCCGTCCGGGCCGGTGTAGCGGGCTTGCACGCGGCCGCTGGGGAGTGTCCGGGTCGTGCCGAACGATGCCTTGCCGCGTCTGCGCGCCATCCTCGGAACCTCTCTCGTGCCCGATACGTGCCCAATCAGGGTATCAGGCGTTTCCGTTGCGTTCCGCTACGTTCCGCGCTACTGTTTCGTGTCGTCGCAGGTCAGCAGCCTGTTTGCGCAGGTCAGCACCAGTGACGCGCAAGGTTCTGGAAACTGGTTCAAACCCAGTATCGCCCACCAGCTTCTCCCCTCGGGGTGCGCCGGCAGGACCCAGCCCGACCGCGCACCGGTCTCCACCGAGCGCAGGGCCCCGACTGTCGGCGCCGTCGGGCATGATGCCGCGATGACCACCTTCTCAGGCACCGACGAGTTCGAGGGCGCGACGTTCGTCAAGGCGAGCTTCAAGGGCGCCACCGTGAGGTTCTCCGACGTCAGCGGCGTGATGATGCGCAGCGTGGACGTCGACGGGCTCGACATCGACAGCCACGACCTGTTCATGGGCAGCCTCGTCGTCAACGGCGTCGACGTGGTCCCGCTCGTCGACGCCGAGCTCAACCGCCGGTTCCCGGGCCGCGAGCTGCAGAAGGCCCGGACGCCCGAAGGCCTGCGTGAGGGATGGGTCGCGGTGCAGGCGGCGTGGGGCGAGACGGTGACCGGCACCCCGCCGGAGCTGGTGGACGCCCATGTCGAGGACGAGTGGTCCCTGGCCCAGACCCTGCGGCACCTCGTTCTCGCGACCGACACCTGGCTGCGGGGCGGGATCCTCCGGATGGAGCAGCCGTTCCACGAGATCGGGCAGATCTTCACGGGCGCGGCCGAGATGGGCTTCGACACGTCGATCTTCCGCGTGGCAGCACCCACCTTCGACGAGGTCCTCGCCGTACGCGCGGAGCGCCAGCAGATGGTGACCGACTTCCTGGCCACGGCGACGCCCGAGCTGCTGGCCGAGGAGCGCCAGGACCCATGGGGCTTCGACTGGCGGCCCACCGTCGGCGACTGCGTGCGGGTGATCCTCGAGGAGGAGTGGGCGCACCTGCGCTACATCCGACGCGACCTCGAGCGTCTGCGCTGAGCCCGCTCGCGAGCGGCGCTCGGTCTAGACCGACTTGCGCCATTCGGCTGCGCGACGTAGAGGAACCCCGCTAACGTCCGAGTCGATCCTCGGCTTGGCCAGTCTGACCCAGTCGGCAGGGGTCGGCGGGCCGTTCTTCTCCCTCGCCCCGAGGGTGGCTCGTGGGAAGGCCTCCGGTTCGCGCCCGGGGGCCTTCCACCATGTCGGGGCCGAAATCAGTCGAGGCAGAACTCGTTGCCCTCGACGTCCTGCATCACGATGCAGGACTCATCGACGCCGTCGGCCACCAGTGTCCGGACGTGCGTGGCGCCGAGCGGCACCAGGCGGGCGCACTCCGCCTCGAGGGCGGCCAGGCGCTCGGCCCCCACGAGGCCGGTGCCGACCCGGATGTCGAGGTGCACCCGGTTCTTGACGCTCTTGCCCTCGGGGACACGCTGGAAGAACAGCGGCGGGCCGACGCCGTCGGGGTCCGAGCAGGCGGACCAGGTGCCGCGCTCCTCGGGCGGGAGCCCGCTCTCGGCCTCCTCCCACGACGGCGAGCCCGTGGGCGGCGGGGCCGGGGCATAGCCCAGCACCTCGCACCAGAAGCGGGCGACCCGGCGCGGCTCCGCGCAGTCGAAGGTGACCTGGAACTCCCTGACCGATGCCATCGGGCCACCCTAGGGCTGCCCGGATCACGCGGGCGACCGGATATCCGGGACGCTCCGGGACAGGTGACCGGGGACCAACGTCCTGACCTATCTCACATCATGGGCAAATGTCCGGATGTATGACCAGCGTCACGGGGGCGTGGCTACCTTGGAGGAGATCTCGGAGGCCAGCCACCAAGGCTCGCCGAGGTCGACCGGCCGCCCTCCCCCCTCCTCCTGTTTCTCTCGGGCGGCCCCGGTTGTGGAAGGCCCCCGTGCCCCCGCGGGGGCCTTCCAGCCACGTTCCTCGCACCTCGAAGCCGCCTGATCATCTCGGGACATCAGGCGGCTTCGTCGTGTCTGCGCCCCGGCTCCGGAGAGCTCGACGGGACAGGGGGCCGGACATGGAAGTAGCCCCGGCGTCTCGGGTCACCGGGGCTACGGGAGCAAGGGTGGCAGCGGGGGTGGCCCCGCGTCGCCAAACGCGCAGTGGGGACTGCGCGGGTCCGTCGAGGGGCCGCCCGCGAGGAGCTCGCCCCCGGGCCCGGCCGCGTGGGGTGTGTGGGGTGCGGCGGCTGGGCCCGGGGCGACTCGGGAGTGGTGCCCGCGGGGCCGTGACGGGTCAGACGGGCTGGCAGGCGTCGTCCTCGTCGGAGCCCTCCTCGGAGTTCGAGGTGCCGTTCTCGTCGCTGTCCTCGTCGCCGTCGGCGGTGCCGTCGTCGTCGGAGTCCGCGTCGGTGGCCGAGGTGCCGTCCTCGTTCTCGTCCTCGTCGGCCACGCCGTCGCCATCGGCGTCGTCGTCGTCGGCCGCGCAGGTCTCGTCGGCGTCGTCCTCGTCCTCGTTGTCGACGCCGTCGCCGTCGCTGTCCTCGTCGCCGTCGACCGTGCCGTCGTCGTCGGTGTCGGCGTCGTCGGGGTCGGTGCTGGCCGAGCCGTCGGTGACCTCGTCGCCGTCGTCCATGCCGTCACCGTCGGTGTCCTCGTCGGACGGGTCGAGGCCCTTGCGGTACTCGCGGATGTTCACCAGGCCGTCGACGTCCTTGTCACCCTTGGCGTTGGCGCGGTGGGGATTGAGGCCGTGCCGGAGCTCCCAGCGGTTGGGCATGCCGTCGCCGTCGGAGTCGCGGCTGGCGGCGAAGGCGGTCGGCGAGTAGCACAGCAGGGTGCCGCCGGCCAGCGCCGCGACGGCTGCGGTCACGCGCCGCACGGTGGAGCGGGTGGACTGAGAGGTCATGGTGGGTTCCTTGTCGTCGAGCGAGCTGTGCACCCAGTTCTAGGCGTCCCGCCGACAACAACTGCTCAATCCAGTGTTAAGTGCACGCAAAGCGCGGATTCTTTACCCTGTCCGGGCGGTCCCGCGGTCGCCGCCGTCGAGCGCCTTCACATAGCGGCGCACCGGGACGGCGACGGGCTCGCCACCCGGGTTGGGCGCCGCATAGCTCAGCTCCCCCGCATCCGACCAGCCGCGACGCTCATAGAAGGCGCGCGCACCCACGTTGGCGTCCACCACGGCCAGCCAGGCGAGCGAGTGGTTCCCGGCGATGCGACGTTCGGCGGCCTCCATCAGTGACGAGCCGGCCCCCGACCCGCGAGCCTCGGCGGCCACCATCAGTTGGACGACCTCGTCCGCGCGCACGATGACCATCCCGAGGACACGCCCCTGGCCGTCGGCGGCGACCAGCGTGTCGACGACCCGTCGCGGCGCCTCCTCGAGGAAGTACGACGAGGGGCGCGCCCGGACCAGCTCCTGCGGCACCCGGCCGTCGTGGGCGTCGTGCCACGCGGCCTCCCAGACCCGGGCGATGTCACCGGCGTCCTCCGCAGTGGCTGGCCGGATCCGCATCCACGCCACGCTAGCCGAGGTCCGGGTCCTCGGGTCGGGTGCACCGGATGGGGCACACTCGTGGCGTGCTCAGCCTGCGGGTCGTCGTCCCGGCCCACCTGACCGACCGGGTGGTCGACGTCCTCGACGACGACCCCGCGGTCAGCGCGCTGGTGGTGCAGCGCGGCGCGGCCCTCAAGCCGGCCGGCGACCTGGTCGAGGCGGACGTCGCCCGGGAGGCCGCCAACGACGTCGTCGAGCGGCTCCGCGACCTGGGCGTGCCCCAGGCCGGCACCCTGCACCTCACGCCCGTCGAGACGTGGATGTCGCGCGCCGCCTTCGAGGCCCAGCACCTGGCGCCGGGGAGCCCGGCCGACTCGGTGGTGTGGGCCAGCGTCACCCAGCAGGCCTACGACGAGAGCGAGCTCAACTGGAGCTACACCAGCTTCATGACCCTGGCGACCCTGCTCGCCGGCGTCGCGATCATCGTGGACTCCCCCATCCTCGTCATCGGCGCCATGGTGCTCGGGCCGGAGTTCACGGCGATCGCCGGGCTCGGCGTCGCCCTGGTGCGCCGCCGCGGCACCCTCTTCCGCAGGGCGGCGCGGACGCTGGTCGGAGGGTTCGCGGTCGCGATGGCCGTCACGGCGCTGGTCACTCTCGGTGGACGGCTGCTCGGGTGGGTCAGCCTCGAGGACGTCTCCGGTCCGCGGCCGGGCACGGACTTCATCTACCACCCGGACCGCTGGTCGCTGGTGGTCGCCGTCATCGCGGCCGCCGCGGGCGTGCTGTCCCTGACCTCCTCACGCATCGGCGGGCTGTCGGGCGTCTTCATCTCCGTGACCACCATCCCGGCGGCCGCCAACGTGGCCGTCGGGCTGACCTTCGGCGCCTGGCACGAGGTCGTCGGCAGCTCCTTGCAGCTCGCGATCAACCTCACCGGCATGACGCTCGCGGGGTGGCTGGTCCTCGCCCTCCAGCAGGTCGTCTGGAAGCGGGTCTCGGCCTACCGGGCGCGCCTGGTCGCCCGGCGCCGCGCGGCCGACGGCTGACCGACCGTCGCACCGCTCACCGCAGCCGCGCGAGCCGCTTCTTGGTGAGGTTCTCCCGGACGACCCAGGCCACGTCGGGGTCCCCGCCCCCGGTCCGCTCAAGGGCGCCGAAGGCCACCAGGCCCGGCCCGGGATCCGCAGCCACGGCCACGCTCCAGCAGTAGCCGAGGGCCTGACGCAGGGCGCGCACCCCGGGCTCGCGCCGCGTGCCGGCCGGACGGGCGGCGAGCGCGGCGGTGGCCACGCGGCACACCTCGACGGCGACGGCGGCCGCCTCCGGGACCCGCAGCAGCCGCGGCTCGCAGATCCCCGCGGCCGCGGCGCGTTGGACGAGAGGGTCCTCGTCGGTCGCCCAGGCCGACGCGAGTGCGTGCAGCCGTCCGGGCTCGGCGTCCCCGAGGCGCTGCAGCGCCATGGCCACGCCCTCGCGGACCCGCCAGCGCTGGTCGCCGGCCAACCCGCGCAGCCGCTCGACGAGCTCGGGACGGTGCCGGTCGGCCAGCAGGCGGCCCAGGCCGATCGCGCCGCAGAACGTGCCGAACTCCCCACCGCAGGCAAGCGCCGCCTCCACCTCGGTCTCCCCCGCCTCCTCGGCGAAGGCCTGGCCGAGCTCGATGTTGCCCCGGGGGCCGGGCAGTCCGGAGTGCTGGTGGAGGAAGGCGAGCCAGTCGGCGCGCGGGAGCGCCCGCAGCTCGCCACGGAGCGCCTCGACCTTGCCCACCTCCCCAGGCTAGGACCGTCGCTCGGTCACCGCGCGGGCAGCACCTCGAACACCCCGTGGGCGCCCCGCTCCGCGTCGACCATCACGTGGGAGACGAAGGGGTAGTGGCCGGGCTCGGGGAAGGCGAGCTCGACGAAGCCGCCCTGCGCCGGCTGGAGCGGCATCACCTGGGCGCCCCCCGTCCCTGGCCGCAGCAGGTAGGCCCCCTCCGACCAGACCGTGTCGAACTGGCCACCGACGACGTGGAAGGCCGAGGGACGGTCGGGCCCCGCGTCCAGGACCCAGACGCGCACGCGCTCCCCGACGCGGGCCCTGAGCGGCCGGTGGTCGTACTGGTTGGCGTAGCCGTTGAACACCACGGCGTCCGGACGCTCGGCGAGCAGCTCGTCCATGTCGACCGGCTCGCCCCCGTCGCCGAGGTAGAGCTCGGACTGCACCAGCACATAGCTGCGGTCGACGGGCGGCAGCCCGGGCGGCTCGATCACGACCGCGCCGAAGAGCCCGCTGGCGATGTGGGCGGACATCGGCATCGTCGAGCAGTGGTACATCCAGATCCCCGCACGCGTCGCGGTGAACCGGTAGGTGAGCGACTCCCCCGGCGCCAGCGTGCGCATCGGCCCGTCCGGCGCCAGCGTGCCCGCGTGGAAGTCCACCGAGTGCCCGATGGTGGCGTCGTTGACCAGGCGGATCACGAACCGGTCCCCGACCCTGCCGTGCAGGGTCGGGCCCGGAGCCTGCCCGTCGTAGGTCCACAGGTGGGCGACGCGGCCGGGGGCGACCTCCCGGTCGACCTCCACGACCCGGAGGGTACGGCGGTGCACGCGGCCCGGGTCGAGCCCCGGCAGGGCCGCGTCCCGTGCCCGGAACCGCGGTCCCGGGTCGGCCCCGAGGTCCAGCGGAGCGCGGGGGCTGGGTGCGTCGCCGGCGTTGTCGTCCATGTCCATCCCGGGCATGGCGGTCGCCGGCCCGTCTGCCGCCGGTGACGTCGTGGACCCCACCCCGGCGACCTGCACCGCGAGCACCATCCCCAGCTGGCGGTGGCCCAGGACCGAGCACCACCCGTCGAGGTCGCGACCGACGACCCCGACGTCCAGGCTGGTCCGCTCGCCCGGCAGCAGCCGGCCGCTGTCGGCGCCGGAGTCGAGGACCAGGTCGTGGACGTCGTGGTCGTCGGCGTTGACGAGCTCGATGACCAGGCGGTCGCCCGCGGGGACCTGGATCCGCGAGGGCGTGAAGCGCATGTCGGCGGCCTCGACCCGCACGGTCGTGGTCTCCCCGGTCGGGGTGACGCCGGCCGAGGCGGGGCCCCCCGGCCCGCCGCGTGCGAGTGCGGCCGGGTCGAGCGAGACCCCCACCGCGACGGCCAGCACCACGACCGCGACGCCGGTCACGACGAGCCCCGCGAGCTGACCGCGGGGACGCGGGACGGGCAGGCCGGCGGCGCGCTCGGACACGGGCTCGCGCCGCGCGCGCAGGGAGGCCCCGACGCCCAGCACGAGCAGGGGGAGGAAGGCCGCGAGCCCGATGAGCACGGCCGCGGACGCCAACACGCGCACCGGTGCGGGGGCCGGGAGGGCGGTGACGAGCAGGCCGGCGTTGACGACGGCGACGCGCAGGGCACCGCCGCGGTCCAGGACGCGGGTGGCGGTGCGGACCGGGGTGGGACCGCCGCCGAGGGCGACGGGCACGAGGTAGGACAGGGCCCCGAGCAGGACCTGCGCCCCGAAGCCGGCCGCCAGGAACGGCACGACCGCGTCCACGAGCCGGTCGACCTCCGTCCAGGAGGACGCGACGAGCAGCCCGACACCGAGCCGGCCCACGCAGGCGGTCAGCCACACCACGGCGGCGGCGACCGACCAGGTCGGGAAGTCGCTCGGCGGCTTCGTCCGCGCCGCGGCGACCATGGCCGGCGCGACGAGCCCCAGCCCGACGAGGTAGGCCAGCAGCCCCACGGCGGCCACCGGCCGCGAGCCGGACGCGGCGCCCCCGACGACGACCAGGACGGCCACCAGCAGCACCGGCAGGGCACGGCCGGCGGCACGCTCCGCGCCCTCGGCGATCCGGGTGCGCAGCATGGTCGGCCACAGCGTCAGGAGGGTGCCGACCACGGTGAGCCCCAGCCAGCCCAGGATGTTGCACGCCGCGTGGGCGAGCACCAGGCGCTGGTCCCATCGGTCGTCCAGCCCGCGCGCCAGGGTGGCACCCAGGCCGGCACCCACGACGAGGCAGCCGCAGGCGGCGACGTAGTAGCGCACCGTGCCGGAGAACCTCGCCGGCAGCGCCCGCCGCAGCAGGGCCGCGAGGGCTCCCGCGTGCCAGCCGACGGCTCCGACCACCAGCGCCGCACCGGTGAGGGTCAGCGGCCACCAGCCACCGGGCACGCCGACGACCACACCGAGGATGCCCGCGTTGAGCAGGAGCAGCCGGCGGGTCTGGACCGCTCGGTCGCCCGGGGCGGGTCGTGCGTGCAGCACGGCGTCGGTGAAGTAGCGCCCCCACACGACGACGGCGTTGGAGACCGCACCGAGCAGCAGCAGGTGGATCATCAGCCACCCCGGAGCGGGCAGCCACGGGTGAGCGGCCGCGACGAGCGGGACGGCGACGAGCCAGACCACCACGGGCAGGTCGCGCGCGGGCCACATCCCGCGGCGGGTGGGGGTGCGGTCGCTCATCGGCGTCCCCGCCGGGCGAGAGACCAGAGCACGACAGCGACGAAGCCGAGCAGGGCCACGATGTTGGCGGCTCCCCCGACCCGCCAGGCGAGCCGGCTGCCGAGCCCGTCGCCGACCCACAGCCGCACCGCCAGCGACGCGTGCAGCAGCGCGGCGGGCGCCACCAGGGCTCGGCTCCAGGGCAGCCCGCGCCCGACCACGGCGGGCAGGATCACCGGCGCGTGCGCCAGGATCATCGACAGGGTGAAGCCGAGGAACACCGAGTGCACCACGGCGTCGTAGGCCGGACCGCCCGTCGCGGCGCCCCCGACCAGCCAGATGACGCCGGCAACGGCCAGCCAGACATAGCCCGCCAGCATGCAGGCGGCCATGAAGCGGGTCAGGCCGGTGGCCCGGACCGTGCGCCGCGCCACGTCGTGGGTGGCGAGCCAGGCCACGAGGACCAGCACCGTCGCACCGAGGAGGGGGTAGCCGACCGTCGGCCACAGCAGGGCCACGACCGGACCGGCCGCATGGAGCAGCGCCAGCGCCACGAGGCGCGCGCCCGCATCCGGCCCCATGGCCAGCCGGGCGAGCTCCAGCCGCTCGCCGCCGATGGTGAGCACGACGAAGCCCGCGAGCCAGGGCAGCAGCAGCGGCACGGGCACCGAGCCGAGCCACAGGACCGCGGCCCCCAGCGCCAGCACGGCACCCAGCGCCTGGACCAGGACGGCCTCGTCGCGCTGCCGCCGCCACAGCGGGACATAGACCACGACGAGAGCGGCGCAGCCGGCGGCGAGCGCGGCCGCCCCCGCGCGGAGGGGGGCGGGAATGACGAGCAGCAGCGCTCCAGCCCCCAGCAGACCGGGCGCGGCATAGCCGGCGCGGTGCCGCAGGGCGACCGCTCGCTCGAGGGCGACGAGCGTCCCGACGAAACCCAGCACCAGCAGCATCCCGTGGATGTCGGGCAGCCGACGTGCCGAGACGGGGGCCGGCAGGTCCAGCAGCCGCAGCGCGGCGTCCAACCCCGTGAGCAGCGCGAGCGCCGCGGGCAGGACGAAGACGACGCGCCGACCCTGACGGCGCCCGCGCGGGTCGCGGCGCGCTGCCGGACCGAGAATCGCGGACCCTCCTGTATTTAGCACGGGAATCAGTGTAGTAAATTAGGCTAGGGCTCGCATCACGCGGGTCGCCGCAGCCCACCGACCAGCCTCCAGGAGACCAGCACCCCATGAGCGACGTCCTCATCGCCTCCTCACACGCCGACAGCCTCGCCGTCGACGCCGTCGTGCAGCACCACGCCGAGCTCACCGGCGCCCTGACCGCCCGCACCCGGACGCTGCTCGCCGCCGCGGGCCGTCGCGACGCGTCGGGGGTGCACCACGCCACCGTCGACCTGGTCGGCTGGCTCGAGCGTGAGCTGGTGCCGCACGCCCTGGCCGAGGAGCACGCCCTCTATCCCGCCGCACGTGCTCTGACCGAGGGCCGACTGCTGGTCGAGGGCCTCCTCCAGGAGCACCGGGAGCTCGTCGAGCTGGCCGGCGAGGTCGCCGCGGCCAGCGACGCCCTCGGCGCCGCCGCCGGCGCCCGCGCCCTGCTGGCCCTCTTCGAGAGCCACGTCACCAAGGAGAACGACCAGGTCCTGCCCCTGCTCGCCGCCAGTCCCGAGGTGGACCTGGCCGGCCTGCTCGCCCTCATGCACGACACTCTCGGGCGTGGCGAGGGCCAGTCTCACGACGGCGGTCACCACACGTGCGGCTGCGGCGAGGACGACGCGGCCGAGCACCCCGTCCTGGACGCACGCGAGATCCCCCACTCGATCCGGCACGCGACGATCTTCGGAGCGTTGGAGTCGGTCGCGCCCGGCGGAGGCCTGGTGCTCGTGGCCCCGCACGACCCGCTGCCGCTGCTCGACCAGGCAGCCCAGCGCTTCCCGGGTCGCTTCGACACCGACAACCTCGAGCGCGGGCCGGAGGCGTGGCGGATCCTGTTCACCTGGCGACGGTGAGCGCCACCCCCGGGTAGCGTGCCGGGCATGGCGTCCCGGTTCGACGACGGCGGTCCCGACGTCCCGTCCGGCGTGACGGGCACCGTCGAGCGCGTGGTGGTCGTCGGCGCCGGGATCGCCGGCCTCACCGTCGCCCGCGCCCTCACCCGCGCCGGCGTGGCCTGCGTCGTCCTGGAGGCCAGGGAGCGGATCGGCGGGCGGCTGCACACCGTCGACCTCGGCGGCGCGCCGGTCGACCTGGGTGGCTCGTGGCTCCACCATCCGGTCGGCAACCCGCTGCGCGACTTCGCCGACCTGGCCGGCGTCGGCTGCCGCGAGGGCGACCCGGTCCCGACGATGACCGGCGTCGACCTGACCGACGGGCGACGGCTCGCGCCGGCCGAGCTCGGCGCCGTCCTGCACGCGGTGTTCGAGGGCTTCCCGGCCGCCCTGGACGAGCTGCGCGACCGGCTCCCCCCGGGCAGCAGCGCCGCCGACGGCGTGGACGCCTTCGTGGCCGGCTCCACCGCGGACCCGGCCGCGGCCCGGCTGCTGCGCCAGGCGCTGCGGTCCTCGGTCGAGGCCGACGCGGCGGACCTGTGGGACCGGATGTCGCTGCACTGGCTCGGCCACGAGCACGAGTACGGCGGCGAGATGCTCGGCGACCTGCCCGAGGGCGGCTACCGCAGCGTCGTGCGGGCCCTGGCGTCCGGGCTCGACGTCCGGCTCGGCACCGAGGCCGTCGAGGTCCACGTCGACGAGCCGACCGGCCAGGTGCGCGTCCGGACCGCGGACGGTGGCGAGGAGACGGGGACGCACGCGGTGCTCGCCGTACCCCTGGGAGTGCTCAAGGCCGGACGTCCCGTCGTGACCCCACCGCTCCCGGCCGGCCACCTGGAGGCCGTCACCCGGCTGGGGTTCGGTCGCTACGAGAAGGTGCTGCTCCGGTTCGACCGCGCCCACTGGCGCGACGCCGGGCTCTCCCACCTGCTGCTCTTCCCCGCCGACGACGCCAGCCCGGCGGTCTGGGTCTTCGACCTCGACGCCTTCGACGACGAGCCCGTGCTGGCCTGCCACGTGTTCCCGGGCATGACCGACCACGTCGTCGGCCGCTCCCGCGCCGACGCCGTGGCGTGGGCGCGGCGGCTCCTGCACGACGCCGGGCTGGCGCTGCCCGCGCCCTCCGACACGGCGGTCACCGGCTGGTCGCTCGACCCGTTCAGCCGCGGCGCCTACACCCACGTGCCGCCGGGAGCCGACCCGGGCGACGCCGACCTGCTCGGCGAGCCGGTCGCCGGGCGCCTGCTGTTCGCCGGCGAGCACACCCAGAGCCACCGCCTCGGCTATGCCGACGGCGCCTTCGTCAGCGGCGTCCGGGAGGCCAAGCGGCTGCTCCGGCTGCCCGCGGTCGACCTCGGTCCACCCTCCGCGGAGAGTGCGTCCGACGGCCGCGGCGACGCGTCCTAGACGTCGTCGATCGCCGACTCCTCGCCGTGCGTGCCGGGGCGCGGCGCCCAGGGCAGCTCGCGCGCCGGGCGTACGACGACGAGCCGGTCACCGCGCGCCAGCTGGGAGACGACCGGGTCGAAGTAGCGGTAGACCTGCTCGTCACGGATCACGGCGATCACCTGGTCGGGCAGCGACTGCGGGGTCTTGCCCACCTCGGGCAGGAGCAGCTCCCGCTCGGCGACCTCGAGCCCCTCGCCGTAGGTGAGCAGGTCCTCGAGCACCGAGCCGAGCATCGGCGACAGCGTCGACAGGCCGAGCAGCCGGCCGACCGCGTCGGAGGACGTGATCACCGAGTCGGCGCCCGACTGGCGCATCAGCGGCACGTTCTCCTGCTCGCGCACCGCGACCACGATCCACGCCTCGGGGTTGAGCTGACGCACGGTGAGCGTGGCGAGGACGTTGGAGTCGTCGCGGTCGGTGGTGATGATGACCTGGGTGGCCCGGCCGACGCCCGCGCGCAGCAGCACCTCGCGGCGGGTGGCGTCGCCGGCCACGATGGCGACGCCGTCGATCTGGGAGTCCTGGAGCGCCTGGGCACCGGGGTCGACGATCACGATCTCGTCGCGGCTCAGGCCGTTGTTGACCAAGGTCTCGACCGCGCTCCGGCCCTTGGTGCCGTAGCCGATGACCACGACGTGATCAGCCATCTTCTTCCTCCACCGGTTGACCCGGAACTGCTCGCGGCCCTGCGAGGCGAGCACCTCGAGGGTGGTCCCGATCAGCAGCACCAGGAAGCCGATGCGCGCCGGGGTGATGACGAAGGCGTTCACGAGCCGAGCCCGCGACGACACCGGCGCGATGTCGCCGTAGCCGGTCGTGCTGAGCGTGACGGTCGTGTAGTAGATCGAGTCGACGAGGTCGACCTGGTAGCCGTGCTCGGGGTCGTTGGCGTCGCGGTAGTGGTCGCGCTCGAGGTAGACCAGGAGCACCGTGCCGACCAGGATCGCCAGCGCCATGAGGAGGCGCCGCGACAGCTCCCACCAGGGCGAGCGGGTCCGCTCGGGCAAGGTGACCTTGCCGAGGACCGGAACGCGATGGTCGTGGTCGTCGGGCACGGTCACGAATCTAGTGGACCGGCGCCACGGTCCCGCGCCGCCACCCGGTCGCGGATCCGCTGGACCAGCTCCAGGCGTGCCCGCGAGGTGGCCTTCTGGGGGAACACGGTGTCGAAGGCCGCGTTCACCGCAGCCCCGATGAGCACCGCGATCGCGACGAGATAGAGCCACAGGAGGACGGCGATGGGCGCCGCGAGCGGTCCGAAGATCGAGGTGGAGTCGGTGGCGGTCTCGGTGAGGATCCACCGCAGCAGGTAGGAGCCCAGCACCCACGCGACGAGGGAGAAGGTGGCTCCGGGCAGGTTGAAGCTCCAGTTGGTCCGGACCGGCACCGACACGTGGTAGAGGGTCGCGAGGAAGCAGATGCAGGCGACGATGACGAAGGGCCAGTAGAAGCCCATGACGAACTCCAGTCGCTCGGGCAGCCAGGCCCGGACCAGCCGAGGGCCTGCGAGCACGAGCGGGATGGCGAGCCCGCCCGTGATCATCGCGAGGACATAGAGACCGAACGACAGGATGCGGGTCTTGACGATGCCCCGGTGCCCCCCGAGCCCGTGCATGATCGTGATGGTGTCGACGAAGACGTTGAGGGCGCGCGACCCCGACCAGAGGGCGAGCACGAAGCCGAGCGAGATGACGTCGTAGCGCGGCTGCCCCAGCACGGTGTTGAGCGTCGGCACGATGATCTTCTGCACCGCGTTGTCGGTGAGCGCCCGGTTGGACAGGTCGATCACGGCCTGGCGGAAGTCCTCGACCTGCGCCTGGCTGAACTGGTCGGACACGAAGCCGATCGCTCCGGCGAGCGCGAATACCAGCGGCGGGATCGACAGGATCGCGAAGAAGGCGGCCTCCGCGGCCAGCCCCGTGACGCGGTAGCGCATGCACGACCCGACGGTGGTCACGACCAGCCGCCAGAACACCGAGCCGAGCCGTCGTGGCCACCCGGCCGGGGTGGCCGGCTGGGCGTCCGGGTCGGGCATGCGCCTACCGTATCCACATGGATCGCGACATCCGGGAAGCCACCAACCAGGCGCCGCTCCTGGCCGGTCATCACGTGGTCCGCGGCGACGCCGCACTGAGCGAGGCGGTGCTCCGGCACGGCTCTGCCGAGGTGCTCGGCTCGCTCGACGAGCTCGGGGTCGCGGCCGGTACGGCGGAGGCGCGCGAGCACGCCCTGCTGGCCAACCGGTTCACCCCCGAGCACGTGCCCTACGACCGCTATGGCCACCGTGTCGACGAGGTGCGCTTCCACCCGTCATGGCACTGGCTGATGGAGCGTGCCGTCGGCTTCGGCCTGCAGGCGGCGCCCTGGGTCTCGGAGGAGCCGCACGCACACCTCCGCCGGGCCGCCGGGTTCCTCGCCTGGTCGCAGGTCGAGCCCGGCCACGGCTGCCCGATCTCGATGACCTATGCCGCGGTCCCGGCTCTCCGGGCCGATGCCGCGCTCGCGGCCACGTGGACGCCCGCGCTGGCCGCCAGGTCCTACGACCCCGGCGCCCGGCCCGTCGCCGCCAAGTCCGGAGCCCTGGCCGGCATGGGCATGACCGAGAAGCAGGGCGGCTCCGATGTCCGCACCAACGTGACGCAGGCGCGTCCGACCGGCGCGGAGGGCGACTACACCCTGCACGGGCACAAGTGGTTCACCTCCGCCCCCATGAACGACGTCTTCCTCGTGCTGGCCCAGGCCCCCGGTGGGCTGACCTGTTTCCTGGTCCCGCGGTCGCTGCCGGACGGCACCCGCAACGTCTTCGACATCGCGCGGCTCAAGGACAAGCTCGGCAACCGGTCCAACGCCTCGTCGGAGCTGGAGTTCGACGGCACGCTGGCCCACCGGCTCGGCGACGAGGGCCGCGGCGTGCGCACGATCATCGAGATGGTGGCGGCGACCCGGCTCGACTGCGTCCTCGGCTCGGCCGCCCTGATGCGACGCAGCGTCGCCGAGGCGTCCTGGCACGCCGCCCACCGCACCGCGTTCGGCGCGGTGCTCGCCGACCAGCCGCTGATGACCAACGTGCTCGCGGACCTGGCCGTCGAGTCCGAGGCCGCCACGGCGCTGGGGCTGCGGCTCGCCGCCGCGGTCGACGCGCTCGACGACCCGCACGAGGCGGCGCTGCGCCGGATCGCGCTGCCGCTGGCGAAGTTCTGGGTCTGCAAGCGGACGCCGGCCCTTGTCGCGGAGGCCCTCGAGTGCCTCGGCGGCAACGGCTACGCCGAGGAGTCCGGCATGCCGCTGCTCTTCCGTGAGTCGCCGCTCAACTCGATCTGGGAGGGGTCGGGCAACGTCAACGCGCTCGACGTGCTGCGCGCCCTGTCCCGCGAGCCGCAGGTCCTCGACGCCTGGATCGCCGAGGTGGGTGCCGCCCGCGGTGCCGACCCGCGGCTGGACCGCGCCGTCGACACCGCGCTGGCCATGCTCGGCGACCCCGGCTCGCCGGAGCTCTCCGCTCGCCGTCTGGCCGGCACCATGGCCGCGTGCCTCCAGGGGGCGCTCCTGGTCCGCCACGCGCCCAGCGAGGTGGCCGACGCGTTCTGTGCGACCCGCCTCGACACGGCCTTCCACGGCACGTTCGGCACCCTGCCCGCGGCGCTGGGCGAGGGCACCCTCCGCAAGCTCGTCGAGCGCGCCACGCCGCACGCCGGCTGACCTGGCGCCGGTCGCGGTCGTTGGTCCGGCGGCCGAGACTCAGCCCAGGTCGATCTCGGGGTAGAGCGGGTGCTTGTCGAGCATCTCGGCGCTGGCCGCGCGAACCCGGTCGGCCACGCCGTCAGCGAGCCGGTAGGTCGCCTTGGACGGTGCCCCGGCCGAGGTGGTGCCGGGCTGGGTGTTGGACAGCACGTCGACCATCAGCTCGGCGACGCGGTCGAACTCGTCGTGGCCGAAGCCGCGTGTCGTGAGGGCGGGCGTGCCGAGCCGGATGCCGGAGGTGTACCACGCGCCGTTGGGGTCGGCGGGCACCGAGTTGCGGTTGGTCACGACGCCGGCGTCGAGGAGCGCGGACTCGGCCTGACGGCCGGTGAGCCCGAACGACGACACGTCGAGCAGCACGAGGTGGTTGTCGGTGCCGCCGGTGACCAGCGTGCAGCCACGCGAGAGGAACCCGTCGGCGAGCGACTTGGCGTTGTCGGCGATGCGCTGGGCGTAGGTCTGGAACTCGGGCCGACGGGCCTCGGCGAGTGCGACGGCCTTGGCCGCCATGACGTGCGACAGCGGTCCGCCGAGGACCATGGGGCAGCCACGGTCGACCTCGGGCGCATAGTCCTCCTGCGCCAGGACCAGGCCACCGCGCGGGCCGCGCAGGGACTTGTGGGTCGTGGTGGTGGTGACGTGGGCGAACGGCACCGGGTCCTCGTCACCGGTGAAGACCTTGCCGGCGACCAGCCCGGCGAAGTGCGCCATGTCGACCATCAGGGTCGCGCCCACCTCGTCGGCGATCTCGCGCATCTTCGCGAAGTTCACGCGGCGGGGATAGGCGGAGTAGCCCGCCACGATGACGAGCGGCTTGAACTCGCGGGCCTTGGCGGCGACGACGTCGTAGTCGAGGAACCCGGTCGAGGGGTCGGTGCCGTACTGCTGCTGGTGGAACATCTTGCCGCTGATGTTGGGCCGGAAGCCGTGCGTCAGGTGTCCACCGGCGTCGAGGGACATCCCCAGCAGTCGCTGGTTGCCGAGCTCGGCCCTCAGCGCCTCCCAGTCGGCCTCCGACAGGTCGTTGACGCTCTTGGCCCCGAGCTTGGCGAGGCCGGGCGTCTCGACGCGGTGGGCCAGGATCGCCCAGAAGGCGACGAGGTTGGCGTCGATGCCGGAGTGCGGCTGGGCGTAGGCGTAGGGCGCCCCGAAGAGCTCGCGGGCATGCTCGGCGGCGAGCGCCTCGACGGTGTCGACGTTCTGGCAGCCCGCATAGAAGCGATGGCCGACGGTGCCTTCGGCGTACTTGTCGCTGAACCAGGTGCCCATGGTGAGGAGCACGGCCGGCGAGGCGTAGTTCTCCGAGGCGATGAGCTTGAGCGACCCGCGCTGGTCGTCGAGCTCCTTGCGGGTCGCGGCGGCGATCCGGGGCTCGACGGAGGCGATGACCTCGAGGGCGTGGGTGTAGGCGCTGCTGATGCGGGCGTCGGTCATGCGCACACAGTAGTGACGACCGGGGGTCGGCGGAACGGCCCGTTCGCGCATGTCGTCCCTCGGCGGTGAGGGTGCCCTGTGTCGCGTGTCTCACATCATGGTTGAACCGTTCACATCATGAGATTTCGAGTTGTGAAACGGGTGTCCGACCCGTGAGACTTTGACAACGTTGCCGCCCGTCGGGGGCGGCAGCGGACCGTGCCCTCGACAGCGTCGTCGAAGCCCTTCCCCCGACCCGTTCGAAGGGAGGCCACCGATGGCCGCTCCTGCCCTCGTGGCGCTTGCGCCTGGCTGCCGAGACCCGCGCGCCACGCAGACCGTCACCGCCCTCGTCGACGAGGTCCGCGCCACCCGCCCGGACCTGCGCATCGAGAAGGCGTTCCTCGAGTCGGCGCGACCCGCGCTCGGCACCGTCGTCGACCGCCTGGTCCGGGCGGGACACGACGAGATCGTCATCGTGCCGCTGCAGCTGACCGACTCCGAGCCGGTGCGCGACCAGATCTCCGTGGCGGTCACCGAGGTCGGGACCAAGCACGACCAGCTCAAGATCCGGGTGACCCAGGCGCTGGGTCTGGAGGCATGCTTCCTCGAGGTGCTCGACGTGCGGCTGCGCGACGCCCTCCGCGAGGCCCGGGTCCGCGAGCTCGACGCGCTCGTGCTCGCCGCCGACGGCTCGACCGACCCGCTCGCCAACCAGGCCGTCGCGCGCCTCGCGCGGGTCTGGGGCACCCACCACAAGCTCCCGGTCACGGCCGCGTTCGCCTCCACCGCTCCCCCGGCCACCGGTGAGGCCGTCCGCGCCTTCCGGTCCGAGGGCCGCCGGCACATCGCCGTGGCCTCCCTGTTCCTCGCGCCGGGCGCGATGCACGACCGCGCGACCGAGCTGGCCCTCGAGGCCGGCGCCGTCGCGGTCTCCGACCCGCTCGGTGCGCACGCCCAGGTCGCCCGCACCATCCTCGCTCGCTACGCGGTCGGCGCGGTGGAGCTCGTTCCCGTCTGAGCCTTTGTTGCCCCTGCTGCTGCTAGCCGACCAGGCGGACCAGCAGACGCTCGAGCTCGCGCTCGGGGTCGGCGGTGACCCCGCCGTGCACCGGGCCGGGCCGGATGACCGTGCTGCGCGGCGCCTTGAGGAAGCCGAACCTGCTGCCGATCGACTGCTGGGCGGCGGTGCCGCCACGCTCGTCGCCCTCGCAGACGCCGTCGACGAACTCGAGGGCGGCGGTGACCCGGTCGAGGTCGAGGGTCGGGTCGAGCGCTCGGAGCCGGTCGGGGTCGACGCCACGGGCCAGCCGCAGCAGGCCGGTGGCCTCGCAGAAGAGCACCACGCCCACGTTGACGAACTCCTCGCGGTCGGCCCGCGGGACGCAGCGCAGGACGACGTACTGGTAGCTCCGCTGGTGCCGGCCACCCGGCCCGGCGCCCGTCGCGCCGCCCGTCATCCGGTCACCTCCGCGAGCCAGCCCCGCTGGTCGAGGCGCGCGGCGAGGAACTCGACATAGACGCGGCGCTGCTCGTCGGGTGACTCGGCACCCGGCACCGGCTCGAACCAGTCGTCGGGGACCTCGGCCAGCGCCTCGGTGAAGGCCGCCCGGTCGAGCACCCGACGCGCCTGCTCGTCGACGGCGGGGACCCCGCGCCGCGCGGTGCGCAGCACGTGGTCCTCGGGGCTCCAGGGCTGGGCGGCGAAGCGGGCCGGGTCGCCGATGCCTCCCGCCCAGGCGTGGTGGAACCAGAGCGAGGCACCGTGGTCGATGACCCAGAGGTCGCCGTGCCAGACCAGGAGGTTGGGGTTGCGCCACGAGCGGTCGACGTTGGCCGTGAAGGCGTCGAGCCAGAGCACCCGAGCCGCCTCGGCCGGGTCGGCGTCCGACGCCCCGTCGAACCCGAAGGCACCGGGCAGGAAGTCGATGCCGAGGTTGAGTCCCGGACTGGCGTTGAGCAGGTCCTGGACCTCCTCGTCGGCCTCGTAGCGGGCGATCTCGGGATCCAGGTCGAGTGCCACCAGCCGCGGCGTCCGCAGGTCCAGCCGGCGGGCGAGCTCGGCCACCACGACCTCGGCCACCAGCACCCGGGCACCCTGCCCGGCACCACGGAACTTGCAGACGTAGGTCCCGAGGTCCTCGGCCTCCACGATGCCCGGCAGGGACCCGCCCTCGCGCAGCGGGGTGACATAGCGGGTGACGGCGACGGTCTCGATCACGCGATCGGGGCCTCGGAGGCGAGGCGTCGCTTCTCCGCCTCGACCTCGAAGTCGGCGGCCGGCCACTGCAGGTCGAGCGAGCGCAGCGCGTCGAGGAGCAGTCGGCCGATGGACAGGTTGCGGAACCACTTCTTGTCGCTCGGGATGACGTGCCAGGGCGCCGCCTCGGTGTTGGTGCGCTCGAGGGCGACCTGGTAGGCGTCGCGGTAGGCCGGCCAGAGCGCCCGCTCGTCGAGGTCCCCGGGGTTGTACTTCCAGTGCTTGGTCGGGTCCTCGAGCCGGGCCAGCAGCCGCTCCCGCTGCTCCTCGGCGGAGATGTGCAGCATGCACTTGACGATCGTCGTCCCGCTCGCGACCAGCTCGGCCTCGAAGTCGTTGATGGCGTCGTAGCGGCGCTCGATCTCGGTCGCGTCCGCCCAGCCGTGGACCCGGACGATGAGCACGTCCTCGTAGTGGGAGCGGTCGAAGACCCCGACCAGGCCCGGCGCCGGAAGGGCGTTGCGGATGCGCCAGAGGAAGTCGTGCTTCTTCTCCTCGTCGGTGGGCGCCTTGAACGACGTGATCTTGACGCCCTGGGGGTCGATCAGCCCGACCGTGTGACGCAGGACGCCGCCCTTGCCCGAGGTGTCCATGCCCTGCAGGACGAGCAGGACGTTGCGGGTCGAGCCCGTGGTCCGCTCGGCGAACAGCCGCTCCTGCAGGTCCGACAGCTCCGGCCCGAGCGCGAGGAGGGCCTTCTCCCCGTCGGACTTGGAGCCGTCGAAGCCGGGGGCCGCATCGGTCTCGAGGGCGGTCAGGTCGACGGGGCCGGAGGGCAGACGGAGGTCCGCGAAGCTGCTCATGGGGACACCCTAGGGCTGGCCGCCGTCCCGCTCATCCCAGGACGCGCGCGACGTCGAGCGTGCACCCGACGACCGTCGACACCGACCCGTCGGGCTCGGTCTCGTCGAACCAGACGCCACGCACGAAGCCCGCCTTGTCGAGCACCCGCAGCGAGCGCTCGTTGCGGTGGTCCGGCGCCGCGAAGTAGGACGGGACGTCCGGGAACCGGTGCCGGGAGCGGACCATCCAGGTCCACAGGATGCGGGGGCCGAGCCCACGTCCGACCCAGGCCGGCTCACCGATCGCGTAGTCCACGCCGACGGCCTCGGGGTCGGGGCACAGCACGACATAGTCGGGATAGTCGGCGAGCCGGTAGTCCTGGACGAAGCCCACCGAGCGCCCGTTGACCTCGGCCACCCACATGCGTGTCGGCGTCACCCCGTCGATGCGGGGGCCATAACGCTCGGTCACCGACTCGATCGTGGGCTCGCCGTGGGGCTCCCACCAGCGTCGGACGTGCTCGGCCTGCCGCCAGCGCAGCAGGTCGGGCAGGTCGCCGCGGGTCGCCGCCCGGATCGCCACCTTCACGTCGGGGTCGACCACGAACACCTTGGCCTCGGCGTCGGAGAGGTCCACGGGCATCGGCTCGCCGATGATGCTCGCGGCCACCCGACGCGCGGCGGCCACCCACGGCTCGCCGTCGCGGACGACCCCGTCGAGCTCACGCCCACGGTGCCGCACGACCACGCGTGTGCTCACGGTGGGCAGCGTAGTCCTGGGCTCAGGCGTCAGCCTCGGCCGCGGGCCATGAGCGCCGCCAGCGTCCGCCAGGCTCCGAGCGCTCCGAACGCCAGGAACAGGACCGGTGCCGCGCCGTTGTCGGTGACGAACTCGACGTGGAAGGGGTTGTCGGCGAGGAAGGCCCACCGGCTGATCCCCAGGTCGGCGACGCCGAGCTCGGAGTAGGCCTGGAACAGGTCGCTCAGGTAGGCGGCGTAGAACGAGCCGGCGATGCCCACGATGATCAGGCCGACCAGCGGCACGAGGCCCTTGCGCGGGACGCCGGCCGCCTTGGCGTAGAGGAAGACGGCACCGGCCGCGATGAGATAGCTGGTCAGGGCCGCGATGAACCCGATCCGCCAGAGCACCGCGGTGAGCACGACTCCCGCGACCACGGCGCCGGAGGCGGCCAGGAGACCGAGTCCGACCCGCTCCGGCGACGGTGCCGCATAGCGGGCGGGGTGCGTCGGGTCGGGGGCGGGGGCTGCGGGCCACTGGTCGCTATGGGAGGTCCTTCACGGGCATGGACCGGGCGTCCCCCGGGCCGGGTCGCCGCGAGTCTAGGACGCCGCGGGCCTCGCGCTCAGTCGAACGGCTCGTCCGGTTCGCGCCCGGCGTCGGCCAGCTCGTCGCGAACCACGGCGAAGGCCAGACCGGAGGAGTAGCCCTTGCGGGCCAGCATGCCCACCAGGCGCCGGGTCGCCGTGGCGGTGTCGACCCCGCGCAGCGCGCGCAGTCTCTTGCGGACCAGGGCGCGCGCGGCCTCCTCCTGGGCGTCGTGGTCGATCTCCTCCAGCGCGGCGCGGGCGTCCTCGTCGCTGACGCCCTTGCGGCGCAGCTCCTGGGCCAGGGCGCGGGGTGCCAGGCCACGGCTCGCCTGACGGCTCTCCACCCAGAGCCGGGCGAAGGCGGCGTCGTCGACCAGACCCACCTCGCCGAACCGGTCGAGCAGCTCCTCGGCGAGCTCGTCGGGGACGTTGCGGGAGGCGAGCTTGGCCCGCAGCTCGGAGCGGCTGCGGGCCCGCCCGGTCAGCTGGTCGAGCAGGATGGCGCGCGCCACGGCCTCGTGGTCGGCCTCGGGACCCTCGGCGACAGGGTCGGGCGGAGGTGCCGGCTCCGGCACCGCGCGCCCTGCCCAGGCCTCCACCCCCGCCCGGACGTCACCGCGCCACGGGTCGGGAGACCCGGTCGGCTCAGAAGTCATCGACGCCGATCGGCTTGTCCGACAGCCCCTCGGCCTGCTGGTCGACCTGCGGGCCCACGCCGAGCTTCTCCAGGATCTTCTTCTCCAGCTCGTTGGCCAGGTCGGGGTTGTCGCGCAGGAACGAGCGAGCGTTCTCCTTGCCCTGACCCAGCTGGTCGCCGTCGTAGGTGTACCAGGCGCCGGACTTGCGGACCAGGCCCGCCTCGACGCCCACGTCGATCAGGCCACCCTCCCGGCTGATGCCCTTGCCGTACATGATGTCGAACTCGGCCTGCTTGAACGGCGGAGCCACCTTGTTCTTCACGACCTTGACGCGGGTCCGGTTGCCGACGGCCTCCTGGCCGTCCTTGAGGGTCTCGATGCGCCGCACGTCGAGGCGGACGGAGGCATAGAACTTCAGCGCGCGGCCACCGGTGGTGGTCTCGGGGCTGCCGAACATCACGCCGATCTTCTCGCGGAGCTGGTTGATGAAGATGGCGGTGGTGCCGGCGCCGTTGAGCGCGCCGGTCATCTTGCGCAGCGCCTGGCTCATCAGCCGGGCCTGGAGGCCGACGTGGCTGTCGCCCATCTCGCCCTCGATCTCGGCGCGGGGCACCAGGGCCGCCACCGAGTCGATGACGATGAGGTCGAGCGCGCCCGAGCGGGTCAACATGTCGGCGATCTCGAGCGCCTGCTCACCGGAGTCGGGCTGGGACACCAGGAGGGCATCGGTGTCGACGCCCAGCGCCTTGGCGTAGTCGGGGTCGAGGGCGTGCTCGGCGTCGATGAACGCCACGATGCCGCCGGCCCGCTGCGCGCTCGCCACGGCGTGCAGGGCGACGGTGGTCTTGCCGGAGGACTCCGGACCGTAGATCTCCACCACGCGGCCGCGCGGCAGCCCGCCGAGGCCGAGCGCCACGTCGAGGGCGATCGAGCCGGTCGGGATCACCTCGAGCGGTGCCCGGGTGTCGTCGCCCAGGCGCATGATCGAGCCCTTGCCGAACTGCTTCTCGATGCTGGCGAGGGCCGCGTCGAGGGCCTTCTCGCGGTCGTTTGCTGCCATGGGTTCTCCGTCCGATCCGGTCTGGGGAGTCGTGCACGTCGTGTCCTGGTGGACGCTAGACCGAGCCACCGACAATGCCGGTCCGCTGCCCGGATCTGTGGAGAACGTCGACCCCGCGTGCCACCTGTGCGCCCACCCTAGGCCGAACAGGTGTTCGATCCGGGCCGACACGCCGGACCGCCACCCGTCAGGGCAGGTAGCCCAGGTCGAGCCCCGCGGCCCACGAGGCGCAGCCGCAGCCGTCCGGGTCGGGCAGGTCGGCCAGCACCGCTGCGAGCACCGACCGCACCCGGTCGAGGTTGCGCTCGAAGGCGGCGAAGACCTCGTCCTGCGAGACGCCCTCCCCGGTCGCGACGCCGGCGTCCATGTCGGTGACCAGCGCCAGGGCGGCGTAGCACATCGTCAGCTCCCGGGCGAGCGGCGCCTCGGGGTGCCCGGTCATGTTGACGAGCGTCCAGCCCTGGTCGGCGAAGGAGCGCGACTCGGCGCGGGTGGAGAAGCGGGGTCCCTCGATGACGACCATGGTGCCGCCGAGCCGCACCTCGGAGCTGCGTCCGCAGGCCGCGGAGAGCCGCGGACAGTAGGGGTCGGCGAAGGGCAGGTGCACCGCGCCGTGCTCCACGAAGCTCGACACCCGCCGGGTGGTGCGGTCCACGAGCTGGTCGGGGACGACGATGTCGCCGGGCGCGACCTCCGGCCGCAGCCCGCCCACGGCGCACGGGGCCAGCACCTGGCGGACGCCGAGCGACCGGAGTGCCCAGAGGTTGGCCCGGTAGTTGATCGCATGGGGAGGGTGCTCGTGTCCCGCGCCGTGGCGCGGGAGAAACGCCACGCGGAGTCCGGCCACGGTGCCGAGGGACACGGCCGCCGAGGGCTCGCCGTACGGCGTCGCGACCGTGCGCTGCTCGGGGTCCTCCAGGAACGAGTAGAACCCGCTGCCACCGATGACGGCGACCTCGGCCAGGTCGGCGCTCACCCGGCCACCTCGGCCTCTGCGGCGACCTCGGCGCGCGCGTGGTGCTGGCGCGCCAGGGCCGCGGACGCGAGCGTCACCGCGGCGATCGCCGCGGCGAACAGGTTGAGCGCGGCGTAGCCGAGCCACCCCACGATGAACCCCGCCAGTGCGCCCGCGGCCGCGGCGGACAGCCCCATCACCAGGTCGGCCGCGCCCTGCACGTCGGTGCGTGCCCGCAGCGGGACCTCCTCGACGACCAGGGTCGAGGCGGCGACGGTGCCGAAGGACCAGCCGAGCCCCAACAGGAACATCCCGGTGAAGATCTGCCACGAGCTGCCCTCCGGCGACGAGCCGGCGACGAGCAGCGCCAGCAGGAGGACGACGCCTCCGACGGCCATCGTCGCGGGGCGGCCGAGGCGGTCGGCGGCCCAGCCGGAGACGGGGGCGAAGGCGAACATCCCGAGCACGTGGACCGAGATCACGAACCCGATCACCCGCAGCTCGGACCCGCCGTGCTGCATGTGCAGCGGCGTCATCACCATCACGGCGACCATCACCGCGTGGGCCGAGGCCAGCCCGCCGATGGCGGCGCCGACGACCGGCCGCTCGCGCAGCACCTGGCGCACGGCGGCCCACGAGGTGTGGTGCACGACGGAGGTGCCGACTCCCGCGCGCTCGCGTGCCAGCAGCAGGGGGTCGGGCCGCAACAGCGTCCAGATCACGCCGGCCGCGGCGAGCATGCCGATGCTGCCGAGGGCGAACGGCCCCGTCAGCGCGGGGATGTGCAGCTGCGAGGAGAGCCGGCTGGCGGGTCCGGTGAGGTTGGGGCCGAGCACCGCCCCGATGGTCGCCGCCCACACGACCAGCCCCAGGGCCCGGCCGCGCGACTCGTCGGGTGCGAGGTCGGTCGCCGCATAGCGGGCCGCGTTGTTGGCGGCGGTGGTCGTGCCGAGCAGCGCGGCACCCACCAGGAGCAGGGGCATCGACCGGAGCGACCCTGCGGCGACCACGACCACCGCTCCGACGGCGCCGAGCAGGTAGCCGAGCGTCAGCCCGGCGCGCCGGCCCCGGGTCGACATCAGCCGAGCGAGGAGGTAGGCCGCGATCGCGGTCCCGAGGACCTGGCAGGTCTGCGAGAGGCCGGCCATCTGCTCGGAGCCGGAGAGGTCCTTGGCCAGCAGCGACGCGGTCGCGATGCCGATGGTGATCCCGGTCGAGCCGACCACCTGCCCGGCCACGAGGGTGCCCATCGTGCGGCGCTGCGCCGCGGCGATGTCGACAGCGGTCGGCGGGGTCATCGCTCCGACTCCGGCAGCTCGAGCGCGCGCCACACCGAGGCCCAGACCCGCTTGGGCGGCTCCCCCGCGGCGAGCGCCTCGGCCGCGGTGCGACCCCCGAGGTCGGCCATCACGACCTGGTCGGCCCAGGTGCGGGCATAGGTGTCGCCCAGGGCGTGGTCGAGCCGCGCCCAGAACTCGGTGTGCCTCACCGGCGCACCGCCGTCACGTCCAGCCAGCGCTCTCCCCGGTCACCGGGCAGGCTCGTGACGGCGTCGACGTCCCAGCCGGCCGCGTCGAGCACCCCGCGCAGGGGACCCTCGCGCCAGAAGGTGAACCGTCGCGGC
The DNA here is from genome assembly GCA_046330515.1 of Nocardioidaceae bacterium. Classification (GTDB taxonomy): domain Bacteria; phylum Actinomycetota; class Actinomycetes; order Propionibacteriales; family Nocardioidaceae; genus Nocardioides. Next base: position 1,703,605 of record JAXLSP010000003.1, on the reverse strand, counting down.
GCCTCGACCCGTCCGTGCACCGACCAGGCGTCGCCGTCCCCCTCCTTGACGGTCATGCGCAGCACACCACCGGGCCCGGTGACCTCCGCGAGCCGGCCCAGGACGACGGACAGCCGCGAGCGCTCGACGTGCAGCAGGCTGGCGTTGGCCCAGACGGCGTCGAAGGGACGGCCGGGCATGGCGGGGTCCGACAGGTCGTCGCGGACGGGGTCGACCTGGTCGGCGTCCAGCCCGCGGCCGCGCAGCAGCGTGACGAAGGCCAGGACGGCGTCGGTGCGGCGCACCGAGAGTCCCGCCGCCTCCAGGGCGTCCGCGTCCCGGCCGCCTCCGCTCCCGATCTCGAGCACCCGCGCGCCGGGCGCCAGACGGTCCGCGAACCGCGCGACCACCTCCGCCACCGGGTCCGGCATCGCCACCCGCCCCGCGGCATAGTCGGCGGCCGCGCCGTCATAGGCCCCCATCGTCGCCTCGGCGGGGTCGAAGCCGACGTCCCACAGGTGGTGGACGACGTCGTGGAGGTGGTAGCGGCCCAGTGACTCGACGGTGAAGACGGAGCCGTTGCTGCGCCGCCCGACGCGCCCCCACCGGCCCTCGGCCACCGAGGCGTAGGTCGACGCCACCCGCGCGGCGGCGTCGACGAGTTCGGGCCCGACCACGGCCGGGTCCTGCAGGTCGTAGCGCTGCTCGACGGCGGTGACGTCCTGGTCCCAGTTGGCGAAGGACGGGTCGTCCTGGTCGAGCATGAGCCGGAGCCGCTCCTCGAAGAGCAGGTGCACGTCGCGCACGTGGCAGGCGTACTCGGCGGGAGACCACACCCCCGGCCGCGGGCGCTCGGTGACCCCGGCGCGGAGGAGTGCCTGTCGCCAGCCCTCCGCGTTGGCGACGATGCTGCCCGGCAGGTCGGCCCTCGTCACGACGCCGGCGTCGAAGCCGCACTCGGGGCAGGGCCGGTCGAGGACCCAGGTCCAGTCCTTGGTGTCCGGCTCGACGCTCATGCGTGCCATCCTCTCAGGCAGCCAAGGGTGGGGCCGGGCAGGATGCCGGCATGGACGTGACGATCCGGCCGGCGACCGAGAGCGACCTGCACGCGGTCGCCGACATCTATGCACGGGAGGTCCGGACCGGCATCGCGACCTTCGACCTGGAGCCGCCGCCCCTGTCCTACTGGCGGGCCCGGCTGGACAGCGACGAACCCGGCGACCATCTGCTCGTGGCCGAGGGCGACGCCGTGCTGGGCTATGCCTACTCCTCCGCCTATCGGCCCCGACCGGCCTACCACCTCACCCGGGAGACCTCGATCTACCTCGCGGAGCCGGCTCGGGGACGCGGCGTGGGCCGTCGGCTCTATGACGACCTGCTCACCCGGCTCGAGGCCGACGGCATGCACTGCGCCGTCGCCCTGGTGGCCCTCCCCAACCCCGCCAGCGAGGCGCTGCACCGGACGACCGGGTTCCGGCACCTGGGGACGATGACCGAGGTGGGGCGCAAGTTCGACCGCTGGGTCGACACGGCCTGGTTCGAGCTGCACCTGCCGCGGTCCCTGCCCTGACCTGCGTTTGCGTCCCGATGCCACGGGTACCGCCTCCCCGGACATTCATCGGCTCACCAGCAGGAGGACGCAGATGCGCGGTCGTGGCACCGGAGTCGTCGCAGTGATCATCGTGATCTGGCTCGTGATCGGCGCGCTCGCCGCGGTCCAGCGCGGCTACTTCGGCTCCGACCGCGCGGTGAGCTGCAAGACCGCCGGTACGACGGTGCTCGCGATCGTGGCGGGTCCGCTCAACTACCTCGGCGTCAACCCCAAGATCGACTGCAAGATCCCCCAGCCCTCGCCGTGACCGCCGGCCGTCAGTCGAGCAGGAGCGCGCCCAGCCGGCGCCGGCACACGACCAGCCCGACGGCCCCCATCGCCGCGAGGTAGACGACGGACAGCAGCGAGCCACCGCTGAGGGCCCCCGTCGTGAGCTCCCGGCAGAGCACCACGCCTCGGTAGAGCGGGGTGACCTCGACGATCCAGCGCACCGCCGGCGACAGGGCGGTCACCGGGAAGAAGGTCGCCGAGAACAGGAACAGCGGAAGCTGCACCAGCGTGATCTTGTCGAAGTCCTGCCAGCTGGACATGAAGGTCGTGAGTGCCATCCCGACCGCCGCGAAGGCGAAGCCGATGAGCAGGGTCGCCGGAAGCGCGAGCAGGGCCCACCACGACTCGACCAGGCCCATGAGCGCCATCACGACGAGGAAGGCAGCGGAGTAGGCGCCGCCGCGCAGCAGCGCCCAGAGGATCTCTCCGCGGGCGACATCGGCCGGGGTCAGGGGCGTGGCCAGCTGCTGCTCGAAGAGCTTGTCGTACTTGAGCTTGAAGAACACGTTGAAGGTCGAGTCGAGGACCGCGCCGTTCATGGCCGAAGCCGCGAGCATGCCCGGAGCGACGAAGGAGGCGTAGGGGATCGCCTGCCCGTTGAACTGGAAGGTCTCGATGAGGCGGCCCACCCCGATGCCGATCGAGAAGAGGTAGAACACCGGCTCCAGGAACCCCGTGAGGAAGAGCTTCCACCGCGACCGGTAGACGACGAAGTTGCGCAGCACGAGCAGCCGCATCGCCCCCACGGAGTCGAGGGGCGCGGGCCGGGTCGGGTCCAGGGTGGCCATCAGCTCGCCAGCCTCTCGGAGAGCCCGCGGACCGACCAGAACCAGCCCGCGACCACGATCGCGCCGAGCACCAGCACGTGCACGGCGGCCAGCCGCACGTCGACGGTGTCGAGGGTGAGCATGCGGGAGAGGTCGACCCCGTGCCAGAGGGGTGTCAGCCGGGCCACCCAGCCGAGGACGGGCCCCAGGTTGTCGATCGGGAAGAAGGCCCCGGAGAAGAGGAACAGCGGCATCACCCCCAGGCGGAAGACCAGGCCGAAGCCCTCCTCGGACCGCAGCCGCGCCGAGAGCCCGAAGACCACGGTGGCGAACGCCATCCCGAGCAGGAGCTGGACGAGGAACGCGAGCAGCGCTCCCCACCACGTGGCGAAGACGCCGAACGGCGCGAGGACGAGCAGGAAGACGGCGCTCGTGGTCGCGAGCCGGAACAGCACGAACATCAGGTTGGCGGCCACCAGGTGGCGCACCTCGAGCGGTGTCGCCAGCATGGAGTGGTAGACCTTCTGCCACTTGATCATGCCCATGACGGGGTAGGTCGTCTCCCCGATGGCCGTCTGCATGGCGTGGGACGCGACCAGGCCGGGCACCACGAAGGCGAGGTAGGAGGTGGCTCCCTCGAGCTGCTCGGGGTCGCCCGTGATGAAGCCGCCGAGCAGCACGCCCATCGCCACGACATAGAACAGCGGTGTGATGAAGGAGGAGATGACCGAGCCACGCCAGGTGCGGCGGTAGACCGTGGCCCAGTAGTCGAGCTGGCGGAAGGCGCCCTCGGCCAGACCGAGGCCGGCGCGCCGCGGCACGGGACGGGCCGTGGTCGTCGTCGTCGCCATCAGTCGACCAGCGTCCGGCCGGTGAGGCGCAGGAACACGTCCTCGAGCGTCGAGCGGCGCACGAGGACGGCCGACGGCCGCAGCCCCCGCTCGTGGGCCCGGGCGACGACCTCCTCGCCGTCGTCGCTGTAGACGAGGAGCCGGTCGGGCAGCACCTCGATGCGCTCACCGAGGTCGGCCACCCGGTCGCGGAGCGCCTCGTGCTCGCCGACCCCGAAGCGGAGCTCGGCGACCTCCCGCGTGGAGTGCTCGCGGATCAGGTCGAGCGGCGCGCCCTCGGCGACGATGAGGCCCTGGTCCATCACCACGAGCCGGTCGCACAGCTGCTCGGCCTCGTCCATGTAGTGGGTCGTGAGCACGAGGGTGACCCCCTGCTGCTTGAGCCGGAACAGCCGGTCCCAGACGAGGTGCCGGGCCTGCGGGTCCAGGCCGGTGGTCGGCTCGTCGAGCAGCAGCACGTCGGGCGAGTTGATGAGCGAGCGGGCGATGGTGAGCCGCCGCTTCATGCCGCCCGACAGGTCCTCGACCTTGGCCGTCGCCTTCTCGGTCAGCTGGACGAACTCGAGCAGCTCCTCGGCGCGGCGCCGCACCTCTGCACGCGGCAGGCCGAAGTAGCGGCCGTAGATGTAGAGGTTGTCGAAGACGTTGAGCTCGACGTCGAGGGTGTCCTCCTGCGGGCAGACCCCGAGTCGCGAGCGGACGACCGGCCCGTCCGCGCGCGGGTCGAGCCCGAGGATGGTGAGCTCTCCGCCGGTCGGTGGCGACACCGCTGCGACCATGCGCATGGTCGAGGACTTGCCGGCGCCGTTGGGGCCCAGGAAGCCGAAGGCCTCGCCCCGGCGTACGTCGACATCGATCCCCCGGACCGCCTCGACGGGCCCGAACGACTTGCGGAGCCCACGCGCCCAGATCATCGAGTCAGCCACGAGAAGCGAGGCTAACCCAGGGGTGGGACAGGGCTCACGGGGTTATCCCGCGAGCCCCGTCCGGAGTCGGGTGAGACGTCAGCGGACCCGCTCGCACTGGTACATGCTGTCCGCCGCGTCGCGGTAGGCGACGTCGTAGTTCTCGGCGCACGAGAGCCGGTCCTTGCCCGCGCCGCCCCACAGGTGGTCGTTGCCCTTGCCGGTGCGCAGCAGGTCGTTGCCGGCGTTGCCGAAGACCCGGTCGCCGTCCTTGGCGCCGTTGACGAAGTCGTTGCCGGCGCCGCCCTTGACGACGTCGCGGCCGGCGTCGGCCAGCGTCCACAGGCGGAACTGGCGGCCCAGCGTGTGGCCGTCGACGTAGTCGTTGCCGAGACGCACCCAGACCTGGACGAACTGGGTCTTGCCGCGGAACTTCTCGGGAATGGTGCAGGTGACGGCGATGCCCTTGGCGACCTTGCCTCGCGTGCAGGCCCGGGGGATGCTGCCGAGGCGCTTGGTGCCGGTGTCGACGTAGCGCAGCGTGTGGTTGGTGCCGTCATGGGTGATGGTCAGGTGGCTGCCCTGCTGCCCCGCGATGTAGACGAAGCCCCACTTCGACATCCGGACCAGGGCCTTGTCCTTGATCCCGTGGACGCCGGCCTCGCCGGGCCCGAGCATCATGTCCGGGTGGTGGGGGTTGGCGTGCGCCGGGGCGGCGCCCAGCCCGAGCGCCAGGACGACGGTCGCGGTCAGGGATGCGAGTGCTCGCAACAAGGGAGGCCTCCTGGGGGTGTGGGGGTACGAGAGGGTCGTCTCGTCTTGTGCGGTCCCTGACTCTAGGCGCAACCCGCGGTCGAGCACGAGTCGGCGTACGGCGCCCGCCGGGGCGCTCGCCGCGGTCCGCTGCCGGGACCCCCTGTCGGTGCCGTGCGCAAGGATGGGCGGGTGGCTGACGTCTGGGACTCCTTCTCCGCCCCCACGGGGGAGTGGTTCCGGGCGGCCTTCGCCGAGCCGACGCCCGCCCAGGTCGGGGCGTGGGAGGCGATCACCGCCGGCCGGCACGCCCTGGTGGTGGCCCCCACGGGCTCCGGCAAGACCCTCTCGGCGTTCCTGTGGTCTCTCGACCGGCTGCTGACCTCGCCCCGGCCGGAGGACAGGAGCCGCCGGACGCGGGTCCTCTACGTCTCGCCGCTCAAGGCGCTGGCCGTCGACGTCGAGCGCAACCTGCGTGCCCCGCTGACCGGCATCCGCCACACCGCGGAGCGGCTCGGCACGCCCCTGCCCGACGTGACCGTCGGCCTGCGCAGTGGCGACACGTCGGCCGCCGACCGGCGCCGGCTGGTGACCCGGCCGCCCGACATCCTCATCACCACGCCCGAGTCGCTCTTCCTCATGCTGACCTCCCAGGCCCGCGAGACCCTCCGGGGCGTCGACACCGTCATCGTCGACGAGGTGCACGCGATGGCCGGCACCAAGCGCGGCGCCCACCTCGCGGTCACGCTCGAGCGTCTCGACGCCCTGCTCGAGAGCCCGGCCCAGCGGGTCGGTCTCTCGGCCACCGTCCGGCCCCACGACGAGGTGGCGCGCTTCCTCGGCGGGACCGCGCCGGTGACGGTGGTCGCGCCGCCGTCCGACAAGCGGTGGGACCTGCGGGTGGTCGTCCCCGTCGAGGACATGACCGCCCCCGACGAGGCCGGCGACGAGGGCGACGGCCGAGCATCGATCTGGCCCCACGTGGAGGAGCACGTGGCCGACCTGATCGGGCAGCACCGCTCGACGATCGTGTTCGCCAACTCCCGGAGGCTGGCCGAGCGGCTGACCGCCCGCCTCAACGAGATCGCGGCCGAGCGGGCCGGTGTCGCTCCCACCGACGGGTCGGCCGGCCCTCCCGCCCAGGTGATGGCGCAGTCCGGGCAGTCCCACGGGGCCGCCCCGGTGATCGCCAAGGCCCACCACGGCTCGGTGTCCAAGGAGCAGCGCGCGCTCATCGAGGACGACCTCAAGCGTGGTCGGCTGCCCTGTGTGGTCGCGACCAGCAGCCTCGAGCTCGGCATCGACATGGGCGCCGTCGACCTGGTGGTCCAGATCGAGTCGCCGCCGAGCGTGGCCAGCGCCCTCCAGCGCGTGGGACGGGCCGGTCACCAGGTCGGCGAGGTCTCGCGGGGCGTGCTCTTCCCCAAGCACCGCGGCGACCTGGCCCCGACGGCCGTCGCCGTCGAGCGGATGCGCAGCGGCGGCATCGAGTCCCTGCGCGTCCCCGCCAACCCGCTCGACGTCCTGGCCCAGCAGGTCGTGGCCGCGACCGCCCTGGACTCCTGGGGCGTCGACGACCTCTTCGAGCTCGTCCGGCGCAGCGCGCCGTTCACGGCGCTTCCCCGCAGCGCCTATGAGGCGACCCTCGACCTGCTGGCCGGACGCTATCCGTCCGACGAGTTCGCCGAGCTCCGTCCCCGCATCGTCTGGGACCGGGTCGGCGGCCTCCTCACCGGCCGGCCGGGCGCCCAGCGGCTGGCCGTGACCAGCGGCGGCACGATCCCCGACCGGGGGCTGTTCGGGGTCTTCCTCGTGGGCGCCGCCGGCCCCGGCGCCCGGGTCGGCGAGCTGGACGAGGAGATGGTCTATGAGTCCCGGGTCGGCGACGTGTTCGCGCTCGGCGCCACGAGCTGGCGGATCGAGGACATCACGCACGACCGGGTCCTGGTCACCCCGGCTCCCGGCGTGCCCGGCCGGCTCCCGTTCTGGAAGGGCGACACCCTCGGCCGCCCGGCCGAGCTGGGGGCGGCGGTCGGCGCGCTCCGCCACGAGCTCGGCGGGCTCACCGAGAAGGCCGCCCTCGCCCGAGCCGGCGAGGCCGGGCTCGACCAGTGGGCCGCCGGCAACCTCGTGACCTACCTGACCGAGCAGCGCGACGCGACCAGGGTGCTGCCGTCCGACCGCACCCTGGTGGTCGAGCGGTTCCGCGACGAGCTGGGCGACTGGCGGCTGGTGCTGCACTCCCCCTATGGCACACCGCTCCATGCACCCTGGGCGCTCGCCATCAACGCGCGGCTGCGCGAGCGCTATGCCGTCGACGGCCAGGCGATGGCCTCCGACGACGGGATCGTCATCCGGATCCCCGACACCGACGCCGAGCCGCCCGGCGGCGACCTGGTCGTCTTCGACCCCGAGGAGATCGCCGACATCGTGACCGCCGAGGTCGGCGGCTCGGCGCTGTTCGCGTCGAGGTTCCGCGAGTGCGCCGCCCGGGCGCTGCTCCTGCCCCGGCGCGACCCCGGTCGCCGGTCGCCGCTGTGGCAGCAGCGACAGCGGTCGGCCCAGCTCCTCGACGTCGCGTCCCAGTACCCCTCCTTCCCCATCGTGCTGGAGGCGGTGCGCGAGTGTCTCCAGGACGTCTACGACCTCCCCGCCCTCACCGATCTCATGCGCCGCGTCGAGCGTCGCGAGGTGGTCGTGACCGACGTGGCCACGACCCAGCCGTCGCCGTTCGCGCGGTCGCTGCTGTTCGGCTACGTCGCCCAGTTCGTCTATGAGGGCGACTCCCCCATCGCCGAGCGGCGCGCCGCGGCCCTGGCGCTCGACCAGGGGCTGCTGGCCGAGCTCCTCGGCCGCGCGGAGCTGCGCGAGCTGCTCGATCCCCAGGTGCTGGCCGAGGTCGAGGCCGAGCTCCAGCGGCTAGCCCCCGAGCGGAGGGTCGGGACCGCCGAGCAGCTCGCCGACCTGCTCCGCCTGCTCGGGCCGCTCTCCACCGACGACATCGACCGGCGCAGCATCGACGGCTCCGACGTGGCGACGTGGCTCGACGACCTCGCCGACCAGCGCCGGGTCGTCACCGTCCGGATGGGCGGTGAGGACCGCTGGGCCGCCATCGAGGACGTGGCGCGCCTGCGCGACGGCCTAGGCGTGCCGGTCCCACCCGGCACCCCCGACGCGTTCACCGACCCCGTCGAGGACCCGCTCGGCGACCTCGTGGGGCGCTTCGCACGCACGCACGGCCCCTTCGGTGTGGAGGACGCCGCCGAGCGGCTGGGCCTCGGACCGGCGGTGGTGCGACAGACCCTCGAGCGGCTGGCCGCGCGCGGCCGGGTCCTCGACGGCGAGTTCCGGCCCACCGGCAGCGGTCAGGAGTGGTGCGACGCCGAGGTCCTGCGCCGGCTCCGCCGCAGGTCGCTGGCGCGGCTCCGCAAGGAGGTCGAGCCGGTCGAGCCCGAGGCGCTGGGCAGGTTCCTGGTCGCCTGGCAGCGGGTCTCCACCTCGGCGGGTCGCGGCCGCGGAGCACTCCGGGGCGTCGACGGGGTCTATGCCGTCGTCGAGCAGCTGGCCGGCTGCCCCGTGCCCGCGTCCGCGCTCGAGCATCTGGTCCTGGGCAGCCGCGTCGTCGACTACCAGCCGGCGCTGCTCGACGAGCTGACCACGTCGGGCGAGGTGCTCTGGGCCGGTCACGCGCCGCTGCCGGGCAACGACGGCTGGGTCTCGCTGCACCTCGCCGACCAGGCTCCCCTGACCCTGCCCGACCCCGAGCCGTTCGAGCACTCCGAGCTGCACCAGGCCGTCCTCGACGCGCTCGCCCCCGGAGGAGCCTGGTTCTTCCGCCAGCTCTCCGACGCCGTGGGCTCCGGTGACGACCGCGACCTCGCGCAGGCGCTGTGGGACCTCGTCTGGGCCGGGCGCGTCGGCAACGACTCCCTGGCACCGCTGCGGGCGCTCGCCGGCTCCGGGCGCACGACCCATCGCACCCGCCGGCCGCCACCTCGGACCCGTCCCGTCGTCGGCGGGCGCCCCCGGCTCCCGACCCGGCAGGGACCACCCGAGACCGCCGGACGCTGGGTGCTGCTCCCCGATCTCGACCTCGACCCGACCCGGCGCGGACATGCCACCGCCGAGCGGCTGCTCGACCGCCACGGGGTGGTCACGCGGGGCGCGGTGGTCAGCGAACGCGTGCCGGGCGGGTTCGCCGGCGTCTACCGCGTGCTGACCGCCTTCGAGGAGTCCGGTCGCTGCCGCCGCGGCTACTTCGTGGGTGGGCTCGGGGCCGCGCAGTTCGGCACCGCCGGCGCCGTCGACAGGCTGCGCACCTTCGCCGAGGTCGCGGGCGACGACGAGCCCGTCGCCGTGACCCTCGCGGCGACCGACCCCGCCAACCCGTTCGGCGCCGCGCTGCCGTGGCCCGACCGGCAGGGTCCCGAGGACGAGGGCGGCGGCCATCGTCCGGGGCGCAAGGCGGGAGCCCTGGTCGTCCTGGTCGACGGCGCCCTCACCCTCTATGTCGAGCGCGGGGGGCGCACCCTGCTGACCTGGAGCGACGACGAGGACCGGCTCACGCAGGCGACGCGGTCGCTGGCGAGCGCGGCCCGCGCGGGGCTGCTCGGCAAGATGACCGTCGAGCGGGCCGACGGCGCCCAGCTGCTCGGCGCCGGGACGACCCCTCTCCGGGCCGCCCTCCAGGAGGCCGGCTTCGTGGCCACCCCCCGAGGGCTGCGGTTCCGTGCCTGACCGAGGGAGGAGCGATGCCTGAGGGCGACACCGTCTGGCGGGCGGCGCGCAGCCTCGACCGCGCGCTCGCCGGTCAGCTCCTCACCGACACCGACTTCCGCGTCCCCCGGCTGGCCACCGCCGACCTGGCCGGGGGCCGGGTCCGGCAGACCGTGTCGCGCGGCAAGCACCTGCTGACCCACATCGACCACGAGCACCACGCCTGGACCCTGCACACCCATCTCAAGATGGAGGGCAGCTGGCACACCTACCAGCCGCACCAGCGCTGGCGACGGCCCGAGCACGAGGCCCGCCTGGTGCTCTCGACGGCCGACAAGGTCGTCGTCGGGTTCGCGCTCGGCATCGTGGAGCTGCTGCCGCGCGGCGAGGAGCACCGGGTCGTGGGTCACCTCGGACCCGACCTGCTCGGCCCCGACTGGGACGAGGACGAGGCCCTGCGGAGACTGTCCCGCGACCCGGATCGTCCGGTCGTCGACGCCCTGCTCGACCAGACCAACCTGGCCGGGATCGGCAACATGTATGCCGCCGAGCTCTGCTTCACCAGCGGCGTGCACCCGCTCGCTCCGGTCGGGTCGGTCCGCGACCTGCGCCGCCTGGTGCGCCGGGCCCGTCTCATGCTCGACCAGAACAAGTCTCGGGCCACGCAGACCACGACCGGCAACCTCCGCGACGGCGAGCGCCTCTGGGTCTACCGCCGCGACCGGCAGCCCTGCCGGCGCTGCGGCACGCCGGTGCACGTCGCGATGCGCGGAGAGCCGGGACGCGAGCGGGCGTCCTACTGGTGCCCGAGCTGCCAGCCGGGGTGAGCCCGGGCCAGCCTCCGGTGGATCGAGGATCAGGCGGCGGAGGCCACCACGTCGGCGGCAGCGGACGCGCGGGACGGCACCTGGAGCGGCGTGGCCTCCACGGGCAGCGACTCCAGGGCGATGGCCGCCTCCTGCTCGGCGACCGCGTCGCTCACCTCACGCAGGACGTGGGACAGCGGCAGGTCGAGAGCGGAGCACAGCGACGCCAGCAGCTCGGAGGAGGCTTCCTTCTGGCCCCGCTCGATCTCGGAGATGTAGCCCAGGCTGACCCGGGCCGATGCGGAGACCTCGCGCAGGGTCATGCCCCGGTGCATCCGCGCGCTGCGGAGCACGTCGCCGAGCAACCGACGGAACAGCACCATGCGGTCATCCTCTCCGAGCCGTGGATCCCCCACCCTGGGGGGCGAGTGGCTGTGGGGCAACGCTACCGGAGACCTCCATGTTCCCGGTGCAGGACACCGAAGAGAGCCGCGACGGCGGCGTCGCACGTCGCCGCCTGGATCGCCTGCCTGTCACCCGTCAGCGTGAGGGCCACCGCGGTCGTCTCGTCGGGCCCCGCGAGGCCGACGAAGACCGTCCCCTGAGGCAGGCCGTCCTGCGGGTCAGGGCCGGCCACGCCGGTGGTGCTCACGCCGTAGGTCGTCCCGAGCAGGCTGCGCACCCCCGTGGCCATCGCCTGTGCGCACTCGGCCGAGACCACGCCGCGTCGCTCCACGAGCTCCCGGGGGACGCCCAGCACCTGGACCTTGACCGAGGTGGCATAGGAGACGACGCCACCCACGAAGGTCAGGGACGCGCCCGGCACGGAGGTGATCCGCGCCGCGAGGCGACCACCGGTCAGGGACTCGGCCGTGGCCACGGTCTCCCCCCGCTCGCGCAGGAGCGGGAGGAGCCGGGCCGCGGCCGGGTCCACAGCGTCAGCGCACGACCTGGACGAACACCGTCCGGTTGACCGGCAGGTCGAGCTCGTCACCTCCGTAGGACACCGCGATCTGCTTGCGGCCCGTGGAGGTGAACGGCTGCAGCGTCACGGTCGCCTTCCCGTCCACCAGCGTCGCGGGATAGGCGACGCCACCCGCGGTCACCGTCACCGAGCCGGAGACCGTGTGTCCCGGCGCGGTGAGGCTCACCGACACCCTGACGCGGGTCTGCCGGACCACCACGCGGTTGGGCTGGGTGCCGACCGACATCCACGGGGTCGCCTTGACGACGGTCAGCGGAGCGCTGGCCGAGCTCGCGGCGAGCACGGCCGTGCCGGCGTACCTCGCCTCGACCGTCGAGCCGCCGACGATGCCGAAGGGTCCCAGGACCGCGGAGGCCCTGCCGTCGGCCAGCGTGGCCGTCGCGACCACCGCGCCGTCCACGAGGAAGTCGACCGTGCCACCGGCGGCACCGAGACGGGAGGAGACCCGGGCGGTCGCCGTGGTCGTGCCGGCGGTCACCTGGACGGTCGACCTCGACAGCCTCAGGGTCGTGGTGGTGGCGGTCTTGGTCACCGCCACGGTGACGGTGTCGCTGGCCGCCGTCGTGCTGTCGTCGCCGAGGTAGCGCACCTCGACAGGGACGTCGCCCGCCGCGGAGAAGGGACCGAGCACCGCGCTGGTGGTGCCGTCGGGCGCGAGCGTGCTGCTCGCGACCCGGCTGCCCCCGATGAGGTACTGCACCGTCCCCGTCGGGGTCGGGCCGGGGCTGTCGACGGTCACGTCGATCCTGACGGTGCCGTTGCGGACCTCGACCGACCCCGGGGTCGCGGTGGCGTGGACCGTCGCCTCGGCCAGGGTGACGTCGACGGTCACCGAGTCCGAGGACGCGTCGTGGGTGGTGTCACCGAGGTAGCGGATCTCCACGGTCGTCGAGCCGAGGACGTGGAACGGACCCGAGGTGAAGGTGGTCGCTCCGCTCCCGTCGAGGACGCTCTCACCCAGCTTGGTGTCGCCGAGCCAGTACTCCACGGTGCCGGTGGGGACGATCTCCCCGCCGGCGACAGTGCTGTCGATGGTGACCGACCCACCCTCGAGCGAGACCGAGGTCGGCGTGACCGACGAGTCCGTCAGGCTGCTCTCCCGGGTGAAGGGCAGGTCCACCCCGACGAGCTCCGGGTTGTGGTCGGAGGCCCGGAACAGGTTGTCCTGCCAGAGCAGCGTGGCGTTGTAGTTGTAGCGGCTGTACTCGAAGCCCACTGACTCCTCGGCGTTGATCCGCCACTGGTCGAAGCCGGTGACCGTCGCCAGGGCGTCCGCGTTGGCGAACACGTGGTCGAGGGAGCCCGCCATGCCGCCGAACTGGTAGGACGTGTCGGCCGGGTCGTCGCTCTCGAGGTTGGTGTAGCCACCGGCCTCGAGGACCTGCACCGGGTCCTCCCGGGTGTAGGAGTTGAAGTCCCCGGTGAGGAACACCTTGCTGGTGCCCCGGTCGGAGGCGACCTGGTCGGCGAAGGTGAGCAGCGCCTCCGCCTGGGCGATCCGGTCGGGGTTGGCGTTGCCCTGGCCGGTCCCGTCGTCCACACCCGAGCCCTTGGACTTGAAGTGGTTGGCCACCACCAGGAAGGCGTCGGCGGTCAGCGCTCCCTTCCGCTTGAACGCCTGGGCCAGCGGCTCACGAGCATTGCCGAAGGCGCTGGCGCCGACCAGGACGACCGAGTCGCCCACGAGCTCGATCGTGTGCGGGTCATAGATGAACGCCGTGCGGATGACGTCCTGCTCCGCCAGGTCCGGCAGGTGCGCCGCGTCCGGGGACGGGGCGAACGCCCACCGGGTGGTCCCGGCGTCCGCGTTGAGGGCGTCGACCAGGGAGGCCAGCGCGTCGTCGCGGTCCGCCTCGCCGAGCGCGACGGAGTTCTCGACCTCCTCGAGGGACACGACGTCGGCGTCCAGCGTGTTGATCGCCTTGACGATCTTGGTGCGCTGCCGCTCCAGGTCGGCGTCCGGGTCGGTGAGGTCGGTCCCCCCGGTGGACTCCGCCGCTCCGCGCGGCCCGTTGGGGGTGCACGAGTTGTCGGACACCGGGTCACCGGTGCGGTCGTTGAAGTAGGTGCAGGCGTGTCCGCCACCTGCGTTGACCCACGCCGTGCCCGTGGTGTTGAAGTAGTTCAGCACGTTGAGGGCGCCGATCCGCACGCCGCCGCCGACCGCAGCGGGCGCCTGGTTGGGCGTCCGCGTGTCGCTGAAGGTGGCCACGGCCGAGCCGTCGTCGGTGACCTGTGCGGTGGGCTGGAGCTTCCAGGCGCTGTTGCGGTAGTCGAGCACCACCGGCTGGTGCAGCGTGGCGACCGACCCGATCCGGACCGGGTTGTCCGGCGTCAGCCACGGCAGCGGGGTGCCCGTGTTGGCCGCGTTCAGGAAGTTGAGGCTCGACGCGTCGTCGAGGGTCACCGCCCGGGCGGCGTTGTCGGCCACGACGGCCGCGATCGCGGCGGAGTCCTGGGCGTCCGCCACGTCGGTCGGCTGCCACAGCTGGGTGTCGCCCGTGGCCAGGCCGATCTCCCCGAACTGGTTGGTCGTGAAGTTGTTGGTGACGACGAAGTGGTCGGTGGGGCTGACCAGCTCACCCTCGTGTGCCTCGCGGCCGGCCTCGGTCGTGGGGTAGGCCGTGACCAGGGCCGTCACCGGGTCGTGGGCGTCGGGGAGGACGACCACGCCGTCGGACGCCGGGGTGAGCTCGGTCATCCCGCTGAACTCGGTCACGGGGGCGGTCACCTGGACCAGGTCGCCCACGTGCGGGTCGGCCGCCGCCAGTGCGGCCGAGCCGAACACGAAGATGCCGTCGGAGGCGCCGGGTGTCGCGTCGGTGTCGCCACCCGTGCCGGCGGTCTGCGCATAGAAGCCGTTGAACCCGCCCGTCGGGTAGACGGCCGTGACGACGCCCTGCGTCTTCACGGTCTGGCCGAGCAGCGGGCTCACCGAGGCGCCGGCGCCCTGGATCTCCGCGATGGTGGCCTCGGTGACGACCGGGGTCGAGCCTCCCCCGTTCTCGGGCGACGGCGCGGCAAGGGTGAAGTCGGAGGAGTTGTTGTCGCTGTCGGCACCGCTCGCGTTGCGGTTGGCCGAGCTGGCGGCGGTGGCCGCCGGCCCCGCCGCGGTCTCGAAGGAGGTCGACGTGCCGAGCCCGACCATGTCGACGATGGCGGCGTTGCCGACCGTGTTGCCGGTGCTCGTGACGGCGGTGACGCCGTTGAGGAGGTAGGTCTGGCCGCCCGCGGCGGCCATGCTGAAGGCGGGCAGCGCCGTCGCGTCCGGGGTCGGCAGCGCGGCACCGGTGGCACCGGCGGAGCTCATCTGGATCAGGAAGTGCCCGCCCGCGGCCACGGAGCCGGCCAGCGCGAAGGGACTGCCTCCGGACCCACCCGTGGCGGCGCGGTAGTGGATCGACAGGCCGTTGAGGCTGATGGCGCCGGCGGTCGGGTTGTAGAGCTCGACGAAGTCGGCGTTGTAGGCGGCTCCCGAGTTGCCACCGGCACCATAGACCTCGCTGATGACGAGGCCGGTGCCGGCCGGGTTGGCCGAGGCGACGGGGGCGAGGGCCAGTCCCGCCACCGCGGTCGCCAAGGTGGCGGTGGTGGCGAGGAGGGCGCGTGCGGACGGACGGGCAAGAGGCATGGCGCGAGTCTCCCGATAGACGGTGAGGGGGCGGAGGAGCTGAGGGAGGGGCTCCCGACGGAGCCCCTCCCCCTCACGTCACCGGCGTACGACGGTGAACGTGATCGACTTGCTGACCGGCTTGGCGAGGTCGCTGCCCAGGTAGCGGACGGTGACCGTCTTCGAGCCGGTGGAGGTGAACGGCCTGAGGGTCACGGTGCCGACACCGTTGACCAGGTCGTCCACATAGGTGGTGCCTGCCGACGAGACCACGATCGTGCCCTCGACCGTCTGGCCGGGGGCGGTCAGCGTGGCCGTCACGACGACCCGGGTCCGGCCCAGGATGACCCTCGAGGGCGTCTTGGTGACGACCATCGAGGGCGTCGCCTTGGCGACGGCCACCGACAGGTTCTTCGACGCCGACGCGGTCACGTCGTCCCCGCCGTAGACCAGCGTGAGCGCGTGCTTGCCGGGGGCCAGGGCGTCGCCCGGGATGGTCACCGTGGCGCTGCCGGCCACTACCATCGCGCTGCCGACGACGTCGTCGCCCTCGCGCAGCTCGACCGTGCCCGTCGCCGTGCTCGGCGTGACGGTGACGGCGATGTCCTGCGGCGTGCCGTAGGTCATCGGGCCGGCCGTGGCCGAGAGGGTCGCCGCCGCCTTGGTGACGGTGAGCGCCGTGGTGTCCTTGGACGGCAGGTTGCGCAGGTCGCCGGCATAGCGAGCGACCAGGCTGTAGCTGCCCGGCTGCAGGGCCGCGCCGTCGATCGTGATCGTGGCGGAGCCGTTGCTCAGGGTGCCGGTGCCGACCTCGGTGCCGTCGGCGGTCAGGGTGACGTCACCGGTCGGGGTGCCCGTGCCCGCGGACTCCACCGTGACGGTGACGTCCTTGTCGGTGCCGTAGGCCATGGAGACCGGCTTGGGCGCGACCGTCGTCGTCGCCCCGACACCGACGCCGATGAGCGTGCCGGACGGGTGCGCGACCACGGCGAGGTGGCCGGGGCCGACGAAGCCGGCAGGCACGGTCACGTCGACGCTGGCCGACCCACCGGACACCGGGACGGTGCCCAGGTTGACCGCACCCTCGGCGCTGGTCGCCCACACGGTGGCGGTGGTGTTCTCCAGGCTGCCGACCGAGGTGAGGTCGAGCAGCGACGCCGTGAAGGTCACGTGGTCGCCCGCGTTGACGTAGGCCGGCATGGTGCCGGCGACGTTGACCTGCTGACGGGCGAAGTCGGGCGCCAGGCCGGCGTGGCCCTGCAGGTAGGAGATCCACAGGTCGCGGTCGAGCAGGCCGGTGTCCTTCCAGCTGGCCTCCAGGAACCCGCGGAAGTTGTCGCCACCGGTGCCGAGGAAGGAGAACGTCGAGACCGAGTAGTGCTTGGTTGGACTCACCGGCTTGCCGTCGATGGTGATCGACGTGATCCGGTCGCCCTCCGGACGCGAGAGGTCGCGGGTCACCGTGACGTTGTCGGACAGGCCGAGGGCCAGGTAGGCGCGGGTCGGGACGTTGCCGAGCGCGTCGCGCTGCCACTGCTGCTCGAGCACCTTCTTGAGGCTGGCGCCGGTGATGTCGCCCAGCCAGATGTTGTTGAGGAACGGCAGGACGTTGTTGGCCTCGGCGTAGGTGACCACGCCGTCGGTGTTGGCGGGGTTGCTGCTGGTGTCGCCGGCGAACATGAGCTCGTTGCGGAGCCCGCCGGGGTTCACGATGCCGAAGTCGGCGTGGCCCATGTCGGCGGGCAGTCCGTCGCGCAGCGCGTTGGCCACGAGGTCCCCGAGGGTCGACTCCGAGGCCCGGTCGTCACGACCGGGGAACGGGGGCAGCATGCCCGCCGGAGGCACGGTGTAGACACCGCCGGTGTAGGTGCCGGTCGTGAACGCCGTGGTGATCGGAGCGGTCACCGAGCCCACCGGCGTGTTGCCGACCGCCGCCGCGTTCGTCAGGGCCGCTGTCACGGTGGTGTTGATCGGCGTCAGCTTGCTGGGGTACTGCGCGATGAGGTCGGCGTTGACGCCCGACGTCGGCACGGCGCGGTTGGCCACCGTGTAGCCGGTGACCGCGTCGCTGATGGTGTTGTAGGTCAACACGACCTGGCCGATGTTGGAGCCGTAGGAGCCGGTCTGCAGGAACGGGCGGGTCGGCAGGTCGCCACCGGTGACCGGCGTGTCCCACGCGTAGGCCTGGTGGGTGTGGCCGTTGAAGACCACGTTGACGGCCGGGTCGAGGTTGACCATCTCGGCGAACTCGCCGCCCTTGGCGACCTCCTGGTCGAAGGTCGAGCCCACTCCGACCGACGCGCCCTGGTGGAAGGCGGCGACGATGACGTCGGCCTCACCGTTGTCGGGGTTGCCGTCGCTCAGCTCGCCGGCGACGCGGTTGACCGCGTCGATCGGGTCGCCGAAGTCGATGTTGGTGATGCCGCCCGGGCTGACCAGGGTCGCGGTCTCGGCGGTGACGGCGCCGATGACGCCGACGGTGACGCCGTTGGCGTCGAAGGTGGCGTACTCCGGCAGCAGCGGGTCGGTCGTGCCCTTGGCGTAGACGTTGGCGCCGAGGTAGTCCCACACGGCGTTGTTGCCGTTGTCGATGACCCGGTTGGTCAGGTCGTTCCAGCCCTGGTCGAACTCGTGGTTGCCCACCGACGAGGCGTCGAGCCCGATGGCGTTGAGCACGTCGATGGTGGGCTGGTCCTGGAGGATCGCCGAGGCGAACTCGGAGGCGCCGATCATGTCGCCGGCACCGATGAGCAGGTGCTTGTCGGCGACCGTGTTGGCGCGGAGGTCCTCGATCTTCCAGGCCCACTTGACCGTG
Organism: Nocardioidaceae bacterium; assembly: GCA_046330515.1. Classification (GTDB taxonomy): domain Bacteria; phylum Actinomycetota; class Actinomycetes; order Propionibacteriales; family Nocardioidaceae; genus Nocardioides. Next base: position 1,685,536 of record JAXLSP010000003.1, on the reverse strand, counting down.
TTGTTGTTGATGCGGCCGTGGAAGTCGTTGGAGAGGAGGAGGTCGATGACCACGTCACCGTCGGCCGCATGGGCCGGGGAGGCGGGCGCCAGGACGGCGACCGGTGCGGCGGTGACTGCCAGCACGAGGGCGGCAGTGACCGAACGGCGCCGAATCCCGCCGAGGCTGCGAGACAGGAACTTTGGGAGCACGAGGGACCTTTCACAAGAGGGTTTCGCTGCAGGAGCGCGTTCACATTAACGCTCTCCGGGGGGGCCTCGGCTACCCCCCTGCCCGTGAACGGTCGGTAAAAGAAGCGCTCTCGTGCGTGAACGCGCTCAGCCGGCGGCGGGGCCGCTCGGGCTGCGCATCGTGTGACGCTGACGCCAGACGTCGCGGAAGAACTCGAAGCCGGACCACAGGGTCATCACGACCGCGCCCGCGAGCAGCACCTGGGCGACATAGAACAGCCCGACCCCGAGGTCGCCGAAGCGGTCGAACGCGCCGTCGTGGGCGTCCCCGTGCGGGAGCGGCAGCGTCAGGCCCGAGAGGGCGATGGCCTGGAGCGTGGTCTTGACCTTGCCGCTCTGGGCGGCCGCGATCACGACGTGCTTGAGCACCGAGAGCCGGAGCAGGGTCACGCTCCACTCCCGCAGCAGAACGACGGCGGTGACCCACCACCAGATGTCGCCCACCACGGAGAGGCCGATGAAGGCCATGCCCGTGATCGCCTTGTCGGCGATGGGGTCGGCGATCTTGCCGAAGTTGGTGACCAGGTTGCGGCTGCGGGCGATGTCGCCGTCGATCTTGTCGGTGATCATCGCCCCCACGAAGATGACGAACGCCACGCAGCGCCACAGGATCGACTCGCCGTCGTGGGTCAGCAGGGCCCACCCGAAGAAGGGCACCATGACGATCCGGAGCGTCGTGAGCACGTTGGGCAGGTTGAGGTTGCTCACCGGCACCTGCGCCTCGCTCATGTCGCTGCTCCGATCGGTGTGGCGTGCAGGTCGGCTCCCTCGGTGGCCACCACGACTGCGTCCACAAGGTCGCCGACCCGCCAGGCGGTCCCCTCCATTGTGGTGGACCCGTCCACCTCGGGTCCCTGGTGGTCCGCTCGGCCCTCGGTGACACCGTCCTCGACCGACTCGACGAGCACCCGGACGCGCTCCCCCACCCGGTCGGCGGCGCGCTGGTCGGTGAGCTCGTCGACGAGCGCCGTGACGCGCTCGACCCGGGCGCGGATCTCGTCCTCGTCGAGCTTGCCGTCCAGCGACGCGGCCTCCGTGCCGTCCTCGTCGGAGTAGCCGAACACCCCGGTGGCGTCGAGCCGGGCCTCCGCCAGGAACGCGCACAGCGTCTCGAGGTCGTCCTCGGTCTCCCCCGGGAATCCGACGATGACGTTGGAGCGCACCCCGGCCAGGGGCGCGTGGCGGCGGACCTGCTCGAGCAGGCCGAGGAAGGCCTCGGCGTCGCCGAACCTCCGCATCCGGCGCAGCACCGCACCGCTGGCGTGCTGGAAGGAGAGGTCGAAGTAGGGCGCCACACCGGGCGTCCGCGCGATCGCCTCGACCAGGGAGGGCCGCGTCTCGGCGGGCTGGAGGTAGGACACCCGCACCCGCGCGACGCCGTCGACGGCAGCGAGCTCGGGCAGCAGCGTCTCGAGCAGCCGGAGGTCGCCGAGGTCCTTGCCGTAGGAGGTGGAGTTCTCACTCACCAGGAACAGCTCCTTGACCCCCTGGGCGGCGAGCCAGCGCGCCTCGTCGAGGACGTCGGAGGGCCGGCGGCTCACGAAGGCGCCCCGGAAGCTCGGGATGGCGCAGAAGGTGCACCGGCGGTCGCAGCCGCTGGCCAGCTTGAGGGGCGCGGTCGGGCCGTGGTCCAGGCGGTGCCGCGTCTCGCCGGGTCCGTGGCCCGGGACGTCGGCGGCGGCCGCCGCCCGGTCGACCGGGGTGATGGGCAGCAGCAGCCGCCGGTCCTGGGGGACGTGCGCGGCGTGCTGCTCGCCCGCGATCACGCCGCGCAGCCGGGCGGCGATGTCGGGGTAGTCGTCGAAGCCCAGGATCGCGTCGGCCTCGGGAAGCGCGTCGGCGAGCTCGGCGCCGTAGCGCTCGGCCAGGCAGCCGACCGCGACGACGTTGCGCGTCGGCCCGGACTCCTTGAGGTCGGCGGCGGCCAGGATCGTGTCGAGCGAGTCCTTCTTGGCGGCCTCGACGAAGCCGCACGTGTTGACCAGGACGGTCTCGGCGTCGGCCGGGTCCTCGACGAGGGCGAAGCCCGCCGCCGCGAGGCGTCCGGCGAGCTCCTCGGAGTCGACCTCGTTGCGCGCGCAGCCGAGCGTCACGACGGCAACCGTGGCGTCGGTGCTGGGTGAGGAGGACATGGGTGTCGAGTATGCCGTGCCGGACCCGTCCGCGCGGCATCCGCGGGTGGGCCCCCAGGCTCGGCTCAGCGGGGCACGAAGGTGTCGGAGGCGGCCTTGCCGGTGTCCCCGAGCGCACCCTCCTCGCGCCCGTCGACCACGACCTCGACGCTGCCGTCGGAGGAGTCGACCCGGATCGGCGGGGCGACCTCGAGAGAGCGTGAGGAGCCGTAGGCCAGGTCACCGGTGAAGACCAGGCGGCCGTTGCCGTCGCGGACCTCCACGTGCGCTCCCCCACCGGCGGCACGCACCAGGACGGGTACGACGTCGCCGCCGGCGGCCGAGGAGCCGTGGGCGATCCCGCCGGAGCCGTCGAGCCGCGGGGCCACGGGGACCTCCACGGGGCCGTCCATGACGAGGCGCGCGACCGACCAGGCCAGGACGACGGCCATCAGTGCTGCCACGAGGACCGACCAGTTGGGACCGCCCTTGGTGGTCCGCAGGGAGCCGGTGGCGCCGGTCGCCAGCTCCGCCTCGAACACCTGTCGGGCGCTGACGGGGCTGTGTGCGTAGCGCTCGTCGTAGGACGCCAGGAGCGGCGTCGCGTCGACGCCGAGCACTCGGGCCAGCGTGCGCAGGTGGCCGCGGGCATAGAAGTCGCCCCCGCACGGCCCGAAGTCGTCGCCCTCGACGGCCTCGATCACGTGGGGGCGGATGCGCGTGCGCTCAGCCAGCGCGTCGACGTCCAGGCCGAGCCGTCGCCGCGCGGCGGCGAGGACCGGGCCGATGACCGGGTCGAGCACGGGCTCGGGCTCGGGCTGCTCCTCGACCACGAGCTCGCGGAACTCGGGGCGGCGCAGGTGCTCGAGCTCGGGCAGCGACACGGTCACCTGGTCCGGCGACGCGTCCAGCGCGAGGGCACCGACGACCAGGTCGGAGCGGTGGCCGTGGTGCAGCTCGCGGCCGGGCTCGGGCGCGTGGCTCGCGGTGGCGGGCACAGGCCCGGCAGGGAGCCCGGTGTGCGCGGCCGGTGCCACCGGGGCATCGGCGACGGGGGCGGCATCGGCGGCCGGGCGCAGACGGGTCGCCAGGCTGCCGATGCCCCGTGCGATGACGGGGCGCGGGTCGCGCCACAGGGACACCGACTCCGCCTCGGTGGTGGAAAGCCGGTCGCTCACCAGCGCGGCGAGGGCCGTCTCGAGGTCCCCGTCGACACCGGTCACCCGGGTCGACAGGCCGAGAGGCACGGCGAACGGCGCGCCATAGAGGCGCCGCGAGAGCCACAGCTGACGGCGACCGCGGGCATCGAGACCCTGGGTGAGCCCGTCGGCGTCCTCGGGCACGAGCACGAGGCGGCCGTCGTGCAGCGGTCCGCGCCGGGGCAGGTGCTCGAGCCGCTCGACGGCCGACCAGGGCAGTCCGAGCCAGGTGCGGCCCACCCGGATGCGGGCCCCGTGGCCGTCGGCGACGAGCAGCGGCGCACGCGCGTCCACGAGGGCCACGACATAGCCCGCGGCCACGACCCCGAGCCCGGCCGCGAACAGCCAGGACGAGACGGCACCGGTGCCGATGGCCCGGCCCAGGTAGGCGGCGGCCACCACGGCGGAGAGGACGCCCACGGCGCCCAGGAGGCGGCCGTTGCGGTGCACCTCCACCCGTGCCGGTCGGGCGTCCTTCGACGTGGTCGTCACAGCTCCCCCTGCAGCGTCACCAGCACGCTCTCCAGCTCGTCGGGCTTGACCAGGACGTCGCGTGCCTTGGAGCCCTCGCTCGGCCCGACGATCCCCCGGCTCTCCAGGATGTCCATCAGCCGCCCGGCCTTGGCGAAGCCCACGCGCAGCTTGCGCTGCAGCATCGAGGTCGAGCCGAACTGCGTCGAGACGACCAGCTCGACCGCCTGGATGACGAGGTCGAGGTCGTCGCCGATGTCGTCGTCGAGGTCCTTCTTGGCCGACGCGGGCGCCGTGACGTCGGCGCGGTAGTCGGGCTCGAGCTGCGTCTTGACGTGCCGCACCACCTGGTGGATCTCGGCCTCGGTGACCCACGACCCCTGGACGCGCGCCGGCTTGGAGGCGCCCATCGGGAGGAACAGCCCGTCACCCTGGCCGACCAGCTTCTCGGCGCCCGGCTGGTCGAGGATGACCCGGCTGTCCGCCAGCGACGACGTCGCGAACGCCAGCCGCGACGGCACGTTGGCCTTGATGAGGCCGGTCACCACGTCCACCGACGGGCGCTGGGTCGCCAGCACCAGGTGGATGCCCGCCGCGCGGGCCAGCTGGGTGATCCGGACGATCGAGTCCTCGACGTCTCGCGGCGCGACCATCATCAGGTCGGCCAGCTCGTCGACCACGACCAGCAGGTAGGGGTAGGGCGCCAGCACCCGCTCGCTGCCGGCGGGCAGCTGCACCTTCCCGGCACGGACGGCCTTGTTGAAGTCGTCGATGTGGCGGTAGCCGAAGTTCGCCAGGTCGTCGTACCTCATGTCCATCTCACGCACGACCCACTGGAGGGCCTCGGCGGCCTTCTTGGGGTTGGTGATGATGGGAGTGATGAGGTGCGGGATCCCTTCGTAGGCGTTGAGCTCGACGCGCTTGGGGTCGACCAGGATCAGCCGCACCTCGTCGGGCGTCGAGCGCATCAGCACCGACACGATCATGGAGTTGACGAAGCTCGACTTGCCGGAGCCGGTCGCACCGGCCACGAGCAGGTGGGGCATCTTGGCCAGGTTCGCCACGACGAAGCCGCCCTCGACGTCCTTGCCGAGCCCGGCCAGCATCGGGTGGTGGTCCGAGCGGGCAGTCCCCGACCGGAGCACGTCGCCGAGCGACACGATCTCCTTGTCGAGGTTGGGGATCTCGATGCCGATCGCGGACTTGCCCGGGATCGGGCTCAGGATGCGGACGTCGGCCGACGCGACGGCGTAGGCGATGTTCTTGGACAGCGCCGTGACCTTCTCGACCTTCACCGCCGGGCCGAGCTCGACCTCATAGCGGGTGACCGTGGGTCCCCGGGTGTAGCCGGTGACCTGGGCGTCGATGCCGAACTCCTCGAGCACCTGGGTCAGGCGCCCGACGACGTCGTCGGAGGCCCGGGACCGGGGCTTGTGGGGGGACCCGGTCTTGAGCAGGTCGCCGGCGGGGAGCGTGTAGGTGATGTCGCCGGAGAGGGACAGCTGCTCCACGCGCTGCGGCAGCGGGGTGTGCGGAGGAGGGGGCAGCTCGACGTGCTCGGGAGCGGCCGCCTCCGGCTCGGCGACGGCGTCCGCCGGCGCCTTGCGGCGACGCTTGCGGACCTCCCGGTCCTCGAGGACGGGGCTGTCGTAGGCGGGGTCGCCCATCTCGGGGTCGATCTCGTCGGAGGCGCCCCGGCGCCGCAGCCGGATCGGCTGGGTCGCGTCGGGGTCGAGCGCGGGCTCCTCGTCGGTCGCGCGCCTCCCCGTGACGCGGTCGCGCAGCGCACGGAGGCGGCTCGGCACCTGGTGGACCGGGGTCGCGGTGATGACCAGGACCCCGAACACCGACAGGAGGACGAGGAGCGGCACGACGACATAGGGCGTGCGGAGCAGGTCGAGCAGCAGGCTCGAGACGACGAACCCGACCGCACCTCCGGCCTGCTGGAGGTCCGAGCTGTCGCCCAGCCGCGGCGACGGGTTGCCGTTGGCGATGTGGACGATGCCGAGGACGCCGAAGGCGAGGGCCGCCCAGCCGACGACCTGACGTCCGGCGGGTCCGTTGCTCTCGGGGTTGCGCAGGGTGCGCCAGCCGACCAGCACGAGCATCAGCGGGACCAGCCAGGCGACCTTGCCGACCGATCCGGCGACCACGGTGCGCAGTCCGGACATGACCGAGCCGGGGAGCTGCCACCACACCGCGGCCGCGGTGACGACCGCGAGTCCCACCAGCAGCAGCCCGGCGCCGTCACGACGGTGCTCGGGCTCGAGGTCGCGCGCGGCGCCCCCGATGCGACGGGCGGCGCCGCCGATCGCGTGGGCCACCGCGAGCCACGCGTGCCCGAGCGCCCGGAAGAACCGGAACACCGGTCCGGGACCGCTGCGCACGGCGCGGGGAGCGGTGCGGGCCGTCAGGCCGCGGGCGCGCGAGGACGTGGCCGAAGCGCTCGTGCCCTTGCGGCTGGTACTCCGGGATCGGGTGCTCGAGCCCGCTCGCGACTTGCTGGTGCGAGACGTGCTCTTGCTCCGCGACCCCGGCGGGGAAGACGTACGGGTCGCCATGCTGCGACCTTAGGCGATCGTCACACCAGCATCACGCTTCACAGGAGCGTGTCGCGTCGGGGGTGCCGGTGGGCGGGACCCACCGTTGACCATTCGGAGCCGAATGTTCATGAATTCAACAATTGGATCGTAAAAGAAGGGAAGCCTCGCCTGTGTTATCCAGGCCACAGCGTGGGAAACGCCACCCAATTACTCGTTGAACGGTGAAGAGGTGAATACTACCGATCCGTAGAGACAATTCCACCCCGTCAGAAGGGTCACCTTACGTGGACGCTCTGGACATTGCACGGTGGCAGTTCGGCATCGTCACCGTGTACCACTTCCTGTTCGTCCCACTCACCATCGGTCTCACCGCCCTCGTGGCGATCCTGGAGACCGCGTGGGTGCGGACCAACAAGCGGGAATACCTCCGGCTGACCAAGTTCTTCGGTCGCCTGTTCCTCATCAACTTCGCCATCGGTCTCGTCACCGGCATCGTGCAGGAGTTCCAGTTCGGCATGAACTGGTCGGACTACTCGCGGTTCGTCGGCGACATCTTCGGCGCACCGCTGGCCGTCGAGGCGCTCCTCGCCTTCTTCCTCGAGTCCACCTTCCTGGGCCTGTGGATCTTCGGCTGGGACAAGCTCCCCCGCGGTCTGCACGCGGCCACGATGTGGCTCACCCACATCGGGACGCTGGCCTCGGCCTGGTTCATCCTCGCGGCGAACTCGTTCATGCAGAACCCGGTCGGCTACACCTACAACCCCAAGACCGGCCGCGCGGAGCTCATCGACTTCTGGGCCGTCATGTTCAACAAGGTCCAGCTGGTCACCTGGCCGCACGTCGTGCTGTCGGCCTACATGACCGCGGGCTCCTTCATCCTGGGCATCGGCGCCTACCTCTACGTCAAGAAGGCCCAGGACCGGGCGCTCTACCGCAAGGCGATCCGCTTCGGCGCCGCCGTGCTGCTGATCGCCGGCGTCGGCGTCGCCATCACCGGTGACGTCCAGGGCAAGATCATGACCGAGGTCCAGCCCATGAAGATGGCGGCGGCCGAGGGTCTCTACGAGACCGAGACCAATGCTCCGTTCTCCGTCCTGTCGGTCGGCAAGCTCGACGGCTCCGAGGCCAACACCATCATCAAGGTGCCCGGTCTCCTGTCGTTCCTCGGCACCGGCAGCTTCGACGGCGAGGTCAAGGGCATCAACCCGCTGCAGGACGAGTACACCGCCAAGTACGGCGACAACGCGCTCACCGCGGCCGACAGCTACAAGCCCGTCATCCCGGTGACCTACTGGTCCTTCCGGTTCATGATCGGCCTGGGCCTGTTCGGTGCCGCGGGCGGCGCACTCATCCTGTTCCTCACCAAGGGCGAGCGCGACGTCAAGAAGTGGGTCGCCACGCTCGGCATCCTCCTGCCCCTCGCGATGACGTTCGCCAACTCCTGGGGCTGGATGTTCACCGAGATGGGCCGCCAGCCGTGGATCGTCTTCGGCCTGATGTCGACCGCCGCGGGCGTCTCGCCCGGCGTGGCCGCCTGGGAGGTCTGGGTGTCGGTGACCGTGCTGACGCTGCTCTACGGCGTGCTCGCGGTCATCGAGCTGGGCCTGCTGAAGAAGTTCATCGTCCGCGGCGCCGAGGCGTTCGAGGAGCCCCCGACCGTGCCGGTCGGCGGGTCCGACGACGACGCGCCTCTGGCGTTCGCCTACTGAGAGGGAGAGGAGACACATCATGGAACTCTCGACCATCTGGTTCGTTCTGATCGCGGTCCTGTGGATCGGCTACTTCACCCTCGAGGGCTTCGACTTCGGAGTCGGCATGCTGCTTCCCGTCCTGGCCAAGGACGAGAAGGAGAAGCGGGTCATGTACAACACCATCGGCCCGGTCTGGGACGGCAACGAGGTGTGGGTGCTCACCGCCGGAGGCGCGACGTTCGCCGCGTTCCCGGAGTGGTACGCCACCCTGTTCAGCGGGTTCTACCTGCCGCTGCTGCTCATCCTGGTGGCCCTGATCGTGCGCAACCTCGCCTTCGACTGGCGCGGCAAGCGCGACGACGACACCTGGCGCAAGAACTGGGACATGGCGGCCATCTTCGGCTCCTACCTCCCGGCCCTGCTCTGGGGCGTCGCCTTCGCCAACATCGTCGCGGGCGTGCCGATCGACGGTGACAAGGAGTTCACCGGAAACCTGTTCACCCTGCTCAACCCGTTCGGGCTGCTGGGTGGACTGGTGACGCTGAGCCTGTTCCTCACCCACGGGGCGATGTTCATCGCGCTGAAGACCGACGGCGAGATCCGGCTGCGCGCCCGCGCGCTGTCGGTCAAGCTCGGCCTCGTCGCGGCCGTCCTCGCCGTGGTCTTCCTGGTGTGGACGCTGGCCAAGGTCGACTTCAAGGCGCAGCCCCTGGTGCTGTTCGTGCTCGCCGCCGGTGCGCTCCTCGGCGCCATCTTCATGGCGACCAAGGCGCGCGAGGGCTGGGCGTTCGTCCTGACCTTCGTCACCATCGCGCTCGCGGTGGCCGGGCTCTTCTGGGCGCTGTTCCCGAACGTGATGCCCTCGACGACCGACGCGGCGTTCTCGCTGACGACGTCGAACGCGTCGGCCACGGACTACACGCTCAAGGTCATGACCATCGTCGCCTGCATCTTCACCCCGATCGTCCTGTGCTACCAGGCCTGGACCTACTGGGTGTTCCGCAAGCGACTGACCACGGCGCACATCCCGGACCCGATTGCGGATACCGTTAAGGCCTGATGAGGCCACTGGATCCGCGAGTCCTGATCCACCTCCGGCCAGCACACCGAGCGCTCCTCGGGGTGCTGGCCGGAGGCACGTTCGGCGGACTCCTCACCGTTGCGCAGGGGTTCGCCATCGGCACCCTGCTGGTCCGGCTCGTCGACGGCGACACCGCGGCGGCCTGGCACCCCGCCGCCTGGTGGCTGGTCGGCATCACGCTGGGCCGTGCCCTCGTGGCGTACGGCGTGGACGTCGCCTCGGCGCGGGCCGCGAGCCAGGTGTCGCAGGCGCTGCGGCACCGGCTGATGTCGGCCACGCTCGACCTCGACGCCACCGCGCTCTCGCGACGCCGGACCGGCGAGCTGGCGCTGCTCGCCACCCGCGGCATGACGGCGATCGAGCCCTACCTCACCCGCTACCTGCCCACGCTGGTCATGGCGACGATCCTCCCGGCCGCCACCCTGGCCGCGATCTTCTGGCTCGACTGGTTCAGCGGGCTCATCGTGCTGGTGACGCTGCCCCTCGTCCCCGTCTTCGCCATCCTGATCGGCCACGCGACCCAGGCGCGCGCCGACCGCCAGTGGAGGCTCCTGTCCGCACTGTCGGGGCACTTCCTCGACGTGGTGCGCGGGCTGCCGACCCTCGTCGCCTACCGTCGCGCGGGAGCGCAGGCCGGCTCCATCCGCCGGATCACCGACCGCTACCGCGAGGCCACGATCGAGACCCTCAAGATCGCGTTCGTCTCCTCGGGGGCGCTCGAGCTGATCGCGACCATCTCGGTCGCGCTGGTCGCCGTCAACGTCGGCCTGCGCCTCGCCGCCGGACACCTCGACTTCTGGACCGCCATGGTGGTCCTGCTCCTCGCGCCCGAGGCCTACTGGCCGCTGCGCCGGGTCGGCGCCGAGTTCCACGCGGCCGCCGAGGGCACCGCCGCCTTCGAGCAGGCGAGCCTCCTCCTCGGCGAGGGCGCGGAGGCGGCGGCCGCCGCACGCGACGCCGTCCCCCTGGCCGGGGCCTCCCTGCACCTCGACGCGCTCACCGTGCGCTATCCCGACCGGCCGGCGCCCGCGCTCGCCGCGCTCACCGCCGAGCTCCCCTCCCCCGGCCTGACGGCCGTCGCCGGCCCGTCCGGCTGCGGCAAGTCGACCCTGCTCGCCACCCTTCTCGGAGAGCTCGACCCGGAGTCCGGGACCGTCCGCGTCGGCGAGGTCGCGCTGGGCGACGCCGACCTGGACCGCTGGCACGCGCTGGTGTCGTGGTCGCCGCAGCGCCCCTGGCTGGTGGCCGGCAGCCTCGCCGACAACCTGCGGCTGGGCCGCACCGAGGCCACCGACGCCGACCTGTGGGCGGCACTCGACCGGGTGGCCCTCGGCGACGTCGTCCGCGCCCTGCCCGACGGCCTGGCCACCGAGCTCGGCGAGGACGGCGCCGGCCTGTCGGCCGGCCAGAAGGCCCGGCTGGCGCTCGCGCGCGTCGTCGTCGCCGACCGCCCCTACGTCTTCCTGGACGAGCCGACCGCGCACCTCGACGACGTCACCGAGTCCGTCCTCCTCGACACCCTCCGCGACCTGGCCCGCACCTCCTGCGTGGTCGTGGTCGCCCACCGCCCGGCCGTCGTCGACGCCGCCACCCACGTCCTCACCCTCCCCGCCCCCACCGCCGAGCCGGCGGAGCCGCCGCCGGCTGGGCTCCCGGACGCCGCCACCCCGGCCGAGGTGCTTCCGGCCCAGCGCCGGACTCCCACCGACCCGGCAGATGTGCCGGCGGCTCGGGGGGCGGGGCGCAAGGCGCGGCTGGGCACCCTGCTGGGGTCGCTGTCGGTCGCGTCGGGGGTCGCGCTGACGGCGACGGCGAGCTGGCTGATCACCCGGGCGTCGGAGCAGCCTCCGGTGCTCTATCTGATGGTCGCCATCGTGGCCGTGCGGACGTTCGGGCTCGGGCGGCCGGCACTGCGCTATGCCGAGCGGATCGTCTCCCACGACGCGGCGCTGCGGCTGCTGGCCGAGCGGCGCGCCCAGGTCTACGACGCGCTGGTGCCGCTCGTCCCGGGCCGGCTCGGCGCCCGTCGGGGCGACGTGCTCGCCTCCGTCGTGGACGACGTGGACTCGCTCGTCGACCGGCAGCTGCGGGTCCGCCAGCCGGTGTGGACGGCGCTCCTGGTGGGCCTGATGGCCACGGCGCTGGCCACCGCGCTCGACCTGCGTGCCGGCCTGGTCATCGCACTCTCATCGCTCCTCGCCTCCGTCGGCGGCCTCCTGGCCCTGCGCGGCGTGGCGGCCGCCGAGCCCGCGTTCGTCGCCGGTCGGGCCCGGTTGTCCACCCAGGTGGAGGAGATCGTCCACGCCGCCCGCAACCTGGTGCTGTGGGGGGCGGAGGACCGGGCCCTGGCCGACCTCGACGCCACCGGTCGCACCCTGGGCGACGCGAGCCGGCGCTCGGCGGGCGCGGTCGCTCTCGGCCGCGTCCTGCCCGTGCTGGCCGGCGGCCTGGGCCTCCTGGGCATCGCCGCCTTCGTGCCGCTCGGTGCCACGACCAACGCGCTGCTCGCCCTTCTCGTCATGCTGCCGATCGCCCTGGTCGACGCGTTCGCGCCGCTGCCCGACGCGGGTGCCCTCGCCGTCCGCACGCGCGCCGCGCAGCGACGCCTCGACGAGCTCGCCGGCCGGCAGCCGCTGGTGACCGAGAGCGAGCACGCGGTCTCCCCGGACCTCGCCCACCCCGCCGCCGCGGCCCGCGGGCTGTCCGCGGCCTGGGGCGACGACGACGCCCTGGTCGACCTCTTCCTCGACCTGCCTCCGGGCGCCCGGGTCGGCCTGGTCGGGGCCTCGGGCACCGGCAAGTCGACGTACGCCGCCGTCATGATGCGCTTCCTCGACCCGCGCGCCGGGTCCCAGGTGCTGGCCGACTACGACCTGAGGGACCTCACCTTCGATGCCGTGCGGCGCACGACCGGGCTGGTCGACGACGACCCGCACGTCTTCGCCTCCAACGTGGCGGAGAACGTCCGCCTGGCCCGGCCCGACGCCAGCGACGCCGACGTCCGGGCCGCCCTCGACGCGGCTCACCTCGGCCCCTGGATCGACGGCCTGCCGCGCGGGATGGCCACGATGATCGGCGAGGGCAGCGCCCACGTCTCGGGCGGTGAGCGGGCCCGGATCGCGATCGCCCGCGCGCTCCTGGCCGACCAGCCGGTGCTCGTCCTCGACGAGCCGACGGCGCACCTGGACGCCGACACGGCCCGACGGGTGACCGCCGAGGTGCTCGACGAGGAGCGCGGCCGCTCCATCGTGTGGATCACGCACGGCACGATCGGCCTCGACGAGATGGACAGCGTGGTGCGGCTCACGGGCCCGGCTGAGTCGCGGGGCTCATGACCCGCTCGCCGTGGCGAGCGACGCTGGGAGCATGCCGGCGCTGCGCCCCCTGCTCCTCCCCCTGGCGGTGGTGACCGCCCAGGTCGTCATTGCGGTGCTCGCCCTCACCCTCCTGGAGACGAGGACGCTGACCTGGTCCTGGCTGCTGGTCCCGGCCGTCGGGCTGACCGCCTATGTCCAGCCCTGGGCGGGCCTGGCCGCACTGGCCGGCTGCCTCGCCGTCCAGGTCACCGTCGCCCTGGCGGTCCCGGCGCTGGTGCTGCCGGTCCTGGGCCTCGTCGTCGGCGGGCTCGCGGTCGCGCTCGGCATCGCCGTACGGCCACGCGACGCGCGCGCCGCGGGCTGACGGCGCTCGCGGCTGCCATGCTGAGCCCGTGCGCACCGCCCTGCCCTGGATCCTGCCGGCGGTCCTGGCCGTCGTCGACTGGGTCGCCGTCGCGCGCGACGACCGCCGCACGGAGACGTGGGCCAAGCCGACGACCCTCCTCGCGCTGATCGGGGTGACGTGGCTGCAGGGCGACCTCGGGTCCACCGCCCACGTGTGGCTGCTGGTCGCACTGGTCTTCGGGCTTCTGGGCGACGTCCTGCTGCTCGGCGACTCGACGGCCCGCTTCCAGGCCGGGCTGGGGGCGTTCCTGGTCGGGCACCTGGCCTTCGTCGTCTGCTTCGCCGTGCTCGGTCTGGACCGACCCGCGTGGGCGCTGGTCGGCCTGGTCGTCGTGCTCGTGGCCCTCGGCTGGGCCCGCGGGGTGCTGCCCGCGACGCACCGCAGCGACGGTCCGGCGCTGTCGGTGCCCGTCGGGGTCTACATGGCGGTCATCTCGGCGATGGCGGTCACCGCCTGGGCGACCGGCGAGTGGCTGATCGGCCTGGGCGCGACGGTGTTCGTGGCGAGCGACGCCATGCTCGCGGTCAACCGGTTCGTGCGCCCGCTCCCGGGGGCTCGCGTGCTGATCATGGTGACCTACCACGTCGGGCAGGCGCTGATGGCGATCGGCGTGCTCACCGTCCCCGTCGCCCGCGTGGTCACGAGGTCGTGACCACGAGCGTCAGGCCTCGATGACCACCGGGATGATCATCGGCCGCCGCCGGTGGGTGTTGCTGACCCAGCGGCCGACCACGCGACGGACGTTCTGCTGCAGCTGGTGGGCGTCGTCGACACCGTCGCGCAGCGCCGCGTCCAGGGCGTCGACGATCGGCTGCTTGATGTCGTCGAAGACCGAGTCGTCCTCGCCGAAGCCCCGCGCGTGGATCTCCGGTCCGGCCGCGACCTTGCCGCTCACGGAGTCGACGACCACGATCACCGAGATGAAGCCCTCCTCGCCGAGGATCCGGCGGTCCTTGAGCGACGTCTCGGTCACGTCGCCCACCGACGAGCCGTCCACGAAGACATAGCCGCACTCGACCTTGCCGGTGACCCGGGCGCGACCGTCGACCAGGTCGACGACGAGCCCGTCCTCGGCGAGCACGACGTGGTCGTGCGGGACGCCCGTCGCCTCGGCGAGCGCCGCGTTGGCGCGCAGGTGGCGCACCTCGCCGTGCACCGGCATCACGTTGCGCGGCTTGACGACGTTGTAGCAGTAGAGGAGCTCGCCGGCGCTCGCGTGACCGCTCACGTGGACGAGGGCGTTGCCCTTGTGGACCACGTTGGCGCCCCAGCGCGACAGGCCGTTGATGACGCGGTAGACGGCGTTCTCGTTGCCGGGGATCAGCGACGACGCGAGAACGACGGTGTCGCCCTCCTCGATGTGGACGAAGTCGTGGTTGCGCTGGGCGATCCGGGAGAGCGCCGACAGCGGCTCCCCCTGCGAGCCGGTCGAGATCAGCACCTGGCGCTCCGGCGGGAGGTCGGCCAGCTCCTTGGCGTCGACCATCACGCCGGGCGGCACCCGGAGGTAGCCGAGGTCCTGCGCGATGGCCATGTTGCGCACCATCGAGCGGCCGACATAGCCCACCTTGCGCCCGTGGGCCACCGCCGCGTCGAGCACCTGCTGGACCCGGTGCACGTGGGAGGCGAAGCAGGCCACGATGATGCGCTGGTCGCTGTGGTGGAAGACCCGGTCGAGCACCGGCATGATGTCGCGCTCGGGGGTCGTGAAGCCCGGGACCTCGGCGTTGGTCGAGTCGGTGAGGAACAGGTCCACGCCCTCCTCGCCGAGCCGCGCGAAGGCACGCAGGTCGGTGATCCGGCGGTCCAGCGGCAGCTGGTCCATCTTGAAGTCGCCCGTGTGCAGGACCAGGCCGGCGCCGGTGCGGATCGCGACGGCCAGGGCGTCGGGGATGGAGTGGTTGACGGCGACGAACTCGAGCTCGAACGGCCCGAAGCCGAGGCGGTCGCCCTCCTTGACGACGTGGTGGACCGTCTCCTTGAGGCGGTGCTCGCGGAGCTTGGAGCCGAGCAGCGCCAGGGTCAGCTCGGAGCCCACGAGCGGGATGTCGCCGCGCTCGCGCAGGAGGTAGGGCGCCGCACCGATGTGGTCCTCGTGCCCGTGGGTGAGGACCAGCGCCTCGACGGCGTCGAGCCGGTCACGGATCGGCTCGAAGTCGGGGAGGATCAGGTCGACGCCCGGGTGGTGGTCCTCGGGGAACAGCACCCCGCAGTCCACGACGAGTAGGCGACCGTCGTACTCGAAGACCGTCATGTTGCGGCCGATCTCTCCCAGGCCGCCGAGCGGGGTGACCCGGAGGCCCCCTTCCGCGAGTGGTGGTGCGGCCGAGAGCTCGGGGTGCGGGTGACTCAAGGGCTTCCCTTCAGAGGAGGTGTGCGGCAGCCAGGCCGGCACGGAGCGCGCCGAGCTCGTCGTCGTCGAGCGGGACGAGCGGACTGCGGACGTTGCGGTTGTCGAGGACGCCCAGCAGCTGGAGCGTCGCCTTGGCCGTGGTGGCGCCATAGTTGGGCACGCCCATGATGGCGTCGATGGCCGGCAGCATCGCGGTGTAGGCCGCCAGCGCGCCGGCGGTGTCGCCGGCCAGGAACGAGTCGACGAGCGTGCGGAGCGTGTCGCCGCACGCGTGACCCGCGACGGAGACGAAGCCGGAGCCGCCGTGGGCGAGCCACCCGAGGTTGTTGGCGTCGTCGCCGGAGTAGAACGCGAGCCCGGTGGCCCCCATGATCCGCACGCCGCGGGCGAAGTCGCCGACCGCGTCCTTGACCGCCACGACGCGCTCCCACTCCGCGGCCCGGGCATAGGTGTCCGGGGCGATGGCGGTGCCGGTCCGGCCCGGGACGTCATAGAGCATCACCGGGACGTCGGTGGCCTCCACGACCTGGCGGAAGTGCTGGAGGATGCCGGGCTGCGAGGGCTTGTTGTAGTAGGGCGTGACGAGCAGCAGCCCGTCGGCGCCCAGCTTCTCGGCCTGCCGGGCGAGCTCGACCGAGTGCGCGGTGTCGTTGGTGCCGACCCCCGCGACCACGGTGGCCCGGTCGCCGACGGCGTCCTTGACCGCTCGCAGCAGATCTCCGCACTCGCTGGTGGAGCAGGTGGGCGACTCGCCCGTCGTCCCCGAGACGACGACGCCGTCGTGCCCGTGGTCGACCAGGTGGACCGCGATCCGGGCGGTGCCGTCGAGGTCGACGGACCCGTCGTCGTGGAACGCGGTGGCCATCGCGGTCAGCACACGGCCGAACGGGGCGCTGGGTGCGGACGTCATGGTCTCAGGCTATCCGCACCGCGCGCACGTGCCCCGCATCCGGTCCCCCGGCGGACCGGTCGCGACACTGCGGACAACCTTCCGAGCAGTTCGGGCGTCCGAGGTGCGGAGGGAGGTGCGCATGCTGTTGGCTGGGTCTGTGACCAGGCGCGCCCGCTTCCTCGTGGTCGCGGTGCTCGCCTGTCTCCCGATCACGGTGCTCACCCCGAGCGCTCAGCAGCCCACCCCGCCGGCCGCGGAGCCCGCCGTACGGCTCGCGGGCGGCACCGCGGGCCCGACGCCCGAGCCGGCGCACCGCCCGCGCCTGCGCACCGCCACGATCGCCCTGTCCGGCGACATCCTGGTCCACGACAACGTCTGGGCCTCGGCGCAGCGGCTGGCCGCGCGGTCCGGAGCGGGCGCGCTCGACTTCCGCCCGATGCTGGCGTCGCTGCGACCGGCCCTGACGTCGGCGGACCTGGCCATCTGCCACCTCGAGACGCCGCTCGCCCCGCCCGGCGGGCCCTACTCCGGCTACCCCGTCTTCTCCGCGCCGCCGCAGGTGGTCGCCGCGCTCGCGTGGGCGGGGTACGACGCCTGCTCGACCGCGTCCAACCACTCCGTCGACCAGGGCTTCGCCGGCATCACCCGGACGCTCGACGCCCTGGACCGGCACGGCCTCGCGCACACCGGCTCCGCGCGCACCCCGCAGGAGGCCGCGCGGCACGTCGTGCTCGACGTCAACGGGATCCGGGTCGCCTGGCTGAGCTACACCTACGGCACCAACGGCATGCCCGTCGACGCCGACAAGCCGTGGTCGGTCAACCTGATCGACCCGCGGCGGATCGAGCGGGACGCCCACGCCGCTCGCCGCGAGGGCGCCGACGCCGTCCTGGTGGCACTGCACTGGGGCGACGAGTACTCCCACACCCCGAGCGCCTTCCAGCGCGACCTCGCCGACCGGCTCACCCGCGACCCCGACATCACCCTCGTCTACGGCCACCACGCCCACGTCGTCCAGCCGATCGAGCGCATCCACGGCACCTGGGTGGTCTTCGGGCTGGGCAACCTGCTCGCCGGCCAGGGCACCACGGCCTCGGGCGTCGACAACGGCATGGTCGCCTTCGTGACGCTGCGCCAGCGGGGGGACGGCCCCGTGCGCGTCGCGACGCCGACCTACCGACCGACCCACATCGACTACTCCGACCCCCGTGGCGAGTTCCGGGTCTGGGACGACCTCGCCGGGCTCGCCTCCCCCGGCCTCGACCCCGCCACCCGCGCCGAGCTCCGGGCCTCCCTCGCCCAGACCCGCGGGGTCGTCGGCCGCCCCTGACGCCTCGGTCAGCCCTCGGAGACCCGGAGGCTGCGCTCCACCAGGGCGAGGGCGTCGTCGTGGGAGACACCGAGGGCGCGGATGCGGTCGACGAAGTCCGTCGCCGCCTGGCGGGCCGCTCGCGAGACGTCGTCTCCGCTCACGAAGGTGCCGGCGCGGCCGCGGGTGTCGACGACGCCGGACGCCTCGAGCTCGCGGTAGGCCCGGGCCACGGTGTTGGGCGCGAGCCCGAGCTGCTCGGCGAGCCGGCGCACGGTGGGCAGCTTGACGCCGGGCTCCAGGTCGCCGGCCGCCACCGCGTCGGTGATCTGCCGCTTCACCTGGTCGAACGGCGGCGTCGGGTCGGTGTCGTCGATGCGGATCACGAGGCCGCCTCCGGAGTAGGGCTCGGCAGTGCGAGTCCCGTGGGAACCTGGCCGGCCCAGAGCCGGTCCACGAAGCGGGTGCGGTCCCGGCGTGCCGCCCAGATGACGACCGGGAGGACCAGCAAGGCCACGAGGAAGAGGAGGGCGAGGCCCGTCTTGTCGACGTCGTAGGCGGCGGCGACGACGCCGGACATGCCGATGCCGAGCGAGGCGGCCGTTGCGACCTCCTGGTGAGCCAGGTTGAGCTCCTCGCTGCGCAGCGCGTCGGAGACGAACGCCTCCTGGTCGTCCCCGCCGGGTTCGGTGACGGACGCCATCCGTCGACAGGTCAGCTCCAGAAGCAGTGCAGCAGGCAGGACCGCGACGCCCGTGGTCAGGGCGAACACGGCGAGCTCGTGCATGCGTTCGTCGGCGAGGGAGATGATGCTCACCAGCGTCATGACTCCCGCGGCCAGGCCCGTCACCCGGGTCACCAGGCGGAGCCGGGTGGGGATGAAGTGGTCGACGGTCATCGTCCGGAGCCGGGCTACCCCACTCAGGGGCGCCGACAGCGGACGGCGGGGGCCGACGGCATGGATCACGGCCGCGGTGCCCTGATGGAGGAACATGGCAAGGACGGGGATGAAGGCGAGCGCCATCTCGGGATCGAGGACCCGGACCGGCACCATCGCCACCACCGGTGTCGCCAGGACCGCGACGGCGCCGAACAGCCGGTCCGGCAGAGCCAGTCTCCGGTCGAGCTCGGGCCCGAGGGCCTCAGGCACCCTGCACCGATAGTGCTTCTCGAAGTCCGCGCGGCGCTCGCGACGGTTGCCGGGGTAGAAGCCCTGAGCCAGGCGGAAGAGCCCCGGCACGCCCGTGAGCATGAAGGCCACCAGCCAGCGGAACACCGGGTCGTCCACACGCTCACCCTAGACGCCGACCGCCGGCGGTCGTGGCCTCTCTCAGGAACGCTCGAGCCAGCGCCAGGTGAACCACTCGTGCTCCTCGCGCGCGGTCTCGCTCCACTCCGCCTCGTCGAAGGCGGGGTAGAACGTGTCGCCCCCCTCGACGTCCAGGTGCACCTCGGTCAGCACCTGGTGGGTCGCGATGGGCAGCGCGAGCTCATAGACCTGCTGGCCACCGGCGACCATCACGTCGCCCGGGAGTTCGGCGGCGAGCTCGAGCGCGGCCTCGACCGAGTGCACGACCCGCACGAGGTCGGCGTGCTCCCCCGCGGTCCACGCCGGGTCGCGGGTCAGCACCACCGTGGTCCGGCCGGGCAGCGGCCGTCCGATCGAGTCGTACGTCGCCCGCCCCATCAGCAGCGTGTGGCCCATCGTCGTCGACTTGAAGTGGGCGAAGTCCTCGGGGATGCGCCACGGGATGTCGCCCGCCCTGCCGATCACGCGACCCTCCGCGTAGGCCGCCACGCAGACGACCCGCTGGTCGGGGCGCGGGAGCTCAGACCGCAATGGGGGCCTTGATCCCGGGGTGCGGGTCATAGCCGACGACCTCGATGTCCTCGAGCTCGAACGCGTCCAGCTCGGTGACGCCCGGCGCGAGACGCAGCGACGGCAGCGCGCGCGGCTCGCGCGTCAGCTGGAGCCGCGCCTGGTCGAGGTGGTTGCTGTAGAGATGCGCGTCGCCCAGCGTGTGCACGAAGTCGCCCACCCCGAGGCCGGTCACCTGAGCGACCATGTGGGTCAGCAGGGCGTAGGACGCGATGTTGAACGGCACCCCGAGGAAGATGTCGGCGCTGCGCTGGTAGAGCTGGCAGCTGAGCCGGCCGCCCTCGGGCGACGGTGCGACATAGAACTGGAAGAACGCGTGGCAGGGCGCGAGCGCCATCTGCGGGATGTCGGCGACGTTCCACGCCGACACGATGTGTCGGCGCGAGTCGGGGTCCCGCTTGATCTGCTCGACGACCTGGGCGATCTGGTCGACGTGCCGGCCGTCCGGCGCCGGCCACGAGCGCCACTGGTAGCCGTAGACAGGACCGAGGTCGCCGTCGGCGTCGGCCCACTCGTCCCAGATGGTGATGCCGCGGTCCTGGAGCCACTTGACGTTGGTGTCCCCGCGCAGGAACCACAACAGCTCGCCGAAGACCGACCGGGTGTGGATCCGCTTGGTCGTCAGCAGCGGGAACCCCTCGGTGAGGTCGAAGCGCATCTGGTGGCCGAACACGCTGCGGGTTCCGGTGCCGGTGCGGTCACCCTTCTCCACCCCGTCGTCCAGGACACGCCGGAGGAGGTCGAGGTACTGCTGCATGGGCAGACCCTACGCCCCGGTCACCGCTCAGAACGCGACCTGACCGGCCACGACCGTCGTGGCGTCGCCACCGACCCAGATCGTGTCGCCGTCGCGCTCGACGTGGACGCGGCCGGTGCGCCCGAGGCGGGTGCCCTGGGAGGCGACGTACGACGCCGGCAGGGTGCCGTTGCCGGTGAGCCACTGGGCGAGGCCGGCGTTGAGGCTGCCGGTCACCGGGTCCTCGACGACCCCGAGCCCCGGGCAGAAGGCGCGCACCTCGACCGCCGCGCCGACCTCGGCCGCCTGCTCCTCGCGGTAGGCGCCGATCACGCCGACGTCGAGGTCCCCGAACGTGCCCCAGTCGGGCTCCAGCGCGAGCACCGCATCGGCGTCGGCGAGCAGGATGCCGACCCAGCCGGGGCCGTTGTCGACCCAGGCGGCGTCGACGACGTCGCCGCCCTGGACGGCCAGGGCTCGGCACACCCGGTCGAGGTCCTCCCCCGACACCGGGCCCGACCGGAGGAGCGGCGGGGCGGCGAACGCGAGCCGGTCGGTCCGGCGCAGCCGCACGAGGCCGGCCCCGCACTCCTGGACGAGCTCGCCGTCCGACCGGGGCACCCCGCCGGCCTCGAGCCAGGCGTGCGCCGAGCCGATGGTCGGGTGTCCGGCGAAGGGCAGCTCGGCGCCGGGCGTGAAGATCCGCAGGCGATAGTCGGCCTCGTCGGTCGTCGGCGGGAGCAGGAACGTGGTCTCGGAGAGGTTGGTCCAGTGCGCGAAGCGCCGCATCCGCGCCTCGTCGATCCCCTCGGCGTCGTGCACGACCGCGACGGGGTTGCCCCCCAGCGGCTCGGTGGTGAACACGTCGACCTGGCTGAAAGGGCGCATGCCGCGACGTTACCGAACAGCGGGCGCCACCGAGGCGGCCCATTCCCCGGGACCGGCCCTTCTAGGCTGGGCGGATGCCCACCGTCGCCGCGATCCGCCGCTATCCCGTCAAGGCCATGGGCGGCGAGTCCGTCGACATCGCCCAGGTCGACGAACGCGGTCTGGTCGGCGACCGGTGGTTCGCCGTCGTCGACGAGGACGGCCGGTTCGCCACCGGCAAGGACTCGCGCCGGTTCCGTCGGCACGACGAGATCTTCGACTACACCGCGCTGACGACGGTCACCGGCGGTGTGGTGGTGCGCAGCGGCGAGCACGCGTGGCCGGTCGGCGACCCCGCCCTCGACGCCCACCTCGGCGACCGGATGGGCGCGGCGGTGCGCGTGCTGCCGGAGTCGGACGTGCCGCACTTCGACGCCCAGGCGGTGTCGGTCGTCGGCACCGCCACGCTCGACTGGCTCGCTGAGCGCACCGGCGCTCCCGCCGACGCCCGGCGGCTCCGGCCCAACCTCGTGGTCGCCACCGACGAGCCCTTCGTCGAGGAGACCTGGGTCGGCGGCGAGCTGACCATCGGCGGCGTGCGCCTGCGGGTCACGGAGCGGGTCGAGCGGTGCCGGATGGTCGACGTCGACCAGGTCGGCGTGCGTCCCGAGGCCCGCTGGCTCACGCTGCTCGGTGCCGAGCGCGAGGTCTGCGCCGCCGTCTATGCGCAGGTGGTCACTCCGGGCCTGCTGCGCGTGGGGGCGACCGTTCAGGCGTGAAGGCTCATGGGCCCGTAGACCACGCGGTCGCCCTCGAGCAGCGTCACGGCGTCGACGCCCCCCTCGGCCAGGTCGGCCCACACCTCGCCCACCCACGACTCGGCGTCGGACTGGCTGGGGAACCGCTGCCCGGCGAGCTCACCGGTCACGGCGACCTCCTCGCCCGCGCCGGTCTCCAGCCGCCACCACCAGTCGTGGTCGGGCTGCGCCGAGGGTCGGAAGATCGGCGGCTGGTCGGGCAGGTTCACCATGCCGCCAGGGTACGGCGACGCACCGACGGCCGGTGCCGGCAGGCGGCCACGGTCCCCGCGACCACCGAGGTCACGACTCGCGGACGGAGGTGTCGACGAACGGCGGCTTCACGCACTGGAAGATCTCGCGCCGGCCGCGGACGTCGACACCGAGCTCGGCCTCGGGGTGGACGAACGTCGGCACGAGCGCCAGGCCGATCCCCTTCTTGAGCGTGGGCGAGAACGTGCCCGACGTGATGTCGCACAGCGGCACGTCCGGCACCAGGGTGACGCCCATCCCGGGTCGGGGGATGCCGCGCCCGACGGCGATCAGGCCTCGCAGGGTCCGCTTGGGCCCGGCCTCCTTCTCGGCGAGCAGGACGTCGCGGCCCCAGAACGCCTCCTTCTTCCACCCGACCGCCCAGCCGAGCCCGGCCTGGTTGGGGGTGACATCGAGCGAGATGTCCTGGCCGTGCAGCGGATAGCCCATCTCGGTGCGCAGCGTGTCGCGCGCTCCCAGCCCCGCCGGGAGGATCCCGAGGTCGGCACCGGTCTCGAGGATCGCGTCCCACAGGTCGCCGGCGACCTCGTTCTTGGCGATGAGCTCATAGCCGCGCTCTCCGGTGTAGCCCGTCCGGCAGACCACGACGCCGGCGTCGCCGAAGGCCGCCTCCACGAACGACATGTAGTCGTGCCCGGCCGGCAGGCCGATGCGGGTGAGGACCTCGTCGGACTTGGTGCCCTGGACGGCCAGCACCGCGAACCGGGTGTGGTGGTCGCGGACCGTGACGCCCTCCGGGGCCTTCTCGGCCAGCCGACGCACGACCTCCGCGGTGTTGGCGGCGTTGGGGACCAGGAGCACGTGGGAGTCGTTGTGGAAGTAGGCGATGAGGTCGTCGACGATGCCGCCGGTCGCCTCGTCGCAGCACAGGGTGTACTGCGCCTTGCCGTGGCCGACCCTGCGCAGGTCGTTGCTCAGCGTGGCGTTGACGAAGTCGGCGGCCCCCGGTCCGGACACCAGCGCCTTGCCGAGGTGGCTGACGTCGAAGACGCCGACGGACTCGCGGACAGCGGTGTGCTCCTTGACGATCCCGGTGGAGTACTCCAGCGGCATCGACCAGCCACCGAACTCGGCGAACTTGGCCCCGAGGGCCTCGTGCCGGGTGTGGAGCGGCGACTGCAACAGGTCCTCTGCGTTGGCCATGGCCAGAAGTTACCGCAGCCGACGCCCGGCCGAGCGTCCCCCCGCGGCTATCCTGCGCGGGTGACGACCTACACCCTGCGCAGCGCCAGCCCCGCCAAGACCCGCTGCGACGCCGTCGTGGTCGGAACGGTCCAGGCCGGCAAGGGCGTCGAGCTGGCGCCGGGCGCCGAGGACGTGGCGGCGGCCTACGGCCGCCGCCTCGGCCCGCTGCTCGCCAACCTCGGGGTGTCCGGCAAGGCCGGAGAGGTCGTCAAGCTGCCCACCCAGGGGACGGTCGCGGCCGGCCTGCTGGTCCTGGTCGGCCTGGGCAAGAAGGACGCGGTCGACCAGGTCGTGCTGCGACGTGCCGCCGGAGCGGCCGCCCGGGGCGTCACCAACGCGGCCTCCGTGGCACTCGCCCTGCCCGCCGACACCCCCCAGCTCGTGCGGGCCGTCACCGAGGGGTGGCTGCTCGGCGGCTATGCCTTCACGACCTACAAGAAGGACGGTGGCGGTCCGTCGAAGGCCCCCGGCGAGGTCGTGGTGCTGAGCCCGCACGCGCGTCAGGCCGCGACCACCGGCGCGTTCGAGGAGGCCCAGGTGCTCGCCGAGGCGGTGACGACGACCCGTGACTGGGTCAACACCCCGGCGCAGGACCTCACGCCACCCCTGTTCGCCGACGCGCTCACCGCCTTCCACAAGTCGGCCACCAAGGGCCGCGGCGCGCCCAAGCTGACGCTCACGATCCTCGACGAGCAGCAGCTGACCGACCAGGGCTGCGGCGGCATCCTCGGTGTGGGCTCCGGCTCCGACGCCCCGCCGCGGCTGGCCGAGCTGCGCTACCGCCCGCGCGGCGCGGTCGCCCACCTGGCGCTCGTCGGCAAGGGCGTGACCTATGACTCGGGCGGCCTGACCATCAAGCCGGCCAGCGGCATGACGACGATGAAGTGCGACATGGCGGGCGCGGCGGCGGTGCTGCAGGCGACCTACGCGATCGCCCGCCTCGGCATCCCCGTCGCGGTGACGACCTTCGCCCCCATGGCCGAGAACATGGTGTCCGGACGCGCGATGCGCCCCGGCGACGTGCTGACGATGTATGGCGGCCGCACCGTCGAGGTGCTCAACACCGACGCGGAGGGACGGCTGATCCTCGCCGACGCGCTGGTCAAGGCCACCGAGGCCAAGCCCGACGTCATCCTCGACGTCGCCACCCTCACCGGCCACATGGTGCTCGCCCTGGGCGAGCGCATCGGCGGCGTGATGGGCTCCGACGACGTCGTCGCCGACGTGCTCGCCGCCGGGGAGACGGCCGGCGAGGCGCACTGGCCGATGCCGATCACCGACGACCTCGACGAGCGCATCCGCAGCAGCAAGGTCGCCGACTTGGCGCAGCACGACTGGATCCGCTGGGGCGGCGGGCTCTATGCCGGCGCCTTCCTGCGCGAGTTCACCGCCGGCCTCCCCTGGGGCCACCTCGACATCGCCGGTCCGGCGTTCAACTCCGGCGGGCCCTACGGCCACGTCACCGCCGGAGGCACGGGGTTCGGCGTGCCCACCCTGGTGGAGTTCGCCCGGGCGATGGCGAGCGCCGGCTGACGGTCGGGTGCCGGCACATGCACCCCGACCCGCAACGCGACCGCCTGGCGGAGCTCGGCCTGCCGGCTCCGCTGCTCACTGCGCTCGACCGGCTGCCCGCCGGCGTCCGGCAGACCGCACTTCGCCAGCTCGACCACTGGCCCGGCCGCGTCGTGCTGGGCACCGCCGGGGGGCTGCGCCGCATCGAGGTGTTCGACCGGGCGATGACCATCGCCGCCCAGCTCTTCACCTCGGTGTTCCCCATCATCATCATGGGGGCCGCGCTCTTCGGGTCCGGGCGGACCACCGACGCCATCGCCTCGGTCGGCGGGCTTCCGCAGGACGCCCAGGACCTGCTCGACGAGGTGGACGCCGCGACCGGCTCGGCGACCTTCGGCGTGATCGGCGTCCTCGTGGTGCTGATCTCCGCGACGAGCCTGTCGCGCGCCCTCACCCGCGCGTACGACGCCATCTGGCAGCTCGGACGGACGCCGTCCCGGCTGGTCGACGCCTGGCGCTGGGTCGCCGCGGTCGTGGCACTGTCCCTCGTCGCCGTGCTCACGCACGTCGTGGTCACCGCGGTCCGACCCATCCCGCCCCACGGGTGGTGGGCCGCCGTCGTCACGCTGGTCATCGACACGGCGGTCGCTGCCCTGATCCCCTGGCTGATCCTCGCCGGCCGCGTGGGTCCCCGGGCGCTGCTCCCCGGCGCCGTGCTGTTCGGGGTGGGCATGGTGCTCGCCCACCCGGTCTCGACCCGCGTCCTCTCGGCCTCCGTCGAGATCAGCGCCGGCCGGTTCGGCGCGATCGGCGTCGCCTTCGCCTACCTGACCTACCTCTACGTCGTCTCGTGGTGGCTGCTCGCCACCGCGGTGGTCGGCCAGGTGCTCGTGTCCGACGGCGGCGTCCCCCGGCTCCTCACGGGTGCGGCCCGTGAGCGGACTCGCTAGCCGCCGAGCTTCTTGCGGCGGTTGAAGTCGCGCATCCGCTGGGGGATGCCGACGACCGCGGCGTCATAGGACGGCACCTGGTTGCGGTTGCAGAACTCGTGGGCCCAGGCCACCGACGGAACCCGACGCCGCGTCCACTCGCCGTCATGGGCGACGAGCAGCAGGGTCACGTCGCTGACCGCGGTGCGCGGCTCGACGAACCCCTCCACGCCACGCCGGCTGGAGAGGAAGTCGTGCAGGTGGATCTCGTCCGCGCGGGAGGCCGCGCGCACGGTCGTCGAGCCCGTGCGGGACACGTTGCCCCCGGGGCGGCGCATGCGGGTCCCGGATGAGCGGAACCGGTCGAACAGGCCCATGCCCCTAGTGTGCCTGGTCGCCCGTCGCGCCGGGCAGGGACGCTCCGCGGGACCGATGTCCCCGGCTACCCGCGGGATGCAAAGATGGGCTCCGACCGCGGGGCCGCTGGCTCGGTCCCGCTTCCGCTCGATGGTGGAGACCGAAAGGACGAGGGTGGCCGACTTCGACGTACTCATCCTGGGTGCGGGCTCCGGCGGCTACGCCTGTGCGCTCCGCGCCGCGCAGCTCGGGCTGTCGGTCGGGCTCGTCGAGAAGGGCAAGCTGGGCGGGACCTGCCTGCACGAGGGCTGCATCCCGACCAAGGCGCTGCTGCACGCCGCCGAGGTCGCCGACGCGGCGCGCGAGGCCGGCCAGTTCGGCGTCCGGGCGACCTTCGAGGGCATCGACATGGAGGCCGTCCACGCCTACAAGGACGGCGTCGTCGGCAGGCTCCACAAGGGCCTCAGCGGCCTGGTCTCCTCCCGCGGCATCACCCTGGTCGAGGGTGAGGGCCGGGTCACCGGACCGCTCACGGTCACGGTGGGCGACACGGCCCACACGGGCACCCACCTCGTGCTCGCCTCGGGTTCCTCCGCTCGCAGCCTGCCCGGCCTCGAGGTCGACGGCGTGCGGGTCCTCACCTCCGACCACGCGCTGCGGCTCGACCGGGTGCCCTCGTCCGCGATCGTGCTCGGGGGCGGCGTCATCGGCTGCGAGTTCGCCAGCGTCTGGCGGTCGTTCGGCGCGGACGTCACGATCCTGGAGGCGCTGCCCCACCTCGTGCCCCCCGAGGACGAGGCGTCGTCCAAGGCCCTCGAGCGCGCGTTCCGCAAGCGCGGCATCGCCTTCCGCACCGGCACGGCCTTCGAGAGCGTCACCGAGACCGAGACCGGCGTGGCGGTGACGGTGGCCGGCGGCGACGTGCTCGAGGCGGAGCTGCTGCTGGTCGCGGTCGGGCGCGGCCCGAGCACCAGCGGCCTCGGGTTCGAGGAGGCCGGCGTCGCGATGGAGCGAGGCTTCGTCGTGACCGACGAGCGGCTGCGTACGTCGCTCCCCCACACCTACGCCGTCGGCGACATCGTCCCCGGGCTCCAGCTGGCCCATCGTGGTTTCCAGCAGGGCATCTTCGTGGCCGAGGAGATCGCGGGCCTCGCTCCCGCACCCATCGACGAGTCGGCGATCCCGCGCGTCACCTACTCCCACCCCGAGGTCGCCTCGGTCGGCCTCACCCAGGCTCAAGCCGTCGAGCGCCACGGCGCCGAGGCGGTCACCGCGACGACCTATGACCTCGGCGGCAACGGCAAGAGCCAGATCCTCAAGACCCAGGGCTTCGTCAAGCTCGTCGCGCTCACCGACGGACAGGTGGTCGGCATCCACCTCGTCGGCGACCGGGTGGGCGAGCTGATCGGCGAGGCGCAGCTCATCTACGGGTGGGAGGCGCACGCCGACGACGTGGCTCCGCTCGTGCACGCCCACCCCACCCAGACCGAAGCCCTCGGCGAGGCCCACCTCGCCCTCGCGGGCAAGCCCCTGCACGCCCACTCCTAGAAGGAATCCCTCATGGCCAGCGAAGTCACCCTCCCGGCACTCGGCGAGTCCGTCACCGAAGGCACCGTCACCCGGTGGCTGAAGCAGGTCGGCGACCAGGTGGCCGTCGACGAGCCGCTGCTCGAGGTCTCCACCGACAAGGTCGACACCGAGATCCCCTCCCCCGTCGCCGGCACGCTCGTCGAGATCCGCGCCCACGAGGACGACACGGTCGCCGTCGGCGCCGTGCTCGCCGTGATCGGTGACGCCGACGAGGCCGCCCCCGCCGCGGGGGCCCCCGCCGAGCAGCCGGCGGCCGAGGAGGCTCCGGCTCCCGAGCCGGCCGAGCAGTCGCAGGAGCCGGCCCCCGCCGAGCAGCCCGCCGCGGCCGAGCCCGCCGCGCCGGAGGCACCCGCCGAGGCCCCCGCCGCTCAGGCGGCTCCGTCGGGCGGGTCCGGCACCTCGGTCACCCTGCCCGCGCTGGGCGAGTCGGTCACCGAGGGCACCGTGACCCGCTGGCTCAAGCAGGTCGGCGACCAGGTGGCCGTCGACGAGCCGCTGCTGGAGGTCTCCACCGACAAGGTCGACACCGAGATCCCCTCCCCCACAGCCGGAACCCTCCTCGAGATCAAGGTCGCCGAGGACGAGACCGTCGCGGTCGGCGCCGAGCTCGCGGTGATCGGCTCGGGCGACGCCGCCCCGGCCGCCTCCGCGCTGGAGGCCCCCGCGGCTCCCGAGGCCCCCGCCGAGCCGGAGCCCGCCCCCGAGCCCGAGGCGACTCCCGAGCCCGAGCCCGCCGCGCAGGTCCAGGCACCCGAGGCACCGGCCCCCGCGGCACCGGCTCCCGAGCCGGCCCCGGCCGCCGAGGAGCCGGCCCCGGCCGCCGAGGAGCCGGCCCCGGCCGCCGAGGAGTCCGGCGACACCTCCGGGCGCAGCTATGTCACCCCGCTGGTCCGCAAGCTGGCCGACCAGCACGGCGTCGACCTGGCGGCCATCACCGGCACCGGCGTCGGCGGACGGATCCGCAAGCAGGACGTGCTCGACGCGGCCGAGGCGGCCAAGCAGGCCGCGGCCCCCGCGGTCGAGCAGCCGGCCGCCGAGGCGCCGACGGCCGCGCCCGCGGCGGCCGCTCCGCCCGCCCCCGCGGCGTCCCCGCTGCGCGGCACGACCGAGCCGATGACGCGGCTGCGCAAGGTGATCGCCGCCCGGATGGTGGAGTCACTCCAGACGAGCGCCCAGCTGACCACCGTGGTCGAGGTCGACGTCACCGCGATCTCGCGGCTGCGTGACTCGATCAAGGCCGACTTCGCCGCCCGCGAGGGGGTGAAGCTGTCGTTCATGCCGTTCTTCGCGAAGGCCGCGATCGACGCGCTCAAGCAGCACCCGACGCTCAACGCAGCGATCGACACCGAGAAGGGCGAGGTCACCTACTTCGACAAGGAGAACCTCGCGATCGCCGTCGACACCGAGAAGGGTCTGCTGACGCCGGTCATCAAGGACGCCGGCGACCTGTCGATCGCGGGTCTGTCGCGCAAGATCGCCGACGTCGCCGAGCGCACCCGGGGCAACAAGATCACGCCGGACGAGCTGTCGGGGGGCACCTTCACCCTGACCAACACCGGCAGCCGGGGCGCCCTGTTCGACACGCCGATCCTCAACCAGCCGCAGGTCGCCATCCTCGGCACCGGCGCGGTCGTCAAGCGCGCGGTCGTGATCGACGACCCCAACCTGGGCGAGACGATCGCGGTTCGGCAGATGGTCTACCTCGCGCTGACCTATGACCACCGCCTGGTGGACGGCGCCGACGCGGCGCGGTTCCTGACCGACGTCAAGGCCCGCCTGGAGGCGGCCCAGTTCGACGTCTGAGGGCCGGCTCGTGCACGTCGTCATCGCCGGAGCGTCGGGCTTCCTCGGCAGCCATCTGGGTCGTGAGCTCGACGCCCGTGGCCACGAGGTCACGAGGCTGGTCCGCCGTCCGGCGGCGGGCAGCGACGAGTCGCAGTGGGACCCCTACGCCGGTCAGGTCGACCAGGACCTCGTCGGCTCGGCCGACGTCGTCGTCAACCTGGCCGGGACACCCACCGCCGGCAACCCGCACTCGCGACGGTGGGCCGACCAGCTGATGTCGAGCCGGGTCGTGAGCACCCGGGTGCTCGCCGAGGCGATCGCCGCAGCCGGTGGCGCGCCCGCCTTCCTCGCCGGCAACGGCATCTCCTTCTATGGCGACCACGGCAGCGAGGTGCTCACCGAGACCTCCGAGAGCCGGGGCGACGCCCTCCTCACCCGGGTGACGCGGGCGTGGCAGGAGGCCACCACGGCGGCACTCGATGCGGGTGCCCGGGTCTGCGTGCTGCGGACCTCACCGGTCTATGACCGCGCCAGCGCGCCCCTCAAGCAGCTCGCGCCGCTGTTCCGGCTCGGGCTCGGGGCCCGGCTCGGCGACGGCCGGCAGTTCGCGCCGGTCATCTCGCTGCGCGACTGGGTCGCGGCCGTGGCGTTCCTTGCCGAGAGCCCCAGCGTCTCGGGGCCGGTCAACCTCTGCTGCCCGGTCGTCCCCACCAACGCCGAGCTCACCTCGGCGCTGGCCACCGCGCTGCACCGGCCGGCCCTCCTGCGTGCCCCGGCCTTCGTCCTCCGGCCGGCCGCCGGAGCGATGGCTCCCGAGCTGCTCGGCTCGATGCGGGCGCGGCCCCAGGTCCTGCTCGACGCCGGGTTCGACTTCCGCGACACCGACATCGGCGACGTGCTCGCCGCGGGGCTGCAGCGCTCCTGACCGACCCCCGCAGGGGTCAGCCCTCGCGGACCTCGCTGACCCGCCACTGCGAGCCGGATCGGCGCAGGGTCACGAGGTGGCGCGACGGCTCGTCCTCGGGCAGCCGCACCCGCAGGCCCCGGCCGGTCGCGACCGCCCCGACCAGGCGGTCGGTCACGACCAGACCGAGGACGTCGCCGTCGGAGCGACGTACGTCCACTGCCAGCACCTGCACGCCCATCCCGCGCACCCGGAGGCCGCGGTCCAGGTAGCGCTCGAGCAGCCGCACGTCGCGCTCCCCCGCCGCCGACCCGCGGGTGTAGAGCCGGCGCAGCGCCGCCGGATCGCCCGCCGCCCACGCCGCGGACCGACGCCGGTCCCACCCGCGCAGCACCGCGAGCGGGTCGCCCGGGCCCTCGACCGCGCCGGCGGCGTCGCTCGCTGCGGCTCGGCTGCGGACCGCCGGGGCGTCGGCACGGTGCTGGACCGCGAGCAGCAGGGCGACCAGCGAGGCGGCCACGGCCGCCAGCGAGCCGACGAGGAGGTGCGCCCGACCGACGTTCACGGACGCCAGCCTGCCGCAGTCCGGCCCGCGTCCGCGCTACTTATCCACAGCCACCTCGCAGGTATCCTTCGCGGGGTGAGCGCCCTCGAGTTCCGCATCGCCGGCTTCGGCGCCGAGGCGGTCGACTACCTCGCCGCGTGGGACCTCCAGCGCGAGGTGCACGCCCAGGTCGTCGACGGCGCACGTGGCGACACCGTGCTGCTGCTCGAGCACCCGCCCGTGTTCACCGCGGGCAAGCGCACCGACCCGCACGAGCGCCCGGCCGACCCGGGCGGCGCCCCCGTCATCGACGTGGACCGCGGCGGCAAGATCACCTTCCACGGTCCCGGCCAGCTCGTGGGCTACCCGATCGTGCGGCTGCCCGACCACGTCAAGGTCGTCGACTATGTCCGGCGCCTCGAGGAGACGCTGATCGCGACGTGCACCGACCTGGGCGTGACCACCGCCCGGGTGCCGGGCCGCTCCGGCGTCTGGCTGCGGGCCGACGACCGCGGCCCCGAGCGCAAGATCGCCGCGATCGGCATCCGGGTCGCGCGCGGCGTCGCGATGCACGGGTTCGCGATCAACTGCGACGTCGACCTCGCGTGGTACGACCGCTTCGTGCCGTGTGGCATCGCCGACGCCGGGGTCACC
Organism: Nocardioidaceae bacterium; assembly: GCA_046330515.1. Lineage (GTDB taxonomy): Bacteria > Actinomycetota > Actinomycetes > Propionibacteriales > Nocardioidaceae > Nocardioides. Next base: position 1,653,921 of record JAXLSP010000003.1, on the reverse strand, counting down.
TCCCTGTCCCGGGAGCTGGGCCGCGAGGTCACCGTGAGCGAGGTCGTCCCGGTCGTCGAGCGGCATCTGGCGACCTTCCTGTCCTGGGGTCCCTACGACCCCACGCCCGACTACGACGCCCGCCCGGAGCCGGCCCATCACCCGCGCGTCGAGCTGCTCACGCCCCGCGCGTAGGATCGACCGACGTGACTTCTCCCGCCTCCGTGACCCCCGACGGCCGCAAGCTGCTGCGCCTGGAGGTGCGCAACGCGGAGACCCCGATCGAGCGCAAGCCGGAGTGGATCAAGACCCGCGCGAAGATGGGGCCGGCCTATGCCGAGCTCCAGGGACTCGTGAAGGGCGAGGGGCTGCACACGGTCTGCCAGGAGGCCGGCTGCCCCAACATCTACGAGTGCTGGGAGGACCGCGAGGCGACCTTCCTCATCGGCGGGGACCAGTGCACGAGACGCTGCGACTTCTGCCAGATCGACACCGGCAAGCCCGAGCCGCTGGACCGCGACGAGCCGCGCCGCGTGGCCGAGTCGGTGCAGAAGATGGGCCTCCACTACGCCACCATCACCGGCGTCGCCCGCGACGACCTGCCCGACGGCGGGGCATGGCTCTATGCCGAGACGGTGCGCGCCATCCACGCGCTCAACCCCGACACCGGCGTCGAGAACCTCGTCCCCGACTTCAACGGCCGCCCCGACCTGCTGGCCGAGGTGTTCGAGTCGCGGCCCGAGGTGCTCGCCCACAACCTCGAGACCGTGCCGCGGATCTTCAAGCGGATCCGCCCCGCGTTCCGCTACGACCGCTCCCTCGACGTGCTCACCCGCGCCCGTGACTTCGGCCTGGTCACCAAGTCCAACCTGATCCTCGGCATGGGTGAGACCCGCGAGGAGGTGTCGCAGGCGCTGCTCGACCTGCATGCCGCCGGGTGCGAGCTGGTCACCATCACGCAGTACCTCCGCCCGTCGCTGCGCCACCACCCGGTCGAGCGGTGGGTCAAGCCCGAGGAGTTCGTCGAGCTGGCCGCCGAGGCGACCCAGATCGGCTTCGCCGGTGTGATGTCCGGTCCGCTCGTGCGTTCGTCGTACCGCGCCGGTCGGCTGTACCGTCAGGCCATGGACGCCCGCGCGGCGTCACGCTGAACCACCCACCACCTCGACCCGAGAAGGCCCACCGCATGTCCTCCACCGAGCCGCAGAAGCAGGGCCGGATCAAGCAGTACGTCCAGTCCTACCAGATCGCCAAGCGCACCGACCCGCGCATCGGGCTCTGGACGCTGGTGGCGTTCCTCGTGGGTGGCCTCGTCGGCTTCGGCATCCTGTGGTTCCTGCCCCCGCGCGACGCCAGCGTCTTCAAGATCATCGTGGCGGCCCTCGGCGCGGTCATGTTCGGGCTGGTCACGGCGCTCATCGTGTTCTCCCGTCGGGCGCAGAAGGCCGCGTTCGAGCAGATGGAGGGCCGCCCCGGCGCCGCCCTCGCGGCACTGAGCGTGCTGCGCCGCGGGTGGATCAAGGAGGACACCCCGGTGGCCTTCAACAAGCAGCAGGACATGGTGCACCGCGTGGTCGGCCCGCCCGGAATCGTCCTCGTCGGCGAGGGCAACCCGCACCGGCTCAAGACGCTGCTCAACGGCGAGCGTCGCCGCCACGAGCGCGTGGCGGCCGACGTGCCCGTGCACGAGATCGTCGTCGGCAACGGCGAGGGCCAGGTCCCGCTCATCAAGCTCTCCGGCGTCGTGACCAAGCTCCCCAAGGCCATCAAGCCGGCCGCGATGACCGATGTCGTCAACCGGCTCAAGGCGATCGACGCCGCCCGTCCCGCGATCCCCATGCCCAAGGGCCCCGTCCCCACGAGCATGAAGGGCCTGCGCCAGGGCCTCCGCGGCCGCTGAGCCTCGGCTCGGTCACCGCTCCGGTGTGCCCCGACCCCGTGGGCTGACGGCCGCGCGGGGATAGTCCGCTACGTAAAGCACCTGGATCTCCCGTCACAAGGTGCTTTACGTAGCGGACTATCCCGGCCATGCCCCCCGATCCGGAGGGGAGGTGGAGTCGGGAGAGCCTCCCGGGTCAGCTGGCAGAGCCTCCACCGAGGGAGGCCATGTCGGTGATCTGGTCGGACGGCGGCGCCTCGATGGTGACGTCCTCGCCCCAGTTGGAGGTGGTCATCTCGAGGGTGGCGAGGTCGCCCATCTCCATGGAGACCTTGCGGACGCGGTTGTCGCTGTCGGTCCAGAGGTCGTACTCGAGGGTCTTGGGCAGGTCGGCGGTGCCGGCGCCGGCGTTGAGGCCCGCGAGAGCGTCGGAGATCTTGCTGCTGTCGAGGGTGGCCGTGAAGTGGCTGACGTCGTCACCGTCGAGGGTCTCATCGCCGACGAAGACCACCTTGTCGATGCCGTCCTTGAACTTCTCGAACGAGCTGACCGGGTCGAAGGAGTCGGTCATCGACGACAGGTCGCCGAGCGGGCTGTTGGGGTCGTCGAGATCGGCCGCGATGAACTTGCCCTGGCTCATCGCGCCCATGTTCATGTAGACCTTGCCGTCGACCAGGCGGATGTCGATCGGCTCGTCGCCGAGCATCGGCATGGTCATCTTCATCGCCATCGAGGGCGGCGTCGTCGTGTAGTCGACCTGGCCGTCGGCGCTGATCTCGATGCCCGAGGCGGACATCTTCATCCCGATGGTGGCCGTCGTCGAGCTCTCCACCCCCGACTTCATCTGACCGAGGAACTCGTCGACGTCGACCTCGTCGCCCGGCTGGTAGCCCGAGGACGCGGCCGACGCGTCGCCGCCGCCGTCGCTGGTCGCATCGCCGGACGTGTCACCGCCGCATCCGGCCAGCGCCACGACGAGGAGCGGCGCCGCGAGGGCGGCGAGGAAGCGGGAACGGGTGGAGCGCATGACAACGGCCTTCCGAGGGCGGGTGCGGACGTTCCTCAATCTACCCAGCGCGCAGCCGCGGCTAGCGTGACTTCGGCAACGGAACGGTTACGGATCCGACCGCCAGGTCGTGGAGCCCGCGACCGTCCGGACGGAACACCAGGGGCGGGATGACGAGCGCGATGAGCAGGCTCCGGACGAACGCGGGGATGAGCTCGAGCGGGCGGCCCGCGCCGTCGTCGCGCACGACACGCAACCGGGTCGCGAGCTTGCCGAACGAGCCGCCGGCCAGCGAGGTGAACAGGGCGTTCTCGAGCACGAAGATGCCCAGGACGACGAACCCCGACGTCGGGTCGGTGCGGTAGTCGTCCCAGCCCAGCACGGCCACCGTGACGAGCGTGCAGGCGACCCAGTCGACCATCAGCGCCCCGCCGCGCCGTACCCAGGAGGCGGTCTCGAGCTCGGTCGCGGTCACCGCGTCAGGCTACCGGCCGAGACGGCCGTCTCAGGGGTCGGGCAGCGCGTCTCACGCCGTTACATGCCCGAAACACTTCAGATACGGTCAAGAAACTGCCCCGCCATACCGTCGGGCCATCCGGCGCAACGTCGCACCGGCTCCACCACCCTGACCTGCCGGTCGCGCTCCCGCTGCGACCAAGGAGGACGAATGTTCGCAAACAGCGACGAGCTGCTGAAGTACATCAAGGACGAGGGCGTCGAGATGGTCGACGTCCGTTTCTGCGACCTGCCCGGTGTCATGCAGCACTTCACCGTGCCCGTCTCCTCGTTCGACCAGTCGGTCTTCGACGACGGCCTCAACTTCGACGGCTCCTCGATCCGTGGCTTCCAGGCGATCCACGAGTCGGACATGTCCCTCTTCCCGGACCCGACGACGGCCTACATCGACCCGTTCCGGACCGCCAAGACCCTGGTCGTCAACTTCTTCATCCACGACCCCCTCACCGGTGAGGCCTACAGCCGCGACCCGCGCAACATCGCGCGCAAGGCGCAGGCCTACCTCGCCTCGACCGGCATCGGCGACACCGCCTACTTCGCCCCCGAGGCCGAGTTCTATGTCTTCGACTCCGTCCGCTTCGAGACCGGCGTCAACCAGGGCTTCTACCACATCGACTCGGAGGCCGGCGCTTGGAACACCGGCGCCGAGGAGAACAACCGGGGCTACAAGGTCCGCTACAAGGGCGGCTACTTCCCGGTGGCGCCCTACGACCACTTCGGTGACCTGCGCGACGAGATGACCATCGAGCTCGAGGCCGCCGGACTCCAGGTCGAGCGCGCCCACCACGAGGTCGGCACCGCCGGCCAGGCGGAGATCAACTACCGCTTCGACACGCTGCTCAAGGCCGCCGACGACGTGATGAAGTTCAAGTACCTCATCAAGAACGTGGCCTGGCGCAACGGCAAGACCGCGACGTTCATGCCCAAGCCGATCTTCGGCGACAACGGCTCCGGCATGCACTGCCACCAGTCGATCTGGGAGAAGGGCGAGCCGCTGTTCTATGACGAGACCGGCTATGCCGGCCTCTCCGACATGGCGCGCTACTACATCGGTGGTCTGCTCAAGCACGCCCCGTCGCTGCTCGCGTTCACCAACCCGACCGTGAACTCCTACCACCGCCTGGTGCCCGGCTTCGAGGCTCCGGTCAACCTGGTCTACAGCCAGCGCAACCGCTCGGCCTGCATCCGGATCCCGATCACCGGGTCCAACCCCAAGGCCAAGCGCATCGAGTTCCGCTGCCCCGACCCGTCGGCCAACCCCTACCTCGCCTTCGCGGCGATGCTGCTGGCCGGCATCGACGGCATCAAGAACAAGATCGAGCCGCACGAGCCCGTCGACAAGGACCTCTACGAGCTCCCGCCCGACGAGCACGCCAACATCCCGACCGTCCCCGGCACCCTGTCGGCGGTCATGGACTCGCTCGAGGCCGACCACGACTTCCTCCTCGAGGGCGGCGTGTTCACCGGCGACCTGATCGAGACCTGGATCGAGTACAAGCGCAAGAACGAGATCGAGCCGATCGCGCTGCGCCCGCACCCGCACGAGTTCGAGCTCTATTACGACATCTGACAGACGTCGTGACCCCGAAAGGGCCTCTGACCTGCATGTTTGCAGGCTCAGGGGCCCTTTCCGTTGCCCTGAAACCGGCCGGATTCCGCAGGGATTCCGCAGGAGATCGGCTCCAGCGTCATGCGATGTCCATCGCTCCAAGCGTTGGACCCCTAGGCTCTGAGCCCGGGAGGCGACACGAGGAGGACTTCTTGCCAGCCGCTGACTTCAGTGAGTTCTCCTTCGGGTACGCCGTGGTGCGTCAAGCCGAGGATCTGCTGGCAACGATCGGCGCGGGCCTTGTTGGCGCCCCAACCCTGCCATCGCTCCTGAAGGAGAACACGGTCGGATATGACGCGGAACTGGTCGCCGTTGACTTCGCTCTCTTCCTGCAGTTCAAGCGCTCGTTCTTCGTCTCCCGACAGCACACCCAAGGACCCTGCGGCTATGTGACCGGGGAGCCACACTGCACCTGGGCTTACTGGAACACCGAGCACTACCGCTTCGACGTCGACACCGATTCCAACCAGTTCCACGCGATGCGGGGTTACGAAACCAGCATCGCCCTCGGTTACGGGAACGGACTCTCGTTGTACCTGGCTCCGGCATTTCACAAGGAGACCGACCTACATCTGGCCTACACCGGGGGCCTCATACTTGATCGATCGGTCGCCATCCGTCCGTCCGCGTTCGACACCGTGGCGGCCGGCCAACACAAGTACTCCTTCGACCTCGGGATGACCGCAGGCGTCGTGACGTCAGAGCCCGCCCCGGTTGACCCAAAGACCGCGACTGATGCGATCACCGCGGCTGCCAACACAGCGATAGCCGAACGCCCGACCGAGCCAGTGACACTGGCCGCCCTCGGTTCGTGGGCTGCGAATCAGTCGTCAGCGGCCGGCCTGGACCTCGACTTCGACCGGCGTTCGGCGCCGGACACGCTTGCGTTCCTCAACGACTTCGCGGGCCTGCTGGGCGCATCCATTACCCTCCTCGGCCGCCAAGATGAGACCCTCGTCCGCGGCGCGAACGGTGGGGCCTGAGATAGGTCAGCCGCTACACGGGTCGCCGACTGCGCGCACCACCGCCTCGACGTACTCGTCGATCTCCCCCGAACCAGAGCGAGTTGGAACCGCGTGGCGCTCCCTGCCGTACCCGGCCGACAGCGAGTGCCAGCGAGACGTGGTCGTCATCGAACGCCACGACGACCTTTCCCGGCTTGAAGAGCTCGGGGTCATGGATGTCAGTCGGGTCGGCGAGTACGCGACCGCTCTTGTCAACGGTCTCGAAGTCGACCCAGACGTCGCGCTGTAGAGGCCAGCTTCAATCACTGCTTCGCTCCTTGTAGACGGCCGCGACCGCAGCTCTTGAGGTGTCGTCCCTGTCTGGCCACAGGTGGCCGTAGGTATCGAGGGTCGTCTTCGCCGAGGCATGCCGCAGCCGGGCCTGCACGACCTTGACGTCGAGGCCGGAGGCGATCAGCAGCGAGGCGAAGTAGTGCCGCAGGTCGTGGAACCGGAAGTCGTCGGGCAGGCCGACCTGGGTCCGGGCGCCGCGGACGGCACGTTCGATCGTCCAGGGCCCGCCGGCATTGCCCCACAGATCACTGACGATCTGGATGCCATTCCCCAGCGGGATCGCCTCGGCGAGGAGCTGCGACATCTCGGCCGGGATCGGGATCGAGTGACGCGAGGTGTCGGACTTCAATGGCTCGTTCTCCCACTGAACCGACGGCGTCACGATGCCGGTGGCGAAGTCGACGTCCGTGACCCGTAACGCCGCCGCTTCGGCAAGGCGCAGCCCGGCGTGGGCGCCGAGGAGGATCGCTGGACGTACGCCGGGCGGCACCGCCTCGTAGAGCGCCCACACCTGACGCGTCGTAGCCACGTAGGGCCGCTGCTTGCCCATGCCCGGCGAAGTACGCCGCGAGCACGGGTTGCGCGCGACGATCCCGTCGTGGACAGCGTCGGTGAAGATCTGGGAGCGGCGTGAGTAGATCGCATAGATGTACGAGTCGGCTCGCCCCTCCCTCTTGAGCACGACCGTCCAGGCACGCACGTCCGACGGTTTGATCGCGGACATCGGCACCGAGCCGAAGTGGGCCTTGATGATCTTGACGTGCACCTCCGCCTGCCGGACGGTCGACGCCCGTCGCGTGCCGTAACCGGCCAGCCACTTGTCGCACCACTCCCCGACCGTCATCTTCGCCTCGCTGGGGGCGACATGGTCGCCACGCAGAAGTGCGGCCAGTTGCTTGTCCAGCCACGCCTGAGCCTGGACCTTCCGGTCGAAGTGCCGGGTGTGCTCGCGACCAGCGTCGTCGACGTACCGGGCGCGCCAGCGCGTCACTTGGCCGGCAACTGCCGACGCGACCTCGACGCTGTTGCCCTCGGCATCCTTGGTTCGCTTGCGCCAGCGATCCTCGACGGACCCTCGCTGGGATCGCCTCTGCCTGGGTGTGGGTTGCTTGCTCATGGGCTCGCCGTAGCACGGAGCGCCGCCAACCGGGCGGTCCACTGCTGCTCCTGTGGAGAACTCAGGCGACACCGCGCCCTGTGGACTCGCGCTGCTCGTCAAGCCAGTCGAGGACGTCCTGCCGGAAGTAGCGCAACCGGCGTCCGAGGATGAATCCGCGCGGCCCGCTGCCGAGCACGCGCCAGTAGCGCACGGTCGCCACCGGCATGCGCAACACCTCGGCGACCTCCTCGACGGTCAGCAGGGCGTCGATGCGCCCAGTGTCGCGGTGAACGAGATCGGCCATGGCTTGCTCCTGGGGGTTGAAGTTGGTCCTACCCCCAATGGCCGAATCGGCGGGCCGAGTGGCCAGGGCACCCGAACGAGAGAAGAGATCGGCAGAAACCGGCAAAGAACGGCCCCGGTGGGCACTAGGGTTCGGACGGTGACCGAACCCTGGGTGTCCGCTGACGTGATCGCCGAGTACCTCGGCGTGACCAAGGACAGCATCTACACCTGGATCGCCAAGAAGGACATGCCCGCCCACCGGGTTGGGCGTCTCTGGAAGTTCAAGGTCACCGAGGTCGACGAATGGGTGCGCGGCAGCGGCACCGGCGAGACCGGGAAGCCCACGAAGAAGGGGGCGCGCTGATGGAGATCATCGACAATCTCAACCGCCTGCTCGGCGATGACATCAAGGTCACCCTCACTCGCGGCTCCAAGCTCCGGATCGCCGCATCGACGTTCTCGATCTACGCCTTCGAAGCACTCCGCAAAGAGCTGGAGGGTGTCAAGGAGCTGGAGTTCATCTTCACTGCTCCGACGTTCGTCGCCAGCCAGGCGACCGACAAAGTCAAGAAGGAGCGCCGGGAGTTCTACATCCCCCAGACCAAGCGGGAGTCCAGCCTCTACGGCTCCGAGTTCGAGATCCGGCTGCGCAACAAGCTGACCCAGCGCGCAATCGCCCGGGAGTGCGCCGACTGGATCAAGCGCAAGGTCACCTTTAAATCCAACAAGACCGGCGCTCCGATGCAACAGTTCGCAGTCGTCGACGACCGTGCCGCCTACATGCCCCTCCAAGGCTTCACGTCCGCCGATCTCGGCTACGAGCGCGGCGACGCGGTCTCCAATCTCGTCAACAAGATCGACGAGGCCCCGCTCGCTTCGGCCTACCTCCAGACCTTCGACCAGATCTGGTCGAGCCCTCGGCAGGTCGAGGACGTCACCAAGCTCGTCCATGAACACATCGCGAGCGTGTACGCCGAAAACAGCCCCGAGCGGATCTACTTCCTGATCCTCTACAACCTGTTCTCGGAGTTCCTCGAAGACATCAGCGAGGACGTGCTCCCCGACGACCTGACCGGCTGGCGCGACTCGGAGATCTGGAAGCGGCTCTACAACTTCCAGCGCGACGCCGCGGTGGGCATCATCAACAAGCTCGAGACCTATAACGGCTGCATCCTCGCTGACAGCGTCGGCCTCGGGAAGACATTCACGGCATTGGCGGTCATCAAGTACTACGAGAGCCGCAACAAGTCGGTCCTGGTCCTCGCGCCGAAGAAGCTCGAGGACAACTGGACCACCTACAACAGCCCCTACGTCACCAACCCGTTCTCGACCGACCGGTTCAGCTACCACGTCCTCGCGCACACCGATCTGTCCCGTGACAAGGGTTACTCCGGCCAGCTCGACCTGAGCAAGGTGAACTGGGGCAATTTCAACCTCGTCGTGATCGACGAGTCCCACAACTTCCGCAACGCCGACTACGCGGAAGAGAAGGAGAGCCGCTACCAGCGGCTCATGCGCAAGGTCATCCAGAGCGGCGTGAAAACCAAGGTCCTCATGCTGTCGGCCACCCCCGTGAACAACCGCTTCAACGATCTCAAGAACCAACTCCAGCTTGCCTATGAGGGCGAGTCAGAGCAGCTCTCGGCAAAGCTCGACATCAACAAGTCGATCGAGCAGGTCTTCCGCGAAGCCCAGGTCGCCTTCAAGAGATGGTCCGAGCTCCCCGCCGAGGAGCGCACCACCGACGCGATCCTGCGCATGCTGGACTTCGACTTCTTCGAGCTCCTCGACGCCGTCACCATCGCGCGCTCCCGCAAGCACATCCAGTCGTTCTACGACACCGCCGACATCGGCGCCTTCCCGAGCCGCCTCCAGCCAGAGTCGATCCGCGAACCACTCACCGACCTGCCGCAGGCGCCGACGTTCAACGAGATCTTCGAGCAGCTCCAGGTGCTCAACCTCGCGGTCTACACCCCGCTGTCCTACGTCTTCCCCAGCAAGATGCAGAAGTACGTCGACATGTACGCCGTCCAGGGCGGCACCGCCCGCGGCAATCTCGGTATGACCGGCCGCGAGCAGGGCCTCAAGACACTCATGACAGTCAACCTGCTCAAGCGTTTGGAGAGCTCCGTCGAGGCGTTCCGCATCACATTGCGCAACGTCGAAGCCGCAGTCGACCACGCGCTTCGGGACCTGGACGACAAAGACGGCAGGATCGCCGACATCGGCGCGGAGTTCGGCGACATCGAGGCCGATGACGACGACTTCGACGTCCCGACCGCTCCGTCGGTCGGGAAGAAGTACCAGATTGACCTCGACGACATGGACACCACGTCCTGGCGCAACGACCTGTGGCACGACCGCGAGACGATCCGGGAGCTCGTGGAAGCAATGGACCTCATCACCCCGGAGCACGACCGCAAGCTCCAGCGCCTCCAACGGGTCATCCGCGAGAAGGTCGAGCATCCACTCAACGGCGACAACAAGAAGGTGCTGCTCTTCTCGGCGTTCGCCGACACCGCACGCTACCTGTACGCCAACCTGGAGCAGACCATCCACCCCGAGAGATCCCTCGAACTCGGCCTGGTCACCGGCGCCACCCACCCCAAGACGACCCTGGGCGACGGCTTCGACTTTCAGAAGCTCTTGACGTTTTTCTCCCCCGGCTCGAAAGACAAGGCGGTCGTCTTCCCGGACGAGCCCGGCGAGATCGACCTGCTGATCGGCACCGACTGCATCTCGGAGGGCCAGAACCTCCAGGACTGCGACTACGTCGTCAACTACGACATCCACTGGAACCCGGTGCGGATCATCCAGCGCTTCGGTCGCGTCGACCGCATCGGGTCGAAGAACTCCGTGATCCAGATGGTCAACTTCTGGCCCGACATCAGCCTCGATGAGTACATCAACCTCAAGGAGCGGGTCGAGAACCGCATGGTCATCGCCGACCTCGCGGCCACCGCCGACGACAACCTCCTCACCCAGGAATCCAACGACACCAAGTTCCGCAGGGAACAACTCCGCCGCCTCCAGGACGAGGTCATCGAGCTCGAGGACGTCCGCACGGGCGTCTCGATCACCGATCTCGGGCTCAACGACTTCCGGATGGACCTGCTCAAGTACATGGAGCAGTACGGCGATCTCGCCTCCTCGCCCAAGGGCCTCCACGCGGCCGTTGCCGCCAATGCCGAGCGTGGCCTTCGTCCCGGCGTGATCTTCGCGCTGCGCAGCGTCGATGGCCGGGCGAAGATCAACCGCCACAACCGGCTGCACCCGCACTACCTCATCTATCTCGACAACGACGGCAACGTCGTCACCGACCACACTGAGGTCAAGCAGCTCCTCGACCTGATCCGGGCGAGCTGCCAGGGTTCGCATGAGCCGATCCCTGCCGCGTATCACGTCTTTAACCAGCTCACCAGCCAAGGCGCCGAGATGGCCGTCTACTCGAACCTGCTCAACGAGGCCATCAACTCCCTCATCGACGTCACCGAGCAGCGTGACATCGACAGCCTCTTCTCAGGAACCAAGACCACCGCGCTGCAGCAGCGCTTCGAGGGACTGGACGACTTCGAGTTGATCGCCTTTCTCGCCATCGTCGAGCCCGAGAGTGGTGACCTCGGTGGTTGAGCCTGTCGAGGCCAACTTGATCCAGTGGCCCGAGGCGGCGAGGGTGGACCGGGTCATCCCGAAGGAGCGCCTGTACGCCGAGGCCAGCGCGGGTGCCGCCCTCAAGCAGCGGTTCGTCGACGAGGTCCAGCGTGTTCGCTGGGCCTACAAGCTCGGCGAGGAGTCGCTGCTCCTCGCGCCCGGTCAAACTGTCACCGAGATCCAGGTCTTCGTCCTCGACCTGAAAGGCTCCGGCCTCGACAACTCCGTGCTCACCTCGATCGACAAGGCGATCCCCAGCCAGATCGTCTTCGAGCTGCGCCGCGAGGACGGCCTGTGGACCGAGCAGGCGATGGCCGCCGCCTACAAGCACGCGGGCGGCAAGCCCAAAGGCGCCGACTACTTCCGCACCGGCTGGATCAGTGCTGACGAGCCACGCGTCCCCCTGCCCGCGGCGCTCGACATGGACGGCCTCTACAGCCAACTCCTGGGTCGTCTGCTCCCCCACCCCATCAGGCCGGCCGAAGAACTGTCGGACGCCCTCGACAGGATGGGACGTGTTCGCAGGCTCACCCGCGAGGTCGCCGCGCTGGAGAAGAAACTGCGCACCGAGCCACAACTCAACCGCAAGATCGAAATCCGCAGGCAGATTAAGGAACGCGCCGCAGTGCTCACCGAGTTGACCGCCCCCGTACCGAGCAACAAGGACTGACCGTGGAGAAGCTCAAGATGCACTCGCCGGACCTGACCCAGCGCAACATCGATGCGATCGCCGAGTTGTTCCCCACGGTCGTCACGGAGTCCGTCGACGCCGAAGGCAACCCCGTCCGCGCGGTCGACTTCGACGCCCTCCGCCAGGAAGTCTCCGACCATGTCGTCGAGGGCCCGCACGAGCGTTACCAGCTCGACTGGCCCGGCAAGCGCGCCGCCGCCTTCGCCGCCAACGCGCCGATCGCCAAGACGCTGCGCCCGGTGCGAGAGGAGTCGGTCGCCTTCGACACCACGAAGAACCTCTTCATCGAGGGAGACAACCTCGACGCATTGAAGCTTCTCCAGGAGTCGTATCTCGGCAAGGTCAAGCTCATCTACATCGACCCGCCTTACAACACAGGCAACGACTTCGTTTACGAGGACGACTTCGCCGAGTCGAGCGCCGACTACCTCGCCCGCTCGGGCCAGAAGTCGGAGACCGGCGACCGCCTCGTCGCGAACACCGAGGCGAACGGCCGCTTCCACTCCGACTGGCTCAGCATGATGTACCCCAGGCTTAGGCTCGCGCGTAACCTCCTAACGTCTAACGGCGTCATCGTTGTCAGCATCGACGATTCCGAGGTTTCGCGTCTCACGGCGCTCTGCGACGAGGTATTCGGCGCCGACAACCACGTCGAGACCCTGGTGTGGAAACGCCGCTACGGAGGCGGCGCCAAGGAGCGGCACTTCGCCAGCATCCACGAGTACCTAGTCGTGTATGCGCGGGACCTCTCGCAGCTTGAGGAACTCTTCGTTGACCTGACTGACGAGCAGATCCAGCGTTACTTCAAGTCGACTGACCAGAACTCCACCACCCGCGGACCGTACCGAACGCAGCCGCTAGAGCCCGCCGCTTCTATGGGTGACCGGCCCAATCTGCGCTTCCCCATCATCGCGCCAGACGGCTCGGAGCTCTGGCCGAAGAGACAGTGGCTGTGGAGCCGCGAGCGGGTAGCCGAGGCTTCTGAACGTGGCGAGCTGGAGTTCCGTCAGAGCACGAACGGATGGCAGGTATCTATCAAGCAGTATCTGAACGACGAGACCGGCGCCCGCCGCAAGACGAAAGCAACGTCAATCGTTGAGGGCATCTACGGGCAGCTGGGCAGCGCCGAGCTGAAGAAACTGTTCAACGGCAAGGACGTCTTTCCGTACGCCAAGCCGTCCGCTCTCGTTCAGCGCCTTGTCGACATCTTTACCGTGCGAGATTCGTTGGTGCTCGACTTCTTCGCCGGGTCAGGTTCAACCGCTCACGGGGTGATGGCTCAGGTCGCCCTCGACCGCCTCCCTCGACGCTGGATCATGGTGCAGCTTGACGAGGCTGTAGATGCGAAATCTGAAGCAGCCAAGGCTGGCTACAGCACCATTGCAGCGCTGTCACGAGCGCGTGTCCGCCTCGCCGGCGCCCAAGTCGGCGTCGGCGCCGGCATGCTGGCTGAGGATCTCGACCTAGGCTTCCGGTCACTTCGAGTCGACAGCACAAACATGGCTGATGTGCTGGCTTCGCCTGACGGGACTGCACAGGATGAGTTGCTCGGCTTGGTTGACAGCGTCAAGCAGGACCGCGGCTCCGAGGATCTCCTCTTCCAGGTTCTGCTGGACTGGGGCTTGGACTTGTCGCTGCCGATCGTTCGCGAACAAATCGAGGGCTACGAAGTCTTCGCCGTCGACGACGACGGGGTAATCGCGTGCTTCGCTGACAGCGTCACAGAAGCCGTCGTGCAGGCGATCGCGACGCGCCACCCGCTACGTGCCGTCTTCAAAGACGCCGGGTTCGCCAGCGACGCGGCGCGCATCAACGCTGAGCAGATCTTCCGCGAGGTGTCACCGGAGACTGAGGTAAGGGCGATCTGACCCCGATGAAACTCCAGTTCAAGGTCCAGCAGTACCACACCGAGGCCGTCGAGGCCGTTGTCGACGTGTTCACCGGGCAGCCGTTCGCCGACGGGGTGAAGTACCGCATCGACCCCGGCAAGGAGGCGGCGCAGACCTTGATGGAGGACGCGGGACTGCGTAATGCCGAGATCGCGCTGACGCCGCCTCAGCTCATGACGAACGTGCACCAGGTGCAGCGGGCGCGAGGTCTGGAGCTGTCGAAGGATCTCAAGGACCCGGTCAAGAAGTCAGCGGCGCCGATCAATCTCGACATCGAGATGGAGACCGGCACCGGCAAGACCTACGTCTACATCAAGACCATCATGGAGCTGCACAAGCGGTACGGGTGGTCGAAGTACATCGTGGTTGTGCCGTCGATCGCGATCCGCGAGGGTGTGAAGAAGTCGTTCGACATCACCGCCGAGCACTTCCAGCAGATGTACGGCACCAAGCCGCGCACCTTCGTCTACAACTCCTCCAGGCTGCACGAGCTGGAACGGTTCTCGTCCGACTCCGGCGTGCAGGTGATGATCATCAACATCCAGGCGTTCAACGCCACCGGCAAGGACGCCCGCCGCATCTATGAGGTGCTCGACGACTTCCAGTCCCGCAAGCCCATCGACGTGATCGCCGCGAACCGGCCGATCTTGATCATCGACGAGCCGCAGAAGATCGAGGGCGACGCGAAGAAGCCGTCGAAGTCGCTGGAGGCGCTCGGGCTGTTCAACGCCCTGTTCGCGGTGCGGTACTCGGCGACCCACAAGATCGAGCGCACCAAGGTGCACCGCCTCGACGCTGTGGACGCGTACAACCAGAAGCTCGTGAAGAAGATCGCGGTGCGTGGCATCACCGTGAAGCACCTGGCCGGCAGCACCGCATACCTGTACGTGGACGGGCTGGAGGTCGGCAAAGGCGCGGACTTCCCGAAGGCGCGGGTGGAGCTTGAGGTGCAGACCGCGCAGGGCATCAAGCGGCAAGTGAAGCGGCTGAGCCAGGGTATGAACCTGCACGACATCTCTGGTGGCATCGAGGCGTACAAGGGTCTGTTCATCCGAGACGTCGACGCCAACCGCGACATAGTCGAGCTGAGCAACGGCGACATCATCGCCGCCGGTGAAGTTACCCAAGACGTGGCCGAGCACCAGAAGCGACGCATCCAGATCCGCGAGGTCATCCGCGCTCACCTCGACAAGGAAGGCGAGCTGTTCGCGCAGGGCATCAAGACACTGTCGCTGTTCTTCATCGACGAGGTCGCCAAGTACCGCGACTACGAACGCGAGGACGCCCTCGGCGAGTACGCGCGCGTGTTCGAGGAGGAGTACGACGCAGTGCTCTCCGACCACCTCGGTCAGCTCGACCTCGACGAGGCCGCGGAACGGTACCGCAAGCACGTCGAGGCGATCCCGGTGCGGTCGACGCACGAGGGCTACTTCTCGATCGACAAGAAGACCGGGCGCTCGATCGACGGCAAGATCGCCGCCCGCGGCGACTTCGCGGGCCAGTCGGACGACGTCGACGCCTACGACCTGATCCTCAAGGACAAGGAGCGGCTGCTCTCCTTCGAGGAGCCGGTGCGATTCATCTGGTCGCACTCGGCGTTGCGCGAGGGCTGGGACAATCCGAACGTATTCGTGATGGGCATGCTCAAGAAGAGCGACAACACCACCACGCGCCGGCAGGAGATCGGCCGCGGCCTGCGCTTGTCGGTCGACCAGCACGGCGAGCGGACGGACAACCCCGTCACAGTGCACGACATCAACGAGTTGACCGTCGTCACCGACGAGTCGTACACCGACTTCGTCACCGCGCTGCAGGAGGAGATCATCGAGTCGCTGTCGGCCCGCCCGCGCAAGGCGAGCGTCGACTACTTCACCGGCAAACAAATCAGGCTCGCCGACGGCTCGACCAGCGTGCTGGAGAAGGCGCTTGCGCAGGCGTTGTACAACCACCTCATCCGCCACGACTACATCGACGACGGCGGCTTCGTCACCCAGGCGTACAAGGATGCCCGCGCCGACGGCACCCTCGCCGAGCCGACCTCGGCGGCGCTTACACCGATCATTGACTACGTTTGGCCGCTCGTGGACGCGCTCTACCTCGACGTGCCCAAGCCGACCGACGGCCGCAAGCCGAAGAGGATCCCGTTCAACGAGGCGAACTTCAAGAAGCGCGAGTTTCAGGAGCTGTGGGGCCGCATCAACCACAAGGCCGTCTACCAGGTCGCGTTCGACTCCGCCGAGTTGATCCGCAACTGCATCCGCACGCTCGACAAGTCCCTGAACGTCACGATCATGCAGTACCTGGTCGAGGCCGGGAGGCAGGTCGTCGGCCTCGAAGTCGAGCAGCTGGAAGCGGGCACCGGCTTCAAGGTGTCGGAGACGAAGGTCGAGCACTCGGCCGTGTCGGCTGGCTCCACGGTGAAGTACGACCTGCTCGGCGAGATCGCAGAGAAGACCCAGCTCACCCGTCGAACGTGCGCCGCGATCCTCACCGGCATCCACCCGGGAACGTTCGCGAAGTTCAAGCAGAACCCCGAGCAGTTCATCACCGAAGCCGCCCGGCTCATCAACGAGCAGAAGGCGACCGTCATCGTCGAGCACCTCAGCTACGACCCGCTCGACAATCGGCACGACTCCTCGATCTTCACCGAGAACCAGACCGCCCAGGACCTCTCGAAGGCAGGGGACAAACTCAAGAAGAGCGTCTACGAGTACGTCGTCACCGACTCCAAGGTAGAGCGATCGTTCGTCGAGGCGCTCGATGTCAGTGACGAGGTCGTCGTCTTCTCGAAGCTGCCGCGCGGGTTCTTCATCCCGACACCGGTCGGCGACTATAACCCCGACTGGGCGATCGCCTTCCGCGACGACGTGACGCAGATCAAGCACGTCTACTTCGTCGCCGAGACGAAGGGCTCGATGTCGACGCTCCAGCTCAAGGGCGTGGAGAACGCCAAGATCGAATGCGCGCGCAAGTTCTTCGCCTCCCTCAACCAAAAGGCCGAGCACGATGGCTTGAAGTACGACGTGGTCGACTCGTACGAATCACTGCTCCAGCTCATCGCCGGATAGGCAGGCGCACTCTCGGGGCTATGAGGACACGAGGGAAAGGAACCTTGACGATCGCGTTGCTCTCGGCCCGTATCTCGTGTCTCGCGCCGTCGCCCGCGTGAGCAAGAGGACTCGACGCGGGCGCGTGATGGCGACGTAGAAGGTTCGCAATTCGTCCCGCAGCGCGGACTCCGACGTTGCCCTGAAATCGGGGAACTGACCGTCGTTCAGGCCAACGACCCCCACGGCCGCATACTCCCGTCCTTGTGACTTGTGCACGGTGAGAAGGCGGACCCCAGGCGCAAGGTCGTCCCCACGCTGCGCACGTGAGCAGTGCAACTTGAAGTTTGCCCAGGTCAACTCGGACCGTGCCGTGAGTCCATCAAACTGAGCCCAACTGGTCGCGAACTGGAGCACGTCGGTCTGCCAGTTCGCCGCCTCCGCGTCGCCCACGCCAGTCGGCAACTCCACCCCTTGCAGGAAGGGGACCAGTTCCGCGACATCGGCAAGGTCGACGACTTCCGCGATTGCACGGACCAACTCGTCCTCGGACTCTAGAACCGCATGTCTGACTGCCTTCGCCGACGCTTCGACAAGATCAGCACCGAGGAGTCTGCCCAGCTCCCAGTAGGTCGAGCGGTGATCAGGCGCCGCCTTCAGCGACACCACCTCGAGAACTACCCTTCCGGCCACAGTCGTGAGCCACTCATTCGGCGTGCTGGACAGCGCGAAGGGAATCTCACGCTCAGCCAGTGCCGACGCTACGAAACGAAGACTGGCCGCCGATCTGGACAGCACCGCGATGTCTTCAACACGAAGCGAGTTGTTCTCGCTGGCGCCCAGCGCCTCCCGAGGAAGCCCGCTCTCCAACAGACCTTCTATCCAGGCGGCTACTCTCTCGCCCTCGTCCGCTTCCGTCGCGAGCGCCTCGACAGCGATCATGCCCGGAGCCGCGAATGCCGCCTCTCCGCCGACTGGATGGCCCAGCGCGGCCGCAATCTTGCTTGCCGCCGTGGCGAGCATCGTTGCAGATCGAAAGTTCGTGTGAAGCTCGTGGCGCTCAGCAGCAAAGGCCTCCGTGAAGGTGCCGATGAGGCGAGGATCTGCCCCGGCGAAGCTCACAATTGATTGCTTGTCATCACCGACCAGCATCGTCGGAATGACCACCTCGCCCTGGTCCGATACCAGCTCAACGAGCAGGTCGTACTGTGCCTTAGTCAAGTTCTGAGCTTCATCGACAACGATGGAGGTGTAGAGGCGTCGAATCTGGCGTCGTGTCGAGGTGACCGTCAACAACTCGGTGGCCCGCGCGAGAAGCGCCGGATAGTCAAGTGCACCGTTGTCATCAAGCGCCTGCTGCCAGTCATTGAGGCCGTCCGCGCGTTCGCCCTTAGCGCGCGCCAAGTCGAAGCTTGCGAGCTGGCTCTTAAGATCTTCCGGTTCAACGTCGCCGCGCTCCACCAGCCACGACCGAAATAGCTCCACACGATCTTCGTCGCGAGCTAACAGTTCCGGCTCAAGCGGGAGCCCGATTCGAGTTCCATGAGTGCGAAGCAACCTGTGCGCAAACCCGTGAATGGTCTCGCTGTCGACACGACGCGCGAGCGCTCCCAACCGCGTATCGAGCCTGGCGCGAAGCTCGTCTGCCGCCTTAACCGTGTAGGTCAAAGCGAGCACCCGACCGGTGCCCTCCGGGTCTGCCAGGAGTAACCGTTGGATACGTCTAGCGACGACCTCGGTCTTGCCGCTTCCTGCACTCGCTACCACCACGAGCGCGCGCTCGTTGCTGTCCACGGCCGCCTGTTGCGCAGGACTCAGGACCGGCTCGTTGAAGTCGTGAGTAGTGGTCATGACAAGGCCCTATCGATAGCCCGGATCAGCTCCTGAACCGGCGCCGGCCACGTAGTGGAATCGTCGTAGCGTTCGAGCAAGACGTCTGCCAGGGTCTGCCCAATCGAGCCCTTCAAGTCCTTCATAGTCGATAGGACATTGGCGACAGGCGCGAGATCGGGACGCACCCGCTCGCACGCGGTTCTACCGACGTCCTCATCGAAGTCCACGATCATCGCCTCGATCGCGCCAGACACGCCCTTGTCCGCGGCGGCGTCCGGCTTGCCGACCCAGGTCACAGTCGCGGGGGACGTTCCTGTGGTCGCAAGAGCCTCGACCGCGGCGACGCCAGCGGGATCGCTGTCAGCGAAGATGAACCAAGGGGTCCCGACGACATTCGCGAACTTGGCGACCGCAAGAGCAGTCGGTGTTGACATGGACTCGGGGTCGACCACACAGACCCCGTGAGCCTTCGCACCCAGGGCGTGCCTCAGAACCGGAGGCAGGAACCCGCGCTCCGTTGCGCCGTCCCCGACGACGATGGCACTAGCGAAGAGAATCTCCCCGAATGGCCGTTCGGCCAGACGCTTGAGCTTCTCCATCTCCTCGGTATGGAGACTCGGGCGAAACGGCCGAGGCGTACCCGGAGCATCGCTGGCGGCCGGACCGAGGTCGACGACGACCAGCGAACCTCGGTCTTCTCGCAGAAGCCGAATGGCTCTTGGGTCCGATGCCGTGACGACTTGGCTGGAGTGTGTGCTCGCAACGACCTGCCCGCTAATCGACTTCAACAGATGCGGCAACTCAGATGCCGCCTGCGGGTGCAGGTGAGCTTCAGGCTCCTCGACGAGGGTCACCGGATGCGGACGGAGCGACCCGCCGTCGGCACCGAGCAACCGTTCGTACAGCACGCCCTGAATCTGGAGCGAGGCCAAACTCCGCGCGCCGGCGCCATGCATCCGAATCGGAAGCGCCCCATGCCCACTGTCAAGGTCGATCGACAGGGACCGCGCCAGTTCCTCAAGCGTGATCGGGATCGGATTGATTCCGGGAGCCCCGATGCTTCCAACGGCGCGGTTCAGAGCATCCAGCGACCGACTAACCGAGGCGAGGGTCCCGCTTCCCGCGACAATGTCGGCACTGAGACCCGCCAAGCGGAGTTCCAGATCCGCCCGTGTCAAGTCGTCAACGTCCAGATCGCTGAGTACCTTGCGAACCCCCGAGCCACGACGACCAAGTTCCTCCATCAAATCGCGCCCGGTGTTGACAAGGTCTGATGACACCAGCCCGCGGGCAGCCCGACCAAGATCCTTGGCCCCGGCGCGCTCCATCCAACTGTCACTGGCGGCGTCGAACGTCAGAATCTTGAACTCTGACCGAGCTCCAAGCCCTTCGGCCGAACGTCGGACGTGAGTGCGCCATGCGAAGCGCTCACGAAACGGCGGGTCACTAATCGCCTGCGCTTCGCCTCCCATCAGCCGACCTTCGTCGTCCTCGAACGCTTCCTCGTCCGTGGATGCAGAAGGAGGGCGAGGCGCGAGAACGACATCAATCTCGGGTTCCGCAGACGATCCTGCGGTGAAGTCGTCCACGTCAGCGACACGTCCGCCTAACGCGAGGTGAAGAGCCGACAGGACCCTGGACTTGCCGATGTTGTTCCGCCCGACGAGGAGGGTCAGCCCAGGCTCAAACTCCACCGCACAGGACACGATTCCGCGGAAGTCCCGAATGATCACCTTCTCGACGTACAGCGCCGCGTGCCTCGTGGCAGGGGCGACGGCAGCGGTGGTCACACTCCCACGCTAGTGCTCGTCGCGTTCACGTTCCGGACTCCACGCCGTAGCGCCAGCACGACTCCTCCTCCTCTTCTGCCAGCGGGGCCGCCTCGTCGCTGTCCTTCTCGTCCTCCTGCTGCTCGTCCTTCTCCTCCTCCTCCCCCTGCTGCTGCTCGTCCTTCTCCTCCTCCCCTGCTCCTCCTGCTTCTTCGTCCTCCTCCTCGTCCTCGTCCGTCTCCTGCTCGTCCTCCTCCTGCTCCCCTTCCTCAACACACCTCTTTCATCCACCGCAGTCCGGTGGCCACTCGCGTCCTACGCGCGGCCGTTTGGGATGTGACCATGACGCTCCACAAGCTCTCGGCGGGCTCGGGGTACGAGTACCTGACCCGGCAGGTGGCTGCGCTCGACTCGACCGAGAAGGGTGCCACTCCTCTGGCCGACTACTACTCGGCGAAGGGCGAGTCGCCAGGGCATTGGTTGGGCTCAGGGCTCGTCGGCGTCGACGGCCTGGAGGCCGGCGATGTGGTCACGGCCGAGCAGATGAAGTACCTCTTCGGCACCGGGTCTCACCCGCTCACGGGCGAGCCGCTCGGGGCGGCGCACAAGGTCTACGACAACTCAGGCATCGACGGGTTCAACGCCGTGGTCGCCCGTCGGATTCGAACTACGGGCGAGTCACGGCCGCCGTGCGACGTGCTTGCCCGCGTGAGGTCCGAGGTCGCCCGCGAACGCTTCGTCGCCGAGCACGGGCGAGAGCCGAAGAACGCCCGGGAGCTGTCGGATGCGCTGGCTCGCTACTCCCGACCGCGTCAGTCCGCTGTGGCTGGGTTCGACCTGACGTTCTCGCCCGTGAAGTCGGTATCGACCCTGTGGGCCATTGCGCCGGCAGAAGTTGCGCGCGCGATCGAGAAGGCGCACAACGAGGCCGTCGGTGACGCTCTGGCCTTCATCGAGCGTGAGGTGCTGTTCACCCGGGAGGGGCGCAATGGTGCCCGGCAGGTCGAGACGCGTGGGCTCATCGGGACGGCGTTCACGCACCGCGACTCCCGTGCGGGCGACCCCGATCTGCACACCCACGTCGCGGTCGCCAACAAGGTACAGACGCGCTCGGGCAGGTGGCTCTCGATCTACGGCAAGGTCCTGCACGAGCATGTGGTCGCTGCGTCGGAGACCTACAACACCGCCCTGGAGCGGCGCCTGGTCGAGGCGCTCGGAGTCAGGTTCGTCGAGAGGCCCGAGGGCGTGCGCAACAAGCGGCCGGTGCGTGAGATCGAGGGCGTCTCGTCGGAACTGTGTGAGCGGTGGTCGCAGCGGCGGACCGCCATCAAGGTGCGGCAACGGGAGCTGGCGCGGGAGTTCAGAACGAGGCACGGCCGCCCACCCACACCCGTCGAGTCGGTAGCGCTGGCACAACAGGCGAACCTCGAGACCCGCGCGGCCAAGCACGAACCGCGGTCGTACGCCGAGCAGCGGCAGGCCTGGTGGAGCGAAGCCGTCGAGGTGCTGGGGTCCGCGCGGAACGTCGAGTCGATGGTGTCGACGGCCCTTCGCCCCGCCCCGCGGCCGGAACAGCAGATCACGACGGCGTGGATCCAGGCAGCCGCTGAACGGGTGATCACCGAGGTGGAGTCGCGACGGGCAACGTGGCAGATCTGGCACCTTCGAGCCGAGGCACAGCGCCAGGTGCGGGGCACCGCCGTACCTGCTGACCGGGTGGCTGACGTCGTCGAGTGGATCGTCGACGACGCGCTCGGTCGCCTATCGATCAACCTGACGCCGGAACTTGATCTGATCACCGAGCCGTCCGTGCTGCGCCGCTCAGACGGCACCAGCGTCTACCGGCACACGGGCCGGGATCACTACACGAGCCCTCGTGTGCTGGAGGCCGAGCAGCGCATCGTCGAAGCTGCCGGACGCCGACCGGGCCTCGCTTGGTCTGCCGACGACGTGGAGCTGTCGGTGCTCGCCGCAATCCTCGACGGCGTACCGCTCAACCGCGGCCAGCAGGACATGGTGTCCGCGCTGGCGACCAGCGGCGCGCGCGTGCAGCTCACCCTCGCGCCAGCCGGGTCGGGCAAGACAACGGCGATGCAGGTGCTGGCGAACGTGTGGGCCGAGGGTGGCCACAATGCGGTCGGGCTCGCGCCGTCCGCGGCAGCCGCTGCGGCGCTCGCTGAGGCGACCGGAATGCCGTGCGAGACGCTCGCCAAGGTCGCCCACGACCTCCGCCACGACGCCGACTCGTCGCTCGTGAGCAGCATCGGCCCCGGCACGCTGGTGGTCATCGACGAGGCCGGCATGGCCGACACGCTCACCCTTGCGGCCGTGATCGAGTACGCCGTCGCGCGGGGCTCGTCGGTGCGTCTGATCGGTGACGACCGCCAACTCGCCGCCATCGGTGCCGGTGGCGTGCTGCGGGACATCGCCGCCACCCACGGTGCGGTTCGGCTGGACGAGCTTGTGCGGTTCGCCGATCCGGCCGAGGCCGAGGCGTCGCTGGCGCTGCGCGAGGGCGACCGGTCCGCGCTGGGCTTCTACCTCGACAACGATCGGGTTCACGTCGACGACGCCGACAGTTCTGTCGATGAGGTCTTCGAGGCCTGGCTGCGCGAGCGCGCCGGCGGTCGGGACTGCCTCATGCTCGCGCCGACGCGTGAACTCGTCCGGGACCTGAACCTGCGAGCCCAGGCTGCCCGCGGCCCAGCCGGAGCATCCGTGCCGCTCTCGGATGGCTGCGCGGCCCACGTCGACGACGTGGTGACCAGCCGGCGCAACGATCGACGGCTCGGCGTGAGCGGCACGGACTGGGTCAAGAACGGCGACCGCTGGCAGGTCAAGGCTGTGCGCGCGGACGGCGGCCTGACCGTGCGACATCTCGCCTCGCGGCTCCACGCGACGCTGCCCGCGGACTACGTCGCCGCCCACGTCGAGCTCGGCTACGCCTCCACGGTGCACACCTCCCAGGGCATCACCACCGACGTCGTTCACGGCATCATCAACGGCGCGGAGGACCGGCAGTTGCTCTACACGATGCTCACGCGCGGTCGCGTCGAGAAACCACGCCTACCTCGTCCTCGGCTCCGATGAGACACACGCCCTGCCCAGCCCGACCGACGATCGTGCGCCGACCGCGACCGAGGTGCTCGAAGGGATCCTCGCCCGCGACGGGGCCGCCATCTCGGCCACCACGACCCGCGCCACAGCCGCGTCGGCAGAGTCGCAGCTCCACGACGCTGTCACCCGATACGCCGATGCGGTCGCCCTTGCAGGCTCGAAGCTGCGGGCCGATCTCGAGGACTGCAGGCCCGGGCCACTCCCCTGGCTTCCGGGCATCCCCGACGGTGTGGCCGACCATCCGAGCTGGGGTCCGTACTTGTCCGCGCGCTCGCGCCGAGTGAGAGCGCTGGCCGCGGACGTCGCCCGACGCGAGAGGTTGCCGCGCTGGACGACGCAATACGACGACGTCCTCACGGCCGACCTGCGCCGTGAGCTCGCCGTGTGGCGGGCGGCCAGGGGCGTACCCGCAGACGGGCGGTCGCTCGTCGGCCCGCCCCCGAACGACGACGGCGAGGCGGGGTACCACCGGAACCTCACCAACCGGATCAACGCCCGTTACGGCGAAGCGCTGCGCGCCTGGCAGGAGCGCATCGTCGCGTACGTCGGGCACCGGGACGAGCAGACCGGTCAGTTGGCGAAGTACCTCGACGGGCTGCAGCGCAAGGGTGTCGACGGTGAGCGGATGCTCGAGCTCGCCGTCGCCCGCAAGCCGCTCCCGGTCGACCACCCGACCGCCGCCCTGGCCTACCGAGTGAAGGATCTCGCCGCACGGCGGACCAGGCGCGCGGCTCCGGTCGATGAGTTCCGCCGCACGGCTCCGTCGAGCAGCGGACGTGCTCTTGGGCTCTGAACCAGCCCATGCTTGGAATGTATCTAAATGAGAGATACACTCCAAGCATGAAATCGAAGGATGCCCTCCGCATGCTCGCTGAGGTCACCGCCTACCAGTGGGGCATGGTGACCTCGGCTCAAGCCAGCATGCACGGCATCACACGCCTCGACCTCTCGCGACTCGCCGCCGACGGCCAGCTGGAACGCCTCGCCCACGGGGTCTACAAGGACGCCGGCGCTCCAGCCGGCCCGTATGACGACCTGAAGGCAGCCTGGCTCAGCACCGATCCCAAGACGATGGGCGAGGCGCGCATCAAGGCTCTCGCCAACGGTGTCGTCGTGGCAGGAGAGTCCGCCGCCGACCTGCACGGCATCGGTGACCTCCGCGCCCTGCGGCACGAGTTCGTCTCCCCCGCGCGCCGGCAAAGTCAGCGCAGCGCCATCCGCTACCGCCAGCGCATGCTTGACTCCCGCGATATCACGCTCGTCGATGGCCTGCCGGTCATGACCATGGAGCGCACCATCGCCGATCTCATCGAAGAGGTGGGCGACCTCAGCCTCGTCGCCGACGCAATGCGCGACGCCTCCCGCAAGCGGGACCTCGACCTCGAGCGGCTCCGGACACTCCTCGCTCCCCTTGCCCACCGCAACGGACTCAAGAAGAGCGATGGCGCCGCCCTGCTAGATCGGCTGATGGAGATCGCAGGCATCGACCCGGAGGCGGTTGCGCGTCGAGTCGCCGCCGACGCGTCGCTCGGCTCTCGGGTCGCTGCGAGCTACATCGATGGCCTCAGCCAGGAGGACATCGCTCGGCTCGTCATGACTCCCGAGATGCAACAGGCCATCCGCTCGGTCCAGGAGTCGGTTGCCGCAACAGTCCGGAGTGCGATGGCGCCCCAGCTCGCCGCCATCGATGCAACCATGGCGCGGGTGAGCGCCAACGTGGTCAAGAACGCCGGTCTCGACGAGTTCACGCGCCGGATCTCAGCTCAAATCGTCAACAGCGACGTCATGGAGGAGTTCAGCCGAGCATGGGGCAAGGCTCTGAGCGACAGCATCGCGGTCAAGCCGGAGACGATTGCCGCCATTCGTGAGGCACAGAAGGCGGTCAGGCGTGGCTGAGCCCGAGCCCTACTCCACTCCGCGCGGTGTCGAGAACGCGATCAAGGACGCCGCGAAGAGGTCAGCTGCCGCCGATCCGTCGCTCGACGTCAACGAGCGGATTCGGCTGGAGTACTTCAACCGCTTCCTGAGCCGCGTGTTCTCCGAGGCCGAGGACTCCGAGTGGGTGCTGAAGGGCGGCACGGGCATGCTCGCCCGAGTGCCGTCTACCCGCGCCACGCGGGACGTCGACCTGTATCGCCGCGGCTTCACTCTCACCCAAGCCCTCGACGACCTGATCCGTCTGGCAGCGATCGACCTTGGCGACCACTTCCGGTTCCAGTACGTCAGCCACACCCAGTCGATCGGCCACGATACCCAGCCCTACACCGAGGGCTGCCAGGTCAGGTTTGAGATCTTCATCGGGCTCAGCAGCAAGGGCTCGCTGCAGGTGGACCTCGCGGTCGGTACCGGGATCACTGGAGAGGTCACCACGACCGACCCGGCGAACGCACTGGAGCTGCCGCGCCTCGTCAGCCACCAGTACCGCCTCTACCCCGTCGTCGACCAGATCGCCGACAAGGTCTGCGCGACCATGACCGAGTACAACGAACGCACGTCGAGCCGCGAGAAGGACCTCGTCGACCTTGTCGTGTTCGCGACCACGCAGGACATCGACGGCGCCGCGCTGCGAGTTGCCACCGTCACAGAGGCACGCCGACGCCAGATGGAGCCGTTCGACAGCTTCGCGGTGCCCTCCGCGTGGGGAGCCGGCTACGCCAAACTCAGCAAGCCTGTCCCCCACTGCGCCGGCTACCGCAGCGTGGACCTCGCGGCCGATCTAGCCAAGCGGCTCATCGACCCAACGCTCTCCGGCGACGCTGACGGCAAGACGTGGTCGCACGAGACGTTGTCCTGGACCTGAGGCCAGTCGTCAGAGCGCCAGCCGGCCCTGACGGGCGACCTCCCCGAGCCTGTCGAGCGCATCGGCTGCGTGGCGGCGGATCGTCCGGGCCGCGAGCGCGTGATCCTCACTGACCAACCGGGCGACCGACGGTGTTGTCAGCCCAGCCCTGCCTCGCCGAAGGGGCGCGTCCGCAAGGTTGGCCGCGAGAGCCAGATCCAGGAGCAACCCGCGGTCTTGGTCGGACAGCGCTCCTGAGTCGAGCGCCCGTCGAAGGAGTTCGATGAGCTGCTCTCGTGGCTCCTCAGCGTCGGATTCCTCGGCCGGGATCGTCTCGTCGTACCGCTCGATGAGGACCGATCTCGCCCACGTGGGATCGCGACGCTTGGCCAGCTCGCCCACGCCGAACTCGGCCATGGACTCGCGCTCAACGCGCCTGAGGATGGTCGTCGCGACGTACCTGTCGTCGGCCGGATCGTGCTCGCAGATCTGGATCCACAGCTGGCCGGCGACGACCTCGTCAATCGCGTCGGTGAGCCGGCGCAGCCGACCGGCGACCATCGAGGCGCCAGGTACCAGCAGCCAGGCAAGTGCGACGAACGCGCGCGGATCGTGCTCGGCCAGGCGACGAAGTCCGGCGAGTACGGCGTCCCGCTCGGCGGGCGTCGCTTGCTTCATCCACCGAGGCAGAGCCACGAGATCGTCTACGGCCTTCAGCGCCCGCTCAATCTCCTGCCAGCCAGGCCACTCGGCGCGTACTTCCTGCATATTCGGGGCGTCGAAGTCATCGACGCCCAGGCACTTCGCAACGCTCATCACGCTGCTCCTTCCTGTCGGTCCAGGGGTGGGCGACAGGTAGGTGTGCAGGCACTCCCAGATCGTGAGAAATAGATCTGGCTGGATATGTACGATGCTGGTGTGGCGAACTGGAGACCTCAGCCCCGGACGGTGATCGAGGAAGCCCGCTTGGCGAGCGGGCTGGGCCAGGCCGAGCTCGCTGCCGTCTCCGGGACCTCACAACCGACGCTCTCGGTATACGAGCGCGGCAAGAAGACGCCCGGTCTCGCGGTGGCGGAGCGCATCGTGAACGCCGCCGGCTGGAACATCGCCCTCCAGCCTCGAGTCAGCTTCACCGAGCACGCGGCGCCACCGGGATTCCGATTCCCGTTCACCGTCCCCGACCGGCTGTGGCGGCTCGAGGCCCCAGCTTGCTTCCGCACGATCAAGTTCTTCGACCTGAGCGACGAAGACAACGACAAGTTCTGGTGGGACCTGTCGATCCGCGCCGACCGCAAGCTCGTCTACGAGCGACTACTCACCTATGGCGACGAGGGGAGCTTGCGCCTCTACCTCGACGCCGCCCTCCTCATCGACCTGTGGCCCGAGATGGACGTGCCCGAGCCGATGCGCACGCACTGGGCGGCGGTCATCGACGCCACGATTCGGGCGCCGATCCCGCCCGAACATGAGATCGGCCGCTTCGACGAGGACACGCGACGCACGCCCGTCGACGTGGTCAGGCACGCAACGTCGTAGGCCGACGATGTTAAGGCCCGATTGCCCGGTGCGTGTCGGAGGATCCCGTTAGCGTGTCTCACGAGCGAGCGAGGAGCAGCAATGGCGAAGTACTCGGTGACGCAGTCCGCTGTCACTCAGTTGCTGGCGGACGTGAAGAGCGACCGGATCGCGATCCCGGAGCTCCAGCGTCCGTTCGTCTGGGACAGCGTCAAGGTCCGCGACCTGATGGACTCGCTCTACAAGGGCTACCCTGTCGGCTACCTGATCACCTGGCAGTCGGTCGGCGCGAAGCTCAAAGGCGGCCAGGTCGCCGCTCACCAGCAGATCCTGATCGACGGCCAACAGCGCATCACCGCCCTCAGGGCGGCCGTCGCCGGCCTCACGGTGATCAACAAGCGGTACAAGTCCGTTCGGATCACGATCGCCTTCAACCCGATCACCGAGGAGTTCGCGACGCTGACCCCGGTGATCCGGAAGAACCCACAGTGGATCGCCGACATCAGCGAGTACTTCAACTCCGAGTCGCCGCTGTCCTTCGCTCGCGAGTACCTCGAACGCAACCCCGACGTCGACGCGAAGATCTTCGAGACCAATCTCGCCCACCTGGGCCGGATCCAGAACGCGCAGATCGGCATCATCGGCCTCGCCGACGACCTCGACGTCGAGACCGTCTCGGAGATCTTCATCCGGATCAACTCCAAAGGTGTCCCGCTGAGCAGCGCGGACTTCGCGATGAGCAAGATCGCGACCTATGGCGACCGTGGCCGCAACCTGCGCAAGCTCATCGACTACTTCTGCCACCTCGCGGTCGCTCCGCACGCGTACGCCGACATCAAGGAGAACGACACCGAATTCGCCGAGACGCCGTACCTCAAGGCCATCAGCTGGCTGAAGGACGAGGCCGAGGATCTCTACGACCCGGAGTACAGCGACATCATCCGCGTGGCTGGCCTCGTGGGGTTCAGCCGCGGCAAGGCGTCCAGCATCGTCAGCGAGCTGTCGGGCCGCGACCCGGAAACCCGCAAGGTCGACGAGGAACGCATCCCCGTCGCTTACGACAAGCTTGAGCGGGCGCTGCTCCAGATCGTCAGCAACTACCACTTCGACAACTTCCTCATGCTCATCAAGTCCGCCGGCTTCATCACCCCGGGCATGGTGAACTCGAAGAACGCGCTCAACTTCGCTTACGCCCTGTACCTGCGGCTCCGCGAGGACAAGGAGATGACAGAGGGCGAGCGGAAGCGCATCGTGAAGCGCTGGTTCGTGATGTCGATGCTCACCGGCCGGCACTCCGGCAGCTTCGAGTCCACGTGGGAACAAGACATTCGCCGGATCGGCGAGCAGGGCGCCGCGAACTACCTCAAACAGATCGAGGAGTCCGAGCTCTCCGACGCCTACTGGGCTGTCACCCTCCCAGCCGCGCTGGAGACGACCAGCACGGTCAGCCCGTTCTTCCAGACCTTCCTCGCCGCGCAGGTCACCACGAACGCGCGAGGCTTCCTGTCGAAGGGCATCACGGTCGCGGCCATGCACCAGCAGTCCGGCGACATCCACCACATCGTGCCGAAGGACTACCTGCAGAAGAACGGCTATCCCGACCGGGGCGACTACAACCAGGTCGCGAACTTCGCGCTGACAGAGACGTCGATCAACATCAGCATCAGCAACAATCCGCCGATGCAGTACATGGCGGACGTGGCCTCCCAGATCGAGTCGGGTGTACTGACCCTGGGTGAGATCACCGACGCGACCGACCTGGCCGCCAACCTCGCGGAGAACGCCGTCCCGGCGAACCTCGTCGAGGTCACGGCCGGGAGCTACAAGGAGTTCCTCGTCGAGCGTCGGAAGCTCATGGCTGCCGTGATCCGCGACTACTACCAGGCACTCTGAACCACCGTGCGTGAGAGCGATACGTCGCGCGCAGAAGAGAGTGCGGACGTCACCGACCCTGACGTAGTCGTTCGGGCGATCCGGCGAACTCCGGAAGGCATCGGGGTCTACGACCGGCACGCTCCGCTCCTGGTCAAGAACCTGCGTGCAGCGGGGGCGGTGGTGGAGTACGAGGATCCACCCGAATCGCGACGCTTCCTCGACGAGAACAGCGCGATGGAGGTGATCGCCGCCGCCTTCGCACTCAACCTGTTGAGCAGCGCCGGTTACGACGCCATGAAGTGGGCCATTGGACGGATCGGACGTGGCGCTCGTTTGCGCCTAACGTGGCGACGAGGAGCCACCGAGCCCGACCAATCCTTCGACGGATCCGTCGAGGACGCAATCGCCGTCCTGTCTTCGAACGGGAATGACTCGACAGATGAGTCACACTACGTGGCCCTTGGAGCGGTGCCAGCTCCTCCCGAACTACGCCGATCCACGACCAGGGAGGTCGAGGAACGGCTCGAGCGAGCCGAGGCGCAGTTCGCCAAGGCTGAAGCCATGCTTGCGTCGGGGAATGTCGACGCAGAAGGAGCAGCAAGGACCGCGTTGGACGGATTCGCCTCTGCGCTCAACTGGGCCGAAGGAGGCCCGTTCGAGGAAGCCGTCCATGCACGGATGGATAGGGCCGGGCGCTGGGTTCGCCAGCGGTTCGGCTGCCAACTCCACCGCGAGGGTGACGAGTACTTCCAACGCTGCCCGGTCGCGCTTGGGCACACCCGCGTGGGCATGAGCGTCGGCGGCCTGTCGCGAAAGGTGTGTTCCATTTGCGGAGAGGACTTCTCCGAGTGTCCGCACATGCCGGGCCTCGAGTACATCGTTGAAGGTGGCGTCGGACCGCTCGACTGGTGCCGGGTATGTGGTGAACGAGACGGATGCGAGCACCTGCCCGACGAGCGTTATCGCGCAACACTCACCGTGATTGTCGTCGAGATGCAGCTCGAAGAAGTCAGCCTCGTTGACAATCCCGCGTTTCCAGACGCACGCGTGACGTCGATGTCCTACACGCTGTCCGATCTTCGCCGCACCCTCGGCGAGGATTTCCAACCGGGCGCGGACCTCGACTGCAATCGGTGTCTCCTCGAGTGCGCTGGCTTGGTCCGCCGCTCGGCAGCCGGCGAAGGGGGCTGACCGAACGTGCGCGTGGCCCTGCCCTCTTCACATCCGATGTCGCACATCAAACTCGTCGCGGTCGACTACAAATCCGGCCACTGCTCGGTCGTCGCGATGGACGGACGGATCCTCACCGAGCAGATCTCGGTACCGGCCGAACGCGGCCTGGTGTCACGATGCACCTTCATCCCGGCCGACTCCCTCATGGAGATCGTTGCTGGTGGCGAGACGATCGCCATGACCATCGGGACAGTTCTGGAGACCATCTCAGTGCCGGTGATCTACCTCGACCAAAACCATTGGATTGATTTCGCGAGATGGCGAAGGACTCCGGAGGCGCTTGATGCAGCCAAGAGGCCGTTCTTCGATTTGCTCGCTCAGGCCGCCACCGCCGAGCGTGTGATCATCCCGCTCTCCAGTGCCCACCTGTCGGAATCGTCGAAGCGCGGCGGCCCGAGTCGTCTCGAACTCGCCGCCACGATGCTGCAGTACTCGCGTGGATGGCAGCTTCGGTCCGTCCTCGGCCTCCGCCGGGCAGAACTGAGGGCCCTATTCGGGGGGCCACCACTCGTCAAGCAGGACGTGATCACGCTTGTACCCGAGGCGATCCTGGACAAGACACCCGACAGAACCATCGGCCAGGAGCTCGGGCCCGAAGTCGCCGGACTCATACAACGCCAGGTCTGGGCCACTGTCCTCGTCAGCCTCCTGCTCGACCCCGAGCCAGATGAAGACGCTGGTCGTGAGCCAGCAACTCGTTGGGCGATGTCCTTTGCCCCTCTGGCCAACCACATGAGGACCAACCCCAAGGCGAAGGCGTGGTCTCGCGACCTGACCCGCATGAGGTTCTTTTCGGATCTGGGGACCGACCTACCCGCTGCGGCCAGCGAATCTGGAATGAGCCCGGAGCAATTTGGCGATTGGCTCCTGCACGACGCTGAAGCTGCGATCTTGGCAACTCCTGGATTGGGTCGCCTTCGTGAGGTACTGCACCTGCGCCTGTCGAACGCCGATGACAAGTGGGAGCCCAACGACCTCAACGACTGGCTGCACCTGTCATACGCTGCCGGCTATTGCGATCTCGTCCTCGGCGAGAAGAAGACGATCAACTACTTGAACCGTGCGGCGCCGACGGTAGCACCTGGGGCTGTCCTCCACCGCCGGGCGAGCGAGGCCATCGCCGATCTCACGTCGCTGCTCACAACGACGCCCACGGACGAGGGACCGGTCGCGTGCGAGGCGCTATCCTGACCGCCAAATACCGCAGTGATACCGCAGGAGATTCGTTCGAGGCCGGAATCAGCCATCACTGGCCAACCAGCCAGAAGAGCGTTTCCCCTGGTCAGACAGTGTTTTCCCGAGGTTCCCATCACCGGCCAACGCCGCCTGGGGAGTTCGAGCTCTATTACGACATCTGAGCCGGTGATGTGACCGGACGACGCACGTTCGGTCGAGCGATGGCCCCGGGTCTCCCCCGTGTCAACGCCGGTCGAAAATTGACCCCTTTCCGCCGGTTGAAAATTGACCCCCCTGTGGTCATGGTTCCTCGGTTGATGATGCTGGGACGCGGCCCAGGTCGCGGTCTTTGAGCCGGTAGGAGTCGCCTTTGAGTGCGACGACTTCGGCGTGGTGGACGAGCCGGTCGATCATGGCTGCGGCGACGACGTCGTCGCCGAAGACCTCGCCCCAGCGGCCGAATGGCTTGTTCGAGGTGACGATCAGGCTGGCTCTCTCGTATCGGGATGAGACGAGCTGGAAGAACAGGTTGGCGGCTTCGGGTTCGAAGGGGATGTAGCCGACCTCGTCGATGACCAGCAGGGGGTAGCGGCCGAGTCGGACCAGCTCGTCTTGGAGTCGTCCGGCGTGGTGGGCCTCAGCCAGGCGGGCGACCCACTGCGATGCGGTGGCGAACTGGACGCGGTGGCCGGCTTGGCAGGCGCGGATCGCGATCCCGGTGGCGAGGTGGGTCTTCCCGGTGCCGGGCGGGCCGAGGAAGACCACGTTCTCGCGGGCGGCGACGAAGTCCAGGGTGCCCAGGTGGGCGATCAGGTCGCGTTTGAGTCCGCGGGCGTGGTCGTAGTCGAACTCCTCTAGCGACTTGCGGGCGGGGAACCGGGCGGCCCGGATGCGGCCCTCACCACCGTGGGACTCCCGGGCGGATACCTCGCGTTGCAGGCAGGCGACCAGGAACTCCTCATGGGTCCAGGACTCGGCCCGGGCGCGTTCGGCCAGCCGGGGCACGGCCTCGCGCAGGGTGGGTGCCTTCAGCGCACGGGTCAAGAAGGTGACCTCGGCGGTCAGGTCTCGCCCGGTCGCCGCCGACCTCGCGGCGGGGCTCTTGCGGGTGGTCATGAGGCGAACCCGCCGTCTAGATCGATCCCGAGTGCGGTGTCGTAGTCGGCCAGCCGCCGCTGCTCCACAGCGAGCTCGGCCTCGGCCTCACGGACCGGCCGCAGGGCACCGACCCGGGTGCGGCGCAGCACCTTGGCCGCCTCGAGGTGGTCGGGATCGGTGATGGTCTGGTGCCAGGCCCAGACCCGGGCGTGGTCGGCCACCGCCTTGCCGTCACACAACACCCTGACCCTGTCTAGGTCGGCGACCACCTCGATCCGTCGGCCGATCACCGCGGGGTGGACCGAGTAGTCGTTGGAGTCCAGCCGCACGTAGTGGTCACGTGCCAGCCTGGTCGAGGTCCGCCACCCGGTCGCCGGGGCCACCGGCGGCAGCGGCAGCATCGCGGCCAGATCCGCGCCGATCCGGTCGGTGGGCGCACAGCCGAGCACCCGACGGACCCGGCCATTGACCTGATGGGTCCAGCCGGCCAGCTGGGTGTTGAAGTCGTCGGCATCCTCGAACCTCCGGCCGGGCAGGAAGGACCGTTCCAGGTAGTCGTGGGCGCGTTCGATGATCCCCTTGTGCTCCGGTTCGCCGGGCTTGAGGACGATCACCTTCGTGCCCAGCACCCCGCGGAACGCCTGGCAGTCGCCAGTCAGCTCGACCCGGCCGCCGCGGTTGCGTCCGATCGCCCCTTCGCCGTCCCACACCAGCGTCCGGGGCACCGCCCCCAACCCCCTGATCAGATGCCACCAGCCCGCATAGAGGTCTTCGGCGCGTCGGGTGGGGATCAAGATCCCCGACAGCCACCGCGAGTAGCCGGTCACCATCGTCAACACCGGCAGCTGCGCCGGCTTGCGGACCTGCCCGAACCCCACAGGCAGCTCGATCGGCGGGAACCACAAGTCGCACTGCGCGATGTCGCCGGCCACATAGCTGGTCCGGCTGGCCGGGTCGACCGGCAGATACGCCGGCCGCAGCTCGGCCACCCGCTCCTTGAACACCGTGATCCCACGAGACCAGCCGACCCGCTCAGCGATCACCGTAGCCGGCATCGTCGGCACCAGCGCCAGCTGCTCCCGGATCGCGTCCTCGAACCCGTCGACCGCCGACCCCGCCCGCTTCCGCTCATACCGCGGCGGCACGTCCGAGGCGATCGCGGCACGAACCGTGTTCCGCGAGACCCCCAACGTCCTGGCAATGGTCTTGATGCCCAACCCCTCCGCACGATGCAGCCTGCGGATCTCGGCCCAGTCCTCCACACTCAACAACTCCCTTCGCTCCTCTCGGCTCGCTTGAGCCGAGACTCGATACGAAAGGGGTCAATATTCAGCCGACGCTCCGGGGTCAGTCTTCAACCGGCGCTGACACCCCGGGGCCATCTGCAGGTGCGAGGCACCGCAGGTCCCGGCTGCGCATCAGCCGAAAGCACGAGAGACGGGCCGTTCGTCCGGCCGGTCGAAACCGAGCCCTGAGGCCGATGGACCCGACGTCGAGGTCAGCGATCGTGGAGCCACCCATGACCCGACCGCGACCAAGGACGACGAGATGAGACCACCGCAGAACGCCGGCTCCCCGACAGAGTCCCGGCGCGTCCCCGTGACCGCGGCACCGGCCACGACGGGACGGACCCCGGCCCGAGCACTCCGCGAGCGGGTCGTCGGCGCTTCGGCGATCGCGCTGGCCGCGTCGCTGGCGATCCAGAACGTCGTGGTGGTCGTGACCGGAGCGCCCGGCTATGGAGACCCGATCGAGAAGGTGCTCGCCTTCCACGCGGAGCATCGCGCTCCCGTCGCGATCGCGGTCGGCCTGGAGGCGCTGAACCTGCCGCTGCTCCTCGGGTTCCTGACCGGTCTTCACGGACTCGTCGTACGTCGCGGCGGCGCGGGATCGGACTGGTCGCGCCTCGCCGTGGTTGCGGGTGGGACCCTCTCGGCCGTCTTCGCCTTCTATGCGGTCCTGTGGAACGGAGTCGTGCTGTCGGCCGACGGGCTCGCCCAGCCGAGCCCGGAGCTCGAGCTCGTCTGGCAGCTGCACGCGGCGGCGTTCGCGCTGGCGCTGCCGGCGCTCGGCACCACCTTCGCCGGCGCTGCGCTGGCGACGCAGGCGAGCCGGCTGACGCCGCCGTGGCAGCGTGTGCTCGCCCTGCCAGGGGCGGCACTGCTGCTCATCGCCGGGGCGGCCAGCCTCGCGATCGCGGACGGGTCGTCACTCCTGTTCGTGGGGATGCCCGGCTATGCCGCCTGGCTCGTGTGGCTGCTCGTGACCGGCGTACGGCTGGTGCGCGCCCGCGCAGCCGACCGCCCGGTCGACGCATCGACCTCCGGCGAAGGCGAGTGAGGGCAACCGACCTCGGGGCAGGAGCCGGGTGCCGCCGGTGCCGTGGCCCCGGACCGCCCGGGGAGCCGCGGCTCGCGACGTCTCAGCCGCGGGCGACCTCGAGGGCCCGTCGCACGGCCAGCACGGGGCTCGCCAGCACCGGCACCGAGACGTCGGTGAGGAGCTCGGCGGCGCCCAGCATGCTGGCCTGGGCGAGCACGACGACGTCCGCGCCGCGCGAGGCCGCGCGGGCCGCGTCCGCGACACGCTGGGCATTGAACCGCCCCGGCGAGTCCGGAGGCCCGGTTTTGTGGCTCAGCCGGTTGGCTTGAGCTTGTTCCTTGCAGCGTAGTGAAGTTCTTCGGCGGCGGTGGGGGTGAGGTCGTCGAGGGCTTCGTGGGGTCGGTCGTTGTTGAACCAGGTGACGTAGTCGAGGGTCTCGAGCTCGACGTGTTCGACGGCGCGCCAGGGTCCTTCGGGGCCGATGAGCTCGGCTTTGTAGAGCCCGATCTGGGACTCGGCCAGGGCGTTGACGCCCCTATAGGTCAAGACTTCGTTGCGTCACCGTGGCTGCGCTGGGTTGCCGGGCGCGGTGGTCGGTCATCACGGCCTGGTAGACATCGCGGGCGAGGTACCGCTTCAGGCAGCGGATGATGTCTCGTTTGGACAGGCCCTCGGCCGTCCTTCGGGTGACGTAGTCGATGGTGGGTTGGTGGAACCTCATGCGCACGATGACGGCCCGGTAGAGCGCGGCGTTCGCTTCACGGTGGCCGGCGCGCGAGAGTCGATGGCGGTTGGTCATGCCCGAAGAGGCTGGGACCGGGCTGGTTCCGCAGAGCTTGGCGAAGGCGGCTTCGGAGTGGACTCTTTCTGGGTTGTCGCCGAACACGATGAGTACCTCGGCAGCGGTGTCGGCGCCGATGCCGATCCCCTGGCGCAGAGTCGGTGCGTGGCTGCGGGTGAGGTCGTTGAGGATGGTGTCGTGCCCGCGGATCTCGGCGTCGAGTGCCTGGAAGCGCTTGGCCAGGGTTCGCAGCGCGTGTTTGGTACTGGCCACCGGTGAGGTCACTGCGCCGGGCCGTAGTGACGCGCAGCGATCGATGAGGACCTTGTCGGACAGATCAGTGAGCTGCTCGCGCAGTTCGGGCGGGGCGGTGACGATGACGGCTTTGAGTGTGACGATGGCGCTGGTCTTGGCCTTGCGGGCGGTGTCGCGGGCGATCTTGATCTGGCGGATCATCTCTACGGTGCCGTCAGCGGACTTGGGTACGGCGATGGCCTGACCACCGAGCACTGCTCGCGCTGCGGCTTCGGCGTCGAGGGTGTCGCTCTTGCCGTTGCTTCGTCGGCTGCGTCGGTCGCCGCGGTTGACCTCGATGATCCGGTGACCGGTCCGTCGCAAGAAGCTGGCCAAGCCGACGCCGTAGCTGCCCGTGCCCTCCACACCGAAGGCGACCACGCGGCCATTGCCGGCCAGGGTTGCTGCCCATGCCTCGAGTTGGGCGTAGCCCGCTCGGTTGGCCGCAACGTGCTGGGCGGCGAGCCGTGTGCCTAGGTGGTCGATCGCGACGGCAACGTGAACATACTTGTGAGTGTCGACGCCGACGATGATCTGCCGACTCGCTGTTGGCATGTCGGGTCCGACGTTCATGCTGGTCATGGCTGCCCTTCCTGATCTGGCTGGGTGGTCGAAGCCAGCTGGTCGGGTGGGTAGGACAAGACTGTGATGGGTCGGGTTTGGCGATCAGGCCCCTATTCGGTCACGGCCCTCCCGGCCAGCCGGTGTGTGCGTTGATCGCCACTTGACCGGCGCCGACAGATCAACGCCAAGGCACCATGGCCAGTCGTAAGCAAGGGTCAGGCCCCGGTCAGGCAGCCCCAAGATTGTGCTCACAGTCGTAGGCGTCGCCCACGGACCCGACCGAGGGGTCGACCCCGGCCTCGATGAGCCTGCTGGTGAAGGCGAAGGAGGTGTACTGGCTGCCGGCGTCGGTGTGGTGGACCAGGCCGGTCAGGTCGGTGATCCCGGCTTGGCGTCGGGTCCAGATCGCGTGCTCGAGGGCGTCGAGGACCAGGTCGGTGGTCATTTTGGTGGCGGCCCGCCAGCCCACGATCCGGCGGCTGAACACGTCGAAGATGAACGCGACGTAGACCATGCCCGACCAGGTCGCCACGTAGGTGAAGTCGGCCACCCACAGCTGGTTGGGGCGGGTGGCGTAGAACTGCCGGTCGACCAGGTCGGCCGGCCGGGCCGCGGCGGGGTCGGGGGTCGTGGTGCGGACCTTCTTGTGACGCAGCGCGCCGGTCCAGCCCTGTTCGGTGTAGAGCCGCTCGATGGTGCAGCGGGCCACGTCATGGCCCTGGCCGCGCAGGTGGAGCCACATCTTGCGGGCACCGAACCGCGCATACAGCTTCTGCCGGGTCCGCTCGGCGATGATCAGGTCGACGATCTCGACATCACGCAGCGCCCGCTTCGAGGGTCGCCGGGTGATGTTGTCGTAGTAGGTAGACGGGGCGACCTTGATCCCGTGCTCACTGAGCACGCGACAGATCGGCTCGACCCCGAACTCGTCTTGATGCAACCGGATGTAGTCGATCAGGACCGGTGTGGGCGGTCGAGCTCCGCCGCGAAGAAAGCCGAGGCGCTCTTGAGGATCTCGTTGGCCCGCCGAAGCTCGGCGACCTCCTTCTTCAACGCCTTGATCTCAGCGATGTCCTCGGAGGTCTTGCCCGGCCTGGCGCCGTCATCGACCTCGGCCTGGCGCACCCACTTACGCAGCGACTCCGGCGAGGTGACCCCCAGCTTCGAAGCGACCGAACGGATCGCCTCGTACTCGCTGGGATAGTCAGCCCGCGACTCCAACACCATCCGCACCGCGCGCTCACGCAGCTCTGTCGGGTACTTCGAGGGACGTGGCATGAGAGAGATCCTTCCAACGAAAGGACTCTCCAGAATCTCCGGGATGCTTCTATGTCGTGTCAAGCCGCTGGGCGCACGTCCGCGTGGACAGGGTGGGCCCTGGCGAGGGTGCGGTAGATCTGCCGGCTGGCGTAGCGCTTGAGGCAGCGGCGGATCTCCTTGCTGGTCTTGCCTTCGGCCAGCCGTCGGTCGATGTAATCGCGAGTGGCGGGGTCGGTGCGCATGCGGGTGAGGACGACGGTGTTGAGTGCCCGGTTGAGCCGGCGGTCACCGCCACGATTGAGGCGGTGCCGCACGGTGTTGCCTGACGAGGCCGGGATTGGGCACGTCCCTGCGATCTGCGCGAACGCCGCTTCGCTGCGGATCCGGCCTGGGTAGGACCAGACGGTCAGCACGATCGCAGCGGTAACCGCACCGACGCCTGGTAGGTCGAGGAGCTCGGACGCCTCAGCTTCGACGAGCCGCGCGATGTGAACGCGGTTCGAGGCCAGCTCGTGATCCAGGGCGAGGACGCGCTTAGCCAGCCGGATCGCCTCGGCACGTGCGGTCGCGACCCCGAGCGGTTCGTCGCGGCGGCGCCAGGCCGCCACGGCAGAGATCTGTTGTGAGGTCAGCGCTCGTCGAGCGTCGAGGCCGAGGTCGTGGCCGCGGGCCAGTGCGGTGAGGGCGTTGATGCATCGCAGCCGGTCGGCGTTGAGCTGATCGCGAGCGCCGGTGAGCACCTGCAAGGCGGTGTGCGCCTCGCCTGCACGACGGTCGCGCAACTCGGCCAGAGCCATCACGAGCGTGGATCGCGCGGCCAGGACGGCATCGAGGACGTCGGTCTTTCCGCGGCCACGATCGCGCCGCGGTGTAGGCGCCTCGACGACGCGGTAGCCGGCGTCGGCGAGCACGTCGCCGAGGACGGCGCCGTAGGAGCCGGTGCCCTCAGCGGAGACCAACACACCGTCGAGATCGCCGTCGGTGCGGCGGCCGATCCAGTCACGCGCACGACGCAGGCCGGCTGGTGTTGTCGGGAAGGTGGCCTGGTCGACCAGAGCGCCGTTTGGTGCGGCGACGATGGCGTAGCTGTGGGTCCCCGCGTGCGTGTCGACCCCGACGACGTAGCGGTAGAAGTCGGCCACGGAGGCGTGCAGACTGGACAAGCGATGTTCTCCTCACTGATCGGGTTGGACGTCGTTGCCGGCGTCAGCCCGGGTGAGAAGTCACGACGAGGCGGGCCTGTAAAGGGCCACACCGAGGGGACGGCAATCCCCGCGGTGGGCATGCTTCTGATCAAGCCATCGTTGTGGGCCAGGGCCGGCGCCGGCACCCAGCACCCGCTGGACAAATCCCGGGCATGACACCCCCGAGGGGTCAGGCGATTCAGGAGTCACAACGAGCGCCGAGTGACCGGCGCCAACCCTGCCAGTCAACCCCAGGCCGACCGCCACGAAGACTTACAGGCGGTTCACATAGCCCCTCGTGTCCTCCGCCTCGAACGCCGCCCAGGCGTCGGCGACCACGACGTCGGTGATCGACGGCGCCGCCCGGCCCGCCCGGCG
Source organism: Nocardioidaceae bacterium (assembly GCA_046330515.1). Lineage (GTDB taxonomy): Bacteria > Actinomycetota > Actinomycetes > Propionibacteriales > Nocardioidaceae > Nocardioides. The sequence continues at coordinate 1,613,794 of JAXLSP010000003.1, read as the reverse complement.
CGCCTCGTCGAGGAGGAGTGCCCGGGTCGGCCCCAGCGTGGACTGGAGCGCGGCAACGACGGCGATGCGCTCCCCCGCTCGGACCGCCGCGTGGGCCATCGGCCGGTCGACCCGCAGCACCGGGACGGCGAGCCGCCCACCGACGGCCTCGGCCACGGGCCCGAGCGTCGAGCAGGTGCACACCAGGACGTCGACCCCGTCGTCGGCCAGCCGCTCGAGTGCCTCGAGGGTGGCCGTCTCCACGACATCGGTGGAGCCGTCCCGGCGAGCCCGGTCGAGCAGGTCCGGCTCGACCCGGTGGACACAGGTGGCGCTCGCGTCGGCCTCCTCGACCAGCGCCGCGAAGGTGCGGACGTGGGGGCCGGCCGTGTGGAGGAACCCGACGCGCGGCACGGCGACAGCCTCTCACGCGGTGCGGCGGCGGAACCCATCCGACCCCGACCCTCAGCCACCGCTAGCATGCGGCTCACCCGCGGACGCTCGGGAGCCGCGGACGAGTGAGTGGAGGACCCATGCGTCGGGTCACGTGGGCCGCAACAACGTTCCTGGTGCTGGGCACCCTGTCCCCCCAGACCGCGCAGGCGGACTCCTCGGCCGGCACGGTCACGCTGCCGGCGGGGGCGGCGCCCTACTCCGTGGCCGTCAGCCCCGACGGCACGCGCGCCTACACCAGCAACTTCGCGACCAACACCGTCTCGGTGGTCAGGACGTCGACCGGAACGGTCGTCGGCGACCCGATCGCCGTCGGTGCCGCGCCCTCGGCGATCGTGGTGAGTCCCGACGGCGCGCACGTCTACACCGCCAACCAGCAGGACGACACCGTCTCCGACATCACCGTGGCCACCGGGTCGGTCACCTCGATCACGGTCGGCGACTATCCCAACGGACTGGCCATCAGTCCCGATGGCAGCCGCCTGTTCGTCACCAACTGGTTCGGCGCGTCCGTCTCGGTGGTCGACACGGCCACAGGGACCGAGTCCACGACCTTCCCGGCCGTGGGCCCGTGGAGCATCGCCATCAGCCCCGACGGCAGCCGGCTCTATGTCGGCAACTTCAGCAGCGACACCGTGACCGTGCTCGACAGCACCGACGGGTCCGTGGTCGGCGCCCCCATCCAGGTCGGCAGCGGTCCGTCGGGGCTGGCCATGAGCCCGGACGGGTCGAGGCTCTATGTCATGGCGTTCAACGTCGGCGACCTGGTCACGGTCGACACGGCCGCGGCCAGCGTCCTGGGCAGCGTCTCCGTCGGCGCGCAGTCCTACGGCGTCGCGGCGACCCCCGACGGCAGCCGGGTCTATGTCGCGAGCTTCGGCACAGACAGGCTCCTGTCCGTCAGCACCGCGACCGACAAGGTGACCCAGCGAGTCGCCGTCGGCCCCGGCCCGTGGGGCCTGGCCATCACACCCTAGGGGAACCGCGCGTTCGTCGCACTCAACGCGGCCGGGGACTCGACCGAGTCGGTCGGCGTGGTCAAGCTCGACACCCTGCCGGCCATCACGCGCACGGACCTCCCCGCCGGCAAGGTGGGCAGGAAGTACGCCGTCACGGTCACCACCACCGGGTCGCCGAAGCCGACGCTGGCGGTCACCCGGCGCAAGCTGCCGCCGGGCCTCAAGCTCACCGCGGCCGGCAAGATCACCGGCACGCCGACCAAGGCCGGCGAGTTCAGCTTCACCCTGACCGCGTCGAGCGTCGTCAGCCGGGTGCCGACGGAGGTGAGTCGGAGGTTCACGCTGGTGGTCAAGCGCTAGCCGGACCGGGTGCTGTCCCCCTCGGACACACCACCACGCGGAGTCGTGGTGCGGGGGACGTGGCCGCGGCATCCGCCCCTGGGTGTCCGAAGAGGACGGGACGGACGCCGGTGAGCCTGCCCGGGTCGGCTTGGGGAGGCCCGCAGACTGAGGGAGAGACGAGTCTCTCGTGCCACGACGGGACCACCACGCGAGCGGCCGGGAGGACGGTGTCGGATGCGGGCGATCCTGCTCGGCAGCGGCCTGGCCATGGTCTGCTCACTGGTCGGCACCTGGCTGGCCATCGGCTGGTTCACCCGGAGGGGCTTCGGTCAGCCGATCCGGGACGACGGGCCGATGACCCACCACGTCAAGCGGGGTGTGCCGACCATGGGCGGTCTCGTGGTCCTGTCGAGCGCGACCGCCGCCTACCTTCTGGCCACCGTCGTGACCCGGGGGTCGCCGAGTGCGAGCGCGTGGCTCCTGATCCTGCTCTTCATCGGCTGTGGGGTCGTGGGCTTCTGTGACGACTTCATCAAGGTCTACCAGCAGCACAACCAGGGGCTGAGCAGCCGGGCGAAGATGGCCGGCCAGACGGTGGTGGCCCTGGCCTTCGGCGTGCTGGCGACGCGGTTCTTCGCCGACGAGCGCGGCGTGCGGCCGGCGTCGCTCTCCATCTCCACCACCCACGACTGGGGTCTCAAGCTGCCGCTCGTCGTGGTCCTGCTGGTGATCTGGTTCATCGTGACCGCGACGTCCAACGGGGCCAACCTGACCGACGGCGCGGACGGGCTGTTGGCGGGGACGTCGGCGATGGTCTTCGGTGCCTACACGCTCGTGAACGTGTGGCAGAACAACCAGCTGTGCGGGTCCACGCGACCCACCGTGGTGGAGTCCCAGTGCTACCAGGTGCGCGACCCGCTGGACCTGGCGGTGTTCTCCGCGGCGATCGCGGCGGCCTGCATCGGCTTCCTGTGGTGGAACGCCAAGCCGGCGCGGATCATCATGGGCGACGTCGGCTCGCTGGCCATCGGGGGCGCACTCGCGGGGCTGGCGATCATGTCCCGCACCGAGCTGCTCATGGCCGTGATCGCCGGCCTGTTCGTGCTCGAGACCCTGTCGGTGCTGCTGCAGATGACCTACTTCAAGATCACCAGGAGGCTCACCGGAACCGGACGACGCATCTTCCGGATCGCGCCGGTCCACCACCACTTCGAGCACGCGGGCTGGGACGAGGTGACCGTCGTCGTCCGCTTCTGGATCGTCGCCGGGATCTGCGCCGCGGCCGGACTGGGGATCTTCTATGCCGCCTGGCTCGGTTGACGGACCTCGACGTCTGCTGTTTGACCCGCCCGAGGACGATTTGGCACGCTGCCCCTGAGTCCAGTCGAGAGGAGGTGCCTCACCCGTGTCCCTGGTGAAGTCCGCGCCTCCTGGATGCCGCTGACGAGCTCAGCCCAGGTGGCGCCACCGATGAGAGGTGGTCTGCCCATGAACGTCACGACGAACGAGATCCCCGACCTCGCCTGCAGGGTCGTGCTGGCCGTGTCCGAAGAACGATGCGACGTCCGTCAGGGTGGCGTGACCACGACCGTGGGATTCGCCCGCGGCTTCCCGACGCCTCGGATCGAACGGGTCGCCCCCGGCAACCTGGTCGCCGTGGCCGACGCCGGCCAGGGAGCGGGGGTCCTCGTCTGGCGGTGGTACGACGCCGTGGTGCTCGGCGAGCAGGGCGGCGCCGTCCGGCTCTGGGAACCGTTCCACGGCGAGGTGCTCGCCCGGCCACGGCCCTCTCACGCCCGTCAGGAGCCCGGCACTCGCGCGTACCTCTCGGCCGGCCTGCCGGGCGCCGACTGGTGGGTCTGCGGTCCTGTGACACCAGAGCCGGCCGACGCCCGGGTCGACCTGGCAGAAGTGGCGGAGCTCTACAGGGTGCACGGCCTGTGGGGCTCCCTGACCTGACCGGAGCCAGGGCCGTGTCCGGCGCTGGAGCTCAGGGCGACAACCGACCGAGCTGCGCCAACAGCAGCGAGGCCGGGTCGCGGCGGACCGGCTCGAGCACCGGCCCGAAGCGACCGGGGCGGTCGAGGGGGCCGACGCGGCGCACGGCGAGGGGCAGCAGGCCGGCGGCGAGCTCGGGAGGCAGGACGTGGTCGGAGGCGCACACCCGCGACAGGTCCCATCCGTGCACCGCGATCTCGAGGGCCGCGACCTCGAGCAGCCGGTCGGTGGGCAGCGGCACCAGGCCGAGCAGCGTCTCGCGTCGCGACGTGGTGGCCCAGTCCCCCAGCACGCCACAACCGAGGTCGCGCAGGTGCCCGGCGAGCAGGGCGGGGTCCCGCGGCAGCGCCGGGGCGTCGTACGGCGACACCAGGCCGGCCGCGCCCTGCAGGAAGGCGGTGAACCCGTCGACCATGTGGCTCAGCAGGTCGCCGAGGTCCCAGGGGGCGCACGGGGTGGGTTCCCCGGCGTCGTGACCGGCGACCCGCACGAGGACCGGCCGGGTGAAGGCCAGGGCCCGCTCGAGCAGCTCCAGCGGCCGGTCCAGGGTCGCGGAGGACCCGGCCGGCTCGGCGCCGTGCACCTCAGGACCCAGGTGTCAGCGGCGCGATCGCCGCGACGTCCCCGGCCGTCAGCTGCGCGGGGAGGCCGGCCAGGGCGAACGCCTCGGGGTCGAAGAACGCGACCACGTGCGACACCTTGTCGCCGGCCAGCTCGAGCACGTGCAGCTGGAACGGCACGAAGACATCGCCGAGGCCCTCGCCGCGGTCATAGGAGTCGGGGCCGAACAGGCAGGCCTCACGCATGTAGAGCCCGAAGGCGGGCTGGCCGTTGGCGCGCGTCGGCAGCATCGGCATGTCGTGGTCCTGGCCCGGGCAGTTGGTGTCGATGAGCGCACCGATGGTGTCGGCGCCCTGGTACCAGCCCTCCCACGGTGGCATCTCCCAGACCGCGTCCCGGGTGAGCAGCGCCGCGATCGCGTGGACGTCCTTGCGCCAGAACGCGGCGACGTAGGCGTCGAGCATCTGCCGCTGCCGCTCGTCGAGCGGCGCTGGCCGCGAGTCGGAGGGGTCGAGCGACCCCATCGTCGCGCGCGCCCGCTGGAGGGCGGAGTTGACCGCCGCGACCGACGTCTCCAGCGCCTCGGCGGCCTCCGCGGCCGACCAGCGCAGCACCTCGCAGAGGATGAGCACCGCGCGCTGCTTGGCCGGCAGGAGCTGGAGCGCGGCCACGAACGCGAGCCGGACCGAGTCCATCTCGACCGCGATCTCGGCCGGGTCGGCCGGCGTGACGAGCGCATCGGGCAGCGGCCCGAGCCAGGGGATCTCCCGCTCCACGAGCGGTGCGTCGGCCCGCAGCGACGGGGCGCCGAGGCCGGTCGGCAGCGGGCGCCGGTCGCGGCCCTCGAGGTTGCTGAGGCAGACGTTGGTCGCGATGCGGTAGAGCCAGGTGCGGACCGACGAGCGGCCCTCGAACGCGTCGTAGGCCTTCCAGGCGCGCAGGTAGGTCTCCTGCACCATGTCCTCCGCCTCGCTGGCGGACCCCACCATCCGATAGCAGTGGGCCAGCAGCTCGCGGCGGTGTCGGCGCAGCAGCTCCTCGAGCTCCGCGTCCGGCGTGGCCGTCCCGGTCGATGACATCTCGCCTCCCAGCTGTCGAGCCTAGACGGGGTGTCCGTCCTAGGAAGGGACCGTCGCGACGCCTCGGACTCATCGGTCCCTCGGCGCGCCACGGTGCTGCGCCTCCAGCAGCCGCGCGCCGCCACCCACGTGACCGAGACCACCGGCCCGGGCACGTTTGACCTCGCTCGCGCCCGGGCACCGAGCCGGCATGGCCGACGACGAGCTCGCATGACCACCCAGACCCAGCCGCCTCGTGAGGAGGCGACGCCCGCACCGGGCTCTGCTAGTTTCGAGACCCAGACCAAGGGGGGTTCCGTGCGGGCTTGGCCGGGTGCGGCGTACCCCTTGGGCGCCACCTTCGACGGCAGCGGCACCAACTTCGCGATCTTCAGCGAGGTGGCCGACCGCGTCGAGCTGTGCCTCTTCGACTCCGGCGAGACGCGCGACGCGCCCCTCAGGGAGACGCGCGTCGAGCTGACCGAGGTCGACGCCTACGTGTGGCACTGCTACCTCCCGCAGGTGCAGCCCGGCCAGCGCTACGGCTACCGCGTCCATGGGCCCCACGACCCGGCCCGGGGCCTGCGCTGCAACCCCAACAAGCTCCTGCTCGACCCCTACGCCAAGGCCACCTGGGGCAGCATCGACTGGTGTCCGGCGCTGTTCGGCTACGACTTCGACGACCCCCAGTCCCCCAACGACGAGGACTCCGCGCCGCACATGCTGCTCGGCGTCGTGATCAACCCCTACTTCGACTGGGAGGGCGACCGGCGCCTGTCCCGGCCCTACAACGAGTCCGTCATCTACGAGGCGCACGTCAAGGGCCTGACCCAGCTCCACCCGGACATCCCCGAGGAGCTGCGCGGGACCTACGCCGGCCTGGCCCATCCCGCGGTCACCGAGCACCTCACCCAGCTGGGCGTCACCGCGATCGAGCTCATGCCCGTCCACGAGTTCGTCCACGACGCCCACCTCGAGGACCGAGGACTGAGCAACTACTGGGGCTACAACACCCTCGGCTTCTTCGCTCCCCACTCCGGCTATGCCGTGACGCCGGCCGACCCGACGATCCGCGGGCAGCAGGTGCAGGAGTTCAAGTCGATGGTCAAGGCGATGCACCTCGCGGGCATCGAGGTCATCCTGGACGTCGTCTACAACCACACCGCCGAGGGCAACCACCTCGGGCCGATGCTCAGCTTCAAGGGCATCGACAACGCCGCCTACTACCGGCTGGTCGAGAACGACGAGCAGTACTACATGGACTACACCGGCACCGGGAACTCCCTCAACGTCCGGCACCCCCACTCGCTGCAGCTGATCATGGACTCCCTGCGCTACTGGGTGACCGAGATGCACGTCGACGGCTTCCGGTTCGACCTGGCCGCCGCGCTCGCCCGCGAGTTCTATGACGTCGACCGGCTCGCCACCTTCTTCGAGCTCGTGCAGCAGGACCCGGTCGTCAGCCAGGTCAAGCTGATCGCGGAGCCCTGGGACGTCGGCCCGGGTGGCTACCAGGTGGGCAACTTCCCTCCCCAGTGGACCGAGTGGAACGGCGCCTACCGCGACACGGTCCGTGACTTCTGGCGCGGGGAGCCGTCGCTCGGCGAGTTCGCCAGCAGGCTGTCGGGCTCCTCGGACTTCTATGAGCACTCCGGCCGCCGGCCCGTCGCCAGCATCAACTTCATCACCGCCCACGACGGCTTCACGCTGCGCGACCTCGTGTCCTTCAACGAGAAGCACAACGACGCCAACGGGGAGGACGGCCGTGACGGCGAGAGCCACAACCGCTCGTGGAACCACGGCGTCGAGGGACCGACCAGCGACCAGGACGTGCTCTCCGCGCGGGCCCGCAGCCAGCGCAACTTCCTCACCACCCTGCTGCTGAGCCAGGGTGTCCCGATGATCCTCCACGGCGATGAGCTCGGCCGGACCCAGGAGGGCAACAACAACACCTACGCCCAGGACTCCGAGCTCAGCTGGGTGCACTGGGACCAGGCCGACCGACCGCTCGTCGAGTTCACCGCCGCGGTCTCCCGGCTCCGGGCGGACCACCCGACCTTCCGGCGCAAGCGCTTCTTCACCGGGACGACCGAGCGGACCGAGGGACCCGAGGGCGGCGAGCGCCTCAACGACATCGTGTGGCTGCACCCGCACGGACACCCGATGGAGGACGGCGACTGGGCCGGTGCCGGACAGCTCGGCATGTATCTCAACGGCCAGGGCATCGCCGGCTCCGACGCCACGGGCAACCGCATCGTCGACGACCACTTCCTCCTCTACTTCAACGCCGCCGACTCGCCGGTCGACGTCCTCCTGCCCTCCGAGGAGTACGCCGCCGCCTGGGACGTCGCCATCGACACCGCCGCCTCCAGCACCGACACCGACGCCCACGCCGCCGACACCAAGCTGACGGTCCACGGCCGGAGCGTCGTGGTGCTGCGCGAGCACAGCGCCGCCGAGCCGGAGCCCGACCTGACGGTGGCCGCGTCCGTCGCCGCCCTGGTCGAGCCGGAACGGGCCACGAAGCGGAGCCGCTGACGATGGCGACCGGCCCGACGTCCGCGCCGACCAGCACCTACCGGCTCCAGATCACCGAGGAGTTCGACCTGCTCGCGGCGGCGCGGGTGCTGCCCTACCTGCACGACCTCGGCGTCGACTGGGTCTACCTCTCCCCCATCCTCGCGGCCGAGGCCGACAGCGAGCACGGCTACGACGTCGCCGACCACTCGCGCATCGACCCGGCTCGCGGTGGCGTCGCCGGCCTCGCCGCCGTGTCGGCCGAGGCCCGGCGTCTCGGCATGGGCGTCCTGGTCGACATCGTGCCCAACCACGTCGGCGTGGCGTCTCCGGCCGGCAACTCGTGGTGGTGGAGCGTGCTCACGCACGGCCCGACCTCGCCCTATGCCGACGCCTTCGACATCGACTGGGCGGCGGGAGGCGGGCGGCTGAGGGTCCCGGTCGTCGGCGACGACGACGCCACGGCACTCGGTGGACCGGTCGGCGGTCTGCGGGTCGAGGCGGGTCAGCTGCACTACCACGACCTCGCCTTCCCGCTGGCGCCCGGCACCGCCGACGACTGGGGTGAGCCCGGGGTCGACGCCGACACGGTGCACTCCCGACAGCACTACGAGCTGGTCAGCTGGCGGCTGGCCGACGCCGGGCTCAACTACCGGCGGTTCTTCGCGGTCAGCTCGCTGGCCGCCGTCCGGGTGGAGGACCCGCAGTGGTTCACCAAGACCCACGCGGTGATCGGCGACTGGTTCGCCGAGGGGCTCGTCGACGGCCTGCGGGTCGACCACCCCGATGGGCTGCGCGACCCGGCCCGCTACCTCGACGACCTCGCCGACCTCACCGGGGGCGCCTACGTGCTCGTCGAGAAGATCCTCGAGCCGGGTGAGCGGCTCCCGTCCGGATGGGCCACGGCCGGCACCACGGGCTACGACGTCCTCGGCCTGGTGGACCGCGTGCTCACCGACCCGGCCGGCGAGCCCGTCCTGTCGTCCTACGACGAGAGCCTGCGCGGGCGCCCCCTGGAGTGGGCCGACGTCGTCCACGACAACAAGCGACTCGTGTGCGACACGATCCTGCGCTCGGAGGTCCTGCGGCTCGGGCGCGAGCTGCGGGTGCTGCTCCCCGACGCGCCGCCCGACACCGAGGACGCGGTGGCGGAGCTGCTGGCGTGCTTCCCCGTCTACCGCTCCTACCTGCCCGAGGGGCTCGAGCACCTCGAGGAGGCGGAGGCCGAGGCCCGCCGCCGGCGGCCCGGGCTGGCCGCGACGCTCGACCTCGTGGTGCCGGTGCTGTCCGACCCGGGTGCCGACCCGGCCCTGCGCTTCCAGCAGACCAGCGGCATGGTGATGGCCAAGGGCGTGGAGGACCGGTCGTTCTACCAGGTCTCGCGGCTCACCTCTCTGACCGAGGTCGGCGGCGACCCCGCGACGTTCTCGGTCTCCCTCGACGACTTCCACGCCGCGATGGCGGAGCGCCAGCGCGACTGGCCGCTCGCCATGAGCACGCAGACCACCCACGACACCAAGCGCTCCGAGGACGTCCGCGCCCGCATCACCGCCCTGGCCGAGCTGCCCGCCGCCTGGCGCGACGGGCTGGATGCGCTCCTGGCCCTGCATCCGCTGCCCGACCCCGGCTTCGGCAACCTGCTCCTGCAGGCCGTGGTGGGGGCCTGGCCGGCGTCCGGCGCGGTGGACGGGCTGCGCGACCGGCTGCACGCCTACGCCGAGAAGGCGATGCGCGAGGCCGGCGACCGGACCACCTGGACCGACCCGGACGCCGCCTATGAGAAGGCGGTCCACGCCGCCGTCGACGCGTGCTTCGACGACCCCGCCGCGCGCGCCGCGCTCGACGACGTGGTCGCCGCGGTCGCCGACGCCGGGTGGGCCAACTCGTTGGCCGCGAAGCTGCTCACCCTCACGCTCCCCGGCGTCCCCGACGTCTACCAGGGCAGCGAGCTCTGGGAGCAGAGCCTCGTCGACCCCGACAACCGCCGCCCGGTCGACTTCGACGCGCGTACGGCGCTGCTCGCGACGTCGGCGTCCGGCCCGGTGCCGGCGCTGACCGGCGGCGTCGACGACCCCGGCACCACCAAGCTCGGTCTCACCCGCGCGGCGCTGACCCTGCGGCGGGACCGACCGGAGCTCTTCGCCGGCTACCAGCCGCTCACCGCCAGCGGGACCGCCGCCGACCACGTCCTCGCCTTCGACCGCGGCGGCGCCGTCACCGTGGTGACGCGGCTGCCGGTCGGCCTCGCCGGCGCGGGAGGATGGGGCGGCACGACCCTCGAGCTGCCCGCCGGCGACTGGGTCGACGAGCTCAGCGGACGGGACGTGCCCGGCGGACCCGTCGCGATGGCCGACCTGCTGGCCGACCTTCCCGTGGCGCTGCTCGCCCGGCGCTCGGAGCCCGACGACGCGCCCTCCCTCGGCCGCGGGCGGTTCGACGTCTGGGCTCCCCTGCCCTCCTCGGTCGCGCTCCAGGTGGACGGCCGGGTGCTCCCGATGCAGCGTGGCCCGGGCGACTGGTGGCACCCGACCGGGCCCGTCCCCGAGGGGGAGGTCGACTATGCCTACCTCCTCGACGACGACCCGACGCCTCGGCCCGACCCGCGGTCGCGACGCCAGCCCTACGGCGTCCACGGGCCCTCCCGCACCGTCGACCCTGCGTCCTTCGACTGGACCGACACGGCGTGGACCGGCCGTCAGCTGGCGGGGTCGGTGATCTATGAGCTGCACGTCGGGACGTTCACCCCCGAGGGCACCTTCGACGCCGCGCTCGGCAGGCTCGACCACCTGGTCGACCTGGGCGTCGACCTCGTCGAGCTCATGCCCGTCAACGCGTTCAACGGCGAGCACAACTGGGGCTACGACGGTGTGCTGTGGTCGGCGGTCCACGAGGGCTACGGCGGTCCCGAGGGCTACCGGCGCTTCGTCGACGGCTGCCACGCCGCCGGGCTGGGCGTCGTCCAGGACGTCGTCTACAACCACCTCGGGCCGTCGGGCAACTACCTCCCGCTGTTCGGCCCCTACCTGAGGGCCGACGGCTCCACCACCTGGGGTTCGCTCGTCAACCTCGACGGCTCCGGCAGCGCCGAGGTGCGCCGGCTGGTCCTGGACAACGCGCGCATGTGGTTCGAGGACCTGCACGTCGACGCCCTCCGGCTGGACGCCGTCCACGCCCTGTCCGACTCCTCCCCCGTGCACCTGCTCGAGGAGCTGGCCGTCGAGACGGCGTCGCTGTCGGCGCACCTGCGGCGGCCGCTGACCCTCATCGCCGAGTCCGACCTCAACGACCCGACGCTCGTGACGCCGCGCGAGGCGGGCGGGTTCGGGCTCGACGCCCAGTGGAGCGACGACTTCCACCACGCCGTGCACGTCGCGCTCACCGGGGAGACCGGCGGCTACTACGCCGACTTCGCGCCGCTGACGGCGCTGGCCAAGGTCTGCGAGCGCGGCTTCTTCCACGACGGCAGCTGGTCCTCGTTCCGGGGCCGGCCCCACGGCTCGCCCATCGACACCGACCGGATGCCCGGGTGGCGGCTGGTCGTCTGCAGCCAGAACCACGACCAGGTCGGCAACCGAGCGCGGGGCGACCGCATCACCGAGGCGCTGGACACCGACCAGCTCGTGTGCGCCGCGATGCTGACGTTGCTGTCACCCTTCACCCCCATGCTCTTCCAGGGCGAGGAGTGGGCGGCCTCGTCGCCGTTCCCGTTCTTCACCTCGCACCCCGAGCCCGATCTGGGCGCCGCGGTGGCCGAGGGCCGGCTGGCGGAGTTCGAGCGGATGGGCTGGGACCCGGCCGACGTCCCGGACCCGCAGGACCCGGCGACCCGGGCCGCCGCGAGGCTCGACTGGGCCGAGCGGGAGTCCGGCGACCACGCCGTGGTGCTCGACGCCTACCGACGGCTGGTGCGGCTGCGTCGCTCGCTCCCCGCGGTCACCGACCCCGACCTCCGCACCGTCGCGTGCACGGCGGACGAGGAGCGGCGGGTGTTCACGCTGCGTCGGGGTCGGGTGCTGGTCGCGGTCAACGTCGGCGACGCCGAGGCGTCCCTGGACCTGGACGGCGGGGCCGCGGGCTCCGACGTGGCGTTCACGACTCCCACGGCCGCGCGGGTCGAGGGTGGGCGGCTGGTGCTGCCGGCCCACGCCGGGGCGGTCGTCCTCCGCCCCTAGGCGGAGCACCCCGGGTGACCTCCGCCACGGACCGTGGCGTCGATGAGACGGGTCCTTCCCTGGTGGAGGACGATGGTGGTGTGTCCGAACTGAAGCACCTCGAGTCGTCCTACACCGACGTCTACCAGATCGACGTCCCCCTGAGGGCGTTCAACGACCACCCGCCGATCCGCGCCACCCGGGTGATCGTCAGCGTCCACCACGTCCCCGACGACGGCGGTGACCACACCGCCAAGATCCGGGTCTCCGTCACCGGCGAGAAGATCGTCGCCCGCAACGGCGGCTACCACACCGAAGGCGACGACATCCGCGTCTATGGCCTCGCCGAGGAGCCGATCCGCTACGGCCTGTGCCACGACGCCGTCCTGGCCACCCTCGCGCTGCACGAGATCCCGCTCGACGCCGTCGCCGACTTCGCCTTCCTCGAGGAGTGGGGCGAGCACGCCGGCGCCATCGACGTCTCCGCCGTCGACCTCAGCGGCTCCATCAGCCCCGCCGTCTCCCACTCGGTGATGGGCTGACGCTCGCCTCCCGACCGGTGCGACACCGGTCGACGGAGGTCTCGGGGGCACGCGAGTGCCACCTCGACGTACCGCAGCGCCACCTCGACGTACCTGAGCGCCACCTCGGCGGGAACCGGCGTCGGACACACGCCGTCCAAGCCCGCATGAGGAGTCGTCCCGCCGCCGCTGCGCTGCTGATCGTGCTGGTCGCGCTGACCGGCTGCTCGCAGCAGGACACCCAGGTGCCGGCGGATCGGGTGGTCGACGACACGGTGACCCTGCGGGTGACGGCCACGACGTCGACCGGCGGACCGATCTACACCGAGGGTGCGGTGCAGGTCTACCGGCTGACCGACTCCGCCGGCCACGACATCGAGCCGACCAGCACGACCAAGATGGGCGTGACCTGGGAGGGCTTGGAGCCCGGCAGCTATGGCTTCGCGGCGGCGCAGCGGCCCTGTGACGCCAACTGCGGCAACCTCGACCCGCCCGTCGACGGCTGCGACCAGACGATCGACCTCACCGAGGACGTCGACCTGAGCCTGACCTTCGCCGTCGGCGAGCCCTGCTCGATCGCTCGCGGCCCTCACTGAGGGCTGGGGCCTGCCGGTTTCCCCGCCCGAGCGGGGAAAGCCGCACTGGTTGGCCGAAGTTTCGCCCCACCAGTGCAGGTTTCGCCCCGTCGATGTGACCGCTGGTGCCGGTGAGGCGGCCGGTCGCGCCGGCGGGTTCGCGCGGTCGACCGACCCCATGGATTGGACGCGAACCGCACGTTCGGACCCGGATTTCACGCGGATTGTGTCCAAACCGCATGCCCCCGGGCCCCCACCCACGGCAGGCCAAGGCTCAGACCCCGGCCACCTCGGCGAACCAGCCTGCGACGACGTCGGGGTCGTGCTCGACGGCTCGGGCGTGCACCGCGAGCTCGGTGACGACCTGGCCGGGCACGTCGGTGGGGTGCCACAGTCCGCTGAGCGCCAGCCGCTCGCGCTCGGTGAAGGCGAGCAGCCGCTCGTTCAGGGCGTCGGGATCGCCGGCCGCGTGCACCAGGAAGGTGTTGGTGTGCGGCGGGTCGGGGAAGCAGACGAAGCCGCGCTCGCCCAGGGCGGCGGCGAGCCGGCGGGCCCAGGCGGCGTACTCCCCCATCCGCGGCAGCTCGTCGCGCAGCCCGAGCAGGCCACCGACCGCCTGGGTCGTCATCCGGTAGAGCGTGCCGCCCATCCGGCGCCGCCACACCTGCAGCTCGGCCGCCACGTCTTCGTCGCAGGCGACCAGCGCACCGCTCGGCGCGGCGAGGCCCTTGTAGAGCGACACATAGATGCTGTCGACGAGTCCCGCGATCTCGGGCAGCGGCCGGTCCCAGAACGGCTGGCTCTCCCAGATCCGGGCGCCGTCGGCGTGCAGGGGTACGACGCGTGTGCGCGCCGCCGCGGAGAGGGCCACCAGCTCGTCCCACGACGGCAGCAGGCATCCCGCCTCGCGCAGCGGGAGCTCGACGAGGACCGCTCCCAGCCGGCCGGGCACCGCCTCGAGGCGCTCCGCGGTCGGCACCTGGCGCCCGGTCGTGAGCCACTCCATCTCGAAGCCGTGCAGGCGGCGGGGGCCGTCCTCCTCGTGGTGCAGCAGGTGCGACAGGTCGGGCAGGGCCACCCGCCGCGACCCGCTGCGGTCGCACCAGACGCGCAGGGCGGCCTGCTGGGCCATCACGCCGCTGATGAAGAGGACCGCCGCGGGCTTCCCCAGCAGGCTCGCCACCTGTTCCTCGAGGAGCGCGACGGCACCGCGCTCGCCATAGCCGTCGTTCTCGTCGATCCCGAGGTCGGCGCAGGCATCGGCGATGCGGCGCAGCTCCTCGGCGGGGCCGGCCAACGGACGCCAGAACACCCCGCGGTCACAGGCCCGGACGGCATCGCGGAACCGGTCGTCGAGGTCGGCCATGGAGGGGTCTCCTCAGGGGATCCGGAGGAAGGCGTTGTCCAGCCTCCCGTTGAACTGGTCGGCGGACGCGTCGACCGTCAGGTCGGGATCCAGCTTCCCACCGATCGACAGCGGCGTGGCGACGTCGAAGGAGAGGTTGCCCACCTGGGTGACCGTGGACCTGCTCACGAGCGCGGTGCCCAGCGTGCCGTCGGCCTTGAACGGCCGCAGGGTGAGCACCAGCTGGTCGCCGTCGGTGACGAGCTGGCGGGCACAGCTGGCGCGGTACCACCGGGCGGCCTTGAGCCGGCGGGGCGACCACACGTCCGCAGCGCCGAGGTCGCCCTTGACGCGGCAGCTGACGTGGTTGCCGTCCACCTGGAGCTTGAACTGCGCGGTGTCGCCATAGAGCCCGCGCTGGAACACGTTGTTGCCGTTGTCGGAGGCGGTGCCCTGGTTGGTCGCGTCCAGGCGCAGGTCGGCTCCGAACTCGAAGGCCGCGGCACCGGGCGCGAGCTCGTCGGTGCTCGTGGCGTTGCTGACCGCGATCACGGCGCGGTCACCGTTGCGCGCCCCGTCATAGTCCGGGTAGTCGGCGGCCACGTTGCCGGTCACCGTCGACCGGCGGGCGACGATGGCGCCGCCATGGGCCGTGACGACCTTCTGCGTCGTGTCCGCGGTGCCGATGTTGGTCACCTTGGTGATCTCCGCCCCCGTGGCGGCGCCGGCGAAGCCGACGCGCACGTCGTCGGTCGAGGCGCGAGCACGGGCGGGCGGGCAGGCCGCGACGAGGAGCGAGGCCGAGAGCAGGGCGATGGCCGCCGAGGAGCGGGTGGCTGTCCACACGATGACAGTCCTCCGGTTGTGGGGTGGGGTTCCGGACAGGCTAGGGCCTGTCCCTGTGCAGCCTGTACCCACGGGAGGCGCCCCTGAGACGCCGGGGGCCCGGCGAGTCGTCAGGTCAGCCGGCGTACGTCGGTCGGAGCACCGCCTCCCGCGGCCAGGTCCTCGACCATCCGCTGCAGGGCGGTGAGCGCCACCCGCTGCGGCATCGGCCCCCAGGAGACGCGGGCGACCCCGAGCTCCTCGAGCCGGTCGCGGGGCGGCAGCCCGGGCAGCCCGATCAGCGAGAGCCGTCGCGGCCCGAACGCGGACACCAGCGCGGCGATGTCGTCCTCCCGCAGCGCTCCGGGGACGAACACGCACGGGGCCCCGACGTCGAGATAGGCCCGTCCCCGCTCGACCGCGTCGGCCAGCACGTCGGCGGACGGCCGGTCGCCGGCACGCAGGAACGCGTCGGTGCGTGCGTTGAGCACGAACGACGGCAGCCCCTCGGCCTCGGCCGCGGCGACGACGGCGGCCATCCGCGCGGCCGCGTCCGACAAGGGGACGAGCTCGTCCTCGATGTTGGCGCCCACGACCCCGAGCCCGATGGCCCGGCGGACCGTCTCCCCCGCGTCGCCATAGCCCGCCTCCAGGTCGGCGGTGACGGGCAGGTGGGTCGACGCCACGACCCGGCCGACCATGTCGAGCATCAGGTCGCGCGGGATCACCTCGCCGTCGTCGAAGCCGAAGGTCGCGGCGACCGCGTGGCTGGCGGTGGCGAGCGCGGTGGTGCCCGGGGTGGCCGCGACGACCCGGGCGCTGGCGACGTCCCAGACGTTGACGAGGGTGAGCAGCCGCTCGTCCTCGTGCAGGCGCCCCAGCTCGGTGGCGCGTTCCTCGGTCGTGCTCATCGCGGCCTCCTAGCCCCAGAAGATCCGCTCGACCACGTCGTGGGCGCGACGGGTCACGCGGAGGTAGTCGTTGACCATCCGGTCCGACTCGCCGGGCGGGTAGCCCAGCACGCTGGCCGCGGCCGCGCGCTCGCGTGCGTCGCGCGGCAGCTGGTCGTACGCCTTGCCCCGCACGAGGGTGATGGCGTTGCGCACCCGGCTGACGGTCCGCCACGCGGTCGCCAGCGTCTCGGCGTCGTCCTCGGTCACGAGCCCCGCGTCCCGGGCGGCGAACAGCGCCTCGAGCGTGCGGGTGCTGCGCAGCGACGGGTGCGCGCCGGCATAGCGCATCTGGAGCAGCTGGACGGTCCACTCGACGTCGGCGAGCCCACCGCGACCGAGCTTGAGGTGCGTGTGTGGGTCGGCGCCGCGCGGCAGCCGCTCCTGGTCGACGCGAGCCTTGATCCGGCGCACCTCGCGGATGTCGGCCTCGGGCAGCCCCTCCGCCGGGAAGCGCAGCGGGTCGATCAGCGCGGTGAACCGCTGCCGCACGCCCTCGTCGCCGACGACCGGGTCGGCGCGCAGCAGGGCCTGGAACTCCCAGACCTTCGACCACTTGGCGTAGTAGGCGGCATAGGAGTCGACCGACCTCACCAGTGGGCCCTGCTTGCCCTCGGGCCGCAGGTCGGCGTCGATGAGCAGCGGCGGGTCCGTGCCCGGGATCGACAGCAGCCGGCGGAGCTCGTTGCAGACCGCCATGGCGTACGACGACGCGGCGTGCGGGTCGGCGCCGGGCTCCGGGTCGTGCACGAACATCACGTCGGCGTCACTGCCGTAGGACAGCTCGAACCCGCCGTAGCGCCCCATGGCGACGACCGCGATCCGCGTCGGCGGCTCGGCCAGGCCGCGCTGCTCGAGCACCGAGCGGACCGCCACGCCGAGGGTGGCCTCCAGCGTGGCGTCGGTGATGCGCGACAGGCCGGCCCCCGTGGCCTCGACGTCGACCAGGCCGAGCAGGTCGCCGGTGGCGACTCGGAACAGCTCGCGGCGGCGGATCCCCCGGATCAGGCGGACGGCGTCCTCAGCGTTGGCCTGCCGTCCGGCCGAGGCCTCCATCTCCGCCGTGATGGCCTCGGCGCTCAGCGGCTGGAGGTCCTCGCCGAGCAGGCGCACGCCCTGGGGCTCCCGCTCGAGCAGGTCGGTGGCATAGCGGGAGGTGGCGAGCAGGCGCGCCAGCCGCTCGGCCACCTGCCCCTCGTCGCGCAGCGTCTTGAGATACCACGGGGTGCTGCCCAGGGACTCCGAGATGCGCCGGAAGCCGAAGAGCCCCGCGTCGGGGTCGGGAGCGTCGGCGAACCACTCCAGCAGGACCGGCAGCAGCGTGCGCTGGATGGCGGCCGTGCGCGAGAGGCCGCTGGTCAGCGCCTCGAGGTGCCGCAGCGCCGCGACGGGGTCCTGGTAGCCGAGTGCGGCGAGCCGCTGCCCCGCCGCCTCGGCCGACAGCCGCGCCCCCTGCCCGGGGATGCGGGCCACGGCGGCGAGCAGCGGGCGGTAGAACAGCTTCTCGTGCAGGCGGCGCACCTCGCGCCGGTGGTGGTTCCACTCCTTCTCCAGCGCGGGGACCGGGTCCTTGAGGAAGCCGACGGACCGGCCCAGCCGGCGCAGGGCGTCTTCCCCGTCGGGGACGACGTGGGTCCGGCGGAGCTGGTGCAGCTGGATGCGGTGCTCGAGGGTGCGCAGGAACGCGTAGGCCGCGGCCATCGACTCGCCGTCCTCGCGGCCGATGTAGCCGCCCCGGGTCAGCTCGGCCAGGGCGCTCAGCGTGGCGGCGGAGCGGATCGATTCGTCGGCGCGGCCGTGCACGAGCTGGAGCAGCTGCACCGCGAACTCGACGTCGCGCAGGCCGCCCGACCCCAGCTTGAGCTGCCGCTCGGCCTCGTGGGCCGGGATGTGGTCGAGCACCCGCCGGCGCATCGCCTGGACGTCGCCGACGAACCCCTCGCGCTCGGCGACGCTCCACACCAGCGGGGCCACGAGCTCGGTGAACTGCGCCCCCAGGTCGAGGTCGCCTGCGACCGCGCGCGCCTTGAGCAGCGCCTGGAACTCCCAGGTCTTGGCCCAGCGGTCGTAGTAGCCGCGGTGGCTCGCCAGGGTCCGGACCAGCGGCCCGGCCTTGCCCTCGGGGCGCAGCGCGGCGTCCACCGGCCAGATCGTGCCCTCGGGCGTGTGGTCGGAGCAGACCTGCATCAGCGTCGAGGCGAGCTGGGTGGCGACCTTGAGGGCCGGGCCCTCCTCGGCACCGGCGGCCGGCTCGGCCACGAAGATCACGTCGACGTCGGAGACGTAGTTGAGCTCGTGGGCACCGCACTTGCCCATCGCGATCACGGCGAGCCGGGCGGTCGACGCGTCGGCGCCGACCCGCTCCCGGGCGATGGCGAGCGCTGCGTCGAGCGTGCCGGCGGCGAGGTCGGAGAGCTCGGCGGCCGCGTCGTCCACGCCGAGGTGGTGGGCCAGGTCGCGGGAGGCCAGGCGCAGCAGGTGGCGGCGGTATTCCACGCGCAGGGCGTCGGGACCGGCCGCGCCGACGGACGCGACCGGCGACTCGGCGAGCGGGTCGGCTCCGACCGCGGTCAGCAGGGCCGTGCGTACGGCGTAGGCGGCCGGCCGGGTCGCTCCGAGGTCGGGGTCCTGGAGCTCGCGCCACTGGTCGGGATGGCGCACCAGGTGGTCGGTGAGGGCGAGGCTGGCGCCCAGCACCATGAGGGTGCGCATCGCCGTGCCCTCGTCGTCGGCGAGCGCACGGAGCAGCGGGGCCCGGTCGGGGGCCGCCTCCGCGAGCCGGACGAGGCCGCCGAGGGCCTGGTCGGGGTCGGCCGTGCGCCCCAGGATCGCGAGCAGCGGCTCACCCGGGTCGCCGAGGTCCGCCAGCAGCTCCTGGGCCCGATCGGTGTCCTGGAAGCCGAGGCGCAGCAGGTTCTGCCGGCTCAGGGTGCCGGTCGATCGGGGCGTCATCGGCCCGGTGCGACTCGGGCCTGCACGATCTCGGCGAACCGTCGGGCCAGCGGTCGCCAGGCGTCGTCGAGCTCGGCGCGCGCCGTGGCCACGGCGGCCAGCTCCTGCTCGGCGTCCAGCCCGGCGCGGACCGGTCCGTCGGGCTCGTCCTCGACCCAGCGGCGCAGCAGTGGCTCGTCGATCTCGGGGTGCCACTGCACCCCCCACATGGCCGGCCCGAAGCGGGCCGCCTGGACCTCGCCGCGCGCGGCGCGGGCGAGCTCGACGGCGCCCTCGGGAAGCCGGGTGACGACGTCGGAGTTCCAGTGGATGCCGCGCCGCGGGGTGGCCACGGCGCTCATCAGCGGGTCGACGTGGGCGTCGGGCAGCCAGCCCACGTCGGTCAGCCCGATCTGCTGGCCCAGCTCGTTGGTGCGGACCTCGCCGCCCAGCGCGACCGCCGCCACCTGGTGGCCGAGGCAGATGCCGAGCATGGGGGTGCCGTCGCCCGCGGCGAGCCGGACGAGCTCCTTGACTCCGGAGAGCCAGGCGACCTCCTCGTCGTGGTGGGCGCTCATCCAGCCTCCCATCACGAGGAGGCCGTCGTGCCCCGACAGGTCGGTGGGCAGGGCGTCGCCCGCCCACGGCTGGCAGACGTGGAGGTCACAGCCGGAGTCCTGGAGCCAGACCCCGAACCAGGCGGGCGGGTCGTCGGGTTCGTGCTCGATGACCAGGATGCGTGCGGACACAGGGACGAACCTACTGCCTCGCGCCGACGGCGCCGACCGGTGAGCGCGGAGGTGGTCAGGCGACGGAGAGCATGGCGAACTCGGCCACGACGGCACCCGCCGCCAGCAGACCGGCGGCCCACCACCAGTAGCGCCGCCAGACGGCGCCCATGGCGGACAGCACCCCCGCGAGGAGGGCGAGCGCCGGGACCAGGGAGTTCCAGCCGGTGACCGACCCGGGCTCGTCGCCGGCGAGGCCGAGGCCGAAGGACCGGTAGGCGACCCAGGCGAGCACCAGCCCGGCGATGCCGAGCAGGCCGATGACGATCAGGGCGAAGCTGCCCGGCGGGTTCCGCAGCCCCGTCTGGTGGACCCGCCAGCGGGTCAGGGCGAGCGCGATCAGCATGCCGCCGGCGCTGATGCTGCCCCAGACGAGGTAGTGCTTGAGCCCGGCGTCCAGCTCGGTGACCAGCGACAGCCCCCAGGCGGACACGCCGAGGCCCAGCCCGGCGGCGACGGCGACGCCGCGGCTGGCCCAGCCCTTCTGGCCCTGGAGCATGAGCGCGGAGGCGGAGTTGAGCAGGAGGACGAGCGACAGCGCGGCCGCGAGCGTCGGCAGCGTGTGGTCGACCTCGGCACCGGGGGCGATCCCCTGCCGGATGTCGAGCGCGACCATCAGCCACATCGCACCCGTGACGAAGGCAAGCCACAGCAGCGGCTCGACCAGTGCGCGGGGGTAGCCGATGACCCTTTCCACGCCGAGTGCCGGAATGCTCATAGCACAGGCAGCATACGATCTCTTTCGTAGGCCGACACCTGAATCCGATATTCCGCCCACTCGGCTCGCTTGTTGCGCAGGAAGAACTCGAAGACGTGCTCTCCGAGGGTCTCCGCGAGCAGCTCGGACTTCTCCGCGACGGCGATCGCGTCGGACAGGTTCTTGGGCAGCGGCTCGATGCCGAGGGCCTGGCGCTCCCGCTCGGTGAGCGACCAGACGTCGTCCTCGGCCTCGGCCGGGAGCTCGTAGCCCTCCTCGATGCCCTTCATGCCGGCGGCCAGCACGACGGCGAAGGCGAGGTAGGGGTTGCAGGCGGCGTCGATGGTGCGCACCTCGACGCGCGTGGAGTTGCCCTTGTCGGGCTTGTACATCGGCACCCGGATCATCGCGGACCGGTTGTTGTGGCCCCAGCAGATGCCGGACGGCGCCTCACCGCCGCCCATGAGCCGCTTGTAGCTGTTGACCCACTGGTTGGTGATGGCGGTGATCTCGCTCGCGTGCCGCAGGATGCCGCCGATGAACTGCCGGGCCGTCTTGGAGAGCTGGTATTGCGCCCCACCCTCGAAGAACGCGTTCCGGTCGCCCTCGAACAGCGACACGTGGGTGTGCATCCCGGAGCCCGGGTGCTCGGTGAACGGCTTGGGCATGAACGTCGCCCAGATGCCCTGGCTCAGCGCCACCTCCCGGACGACGGTGCGGAAGGTCATGATGTTGTCCGCGGTGGTGAGCGCGTCGGCGTAGCGCAGGTCGATCTCCTGCTGCCCGGGCCCGCCCTCGTGGTGGCTGAACTCCACCGAGATGCCCATCGACTCGAGCTGGGTGATCGCCTCGCGGCGGAAGTCGGCGCCCATCGACTGCGCGGTGTGGTCGAAGAAGCCGCTGCGGTCGACCGGCACCGGCTCGATGCCCGGCTTGGGCTCGTCCTTGAAGAGGAAGAACTCGATCTCGGGGTGGGTGTAGAACGTGAAGCCCTTGTCGGCGGCCTTGCCGAGCGTGCGCTTGAGCACGTGCCGGGGGTCGGCGTACGACGGGCTGCCGTCGGGCATCACGATGTCGCAGAACATGCGTGCCGTCGCCGGGCCCTCGCCGCGCCAGGGCAGGATCTGGAACGTCGAGGGATCCGGCATCGCCAGCATGTCGGCCTCATAGACGCGGGCGAAGCCCTCGATCGCGGACCCGTCGAACCCGATGCCCTCGTCGAAGGCGCCCTCGAGCTCGGCGGGCGCGACCGCGACCGACTTCAGCGAGCCGAGCACGTCGGTGAACCACAGCCGCACGAACCGGACGTCGCGCTCCTCCAGCGCCCGGAGCACGAAGTCTTCCTGCTTACCCATGCGGCCAACTATGGCCGAACCATGTTTCAGCCGTGTGACGCGGGTCCGCGCGCCGCACCCGCCACGAGCCTCAGCGGACGGGCTGCTGGAGCTCGGTCACCCAGGTGTCCTCGGGCCCCTGGACGTCCAGGTAGAGCTCCCGGCACGGTCCGGCGAACTCCAGCCCTTCGCGCCGGACGTGCTCGCCGAGCTCCTGCCACGCCTGGCCGATGCCGGCCATGGCGCCGACGTAGACCGTCGTGACCGCCCGCGGCTGGCCCGGGAGCGCACGCTGAGCCGACCCCTCCGGCACGACCGTCTTGTCGAGGTAGCCCGCCGTGACGCGCAGCCGCTCGCCCTCCGGCTCATACCAGGCCACGCCCGGGTGGCTCGGGGGGTCGCCGGCCTCGGCGAGCTGCTCGGCCAGCCCCGTGAACATCGGGCCGATGACGGCCCCGATCTGGGACGTGTCGTCCACGACCTCCGACCTGCTCAGCACCGTCAGGGCGGGCAGCTCCTTCTCGGCGAACTCCATCTCGCTTCCTCCTTCGATGAGCCGGAGACGCCGCTCCACCTCGGCCAGCCTCGCGGAGTCCTCCGCGATCCGGCCGGCCAGCTCGGCCCGCCGCTGTGCGAGCAGCAGCCGGAGCTGGTCCGGCGACGCGGCGAGCATCAGCTCGCCGACCTGCTCGAGGCTGAACCCGAGCTCCTTGAGCGCGACCAGCTGGTGGGCGCGCGGCAGGAGGTCGGGGTCATAGCGGCGGTAGCCGCTGGACGGGTCCACGTGGGTGGGCACCAGCAGGCCCAGGGCGTCGTAGTGGCGCAGCATGCGCGCCGACACCCCGGCCAGGCGGGCGAACTCTCCGATGGTCAACATGACCTCTCCATCGCACCCCTTGACACCGTGTGAAGGTCAAGCACCGGGCGGCACCCCACCTCCCCTACTCCTCCGGCACCCGCTCCAGCTCGGCGAGCCAGGCGGCGGGCGTGGCGTCCGAGGGCATCCGCCAGTCGCCGCGCGGGCTCATCGTGCCGCCCGGGCTCACCTTGGGGCCGTTGGGCAGTGCCGACCGCTTGAACTGGCTCGCGAAGAAGCGCCGGACGAAGACCTCGAGCCAGTGGCGCACCTCCCCCAGGGAGTAGGACGTCCGCCGCTCGACCGGGAAGCTCGGTGGCCACTCCCCCACCTCGGCGTCGTGCCAGGCGTGCCACGCCAGGAAGGCGATCTTGCTGGGCCGGAAGCCGAAGCGCAGGACGTGGAAGAGCGTGAAGTCCTGGAGCGCATAGGGGCCGACCGAGTCCTCGGTGGCCTGTGGCTTGACGCCCTCCTGCCGCGGGATGAGCTCGGGGGTGATCTCCTGGACGACGATCTCCCCCAGCACCCGTCCGGTCTCCTCGTCGAACTGGCCCGAGTCGACGACCCAGCGGATGAGGTGCTGGATCAGCGTCTTGGGCACTCCCGCGTTGACGTTGTAGTGCGACATCTGGTCGCCGACGCCATAGGTGCACCAGCCCAGGGCGAGCTCGGACAGGTCACCGGTGCCGAGCACGATGCCGCCGCGGTGGTTGGCGAGCCGGAAGAGATAGTCGGTGCGCAGACCCGCCTGGACGTTCTCGAACGTGACGTCATAGACCGGCTCCTCGGCGGCGAACGGGTGGTCGAGGTCGGCCAGCATCTGGCGTGCGGCCGGCGTGATGTCGAGCTCCTCGAAGCTGACCCCGAGCGAGGTGGCCAGGCGCGTCGCCCGGTCCTTGGTCTCGGCGCCGGTGGCGAATCCCGGCATCGTGATGGCGTGGATGTCGGCGCGTGGCCGGCCGAGCCGGTCCATCGCCTTGGCCGCCACGATCAGGGCGTGGGTGGAGTCGAGCCCGCCGCTGACCCCGATGACGACCTTGGGCTGCCCGATCGCCTGCAGGCGCTGCTCGAGCCCGGAGACCTGGATGTTGTAGGCCTCGTAGCAGTCCTGCGCCAGCCGCTCGGCGTCGTCGGGCACGAACGGGAAGCGGTCGACCTTGCGCCGCAGGCCGAGGTCGGTCTCGGGGGCACGCAGCTCGAAGGGCACGGTCCGGAAGCCGCGCCCCTCCCCGCCGGCCGAGGTCGTGATGCCGAGGGTGCGCCGGTTGTCGTCGAAGGTGCCCTGGCGCAGTCGGTCCTGCCGGATCCGGTCGAGGTCGACGTCGGCCACGCTGCGGCGCGGCCCGTCGGGGAAGCGCTCGGTCTCGGCCAGCAGGTCGCCGAGCTCGTAGACCATCGTCTGGCCGTCCCAGGACAGGTCGGTGGTCGACTCGCCCTGACCGGCGGCGGTGTAGAGGTAGGCCGCGCTGCAGCGAGCACTCGCCGACCTCACCATGAGCCGGCGGTCCTCCGCGCGGGCGACGGTGACCGGGCTGGCGGACAGGTTGAGCAGCACCGTCGCGCCGGCGAGGGCCGCCTCGGCGCTCGGCGGCACGGGCACCCACATGTCCTCGCAGACCTCGACGTGGATCCGCAGGCCCGGGAGGTCGGACGCCTCGAAGATCAGGTCGGGACCGAAGGGCACCTCGTGCGCGGCGAGGTCGACCCACTCCCCGCGGCGGTCGTCGCCGGGCGCGAAGTGTCGTCGCTCATAGAACTCGCGGTAGGTGGGGAGGTAGGACTTGGGCGCCACCCCCAGCAGCTCGCCGTCGTGGATCACCACGGCGCAGTTCAGCACCCGGTTGCCGACGGCGACGGGCGCGCCGACCACCAGGACGGGCAGCAGGCCCGCGGACGCCTCGACCAGGACGGCGACCGCCTGCTCGACCGCCTCGAGCAGCGTGTCCTGCAGCAGCAGGTCGTCGATGGCATAGCCGCTGAGGGAGAGCTCGGGAAAGACCGCGACGGCGACGCCCTCGTCGTGGCAGGCGCGGGCCTCGGCCAGGATGGTGGCCGCGTTGGTGGCCGGATCGGCGAGGGCCGACGGGACGGTGCACGCGGCCACGCGGGCGAACCCGTGGGCGTAGGCGGAGAAGAAGTCCACGCCCGGAGTCTCCCACGCGGCTCACCCTGCGGGCGCGGGGCTAGCCTCGGCCCGTGCACGAGCGTCCCGAACTGCTGAGCGACGCCGAGGTCCTCGCCCTGGTGACCGACGAGTGGGTGCCCGCGGCGGACGCGGTGGACTATCTCCCGGTCGGGTTCGGCGCCTTCCACTGGCGGGCGCTGGCCGCGGGCGAGCCGGTCGCGTTCGTGACCTACGACGAGGTCTCGCCGCCGCGCCGCACCCGCGGGGACGTCGAGGACGCCTATGCCGCCGGCGCCGAGCTCGCCCGAGCCGGGCTCGAGTTCCTCCACGCACCGCTTCCTCGTGCGGGCGGCGGCCTCACGGTCCCGGTCGCCGAGGGCCTGCTGTCGGCCACGCCCTGGCTGGCCGGCGACCCGCCGCGGCGACCGGGGCTCGAGGCGCGGCTGCTGCCGCGCCTGCACGCCGCGGCGCCACCCCCGACGCTGCCGCCCTGGCGACCGCTCGTCGACGCCGACCTGCCCGACGTCCTCACCGAGCAGGTCGCCCAGCGGTGGGACGGTGGGCCGCTCGGCGAGCAGGCTCGTCGAGCGCTCCTCGCGCGGCTGGGGGCCGTCGCCGCGTGGACCGCCGACTACCTGGGCCTGGCCGCCTCGTCGGACCCGGCCGGCTGGGTGCCGACGCACGGGGAGCCGGGCGCGCACAACCAGCTGGTCGACGCCGCGGGCCGGGTGCACCTGGTCGACCTCGAGTCGCTGCGGCTGGCACCCCGCGAGCGCGACCTCGCCGGCCTGCTCCCGCTCGACGTGGCCTGGCGGTCGGACTACGGCGGGCCCGAGCCCGCACCGTCACTCCTGCGGATGTTCGACCTCGAGTGGCGGCTCGACGAGGTCAGCCAGTACGCCGTGCGCTTCGCCGCCGCGCACACCGGCGACGCCGACGACCGGACGGCCCTGGGCGGGCTGCTGCACGAGCTGGACCGCCCGGACCGGCGGCACTACGTGGGCTGACCCGCCGGCGCCTCGTCGGTGGCGTCCGCGCTGTCGTCGGTCTCGGCGACGGCGTCGTCGGCCTCGACGACATCGGGAGTCTCGGTGTCCTCCGCCTCGGCCTCGGCGGCCGGCGCGACGTCGTCCTCGGCCGACGGCTCGACCTCGGGAGCCGGCCCGGGGGCCTCGGCGGCCTCGGGCACGAGGGCCGAGCCCTCCATGGCGAGCAGGCCGGCGGGCGAGACGTTGGTGAGCGTGGCGAGCATCTGACGAACGTTGCCGAGCTGGGCGTTGATGCTGTCGCGGCGCTGGGTGGCGGCGGCGAGCGCACGGTCGGACTCCGCGGCGATCCGGTCGGCGTGCGCCCGTGCCTGCTCCACGATGGAGGCCGCCTCCTGCTGGGCGTCCTCGACCTGCCGGCGCGCGCCGGTCTCGGCGTCGCCGCGGATGCGCTGGGCCTCGTTGCGGGTCTCCTCGAGGTGGGCCTGCGCCTCGGCCAGCTGGCCGCGGGTCGCCTCGAACTGGGCCGCGAACTCCTTCTCCACCCGGTCGCGACGCTCGGCCAGGGTGGTCTCGAAGTCGGCGGCCGCCTGGGCGGCCTTGGCCTGCTGGGCCTCATAGAGCGCCTCGGCCTCGCCGCGCCGGGCCTCGGAGTCGCGCTTGGTCTCCTCGTGGAGCTCGTCGGCGCGCTGGTGGGCCTTGCCGACGACGGAGCCAGCCTCCTCGTCGGCGTCGGCGCGGCGCTGGGTGGCATAGGCGTCGGCCTCGGCGCGCACCTTCTCGGCGGACTGCTCCGCCTCGCGGAGCCGGTCCTCGAAGTCGGACTTGGCCGAGGACCTGATCTCCGCGGCCTCCTCCTCGGCGAGCGCCAGGATCTGGCCCACGCGGGCACCGAGGTCGGCGAAGGTCGGGGCGGCGTGCGGGGTGGCCGCGGAGTCGGCCGCGAGCCGCTGGGCCGCCTCGAGCTCGCGGACCCGGGAGGTCAGCTCGACGATGCGCTGCTGGCTGGTGCCGGCCTGCTTCATGAGGTCGGTGATGCGCTGGTCGACCTCGGTGGGCTCATAGCCACGACGGACGAGTCGGAACGAGGAGTGGGTGCTGTCGATGCTCATGCGGATTCCTCCGGGTCGGGCACGGGGTCTGCGGTGGGGGGTGGGGTGGCGCGGGGAGCGAGGTGGGCGTCGGGCTCGGGCACGGCCAGGGCCGAGATCACTCCGGAGAGGCCACCGAGCTCGTCGACGATGGCATCGCGCTGGGCGCGGAGCTGGTCGACCTCGGCGCGCGCCTCCTCGAGGAGCGCGAGGGCCGAGCGTGCGGCCTGCTCGCGCTCGCGGACGGCCTCGGTGCGCAGGCGGTCGGCCTCCTGGTGGGCGTCGCCGACGATCTGCTGGGCCTCCAGCTGGGCGCGCATCACGTCGGCGGCCACCTGCTCGCGCAGGGTCTGGGCGCCCGCCTCGGCCTCGCTCGTGCGGACCGCGGCACTCTCCTGGGTCGCCTCGAGGTGCCGCGCGGCCTCGTCGCGCGTCGCGGCTGCGTCGTGGCGGGCCTGCTCGCGGATCTGCTCGGCGTCGGCCTCCGCCTCGACCAGCGCCTTGCGACCGGCCTCCTCGAGCTCCAGGGCGTGCTGACGGGCCGCGGCGGCGCGCTCACGGAGCCGATCGGCAGAGCTGCGGATCACCGCCTGGAGCTCGCGGCGCCGCCGGGCCAGCAGCAGCGCCATCTCCCGGTGGCCGGTCAGCCTGGTCCGCTCGACCTCGGCTGCCGTCGCCGCCAGCAGGGACTCGACGGTGCGGGTGGTCCAGGCGGTCTGCTCGGCGGCCTCGGCCAGCTGGCGTTCGGCCTCCGCGCGGGCCTCGACGAGGTGCGCCTCCGCCTGGCTGATCAGGCGGCCGTGCCGCTCCTCGGCCGCGGCCCGCAGCTCCGCGGCCTCGTCCTGGGCGGCCCGCACCGAGGCCGCGGCGGCCGCGTGGGCCTCGCTGGTGACCCTGTTGGCCTCGGTCTGCGCCTCGGCGTGCAGCACCTGCACGGTGCGCTCGATCTCCGCACGGCGGGTGCGGTCCAGCTCCTCCAGCTCGGTGTGGCGCGCCTCGTGGAGCTGATGGGACTCGGTCGCCAGCCGCTCGGCCTCCGCGAGGGCGGCCGCGCGCAACTGCTCGATCTCGCGCTCGTTGTCGTGGCGCAGCTGGTCGGAGGCGACTCGCTCGGCAGCGGCGGAGGCCCGGGCATCGGCCAGCATCGCCTCGCGCTCACGGCCGACGGTCTGCATGAGCACGGCCGCCTGCTGGCCGGCGTCCCGGATCAGGGACTGGCCCTGCTCCGAGGCGCGGCTCAGCCGCTCGGCCGCCTCGCGGCTGTCGCGCTCGGCGGCGTCACGCGCGACCTGCGCCTCCGCGTGCAGGCGCTCGGCCTCGCGCTCGAGCTCGCGGACCCGCTCGACGGTCTGCTGCGCCTCCGCCTGGGCGTGCGCGACCAGCTCGTCGGCGACCTGCTGGGCGCGCAGCAGCGCGGCGCTCACCGACGCGGTCGTCTCAGCGCTGTCGGCCATGTGCACCGTCACCGACGCTCCACCGACTGGGCCACCGGGCCATCATTCCAGACGGTCCGGGCCCCGGCCAGGGCGGAGGGCGGGCAGGCACTAGCGTGGGAGACGGTCCGGGGACTCCACTGGGGAGCCTCGAGATGACGCCCTCCGGGGCAGCAGGGAGCACCTCTCATGAGCGACCAGAGCGCCGAGACCGCGCCGCCGTACGGCACGGGAGCCGGCACCCCCGACACCTCCTCCGCGCCGACGCCGGTGCGCCGGATCCGCACCCACCACCTGCGGGAGATGAAGGCACGCGGCGAGAAGATCGCCATGCTGACGTCCTACGACATGTACACCGCCCAGGTCTTCGACGAGGCCGGCGTGGAGCTGCTCCTCGTGGGCGACAGCGCCTCCAACAACGTCTTCGGCAACGAGACGTCGCTGCCCGTCACCGTCGACGAGCTGCTGCCGCTCACCCGCGCGGTGGCCCGGTCGGTGCGGCGGGCCATGGTGATCGGCGACCTGCCGTTCGGGTCCTACCAGGAGTCGCCCGAGCAGGGCTACCGGACGGCCGTGCGGTTCATGAAGGAGGCGGGTGCCCACTGCGTGAAGCTGGAGGGCGGCCAGGAGATGGCGCCGCAGATCGAGCTGATGACGCGCGGCGGCATCCCCGTGATGGCCCACATCGGCTTCACCCCGCAGAGCGAGCACGCCCTCGGCGGCTATCGGGTGCAGGGCCGCGGCGAGGCGGCCGACCGCGTGCGGCGCGACGCCCGGGCGGTCCAGGACGCCGGCGCGTTCGCCGTCGTGATGGAGATGGTGCCGGGCGACGTCGCGGCGGAGGTCAGCGCCGAGCTCGAGATCCCCACGATCGGCATCGGGGCCGGGGCCGGCTGCGACGGCCAGGTGCTCGTGTGGCAGGACGCGTTCGGCCTGCGGAGTGGCCGGATGGCGAAGTTCGTCAAGCAGTACGCCGACGTGCGTGGCGTCCTGCTCGAGGCGGCGACCGCCTATGCGGCGGACGTCCGGGCGGGCACGTTCCCCGGTCCGGAGCACACCTTCTGACGCGGCGGCACCTCGGCCCCCGGTGCCCGCGACGCTAGGTTGGCCACATGCGACGCGCCATTCTCGGAATCTCCGTCACCCTCGGCCTGACCCTCGTCCCCTCGGTCGCCTGCTCGTCGGCGCCCGCCGACCCTGGGTCGGCCGGCTCGGCGTCGAACGGCGCGACGGCGTCGGGGGCCTCGAGCAGCGGCACCGCGGCGGCGTCCGCCCCGACGAAGGCCGGCCCGGACGAGCGGGCTGCGGTTCCGTCGTTCCGGGTGCGCAAGATCGCGAAGGGCTACAGCCACGTCTGGGACGTGCAGTCGGTCGGCTCCGAGGGCTGGCTCTTCACCGAGCGGGACTCCGCCACCCTGCGCCTCCTCCATGGCGGCACCGCCCGCACGGTCAGGTTCCCGAACGGCAAGGTGTGGGTGTCGGGTGAGACCGGGCTGATGTCCCTCGCGGTCGACCCGAGGTTCGCCGACAACCGGCGGTTCTACACCTGCTCGGGGTGGCGCACCCCCACCGGCCACGACGTGCGGGTGCTGGCCTGGAAGCTCAGCGGCGACGGCCGGCGGGCCATCGCCAAGGGACCGCTCGTGACCGGCTTCCCGACCAGCAGCGGCCGGCACGGCGGCTGCCGGCTCCTCATCGAGAAGGAGACGGGAGCACTGTTCGTCGGCACCGGCGACGCCGCCGTCGGCACCAACCCCGAGAACCTCCGCTCACTCGGCGGCAAGGTGCTGCGGCTCGACCGGCAGACGGGCAAGCCGTGGCCGGACAACCCGTTCATCTCGGCCACGAACGTCAAGAAGCGCTACGTCTACAACTACGGCCACCGCAACGTGCAGGGCCTGGCTCAGCGCGCCGACGGGACCCTGTGGTCGGCCGAGCACGGCCCCGACCGCGACGACGAGATCAACCAGGTGCTCTCCGGCGCGGACTATGGCTGGAACCCGGTCCCGGGCTACAACGAGTCCGTCCCGATGACCGACCAGTCGCTGCCCGGCGACCAGACCGACGCCGCCTGGAGCTCGGGCTTCCCGACGCTCGCCACGTCCGGCGCCGTCTGGGTCTATGGCGAGAAGTGGGGCTCGCTGCGCGGGACCATGGCGGTCGCGGCCCTCAAGGCGGGTCGGATCGTGTTCCTCCGCTTCGACGCCGACGGCGTGTTCGTCCGGTCCCGGGCACCCCAGGCGCTCCGCGAGTTCGGGCGGCTGCGCTCCCTCACCCTGGCCGCCAACGGCGACCTCCTGGCGACCACCGACAACGGCAGCAACGACGCGATCCTCCGGATCACGCCCACCCCCTGATCCCTCGGGATCGCTCCCCCCTCACCGCAGGAGGCGCGCCATGCGCAACCTCGTCCTCACCGTCCTGCTCGCCCTCGGCCTGGTCGTGCCCGCGACCTCCGCCGGCGCGGCGCCCGCCACGGAGCAGTTCCCCTCCTCCGGCTGGCGCACCGCCGGCGTCACGTGGACCAACCCCGCCGCGCCCAGGCCCAAGGTCCTCGACCTCCGCTATGCCCAGCACCGGCGGTTCGACCGCGTCGTCATCGACGTGAAGGGCAAGATCCCGGGCGGGCACACCGCCTTCCGGCGGCACTTCACCTATGACGCCAGCGGTGAACGGGTGCCGATCCGAGGCGGGCTGGAGCTGGTGCTCAAGCCCGCGTTCACCGTCGACAGCAACGGCGTCGACGTCTATGAGGGGCCCAGCATGGTGCGTCCCGGCTTCCCGACCCTCAAGGCGATCGCGCTCACCGGCTCCTTCGAGGGTGTGGTCTCCTTCGGGTTCGGGCTCAGCCCGCGCAGGTCGCCGTACCGCATGTTCGTGCTGCACCAGCCCCAGCGACTGGTGATCGACTTCAAGCACACCTGACCGACCTCGGGGATGCGCTCCACCCACGGACTTGGCAGGATCGGGCCAGCAGTCCGATGAGGAGGAGACGCACGTGAGCGACACCCAGCCCCCTGCCAAGAAGGCGGCCAAGAAGGCCCCGGCGAAGAAGAGCGCGGCCAAGAAGGCCCCCGCCAAGAAGGCGGCCGCCGCCAAGGCGCCCGCGAAGAAGGCCTCGGCCAAGAAGGCCGCCCCCGCCAAGAAGGCGCCGGCCGCTGCTCCCCCCGCGGAGGCCGCCGGCCGCCCGATGCACGTGGTGCCGAACCCGCCGGGTCCCCGCGAGCAGGCCGCCGCCGCTCTGGCGAGCGCGGAGAAGATCGCACGCGAGGTCGCCGACCGCGTCGCCGCGGAGATCACCTCCAACGAGTTCAGCAAGCGTCTGCAGACGGCCGTCAACAAGGCGGTCGCCGAGGCGCTCAAGCAGGCCAAGGTCGCCTCCGTCACCGCCTCGGCGGTCACCAAGCAGGCGAGCAAGCAGGCTCAGCAGGTCGTCGGCAAGCGCGGCAAGAAGCGCTGACCCGCACCGGCGGCCGAGCCGCCGGACGTCGCTCCGGGAACGGCGAGGTCAGTCCTCGTCGTTCCACTTCGGGTCGTTGTCCCACTCCTCGTTGCGCTCCTGGACCTTCTCCAGGGCGTGGGAGGCCTCCTCGGAGGTGGCGTAGGGCCCGAGGCGGTCCTGGTTGCGGCACCCCTCCTCCCCCTCGACCGTGTGATGGGTGAGGCAGAACCAGAACTCCGGTGCGCTGTCACTCATGCGCTCGAACGTACACCGGGGCCAGCGGCGGGCCGGCGTACGACGTGCCACCCGACCGCCGGCGCCGCTATCCTGACCGGGCGGAGGGGCTGGCCGGGCGGCCGCGGCTCGTCTTCGGACGGGTCGAGGAAGGTCCGGGCTCCACAGGGCGTGGTGGTGGGCAACACCCACCCAGGGCAACCTGCGGGACAGTGCCACAGAGAACAGACAGCCACCCGGTCCGCCGGGTGGTGATGGTGAAACGGTGGTGTAAGAGACCACCAGCGCGCCGGGTGACCGGCGCGGCTCGGCAAACCCCACCAGGAGCAAGGTCAAGAAGCTCTCTCGTCTCGACGAGGGGGCGCGCGCACGTCCGAGGGCTGCCCGCCCGAGTGCGCGGGTAGACCGCACGAGGCGGCCGGCAACGGTCGTCCCAGATGGATGGTCGCCACCCGGCGCCGCGAGGCGTCGGGGACAGAACCCGGCCTACACGCCAGCCCCTCCGCCCCAGGCCGCTGACCTGCGAATATGCACTCCGAAGGTGGCGTCAGTCCGCATATAGTCCGCAGGATTTCGATTCCTCCGAACTGCTCCCCCGGGTCCTTGACCGGCCCTCTCGGTCGGAAGCTGTCGGCCCTTCGTCATCGAGGAAGACCATCAAGCGGCGCAACGAGTAGCCCGCATGAGGCACCACGACAGCCGATTGGAGTGCACTCGAGCGCGCCGTTGTCGCGTTTCATGCGATCGGGCCCGATTGTCAACGCCGGTCGAAAATTGACCCCTTTCCGCCGGTTGAAAATTGACCCCCCTGTGGTCATGGTTCCTCGGTTGATGATGCTGGGACGCGGCCCAGGTCGCGGTCTTTGAGCCGGTAGGAGTCGCCTTTGAGTGCGACGACTTCGGCGTGGTGGACGAGCCGGTCGATCATGGCTGCGGCGACGACGTCGTCGCCGAAGACCTCGCCCCAGCGGCCGAATG
This sequence comes from Nocardioidaceae bacterium, assembly GCA_046330515.1. Taxonomy (GTDB): domain Bacteria; phylum Actinomycetota; class Actinomycetes; order Propionibacteriales; family Nocardioidaceae; genus Nocardioides. The sequence continues at coordinate 1,580,665 of JAXLSP010000003.1, read as the reverse complement.
GCTTGTTCGAGGTGACGATCAGGCTGGCTCTCTCGTATCGGGATGAGACGAGCTGGAAGAACAGGTTGGCGGCTTCGGGTTCGAAGGGGATGTAGCCGACCTCGTCGATGACCAGCAGGGGGTAGCGGCCGAGTCGGACCAGCTCGTCTTGGAGTCGTCCGGCGTGGTGGGCCTCAGCCAGGCGGGCGACCCACTGCGATGCGGTGGCGAACTGGACGCGGTGGCCGGCTTGGCAGGCGCGGATCGCGATCCCGGTGGCGAGGTGGGTCTTCCCGGTGCCGGGCGGGCCGAGGAAGACCACGTTCTCGCGGGCGGCGACGAAGTCCAGGGTGCCCAGGTGGGCGATCAGGTCGCGTTTGAGTCCGCGGGCGTGGTCGTAGTCGAACTCCTCTAGCGACTTGCGGGCGGGGAACCGGGCGGCCCGGATGCGGCCCTCACCACCGTGGGACTCCCGGGCGGATACCTCGCGTTGCAGGCAGGCGACCAGGAACTCCTCATGGGTCCAGGACTCGGCCCGGGCGCGTTCGGCCAGCCGGGGCACGGCCTCGCGCAGGGTGGGTGCCTTCAGCGCACGGGTCAAGAAGGTGACCTCGGCGGTCAGGTCTCGCCCGGTCGCCGCCGACCTCGCGGCGGGGCTCTTGCGGGTGGTCATGAGGCGAACCCGCCGTCTAGATCGATCCCGAGTGCGGTGTCGTAGTCGGCCAGCCGCCGCTGCTCCACAGCGAGCTCGGCCTCGGCCTCACGGACCGGCCGCAGGGCACCGACCCGGGTGCGGCGCAGCACCTTGGCCGCCTCGAGGTGGTCGGGATCGGTGATGGTCTGGTGCCAGGCCCAGACCCGGGCGTGGTCGGCCACCGCCTTGCCGTCACACAACACCCTGACCCTGTCTAGGTCGGCGACCACCTCGATCCGTCGGCCGATCACCGCGGGGTGGACCGAGTAGTCGTTGGAGTCCAGCCGCACGTAGTGGTCACGTGCCAGCCTGGTCGAGGTCCGCCACCCGGTCGCCGGGGCCACCGGCGGCAGCGGCAGCATCGCGGCCAGATCCGCGCCGATCCGGTCGGTGGGCGCACAGCCGAGCACCCGACGGACCCGGCCATTGACCTGATGGGTCCAGCCGGCCAGCTGGGTGTTGAAGTCGTCGGCATCCTCGAACCTCCGGCCGGGCAGGAAGGACCGTTCCAGGTAGTCGTGGGCGCGTTCGATGATCCCCTTGTGCTCCGGTTCGCCGGGCTTGAGGACGATCACCTTCGTGCCCAGCACCCCGCGGAACGCCTGGCAGTCGCCAGTCAGCTCGACCCGGCCGCCGCGGTTGCGTCCGATCGCCCCTTCGCCGTCCCACACCAGCGTCCGGGGCACCGCCCCCAACCCCCTGATCAGATGCCACCAGCCCGCATAGAGGTCTTCGGCGCGTCGGGTGGGGATCAAGATCCCCGACAGCCACCGCGAGTAGCCGGTCACCATCGTCAACACCGGCAGCTGCGCCGGCTTGCGGACCTGCCCGAACCCCACAGGCAGCTCGATCGGCGGGAACCACAAGTCGCACTGCGCGATGTCGCCGGCCACATAGCTGGTCCGGCTGGCCGGGTCGACCGGCAGATACGCCGGCCGCAGCTCGGCCACCCGCTCCTTGAACACCGTGATCCCACGAGACCAGCCGACCCGCTCAGCGATCACCGTAGCCGGCATCGTCGGCACCAGCGCCAGCTGCTCCCGGATCGCGTCCTCGAACCCGTCGACCGCCGACCCCGCCCGCTTCCGCTCATACCGCGGCGGCACGTCCGAGGCGATCGCGGCACGAACCGTGTTCCGCGAGACCCCCAACGTCCTGGCAATGGTCTTGATGCCCAACCCCTCCGCACGATGCAGCCTGCGGATCTCGGCCCAGTCCTCCACACTCAACAACTCCCTTCGCTCCTCTCGGCTCGCTTGAGCCGAGACTCGATACGAAAGGGGTCAATATTCAGCCGACGCTCCGGGGTCAGTTTTCAACCGGCGCTGACACCGATCAGGAAGGCGCTGAGCGTGCGCTGGGTATCTGACGCCGTCGGCTCTTCGGTGGACCTCCGTGCCCATGGGATCGGACAACCCCGCGAGCAGACGGATCTGCCGATGTGCGCTTGCGCCAGAGGCTGGGACTAGTCCGAATTGAAGACGGCCAGCAGTTCGTTGACACAGGGCCGCCCCGAGCGCGCGTCGGCATTCTCGCATCACCGTTTGTGATCCAACCGGCTCCAGAACCCCTGACGAGTCAGCGCAAAGGATCCTAGAGTCCTCTTCAGAAGCACCCACGAAAGCGAAGCCGCCTGATATCTCGGGAAAGATCGGGCGGCTTCGCTGCGTGTGGTGACGCCCTTCCTACGACCCACGCGGCAGGCGCTGGCTTGCCACGGCAGACGCGCTCACCCGTGTGACCACCCAGCGCGCGGGGCGGGTGGGCGCTCGGTGGCCGCAGGGTGACTAGCAGTGCGACGGTGTCAGCCGGGCAGTCCGAAGGCGAACACCTGGGTTGCTCGGGGTGCCGAAGCCGAAGTTGCTGGAGCCCGAGCCCCCAGAAGACGGTGCCGTTGGAGATGGCCGCCCCGGCCAGGCAGGAGCCACCGCTCTTGAACTCCCAGAGCACCGCGCCCGTCGCCGCGTTCAGGGCATAGATGTATCCGTCGGGGTCGAGCGAGCTGCGGCCGTCGTCAGGCGAGGGCGAACTCCACCTTGCGGGTCGTCAGGTCGGCCTTGACGAGCCTCACGCGCACGTCGGTGCCGAGGGGCAGCGGCCGGTCGGAGCGTACGGCGGCCTCCACGGCCGGCTCCTGGACCGTCACGTCACCGCGCTTGTCGTTGGACTCGTCGACGTCCACGACGACCGCGTCGAAGGTCTCCCCCACCCGCTGGCGCAGCACGCCGGTCTCGACGAGGTCGACGATCGCGCGCTCATAGCGGTTGGCGCGCTGGGTGGACTCGCGCATCACCTCGGGGAGCACGGGCAGCATGCCCAGCGTCCACTCCGGCACCTCCTGGCCCGCGCACAGGGCCACGCACACCTCGCTCGCATAGCGGTCGACGAGCCGGCGCAGGGGTGCGGTCACGTGGGAGTACTCCGAGGAGAGGGCGGCGTGCTCCGGCTGCTCGGGCACCTCGCCGTTGAAGGCGACATAGCCGCTGCCGCGCAGGAGCCGGGTGCATGCGACCACCATGGCGGCGTGGTTGGGCTTGCGCGGGTCGAGCGAGCGGACCAGGTCGGGATAGAGCATCTCCGCGGGCCAGTCGATGTGCAGCGCCCGGGCCGTGCGGTGCAGCCGCTTGACGTCGCGGGGGTCCGGAGGCGGCAGCGTGCGCAGCAGTCCCACCCGCGCGTACACCATGAGCGAGGCGGCGCCGAACCCGCACAGCAGGGAGATCTGGGCGTTCCACCGCTCCACCGGCAGCAGGCTCCGGAACTCCAGGCGCCACTCGGGTCCGTCGATGTCGATCTCCTGCTCGGGCGTCGGCAGGTCGACACCCCCGCGCGCGGCCTCGCGCTCCAGGCGCTTGGTGCCGACCTCGCGCAGCAGCTGGAGGGACTCGTCGGCGGTGCCGGCGTCGATCTCGCGTTGCACCGAGGCATAGTCGAGCTTGGCCCGGGAGCGGACCACCGCGCGCTCGACGTGCACGTCGGTCCCCTCCCCCGTCCCGTCGACGTGCATCGTCCACAGGAGCGCCGGCCGCGGCTGGTCGGGCAGCAGCGACGCCGCGCCCTCCGAGAGGACCTTGGGGTGCAACGGGATCTTGGAGTCCGCGCCATAGAGCGTCTGCCCTCGGCGCCTGGCCTCGAGGTCGACCGGGTCGTCGGGGCTGACGAAGGCGGCCAGGTCGGCGATGGCGTAGGACACCCGGTAGCCGTCGCCGTCACGGGCGATGTGCAGCGCCTGGTCGAGGTCCATCGACCCCGCCGGGTCGATGGTCACGAACGGGATGTCGGTGCGGTCGAGCGCGGGAAGGCGGGGCGCGGCCGCGGCCGCGGCGGCCGCCCGCTCCACCTCGTCCGGGAACGTCTCGCTCACCTGCTGCTCGGCCTGGATGGCGGCGATGCCCGCGCGGAGCAACCCGGCGTCGACGCCGTCGTGGTCGACCTTGCGGAGGCGCATGACGCGGCTGCTGGGCATGCGGCAACCCTAGCCAGCGGCCACGGCGGCCCCGTCACTACGCTGGCGCCCGTGCTCATCCTGCTGCCCCCGAGCGAAGGCAAGGCGACCCCACGTCGCGGCGCGTCGCTCGATCTGGACTCTCTCGCGTTCCCCGGCCTCACGGCATCCCGCGAACGCATCCTCGACGCCCTCGTCGAGCACTGCTCCACCGATCCCGAGCGGGCCGCCGCGACCCTGGGCCTCGGTCGGACCCAGGCCGATCTCGTGACGCTCGACGCGGGCCTGCGTACGGCGCCCACGGCGCGCGCCGACGCGGTCTACACCGGCGTGCTGTACGACGCCCTCGGCGCGCGGACCCTCAGCTCCTCCGCTCGCCGCCGCGCGGCGAGCCGGGTCGCCGTCACCTCGTCGCTGTTCGGCGTCGTGCGCCTCACCGACCGGATCCCGTCCTACCGGCTGTCCGGCGACGTCACGCTGCCCGGGGTCGGCCCGGTCGCCGGCGTCTGGCGCGAGTCACTGGGTCCCGCCGTCACCGAGGCGCTCGGGGCGGGGCTCCTGCTCGACCTGCGCTCGACGACCTACGCGGCCTTCTGGCGACCGCCGCGCGAGCTGGCCCCTCGGGTCGCGACCGTCCGGGTGCTCCACGAGGTGCGAGGGCGCCGCACCGTCGTCAGCCACTTCAACAAGGCCACCAAGGGCCGGCTCGTGCGGGCCCTTCTCGAGGAGGGCGACGTGCCGCGCACGCCCGGCGAGCTCGCCGACGTGCTGTCGGGGCTCGGCTGGGACGTCGAGCTGGGCGCCGCCGAACGGCACGGCACCCGTGTCGACGTGGTCGTCACCGAGGTCGGCGCAGGCTAGCGGGTCAGGCCCCGACGGACGCCCGGTCGATCGCGGTGATGAGCGGCAGAGCCCAGGCGAAGGCTCGCGCCGCGACCGGGTCGACGTCACCGGGCGGGATGGGATCGCCCGCGTCGAGGGCGACCTGGTAGTCGGCCGCGGCACCGACCAGGGCTCCGATCGGGCCCCAGCGCTGGAAGGCCGCGGCGCCGAGCTCCACGTCCACGTCGACGTTGCGGCCGATCTCGTCGATGGGGATGCCCAGCAGCCGGTCCAACGCCGAGAGCAGCCCGGCGGTGAAGGCATGGCTGGGGTCGATCCCGTGCGGCCCCGCCAGCAGCGCACACATCCGGGCGCGGACGAGGGCCACGATGAGGGCGTCGTTGCGGTTGCTGCCGGCGCTGCGACCGAGGACGGCGAGCGCCGCCCACTGCCGGAGCCGCCGCGTTCCCAGGACGACCAGGGCCTCGCGCACGCTGAGCACCGGGCGGCGCAGTCCGCCGCCGGCGCCGAGCGATGCCTCGTGCAGCACCTGGACCACGAGGGCCGGCTCGTGCTCGAGGATCTCCTCGACGCGGGCGAAGTCGACCTCCTCGTCCAGCAGCTCGCTGGCCAGCTGCACCTGGCCGAGGGCCGAGGGGGCCAGGGCGGCGCGCCTGATCACCGGTGGCCGCTGGACCGCGGGCCCGTGCAGGAGCTCGAAGCCGGAGGCGGTGGCCCAGGCCAGGTCGTCGTCGGTCCGGCACCGGGTGGCCATCAGGGTGACGTCGTAGGGACGGCATCGGGCGACCAGGTCCAGCGCCCGCTCGCGGGGCGTGCCGGAGCGGTCGATCTCGACCACGGACGCGAGCTCCAGCAGCCTCTCGAGGCCGGGATGCCACTCACACAGCTCCACGGCGAGCCTGTAGCCGTGCCGGATCAGCTGGCGACAGCGGTCGACGTACTCGACGTCGCCGCTGAGCTCCGCGGGGATCTCGAGCGTCGCGCGACGGACCGCCGGGTCGATGGGGTCGTCCCCGCCGAGCAGGCTCGACCAGGGAGTGCAGAGGAGCAGGGGGTCACCCGCGAAGCCGTCCACGACGAGCGAGGGGTCCCCGAGCAGTGCGGGGAGGCTCAGCGGCTCCTCGGCGCGGACCCCCGCTGGACCCGCCTCGGCCGTCGGTCGTCGCAACAGGCGGAATCCGACGATCCTGTCATCGAGCCCGATGACCGGCTGCCTCGCCACCACATACTCCATGGCCTTGCCATCGGCCATCTCGACCCGGGCCTGAGTGTTAGCGCAGACCGGCCTGGAACACGTCGTCGGTCGGGCGCCCGTTGAAGAGACGCAGGCTGGCCATGGGGCGCGCGCCGTCCTCGCCACCGGCGAAGAACGACACCACGGAGACGGCCGCGGGGGCGAGCTCCATGCGGAACACGGACTGGAGCGGGGCCTCCAGGGCGTGGGCGACGAGCGTCTTGATGGGCGTCACGTGGCTGACGACGAGCACGGTGCGGCCGGGGTAGGCGTCGATGACCCGTTGGAGCCCCTCGAGCACGCGGCGCTCGACGACCCGGAACGACTCGCCCCCGCCACCGGGCGGCGCGTCGAGCGAGCCGAGCCACGCATCGAGGTCGCTGCGGTGCCGCTCCGCGACCTCGGCGAACGTGAGCCCGTCCCAGTCGCCGAACTCCATCTCGGCGAAGCCCGACTCGACCTCCACCGGCCGCCCCACCAGGTCGCCGAGGATCTCGGCCGACTCCAGAGCCCGGCGCACGGGGGACGACACGACCGCCGCGACGTCGGCCGCGAGCGGGCCGAGCCAGGCACCGGTGGCGCGGATCTGGTCGCGGCCCTCCTCGCTCAGCCCGGGGTTGGCGCTGGCCAGACCGCCGGAGAAGCGCTTCTCGACGGTGTGGCTGGTGACGCCGTGCCGCACCAGGACCAGCGTCGTCGGCGTGCCGCCGGGGTGCGACCAGCCGCGGTAGCCCGCGTCCTCCTGCGCGGTCGCCGAGGGTCGCGGCGTCGCAGCGACCTCGGCCGGCGGCTCGGGCTCCTCGAGGACCGGAAGCTCACCGGCGACGGTCACGCCGTGCCGCTTGCCGTCGAGCGCCTCGTTGGCGAGCCGGTCGGCGTGCTTGTTGCGCTCGCGCGGGACCCAGGTGAACGTCGTGCCGAACGGGGTGAGCCGGTTGGCCTCGACCGCGAGCGGCCGCATCGAGGGGTGCTTGACCTTCCAGCGCCCCGACATCTGCTCCACCACGAGCTTGGAGTCCATGCGGACCTCGATCTCGGCCCCGGGCGCGAACTCCTCGGCCAGCTTGAGGCCGGCGATCAGGCCGGAGTACTCCGCCACGTTGTTGGTGGCCTCACCGATGGTGGTGCCGTCCTCGGCGATCAGCTCGCCGGTCTCGGCGTTGCGCAGGAGCGCGCCATAGGCCGCCGGGCCGGGGTTGCCGCGAGAGCCACCGTCGGCCTCGACGATGACCGAGCGGATCGTCACAGGCCGGACTCCGAGGTCCGGACCAGGATCCGCTGGCACTGCTCGCAGCGGATGACCTCGTCGCTCGGTGAGCCCTTGATGACGGCCAGCTCTGCGTTGTCGAGCCCGAGCCGGCAGCCGCCGCACTCGCGGGCCCGCAGCGCGGCCGCGCCGATCCCGCCCTTGGCGCCGCGCAGCTTGTCATAGAGGGCGAGCAGGTCCTGCGGCAGCCCGGCCACCGTCGGCTCCCGCTCCGCGGCCACCGCGGCGAGCTGCTCGTCGATCTCCGCGGCCTTGGCGTCGCGGGAGGCGATGAGTGCACCGGCGCGCTGCTCGGCCGCGCTCGCCTGGGCCGTCAGCGCGTCGAGAGTGCCCTGGGCCTCCTCGACCCGCTCCATGATCTCGATCTCGTCGTCCTCCAGCGTGGAGATCCGGCGCTCGAGGGACGCGAGCTCGTGGGTCATCCGCTCCAGGTCCTTGGGGTTGGCCACCAGGCCCTGGTCCATGCGCTGCTGGTCGCGCGCGCGGCGAGCCTTGACCAGCTCGACGTCGGCGTCGATCTTCTCCTGCTCCGCGGTGAGGTCCTCCACCTGGACGCGGGCCTCGCGGAGCTCTCCCTCCAGCCGGGCTCGGGTCTGCCGCAGCTCGGCGAGCTCGGCCAGCTCGGGCAGGTGCTCGCGCTGGTGGCGGAGCTGGTCGGCCTTCGAGTCGAGCTCCTGCACGTCGAGCAGCTTGAGTTGGGCGAACGGGTCGGCTTTCAGCGTCGTCTCCTCGGGTTCACAGGCGGAGCTGCCAGGGATCGGTGACCAGGGTGCTCACGTGGGTGTCCACCGTATCGCCCAGCGCCTCCCGGACCCGCGCCTCGACCACGGGCAGCCACGTCCACTCGGCCGCCCAGTGCGCCACGTCGACCAGAGCCGGCCCGTCCTTCTCGACGAACTCGCTCGCGGGGTGGTGGCGCAGGTCGCTGGTCAGATAGACGTCGGCCCCACTGGTGGCCATGAGGTCGAGCAGGTGGTCCCCGGCCCCGCCGAGCACGGCGACGGTGGTCACGGGCCGGTCGGGGTCGCCCGCGACCCGGACGCCCTGCGCGGTCGCCGGCAGCGTCGCGGCGACGTGGGCGGCGAAGGCCCCCAGGGTGGTGGGCGCGACGCTTCCTTGACGCCCCGCGCCGACGCCTGGGTCGTCCGCCGCCGGCACGATCGGTCGCAGGTCGGTGAGCCCCAACCGGACCGCGAGTGCCTCGGAGACACCGCCCCGGGCGCGGTCGGCGTTGGTGTGGGCGGCCAGCAGTGCGCAGCGGGCGTCCGCCAGCCGCATGAGGGTCCGCCCCTTGGGGGTGACGGCGGCGAAGCCGTTCACCGGACGGAGGAACAACGGGTGATGGGTCACGACGAGGTCGGCCCGCCAGGCGGCCGCCTCCTCGGCCACCGGCAGGACGGGGTCGACGGCGAACATGATGCGTCGTACGTCGGCCTCGGGGTCGCCATAGACGAGCCCGACCGCGTCCCAGTCCTCGGCGGTGTCCGGGGGGAACCAACCGTGCAGCAGGTCGACGACCTCACGCAGCGACGGCATAGCCGCAGGCTAGCCGGTCGCAGCCGGCGCCGCCGGGCGGGCCTCGCAGGCTCAGGCGGAGGCGGCCACCACCGGCACCTGGTCGCACAGCCCGCTGCGGTCGACGAGCGCGAGGGCGGTCAGCCGCTCCTCGGTGAGCGCTCGGGCCAGCTGGGCGACGGCCCGCGACGGGAGCGTCGGGTCCTCGGCGGCGGCGTCGAGCAGATAGTCCCGGGCGACGACGAGGTCCTGGCAGGCGCCGAGAGCGTCCTGGAGAGCCTCGGCGCGGCGCACCTCCGCCACGGCCAGCGGGTCGTCCCCGAGCACCTCGGCGGCATAGCGGACGCGCTTGGCCGCCTTGCGAGCACTGTGGGAGCGCTCCGGCTCGTCCTCCGCGCCCGCGCGGCACAGACGCTTGGCGAGGATCCGGCGCGCCCGGGCCCGGTAGGGCTCGAGGTCGGCCTCTCCCACCGAGCCGGGCTCGTCGACGGTGGCGTCGAGGCGACCGCCCAGCGCCTGCACGCGGTCCGCGGCGAGCACGCGGGCCAGACGCTTGCCGTGCTCGGCGTGCTCGCGCCGGAGGGTCGCCAGCAGCGGCTCGCGCAGCGGCGGGTCGAGGTCGACCCGGCCGCCGAACAGCGCCAGCAGGACCTCGCGGTCGCGCACCTCGCCGAGCTCCTCGGCCACCCACTCCAGCTCGTGGTCGAGCCGCTCGACCGGTCGCGCCTCGAAGAGCGCGTCGAAGCTGCGCAGCGTCGAGCGCATCCGCCGGACCGCGACGCGGGTCGGGTGGACGGCGGTGAGGTCGCCGGACCGGATCCGGGCGACCCCCTCGTGGAAGGCGACGACCTGGCGGGCCCAGTAGGCCGCGACCCGACCGTCGGCGACGACCGTCATGCCTGCAACTCTAGATCCGCCCACCCGCCGTCGAGAGCCGGCTCCGCGGAGTGTGACGACATCGACAGCGGGGCCCGTCGGGCTGTCAGACAAGGTGCTTCAGCGCCTCGCGCCGCGACAGCCCGGAGAGCCGCGGTCCGAGCCGCTCGACCTCCGCGAGGACCCAGTCGGGGTCGGTGGCGGCGAAGGCGCGCAGCGCCCAGCCGATGGCCTTGCGCAGCCAGAAGGAGGTGTCGTCGGCGTTGGCCTCGACCACCTCGCGGAGGAGGGCGGTGTCGGTGTCGCCCCGGTGCCGCAGCTGGGCCAGCACGGCCGTACGGCGCACCCAGAGGTCGTCGTCGACCGCCCAGGCCGAGACGACGCGCGTGGCCTCCTCGCGGTGCGCGCCGAGCACGCCGCCCACCAGGTGCGCCGCCGTCTCGTCGACGAGGTCCCACCACGCGCCCGTGACGACCAGGTGCCGGTGGAGCGGCAGGACCGCGGGATCCTGCCAGGCCCGAGCCGTGCGGTGGCGCGCCAGCTTGAGCGTGGCATAGCGCTCCTCCCGGAACTCCGCGCCGTCCCACAGCCGGCGGACGTCGCGCTCCCAGTCGCCGCGGGTGGCCGGCCGGTAGGCGGCGAGGATCGGTCTCAAGATGGCGGTCAGCTCGCTCGAGGAGATGCCCCGGAAGGGCATCGCCGACTTCATGTAGCGCTGCTGGGCGGCTGCCCGCTCGGGATCGCCCGAGCCACCCAGGGCCGCACGCACGGAGGTGACGACGTCGCCGTCCGGGCGTGGAGCAGACACGAGGCGAGCCTAGATCGGCCGGACCCGGTCTCGGCGAGGGGTGGGCGCAACAGGGATCGAACCTGTGACCGCTGGTTTGTAAGACCAGTGCTCTACCGCTGAGCTATGCGCCCTCGAAGCGGGCCACACACTACGGCAGGCAGATCGCCGTGCGCCCATCGACGGCGGCGGACGGAGGGCCATGAACCCGGCGGTGGCGGTCTCGGGACGAAGGTCCTGAGAGCGTCCCGAAATGAGTTGAACCGCTGGCGTCTCGGGTCACCAGCGGTTCAACAAGAAGAACCGTACACCAGATCGGAGGGAGTTCAAGGACGCCTTCCAGGAAAATCTGGTCCGCGTGTCGTGACGACCGGATGACAACGATGCCAGGTCCGCGGCGACCCGCAGGATCGCCGGACGGGCGGGGTGAGGCGGGGCTCAGTCACCGAAATGAGTTGAACCGCCGGCGTCTCGGGTCACCAGCGGTTCAACGATGTGAACACTACTCGGGTTCGTTGGCTCCTGCCACTTTTCGGACGGGAACGGCGATTAAATTTGTGCAACGGTTGGCCGCGCGGGGGACAAAGGTCCCGACGTGTCTAGGCCAGCGCCGCCAGCTGACGCAGGTGCTCGCCGAGGTCCCGCCCGTCGGGCATGGCGTTGTGCACCGACCACCGCACGAGGCCCTCCTTGTCGATGACGTAGGACGACCGTCGAGCGCACCCGGCCCGGTCGTCGAAGACCTCATAGGCGGTCGCCACCGCGCCGTGCGGCCAGAAGTCCGACAGCAGCGAGAAGTTGAGGCCGTCGGCGTCGGCGAACGCACGCAGGGAGAACATCGGGTCACACGAGACCGCGAGCACCTCGGTGTCGAAGGTCATGAACTCGTCGAGGCGGTCCCGGATGCCCGACATCTCACCGGTGCAGACGCCGGAGAACGCGTAGGGGAAGAACAGGATCGCGACGGCCTTGGACCCGCGGAACGACGACAGGCTGATCTCCTGCCCGAACTGGTCGCGCAGCGTGAAGTCGGGGGCTGGCCCGCCGATCTCGAGTCCGGTCATGGACGCATCCTGCCAGGGGCGCGTCACCCCCGGTCGGACAGGTCCATCTTGACGACCTTGCCCGTGGCGTTGCGCGGCAGCGCGTCGACGAAGACGATGTCGCGCGGCACCTTGTAGCGCGCGAGGTTGTCGCGCACCCAGGCGCGCAGCTCGTCCTCGGTGACCGCCTCGTCGTCGCGCACGACGTAGGCACGCAGACGCTGGCCATAGACGTCGTCGTCGACTCCCACGGCCGCGGCCTCGTGGACGCCCGGGTGGTGGGCCAGGCAGTCCTCCACCTCACGAGGGAAGACGTTCTCCCCGCCCGACACGATCATCTCGTCCTCGCGCCCCTCGATGTAGAGACGGCCGTCGAGCCCGAAGCGGCCCACGTCACCCGTGGCCATGAGCCCGTCGACGACCGGCTTGGAGCCGCCACCCGTATAGCCCTCGAAGAGCATCGGGTTGCCGACGAAGATCCGGCCGGGCTGGCCCTGGGGCAGCTCCTCCCCCTCGTCGTCGAGGATCCGCACGACCGTGCCCAGGGGCGGGGTCCCGGCCGACGCCGGCGCGATCGCCAGGTCGGCGGGTGTGGCGATCGCGCCGTAGGCCACCTCGGTCGACCCGTAGACGTTGTAGAGGTTGTCGCCGAACCGGTCCATCCACGTCGTCGCCAGCCGGCCGGGCAGCGCGGAGCCCGATGCGGCCACGACACGCAGGCACGACACGTCGTGCAGGTCGAGCACGTCGTCGGGCAGCGCGAGGATCCGCTGCAGCATGACGGGGACGACGACCAGCGACTCGCACTGCTCGTCCTCCACGACCCGCAGGCAGTCGACCGGGTCGAAGGTGCGCCGCAGCACGACCGTCGAGCAGAGCAGCATGGCCAGCGCCAGGTGCGCGAACCCCCAGGTGTGGAAGAGGGGCGCGGCGATGTGGGTGCGCCAGCCGTGGCGCAGCGGGATCTTGTCGAGCATCGCGACGGCGGCGTCGACACCGGCCTCGTTGCGCGACGCACCCTTCGGGGTGCCGGTCGTGCCCGACGTGAGGATGACGATCCGCGAGTGGTGCTCGGGCGGCTCGAGGTCGGTGGTGGGGTAGGACGAGCTGAGCGCGCCGAGCACGTCGGGATCCTCGGCGCTGTCGCTCCAGGAGAGCAGGCGGTGCTCGACGTCGGCACCGGCGAGCAGGTCGGTGAACTCCTCGTCGTGGATGACCGCGCGGGGCCGCTCGCGGTCGAGCACCTCGACGAGCTGCGGGCCGGCGAACGCGGTGTTGAGGTAGAGCACGTCGGCGCCCAGCTTGGCCACGGCGACGGTGGCGTCGACGAAGCCGCGGTGGTTGCGCACCATCAGGGCCACCCGGTCGCCCTCCCCCACCCCGTGGTCGGCCAGGGCATGGGCGAGCGCGTTGCTGCGGCGGTGCAGCTCGCCGTAGGTCAACGGCCCGAGCTCGTCGACCAGGCCCACCTGGCGCGGCGCCCGGATCGCCAGCGTGGCGAACCCTCCGGCGGGGCCCGTGCCCCAGCGCAGGAGGGCCCTGCTGATCGAGGCCAGCGTCAGCGGTCCGTAGGGTCGGACGACCCCGGCCTCGGTGAGGACCTTGGCCGCAACGCCCGCTGACCGGGTCCGGCCCAGGATGTCGGTGAGCACGGCCGCGTCAGGACGGCGTCTTGGGAGCCACGAGCCGGGTGGCGGACCAGTCCTTGCTCACGGCGGCCGTGGTCGTCTGCGCGAGGCCGGCGATCGGAGCCGCCTCGGAGATGTCGGCCGCGTCGACCGCACCGGGTCGCCCGATCTTGGGCGTGAGCAGCCAGATGACTCCGCCGCCCACCAGGTCGGTGAGCGCGTCGACCAGGCCGTCGACCAGGTCGCCGTCGTCGGCGCGCCACCACAGCAGCACGGCCTCGACCACGTCACCGTGGTCGGCGTCGACCAGGTCCGCGTCGATGAGGTCCTCGACGGCCGCCCGCAGCCCGTCGTCGGTGTCGTCGTCCCACCCGAGCTCCTGGACGACCATCCCCCGCGTGAGGCCGAGGCGTCCGACGGGACTCGTCAACCCCTCGGGCCCGGCTCCGCCCGCTTCCGCGGAGCTCCCACCCACGGTGGCGCTCACCCGATCCTCCTTCGGCACGACGACACCCCGACGCGGGGTGCCTGGTGGGCTTAGTCCAGCGGAGAACCCTCGCGGGCGCAAGACTGGACCGTACCCGTCAGTAGATTGGGTGACCGCTGGGGCCGTGGGACGATGGCTCGGTGACGAACCAAGGATCCCACCACAGCCCCGGTCGCGCGGTCATCCACATGGGGCTGCCGACCCAGCTGCCCGACATCGACCCCGACGAGACCCAGGAGTGGGTCGACTCGTTCGACGAGATGATCGAGAGCCGCGGCCGGGGGCGGGCCCGCTACGTCATGCTGCGGCTCCTCGAGCGCGCCCGTGAGCAGCAGGTCGGCGTGCCGGCACTGCGCAGCACCGACTTCATCAACACCATCCCGCCCGAGCGCGAGCCGTGGTTCCCCGGCGACGAGGACATGGAGCGCCGGATCCGGCGGCTCATCCGCTGGAACGCCGCGGTGATGGTGTCCTCGGCCAACCGCAAGGGCCTCGAGGTGGGCGGCCACATCGCGACCTACCAGTCGGCCGCCTCGCTCTATGAGGTCGGCTACAACCACTTCTTCCGCGGCAAGGGCCACCCCGGTGGCGGCGACCAGGTCTATGTCCAGGGACATGCCGCTCCCGGCATCTATGCCCGCGCCTACCTGATGAAGCGGCTCACCGCCCAGCAGCTCGCGCACTTCCGCCAGGAGGTCCAGCACGGTCGCGGGGCCGGGCTCTCGTCCTATCCCCACCCGCGGCTGATGCCCGACTTCTGGGAGTTCCCCACCGTGTCCATGGGGCTCTCGGCGATCAACTCGATCTACCAGGCACGGTTCAACCGCTACCTCCACAACCGCGGCATCAAGGACACCTCGCAGCAGCGCGTCTGGACCTTCCTGGGCGACGGCGAGATGGGCGAGCCCGAGTCGCTGGGTGCGATCGGGCTGGCCGCACGCGAGGAGCTCGACAACCTCACGTTCGTCATCAACTGCAACCTCCAGCAGCTCGACGGCCCGGTCCGCGGCAACGGCAAGGTCATGCAGGAGCTGGAGGCGTTCTTCCGCGGTGCGGGATGGAACGTCATCAAGGTCGTCTGGGGCCGCGAGTGGGACGACCTCCTCGCGCGCGACGTGGACGGCGTCCTGGTCAACCGCATGAACAGCACCCCCGACGGCCAGTTCCAGACCTACTCGGTCGAGTCCGGCGCCTACATCCGCGACCACTTCTTCGGTGGCGACGCACGGCTGCGGCGGATGGTCGAGCACCTCAGCGACGACGAGATCGAGGCGCTCCCCCGCGGCGGCCACGACTACCACAAGGTCTACGCCGCGTTCCAGGCCGCCGCCCAGCACGTCGGGCAGCCGACGGTCATCCTGGCCCACACCATCAAGGGCTGGACGATCGAGGCACTCGAGGGCAAGAACGCCACCCACCAGATGAAGAAGCTCAACACCGACGCGCTCAAGCAGTTCCGCGACCGGCTGCAGCTGCCCGTCGCCGACAAGGAGATCGACGACGCCTACGAGGCCGACGGCTCCGCGCCGTTCTACCACCCTGGCGAGGGCAGCGACGTGCTCGAGTACCTCCGCGACCGGCGTCGCGAGCTCGGCGGCCCGGTCCCTGAGCGCAAGGTCAACCCGCGCCCGGTCACGCTGCCCGGCGACGCGGTCTACGCCGAGATCAAGAAGGGCTCGGGCAAGACCGCCGTGGCCACCACGATGGCCTTCGTCCGCCTCCTCAAGGACCTGATGAAGGACCCGGAGGTGGGACCCCGCATCGTCCCGATCGCCCCCGACGAGTTCCGCACCTTCGGCATGGACTCGATGTTCTCGACCGCCAAGATCTACAACCCGGCCGGCCAGAACTACGAGTCCGTGGACCGCAAGCTGCTGCTCGCCTGGAAGGAGTCCCCCCAGGGCCAGCTCCTGCACGAGGGCATCTCGGAGGCCGGCTCGCTGGCATCGGCCACCGCGGTGGGGTCGTCCTACGCCACGCACGGCGAGCCGATGATCCCCGTCTACCTCTTCTACTCGATGTTCGGGTTCCAGCGCACCGGCGACTCCATCTGGGCGATGACCGACCAGCTGGCGCGCGGCTTCCTCATCGGCGCCACGGCGGGCCGCACCACGCTCACCGGCGAGGGCCTCCAGCACGCCGACGGCCACTCACCGCTGCTGGCCGCGACCAACCCGGCGGTCGTCCACTACGACCCGGCGATGGCCTACGAGGTCTCCCACATCGTGCAGGACGGCATGCGCCGGATGTACGGCGCCTCCGAGGACCACCCGCACGGCGAGGACCTCGTCTACTACCTCACCGTCTACAACGAGCCGGTCGAGCAGCCCGCTGAGCCCGAGAACCTCGACGTCGAGGGACTGCTCAAGGGCATCTACCACGTGGACGTCCCGCCCGAGGGCCTCGCGGCCGACGCTCCCCGGGTCCAGCTGCTCGCGAGCGGGGTGGGCTTCCCCTGGATCCGCAAGGCCCAGCGGATGCTCGCCGAGGAGTGGGGCGTGGCGGCCGACCTGTGGTCGGTGACCTCGTGGAACGAGCTGGCCCGCGACGCGGTCGCCGCCGAGTCGTGGAACCTCAACCACCCCGACCAGCCGCGGCGGACCCCCTATGTGAGCGACAAGCTCGCCCAGGTCGAGGGCCCGGTCGTCGCGGTCTCGGACTACATGTCCGCCGTCCCACTGCAGATCGCCCGGTGGGTCCCCCGCGACTACCGCGTCCTGGGGGCGGACGGGTTCGGCTTCGCCGACACCCGGGCGGCCGCCCGTCGCTTCTTCCAGGTGGACGCCGAGTCGGTGACGGTCCAGGCCCTCCAGGCGCTGGCCGACGCCGGCGCCGTGCCCCAGGAGGTCGTGGCCAAGGCCTTCACGCACTACCGCATCGACGACCCGACCGCCGTGCGCGGCGTCGCCCAGGAGGGCGGGGACGCCTGAGCAGGGGGTGCGCGTCAGCGCCCCCGGCGTCGCTCAGGCGGGTTGCCCTTCGAGACGGCCTCCTGCGTCGGCCTCCTCAGGATCCGCGCGCGCGACCGAGCTCGCGAGGTCGCGACCGCGCGTCGCGCCTGACAGCCGGGCGCGTCAGCGCCCGGCGTGGGTCAGGCGGGTTGAGCAAGCGCGCGACCGCGCCTGCGAGGTCGCGACCGCGCGTCGAAACCACCGAGCAGCCGGGCGCGCGTCACCGCGCCGGCGCGCTCGGCGTGGGAAACCAGACACGGCGGGTCCGTTGCTGCCCCGTGAGCCCGGTGGGACGATCGAGGTGACGACGGGGGTCGGGCATGAGCGGCGAGAGGGTTCCGGACGCGCAGCGGCGCGACGAGGTCCCACCGCAGCCTCCCGGGGAGCGTGACCTGCGCACCCTGGTGCCCCCCTCGGTCCGGGCCGGCCGCCTGGCCCTGGAGGTCGTGGCCGTCCTGGCGCTCGCCTACACCTCGGCCCTCGCGGTCACCGTCCTGTGGGCCTGGGCGACCCAGCCGCCGGGGGTCGACCCCCGGCCTGGGCTCGTCGTCCTCCTCGTCACCGGCGCGATCCTCGTGGCGCTCTGGCTCGGCGTCGGCGCGCTGGAGCGGGTGGGCGAGATCGAGCTGCGTGGCGTCGTCACCGCCGTCTCCACACGTGAGGAGGGTCGGGGACGCCGACGCCCGGTCCGGTACGTCGAGGAGCTCACCCTGCGCGTCGTCGACGAGCACCGTGACGCCTTCCCGTTCGTCGCGGTGGAGCTGCGGGCCCGGACGCTGCACGGAGCCCTCACCGAGGGCGACATCGTCGACGTGGTGGGTCGTCCGAGCCGCGACAACTACCTGGCGGCGCGTCAGGTTCGGTCCGAGGCCACCGGCCTGGTGATGCATCGCTGAGCGATCAGGGCCCGACCCGGTCGAGCTGCGCGAGGTCGTGCAGGTCTTGCTCCCGGGGCGGGTAGCCCTCGTGGGCCTCGCGCTGTCGGGCGACGCTCAGGCACGGCACGTCCCGATGCCGGATCCGGCCGATGGTGAAGCACGCGGCCGGGTAGTCGTAGGTCGTCCCGTCGGGCCCGGCCTGGACCCCGTTGCCCGACTCGTCGAGCACGACCGGGTGCAGGTCGACCCAGCGGCCCTCGCCCGCCGCGACCTCCAGCCGCACCGGCAGCTGGTCGGTCTCGGGCACATAGCCCAGGTCTGCCAGCGCCTCCCGGGTCGACTCCAGGTCGTCGGCGAGCACCAGGAGGTCGAGGTCCCGGTGCTCGCGGGTCTGGCGACCCACCAGCGCGGCGACCCCCCATCCGCCGGCGACCCAGAACGTCACGCCGCGCTCGGAGAGCGCGTCGAGCACCGGCCCCACATCGGTCCAGCGCACGGTCAGCCCGCGGGAGCCCGGTCGAGCGGAGCGACCGGGGCGTGCCCCGCCTCGGCCTGGTGCACCTCGACATCGCCGCCACGGCGCAGGTGGGCTCGCCACTGCTCGTGGTCGAAGCGCGCCGGCCGTGTCCGTCGGACGAAGTCGTTGAGCAGCTTCACGAAGCGCTCGGGGTGGTCGCGGTGGGGGAAGTGTCCCGCGTTGGGGACGATCCGCACCTGGGAGTGCGGTGCCAGCACGCGGGCGGCCTCGGCGTGCCGGGTGGGGATGACCTGGTCGCGGTCGCCCCACACGACGAGCATGGGCATGTCGTCGGTGAGGTAGGCACGGTCACTCATCGTGATGATCTGGCCGCGCCAGTCGACGACCGCGCGGACGACGTGCCGGATCGCTGCGCGCGTCCGCTCGTCCTTCATCGACTCGAAGATCGAGGCCACCTCGCCGAGGTCGCGGGTGTGCGGGAGGCCGGTGCGCGCCAGGGCCTGCAGGGCCCCCACCCCCAGATGGCGCAGCCCGGGGAGCGTGAGCAGACCCGCGACCTGGTGGAAACCGGGCGTGGTGACCATCCGGATAGCCGGGGTGACCTCGGGCCCGAACCCGCCGGGGGCGACCAGCACCAGCCGCTCGACCAGCTCGGGGTACTGGTAGGCGAACTGCATCGCGACCCCGCCCCCGAGGCTGTGCCCGACGACGGTGACCCGGTCGAGGTCCAGCAGCGCGAGGAGGTCGCGCATCCCGTTGGCGTAGCCACCGACGCTGTAGTCGGCTCTCGGCTTGTCGGACTCGCCGTGGCCGAGCAGGTCCGGCGCGACGACCGTGTAGCGCCGGGCGAGGGCGTCCACGACCGGGTCCCACGTGTGGTGGTCGCAGCCCAGGCCGTGCAGCAGGAGCAGTGCGGGCCCGGAGCCTGCGAGCACGAAGGCCCGTCGGTGCCCGTGCACCGTGGTGAACCGCAGCCGTGCGGAGCTCGCGCCCACGATCCCTCCCGCCCGGTCGGACCGACCCGACGGTCGGCGACAGGGGTGCAGTCAACCAGACGAGAGCCCGTTTCGGGACCCGACCCGCGCTTGTAGCCTTCCCACGTGTCCCCCAACCGTCGAGAGCCGTCCCGCGAGCGCGCGTCGACGGCGCTCCAGCGCGCGGTCGGGTCGCTCAGCACCGACGCGATGACGCGGATGCAGAACGAGATGAGCTGGTTCCGCGACCTGTCGGCCGAGGAGCGGTCGTGGGTGGGGCTGATCGTCCAGGCCGGCATCAAGAACTTCGTCGACTGGTATCTCCACGAGTCGCACGAGCCCGGCGGGTCCGGGATCGCGGCGACGGTGTTCGGCGCGGCGCCGCGCGCGCTCACCCGGGTCATCAACCTCCAGCAGACCGTCGACCTGATCCGGCTGTCCATCGACGTGGTGGAGCAGAACGTCGACGCCATCGTCGACCCCGCCGACGCCCCCGACGTGCACCGTGCGGTGTCCTGGTATGCCCGCGAGGTCGCGTTCGCCACCGCCGAGGTCTATGCCCGGGCGGCCGAGGTGCGGGGAGCCTGGGACGCGCGGCTCGAGGCCCTCGTGGTCGACGCCGTACTCCGTTCCGAGACCGACGAGGGAGTGCTGTCGCGGGCCGACGCCCTGGGGTGGTCGGCACGGGGCGACGTCGCCGTGGTCCTGGGCGTGGCCCCCGCACAGCGTGCGGCGACCGACCTGTTCGAAGAGGTACGACGCGTGGCGCGCGGCCGGGGGATGGACGCCCTGTGTGCGATCCAGGGCGAGCGGCTGGTCGTCGTCCTCGGCGGCGTGTCCGACCAGCTGCGCGCCGCTGAGGCCGTGGCGGGCCTGTTCGGCCCCGGTCCCGTCGTCGCCGGGCCGATCGCCGACGACCTCGGTCACGCGCACCTGTCCGCGCGCTCCGCGCTGGCGGCGCACCGATCGGTGGCCGGCTGGCCCGAGGCGCCGCGGCCCGTGCGCAGCGAGGACCTGCTGCCCGAGCGCGCCCTCGCCGGCGACGGTCACGCCCGCCGGCATCTGGTCGACGAGATCTACCTGCCGCTGATCGGGGCGCGGGGCGCGCTGGTCGAGACGCTCACGGCCTACTTCGAGCGCGGCGCCGGCATCGAGGCGACCTCACGGGCGCTGTTCGTGCACCCCAACACGGTGCGCTACCGCCTCCGCCAGGTCGCCGACCTGACGGGGCTCAACCCGGCCACGCCCCGGCACGCGTTCACGCTGCAGATCGCCCTGGTCCTGGGGCGGCAGTCCGGCCGGGCCGCCGACCAGGAGTTGTAGGAAACCTCCAAAGATCCGGCGTTCTCTTCGTGCGGCTCGGTGGCGAGTCAGGCAACCCTCACCGGGCAGAGTGGACACGTGCTCGTGATCGTCGCGCCCGGACAGGGCGCCCAGACCCCCGGTTTCCTGACCCCCTGGCTCGAGGACCCCGTCTTCGCCTCACGGATGGAGTGGCTCTCCACCGTGGCCGGCCTCGACCTCGCCCACTTTGGCACCGAGGCCGACGCGGACACCATCCGCGACACCCAGATCGCCCAGCCGCTGCTGGTCGCGACGCCGCTCATCGCGGCCCTGGAGCTGTTCCCGCACCCGGCCGACGCGTTCAGCCAGATCGGCGCCGTGGCGGGCCACAGCGTCGGCGAGCTCGCCGCCGCGGCCGGTGCCCGCGTCATCACGGCCGAGCAGGCGATGGTCCTCGTGCGCGAGCGCGGCAAGGCCATGGCCCAGGCGGCCGCGGCCACGCCGACCGGGATGACGGCCGTCCTCGGTGGGGACCGCGACGACGTGCTGGCCACGATCGGCAAGCACGGCCTGACCGCGGCCAACGACAACGGGCCCGGTCAGGTCGTCGCCGCCGGCACCATCGAGCAGCTCGCCGCGCTCGCCGACGAGCCCCCGACCAAGGCCCGGCTGGCGCCGCTGAGCGTCGCGGGCGCCTTCCACACCGAGCACATGTCGCCCGCGGTGAGCCACCTCGCGCGGCTCGCCCGCTCGGTGTCGACCCACGACCCGCGCACCCCGGTGATCTCCAACCGCGACGGCCAGGTCGTCCACGACGGACGCGACGTCATCGCACGGATCGTCGGCCAGATCTCCAGCCCGGTGCGCTGGGACCTGTGCATGGAGACGATGCTCGACCTCGGGGTCACGGGCCTGCTCGAGATGCCTCCCGCGGGCACGCTCACCGGCATCGCCAAGCGGGCCATGAAGGGCGTCGAGACGTTCGCGCTCAAGACTCCCGACCAGCTCGACGACGCCCGCGCGTTCTGCGAGCGGCACGGCGAGGCGTCCCTCATCGAGACCACTCCGACGTGGCGGATGGTCGTGTCGCCCGCCAAGGGCACCTTCCACCTCGACGAGTCCGCCCGTGACGTCGCCACCCTGCCCACCGGCGCGACGATCGGCGCCGTGGCGAGCCTGCGCGACCGCACCTCGGTGCTCGCCCCCCACGGGGGCCAGGTCGTCGAGTGGCTCGTCGAGGACGGCGACCTCGTCTCCCCCGGCCAGCCCCTGGTCCGTCTCCACCCGGAGGGAACCGCCTGATGACAGCCATCACGACCCCGTCCCAGGGCGCCGCGCACGCCGCGATCCTGGGCGTCGGCACCTACCGCCCCTCGCGGGTGGTCCCCAACTCCGAGGTGGTCGACGCGATCGACTCCAGCGACGAGTGGATCCAGCAGCGGTCGGGCATCCGGGAGCGGCGGTGGGCGACCCCCGAGGAGACCGTGCAGATGATGTCGGTCGCCGCCTCACGTGAGGCCCTCGAGCGCGCCGGGGTGGAGGCCGAGCAGATCGACTGCGTCGTCGTCGCGACGGTGACCCACCTCCTCCAGACGCCCGCGGTCGCCACCGCCATCGCCCATGAGCTCGGCACCAACCAGGCGGCGGCGTTCGACATCTCGGCGGCCTGTGCCGGCTTCTGCCACGGGCTGGCGCTCGCGTCCGACATGGTGCGGGGCGGGAGCGCCCGCCACGTGCTGGTCATCGGCGTCGAGCGGCTCTCCGACCTCACCGACCTCTATGACCGGGGCACGGCGTTCATCTTCGCCGACGGCGCGGGAGCCGTGGTCGTCGGACCGAGCGACACCGCCGCGATCGGCCCCGTCGTGTGGGGCTCCGACGGCGAGCAGTTCGACCTGATCCGGCAGAAGGAGGACTGGCGCGAGGTCGTCGGCAGCCCCGAGGAGCCCGGCTCCGGCGTCATGCCCCACCTCGTCATGCAGGGCAACCCGGTGTTCCGCTGGGCCGCCTTCACGATGGCCAAGGTCGCCCAGCAGGCGCTCGACCGCGCCGGGGTGGCCGTCGAGGACCTCGACGTCTTCGTCCCCCACCAGGCCAACATGCGGATCATCGACGCCATGGCCAGGGCCATGAAGCTGCCCGAGCACGTGCGCGTCGCCCGCGACATCGCCGAGCAGGGCAACACCTCGGCGGCCTCGATCCCGCTCGCTCTCGACCGCATGATGCTCGACGGCGACGCCAAGAGCGGCGACACCGCGCTCTTCGTCGCCTTCGGCGCCGGCCTGGCCTATGCCGCCCAGGTCGTCGTCGTTCCCTGACCGCACGTCCCGACCACCTCTCCACCACACCCAGAAGAAGAAAGAGAAGGAAGCCACATGGCCACCACCGAAGAGATCCGCGCCGACCTCGCCGAGATCGTCAACGAGGTCGCGGGGATCGACGCCGACGACGTCCAGCTCGACAAGTCGTTCGTGGACGACCTCGACGTCGACTCGCTCTCCATGGTCGAGGTCGTCGTCGCCTGCGAGGAGAAGTTCGGCGTCTCCATCCCCGACGACGAGGTCAAGAACCTCAAGACCGTCGGCGACGCCGTCGCCTTCATCGAGCGCGCCCAGGGCTGACCTCTCCGGGCCGGGCCGCGCATGCGGCCCGGCCACCCGTGCCACCCACCTGTTCCCACTCTCCCAAAGGACCCCTGCATGAGCGCGAAGCGAGTCGTCGTCACCGGTCTGGGCGCCACCACGCCCGTCGGCGGTGACGTGGCCACGACCTGGTCGGCCCTGACCGAGGGCCGCTCGGGCGTCGCCCTGCTGACCGAGGACTGGGCCGAGCAGCTGTCGGCCCGCATCGCCGCGACCGTCGCCGTCGACCCGAGCGAGGTGCTCGACCGGGTCAAGGCCCGGCGCCTGGACCGCTCCGGCCAGCTGGCGCTGATCGCCGGTCTCGAGGCCTGGGCCGACTCGGGCCTGGCCGACGGCGGGGCCGACCCCGAGCGCCTCGCCGTGGCGATGGCGTCCGGCATCGGTGGGGTGCAGACCCTGCTGTCCAACTACGACGCGCTCCAGGAGAAGGGCCCGCGTCGGGTGTCGCCGCTCGCGATCCCGATGCTCATGCCCAACTCCCCCGCGGCCAACATCGGCCTCTCGATCGGGGCCAAGGCCGGGGTGCACACGCCCGTGTCGGCCTGCGCCTCTGGCAACGAGGCCATCGCGCTCGGCATCGACCTCATCCGGCTCGGCCGGGCGGACGTGGTCGTGTGTGGCGGCACCGAGGCCGCCGTCCACCCGCTGCCGATGGCGGCCTTCGCCCAGATGATGGCCCTGTCCAAGCGCAACGACGACCCCGAGGCGGCCTCCCGCCCCTGGGACAAGGGCCGCGACGGCTTCGTCCTCGGTGAGGGGTCGGCCGCCGTGGTGCTGGAGTCCGCGGAGCACGCCGCCGCGCGCGGCGCGCGGGTCTATGCCGAGGCGGCCGGCGCCGGCATCACCGCCGACTCCCACGACATCGCCCAGCCGGACCCCGAGGGCCTCGGCGCCACCCGCGCGATGCGCCTGGCGCTGCGCGAGGCCGACCTGTCGCCGTCGGACATCGTCCACATCAACGCCCACGCCACCTCGACCCCGCAGGGCGACCTCGCGGAGGCCCTGGCCATCCGCACCGCGCTCGGTGACGCCGCGTCCGACGTGGTGGTCACCTCGACGAAGTCGATGACCGGCCACCTGCTCGGCGCGGCCGGTGCGCTCGAGTCCGTGGCGACGATCCTCGCGCTGCACGAGCGGGTGGTGCCCCCGACGATCAACCTGGAGGACCCCGAGGACGTCGGGCTCGACCTCGCCGACAAGCGGCGCGACCTCGCGCCCGGCGATGCCGCGGCCCTCAACAACTCCTTCGGGTTCGGCGGCCACAACGTAGCGCTCGCGTTCCGGAGCGTCTGATGACGGCGGTCGAGACCAACCCCGAGGTCGCCGCGGTCCCGAGCCCCCGCCCCGCCAAGCCTCCCCGCGAGGAGGACCCCCGCAACCCGGTCCACCGGCTCCGGGCGCTGCTCGACGAGGACACGCTCGAGCTGATCACCCCGGACGACGACTCCGGCATGCTGGCCGCCGTCGGACGGGTCCAGGGGACCCCGGTGGTGGCGTTCTGCTCGGACGCGACGGTCATGGGTGGCGCGATGGGCGACGTCGGCTGCCGCGTCGTGGTCGACGCCTACCACCGGGCGCTCACCGACCGCGTGCCGATCATCGGCCTCTGGCACTCGGGCGGCGCCCGGCTCGCCGAGGGAGTGCTCTCGCTGCACGCTGTCGGCAGGGTCTTCCAGGTGATGACCCAGGCCTCCGGCACCATCCCCCAGATCTCGGTGGTCCTCGGCCCCGCCGCGGGTGGCGCGGCCTATGGCCCCGCACTCACCGACGTGGTCATCCTCGGTCCCGACGGCCGCATCTTCGTGACCGGCCCCGACGTCGTGCGCTCGGTCACCGGTGAGGACGTCGACATGTTGCGCCTCGGCGGCCCCGAGCCGCACGGTCGCCGGTCGGGCGTGGTCCACATCCTCACCGAGTCCGAGAGCGAGGCGCTCGAGCGCGCCCGCACCGTCGGACACCTGCTCGGCGCGCAGGGCAGCCTGGACGTCGAGGCGGTCGAGGACCGCGACCTCGCGGCCACCCTGCCCGAGTCCGCGAAGCGGGCCTATGACGTGCACCCGCTGGTGGAGGCGGTCCTCGACGAGGGCACCATGCAGGAGCTCCACCAGCGGTGGGCCCCCAACATCGTCACCGCCCTCGGCCGGCTCGGCGGCCGCACCGTCGGTGTGGTCGCCAACAACCCGCTGCGGCTGGGCGGCTGCCTCGACTCCCTGTCGGCGGAGAAGGCCTCCCGGTTCGTCCGCATGTGCGACGCCTTCGGGGTGCCGCTCATCGTGCTCGTCGACGTGCCCGGCTATCTGCCCGGCGTGGGTCAGGAGTGGGACGGCGTGGTCCGCCGTGGCGCCAAGCTGCTGCACGCCTTCGGCGAGTGCGTCGTGCCACGGATCAGCCTGGTCACCCGCAAGACCTACGGCGGCGCCTACGTCGCGATGAACTCGCGCGCCCTCGGCGCCACCAAGGTGTTCGCCTGGCCCGGGGCCCAGGTCGCCGTCATGGGCTCGGTGGCCGCGATCCGGATCCTGCACCGCCGCAAGCTGGCCGAGGTGGCTCCCGACCTGCGGGCGCAGGTCGAGCTCGAGCTCGCCGCCGAGCACGAGGCGATCGCCGGCGGCGTGGACAAGGCGGTGGAGATCGGCGTGGTCGACGAGGTCGTGGAGCCCTCGGCCACCCGCTCGGCGATCGCGCGCGCGATCCACGAGGCCGTGCAGACCCAGGGCGTGCGCCGCGGGGCGCACGGCAACATCCCGCTCTAGCTCGCTGGCTCGCTCGCGCGCTTGCTCAACCCGTGTGGCCCACGCGTCGTCCGCTGGCAGGGACGACGCTGGTCACACGACCTGGTGCAGCCAGCGGACGGGGGCGCCCTCACCGGCGTGGCGGAACGTCTCCAGCTCGTCGTCCCAGGGCTTGCCGAGCAGCTTGTCGACCTCCTGGAGCAGGGTCGTGTCGCCCAGCGTCGCCTTCACCACGGCGGCCTTGAGCCGGTCCTCGGGGATCATGATGTCGCCGTGCAGCCCGGTCACCGCGTGGAAGACCCCGAGGTCGGGCGTGAAGGAGTAGCGCGCACCCTCGAAGCCGGTGCTGGGCTCCTCGGTCACCTCGAAGCGCAGGTGGTTCCAGCCGCGCAGGGCCGAGGTGATGGCGGCGGCGGAGCCCTGCGAGCCGACCCACGAGAGCTCGGCGCAGTAGGTGCCCGACTGAGCGGGCTGCGGGCGCCAGTGCAGGTTCGTGGCCACGCCGAGAACGCCACCCACGGCCCACTCGATGTGGGGGCACAGCGCCGAGGGCGCGGAGTGCACGAAGAGGACACCCCTCGTCGCGGCGCGAGTGGCAGTGCTTGCGGTCACCGGGACCCTCCTTCATCACCAGCGCGGAGATGCGCCTTCCCCAGCGGTCTCGTGCGGTGACGAACGGTCTCAGGTGGACCTCGTATGACGTTGTGCGCACCATTGTGACGCATGTTGCTGGTGAATGCCAGCGGTGTCACTCAACTCGCGCCGAGCGGGATAGACCGGCCGCCGGCCCGTCCCCCGGGTCAGTCGACCCGGCGCTCGAGCTCGTCGGCACGGTCGGCGGCGTCGGTGATCTCGTCGCTGTCGATCGCGTGGGTGCGGTGGAACCAGGCCAGGGCGTCGCGCTCGCGGCCAGCCGCGGCCAGCGTGTCGGCATAGGCGTAGCGCAGCCGGATCACCCACGACTCCCGGCTCCGGGAGGTCAGGGGCGCCCGCTCGAGCGTGAGCAGAGCGGCGTCGAGGTCGCCGAGGTCCCGCCGGGCGCCGGCCTCGACGAGCGTCATCTCCGCCTTCGCCGCGGGCTCGAACCCCACCACCGACGGGTTGCGGGCCATCTTGAGGGCCTCGTCGGGTCGTCCCAGGGCTCGCAGGCAGTCGGCCATGATCGGCAGGTAGGCGGTGGCGCCGTTCATCCGCTTCGCGGCCCTCAGCTCGGCCAGCGCCTCGCTGTAGTGACCGGCGGCATAGGCGGCCTCGCCCACGGCCTCGCGGACCACGGCCAGCCGCGCGGCGCGCGCCTTCGCGGCCAGCGTGTGCTGGTAGGCCACCTCGGGCTCGTCGTCGATCAGCTGGCCGGCTGCGACGAGATGCCGGGCGACGCGGGCCGCGAGCTTCTCGGGCAGGCCCTTGAGCTGAGCGGCGATGGAGCGGTCGAGCTCACGCCCCGTCACCTCCTCCGAGAGCGGCGGGCCGTCATAGGTCTTCTGGTCCACGCTGCGCTCGACCTGCTTGTCGGCCGGGCGTGACCAGTCGCCCTTGCGCTGGCTGCGCCCCTGGCCTCCGCGGGTGCCGCGCGTCGCGGGCTTGCCGTCACGGCTGTCGGACCGGGCGCCCCATCCCTCGGACTTGCCGCCCCGAGCGGCCGGCTTGCTGCCGCGCGAGTCGGGCTTGCCGCCACGGGAGTCGGGCTTACCGCCGAGCGACTCGGGCTTGCCGCCCCGGGAGTCGGGCTTGCCGCTCCGGGCGTCGGGCTTGCCGCCCCGGGAGTCGGGCTTGCCGCTCCGGGAGTCGGGCTTGCCGCTCCGGGAGTCGGGCTTGCCGCTCCGGGCGGCCGGCTTCCCGCCGCGGCCGTCGGGCTTCCCGCCGGTGCGCGGGGTGCGGCGGCCGTCCGGCTTGCCAGGACGCTGACCTCGACGCTCCTCGGCCACGGGTCACCTCTCTTCAGTGCGATGCGCCGATGCCGGCGCGCTCCAGCGCTCACGCCCGATCCTACGCAGGCGCAGAGGGCTGAAATGGGGTAGAGGCCACCGGGTGGGTGGCCTCTACGGGGTGTTTGTTCGGCGGTGTCCTACTTTTCCACCCTCGCGGTTGCAGTATCATCGGCGCTGGCTGGCTTAGCTTCCGGGTTCGGGATGGGTCCGGGCGTTTCCCTGCCGCTATGGCCGCCGTAACTTTTGTCCACACTCGCAGTGGTTGCGGTGGTGTGGTGGTCTCGTTGTTCTGTTGTGAACCGTGTCCCGTGCCCATGGGTGGTGGGGTGGGGTTTTGGTTTCAGTGTAGTGGACGCGAGCAGTAACACCCTGAGTGGTGTTTGGTGTGGTGGCGTGTGTGGCAAGTCCTCGGCCTATTAGTACCGGTCAGCTCCATGCATTGCTGCGTTTCTAGGTCTGGTCTATCGATCCCGTGGTCTGCGGGGGGCCTTATCCCACTTGATGGGTGAGAAGCCTGGTCTTGGAGAAGGTTTCCCGCTTAGATGCTTTCAGCGGTTATCCTGTCCGAACGTGGCTATCCAGCGGTGCCCCTGGTGGGACAACTGGTGGACCAGAGGTTCGTCCGTCCCGGTCCTCTCGTACTAGGGACAGGTTTCCTCAAGCTTCTGACGCGCGCGGCGGATAGAGACCGAACTGTCTCACGACGTTCTAAACCCAGCTCGCGTGCCGCTTTAATGGGCGAACAGCCCAACCCTTGGGACCTGCTCCAGCCCCAGGATGCGACGAGCCGACATCGAGGTGCCAAACCATCCCGTCGATATGGACTCTTGGGGAAGATCAGCCTGTTATCCCCGGGGTACC
This sequence comes from Nocardioidaceae bacterium, assembly GCA_046330515.1. GTDB lineage: Bacteria > Actinomycetota > Actinomycetes > Propionibacteriales > Nocardioidaceae > Nocardioides. The sequence goes on along the minus strand of JAXLSP010000003.1, from coordinate 1,552,139 downwards.
TTTTATCCGTTGAGCGACACCCCTTCCACTCGGGGGTGCCGGATCACTAGTCCCGACTTTCGTCCCTGCTTGACGTGTCAGTCTCGCAGTCAAGCTCCCTTGTGCACTTGCACTCAACACCTGATTGCCGTCCAGGTTGAGGGAACCTTTGGGCGCCTCCGTTACATTTTAGGAGGCAACCGCCCCAGTTAAACTACCCACCAGGCACTGTCCCTGAACCGGATCAGGGTCCTAGGTTAGACATCTAGTACGACCAGAGTGGTATTTCAACGATGACTCCACCTGAACTGGCGTCCAAGCTTCACAGTCTCCCACCTATCCTACACAAGCCGAACCAAACACCAATACCAAACTATAGTAAAGGTCCCGGGGTCTTTCCGTCCTGCCGCGCGTAACGAGCATCTTTACTCGTAGTGCAATTTCGCCGAGTCCATGGTTGAGACAGCGCCCAAATCGTTACTCCATTCGTGCAGGTCGGAACTTACCCGACAAGGAATTTCGCTACCTTAGGATGGTTATAGTTACCACCGCCGTTTACTGGGGCTTAAATTCTCCGCTTCAACCCCGAAGGGTCTGACAGGTCCTCTTAACCTTCCAGCACCGGGCAGGAGTCAGTCCGTATACATCGTCTTACGACTTCGCACGGACCTGTGTTTTTAGTAAACAGTCGCTTGGGCCTGGTCTCTGCGGCCATCACCGCTTCCCACCGCTAGGGTGTTCACGGATCCGGCCCCCCTTCTCCCGAAGTTACGGGGGCATTTTGCCGAGTTCCTTAACCATGGTTTGCTCGATCGCCTTGGTATTCTCTACCTGATCACCTGAGTCGGTTTGGGGTACGGGCGGCGCATAGCTCGCTAGAGGTTTTTCTCGACAGCATAGGATCACCCACTTCACCCATCAGGGCTCGGCATCAGATCTCACACTCCCGGTAGACCGGGTAGGGTCCGGATTTGCCTAGACCCCGTGCTACATCCTTACCCGTGGACAACCATCGCCACGGTTGGGCTACCTTCCTGTGTCACCCCATCGCTTGACTACTACCCGCTCGGGTCCCACGCAGCCCCACCCCCCACCTACCCCGAAGGGCAGACGTAAGAGTGGTTTTGGGTGGTTAGCATCACGGACCTCGTCAGGGTCGCTACGTTGCCGGTACGGGAATATCAACCCGTTGTCCATCGACTACGCCTGTCGGCCTCGCCTTAGGTCCCGACTTACCCAGGGCAGATTAGCTTGACCCTGGAACCCTTGATCATTCGGCGGACGGGTTTCTCACCCGTCTTTCGCTACTCATGCCTGCATTCTCACTCGTGTCGCCTCCACACCTCGATCACTCGGGCGCTTCACTGCCGACACGACGCTCCCCTACCCACCCACACCCCTGAACCACGAAGGCTCGGGTACACGTGTGAGTGCCATAGCTTCGGCGGATGACTTGAGCCCCGCTACATTGTCGGCGCGGAATCACTTGACCAGTGAGCTATTACGCACTCTTTCAAGGGTGGCTGCTTCCAAGCCAACCTCCTGGTTGTCACTGCGACTCCACATCCTTTTCCACTTAGTCACCGCTTAGGGGCCTTAGCTGATGGTCTGGGCTGTTTCCCTCTCGACTACGGAGCTTATCCCCCGCAGTCTCACTGCTGCGCTCTCACTTACCGGCATTCGGAGTTTGGCTAACGTCAGTAACCTGGTAGGGCCCATCGGCTATCCAGTGCTCTACCTCCGGCAAGAAACACGCAACGCTGCACCTAAATGCATTTCGGGGAGAACCAGCTATCACGGAGTTTGATTGGCCTTTCACCCCTATCCACAGGTCATCCCCTCAGTTTTCAACCTAAGTGGGTTCGGTCCTCCACGCGGTCTTACCCGCGCTTCAACCTGCCCATGGATAGATCACTCCGCTTCGGGTCTTGATCATGCTACTCAAACGCCCTATTCGGACTCGCTTTCGCTACGGCTACCCCACACGGGTTAACCTCGCAACACAACACAAACTCGCAGGCTCATTCTTCAAAAGGCACGCCGTCACCCCCCCCAAAGGAAGGCTCCGACGGATTGTAGGCACACGGTTTCAGGTACTATTTCACTCCCCGCCAGGGGTACTTTTCACCTTTCCCTCACGGTACTTGTCCGCTATCGGTCATCAAGGAGTATTTAGGCTTAACGGGTGGTCCCGCCAGATTCACACAGAATTTCAGGGGTTCCGTGCTACTTGGGAACACAAACACGCAGCCATGAGCTTACAACTACGGGGCTATCACCCGCTCCGGCACCGCTTTCCAACGGACTTCGTCTTCACCCATGGTTTATCACTGCGCACCCGGACGGCGGACCGGGTAAATCTGCGTCCCACAACCCTCACAATGCAACGCCCGCCGGCTATCACACACCATGAGTTTAGCCTCATCCGATTTCGCTCGCCACTACTCTCGGAATCACTATTGTTTTCTCTTCCTACCGGTACTGAGATGTTTCACTTCCCGGTGTTCCCTCCCAACACCCTATATATTCAGGTGCAGGTGACTGGACATGACTCCAGCCAGGTTTCCCCATTCGGACACCCCCGGATCACAGCTCGGTTGCCAACTCCCCAGGGCTTATCGCAGGCTCCTACGTCCTTCATCGGCTCTTGATGCCAAGGCATCCACCATGTGCCCTTTGCAGCTTGTCACACAAACCAACACAACAAACACTACAAAGATGCTCGCGTCCACTATACAAAAACCAAACAACCCACCCACACCCCCCAACCCCCCACACAAGAGGAGCCAGCAGAGCCAGGCCACCAAGCAACCAACCCCCCAACGGCGGCTGATTCCTCAGAACCCCAACAGCATGTGACACCCAACCCACAACAGGGCCGGGACCCCCCACCACTTGGGGAGCGTCGACGTTCCACCTAGAAGCAAAAGCTCCTTAGAAAGGAGGTGATCCAGCCGCACCTTCCGGTACGGCTACCTTGTTACGACTTCGTCCCAATCGCCAGCCCCACCTTCGACGGCTCCCCCCACAAGGGTTAGGCCACCGGCTTCGGGTGTTGCCGACTTTCGTGACGTGACGGGCGGTGTGTACAAGGCCCGGGAACGTATTCACCGCAGCGTTGCTGATCTGCGATTACTAGCGACTCCGACTTCATGGGGTCGAGTTGCAGACCCCAATCCGAACTGAGACCGGCTTTTTCCGATTCGCTCCCCCTCACGGGATCGCAGCGGTCTGTACCGGCCATTGTAGCATGCGTGAAGCCCTGGACATAAGGGGCATGATGACTTGACGTCATCCCCACCTTCCTCCGAGTTGACCCCGGCAGTCTCTCATGAGTCCCCACCACCCCGAAGGGCGTGCTGGCAACATAAGACAAGGGTTGCGCTCGTTGCGGGACTTAACCCAACATCTCACGACACGAGCTGACGACAGCCATGCACCACCTGTAGGAAACCCTTACGGACCCACCATCTCTGATGGATTTCTTCCTATGTCAAACCCAGGTAAGGTTCTTCGCGTTGCATCGAATTAATCCGCATGCTCCGCCGCTTGTGCGGGCCCCCGTCAATTCCTTTGAGTTTTAGCCTTGCGGCCGTACTCCCCAGGCGGGGCGCTTAATGCGTTAGCTGCGGCACGGAACCCGTGGAATGGATCCCACACCTAGCGCCCAACGTTTACGGTGTGGACTACCAGGGTATCTAATCCTGTTCGCTCCCCACACTTTCGCTCCTCAGCGTCAGGTCATGCCCAGAGAACCGCCTTCGCCACCGGTGTTCCTCCTGATATCTGCGCATTTCACCGCTACACCAGGAATTCCGTTCTCCCCTGCATACCTCCAGTCTGCCCGTATCAAAAGCAAGCCAGGTGTTAAGCACCTGGTTTTCACTCCCGACGCGACAAACCGCCTACGAGCCCTTTACGCCCAATAATTCCGGACAACGCTCGCACCCTACGTATTACCGCGGCTGCTGGCACGTAGTTGGCCGGTGCTTCTTCTCCCACTACCGTCACTTGCGCTTCGTCATGGGTGAAAGAGGTTTACAACCCGAAGGCCGTCATCCCTCACGCGGCGTTGCTGGATCAGGCTTCCGCCCATTGTCCAATATTCCCCACTGCTGCCTCCCGTAGGAGTCTGGGCCGTGTCTCAGTCCCAGTGTGGCCGGTCACCCTCTCAGGCCGGCTACCCGTCAAAGCCATGGTAGGCCATTACCCCACCATCAAGCTGATAGGCCGCGAGCACATCCCACACCGAAAAAACTTTCCACCACACCACATGCGCGGTACGGTCATATCCGGTATTAATTTCGGTTTCCCGAAGCTATCCCAAAGTGCAGGGCAGATTACTCACGTGTTACTCACCCGTTCGCCGCTCGAGTACCCCCGAAAGGGCCTTTCCGCTCGACTTGCATGTGTTAAGCACGCCGCCAGCGTTCGTCCTGAGCCAGGATCAAACTCTCCATCGAAAAACCACAAACGATAGAAACCATCAAACCTGACCAAAAACTCAACTGACAAAACAAACGTCTGTCAACAGAATCATTGTCAAACCAATCCAAACCAACCCCCACCCCACCCCACAACGAGGCAGAACAAGAGCCAGAAAAGACAGGGCAAATCAATTCATCGACTATCACACACTGTTGAGTTCTCAAAAATCAGACGCACACCACTGAGGACCCCTCGCGGGGTCTGGGGTTGTGGGGCTTGTCCCAAGGGTACCGGTGCGGTGTTCGAACCCGCAAACCGATGCGGTCGTCCCGGGGCCGGGAGCCCGTCTCGCGACTTGCTCCCCGCCGCGCCCGGCGCGACGAACCGGAACATTATGCGAGTGGGGCAGGTGATGCAAATCGAGCGGGTGTGACCCGGGGCACAGTTGCGTTTTCGCAGGTCAGAGGCCCTTCGCGCTCCTGAGGGGGCGCGTCGGACCGCTCATCCCACCCGCACGCCCGCGAAGCGCTTCTTGCCACGGCGCAGCACCAACCAGGCCCCACCCAGCAGGTCGGAGCCGGTCGGGACCAGCTCGGCGTCGGTCACCCGCTCGTTGTTGAGGTAGGCGCCCCCCTCGGCGATGGTGCGGCGCGCCTCCCCCTTGCTCGCCACGAGGCCGGCCAGCACCAGCAGGTCCACGATGCCGGGCATGGCCTCCCCGGCAGCGAGAGATCCGCCACCGGCCTCGGCCAGGGCGGCGTCCAGGGTCGCCAGGCCCAGCTCGTGCAGGTCCCCGCCCCCGAACAGGGCCGCCGAGGCCGCCTTGATCCGCTCGGTCTCCTCGGCCCCATGCACCAGCGACGTCACCTGCTCGGCCAGCGCGCGCTGGCCGGCCCGCAGGAACGGCTTCTCCGCGGTCTGCGCGTCGAGCTCCTCGATCTCCTGGTGGCTGAGGAACGTGAAGATGCGGAGCAGCTCGCCGACCTTCTCGTCCTCGGCGTTGAGCCAGAACTGGTAGAAGGCGTAGGGCGGCATCATCTCGGGGTCGAGCCACAGCGCCCCACCCTCGGTCTTGCCGTACTTCGTGCCGTCCGCCTTGGTGATCAGCGGGGTCGCGAATCCGTGGGCGCGCCCCCCGATGGCTCGACGGACGAGCTCGGCCCCGCCGGTGATGTTGCCCCACTGGTCGGAGCCGCCGAACTGGAGCGTGACGCCGTGCTCCTGGAACAGGTGGAGGAAGTCCATGGACTGGAGCAGGACGTAGGAGAACTCCGTGTAGCTGATCCCCGACTCGAGGCGACGGCTCACCACGTCCCGAGCCAGCATGCGGTTGACCGGGAAGTGCTTGCCGACGTCGCGCAGGAAGTCGAGGACCGACAGCGAGGCGGTCCAGTCGTAGTTGTTCACCACGGTGGCGGCGTTGGGGCTCTCGAACGAGACGAAGGCCGACACCTGCCGGCGCACCCGGTCGCTCCACTCCTTGACGGTGTCGAGGGAGTTGAGGGTCCGCTCACCGCTGTCCCTGGGGTCGCCGATCATGCCGGTCGAGCCGCCCACCAGGATGAACGGCGTGTGCCCGGCCTCCTGGAGCCGCCGCGCCGTGAGGAGCTGGACGAGGTTGCCCATGTGCAGGCTCGGCGCGGTCGGGTCGAACCCCACATAGAACCGGACGCTTCCCGCGCCCAGCGCTGCACGCAGCTCGTCGGGGTCGGTCGAGTGGGCGACGAGGCCGCGCCACACGAGGTCGTCGAGGACGTTGGGGCTGGACAATCGGGTTCCTTCCACGCGGGTCGCGACCGGGTCGGGCGCGTCGTTCAGTGTGCCCCATCCGCCGCTGCGCGGTCCCGGCCGACCGGCCCCCGACATAGGCTCGACGACGGCCGGGTACCGACGAGTCCGGAAGGAGGCCGCTGCGTGCTCGCAGGCAGATATGTGCTCGACCGCGAGATCGGTCGCGGCGGCATGGGCGCCGTGTGGCTGGGACGCGACGAGGTGCTCGGCCGGCCCGTGGCGATCAAGCGGATCGGCTCGCTGCCCGGCGGTCTCTCCCCCGACCTGGCCCGCGCCGAGCGGGAGGCCCGCCTGGCGGCGCGGCTCAACCATCCGCACGTGGTGGCCGTCTTCGACCTGGTGGCCGAGGGAGACGACCACTGGCTGGTGATGGAGTACGTCGAGGGGGCCAGCCTCGCCCAGCGGCTCCGCCACCTCGGTCCCCTGTCGCCGGACCAGGCCGCCCCGGTGATCGGCCAGGCCGCCGACGCCCTGGCCGCGGCCCACGCAGCCGGCATCGTGCACCGCGACGTCAAGCCCTCCAACATCCTGGTGACCCCCGAGGGCGTCGCCAAGCTGACCGACTTCGGGATCGCACGCGCCGAGGCCGACGCCTCGCTGACGCAGACCGGCCTGGTCACCGGCTCGCCCGCCTACCTCGCGCCCGAGGTGGCCTCGGGCGGCGGGGCGCAGCCGCCAGCGGACGTGTGGTCCCTCGGGGCGACGCTCTTCCACGCCCTCGAGGGGCGCCCGCCCTACGACACCGACGGCAACGTCATGGGCACGCTCTACCGGATCGTCCACGAGCCTCCGCCGCGAGTCTCCGACGCCGGCTGGCTGGCGCCGCTGCTGGCCCACACGATGGCCACGGACCCGGCGCAGCGGTGGCCGATGGCCCGGGTGGTCGACTTCCTCCGCGCCGGTCCGCAGCAGCCGGGCATCCGGGCGGTGCCGGGGCCGGTGTCCGTGCCGCCTCCCCCGCCCGCCGACGCGACCCGGGTCCTGTCGGCCGTGCCGGCGGGACGCTCCCGCCGCGGATGGCGGGCCCTGGCCGCGGTGGCCGCCGTGCTCGCCCTGCTCGGCGCGACGTGGCTGCTCTGGCCGGACGGCGACCCCTCGACCACGGCGGGGCGGCCCGCCTCGGGTGCCGACGGCTCGTCGTCGGGCCGGCAGTCGCCGACCGGCTCCACCTCGCAGGCCGCGGACGACGCCGAGCGTGCGGCGATGGAGGACTTCGTCCGCGCCTACCTGGCGACCGTGACGAGCGACCCGCACGCGGCGTGGTCGCGGCTCACGCCCGACTTCCAGCGCGCCAGCGGCAACTTCGGGCAGTACCAGAAGTTCTGGAAGCGCATCCGGTCGGCCACGCTCGACAGCCTGTCCGCCGACCCGCAGGCCGGCACCGTGAGCTACCACGTGCGCTACACGCTGGCCGACGGAGGGACGTCCACCGACGACGTCACCCTGGTCCTGGACGGGTCTCCGGGCTCCTACCTCATCGCCGGGGAGGTCTGAGCGGGCCGACGGGCGGCCGAGGACGGCGGCTCCGGGGGTCGCCGGCCGGTCAGGTCGCCGGCGGTCAGGGGTGTCCGTCGAGGAACATCCGCAGCCGCGTGAGCGTCGGCGCGTCGTCGCCGGCGACGTGCCCGTTGACGGCGCGGCAGGCCCACCCGAGGCGCAGGGCCGCCGGGACCGCCTCGGCGAGCGACCGGCCGGCCGCCGCCTCGAACGGGGCCAGGAAGGACCGGACGAACGGCTCGACGTCGACGGAGCCCTCGACGTCATGCAGACCCCAGGCGAGGACACCCTCGACGGACACCGCCAAGGTGAAGAGCGGATGCGAGACGCAGGCGTCACCCCAGTCGAGGATGCGGTGTCTCCCGTCCGCCACGAAGATCTGGGCGTCGTGAAGGTCGTCGTGCTGCACGGTCTCGGGTACGGCGTAGGCGGCGAGCTCGGCGCACAGCTCGGCGACCCGTGGGACGGCCTCGTGGAACCGCGGCTCGGCGGGCACCCTCTCGAGGAGCTCCGCATAGCGGCCGGGCAGCGTCGCGAGCCGGAGGTCCGGGACGCCGAGGGCGAGCAGCCGGTCGGCCTGGTCGCCGGCGGCGACCTGGAGCGCCGCGCAGCGCGGGAGCACGTCGCTCCAGCCCGCGAGCCACGTGGACTCGTCCTCGGCGGAGCGCAGGGTGGCACCGGCGTCCTCCATGAGCATCCACCCGCTCTCCGGCTCCCAGGCGAGGAGGGGAGGCACGAGGTCCGGATCCAGCCGGGCGAGCACGTCGACGAGCGCCGCCTCATAGCCGAGCTCGGGGACGCTGGCCTTGAACCAGACGGTGCCCGCGTCGGTGGGGACGCGCAGCGCGGTCGCCCAGGACCGCACGTGCGGCTGCTCGACCGCGCCGGTCCGCGCGCGGCCCAGGTCACCGAGGCGGGCATCGATCCAGGCGTGCGCGGCGGCCAGCCAGTCCGGCTGCTCCCAGCGGCTCTCGGTCATGCTCGTCAGTCCAGCGCAAGCTCGGGTGCGAGCATCATCACGGCGCGCCGGTTGGGGACCCCGAGCTTGAGGAGGACGGCCGAGACGTGGTGGTCGGCCGTCTTCGGCGAGATGAACAGGCGGGTGGCGATCTCGGCGTTCGTGAACCCACGCGCGACGAGCCGGGCCACGTCCAGCTGACGGTTGGTGAGGCCGCCGGGGTTGGCGCGGGTGCTCTCCCGGGGGCGCTGCGGGACCTGGAGCACGCCGTCGCGGCGCAGCGCGACCCGGTGCCGGTCGGCGGTGCCGGTGGCGCCCAACCGGTCGAGCAGCTCGACGGCGCGGGCCCGGTGGGCGGGGTCCGGCGAGTCGCCCCACACCATCGCCTCGGCGAACGGCTCCCCGGTCCTGCGCCACCACGCGGCGGACTCGTCGACCCGGCCGTCGACGGCCAGCCGGACGGGCTCGGCCACGACGGCACCGTCGGGGACGCGCAGGCCCAGCCGCAGCAGCCAGCCGGCCAGCTCCCCGACTCCCCACGCGGCTCCGGGCACCTCGGCGAAGCGTTCGGCGTCACGCACGGCCGTGTCGGTCACGCGCGGGTCACCGGTCCCCGACATCCACATCCGCTCGGCGAGCGCCGACAGCACCGGCAGCCGTCGCAGCGGCTCGTCCAGGAGCTCGGCCAGCTCCCATGCCGACCGCAGGTGCTCCTCGGGCAGGTCCTCCTCGCCCCGACGCAGCGAGACGAGGTAGGTCACCAGGTGCGGCCAGAGCCGGGCCAGCGGCATCCCCGCGCTGTCCAGGACTGCCTCGGCGTCCTCGAGCGCGGCGTCCCAGCGGCCCTGGACGAAGTGCAGCCTCGACCTGACCGCGGTCTGCCAGTGGATGCAGATGGGGATGTCGCGCGCCTGCGCGAACGGGATGGACTCGTCCAGGACGTGCTGCGCGGACCGGAAACGACGCTGCTCGACGTCGAGGTTGGCCAGGTGGGAGTAGCCGGTCGACGCCAGCTCGTCCCAGTCCGAGGCGCGCGCCGTCTCGATGTTGTCGGCCATCCGCGCGCGGACCTCCTCCTCCCCACCCGACAGCTCGGCGAGCGTCCGGACGAACTCCGTGCGCAGCGCCAGTGCGGCCTCGTCGTGCTCCCCCGCCACCTTGGCCGACTCGGCGGCGCACTCGAGGGCCAGGTCGAGCTCGTTGCGCATGTAGGCGAGGAACCCGCGGGTCGCCCGCGCCACCCCCAGGGCGACCTCGGCCCCGGACTCGTCCGCGATGTCCGCGGCACGGTCGGCGTACTCCTCGGCCTGGTCGCGCCGGGCGCTGTAGTAGAGGTAGATCGAGCAGGTGTCGTAGGCCCGCGCCAGCCCGGCGATGTCGCCCGCCTCCCGCCACAGCGGGAACGTCGCGCGCACGTTGTCGATGGCCTCGGCGAGGCGACTGGTCATGTACTGCTCGAAGCTCAGCCGCTGGAGCAGGTCGGCGCGCTCGGCGGGCGGCGCGTCGACGAGGTGGTGGACCGCGGTCTGGAAGAACGCCGCGGCGTCGCTGTGAGAGGCGGCATGCCCCGCCTCGATGCCGGCCTCGCGGGCATAGCGCACCGCGCGTACGGCGTCGCGCGCGGCGACGGCATGGTGGGCGAGGACCGCGGGCTCGCGGGGCTCGATCCCCTCCAGCGCGTCGAGCAGCCGCGCGTGCAGCTCGGGCGCCCCACCGGTGGGGATCGTGCTCTCGACGGCCTGCCGCGCCAGCTCGTGGCGGAACACCAGGCCACCTCGGAGCCGACCGAGGAGCCCCGTCGCGTCGAGCCGCTGCAGGGTCGCCAGGTCGACCCCGAGCGCGGGCAGGGCCCGGTCGTCGAGCCGGTCGGGCGCGGACGCGATGAGCTGGAGCACCTCGAAGTCCGGGTCGGCGACATCGGCGGTGCGGGCCAGCACCGCGTCGCGGACCGAGGCCGGCAGCGGCAGACCGGGGTCCTTGGCCACCTCGGCGACGAAGAAGGGGTTCCCGCCCGTCACGGCGTGCACCCGGCCCGCCGCCATCCCGGTGCCGCTGAGCAGGGCCCCCACCGCGCCCAGGCTGAGGGGTGGGAGCCGCAGGGTCGTGAGCCCGTCGAGCCGGGCGACGTCACCGAGCAGCGGCCGCGCCGAGTGGCGCGGCCCGATCTCCTGGTCGCGATAGCTCACCAGCAGCGCCAGCGGCAGGGCCGAGATGCGTCGCGCCAAGAAGCGCAGCACGTCGACGGAGGCGGCGTCCACCCAGTGCAGGTCCTCGACCACCAGGACGGTGGGCTCGGTGGCGAGGCACGCGGAGATCTCCTCGCACACCTCCGACAGCCGGTGGTCCTCGTCCCCGACCAGGGGCCCCAGCCCGAGCGCGCTCGCGATGTCGCGGAACGGTCCCAGGGGCCGCGGGGTCCGCAGCGGGTCGCAGCCGCCGCGCAGCACGCGCAGCCCGACGGCGTCGGCGACGGCCCGCTCCAGGAGCGCCGACTTGCCGGCGCCCGACTCGCCGACGACGGCGACGCCCGAGCCCTCGCCCGCGGCCGCCTCGGTGAGGGCAGCCCGCAGGACCCCGAGCTCGTGCTCCCTCTCGAGCAGGTCCACGAACTCAGATTAAGGGCAGCCTCACCTGATGGCGACTGGGTAGCCTCGGCGAGGTGAGCGAGGCGTCCGACCCCTGGGGAGAGCCGCTGCCCGACTGGGACGAGTCGGCGCGTCCGGTGCCGCCCGCGTTCCCCGAGGCGACGCCCCACGACCTGGCCGCCGGCGAGCACCTGCGGGCCGTGCACGACATGTTCCGCGGCGGACTCGTGACGGTCGGCGCCGTCGTCGACCGCGTGGTCGGCGGTGAGGCGGGCGTCGGCGAGGCACGGGCGGCGATCCACGAGCTCGGGCTCGCGGAGGCCTACCAGCAGCTCGGGTCCTACTGCGGCCAGCTGTGCTCGGCCGTGCAGACCCACCACGGACTCGAGGACGCCGTGCTCTACCCGGCGCTCCGCGCGGCCGACGCGGAGCTCCGGCCGTCGCTGGACCGGCTCGCCCTCGAGCACGAGGTGATCCACGACGTCCTGGTCAGGCTGGACGCGACCCTGGTCGCGCTGGTGTCGGAGCCGGCGCGCGTCGACCGGCTCGCTGCGGAGTTCCGCCAGCTCCGACGGCTGCTCGAGTCGCACTTCCTCTACGAGGAGCAGGCGATCGGGACCGCGCTCGGCGTCCACCGCGTCATGGGCTGACGTCCACGCGGCGAGCGGCTCGGCGCCTTGCGTCGCCGCCCTCCAGCGGCCACCGTGGGCGGATGCCGATGCCCGCACGGCCCGCGGAGGGCCAGATCGTCACCGTGTTCCGCAACCGCCTCCGTCCTGAGGCCCTCGAGGAGTACGCCGACGAACTGGCCGTCGTCGCCGCCCTGGCCCGGGAGATGCCGGGCTTCGTGGAGACCAAGACGTTCGTCGCCGAGGACGGCGAGCGGGCCACCATCGTCACGTTCGCCGACGCCGCGTCGCACCGCGGCTGGCGCGACCACCCGCGGCACCGCGAGGCGCAGCGCAACGGCATCGCGTCCTACTACGCCGAGTACTCCATCGCGGTCGGCGCGACGTCCTATGCCAGCAGCTTCGTCCGCGAGTCCTAGCCCGTCGGCACCAGGCGCACGGACCTCACGAACCGCTCGAAGGCGGGCCGCTCGCGTCGCCACTGGTCGGGGGTCGCGCCCCAGGTGACCTCGACGCGCGCGGACCGCAGGGCGACGAACCGCCAGGTGCCCGCCGGCTCGAAGTCCCGGTCGCCGTGGGAGACGACCCAGGTCAGGACGCCCGCGGGACGGCCGGCCAGCGTGGCCGTGCCCGGCCGCCAGTGGACGTCGTGGACGGTGTGCCGGGCCTCCAGGCGCGCGGCCCGGCGGGCCAGCGACCCAGGAGGGTCCAGCCGCACTTCGGCATGCCTCTTGGCCGAGGTGTTGTCGCCCTTCAAGGAGATCCAGCAGGTGCTCGCCGACCGACCCTCGGGGAGGGCCACGGCGGTCTGGACGAACCCGGTCAGCCGCACCGGCGGGCGGAAGCGCACCTCGACGTCGCGGCCAGGGCACGACGCCTCGAGCCCCGGCTCGACGGACACGGAGCCGACGAACCGGAGGGCGGCACCGCCGAAGCGGCGGCGCGTGCCCTCCGGCACCGAGGCCCCGGCCCGCACCCCGCGGTGCTGCCAGAACCGCGTGTCGGTGGGCAGCCCGTCGCTGTAGGGGTGCACCTCGAGCAGCTCGCCGCCGGCGGCGCCGAAGACGGTCGCCGCGCCGTCGTAGGACGCCGACGTGATCGCGTCGTCCCCGTCGAGCCCCAGATAGGGGACCACGGTACGCCGGGCTTGCGCCGCCAACGACCGCTGCGGAGCGAGCTGGACCGAGAAGCCCCTGGCGAGCCGGTGCGTCGACATGGAGCAGCCGCCGTCCTGCTGCTGAATGCCGGTGACCGCGCGCGGGACCGACGCGACGACGGTCAGCCCCGACCCGTGGGGTCGGAGGTCCGGGCACCGCACGGTCCGCCACGCGCGCGGCGCCCGCCGGGACTCCGGGAACGGCTCCGGCGGCGGGTTCGCGTGGCCGTCGGGCAGCTCGAGGGTCGGGGTCGACGCCGACGGGCCTCCCGTCGCGCTGGCGTCGGCGCGCCCGGGGGTGGACCCGTCGGGGGCCGGCCCACCCCCGGTGCAGGCGGTCAGCAGCGAGGCGGCCGCGACGGCCGCGACCAGCTGGGCGGGGCGCATGGCACGAGGGTAGGCCGACCGCCTGGCCATTCCGTGTCCACGGCCGCCCGCGCGCTGTTAGCCTGCGCTGACTGCATCGTCCCGTCGCCCGAGAGATCGGGGAGGTGTGTGATGGCTCCTGCCCTTCGCAACGTGGTGTCGGCACTGGCCGCCGCGACGCTCGCACTCGTGACCGCGTCGCTGACCGCGTCACCCGCCCTCTCCAGCTCTCCGCGCCCCGCGGCACCCAAGGCGGCGACCGGCGAGGGCAACGCGGCCAACCTGGACTACTTCCTGGACGCGGGCAACCCCGCGCAGACGCCGTCGAAGAACTTCGGTCGCACCGACTTCGCCTCGCTCACCAAGACGCTCAAGCCGGCCTCGACACTCACCAGCCCGCACGGCAGCGCGACCGCCTCGGCCTCGATCGACGCGTTCGCCGGCGGGTTCCCGTCGACCCTCACCGAGGTGACCGTGACCGGGAAGGTCTCGGGACGCGCGACCTCCGACGGCAAGCCCGCGGACGTCCCCGTGGCGAGCTCGTCCTCCTCCTTCACCCTGGACTTCTCCGGCACCGACGTGCCGTTCGTCGTGGTGGTGCACGGGAGCGCGAGCAACAGCGACGCGGACGACTGCACCACGGCCGGGGTCGGCCTGACCGCCGACACCCAGGACGGGCTCATCGACCTCGTCAACGTGATCGCCGCCGGGGGTGGCGACTGCGTGCGCGTTGACGGCGACCTGATGTACTCCGGCGTGCTCACCGGCAGCGGCACCCTCGACGTCTCCGTCGACGCCACCGTCGACCCGGAGGAGAAGGGCAGCGAGAGCTACAGCGGGTCCTACTCGGTCGGGATGGTCTTCTTCGACACCTGCCAGGTCCAGGGCACCCCGGGCGCCGACCCGGACCTCAACGGGACGCCGGGCGACGACATCATCTGCGGCATGGGCGGCGCCGACAGCATCGACGGGATGGGTGGCGACGACACGATCTTCGGTGGTGGCGACGTCGACACGATCGACGCCGGCCCCGGGGCCGACCTCGTCTATGCCGGCGCCGGCGCGGACGTCGTCCAGGGCGGTGTGGGAGACGACTCCCTCAGCGGCGGGGACGACGAGGACGTGATCAGCGACTCGGCCGGACCCAACCTGAGACTCGACGGCGACGCCGGCGACGACATCGTCTGCGGGTCCCAGCAGCGCGACCGCATCCACGCCGGGGACGGCGGCGACTTCGTGCTCGGCCTCGGGGGCCCGGACGTGGTCGACCTGGGCGCCGGCAACGACACCGCCCTCGGCGACGGCGACGTGTCCGACGTCCTCGCCCTCGGCTGTGCCATCCCGAGCGGGAACCCCGGCGCGGACAAGGACGACACGGTGCTGGGCGGCACCGGTGACGACCTCGTCGTCGGTGGCGCCGGCAAGGACACGCTCAAGGGTGACGCCGGGAGCGACAAGCTGCGTGGCGAGGCAGGCGGCGACGCCCTCGTCGGCGGCACCCGCAAGGACGTGCTCAACGGCGGCACCGGCGGCGACACCCTCAACGCCTGCGACGGCGTGCTCGACTCGGTGCTCGGTGGCCCGGGGTCCGACCTCGGACGGGTCGACCGGCGCGACGACGTCACGTCGGTGGAGACGCGACGCTCCTGCTGAGGCTCGTCGGTCAGAGGTCGCGCGAGAAGCTCCTCAGGAAGGGCACGTAGCCCGAGCTGACATAGAGCCGCGTGGCCGTCTCGTTGTGCCCGAAGACGTTGAGCACCACGCGTCGTACGCCCGCTCCGGCCATGTCGGCGTGCCCGGCATCGAGGAGTGCCCGGCCCAGGCCGCGGCCGCGATGCCCCTCGCCGACGGCGATGTCGAAGATCCAGGCGAGCCCCGGCCCGTCCTCGGCCCACCAGAGGATGCCGATCTCGCCGTCGACGTCGGGGACCGAGGCGGACAAGAGCCGGTTGCCCGGCGTGCTCGTGCCCTCCGGGAGGAGCTCGGCGTAGGTGCGGCGGGACTCGGCCTCCGCCTCCTCGAGCGACATCACCCCCGAGGCCGCGACCTCGGAGGCGTAGTCGGCGATGGAGAACTCGGTGAAGGCCTCGAACCGCTCCTGCGACATCGGGGACAGGCGCACCTCCGACGCGGGCAGCGCGTCGGGCAGCTCGAGCCGCATCAGGGTGGACGACCGGTGGAAGCCGTCGCGCTCGAGAGCCTCGCCCAACCCGTCGTCGGGCGGGTAGGTGACCCAGACGAGCCGCTTCGCCCCCCTGTCGCGCGCCTCGTCGACGGCCCGGGCGATGAGGGCTCCGAGAGCAGTCTCGTCACCCCAGCCCCTGGTCGGCTCCGCCACGCCGACTCGGCTGACGGCGCCATCGACCACGGAGTCGACGCGCCACAGCGTCGTCACCGGCGCACCGTCGACGAGCACGTGCGTCAGGGAGGCGCGCACCGCGTCGTCGGGCTCGAAGCCCTGGAGCCGCTGCCGGGCGCGCCGCAGGGCATAGTCGGGGTCGGACGTGGCTCCCATCGCCAGCGCCTCGTCGGCCAGCCGCTGCTCGGCGCCGTCCAGCCAGGCCGAGCGCTCCTCGTCGGTGAAGGGCGTCAGCTCGAGCCTCGTGTCGTGCTCGTCCACCGGCGCCTCCCCCACCACTGCCTGGCCTGCGGTGAGCCTAGACCGGCGTTGGTAGGGCGGGCGGGGCTCGAACCCGCGACCCAAGGATTATGAGTCCTCTGCTCTGACCGACTGAGCTACCGCCCCGCCGCGGAGCCTACCGGGGCCCGGCTCGGACGCGCGTCGCGCCCACGCCGCCCGAGGAGCGAGCGCCGCCCCGCCGGCTGAGGTGCGAGCGGTGGAGGGAGGCTCAGCTCAGCCGAAGTCCCGCAACGCCCGCGCCTCGATGTCGCGCAGCACCTCGTCGGCGCTGGCGGCGCTCACCTCACCGAGCCGGCGGGCATCGAGGACGAGGGACCGCTCGACGTCGGTCGAGCGGCGCAGCAGCATCCGCAGCTCCTCCGGTGGGTCGCGGTCGTCGTCGGTCTCGAGCCGGCGGGCCTCGTCCATGGCGCGCTGGGCGGAGAGGAAGCCGTCATAGCGGAGCACCGCGGCGCGGCGTACCTCCTCGGCCACGGACGCCGACGCCTCCCCCTGCACGAAGTCGAGCGCGGCCTGCGCGGCGCGCGCTCGCAGGTCCGCCACCTCGCGCTCCGAGCCGTCCTCGCCGCCGACCCCCAGCCGCGTCGTCAGCGGCGCGAGGGTGAGCCCCTGCACGACCAGCGTGACCAGGACGCAGAAGAGGGCGGCCACCACCATCTCGGTGCGCCAGGGCAGGTCGCCGCCCCCGTCGACGGTCTCGGGGAGCGCGAGCGCCGCCGCGACCGTCACGACGCCGCGCATGCCCGACCAGGACACCACGGCGGTCTCGCGCCACCCGACCGGCAGCAGCGTCTCGCTCCGGCGGGCCCGCACGCGGGCGAGCCACGCGCTGGGCACCACCCAGAGCACCCGGAACACCACGATGGCCGCGGCGACCGAGATCGCGAGCGTCACCGTCTCGTCGGACAGGGGCGCGCCGGTCATCACCTCGGTCACCTCGACCCCGAGCACGGCGAAGGCGAGGCTGGTGATGAGGAAGTCGGCATAGGCCCAGACCGAGCGGCCGAGGAGCCAGCCCTGCGACGTGGTCACCTCGTGGCCGATGTTGCGCAGGCTCAGCCCGAGCACCAGCACCGCCAGGACCCCGGAGCCCTCCAGTCGCTCGGCGAGCACGTAGGTCACGAACGGGACCAGGACCGTCACCGTCGTCTCGGTGTAGGGGTCGTCGACCACCAGCAGCGCCAGCCGGGTGGCGCGGGCCAGGAGCCAGCCGACCAGGCCGCCGACGACGACGGTGAGCACGAGCAGCAGGCCGGTCCGGCCGGCCGAGAACGACCCGCCCACGGCCGCGATCAGCGTCACCTTGTAGAGCACCAGGGCGGTGGCGTCGTTGAACATGCCCTCGCCCTCGAGGATGGTCACCAGCCGGTGCGGCAGGCGCAGCCGTCGGGCGACCGCCGTCGCCGCCACCGGGTCGGGCGGGGACACGATAGCCCCGAGCACCCAGGCAGCGGTCCACGGGACGCCGACGGCGTGGGCCACGACGGCGGCCACCGCCGTGGTGGCGATCGTCAGCCCGACGGCGAGGAGGAGCACCTCCGCGGCGTGCTCGCGGAACTCCGTCGACGAGGTCCGCTGGGTCGCCGCGAACAGCAGCGGCGGCAGGACGGCGGGCAGGATCCACTCGGGTGGCAGGTCGGGGGCCGCGACCCCGGGGACCAGGCCGAAGGCGATCCCGACGACGGTGAGGACCACGGGCTGCGGGAGCCGCACCTTCTCGGCGACCGGGGTCATCACGATGACCGCCAGCACCAGGAGCGCCAGCTCCAGGGGACCCGACACCCGCACCTCCCTCCGGTCATGCGAAGGCTACCGGGACGTCGGGGGCACCCAGCGGATCTCGTGCTCGGGGAGAGGGGCCGGCAGCGCGGGGAACCAGTTCATCCGGTCGGCCCGAGCCGTCGCTGCATCTCGAACATCTGCGCGACCTGCTCGAAACCGAAGGTGATGTTGGTGCGCAGCATCGCCCGGTTGTCCGGTGCGGTCCACGTGTGCAGGGTCGCGCGCTCCGGGAAGCGCCGCTGCACCTCCTCGAGGGTGGCCAGCTTGAGGCGCAGCCCGAGCCGGCGGCCCCGGTGGCGCGGCATCACCAGGGTGTCGTCCTGGCGGACGAGGTCGTCTCCGTGGGCGAGCTTCACCACGCTGTAGCCGCCGAAGGCGCCGGTCTCCCGGTGCCGGGCCACGGCCACCACCTGGTCGGACACGGGCAGGTCCAGCGCCTCGTCGGCGCGCAGCCGCTCCTCGTCATAGGCCACCGGGGTCAGGTCGAGGTCACCGACCGGCACGTCGGCGCTCATCTGGGTGCGCATCCGGCAGTAGGCGTCGACGTACTCCTCGGGACACCGGTCGACCCACGTCAGCACGTCGTAGTCGCCGGCGAGCGCGCCCACCTGGGCGCGCAGCTCGGCGAGCTCGTCGGCCGGCACGGGCAGCGGCATCAGGAGGTGCAGCTCCTCGTGCACCGGCTCGAAGCCCAGACTCCGGGCGAAGGCGACGGGCGCCTCGGAGGCCGCCGTCAGGTAGGCCTCCCCGATGACCGTGGTCCGTCCGGCGTCCAGGACCCGGCGCAGGCCCTCCTCGGCGAGCGCGGTGCCGATCCCCCGCCGCCGCGAGGCCGGGAGCACGGCCACCTCGAGGTCGGCGAGATGGGTGTTGTCCCGGTGCGCGAGCCCCACGATGGCGGTCCCGACGCAGCGTCCCTGCTCACGGGCGACGAGCAGCTGCCAGGAGTAGTAGGTCGAGCCACCGGCGACCAGATGCCGGAGCTCCGGCCAGGTGAGCAGCGCGGCCTCGGGCCGGTCGGCCAGGATCGCGGCGTGGTTGGTGTCCCACCACGCACGCAGGCCGACCTCGTCGTGAGGGTCCACCTGGAGGACGTCCAGCATGCCGGTCAGCCAACCCTGTCCTCACCTCTAGGGCAAACGGGTATTTGATGCCAAGATCCCTCCATGGATCCGGCCCCCCTGCAGCCCCTGCCCGAGGACTGGGAGCGCGCCCTGTGCATCGTGGCGCACCCCGACGACATGGAGTTCGGCGCCGCGGCAGCGGTCGCGCGCTGGACCGGCCAGGGCAAGCACGTCGTCTATGTCATGGTCACCTCCGGCGAGGCCGGGATCGACGGACTGGCACCCGACGAGTGCCGCCCGGTCCGCGAGGCCGAGCAGATCGAGTCGGCTCGGATCGTCGGCGTCGACGCGGTGGAGTTCCTGGGCTTCCAGGACGGCGTCGTGGAGTACGGCGTCCCGCTGCGCGCGGCCGTCGCGGAGACGGTGCGGCGGCATCGTCCGGAGATCGTCATCACGGGCAACTTCCGCGACACCTTCGGCGGCCGCAACCTCAACCAGGCCGACCACATCGCGGTCGGGCGGGCGGTCCTCGACGGGGTCCGCGACGCGGGCAACCGCTGGATCTTCTCCGAGCAGCTGACCGACGGCCTCGAGCCGTGGGGCGGGGTCAAGGCCGTCTGGGCCGCCGGCTCCCCCGACGCCGAGCACGGCGTGGACACCACCGACACCTTCCAGGCGGGCGTCGACTCCCTGGTCGCCCACCGGGCCTACATCGAGGGCCTCGGCTGGGAGAACTGGGACCCCGAGGAGTTCCTCGAGGGCTTCGGGCGCGCCACCGGACAGCGGCTGGGCGTGCCGATCGCGGCAGCCTTCGAGGTGTTCCCGATGGGCTGGGGCGACTGACCTCTGCGGTCGCGCCGCGACGCGGAGACGACGGTCGTCCGGTCTGGGTGGCTCCCCCGGTTGGACTCGAACCAACAACCCTTCGGTTAACAGCCGAATGCTCTGCCAGTTGAGCTACAGGGGATCGCTGTGGAGCCCGCACAGACTAGCAAGGACGCCGGGCCGGTGCGAATCGAAGTGCCGATCCCGCGCGGACTGCTCGCCGGGGGCGCGGTCAGCCCTGGCCGACCTCCTCGCGCGCCGCCTCCAGGGTCAGCGAGGCGACCAGCCGGACCTCGGGGTCGTCGGGCTCGATGCCCTCGTCGTACTCGAAGACCCAGGTCAGGTGGCGGTCGCCGCCCGGCGCGCGGCGGGCCACCACGCGGACGCCGCGTCGGCCGACCACGGGCGCGTGCCGGACCAGGACGACGGTCGCGGTGACCCGCTCGCGGACGAGCTGGAGCAGGCGGCGCGGGTCGTCGAGGAGGATGTCGTGCTCGCGGCGGTCCTGGCCCCAGCTGCCGACCTCGCTGACCCGGAGGAAGCCGGTGTCGCGGTCCCAGTCGGCCGCCTGCACGGTCTCCCACGGGATCCGGGCCGGTGCGGCCTCGCCCGGGTGCTGCACATAGAGGGCGTCGCGCGTGCCGCCGACGAGGGCGCCGTCGTCGCCGATCGCCCAGGCCAGCAGGCGCTCCCCCGCCGCGACCGCGAGGCCGGGACGCCGCGAGCGGCCGGTCACGCGTCGCCCAACGCGCGCTCGCGCAGGGTGCGACGGTGCTGCTCGAGCGCCACGAGCTCGCCGAACATCTTGTTGTAGTCGGCGGCATGCTCGACGGGGTTGGTGCGCTGGAGGCGCGACTTGAGCTCCGCGATGCGGCGCATGGCGGTCAGCTCCTGGAGCCGGGAGACGTGGGCCAGGACGTAGTCCACCCCCACCTCCTTGCTGGTGAGCACCGGCTCGACGCCCAGGGCGCTGATCGCCGAGGACACCACAGCGTCGCCCGCGGCGTCGCGCAGCCGGGCCGCCCAGCCCGGGTCGTCCGCGCCGACCGAGGGCCCCCCGGCGGCCTCCACCACACCCCAGACGGCGCGGTAGGTCGGGTGGGTGAAGTCGTTGTCGCCGATGTCGGCCATGGCCCGGCCGATCAGCGAGGGGTGCTGGACGACCAGCTTGAGGGTCTGTCGCTCGATGGCGAACCGCGGGTCCATCGGGTCGGGGAGCGGAGGAGCGGCGGGTCGCTCCGGCTGGGCGGGCGTCGCGGCACCTCGTTGAGCCTGCTCCTGCTGTCCCTGCGGTCGGGCGCCGCGCGCGGCGGCGCGGCGCACCTCCGCGCGCGCCTCGTCGATGTCGGCGCCGACCATCCCCGCGAGCTCGCGTGCGAACGCATCGACCTTGGAGCGGTCGCGGATGCTCGAGACCAGCCGGGCGCCGTCGCGCAGGGCGTCGACCCGGCTGTCGGCGCGGTCGAGGTCGTATTTGGCGACCACGTTGCCGAGGACGAAGCGGTAGAGCGGAACCCGCCGCGCCACCAGCTCGCGCACCGCCGCGTCGCCCTGCTGGAGCCGCAGGTCGCAGGGGTCGAGGCCGGTGGGCTCGACGGCCACATAGGTCTGCGAGACGAAGTTCTGGTCACCGCCGAAGGCGCGGAGCGCGGCCTTCTGCCCGGCCGCGTCGCCGTCGAAGGTGAAGATCACCTCGCCGCGGAACTCCTCGTGGTCGTGGAGGAACCGGCGCAGCACCCGGGCGTGCTCGTCGCCGAAGGCGGTGCCGCAGGTGGCGACCGCCGTGGGGACGCCGGCGAGGTGACAGGCCATGACGTCGGTGTAGCCCTCGACCACGACGGCCTGCGACGACCGCGCGATGTCGCGGCGGGCGAGGTCGATGCCGTAGAGCACCTGGCTCTTCTTGTAGATCGGCGTCTCGGGGGTGTTGAGGTACTTGGCCTCGATCTTGTCGTCGTCGAAGATCCGGCGCGCGCCGAAGCCGATGGTGTCACCGGTGGCGTCGCGGATCGGCCAGAGCAGCCGCCCGCGGAAGCGGTCGTAGGCCGACCGGCCGAGCGCGACCAGACCGGCCGCGACCGACTCCTCGTCGCGGAAGCCCTTCTGGCGGAGGTGACCGAGCAGCGCCTCGCCGTCGCGCGGTGCGAAGCCGACCCCGAAGCGCGCGGCCGCCTCCTGGTCGAAGCCGCGCTCGTGGAGGAACCGCCGCGCAGCCACGGCGTCGGGCGTGGCGAGCTGGCCGGCGTAGTAGTCCTGGGCGACGCGGTGGGCCTCGATGAGACGCGAGCGCTGCGGCCCCTTGGGGCGCTCCGACCGGACGTCGCCCTCCTCGCGCCGCAGCTGCACGCCGTACTTCTCCGAGAGCCGCTCGACGGCCTCGACGAACGACAGCCCGTCGATCTTCATGAGGAACGTGAAGACGTCGCCACCCTCGCCGCAGCCGAAGCAGTGCCAGAACTGCCGGGCCGGCGTGACGTGGAACGACGGCGACTTCTCGTCGTGGAAGGGGCACAGCCCCTTGAACGAGCCTCCTCCCCCGGGCCGCAGCGTGACGTAGGACGAGATCACGTCGTCGATGCGCGCCTTGTCGCGCACCTCGGCGATGTCCTCGTCTCGGATGCGGCCGGCCACGTCGCGGAGTCTACGGCGGGCGCGGGAGTGGCCGTTCGGCTCCTCCCCAGCCGGTCCTCCCACCCCTACGATGTCGGCGAGCCGAGCCCCCGGAGACGCACATGAGAACACTGTGGCGAGCCGCCACCGCCCTGATCGTGACGAGTGGCCTGCTGGCCGCGGGCAGCGGCGCCTCGGGCGCCGCCGACGTGTCGACGCCGGTGTACGACGGACTGCCCTCGGGCTGGACGTTCGACTGGGTCGCCCACGCCTCGCCGGAGTTCGGCTCGTTCGGGACCGTCGAGCACGTCGAGGGCGACGCGGCCCCCGGCTGGGGCACGGGCTCGCTCCGGCTGCAGATGGGGCCGGTCTCCGAGGACAACGTGCGGGTCACCCGCTCCCTGGCCGGCCTGACCGCGGCCTCGGTGTGGCTGCGGGTCGGCGACGTCGCCGTGCCGCCGGAGTCCTTCGGGGTGTTCGTCGACGTGGACGGACTGAGCTTCAGCGGTCCGCTCCCCCGCAACCAGGCCTGGACCGAGGTCGATCTCGGGACGCTGCCGATCGCGCCCGTGCCCGGTCCGGGGCCCAGCACCACGCTGCTCGACGTGGCCGCCGCGCACCCCGCCACGGCCACCCTCAGCTTCAGCGTGCTCAACGCCTTCGACGCCGGGGGCGCGCAGGCGTTCATGGACGGCTGGACCTGGAGCGCCGGCGGGACCACCGAGGAGCTCGACCTCGAGGGACCGCACACGCCGGTGGCCTGCGAGCTCGTCCCGGAGCGCACCACCGTCGTGGCCGGGCAGGTCACCCACCTCACCGGGACGGTCCGAGACGGCGCCGGCGCCGGCCTCGCCGTACCCCGGCTCGACCTCATGGCGGTGGCCTACGGCGACACGTCCGCACACCGGGTGATGGCGCCCTCCACGGGGCCGGACGGGACGGTGGACATGGCCGACGAGCGGCTGAAGCGCACCGACTACTACCTGGATCTCCCCCAGACGGCGACGCTGGGCCGCTGCCGCAGCGCGGTCGTGACCGTCCGGGTCCGGACCAAGGTCTCGATGCAGGTGGCCGACGCGACCATCCGGCGTCACGGGTCGATCGTGGCCTCGGGCGACACCACCCCCGCCAAGCGTGGGACGGCGGTGTCGCTGTGGCGGGAGCTGCCCTCGGGAGCGGTCCGGCTGGCGCAGGGCACCGTCCGCCGCGGCGGCACCTTCTCGCTCAGCGCCAAGGCCGAGAGCACGGGGGCCTGGAAGGTGTTCGTCAAGGTCGCGGGCGCGAGCGGCAACCTCGCCGGGACCTCCCCGACCCGCACGGTGCGCGTCTCCTGAGACGCCGGACGCACCACGAGGTCGGGGGTCAGTAGGCGCCCGTCACCTGGTTGAGCAGCGGCTCTCCGGCGGCGAAGCGCCGCAGCTGCTCGCGCACCAGCCGGTGGGCGCGCGGCCACATCGCACTGCTGGCACCACCCACGTGCGGGGTGACGAGCAGGCCCGGCGCGTCCCACAGAGGGTGGCCCGGCGGAAGGGGCTCGGGGTCGGTCACGTCGAGCGCGGCCCGGACCCTGCCCTCCCGGAGGGCCGTGAGGAGCGCGTCGGTGTCGACCACGCCACCACGGGCGACGTTGACGAGGAGCGCGCCGGGCTTCATCCGGGCCAGGAAGGCGGCGTCGACGAGGTGGCGGGTGTCGTCGGTCAGAGGCAGGACGAGCACCACCACATCGGCGTCGGGCAGGAGCTCGGGCAGCTCGCCGACGGCATGCACCCCGTCGCGGGCCGCGCGGCCGACCATGACCGGCTCGGCCTCGAAGGCCTCCAGCCGGGTCCTGATCGCGCCGCCGATCGCACCCGACCCGATGACCACCACGCGCCGGTCGGCGAGGGCCGGGCGTGGTCCATAGCGCCACTCGTGGGCGTCGGCCCCACGCACGAAGTCGGGGATCCCGCGCAGCGACGCGAGCATAAGGGTGAGGGCGAGCTCGGCGGTCGACGTGTCGTGGATGCCGCGACCGCTGCAGAGCGTCACGCCCGGAGGGACGAACGGCCGGATGTGCTCGATGCCCGCGGTCAGCGTCTGGACGACGCGCAGCCGCGGGAGTCGCCCGAGGACCTCGAGGTCCGCGCCCCAGTCATAGGCGGGCACGAGCAGCTCGACCTCGGCGGCGCTGGCCGGCAACGCGTCCCCGGACGGGACGACCTCCTCGAACCGCAGCCCCGACGGCACGTCGCCGAGGTCGTCGGCCGGGAACGGCAGCCAGACGAGGGGCTCGTCGGTGCTCACGAGCCCCCCAGTGCCCGATGTCGCGTCACCGCGCTCGCGTCGGTCAGGGACGCCACCTGGTCGACCACCACGCGGGTCCGCGCGGCATCGTCCGGGGCCGCCGCCCAGTCGTCGGCGAACGGACGGTCGAGCCCCACGGGCCCGCGGTCGAGGAGCACGCCGACCAGCTCGGCGAGCAGCTCACGCTGCCGTTCCATCAGCGCCACCCGGTCGTCGGCACGCATGACGTAGTGGGCGGCGATGCCCTTGAGCACGGCGATCTCGAGGCGGGTCTCCTCGGGGACGGCAAGCGTCGAGGCATAGCGGACGAACGGCCCCGACCCCTGGGCGAACGTGGCGGCCTGCACGCTGCCGCAGAAGCGCCCGATCACGTCCGACGTGAGGTTCTTGAGCGCGGCCAGGCCCGCGCGCGTGGCGTCGTAGGACGTCGTCGGCCAGCCGTCGATCGCCGCCAGGCCGTCGAGCACCTCGTCGAGCCGGTCGTCGGCGGCACCGGGGAGATACCACTCCCGGACCGTCTGCCAGACGGCCGGGCGGTCGAGCCGTGCCAGGTCGACCCGCCCGGCGACGACCCCGTCCTCGACGTCGTGCACGGAGTAGGCCACGTCGTCGGCGAGGTCCATGACCTGCGCCTCGAGGCATCGCTCGGTGCCCTCGACGCCGTCCCGCAGCCAGCGGAAGACCGGGAGGTCGTCGTCATAGACACCGAACTTCACCACCGTGCGCGGTGACCCGTCGGCGTGCACGCCCGCGGGCGGGTCGGCGTGCTCGAGCGGCCAGGGGTACTTCGTGCAGGCGTCGAGGGTCGCGCGGGTCAGGTTGAGCCCGACCGACCGGCCGTCAGGCCCGACGGTCTTGGCCTCCAGCCGGGTGAGCAGCCGGAGCGTCTGGGCGTTGCCCTCGAACCCGCCGCAGTCCTTGGCCAGCTCGGCCAGCGCCCGCTCGCCGTTGTGGCCGAACGGCGGATGGCCCAGGTCGTGGGCGAGGGCGGCGGTCTCGACGATGTCGGGGTGGCAGCCGAGCGCCCGGGCCAGGTCGCGGCCCACCTGGGCGACCTCGAGACTGTGGGTCAGCCGGTTGCGGACGAAGTCGTCGGTCTGGGGACCCACCACCTGGGTCTTCGCGGCGAGGCGGCGCGAGGACGCTGCGTGCACGACGCGCGCCCGGTCGCGCTCGAAGGCGGTGCGCACCGGCGCCTCGACGCGCTTGGGCGGCTCGGCCACCAGCCGTGCGCGCGCCGCGTCGTCGTAGAGGTCCTCGGGGTCCATCGACGCCGACCCTACTGGGAGCCGCCTCCGGTCAGGCGGCCGCGGCTCACAGCCGGCCGGACTCCTCGGCGATCCGGACGGCCTCGGCCCGCGTGGCGGCGCCGGTCTTGCTCGACGGAGACGGTGTTGGGGGCGTCCAGCAGCCGCCGCCCGCGCGGCTCGAGGTCGTGCCCGCACCGTGGGGCCCGGCCGGGACGGCGCCCCGTCTCCTGCGGGGTTGTGCCGTCTGGTGCGGGGTTGTGCCGTCTGGTGCGCGGATGTGGGGGGTGAGTGTCCCGTATACCCGTGCCTCACCCACCACAGACCCGCGGGAGTTGGGGTGGGGCGGAAACCCCGGCGCGCGGGACACGCGCGGCTCGCTAGCCTGGGCGGCGTGACCGACCCCGTCGCGAGGATGCGCGCCGACCTGACGGCGGCGATGCGGGCGCGCGAGCAGGGCGTCGTGCGGGTGCTGCGGTCGACGCTGGCGGCGGTCGCGAACGCCGAGGCGCACCCGGTCGACCACTCGGCGCCCAGCTCCTCCGGCGGGGGCCGGATCGCCGGAGCAGTGGCGGGGCTCGGGGCCGCGGAGGTCGATCGCCGCGAGCTGAGCCCGGCCGACGTGCGGGCGATCATCGAGGCGGAGCGGGACGAGCGCCTGCGCGGCGCCGCGGATCTGGAGCAGCGGGGAGCCGCCGAGCACGCCGACAGCCTGCGGGCGGACGCGGGCGTCCTCGAGCGCTATCTGGCCACCTAGTGCGGCCTGGCTCGTCGGCACGGGTCTGACCGTCTCCCCCGACGAGGGCGCGCGCACGCCCGCGCTGGGCTGACCGAGGCTGGGCCGACCGAGGCTGGGGTGACCGCGTCGGGTCGACCGAGGCGGCTCAGTAGGTCGAGACGTGCACGTGGTCGAAGTGGTTGGCCGTCGCCGACCCCCGGTTGGGGAACAGCCGCCAGCCCTCGGAGGCCCGGACCGGGGTCCAGATCCGCTGACGCCACAGGATGTCGTAGAGGTGCAGCTCGCTCGCGTGGGACTGGAGGAACTCGGCGATGGCGTTGCCGAGGGCGACGTCGCTGGTCATGATGTCCAGCGCCTTGCCCGAGGAGTGCTCGCCGTGGTTGTCCCAGCCGCCATAGCTCGTGATCTGCGGGAAGGCGTGGCAGACCGAGCGGTAGACGAGGACCGCGTTGTCGGTGAGGCCGTTCTCGACCGAGCCGTCGGGACAGGGCGCCATGGAGAGGCCGGCGGCCGCCGTGACGGGCTTCTCGTCGGTGAGGTAGCCCTCGGTCACCCAGCGCGACTCGCCCTTGAGCACCAGCTCGACGCGGCCGTCGGCCTTGCGGCCGGTGACGAGGACCTGCTTGCCGGCCTCGAGCTCGCCGACGTCCTTGGCGTCCTTGCCCGAGGAGGTCCAGATGTCGAGGACGGTGGTCGTCCAGAGCTTGTGCTTGTCGGCCTGCGCGGCGCGTACGGCGCGCTGCGTGGCGCGGGTCTCCTGGGCGGCCAGCCGGCGCTCATAGGCGCGCTGCTGCTGGCGCAGGTCCTTGATGGTGGAGGCGTCGAGGCGCGAGGACGACCGCGACACCTGCTCGGGGCGGTCGATGCTGGAGGCCATGGCGCTCAGCGACGCGGCAACGGTCGGGTAGACCGCCGCGGTGGGCGCGGCACCCTGGCTGAGGATGCCGATGGACACGGTCGACAGGGTCGCCAGAACGGCGAGGGGGGCCGCGACGAACGCGGCCCGGGGAAACCGACGGGCATTGGTCTCCCGCTTGTGGCGATGGTCTGCCACTGCGCTGAATCCTTTGCTGTTGTGAACGGGGGTCCTCGTGGCCGCCTCGTTTGTAACGAATTGGACACGAGCTGCCCAGAGTCAACCACAGGTCTAGTCAGGCCTGCGAATCGGGGGCCGTCAGTCGGGACGGCGGGCGACGACGACGTCGCGGTGGATCGACTGGTCGACGCGGTGCTCGAGCAGGAGGTAGGGCGGCTCCTCCACGACCTCCAGCCCCGCTCCGGCAAGGAGCTCGGCGACCTGCGGCCGGGGGGCGACATGGGTGTTCCAGGCGATGCCGAGCGTTCCTCCCGGCCGGAGCAGCCCGGCCCAGACCGGCACGGCTGCGCGGAGCAGGTCCAGCGGCCCCCGGGTCAGTCCCGAGGCGGCGCTCCGGCTGCCGTGCTGGACGCCGTACGGCGCATCGGTCACCACCGCGTCGACAGAGCCGGCCCTGAAGAACTCTCTGCTGCGCACGGTGTCGGCGTTGACCACGTCGACCCGCTGCCGGTCACCGGACGCGAACGCCGCCTTGTCGAGGGCGAACGAGGCCTCGAGCCGCCGGGCCGGGTCGTGACCGGCGTGCCGCACGGGGTGCACCTCGAGCTCGTGCTTGAGCCGCTTGGCCTTGAGCCAGGTCCGCAGGAAGGAGGCGTAAGCGTCGAAGTCCTTGCGGTCGACATCGACGCCCGCGACGTCGTAGCCATACATCAGGGCCTGGTTGAGCGTCGTGCCCCGCCCGCACATCGGGTCCAGGACCAGGAGCCGCTCCCCCAGCATCCGCTCGGGCGACGAGGCGGCCATCAGGGCGACGTTGAGGAGCAGCTTGGTGAACGTCTCGTTGGTCTTGCCGGCGTACTTGAGGATGCTCAGCAGGTCGTCGTCGTGCCGGTCGAGGCGACGCAGCTCCAGGGGGCGGAGGAGCCCGCCCTCCAGGGCGAACACGGCATAGGCCGTGGACACGTTGGCCAGGGCGTCGAGGTCGCGCTCGCCGAGGTCGGACACCGCGAAGGTCACATAGGGCACCCCGCCGAACGACTCGGTCCGGACGTCGGACAGCCTGCCGCCGAGCAGCGACGCGCCGACGATGGCCAGCTCCGCCCGGGTGAGCGCGACCGACGCGTCGGCATAGACGCGGTTGGTGCTGGGGTGGATCAGCAGTCCGAGCCGGGTCACGCGTCAGCCACCGGTCGTCTCCGAGGCGTCCTCGCGCACGTGCATCCCGCGTCCGTCCGCGTCGTCGAGCCAGCCGTCGGGCAGGACGACCCGCTTGCGGGGCGACCCCTGCCGTCCGCGCGGGGTCCCGAGCTCGCCGACCGGGAACGGCTCGTCACCGTCCAGCTGCGCGAGCAGGTCGTCCAGGCCGGCGAGCGAGTCGACGAGGGCGAGCGAGTGGCGCAGGGTGCCGCCCGCCTTGAAGCCCTTGAGGTACCACGACACGTGCTTGCGGAACTCGGTGCAGCCGCGCTCCTCGCCCATGTGCTCGCTGAGCAGCTCGGCGTGGCGGCGCATCATCTCGCGGACCTCGCCCAGGGTCGGCAGCGCCGGCTCGTGGCCCGGACCGCCGCTCTCCGCGAACGCGGTGGTCAGGTCGCGGAAGAGCCAGGGCCGCCCGAGGCAGCCGCGACCGACGACCACACCGGCGGCGCCGGTCTGCCGGACCATCCGCACGGCGTCGCCGGCCTCCCAGATGTCTCCGTTGCCGAGCACCGGGATGGCGACGTGGTCGACGAGGCGGGCGATGGCCTCCCAGTCGGCGGTGCCGGAGTAGGCCTGGTCGACGGTCCGGCCGTGCAGCGCGATGGCGGCGACGCCGGAGTCCTCGGCGATGCGTCCGGCGTCGAGGTAGGTCAGGTGCTCGTCGTCGAGCCCCTTGCGGGTCTTGATCGTCACCGGGACGTCGTAGGGCGTCGTGGCCCGCACCGTCGTCTCCAGGATCTCGGCCAGCAGCCCCCGCTTCCACGGGAGCGCGCCTCCCCCGCCCTTGCGCGTGACCTTGGGGACCGGACAGCCGAAGTTGAGGTCGATGTGGTGGACGCCATACTCCGCGCAGAGGATCTCGGCGGCCTTCCCGACATAGGCGGGGTCGGTGCCATAGAGCTGCACCGACCGGGTCGTCTCCGCCTCGTCGAACACGAGCATCTTGAGCGTGGTGGCGTCGCGCTCCACCAGCCCGCGGCTGGTGATCATCTCGCAGACGAACAGCCCCGACCCGCCCGCGGCGTGCATCTGCTCCAGGCAGAGGCGTCGGTAGGCCGCGTTGGTGATCCCGGCCATCGGCGCCAGCACGACCGGGGTCGCCACCTCGAGCGAGCCGAGGCGCAGCTCACGGGGCAGGGTGGCGGTCGGCATGGCGCCCATTGTGCCCGGGGCAGCCCGCAGGTCCCGATTCCCCGCGACGTCGGCCTCAGCGCTTCTGCTGCTTCTTCGACGGCACCTCGTAGCGGTCGATCGGACCCTTCCAGACGATGGGGTCGAACCACGGGCCGGGATAGAAGCTGACGCCGGCAAGCCGGCCGTGGTCCGGTGCGACATAGACCCAGCACAGCTTGGTGGAGCTGCCCGGCTTGAACTTCGCGGGCAGGGGCAGGCTCGGACACGCCTTGAACTCGGTCTCGAAGCTGGAGGCGGTCACATAGCGGTCGGTGCCGACGACGGCGTAGAGCGGCAGCGACACCCGGTCGAGCGCCGCGGCGCCGACGTTGCGCACCGTCGCGCGCACGAAGTAGGGCTGGGACCGACGGGTCTTGGACGTGAGCGTCCAGGCCGCCAGCGCCTTGAGGGGGACCTTCTCGAGCTTGGTCACCGTGATCGTGAGGGCCCCGACCTGGTCGGCGGCGGGCTGCCAGGCCACGGTGGCCGGCTGTCCCACCTGCAGCTGCGACCCGCGCGTGGTCAGGGCGACGTCGGCGGGCACCTCGAGGTAGGGGGCCTCGGTGCTCGACACCGCGGTCGGCGAGGACGAGGAGGCGGCCGGGTCCTGGTCGTCGCCGGAGCCTCCGGAGCAGGCGGCCAGGACGGGGACGACGAGGGCAGCCAGGGCCACCCCCGCCGCCTGCCGGCGCAGGGTCGAGCGGGGTCTCATGGGACCCATTGTGGTTCCCGGAGCCTCAAGCCCCGATCAAGCGCTCCGCAAAATAGGCCGAAATCCGGTCCAGGCCGACCCGGTCCTGCTGCATGGAGTCGCGCTCGCGCACCGTGACCGCGTGGTCGTCGAGGGTGTCGAAGTCGACGGTGACGCAGAAGGGCGTGCCGATCTCGTCCTGCCGGCGGTAGCGGCGACCGATGGCGCCGGAGTCGTCGAAGTCGACGTTCCAGCTGCGGCGCAGCTCCGCGGCGAGGTCCTTGGCCTTGGGCGACAGGTCGGGGTTGCGGGACAGGGGCAGCACCGCGACCTTGACCGGCGCGAGCCGGTGGTCGATGCGCAGCACGACCCGCTTGTCGACGCCGCCCTTGGTGTTGGGCGCCTCGTCCTCGTCGTAGGCGTCCACGAGGAACGCCATCATCGACCGGTTGGGCCCACCGGCGGGCTCGATGACGTAGGGGACGTAGCGCTCGTCGGTCGCCTGGTCGTAGTAGGAGAGGTCCTGGCCGGAGAACTCGCTGTGCTGCCTGAGGTCGAAGTCGGTGCGGTTGGCGATGCCCTCGAGCTCGCCCCACTCGCTGCCCTGGAACCCGAAGCGGTACTCGATGTCCACGGTCCGCTTGGAGTAGTGGCTGAGCTTCTCCTTCGGGTGCTCGTAGTGCCGCAGGTTCTCGGCGCTGATCCCGAGGTCGGTGTACCAGCGGGTCCGCTCGTCGATCCAGTACTGGTGCCACTCCTCGTCCTCGCCGGGCTTGACGAAGAACTCCATCTCCATCTGCTCGAACTCGCGGGTGCGGAAGATGAAGTTGCCGGGGGTGATCTCGTTGCGGAAGCTCTTGCCCAGCTGGGCGATGCCGAAGGGGGGCTTCTTGCGGCTCGAGGTCACGACGTTCTGGAAGTTGAGGAAGATGCCCTGCGCGGTCTCGGGCCGCAGGTAGTGGAGCCCCGACTCGTCCTCGATGACGCCGAGGTGGGTCTTGAGCATCATGTTGAACTCGCGCGGCTCGGTCCACGCACCGCGCGTGCCGCAGTTGGGGCACGCGAGCTCGGCGAGGTCGACCGAGTCGGGGTCGTCGATGCCCTTCTTGGCGGCGTAGTCCTCCTGCAGGTGGTCGGCGCGGAAGCGCTTGTGGCAGGACTGGCACTCGGTCAGCGGGTCGGTGAACGTGCCGACGTGCCCGCTGGCCTCCCACGTGCGGCGCGGCAGGATCACGCTGGAGTCGATGCCGACCACGTCGTCGCGGCCGGTCACCATGAAGCGCCACCACTGGCGCTTGAGGTTCTCCTTGAGCTCCACGCCGAGGGGGCCGTAGTCCCAGGCCGAGCGGGTGCCGCCGTAGATCTCGCCACAGGGGTAGACGAATCCGCGGCGCTTGGCCAGGGAGACGACGGAGTCGAGGGCGGACGGGGGCTTCTTGGCCACGGCGGGTCCTTCACTGCTCGTCCGGGGCAAGCGCCCCGGTGCTCGCCGACCGGCTGTCGGCTGCGGAAGGGCTAGCCTAACGAGCGCGCCGACGGGTCGTTGAGGTCGGCTCCGGGTGTGGCGACTTCGAAGGCGCTCGGCTCGTCGAGCGCTCGGCTGAGCAGGGGTACGGCGTCGAGCTTGACGTCATAGGACGACAGGGCGCGGCGGTAGGCGCCCACGGACTCCCACCGCGTCACCAGCGCCCAGAGCTCGGGGTCGTCGACGTTGCGCCCGAGGGTGCCGTCCAGGAAGCCCGGCCGGGCACCCAGGGTGGCCAGCGCCCGCTCCGCGTCGGCGCGGAACGCCTCGCCGTCGCCGCCCGGCACCCGGAACCTCGTGATCACCAGCACGCTCGGCACGCTACCTCAGGCCGCGGACTTGAAAACCGTTCTCAATTGAATGAGAATGATTCTCATGAGTAGGTGGCGCGTCCCCAGGGTCGCGACGGTCGCGGCCGCCGTCGCGCTCGTCGCGTCGTCGTGTGCCACCCTCCCCGAGTCGGCGCGCGACACCGGCCGGGTCCGCGTCGCCGCCGCGTTCTACCCACTCGCCTGGGCCGCGCAGCAGGTGGGCGGACCGGACGTGCTCGTCACCAACCTGACGTCTCCCGGCGGCGAGCCGCACGACCTCGAGCTGACGGTCAACGAGACGCTCGCGGTCGCGCGTGCCGACCTGGTCGTCTATGAGCGGGGCTTCCAGCCCGCGGTCGACGACGTCATCGGCAACGTCGCCGAGGGCACCCTGCTCGACGCGGCCGACGTGGTCGACCTGCGTGACGCCGTCGCCCCGGACACCGGCGCCGACCCGCACTTCTGGCTGGACCCGTCGCGGATGGCCGAGCTCACCGACGCCATCGCCGCCGACCTGGGCCGCGCCGACCCTCGGCACCGGGCGACCTACGACGCCAACGCCGCGGCGGTCCGAGCGCGGCTGAGCGCCCTCGACGCCGACTTCGCCTCGGGGCTGGCGTCGTGCCAGCGCGACACGATCGTCGTCAGCCACGACGCCTTCGGCTACCTCGCCCGCTACGGGCTCACGATCGAGGCCATCAGCGGCCTGTCCCCCGGCGCCGAGCCGAGTCCGGCCGACCTGGCCCGCCTCCAGGAGCTGGTCCACGACGAGGGCATCACGACCGTGTTCTCCGAGCGCCTGGCCAGCCCTCGGCTGGCCGAGACCCTGGCGTCGGACACGGGCGTGCGCACCGAGGTCCTCGACCCGGTCGAGGGCCTGGCGGACGCGACCGCGGACCGGGACTACCTGGACCTGATGCGCGCCAACCTGCGCTCCCTGAAGGAGGCGAACGGCTGTTGACCACCACACCCGACCCGCGGCCCGTGATCCGCGTGACCGACGGTGCCGTCGCCATCGGTGGCCGGCCCGTCCTGCGCGGCATCGACCTCGAGGTGCCTGCCGGACAGTTCGTCGCCGTCATGGGCGCCAACGGCTCCGGCAAGTCCACGCTGGTCCGCACCCTGCTCGGCCTCCAGCCTCTCACCCGGGGCTCGGTGGACCTGTTCGGGACCCCCCTCGCCGAGTTCCGCGCGTGGAGCCGGATCGGCTTCGTCCCGCAGCGCGCCAGCGCCGCCGCCGGCGTACCCGCGTCGGTGCGCGAGGTGGTCGCGTCCGGCCGGCTGACCCACCGCCGGCTGCTGCGCCCCGCCGGACGCGAGGACCGCGCCGCCGTCCGGCGCGCGCTCGAGGTGGTCGGCCTGGCCGACCGCGCCGGGGACAGCGTGGCCGGCCTCTCGGGCGGTCAGCAGCAACGCGTGCTCATCGCCCGGGCGCTCGCCGGCGAGCCCGACCTCTTCGTCCTCGACGAGCCGACCGCCGGCGTGGACCTGCCCAACCAGGAGGCCCTCGCCGACGTCCTCCGGCAGGTCGCCGAGCGTGGTGCGACGGTCGTGCTCGTCGCCCACGAGCTCGGCCCGATGGCGCCGCTCGTCGAGCGCGCCCTGGTGATGCGCGACGGCCGCGTCGCCTATGACGGACCCCGCCTCGACGACCACGAGGTCCACCAGCCCCTCTTCGGCGACCAGACCCACGCCCACCACCACGCCGGCGAGGAGCGTCACGACCACACACCCCACGTCGCCGCCCCGCTCGACCGTGACCGACATGCCCAGCAGGACTGGCCCCACGAGGGCTGGCGAGGAGGCGCCCGATGAGCGAGCTGCTCACCCTGGACTTCATGCAGCGGGCGTTGCTGGCCGCGCTGTTCACCGGCTTGGCCGCCCCCGCCGTGGGGACCTACCTGGTCCAGCGCCGGATGTCGCTCATGGGCGACGGCCTCGGGCACGTGGCCGTCACCGGTGTGGCCGTCGGGTTGCTGACCGGCCAGTCGCCGACCTGGACGGCCGTCGTCGTCGCCGTGCTCGGCGCGGTGCTCATCGAGACGATCCGGGCCGCCGGGCACACCAACGGCGACGTCGCGCTCGCGCTGCTCTTCTATGGCGGCCTGGCCGCCGGCGTGCTCATCACCGGGATCGCCGGGCAGAGCGCGGCCCGGCTCCAGGAGTATCTCTTCGGGTCGATCCTCACCGTCACCAGCGGCGACGTCCGGGTGACGCTGGTGCTGGCGCTGGTCATCGTCGCCGCCGCGATCGGGCTGCTGCCCCAGCTGTTCGCCGTCGCGCAGGACCAGGACTTCGCACGGGTGGCCGGCCTGCCGGTGCGCTTCTACAACCTCCTCGTGGCGGTGCTCGCCGCCGTCACGGTGACGGTGGCGATGCGCACCGTGGGGCTGCTGCTGGTGTCGGCCCTCATGGTCGTGCCGGTCGCGACCTCCCAGCAGCTGACCCGCTCGTTCCGGGCGACGGTCGCCGTCGCGATGGCGCTCGGGGCCGGGGCCGCGCTCGGCGGGCTCCTGGTGTCGGCGTGGCTCTCGCTCGCCTTCGACGCCCGGGTGGCCCCGGGCCCGTCGGTCGTGCTGCTATCGCTGCTCGGGTTCGCGCTGACCTGGCCGGTCGGAGTCGTGGCGAGGCGACGCCAGTCGCTGCGAGAGCCGTTCCCCGCGACCTCGGTCGGAGACCACACGGTCACCGACCACCCGCACGTGCACGGCGACGACTGCGGGCACCCGGCGGTCGAGCACGACGACCACGTGGACTACATCCACGACGGCCACCGGCACGCACCCCACGGAGCGCACTATGACGAGCACTGACCCGCGGCACGGCCACGACGACGCCCCGCGGCCGGCGCCGAGGCCCACCCGGCAGCGCCGCGCGGTGTCGTCGGTGTTGGACACCTTCGACGACTTCCGCTCCGCGCAGCAGATCCACGAGCTCCTCGTCCAGCAGGGCGAGACCGTCGGCCTGGCCACGGTCTACCGCACCCTCCAGTTGCTGGCGGCGTCCGGCGAGGTCGACGTGCTGCGCAGCGAGCTCGGCGAGGCGATCTACCGCCGGTGCTCCGAGAGCCACCACCATCACCTGGTGTGCCGCGGCTGCGGCACCACCGTGGAGGTCGAGGGTCCCGCCGTCGAGCGGTGGACGAGCGCGATCGCCGTCGAGCACGGGTTCAGCGCGGTGTCGCACACGCTGGAGATCTTCGGGACCTGCCCGGCCTGCGGCTGATCAGCTCCGGTTCGGTACGGCGCCGCCGTACCTCCGGTCGCGGCGGGCATAGAGCTCGACGGCCTCCCAGAGGTGGCGCCGGTCCACGTCGGGCCACAGCACGTCGGTGAAGACCATCTCGGAGTAGGCGGCCTGCCAGAGCATGAAGTTGGAGAGCCGCTGCTCCCCCGAGGTGCGCCAGACGAGGTCGGCGTCCGGCAGCTCGGGGACGTAGAGGTGGCGGGCGAGGACCTTCTCGTCCACCTTGTCGGCCTTCAGCCGGCCGGCCGCCACCTCGCGCGCCACCGACCGGGCGGCGTCGGCGAGCTCGGCCCGGCCGCCGTAGTTGACGCACATGGTCAGCGTGAGCACGGTGTTGTCGCGGGTCAGCTCCTCGGCCACCTGGAGCTCCCGGATGACCGACTTCCACAGTCGCGGCGAGCGTCCGGCCCAGCGCACGCGGACGCCGAGCTCGTGCATCTCGTCTCGTCGTCGGCGGATGACGTCGCGGTTGAACCCCATGAGGAAGCGGACCTCGTCGGGACTGCGCGACCAGTTCTCGGTGGAGAAGGCATAGGCCGAGATGGCACCGACCCCGAGCTCGATCGCTCCCTCGACCACGTCGAACAGCGAGTGCTCGCCCCGCTCGTGGCCCGCCGTGCGCGGCAGGCCGCGCTCCTTGGCCCAGCGACCGTTGCCGTCCATCACGATCGCGACGTGACGCGGCACCAGGGCCGGCGGGATGGCCGGCGGCCGGGCTCCCGAGGGGTGGGGACTCGGGGGCCGTGGGACGCGGGTCACGAAAGGAAGCGTAGTCACGCGCGACGAGGCATCGCTCCCCTATGCTGTTCGAGCCAATGAGCCGGGGGGCGCTTTGGACCAGGAAGGACCTTGGGTGAGCCACCCGAACCTTGAGATCGAGCACGAGATCTTCATGCTCTTCCGGCGCACGTTCGCGATCCACATCCAGACCTCGTCAGGGGAGTACGAGCTGGACCGGTCGACCTACGGCATCCTGCTGCTCCTCGACGACGAGGGGCCGATGCGCCTGGGGCACATCGCGACCGCCTACCGCCTCGACCCGTCGACCATCACCCGTCAGGTGCAGTCGGCGGTGTCGCAGGGGCTGGTGGTCAAGCAGCCCGACCCGACCGACCGGCGAGCGACGATCCTGTCCCTCACCGAGGCGGGCTCGGAGATGCTCGCCGCCGTCCGCGACCAGCGCAGCACGCTGATCGGACGGATCACCGCCGGCTGGACGGACAAGCAGCGGACGGAGTTCCTCGGCGCCCTGCGCCGGGTCAACGCCGCGCTCGCGGGCCTGCTCGACGCCGCCTCGGCGTCCGCGTGAGCCGACGGCCCGGGAGCCGACGGCGCGGTAGCCGAGGGCGCGGGGGTCAGCGCTCGACGTAGGCGAGCGAGCGCAGCCCACGCTCGAGGTGCCAGGCGACGTAGGCCGCGACGATGCCGCTCGCCTCCTTGAGGTGCCGCGGGTCGGCGGCCTCGACGGTGGACCAGTCTCCGGCCAGCAGCGCCCCGAGCACCGTCACCGTGCCCGCGGCGGGCGTCGCGGACCCCGGCAGCCGGCAGTCGGCGCACAGCACGCCGCCCGCGGAGGGGTTGAGCCACCGGTGCGGCCCCTCGTCGCCACAGCGGGTGCAGTGGTCGAACGACGGCGCGTAGCCGGCGACGGCCATCGAGCGCAGGAGGTAGGAGTCGAGCACCTGGCCGGCCGCCCGCTCCCCCGCGGCCATGGCGCGCAGACCGCCGACGAGGAGCAGGAACTGCTGGAGCGCGGGCTGCTTGTCCTCCGTCGCCAGCCGCTCGGCGGTCTCGAGCATCACCGTCCCGGCGGTGTAGCGCTCGTAGTCGGCGCCCAGGCCGGCCGAGAACGGCGTCAGCGTGTCGGCCTGGGTGATCACGTCGAGGGTGCGCCCCTCGGCGATCATCAGGTCCACGTGGGTGAAGGGCTCGAGCCGGGACCCCCAGCGCGAGGAGGTGCGGCGCACGCCGCGCGCCACTGCCCGGATCCGGCCGTGGTGGCGGCTCAGGAGCGTGATGATGCGGTCGGCCTCACCCAGCTTGTGGGTGCGCAGGACGATCGCCTCGTCACGGTAGAGGGGCACCCGCCCATTCTGCCCCGCGCGGCCGCGATCGCGGCTCAGCCGCGCGCGACGCTGGAGCTTCGGGTCGCCGGCGTGTCCCAGCAGCCGTGCACGAAGTCGATGGTGGCCCGGTCGAGCCGCTCCGGGGCCACGCGCCACTCGAGGATGCTGCGCGCCTCCACGAACACGGCGCGCGGCAGCTCCTCGGCCAGCATCTCCGCGTCCGCGAACGGGTGCACCGGGTCGCTGGCGTGGCCGACCACGAGCGCCGGGACCTGGATCTGGCGACGCAGACGGGACTGGGGCGCTTGGCGACCGAAGATCACCCCCTTGAGCACCGCGGCGACGGCGTCGGCCCGCTGGTTGAGGGTGTCGAGGCCGATGCCGGCCCAGAACGGGACCAGCCCGCGAGGGACCGGCCTGGTCAGGCGACGCACGGTGTCGACGGTGAAGGGCGCGAAGCGGGCGGCGAACAGCAGGGGGACGAAGGCGACGATCGCAGCCTCGAGCGCGTGGTTGAGCACGGGCATCTCCACGACCAGCCCGGCGACGCGCTCGGGCGCGAGGACGGCCGTCTCGAGGGCGACGTTGGCACCCAGGCTGGTCCCGCCGACGACGGCCCGCTCGGCGCCGAGGTGGTCGAGCAGCGCGACGACCTGCTCGGCGAACGCGGTCATGGAGTAGGCGTGCTGGTCGGCCGGCCGGTCGGACCGGCCGTGCCCGAGCAGGTCGAGGGTGACGACGTGCAGTCCGCTCTCGGCCAGCGCCCGGGCGAGCGGCTGCTGCATGCGCCGCGTCATGAGCAGCCCGTGCATGAGCACGACCCAGCGGTCGCCGGAGCCGTACTCGGTGTACTCCAGTCGGTCGGAGCCGCCGTCGACCTTGAGGCGGAGCTCGCCGATGCGTTCGGAGACCAGCATGGCGGCAGGGTAGCCGCCATGCCGGCTCATCCGGTGGCTAGACGGGTCATTCCCAGGGGTGCGCCGGCGAGCGGCGCGCAGCGCGCGATCCCTGGGAATGATTCGTCTAGGCGCGGTTGACGGCGCTGATGACGGCCTTGAGGCTCGCGGTCACGATGTTGGCGTCGAGCCCGACGCCCCACAGCACCTTGTCGCCCACCGCGCACTCGACGTAGGCCGCGGCGGTGGCGTCGCCACCGGCGGACAGCGCGTGCTCGGCATAGTCGAGGACCCGGATCTCGTTGCGGCCCAGCCACAGCGGGTCGCCCTCGGCCTGCTTGTCGTTGAGCAGGTCGTTGAGGGCGTTGACGAAGGCAGCGATCGGGCCGTTGCCGGTGCCCTCGAGGGTCCGGAGCGCGCCGTCGACATAGACGTTGACGGTCAGCGCGTCCTTCTCCCCGGCGGCCGACGAGGTGTGCACGGAGTTGAGGACCAGCGGGTCGGTGCGGGTGAGGTACTCGTCGGAGAAGACCTGCCAGATCTCCTCGGGCGTGATCTCACCGCCGGCCACGTCGGTGCGCCGCTGGATGACCCTGCTGAACTCGATCTGCGCGCGCCGCGGCAGGTCGAGCTTGTGCTCGGTCTTGAGGACGTAGGCCACTCCGCCCTTGCCGGACTGGCTGTTGACCCGGATCACGGCCTCATAGGTCCG
Source organism: Nocardioidaceae bacterium (assembly GCA_046330515.1). Lineage (GTDB taxonomy): Bacteria > Actinomycetota > Actinomycetes > Propionibacteriales > Nocardioidaceae > Nocardioides. The sequence continues at coordinate 1,512,703 of JAXLSP010000003.1, read as the reverse complement.
ACCGACGTCGTGCGGGTCGATCGGCAGGTAGGGCGCCTCCCACGGCATCTGCGAGACGGGGATCCCCCGCTCCTCGGCCTGGCGCTCCAGGTCCTCGAGTCCCTTCTTGATGGCGTCCTGGTGGGAGCCGGAGAAGGCGGTGTAGACCAGGTCGCCCGCGTAGGGGTGGCGCGGGTGGACCGGCAGCTGGGTGCAGTACTCCACCGTGCGACGGATCTCGTCGATGTCGGAGAAGTCGATCTGGGGGTCGATGCCCTGGCTGAACAGGTTGAGGCCCAGGGTCACCAGGCACACGTTGCCGGTGCGCTCGCCGTGGCCGAACAGGCAGCCCTCGACACGGTCGGCACCGGCCATCATGGCCAGCTCGGTCGCGGCGACGGCGGTGCCGCGGTCGTTGTGCGGGTGCAGGCTGATCGTCGTGAACTCGCGACGCGTGAGCTGCCGAGAGAACCACTCGATCTGGTCGGCATAGACGTTGGGCGTCGCCATCTCGATGGTCGCCGGCAGGTTGAGGATGATCTCGCGGCCGTCGTCGGGCTGCCAGACGTCGGAGACGGCCTCGCACACCTCGACCGAGAACGGCAGCTCGGTCCCGGTGAAGATCTCCGGGGAGTACTCGTAGCCGATGACCGTCTTGTCGAGGATGTTCTCGGAGTGCTTCATCACCAGGGTGGTCCCTCGGACCGCGATGTCCTTGACCTCGTCCTTGCTGGCGTGGAAGACGACCCGGCGGAACAGCGGGGCCAGCGCGTTGTAGAGGTGGATGTTGGCGTGGTGGACGCCGACGAGGCTCTGCACCGTGCGCTCGATCAGGTCCTCACGCGCCTGGGTCAGCACCGAGATGGTGACGTCCTCGGGCACCCGCTCCTGCTCGATCAGCTGACGCACGAAGTCGAAGTCGGTCTGGCTGGCGCTGGGGAAACCGACCTCGATCTCCTTGTAGCCCATCCGGACCAGGAGGTCGAACATCTTCATCTTGCGCGAGGGCGACATCGGGTCGATGAGGGCCTGGTTGCCGTCGCGTAGGTCGGTGGACAGCCAGCGCGGGGCCTTGGTGATCTGGGTCGTCGGCCAGCGCCGGTCGGCGAGGTCGATCGGCGGGAACTGGCGGTAGCGCTCGATGGGCATGCCACTGGCGCGCTGGGTATTGGTGAAGCCGGAGCTCTGCAGGGTCATGAGGTCCTCGATCGCTGGGGGCGGGGCCGGCGCGCAGCACGCTCTCCGCAGCGAGGGGGTCCGGCGTTCAGACCTCGCTGCGGCAGCGAAGGAGGAGGCTGCAGCACGACATGACCCGCTCACCATACCCCACCCGATGACGGCATCGTGACGGTGAGCGAGGTTCGGTCATGGGACACGCGGAGGCGGGCTAGCCTTCGGAGGATGGGGACGCTGCTCATCGTGCACCACTCCCCCACGCAGACGGTGCGCACGTTGACCGACGCCGTCGTCGCCGGCGCCCGGGACGACCAGATCACCGACGTCGACGTGGTGGTCCGGCACGCGCTCGAGGCGACGGTCGACGACGTGGTCGCCGCCCACGGCATCATCCTCGGGACGCCGGCGAACTTCGGCTACATGTCCGGGGCGCTCAAGCACTTCTTCGACACCATCTTCCTCGAGGCGGGCGGTGCCCTGTCGGACACCGGTGCGGCCACGACGTCCGTGGGAGGCCGGAAGCCCTACGCCCTCTATGTCCACGGCCGCTATGACACGACCGGCGCCGTCCGGTCGGTGCTCACGATCGTGCAGGCGCTGCCCTGGCGCCCGGCCGCCGACGTGCTCGATGTCGTCGGCGACATCACTCCCGGAGACCGGGCCGCGGCCTACGAGCTGGGCGGTACGATCGCCGCACTGCTGAGCCCGTGACGCGCGTCGGGCGCGCCGGCCACCGAGGAGGTCACCCGTGAGGTTCCGCGCCTCCGGCCGTCCTCGCGCCGTCCTCACCGCGCTGCTCGCCGTCGGCGTGCTGGTGCTGGCCGGCTGCGGCAGCAAGGCCGCCCAGGGCAGCAACTCCGACCCGGCCCAGGTGGACGCGACCGAGGCTCCCGTCAACCTCGACTGCCGCATGCTCACTCCCAGCGACGTCGAGCTCCCGAGCAACGCGAGCAAGACCGTGCCGTGCTCCGAGCCCCACACCGCGCAGACGTTCGAGGTGGCCGAGGTGCCCGGCGACCTGCGCGACGCCGACTATGGCTCCAAGGCGCTGGGGGCCTATGCCTACCGGCAGTGCAGCACCGCGTTCATGACCTTCACCGGGGGCGACGACAGCCAGGTGATGCGCTCGGTCGTGAGCTGGGCCTGGTTCCGCCCCTCGGAGGCCGCCTGGGAGAAGGGCGCCCGCTGGTATCGCTGCGACCTGGTCGGCGGGGGGCCGCAGAGCGCCAGCTATGTCCTCCTCCCCGACTCGGCCCAGGGCCTGCTGCACGGACAGCCGGAGGACCAGTGGCTCGCGTGTGCCCAGGGCGACACGTTCGCGGGCTCCACCAAGGTCCCCTGCTCCACCAAGCACCAGTGGAGAGCCGTGACGACGATCAAGCTCGGCGAGCCGGACGACGACTATCCCGGCGACCACGTCGCCGAGGTGCGCACCCGGGACTACTGCTCGGACTCGGTGGGCGCCTGGCTCGGCTATCCCGTGGAGTACGACTTCGCCTACACCTGGTTCCACCAGGCCGAGTGGGAGGCCGGCAACCGGCGCTCGGTCTGCTGGGCGAAGACGGACCAGTGACGATGCGCCGCCTGCTGACGGCGGGGGTCTGCCTGGCGGCGGTGGCGACCGCGACGGCGGGCTGCAGCGGGTCGGGAGGGTCCGGCACGGCCTCCTCGTCGGCACCCGCCACGTCGCCGACGGCGCCCACCGCGTCGCCGACGGCGGCGCCGCGACCGCCGCGGCCGCGGAGCGGCGCGTGCTACCGGCTCACCTACGACCAGGCGGTCGCCCCCACGACCGAGCGCGGGCCGGTCGGCTGCGGTCGCGCGCACACGGCGACGACCTACCTCGTCGGCGAGCTCGACACGGTGGTCGACGGTCACCTGCTCGCGGTCGACGCCGCACGGGTCCAGGACCAGGTGGCCGAGGAGTGCCCGGCTCGCCTGGGGCGGTTCCTCGGGGCCACGCCGGCGCAGCTGCGGCTGACCAGCCTCCGCGCGGTCTGGTTCTCCCCCACGCTCGAGCAGGCGGACACGGGACAGAGCTGGTTCCGCTGCGACGTCATCGCCCTCGCGCGGGAGGGCCGCCTCGCATCCCTGGACGGCCGGCTGGCCGGGGCGCTGCGGACGCCCGACGGCCGGCGACGCTTCGGCATCTGCGGCACCGCGAGACCCGACGCGCCCGGCTTCGCCCGGGTGATCTGCTCGGCCCCCCACACCTGGCGAGCCCTGACCTCCTATGACGTCAAGGGAGACGCCTACCCCGGCGGCGCGGCGCTCCAGACCGCGGCCCAGGCCCCCTGCCAGGCAGCCGCCAAGGCCGTCGCCGCCGACCCGCTCGACTATGAGTGGGGCTATGACTGGCCGACCCGCGAGCAGTGGCTCGCGGGGCAGCACTACGGACTCTGTTGGGCTCCCGACGCGTGAGCCAGGGTGGGCCCGGTGCGAACCGGCCGCCGAGGACTGCCCGACGAGCGCGTCAGAAGCCGAGCTTGCGCAGCTGCTTGGGGTCGCGCTGCCAGTCCTTGGCGACCTTCACGTGCAGGTCGAGATAGACCGGGACGCCGAAGAACGCGGCGATCTGCTGCCGGGCGGCGGTGCCGACCTCGCGCAGCCGGGCTCCCTTGCGGCCGATCATGATCCCCTTCTGGGACTCGCGCTCGACATAGACGTTGGCGTGGATGTCGAACAGCGGCTTGTCCTCGGGACGGTCGGGCCGCATCGCCATCTCGTCGACCACCACCGCGAGCGAGTGCGGCATCTCGTCGTGCAGGCCCTCGAGGGCGGCCTCCCGGATCAGGTCCGCGGCGATGACCTCCTCGGGTGCGTCGGTCAGGTCGCCGTCGGGGTAGAGCTGCGGGCCCTCGGGCATGAGGCCGACCAGCAGGTCGGCCAGCAGGCCCACCTGGTCGCCCGCGACCGCCGACACCGGCACGATCTCGGCCCAGGCGGTGTCGGTCTCGCGTCCCAGGGCCTCGATGTCCAGGAGGTGGGCGGCGATCTGCTCGGGCGTCGCCAGGTCGGTCTTTGTGGCGACGGCGATCTTGGTGGTCCGCCGGACCTTGGCCAGCTCGGAGACCAGGAACCGGTCGCCGGGCCCGATCCGCTCGTTGGCCGGGAAGCACACCGCGACGACGTCCACCTCGGCCCAGGTCGTCTTGACGAGGTCGTTGAGGCGCTCGCCGAGGAGGGTGCGCGGCCGGTGGAGTCCCGGGGTGTCGACGAGGATCAGCTGAGCATCGGGCCGGTTGACGATGCCGCGGACCACGGTCCGAGTCGTCTGCGGCCGCGAGCTCGTGATGACGATCTTGGTGCCGACCAGGGCGTTGGTCAGCGTGGACTTGCCGGCGTTGGGACGGCCCACGAAGGAGGCGAAGCCGCTGCGGAACTCGGTCATGGCTGCTCCTCGCTGTCGCGCGCCTCGTCATAGCGCGACCAGATCTCGTCGTCGCCGAGCCCGGCGGCCCGACCCTCCCGGTAGATCGGCCCGGGATCCACCGCGCGCGGCTGGCGGCGCAGGGTGGCCCGCCAGTAGCCCATGACGTCGTAGGCGGTGCTGGGCAGCCGCCGCTCGCGCATCAGGTGCTTGCGGATCGCCCGCATCTGGGCGGACTCGCCGGCCATCCAGAAGTAGCCGTCGCCGGCCGGCCAGGCGATCGTCTCGACGGCCTCGGCGAGCGCGCTCTGCCCCTCGGCGGGCGGCCGGAGCCAGGTCACGTCGGTGTCGTCGGGGAGGTAGCCCGTCAGGTCGTCGGCGACCTCGGCCCAGATCCGCACCGGCAGCCCGGGCACCGTCTCGGCGATCCGGGCCATCGCCGGCATCGCCGTGAGGTCGCCCACCAGCAGCACCCAGGCCGCCCCGGCCGGCAGGGCGAAGGAGCCCTTGGGCTCGAGGACCCGCACGGTGTCGCCCACGCAGTCGCCGACGGCCCACTCGGTGACCAGCCCGCGCTCGTGGACGACGACGTCGAGGACCAGGCGCTCGCCGTCCCAGGAGCGCACCGTGTAGTAGCGGCTCTGGAACTGGCCCGGCAGGACCAGCCCGACCCACTCGTCGGGCACCCCCGTGCTCCGGAACGACGCGAGTCCGCCACCGGAGAGGGTGATCCGCACCAGGTGCGGGGACAGCTGCTCCCGGGCCTCGACGACGGCGGCGTACGCCTCGGCCCGGGTGCTCACCGCGTCAGGCTACCGAGCGGTCCCGGCTGCTCCCCCATCCGCGTCACCAGGTGGGGCGCAGCGCGAACCCGTCGTTGCCGTGCTCGTCGGTCCTGCCGGCCAGCACGTGGTGCAGCTGGATCTTGTTGCGCTCGAAGCCCAGGCGGGAGCCGGCCATGTAGATGCCCCACACCCGGGCGGTGCCCTCGCCGACCTCGGCCACGCACTCGTCCCAGTTGTCGCGCAGGTTGTGGCACCAGCCGGCCAGGGTCATCGCGTAGTGGCGGCGGAAGTTCTCCTCGTGCACGACCTCGAAGCCGGCGTCCTGCGCGGCGGAGATGATCCTGCCGGAGCCGGTCAGCTCGCCGTCGGGGAAGACGTAGCGGTCGATGAAGGCGCCGGTCTCCTCGTGCTTGTTGTGGGGCCGGGTGATGCAGTGGTTGAGCAGGCGGCCCTCGGGGCGCAGCCGGTCGTGGAGGAACCCGAAGTAGGAGGGGTAGTTGCGCACGCCGATGTGCTCGGTCAGGCCGATCGAGCTCACCGCGTCGAAGTTGCTCTCCAGCACGTCGCGGTAGTCGAGGTGCCGCACCTCGGCGAGGTCACCCAGGCCCTCCCGGTCGATCGCCTCCTTGGCCCACTGGGCCTGCTGGAGGGAGAGCGTCACCCCGAGCGCCTTGACGCCGTACTCCCGGGCGGCGTGCCGGACCATCCCGCCCCACCCGCAGCCGACGTCGAGCAGCCGCTGCCCGGGCTTGAGGTCGAGCTTGCGCGCGACGAGGTCGTACTTCTCGAACTGCGCCTCCTCCAGCGTCGAGGTCTCGGTGGGGTAGACCGCGCACGTGTAGGTCATCGACGGACCGAGCACCAGCTCATAGAACCGGTTGGACACGTCGTAGTGGTGGGAGATGGCCGCGGCGTCGCGGCCCATCGAGTGCCGGAGCCCCCCGAGGGTCCGGCGCCAGCGCGGCACCCGCTCCTCGGCGGGGGGCGTCGGCGGGCGCAGGTGCTGGACCCCGAGGCCGCGCAGCAGCGTGACCGCCTCCGTCGCGCTCGGCCGGCGGAACTTCATCCGGTCGAGCATCAGCACCAGCGCGTCGTAGGGGTCGCCCGGGTGGACGCCCTCGATCTCCAGGTCTCCGGAGACGTAGGCGCGGGCCATCCCGAGGTCGCCCGGCGCCGTGAGCAGGAAGGACAGGCCTCGCTCGTTGAGGAGCTTGAGTCCGATCGGCGAGTCGGCCGGACCCGCCGAGCTGCCGTCGTACGCCGTGAAGCGCACGGGGAGCTCGGTGGCCAGGGTCTCGATGGCCGAGCCGATCGTCATCTTCGAGGTCATCTGCGTCGCACCGCCTTGTCATAGAGCGTGGTCAGTCGGTTGTCGGGGTCATAGCTCGCCTTCACGGCGGCCAGGTGGGGACCGTCATAGAGACGGTCGAAGGTCTCGGCGTCATAGAACGCCTCGGAGTAGAGCGACTTGTGACCGCCGAGGTCGCTCACCATCCGCTCGACCGCGCGGTTGCGCGGGGCGTCGGGGGCTTCGGGGCCGACGTGCACGGTGCCCCAGAAGCCGACGTTCACATAGGTCACGCCCGCCTCGAGGGGGTAGGTCGGCCAGGGCCGTTCGCCCGCCGGCGCGCCGTCGTCGCGCAGGCGCAGCGGACACATCCACACCGGGCGCATGCCGACCTCGTCCTCGAAGCGCTCGAGGAAGTCGGGCAGTCGGTCGACGGGGATCTCGACGTCCTGGATGACCCGCTCGCGCTGCGGCCTGCCGGCCCGGCGGTCGAGGCGATCCATGATGCCCAGCCGCCGGTCGAGGGTGACCAGGCGGTAGTAGACGTCGGAGCGGCGCCAGCGGCGCGGCCAGAGCCGGCGGACGACGGGGTGCTGGGCACCGAAGGCTCCGGAGCACCAGAACCAGTCGGTGTCCCACCGCCACAGATAGTCGTAGGCGGTCAGCAGGTCGGTCTCCCGCTCCCGGATCGAGCGGTAGAAGATCCGCTGCCCGACGTAGTCGCTGGGGCTGCCGTCGCCCGGCGACAGCGGCCGGTCCTCCCAGGTGGCCAGCGTGAGGTAGAGCTCGCCGGGCTCGAACGCCACGCCGTCCAGCCCGTCGACCCGCATGCCCTCCCACTCACGGGTCTCGGTGATCTCGGCGACGGTCTTGGCGAGCAGGGCCGCGTCGTCGAAGCGCACGTGGCGCAGCCGGACGTGCGCCCCGATGGGCTCGAGCTCGATCCTGAGCCGGGTGGCGTAGCCGAGCGAGCCGTAGGAGTTGGGGAAGGTGCGGAAGAGCTCGGCGTGCTCGCCGTCGGGGGTCGCCGTGACGACCGTCCCGGCGCCCGTGAACACGTCGAGCTCGAGGACCGACTCGTGGGGCAGGCCGTTGCGGAAGCTGGTGGACTCGATCCCGAGCCCGGTCACCGCTCCCCCGAGCGTGATCGTGCGCAGCTGCGGGACGACGAGCGGGATCAGCCCGTGGGGAAGCGTCGCGTCGACCAGGTCCTCGTAGGTGCACATCCCCTGCACGTCGGCCGTCCGTGCCTGCGCGTCGATGGCGATGACGCCGGTCAGCGCGGACACGTCGAGCCCCGGTGCGGACGCCGCGTCACGCGGACGGAACAGGTTGGAGGTGCGCTTGGCGAGGCGCACCGGAGCACCGGGTGGGAGCGCGGCGTAGGACGCCCGGAGGCGCTCCACGGCGCGCTCGTGTGCAGGCCAGCCGACGAGACTCACGCTCCTACTCTGGCCCATCGGGCAAGCCTCGGCCAAGGTAGTTGTCGTTGACAACACCCGACCGAAGGCTGAGCGAGCGCGCGACCGAGCTCGCGAGGTCGCGACCGGGAGACGAAACCACCGCGGTCACGTAGGGTGCGCGGATGGAGGCGCCCGAGGACACCGGCGACGGTCCGGCCCTGGACGGTCTGCGCAGCGAGGTGGCCGACAGCTGGCACCGGTCGGCGGCGGCCGGGGTGCGCAGCGACGCGGCGGAGGCGCCGATCACGCTGGCGGAGGGCGAGCTGCGCGACTACCGCGCCGCCCACCCGCTCGCCCGGGTCTTCCCGCTGCTCGACGACATCCTGGGCCAGGCCGCGCGTGACACCGGCGCGGTCATGGCCGTGTCCGACGCCGCGGGCCAGCTGCTGTGGGTCTGCGGCGCGTCGTCGGCGATGCGCGGTGCCGAGACGATCGGCTTCGTGGAGGGCAGCAACTGGGACGAGCGACTCGCGGGCACCAACGCCCCGGGGCTGGCCCTGCGGCTGGACCGGCCCGCGACGGTGCTCGGTGCCGAGCACTTCCGCGAGGCCGTGCAACGCTGGAGCTGCGCGGCGGCCCCGATCCACGACCCGGTGACCGCCGGGCTGCTCGGCGTCCTCGACGTCACGGGCGGTCCCACCGTGGCCCGCCCGGAGACGCTGGCGATGGTGCGCGCGGCCGCCCGGATGGCCGAGGCCGAGCTCGCCCGGGAGGCCACGAGCCTGCGGGTGGACGTCCCCGCGCACGGCACCCAGGTCCGCATCGAGGCGCTCGGCCGGTCCGAGGCGCTGCTCACGGTCACCTCCGAGGGCGTGCGCTCGCCCCAGCTGCGGCTGTCGCGCCGGCACGGCGAGATCCTCGTGCTGCTCGCCGGCAGCGCGACCGGGCTGACCGGCGACGAGCTGGCGATCCTGCTCTATGACGACGACGGCGGCTCGTCGACCCTCCGCGCCGAGCTCAACCGGCTCCGCGGGCTGCTGGGCGGCGACCTGCTCCTGTCCCGCCCCTACCGACTCGGTGCCGACGTCGCGGCCGACTGGCTCGCCGTCGAGGCGCAGGCCGCGCGCGGCGACGTCCGCGCCGCGCTCACCGCCTACCGCGGACCGCTGCTGCCGCACTCGACGGCGCCCGGGATCCTGGCACTGCGCGACACCGTGCACGGCACGCTCCGCCGCTCGGTGCTCGCCTCCGGAGCCGCCGACCTGATGTCGACGTGGACCCGCTCCGCCTGGGGCGCCGACGACTACGAGATGTGGCAGGCCGAACGTGCCGCCCTCACGCCCACCTCGCCCATGCGCGCCCTCGTCGACGCGCAGCTCGCCCGGCTCGACCTCGAGCTCGGCTGACCATCGGGCGCGCGACCCGGCCGCGCGCGCCGCCGTACCGGTTCGGGGCCGTGCAACGTGGTCGCAACGTCGGGCTTCCTACGGTGTGACCGCAGTCACGCCCACCCCTTCCACCAGGAGCGCCCATGACCGTCTTCGCACCGCCCGGCAGCTCGGGCTCGACCATCACCGTCAGGCCCCGCTATGGGCACTTCATCGGCGGTGAGTGGGTCGAGCCGCTCCAGGGCGCCTACTTCGAGAACGTCACGCCGGTCACCGGCCAGGCGTTCACCGAGATCGCGCGCGGCACGGCCGAGGACATCGAGGCGGCGCTGGACGCCGCCCACAACGCGGCCCCCGGCTGGGGCCGCACCTCGCCGGCCGACCGGTCCAACGTGCTCCTGCGCATCGCGGACGTGATGGAGGCCCACCTCGCGGACCTCGCCGTCGTGGAGACCTGGGACAACGGCAAGGCCGTCCGGGAGACGCTCAACGCCGACCTGCCGCTGGCGGTCGACCACTTCCGCTACTTCGCCGGAGTCCTGCGCGGCCAGGAGGGCTCGATCTCGGAGATCGACGAGAGCACCATCGCCTACCACTTCCACGAGCCGCTGGGCGTCGTGGGCCAGATCATCCCCTGGAACTTCCCCATCCTGATGGCCGTCTGGAAGCTCGCTCCCGCGCTCGCCGCCGGCAACGCCGTCGTGCTCAAGCCCGCCGAGCAGACGCCCTGGTCGATCCTCAAGCTCATGGAGCTGATCGGCGACCTGCTGCCCGCCGGTGTGGTCAACGTCGTGAACGGCTTCGGGGTCGAGGCCGGCAAGCCGCTCGCCTCCAGCCCCCGCATCTCCAAGATCGCCTTCACCGGCGAGACCACGACCGGCCGGCTGATCATGCAGTACGCCAGCGAGAACCTCATCCCGGTCACGCTCGAGCTCGGCGGCAAGAGCCCCAACATCTTCTTCGAGGACGTCTGCGCCTCCCACGACGCGTTCTATGACAAGGCCCTCGAGGGCTTCACGATGTTCGCGCTCAACCAGGGCGAGGTGTGCACCTGCCCGTCGCGCGCGCTCGTCCAGTCGTCGATCTACGACGACTTCGTGCCCGCCGCGATCGCGCGGGTCGAGGCGATCAAGCAGGGCAACCCGCTCGACACCGAGACGATGATGGGCGCCCAGGCGTCCAACGACCAGCTCGAGAAGATCCTGTCCTACATCGACATCGGCCGCCAGGAGGGTGCCAAGGTCCTCACCGGCGGCGCCCGCACCGAGCTCGAGGGCGACCTGGCGGGCGGCTTCTATGTCCAGCCGACGGTCTTCGAGGGCCACAACGGGATGCGGATCTTCCAGGAGGAGATCTTCGGCCCGGTCGTGGCACTGACCTCGTTCGACGACGAGGCGGACGCGCTCAAGATCGCCAACGACACGCTCTACGGCCTCGGCGCCGGCGTCTGGTCGCGCGACGGCTCCCGCGCCTTCCGCACCGGCAAGGGCATCCAGGCCGGCCGGGTGTGGACCAACTGCTACCACGCCTACCCGGCGCACGCGGCCTTCGGCGGCTACAAGGGCTCCGGCATCGGTCGCGAGACGCACAAGATGATGCTCGACCACTACCAGCAGACCAAGAACCTGCTGGTGTCCTACTCGCCCGACGCGCTGGGCTTCTTCTGATGCGTCCGAGCAGCCGCTCCCGCGACAGCGGGAGCGGCGTGGGCTCGGACGGGTTGAGCAAGCGCGCGCCCGAGCCTGCGAGGGCGCGACCGCGCGACGAAACCAGGGTCGCAGTCTCCGGTGAGGCGGCGGAGCTCCTCCGCCGCCTCACCGGCCTCCATGGCCCGCTGATGTTCCACCAGTCCGGCGGCTGCTGCGACGGCTCGTCGCCGATGTGCTATCCCGACGGCGAGTTCCGCCTGGGCGGCAGTGACGTGCACCTCGGGGACCTGGACGTCGGGCTCGACCGTGCGGTGCCGGTGTGGATGTCGAGGGCGCAGTTCGAGTACTGGTCGCACACCCACCTGACCATCGACGTCGTGCCGGGCCGCGGCGCGGGCTTCTCGGTCGAGGCGCCCGAGGGGGTCCGGTTCGTGACCAGGTCGCGGCTGCTGGAGGCCTGACGGCGGCTGTCACTCGGTCACCATGTTTACCTGGTGACCTGGCACGTTGCACGGCGTACCGACCATGCAGAGTGACAACGCACCACGTCAACATGGTGACCGAGGTGCACCAGCGAGACCCGGGCCTCTCCCGTGTCTCGTCAGGAGGTGACCGTGTCCAGCACGGTGCCGCGGGGGTCCCCGCGGTGCACCACGACCCCGGGGCCGCCCAGGTCACCGAGGGCGGCCAGATCGGCCTCGGAGACGGCGTCCGCCTCGGTGAGCACGACGGCGGCCTCGAGCCCCTTGGCACCCGACGCCACGGCCATGGCCACGCAGACCTGGAGAGCCGACACGTGGAGCGACGGCAGGTTGACGGTGGCCGCGGCGTAGGTGCGGCCTTCGCGGTCGCGGACCGCGGCCCCCTCGGCGGCACCCACCCGGGCCCGCGTCGCCCGGGCCAGCGTCACGAGCTTGGCGTCCTCGGCGGACAGCTCGTCCGCGGTCGGGGCGGCGGGGTCAGTCATGGGCGTCAGGGTAGTCGTCGTCGCCGTCGGTCTCGGGCTCGAGCCGGCTGATCAGGACGGTCTGGATCTGGTTGCGGCGCCCGGTGGTCTCCTCGGCCTGGAAGCGGAGCCCGTGGACCTTGACGGTCGAGCCCGCGATGGGCACGCGACCGAGGTGCTTGGCCAGCAGCCCGAGCACGCTGTCGACGTCGTCGTCGACGATGTTGATGCCGAAGATCTCGTCGAGGTCGTCGACCGGGTAGCGCGCGGACACGCGGACCACCCCGTCCTCGAGCTCCTCGGTCTCGACCTGCTCGACGTCGTACTCGTCGGTGATCTCGCCGACGATCTCCTCGAGGATGTCCTCGATGGTGATGACGCCGGCCGTGCCGCCGTACTCGTCGACCACGACCGCGATGTGCTGGCGGCGCGCCTGCATCTCCGACAGCAGCTCGTCGACGGGCTTGGTGTCGGGGACGTAGTGGGCCGGGCGCATCAGCTCGTCGACGCGCTGCGTGGTCTCGACGTCGGGTGCCTCGAAGTCGCGACGGACGATGTCTTTGAGGTAGGCGAAGCCGATGATGTCGTCGAGGTTCTCGTCGATCACGGGGATGCGCGAGAAGCCGCTGCGCAGGAACAGCGACATCGTCTGGCGCAGGTTCTTGTGGCGCTCGATGTAGACGACGTCGGTGTTGGGCACCATCACCTCGCGGGCGATGGTGTCGCCGAGCTCGAACACCGAGTGGATCATCTTGCGCTCGCCCTCCTCGATGACCGCGGAGGCCTCGGCGAGGTCGACGAGCTCGCGCAGCTCGGTCTCGGTCGAGAACGGGCCCTCGCGGAAGCCGCGGCCCGGGGTGATCGCGTTGCCGACGAGGATCAGCAGCCGGGGCAGCGGGCCGAGGAACGTCGTGATCACCGTGAGCGGGCCGGCGGTGAGCAGCGCGACGCGCTCGTCGTGCTGGCGCCCGAGGGTGCGCGGGGCGACACCGATCACGACGAAGGAGACCACGAGCATGATCCCAACCGCGGTGAGCACGGTCGCCCACCACGCATGAGTCCAGGCGTCGTAGGTGAGCAGCGTGACCAGGACGATGGCCGAGATCTCGCAGGCCAGCCGCAGGAAGAGCGCGGTGTTGAGGTAGCGCGGGGAGTCGCGGAGCAGGTGCACCAGCCGACGCGACCCGGTGTGGCCGGCCTCGAGCAGCTCCTCGGCCCGGGCCCGGGAGAACGACGCCAGCGCGGCGTCGGCGGCGGAGAAGACGCCCGCTGCCAGCACCAGCGCCGCGGCCGTCACCAGCAGGCCCACGTCGTTGCCGGTCATGGTCTCGTGCTCACTGCGTCGATCGGCGGCGGGTCACTCGGCGGGCGCGCTGCGCCACTGCTCCAGCAGCTGCGCCTGGAGCCCGAACATCTCGCGGTGCTCCTCGGGCTCGGCGTGGTCGTAGCCGAGGAGGTGCAGGATCCCGTGGACCGTCAGGAGCTCGATCTCCGCGGCCTCAGGGTGGCCCGCGGTCTCGGCCTGGCGGGCCGCGACGACGGGGCAGAGCACCAGGTCGCCGAGCACGCCCTCCTCGGGGTCCTCGCCCACCATGCCGGGACGCAGCTCGTCCATCGGGAAGGCCAGGACGTCGGTCGGGCCCTCCTTGTCCATCCACTGCCGGTTGAGCAGCGCGATGGTGTCCTCGTCGACGGCCTTGATGCAGAGCTCGGCGAGCGGGTGGACCCGCATCCGGTCCATCACGAACCGCGACAGCCTGGCCAGGCCGCTGACGTCGAGCCCGTGTCCGGACTCGTCGATGATCTCGATGCTCACGAGCGACGCCCCTGCTCCTGGTCGCGGCCGAACTCCCGGCGGGCGTCGTAGTCCTCGTAGGCGGCGACGATGCGGCCGACGAGCTTGTGGCGCACGACGTCGTGGGCGGTCAGCCGGTTGAAGACGACGTCCTGGACGCCGTCGAGGATGTTCTCGACGACCTTGAGCCCGGAGCGGGTGCCGCCGGGGAGGTCGATCTGTGTGACGTCGCCGGTGACCACGATCTTGGAGCCGAACCCCAGACGGGTGAGGAACATCTTCATCTGCTCGGGCGAGGTGTTCTGGGCCTCGTCGAGGATGATGAAGGCGTCGTTCAACGTCCGCCCGCGCATGTAGGCCAGGGGCGCGACCTCGATGGTGCCGGCGGCCAGCAGCTTGGGGATCGACTCGGGGTCGATCATGTCGTGGAGGGCGTCGTAGAGCGGGCGCAGGTAGGGGTCGATCTTCTCGCTGAGCGTGCCGGGCAGGAAGCCGAGGTTCTCCCCCGCCTCGACGGCCGGGCGGGTCAGGATGATCCGGTTGACCTGCTTGGCCTGGAGCGCCTGCACGGCCTTGGCCATCGCGAGGTAGGTCTTGCCGGTGCCGGCGGGGCCGATGCCGAAGGTGATCGTGTGCTTGTCGATGGAGTCGACGTAGCGCTTCTGGTTGAGCGTCTTGGGCCGGATGGTGCGTCCGCGGTTGGACAGGATGTTGAGGGACAGCACGTCGGCGGGGCGCTCGGTCGTCTCGGCGCGCAGCATGGCGACGATCCGCTCCACGGTCTCGGTGGTGACCCCTTGGCCGGTGCGGATGATGGTCACCATCTCGTCGAGCAGCCGCTCGGCGAGCGCGACCTCGCCGGGCTCACCGTGGAGCGTGATGCGGTTGCCGCGGACGTGGACGTCGGCGTCGAAGGCGCCCTCGATCAGGCCGAGGTGCTCGTCGCCCGGGCCCAGCACACTGACCATGTTGACGCTGTTGGGCACGACCACGACGTGCTTGGTGGAGGCGTGCTGATGGGGAGTCTGCGGATGCGAGTCGGTCATGGAGGCCCGGTCGGGCGGCCCTTTCGGTCGGTGCTGGAGCGTGCTCCATGCTACGGGAGGGGGCCGACGGCGCCCAGCGGGTTTGCCGTCGTACGACGTCCGCCGCGGCGGCTCAGGGACGGGTGACCTCGAGGATGCCGAGGCACATCTCGTCGGTCGTGCCCTCGCCCCACACGACGTAGCGGTCGGGCTGCCCCTCGAACGCGGGCAGCTCGTCGCGCAGCCACTGGACGTGCCTGCAGGTGACCTGGACCTTGTCGAAGGGGTCGAGGTGCACCGGGGCGATCGGCCTGGCGCCCTGGTCGTCGAAGTTCCAGACCGGGATGTCCAGGACGGTCCGCTCCTCCGGGGTGCCGGGGTTGACGACGATCGTGATCGAGCGGCCGAGGAGGTGCATGTGGCCGGCGACGGCACGGATCGTCGTCGGCTGGGTGATCGTGCGCGTGCAGCTCTGGACGTTGCCGGGGTGGATCTCCGCACCGCAGAGCATGTGCAGCAGGTTGGCCGTGGCGCCGGCGCCGCCGAACCGCTGGGTGACGTCGGCGAGCGCGGCGTCGCGGTCGCACAAGGGCCCGTCGGCGTGGGCCTTGCGGCACGGCAGCTCGACCGGCGCGGGCAGCAGCACCGTCTCGATCGGGGTCAGGTGAGCGCTCGCCGGGGCGAGGCGCAGCAGCGTCGAGGAGGTGTCGGGCGAGGCACCGGCGAGCAGGTTGTAGTGGACCTGCATGACGATCTGGGTGCCCCTGGCCAGCTCGACCCCGAAGCCCTTCGCCTCGACGGCCTCCTTGCCCCCCGGCGCCCAGGCGCCGAGCCAGGGCGCGTTGTCGAGGCCGGGGCCACCGCCGAGCCCGCTGTTGCCGAAGCAGGTCCAGCCGTCGCCCGGGGTGCGGTCGTCGAGGGCGTGTGCCTCGGCGACCTGCTCGGGCGGGACGCGGAACAGGATCACGTGGTGGACGACGTCGGCGTTGCCGGGCTTGACGAAGGTGCCGGTGAGATAGGCGCTGCGCCGCAGGTGCGGGTCGAGCAGGAAGCAGCGGTAGTCGTCGGTGCCGACACCGGTGGGCGCCGACGGCGTGTAGGACTCGGGCATGGTCAGGGTGAGCCGCCGCTCCCCCGGCCGCAGGGGCCGGGGCCGGGTGGCCTCGATCTCGTGGTCGTCGGCGGCCGGCTCGTCGGTGGCGGCGCCGCTGGCCGTGGTGGCGGACGGAGTCTCCTCGTCGGGAGCGGCCCCGGTGGAGGTCGTGCTGCAGGCCGACAGGGCCGCGAGCGCGGCGAGGGCAGCGACCAACCGCCTCATCCGGGCGGCCAGGTCATCGCGCGACCGCCGAGCAGGTGCAGGTGGGTGTGGAAGACGCTCTGGCCGGCGCCGGTGCCGGTGTTGAAGACGAGCCGGTAGTGGCCGTCGAGGCCGTCGGCCTCGGCGACCTCCGCCGCCGCCCCGACCAGGGCCGCGACGGTCTCGGGCTCGCCTCCGGCGAGGGCCGCCGCGTCGGCGTAGTGGGCGCGCGGGACCAGCAGCACGTGGGTGGGCGCCTGGGGGTCGAGGTCGCGGAAGGCGACCACGCGGTCGCTGCTGTGCACGACGTCGGCGGGGATGTCCCCGGAGACGATCCTGCAGAAGACGCAGTCCGGGTCGGGCGCGGTCATGGCGCCACTGTAGTGCCGGCCCCGGGGTCGCGAGCCGCCTCCGAACAGGTGGAATCGCGGCACGCCCCGGTAAACCCCGGAGCCCGGCCGCGCGTGCAACTAGCGTGATGACCCATGGCGTGGCGATCGTGGCGGCTCCCGTGAGCCGCGGGGTCGGTCGCTGGGACGCCGACGAGGCGCTCGAGCAGCTCTATGCCGCGCACTGGCGGTCGCTCGTGCGGCTCGGGGTGCTGCTGCTCCACGACCAGGGAGCCGCCGAGGAGGTCGTCCAGGACGCGTTCGTCGCCGTCCACGACCGCTGGCACCGGCTGCGGGACCCCGACCGGGCGCTCGCCTATCTGCGACAGACGGTGGTCAACCGGTCCCGGTCGGCGCTGCGGCACCGGGTCGTCCAGAACCGCTTCGTCGCCCAGGAGGGCGCGCGGCTGGGCGCCTCGGCCCCCGTGGCCCCCGGCGTCGAGGACGGCGCCGCGCGCGCCGTCATACTCCAGGCGCTGCGGCGGCTGCCCGAGCGCCAGCGGGAGGTCATCGCCCTGCGCTACTACCTGGACCTCAGCGAGGCCGAGATCGCCGACGCGCTCGGGATCTCGCGGGGGGCCGTCAAGAGCCACGCCTCGCGCGGTGCCGCCGCGCTGCGCGAGCACCTGCGCGACGTCTGGGAGGACACGCCATGAGCGACCCCACCGACCCTCGCCTGCACGAGCTGATCCACGACTCCGTCGCCGACATCGAGCCCGGCGACCGTCTCCACGCCATCAAGTCCCGAACGAAGGTGAGCACCATGAACACCCGCCGCACCTGGATCGCCGCGGTCGGCGCCTCGGTCGCGGTCGCCGCGGCCGCGGTCGTCGCCGTCGCGGTCGTCAACAGGCCCGGTCCCTCCGCATCGCCGACGCCCGGCCCGGCCGCCTCGTCGGTCACCCAGGCGACCGAGCCGTCCGGACCCTCGCCCACCGCGCCGGCCACCTCGTCGCCGGCCGTGCCGGCGGACCTCGTGCCGACCTACTACCTGGGCGACACCCCCCAGGGCGTGCGCCTCTACCGTGAGTTCCACGTCGTCACCGATCCCCCGGCCGACGACCTGTCGGCGGCTCTCGCGGCGCTGACGTCGACCCCGGCCGACCCGGACTACCGCACCGCCTGGCCCGAGGGCTCCTTCGCGAGCGCGACCTTCGCCGACGGAGTCATCAGCGTGACCCTGGCCGACACCAGCCTGCGCGACCGGCCGGCATCGATGGACGAGGAGACCGCGCGGATGGCCGTGCAGCAGGTCGTCTTCACCGTGCAGGCGGCCGTGCACCAGCGGGCACCCGTGCAGTTCCGCAGCCCGGACAACCCGATCGACCAGGTCTATGGCGTGCCGACGGCCGAGCCGATCGTCAACGACGCGCCGCTCGACGTGCTGTCGCTGGTCAGCCTGAGCGACCCCGCCGAGGGCTCGCTGGTCACCGACACGCTCCAGGTGTCGGGGGTGGCCAACTCCTTCGAGGCCAACGTGCCCTGGCAGATCCTGTCCGGGTCGGACGAGGTCGACCACGGGTTCTTCATGGCCTCGGGTGCGATGGAGCCCAGGCTCTTCCCCTTCGAGGGCTCGATCGACGTGTCGGGTCTCGCGCCCGGCACCTACACGCTCCGCGTGCAGACCGACGACCCCTCGGGCGGTGAGGGCGGCGGCCCCTTCGAGGACACGCGGACGTTCGTGGTCGGGTGACCCCGCTCGGGTAACGTGCCGCGGATGCGACTCTCACCCGGTCAGCTCAACCGGACCCTGTGGGTCCGCCAGGGTCTGACGGCCCGTCGCACGAGGTCGGTGCACCAGGTGTGCGCCGACCTCGTCGGCCTGCAGGCGCAGGAGAACCGGTCGCCGTTCCTCGGGCTGGCCGCTCGGGTGGACGGCTTCGACCCGGGTGACGTCACGCGCGGCCTGGAGTCGCGCTCGCTGGTGCGGATGATCTGCCTGCGCGGCACGATCCACCTGCTCACCGCCGAGGACGCCCTGTCGATCCGGGGCTGGACGTTGCCGGTCCAGGAGCAGGAGCGGCAGGTGGCGCAGAACCTCCGCGAGGTCCGCGACGTGTCGCTCGAGGAGTTCCGGCCCCGGGTCCGGGCCGCCCTGGCCGGGGGGCCGCTGCCGGTGAAGCGGCTCGGCGAGGCGCTCGCCGCGTCGTACGTCGGAGCGTCGCCGACCGCGCTGGGCGGGCTGGCCCGGGTGGCCGAGCCGCTCGTGCAGGTGCCGCCGCGCGGGACCTGGCGCGGGTCCGGCGGGGTGGTCTATGACTGCGTCGACACGTGGGTCGGGTCGCCGCCGACCGAGCCCGACCCCGCCTCGCTGGTGCGCCGCTATCTGCGCGCCTTCGGGCCGGCGTCCCCGGCCGACATCACGACGTGGTCGGGAGTGCCGGGCACCGCCGAGGTCGTGGCCGCGATGCCGGACCTCGAGCGTCATGAGGACGAGCGTGGCCGGGTGCTGCTCGACGTGGCCGACGGCGTGCACGAGGCCGCCGACGCCCCGGTGCCGGTCCGGCTGCTCGGCATCTATGACAACCTCTGGCTGTCCCACGCCGGACGCGACCGGGTGACGACGCCCGAGGCGCGCAAGGAGTGGGCCGGCTCCAACGGCGGGCTCGCGTGCACGGTCTTCGTCGACGGCTGGCTCACCGGCCTGTGGCGGGTGGAGGGCGACCGGGTGTCCGACGTACGCCTCTTCCGGACCCTCACCCGCGCCGAGCGCGCCGGGCTCGACGAGGAGGTCGGCCGGGTGGAGGAGCTGCTGGGGCGGTGAGCGCCCGCGGGTCTCGGACGGCAGTCACGACCGCCTCGCTCGTCACACGGAGGGGGCGAAGCCTGCACTGGTGGGCCGAAACTTCGGCCAACCAGTGCAGGTTTCCCCGCTCGAGCGGGGAAACCAGCGAGCCCCTAGCCCCAGCGCTCGGTGCGCGCCAGCAGCGCGGAGACGGCGGCGACGCCGGCGGTGGAGGTGCGGAGGACCTCGGGGCCGAGGCGGACGGGGCGGGCCCCGGCGGCGGCCATCGCCTCGAGCTCGTCGGGGGCGATGCCGCCCTCGGGGCCGACGACGACGGCCACCGAACGGGCGGCGGCGAGGGGGACGGCCGACAGCGGGTCGGTGGCCTCCTCGTGGAGCACGAGCGCGACGTCGGCGTCGGCGAGGAGACGGCAGACGTCGGCCGTCGAGGCGAGCTCGGGGACCACGGGGAACCAGGCCCGCCGCGCCTGCTTGGCGGCCTCGCGGGCGGTCGAGCGCCAGCGGGCGAGCGACCTGGCGGCCCGCTCGCCCCGCCAGACGGCGACGCTGCGGGACGCGGCCCACGGCACCACGACGTCCACCCCGACCTCGGTGAGCACCTCGACGGCGAGCTCGCCCCGGTCGCCCTTCGGGATCGCCTGCACGACGGTCACCGCCGGCGCGCGGCGCGGCACGGCCTCGACGGACTCGAGCCGCACCTCGAGCACCCGCTTGCCGGTGGCCGCGACCAGGCCGACCGCCACGGTCCCGGACCCGTCGGTGAGCTGCACCCGCTCACCCACCCGCAGCCGTCGTACGGCGACCGCGTGATGCGCCTCGTCCCCGTCGATCACGACCGTGGCGCCGGCGACGGCGCCGGTCAGGTCGGCCAGGTGGACCGGGAGGGACATCAGACGTTGAACGCGTCGCGGAACCGGCTGAAGACCGACTTGTGGCTCGGCTTCATGGAGACCGACGGGGCCTCCTCACCGCGGAGGGTGGCGAGCTCGCGCAGCAGCTCCTCCTGACGACCGTCCAGGCGCGTCGGCGTGTCGACCAGGACCGTGACGACCAGGTTGCCCCGGCCGCCGCGCAGCCCGGGGACGCCCCGTCCACGCAGGACCTGCTCGGTGCCCGACTGGGTGCCCGGCGGGATCTCCAGGTCGAGCTCGGACTCGGCCTCCTCGGCGGCCTCCCCCACGAGGTCGGCCTCGAGGGTCGGCAGGGTCACCGTGGTCCCGAGTGCCGCCGCCGTCATCGGCAGGGAGACCGTGCAGCGCAGGTCGGTGCCCTCGCGGGTGAACGTCTCGTGCGGGTGCACGTGGACCTCGACGTAGAGGTCGCCCGGGGGCCCTCCGCCGGGGCCGACCTCGCCCTGGCCGGCGAGCTGGACACGGGTGCCGGTGTCGACGCCGGCGGGGATCTTGACCTTGAGGGTCGTGCGCGAGCGGATCCGACCGTCGCCCGAGCACTCCCGGCACGGCTCGGGGATGATCGTGCCGTAGCCCCGGCAGGCCGGGCACGGCCTGAGGGTCCGGATCTCGCCGAGCAGCGAGCGCTGCACGTGGGACACCTCACCGGACCCGCGGCACGTCTCGCACGGCACGGGGGTCGTCCCGGGCGCCGCGCCCGCGCCGTGGCAGACGCCGCAGATCACGGCGGTGTCGACCTTGAGCTCACGAGTCACGCCGAACGCGGCCTCGGCCAGCTCGACGTCGAGGCGGATCAGCGCGTCCTGCCCCCGGCGTACGCGCGGCCGCGGACCGCGGCTCTGCCCGCCGGCTCCGCCGAAGAACGCGTCCATGATGTCGGTGAAGGAGAAGCCCGCTCCCTGGCCGCCGAACCCGGCGCCGAACACGTCGCCACCCCGGTCGTAGGCGGCCCGCTTCTGCGGGTCCGACAGCACTTCGTAGGCGTGGGTGACCGACTTGAACTGCTCCTGGGTCTCCGGGTCGGGGTTGACGTCGGGGTGGAGCTGCCGGGCCAGGCGCCGGTAGGCCTTCTTGATGGTGTCCGCATCCGCGTCGCGGGCGACACCGAGGAGCTCGTAGAGGTCCTGACTCACCAAGGGGTCCTTCGTCGTAGGTCGGGGAGGCTCATGCCTCGTCGAGGATGCGGGAGACGTAGCGCGCCACCGCGCGTACGGCCGCCATCGTGGTGGGGTAGTCCATGCGGGTCGGCCCCACGATGCCCAGTGTGGCCAGCGCCTGGTCACCCGGCCCATAGCCGGTCGCCACGACCGAGGTGGCGGCGAGCTCCTGGTAGGGGCCTTCGTGTCCGATCCGCACGGTCACGGCACCGCCCACGGTCGCCTCCCCGAGGAGCTTGAGCAGCACGACGTGCTCCTCCAGCGCTTCGAGCAGCGGGCGTACGGCGGTGTCGAAGCTGTCGCCGTACCGGGCCAGGTTGGCCGCGCCACCCACCGCCACGCGCTCGTCGGAGCGGTGGTCGGAGATCGCCTCGGCGATGGTCGCGGCGACCGCGGCCGTCACCAGGGCGTCCGGGACGGCCGGGTCCTCGCGCAGCACCTGGAGGGCCCCGCCGGCGTCGGCGATGGACTCGCCGATCACCGCGCGGCCGATCCGCGAGCGGAGCCCGGACAGCTGGTCCTCGTCGATGCCGTCGGCGAGGTCGACGAGCCGCTGCTCGACCCGCCCGGTGCTGAGGATCAGCACGACCAGGAGGCGCACCGGCGACAGCGCGATCAGGTCGACGTGGCGGATCGTGGAGCGGGAGAGGGTGGGGTACTGCACGACGGCGACCTGCCGGGTGAGCTGCGCCAGCAGCCGCACCGACCGGTGCACGACGTCGTCGAGGTCGACCGCGTTGTCGAGGAACGCCGAGATCGCGCGGCGCTCGGCGGTGCTCATCGGCTTGACCGTGGTCAGCCGGTCCACGAACAGCCGGTAGCCCTTGTCGGTCGGGACCCGGCCGGCACTCGTGTGCGGCTGGGTGATGTAGCCCTCCTCCTCGAGGGCGGCCATGTCGTTGCGCACGGTCGCCGGGGAGACCCCCAGGCCGTGCCTCTCGACCAGCGCCTTGGACCCGACGGGCTCCTCGGTGGCGACGTAGTCCTCGACGATGGCGCGCAGCACGGCGAGGCGGCGGTCCTCGACCATGGGCCCCTCCTTCGCGTCCGCTGCCGGCGAGTGTGGCTGGCACTCTGCCATCGTGAGTGCCAAGCCTACTAGGCGGATGTGCCCACCACGCGAACCCTAGGCTCTCGGCATGAGCGCAACGGTGTCCCGGTTCGTCGAGGTGGCCGACCGTGTGTGGGTGGCGCGCTACCCCTGGTTCGACGTCAACGTCACGCTCGTCGGCGGCGACGGCGGGCTCGTGGTCGTGGACACCCACGGCTCGACCCGCGCGGGGTCCGAGGTCGTCGAGGACGTCCGCCGGCTCGGGGTCGGCGACGTCACGGCGGTCGTCAACACCCACGAGCACTTCGACCACGTCTTCGGCAACGACGCCTTCCTGTCCGCCTACGGCACCCTGCCCGTGCACGCGCACGAGGTGGCCGCCGAGCAGACGCTCGTCTCGGCCGAGGCGACCAGGGCGAGGTACGCCGAGGACCCCGACGACCCGCACGCCGCCGAGGTGCTCGAGACCCGCGTCGTGCCGGCCGACCACACCTTCTCGTCGGTCCGGGTGCTCGAGCTCGGCGACCGCCGGCTCGAGCTCCTGCACCTCGGCCGCGGCCACACCGGCGGGGACCTGGTGGTGCACGTGCCCGACGCCGACGTGGTCCTGGCCGGCGACCTCGTCGAGGAGTCGGGACCGCCGGCGTTCGGCGAGGAGAGCTTCCCCCTGGACTGGCCCTTCACGCTCGACCAGCTCATCGGGCTCACCGGTCCGGCCACCCGCGTCGTCCCCGGGCACGGCGCACTGGTCGACCGCGCCTTCGTCGAGGCGCAGCGCGCCGACCTCGGCACGGTCGCCCAGCAGATCCACGAGCTGGCCGCCGAGGGCGTTCCGGTCGACCGGGCCCTGGAGGCCCGCGCCTGGCCGTTCCCGACGTCCGCGCTGAGCAGGGCGATGCGGGCCGGCTATGCCCAGCTCCCCCGCGAGGCGCGCGGGCTCCCGCTGGCCTGAGCCGCGGGCGCCGGTCCCGGCCGCGCCGGTTCGGCCGAGACCGGCGCGCCGCGCCGCTCGAGCCGGGCCCCTCCCCCTAGCGTGGCGGGTGCGATGACTCCCCGAGACCCCCGCGACCGGTACGGCACCGACGTCCTGGCCGGCGACTGGCGCGCGCCCCGCCGCGGCCGGGCCACCGAGGCAGCCGCCGACCTCGGCCTCGTGGTCGAGGAGGTCACCACCGACTGGTGCGGCGAGGTCGTGCGCGTGGACAGCGACCTGCGCACCGTCACCCTGGAGGACCGCAGGGGCAAGCGGCGCACCTTCCCGCTCGGGCCCGGCTTCCTGCTCGAGGGCCGACCGGTGATCCTGACCCGACCCGCGACGAAGCCAGCGCCGGCGGCCCCCACCCGGACCGCGTCCGGCTCCGTGGCGGTGCCCGACGCGCCGGCCCGCGTCGCCCGAGCCAGCCGGATCTTCGTCGAGGGCCGGCACGACGCCGAGCTGGTCGAGCGCGTCTGGGGCGACGACCTGCGCATCGAGGGCGTGGTCGTGGAATACCTGGGCGGCGTCGACGACCTCGCCGCTGCGCTCACGGACTTCGGGCCCGGACCCGGCCGACGGGTCGGCGTGCTGGTCGACCACCTGGTCTCCGGCAGCAAGGAGACCCGGATCGCCCAGGACATCGCCGCGTCCCCGCTCGGCCGCCATGTGCGGATCGTCGGGCACCCGTTCGTCGACATCTGGCAGGCCGTCAAGCCCGAGCGGCTCGGCCTCGCCACCTGGCCGAAGGTCCCCCGCGACGAGGACTGGAAGCGCGGCACCTGCCGCCGCCTGGGCTGGCCCGCCGCCGACCAGGCCGACATCGCCCGCGCCTGGCAGCACATCCTGTCGCGCGTGACGTCGTGGTACGACCTCGAGCCGGCGCTGCTGGGCCGGGTCGAGGAGCTGATCGACTTCGTCACCACCGAGTGACCCGGCCGGTGCGGCAGCACTAGGGTCGAGGAAGACCTGGAGCCATGAGGAGGCCCTGTCATGACCGAGAACACCCCGCCCGCCGAGCCCCCCGTCGAGCCGCCGACCGGCTCCGGTGACGCCGCTCCCCCTCCGCCTCCTCCGGCCGACCCGACGCCGCCCCCGGCCTACGGCCAGGCGCCCGGCTATGGCCAGCCGGCGGCCGGACAGCCGCCCTACGGCCAGGCGCCCGGGTGGCAGCAGCCGCCCCAGCCGGGCTACCAGCAGCCCGCCTACGGCCAGCAGCCCTACGGCCAGCCGGGCTACCCGGTCGCGGCGTCGATGCTGAGCCCGAGCGACGAGCGCACCTGGGGCTGCGCGGCCCACTGGAGCGCCTTGGTGGCCCTGGTGATCGGGCTGCCCTTCCTCGGGCCGCTCGTCGTGATGCTGACCCAGGGCAACAAGTCCCCGTGGGTGCGGCGCCAGGCGGTCGAGTCGCTCAACTTCCAGATCTCGATGATCATCTATGCCATCGTGTCGGCGATCCTGATCATCGTGCTCATCGGCTTCTTCCTGCTGCTCGCGGTCGGGGTGCTGTCGATCATCTTCCCGATCATCGCCGCGGTGAAGACCTCCAACGGGCAGGACTACCGCTACCCGTTGACGATCCGGATGATCTCCTGACCCAGGCGGTCAGCCGACGAGGTCCCGGACGACCGCGTCGGCGAGCAGCCTGCCGGTGGGCGTGAGCACGAGGCGCTCGCCCTCGAGCGTCACGAGGCGGCGGTCCCGCAGCCCGGGAAGGGCGGCACGGCCCGCGGCGTCGAGGACGCCGAGGTCGAGTCCCGAGCGGAGCCTGCTCTCCAGGAGGATCCGCTCGACCCGGCGGGTCTCGTCGTCGAGCACCTCGCGCGCGTGTGCGGGCGACCGGGCGGCGGCGAGGCGCTCGGCGTAGGCCGCCGGATGCCGCACGTTCCACCACCGCGTGCCGCCGACGTGGGAGTGTGCCCCCGGACCGACGCCCCACCAGTCGGCGCCCGTCCAGTAGAGCTCGTTGTGGCGGCATCGGGCCGCCGCCGAGGACGCCCAGTTGGACAGCTCGTACCACTCCAGCCCCGCCGCCGTGAGCCGGCGGTCGGCGAGGAGGTACTTGTCCGCGAGGTCGTCGTCGTCCGGCGCCGGGACCACTCCACGGCGCACCTTGCGGGCCAGGGCCGTGCCCTCCTCGACGATGAGCGCGTAGGCCGAGACGTGGTCGGGCGAGCAGGCGAGCGCCGCGTCCAGCGACGCCTCCCAGTCCGCCGGGGACTCGCCGGGAGTGCCGTAGATGAGGTCGAGGCTGACGTGCTCGAAGCCTGCGGCGCGGGCCTCGGCCACGGCGGCCGCCACCCGGTCGGGGTCGTGGGTGCGGTCCAGCGTCGCCAGCACGTGGGCGACGGCCGACTGCATCCCGAACGAGACCCGGGTGAACCCGGCGGCACGCAGCTCAGCGAGCGCCGCCTCGCTCACGCTGTCGGGGTTGGCCTCGGTCGTGACCTCCACGTCCTCGGCCAGGCCGAACCGGTCCCGGATGCCCGCGAGCACGGCGGCCAGCTCGCCGGCGGTCAGGAGGGTCGGGGTGCCGCCACCGAAGAAGACGGTCGACACCTCGGGCCGGGCCGGCCCCAGGGTGCGCGCCGCCAGGTCGAGCTCGGCGGCCACGGCGGCGGCGTACGACGGCACCGAGGCCGCCTGCCCGAGCTCGGCCGGCGTGTAGGTGTTGAAGTCGCAGTAGCCGCAGCGCACCCGGCAGAACGGCACGTGCACATAGACGCCGAAGGGGCGCTCGCCGAGGCCCGCGAGAGCCGACGCCGGCAGGACCCCGTCCTCGGGGACGGGGTCGCCGGAGGGCAGGACGGAGGGCACCGGCCCAATCTACGGGTCGGCGCGCACCGAACGAGGCTCCGTGTGGATCGCGGCGGTCTCAGGCGTAGAAGCCGGCGATGGTGTCCTTGTAGTTGTCCTCGACGACGTTGCGCTTGACCTTCATCGACGGGGTGAGCTCGCCCGACTCGACGCTGAGGTCGTGGTCGAGGATCTCCCACTTCTTGATCGTCTCCCAGCGGTTCAGCTGGGCGTTGAGCTCCTGGATGTAGCCCGCGACCATCTGCTGGGCCTGGTCGGAGGCGACGATGGCGGAGTAGTCGCCCTCGACGCCGTTCTCCTTGGCCCAGCCCTCCATGGCGTCGGGGTCGAGGGTCACCAGGGCGACGCAGAAGTTGCG
The DNA here is from genome assembly GCA_046330515.1 of Nocardioidaceae bacterium. GTDB lineage: Bacteria > Actinomycetota > Actinomycetes > Propionibacteriales > Nocardioidaceae > Nocardioides. The sequence continues at coordinate 1,486,200 of JAXLSP010000003.1, read as the reverse complement.
CTCGTTGCCGAACACCATGAACTGGCTGGCGTAGGGGCAGACGGCCTTGAACTTCGACTCGATGAGCGGCGGGGCGATGTACTTGCCGCCGGAGGTCTTGAAGAGCTCCTTGATCCGGCCGGTGATCCGGAGATAGCCGTCCTCGTCGATGTGGCCCTTGTCGCCGGTGCGCAGCCAGCCGTCGTCGGTGAGGCTCTTGCGCGTCTCGTCGGGCAGGTTGTGGTAGCCCTCCATGACTCCGGGCCCCTTGATGAGGACCTCGTCGCCGTCGCCCAGCTTGACCTCGCTGCCCGGGAAGACCGGACCGACGCTGCCGAACTTGTACTTGTCGGGGTGGTTGACGAAGGAGCCCGCCGCCGACTCGGTGAGGCCGTAGCCCTCGAGGATCACGATGCCCGCGGCGTGGAACCACTCCGCGATGTCCTTGTTGAGCGCCGCGGCGCCGGAGATGAAGAAGCGCACCCGCCCGCCGAACCGGTCGCGCACCTTGGCGAACACCAGCTTGTCGAAGACGCCGTGCTGGACGCCCAGGAGCAGCGGGACCGACTTGCCCTCGCGCTTGAGCTGGTCGACCTGGAGGCCGACCTGGAAGGCACGGTTGAAGATCTTCTCCTTCAGCCCGCCCTCGGCTGCCTGCATGGTGACGATGCGGGCGTGCGCCTTCTCGAAGATGCGCGGGGCGGCGCCCATGAAGGTCGGCTGCACGACGCCGAGGTTCTCGACGATCTTGTCGACCCGCCCGTCGATGGCGGTCGGGAAGCCGCACGCGAGCTGGGTGGAGAGCAGCACCTTGCCGAAGGAGTGCGCCATCGGCAGCCACAGGAACTGGAGGTCGGTCTCGTCGAGGATGTTCTGCGCCTCGATCGCCGCGCCCTCATAGACCCACGAGCGGTGCCGCAGCCGCACGCCCTTGGGCCGCCCAGTGGTGCCGGAGGTGTAGATGAGCGTGGCCAGCTGGTCGGGCTCGATCGCCGCCGCGGCGTCCTGGATGGCGGTGGGGTGCTCGGCGAGGTAGGCGTCGCCGAGCTTGCCGAGGTCCTCGAGCCCGATCACCCAGTCGCCGTCGACGGTGCCGTCGAACGTGACGACCTTGCTCAGCTGGGGCAGCTCGGAGCGCCGCGCGACCAGCTTGGCGATCTGGGCGTCGTCCTCGGCGAACGCGACCTGGCAGCCGGAGTCGCTGAGGATGTAGGCCGTGTCCTCCTCGTTGGTGGAGGGGTAGACGGTGGTGGTGGCCGCACCGGCGCACATGATGGCCAGGTCGGCGAGGATCCACTCATAGCTGGTGTTGGCGGCGATGCCCACCCGCTGCTCGGCCGTCACGCCCAGCGCCATGAGGCCCGCTGCCAGGCGGGAGACCTGCTCACCGGCCTCACGCCAGGTGACCGACTCCCACTCCTCGCCGCGGGGATAGCGGTAGGCCTCCCAGTCGGGGCTCTTCTCGACACGGTCGAGGAACTGGACGGCCACGTTGGGGGCAAGTCGCTCGACGAAGCTGGGGTCTGGCTTGATGGGCATGGCTGGGGGCACTCCTCGCACGCTGCCGGGTGTTTGGGCAGTAACCTAGATCACCTTGTTACGGACCGGTAGCCACAAACGCCGCCGAAGGCCGGCGATTCCGTCTCCGAGCCGCCGCGGAGGGCCGTCAGCCGGCCCGCCGAGGGGTGATCTCGCCGGACCCACGCGGCACCAGGCTCGTGTCGAGCACCAGGGTCACCGTGGCCTCGGCCTCGCCCGCCATCCGGGTCGCGAGCAGCTCCATCGCCCGGTGTCCCTGCCCTTGGGCGTCCTGGCGGACCACGGTGATGCCCGGTTCGAGCAGGTCGGCCGTGGCGAAGTCGTCGAAGCCCACCAGCGCGACGTCCGCCGCGCGGCCGGCCCGGCGCAGGCCGCGGACCGCGCCGACGGTGACCTCGTTGCGGGCCGTGAACAGGGCGGTCGGCGGGTCGGGCAGCGCCAGCAGGTCGAGGACCGCCTTCTCGGCCTGGGCCGGGCTCCCGTGGCCGGGCCGCTCCAGCGCCGGGTCGATGTCGATGCCGGCCGCCCGGAGGGCGTCGCGATAGCCCTCGAGGCGCGGGGGCGCCGTCTGGATCGAGAGGTCGTCGCCGACGAAGCCCACCCGGCGGTGCCCGCGGTCGAGGAGGTGGCGCACGCCGGCCTCGGCTCCGCCGCGGTTGTCGGTGGTGACCGAGTCGAGGTCGAGCCCGTGCGGTCGGCGGTCGACGACGACGACCCCCAGCCCGGTGTCGATCTCGCGGGCCAGGTAGGACTGGTCGGTGCTGGCCGGCATGAGGATCAGGCCGTCGATGCGCCGCTCCACCAGACCGCGGACCAGGTCGCGCTCGCGGTCGGGGTCCTCGTCGAGACTCGCGGACATGACGACCAGGCCCGCGTCGCGGGCGCGGTCCTCCACGGCGCGCAGCAGCTCGGCACAGAAGTCGTTGCCGAGGTCCTGGAGCAGGATCCCGATCGATGAGGTGACCCGCCCGCGGCGCAGCTGGCTCGCGGCCAGGTTGTGCCGGTAGCCCAGCCGTTCGACGGCGGCATCGACCCGGGCGATCAGGGCGGGAGACACCCCGCGCTCCCGGTTGACCACCCGCGAGACGGTCTTGAGCGACACGCCCGCCGCCGCCGCCACCTGCTGCATCGTCGCCCGCCTGCCCGACACCGGTGCCCACTCCTCCCCTGGCCAGCTCACGTGGTCGATCGGTCCGCGCCGAGCCGCGACCGCATCCTTGACATCCCCCCAGGCCGGGAGCATCCTACGTGTGACAACGTTGTCATCGACGCGGAACCGCGCCGATGGCCGCGTCGCCGTGGACCCCGGGTGGGGCGACAACCTGCGCGGTGAGGGTGGCTCCCTGACCGCATTCCTCCAGGCCGCCCCGCCCGGTCACCACGACCGCCGCGCGGGCGTGGGCATCGGGCTCTCCGACGCCCCCCGCGCGGCGGCTCCGCGTCCGGGCCGCGGGGCCGGATCCTCAGGCGCCACGCCGGACGTGCTCCTCGGCCCGCCGCCGTGCCTCCGCGGGCAGCCGGTCCACGCGGAGCAGCTCCGGCAGCAGCTCCGCCTGGGTGGTCAGCGCCCGGAACATCGTGGTGACGGTGACGCCGTGGTCGGGCCGGTGCACGACCTCGAGCTCGTCGCCGGTCTGGACCAGCCCCTCCTCGATCACCCGCAGGTAGGGGCCGGGGCGGCCCTCGGCGGTGAACCGGCGCACCCAGCCGCGGTTGTCGAACCCCGCGTCACCGAGCCAGCCGGCGAAGGTGCGGCAGGGGGTGCGGACCGAGGCGATCTCGAAGAACGTCGACCCGATGCGCCACCGCTCCCCCACCAGGGCCTCGTTGACGTCGATCCTCTGCGTCGTGAGGTTCTCGCCGAAGGTGCCGGGCGCGATGCTGCGACCCAGCAGGGTCTCCCACCGGTCGAGGTCCTCGCGCGCGAAGACATAGACGGCCTGCTCGCGCCCACCGTGGTGCTCCAGGTCGGCCACCTGGTCCCCGGACAGACCCAGCGAGGTGACGAGCACGGGCTCGGTCACCGGCTGCTTGTGGATGGCCGTCGCCCCGACCCGGGAGTGCGTCGTCGGCTCGGGCCGGCCGAGATTGACGGAGACCACGCGTGCTGTCACGCGCTCATGGTCGCCCCCGCCGGGCCGCACCGCCATCGGATTTCGCCGCCCGGGTGGCCCGGCGCCCGCCCTCAGTCCTGGACGGCCTTGACGAGGGCGACGCACCGGGTGACCCAGTCGCGCTCGCCGGCGTCGAGAGGCCGGCCGGCCCGCTCGGCATCCTCGATGGCCCAGTAGGCGTTGACGACCATCCGCACGACGACCCACGCGCGGGCCCGGTCCTCGTCGAGCCCGGCAGCGTCGACGAGGGTGTGGAAGCGTCGCCGCAGACCCCCGCGGACGTCGCCCCCGAGCTCGCCCCAGCGGTTCCAGAGCATCGGGGCGGGCTCGGCGTGCGGGTCTCCGGACATCGCCTGCGGGTCGATCGCCAGCCAGGGCTCGCGGTCGGCCGCGAGCACGTTCTCGTAGTGCAGGTCGTGGTGCAGGACCCTGCCGGTGCTGGCCGGGTCGTCGGTGAGCTCACGCAGCAGGGAGAGCGCCTGCTGGACCATGCGGTGGGGGATCGGCGCGTCCCGCGGGAGGCCGGCCAGGGGCTCGCGCCAGCGGCCGAGGTAGTCGGTGAAGGACCGGAGCTGAGGCGGCGCCGGGACGTGGAGCGCCGGGTAGAGGCCGGCCACGACCTCGCAGGCGTCCAGCACGTCGAGCGAGGTCAGGTCGCGGCGGTGCAGGCGCTCGAGCAGCACGGCCCGCCGGTGCGGGTCGGCGCGGAGCAGGAGGACGGCGCCGCGACCGTGCCAGTGCTGGAGGACCAGCGGCTCGTGCTCGGTCTCGACGTCGGGGAAGGCCACCTTGAGGACGGCGTCGCCACCGTCGGCGCGCGACACCGGCAGGACGACCGAGGCATGGCCCCACCAGACCTCACCGGTCGGAGCCAGCTCCCACTCGGCGAGCAGGTCGTCGAGGACGCGTGGCAGGGCGTCGACGAACGACCGCCACCGGGGACCGCGCTCCCCGAAGTCGAGCACCGCGTCGGGGAGGGTGAGCGGCACCCGCGCCTACTTCTTCGCCTTCTCGGCGGCGGGCGTGGTGGAGAGCGCCGCGATGAACGCCTCCTGCGGGACCTCGACGCGGCCGACCATCTTCATCCGCTTCTTGCCCTCCTTCTGCTTCTCCAGCAGCTTGCGCTTGCGGGTGATGTCGCCGCCGTAGCACTTCGCGAGCACGTCCTTGCGCATCGCGCGGATCGTCTCGCGGGCGATGACCCGGGCGCCGATGGCGGCCTGGATGGGCACCTCGAACTGCTGGCGCGGGATCAGCTCCTTGAGCTTGCCGGCCAGCATCACGCCGTAGGAGTAGGCCGCGTCGCGGTGGACGACGGCGGAGAACGCGTCGACAGGCTCGCCCTGGAGCAGGATGTCGACCTTGACCAGGTCGGCCACCTGGTCGCCGGTGGCCTCGTAGTCCAGCGAGGCATAGCCCTTGGTGCGGGACTTGAGCTGGTCGAAGAAGTCGAAGACGATCTCGGCGAGCGGCAGGACGTAGCGCATCTCGACGCGGTCCTCGGAGAGGTAGTCCATGCCCTGGAGGCTGCCGCGCTTGCCCTGGCAGAGCTCCATGATCGTGCCGATGTAGTCGGCCGGGGAGAGGATCGTCGCGCGGACCACCGGCTCGCGCACCTCCGCGATCTTGCCGGAGGGGTACTCGCTGGGGTTGGTGCACTCGAAGACGGTCCCGTCCTCCATCGTCACCGTGTAGATGACGTTGGGCGCGGTCGAGATCAGCGCCAGGCCGAACTCGCGCTCGAGCCGCTCCCGCACGATCTCCATGTGCAGCAGGCCGAGGAAGCCGCAGCGGAACCCGAACCCGAGGGCGCCCGAGGTCTCCGGCTCGTAGGCCAGGGCCGCGTCGTTGAGCTGCAGCCGCTCGAGCGCGTCGCGCAGGTCGGGATAGTCGTCGCCGTCGATGGGGTAGAGCCCCGAGAAGACCATCGGGTTGGGGTGCTTGTAGCCGCCCAGGGCCTCGGTGGCGCCGTGGTGCTGGCTCGTCACCGTGTCGCCCACCCGCGACTGTCGGACGTCCTTGACCCCCGTGATGAGGTAGCCGACCTCGCCGACCCCGATCCGGGTGCCCTTGACGGGCTCTGGGCTGATGACGCCCACCTCGAGCATCTCGTGCACCGCGTTGGTCGACATCATCCGGATCCGGTCGCGGTGGGTGAGGTGCCCGTCGATCACCCGGACATAGGTGACGACCCCGCGGTAGGTGTCGTAGACGGAGTCGAAGATCAGCGCCCGCGGCGGCGCGGACGGGTCGCCCGTGGGGGGCGGGGTCTGCTTGACGATCTCGTTGAGGACCGTGGCGACGCCGGCGCCGGTCTTGGCACTCACCTGGAGCACGTCGGCCGGGTCGCAGCCGATGATGCCCGCGAGCTCGGCGGCGTACTTCTCGGGGTTCGCTGATGGCAGGTCGATCTTGTTGAGCACCGGGATGATGTGCAGGTCGGCGCCCAGCGCCAGGTAGAGGTTGGCCAGGGTCTGCGCCTCAATGCCCTGGGCCGCGTCGACGAGCAGGATCGCCGCCTCGCACGCCTCGAGGGAGCGCGAGACCTCGTAGGTGAAGTCCACGTGACCCGGCGTGTCGATCATGTTGAGGACGTAGGTGCCGGGCTCGGCGCCCTCGGCGTTGCCCGCGGGCACGGTCCAGGGCATCCGGACGGCCTGGCTCTTGATGGTGATGCCGCGCTCGCGCTCGATGTCCATCCGGTCGAGGTACTGCGCCCGCGCCGAGCGCTCGTCGACCACCCCGGTCAGCTGGAGCATCCGGTCGGCCAGCGTCGACTTGCCGTGGTCGATGTGCGCGATGATGCAGAAGTTCCTGATGATCGCGGGATCGGTGTGACCGGGCAGCGGCGCGGGCATGGCGGTGTCGGAGGTCTCTCGGGGTGGGGGTCGGCGGGACGGGCCATTCTCCCATGCACCTCCCACCCACACCGAAACCCCGCCGTCGGCTAGGTTGCCGCGCATGGCGCGCGTGCTCATCCCGCTGCCGGACCGCGACTTCGACGTCACCGAGGTCGCGGTGCCGTGGCGGCTGCTGACCCGGGCGGGTCACGACGTGGTCTTCTGCACCGAGCGCGGCGACGTGACCCCCGAGGCGGACCCGCGGCTGCTCACGGGCGTGCTGTTCGGGCAGCTCGGCGCCGAGGAGGAGGCCCTGCGCTTCCATGCGGAGATGGTCCGCTCCCCCGGCTGGGACTCGCCCCTGTCGTGGCGCGGCCTCGACGTGTCGCCGTACGACGCCCTGCTGCTGCCGGGCGGGCACGCGCCCGGGATGCGCCAGTACCTCGGCAGTGCGGAGCTGCAGGCCCGGGTCGCCGCGTTCTGGGCGCTCGAGCGCCCGGTGGCCGCGATCTGCCACGGGGTGCTGGTGCTCGCGCGGACCCGGACCGAGGACGGCCGCAGCGTGCTGCACGGGCACCGCACGACGTGCCTGCCCGGCTATCTCGAGCGCACCGCCTTCTGGGCCACCGCGTGGCGGCTCGGCCGCTACTACCGGACCTACCCGGCCTACGTCGAGCAGGAGGTGCGCGCCGCGCTCGCGGCTCCGGAGGACTTCGTGCGCGGACCGCTCGAGCTGGGCCGCCGCGGCACCGACCACGACGACCGGCATGCCTTCGTCGTCGAGGACGGTCGCTATGTCTCGGCCCGCTGGCCCGGCGACGCCTACCTGTTCGCCAAGGCGCTGATCGCCCGGCTGCCCGACTGAGCCTGGAGGCAGGCTGAGCCCCTCCTGACAGGATGGGTGGGTGCCGCCCACCGCCCCGCCGACGACGCCCCTCCCTCCGCCCGGACGCACGGCCCGTCGGCTGGAGTGGCAGCACCTCCCGCCCCACGTGCGGGCGCTGGTGGAGGAGCGCTGCGGCTCCCCGGTCGTGGACGCCGCGTCCCAGGGTGGCGGCTTCACTCCGGGCTCGCCTCCGTGCTCACCTGCGCCGACGGCAGCACGCACTTCGTCAAGGCCGCGTCGGCGAAGGCTCAGCGGCTCTTCGCCGCCTCCTACCGCGAGGAGGCGCGCAAGCTGGCAGGCCTGCCCGACTCCGTGCCCGCGGCGCGGCTGCTCTGGTCGGTCGACGACGACTGGGTCGTCCTGGGGATGGAGTACGTCGCCGGCCGTGCCCCTCACCGGCCGTGGCGGATCGGCGAGCTCGAGCGGGTCCTGACCGCGGTCACGGCGATGGCGCACGCCCTCACCCCCGCGCCGGAGGACCTGGAGCTGGACACCTTCGCCGAGGAGTACGCCGGCTTCGTGGCCGCCTGGGACCACGTGCGCACGACCCGACCGGACCTGCCCCTGCTGGACGAGGCTCACGTGGAGGAGGCCTCCGCCCTCGCGGAGGGCTTCGCGGAGGTCACCGCCGGGACGACCCTGGTGCACACCGACCTGCGCGACGACAACCTGATCCTCGGTGCCGACGACCGGGTGTGGATGTGCGACTGGAACTGGCCGGTGGTCGGGGCGGCGTGGCTCGACACGCTGTTCCTCCTGTTGCAGCCGCGCGGCGACGGGGTGGACGTCGAGCGGATCCTCGCCGAGCACGAGCTGACGCGCGACGTCCCGCCCGAGGACGTGGACCGGGTGCTGGCGCTGCTCGCGGGCTACTTCCTGCGCCAGCGCGACGAGCCCGCGCCGGCCACCTCGCCGTACCTCCGTCAGCACCAGTCGTGGTGCGCCGAGGTCACCTGGGCCTGGCTGGCCGAGCGACGCGGCTGGACCTGAGCGCCGGATTTGGGCGGCCGATCGGGCCGCTGGTAGCGTGTCCCTTCGCGTGTGCGGCGGCTGGCTGCCGCGCGCACCCCCCAGATTTTCACTGGTAGATCCTCCGAGCGAAGGCACCTGTCGTGGCGAACATCAAGTCCCAGATCAAGCGCAACAAGCAGAACGAGAAGCGACACGAGCGCAACAAGGCCGTCAAGTCGAGCCTGAAGACCGCCGTGCGCAAGTTCCGCGAGGCCGCCGAGGCCGGCGACAAGGACGCCGCCGTCGCGCTGGGCCGCGACGCCGCCAAGAAGCTCGACAAGGCCGCGTCCAAGGGCGTCATCCACAAGAACCAGGCCGCCAACCGCAAGTCGGCGATCGCGAAGACCTCCAGCTCGCTCTGAGCCGCTCCCTCCGCTGACCCGTCCGGACCCTCCGGGCGGGTCGACGTCATTTCGGGGGGATCAGCGCGGCTCGCGCAGCCCGGCGATGGTCAGCACGAGCCGCTCCAGGGTGTAGGCAGGGTCCGTGGCCGCCCCCTTGATGTCGGCGTCCGCGCGGGCGATGGCCATGATGGCGTGGGCGATCCCGCCGTCGGACCAGCTGCGTGACTGGTCGCGGATGGTGCGCAGCTTCCACGGCGGCACCCCGACCTCGCGGGCCAGGTCGGCCTCGCGCATGCCCCGAGGTGCGGCCTTGTAGCGGGCGACGCCGCGCGCACCGCTGGCGAAGGCCGAGGTCACGAGCACCGGCGCGGTGCCGCCGTCGAGCGCCCAGCGCAGCTCCTCGAGCGCGATCTCCCGGCGGCCCCAGAAGGCCGCGTCAGCGACCGCGAAGGACTTGGCCTCGGCACGGCCGCCGAAGTAGCGCTTGACCTTGTCGGCGGTCAGCTGCTCGCCCGGGAAGTCGTTGGTGAGCTGGTGAACCGCGCCGGCGAGGGCCCGCAGGTCGTGGCCGACCGCCTGCACCAGGGCGTCGGCACCGCCGTCGTCGATCGAGGAGCCGAGCGCCCGCGCCTCGGACGCCACGAATCCCGCGAACTCCGACGGCTTGACCTCCGCGGACTTGTGCTCCGTCACGGTGTCGAGCTTGCGCAGCCGGTTGAGCACACCCGTGCCCTTCTGGCCGCCCGCGTGGACGAGGACGAGGGCGACGTCCTCCGCGGGTGCGGCGGCATAGTCGAGCAGGCCGTCGACGGAGTCGTCGGGGAGGCTCTCCAGGGCGCGGACGACCACGCACCGCGTGGTCGAGAACAGGGACGGGGCCGCCAGCTCGCCCAGCGTGGCCATCGTCAGGTCGGCCGCGGAGGTCTCGGAGATCTCGGCCTCGGCGTCGTGGTGGCGCACGGCGGAGCGGGCACCGGCGACGGCCCGTTCGCCGAGGAACTCCTCCTTGCCGGTGACGAGGAGAACGCGGCCGAGGACGTCCGCTGCACGAAGGGCTGCCATGGTGGGACCAGCCTGCCACAGGCGACCGACACTCACCCGGCCGTGCGCGTGCCGAGCCGGCCGTCCCGGACGACGACGGCGAGGTCGCCCGACTCGTCGGTGCGCAGCACCCGAGCCCCGGTGGCCTCGAGGGCGGCCACGGTGGCCGGCGCGGGATGTCCGTAGTCGTTGTCGGCCCCCACCGACACCAGCGCCACCCGGGCGCCCAGCGAGGTCAGCCAGCCGAGATCCTGGTAGCGGCTGCCGTGGTGGGGCACCTTGAGCACGTCGACGCGCAGCCCCGGCACGGCGGCAGCGATCGCCGCCTGTCCCTCGGGCTCGACGTCGCCGCTGAGCAGCACGCCGACTCCCCGCACGTCCGCGAGCAGCACCACGCTGGCGTTGTTGGCGGTGCTGCCGTCGCCCGGGCCGACCGCCCGCTGGTCCGCCGGCGGCCACAGCACCTGGAGCGTCACGTCGCCGACGCGCTCGGTCTCGCCGTACGGCGCCACGACGGCCTCGCCGCCGGTCGGCCGCAGGGCGTCCTCGACGAGAGCCACGCCGTCGGGAGGGTCGGCCAGGACCGTCACCTCCACGCGGCCCACCGACCGCCCCCGCAGGACCCCGGGCAGACCGGTCACGTGGTCGGCGTGGAAGTGGGTCAGGACGACCAGCGGGACCCGGTCGACTCCCAGCCGGCGCAGGCACCCGTCCATCAGCCTGGGGTCGGGACCCGCGTCGACGACGACGGCGTCGCCGTGCCCGGCGTTGAGGACCAGCCCGTCTCCTTGGCCCACGTCGCACGCCACCAGGACCCAGCCGGTCGGCGGCCACCCCGGCGTCGGCAGCCGGACGAGCACCGCGACGACCAGGGCGACCGAGCAGGCGACCCCTGTCCCCCGGCTCCGCAGCAGCCGTGGCGCCCAGACGAGCACGGCGAGACTCAGCGCCGTCAGCGCCGCGAGCGACCAGGTGCCCGTCCCCCACCCGACCGCGGGCACGGGGACGGCCGCCCCGCCCCGGGCGACCACGACGATCCAGGCGACGCACCAGCCCGCCAGCTGGCCCAGGACCCGACCACCCCACGGCCAGACCAGCTCGACCAGGGCTCCGGCCAGGCCGAGCACCGTCGCCGGCCCGACGGCGGGGGCGACGAGCAGGTTGGCGGGGACCGCCACGAGGCTGACCTGGCCCGAGAGGGCCGCCACGACCGGCGTGCAGGCGAGCTGCGCGGCCATCGGCACCGCGACGGCCTCGGCCACCCAACGCGGCAGCCACCCTCCGAGCGCGTCGCGCAGGTGCGGCGCCGCGAAGACGATGCCCCCCGTGGCCAGGACCGACAGCGCGAACCCCGCGCTGGTCGCGAGCCACGGGTCGACCAGCAGCAGCACGGTGACGGCCACGCCCAGGGACCGACCGCCGGCGCGGGAGCCCGCGGGCCCGAGGGCCACGAGCCCGACCGCCCCCATCGCGGCCGCCCTCAGCACGCTGGGCTCCGGCCGGGCGACCAGCACGAACCCGGCGATGCCGGCGACGGCCAGCACGTGGGACCAGCGACCCCGGACCCCGGTCCAGCGTCCGCACCAGAGCAGGAACCCGACGAGCAGCGTCAGGTTGGTGCCCGACACGGCCAGGAGGTGCGTCAGCCCGGTGGTCCGGAAGTCGTCCGCCAGCGCGGGGTCGAGCTCGGAGTCGTCGCCGACCACCAGCGCCGGCACGAGGGCTCGCCGGGTCTCGGGCAGCCCCGAGACCGACTCGCGCAAGGAGGCGCGCACGCGCTCGGCCCCCGACCACCAGGGTGCCGGCGCCGAGGAAGGCGGAGGGTCGCCGCGGACGAGAAGGCGCGCCGCCAGGTCGGGGTCGTCCGCCGGCTGGAGTCGTCCGGAGACGCGCAGGGCCGACCCGAGCCGGAGGTCTCGCCAGCTCGCGTCCGCCAGCACCAGGACCGGCGCGCGGGTGCGCAGGGACGCCTCCCGGGTCGTCACGGCCTCGGTGCGCGCCCGGAAGACCACGAGCTCGGAGAACCGGCCGTGGACCACCCGGGCGTCCGAGGTCACCACCAGGTCGACGGTGACCGCCGCGGCACGGTCGGCGAGCCCGGCCACGGGGCCTCCCGCGATGCGGGCCTCGCGCACGAGGACCGCGCCGGCGACGGTCGCCGAGACCAGGACGCCGGCCAACGCGGTGCGCAGGGCGGACGCCCAGCCGGGCCGACGTCGTCGGAGGACGAGCGCCCCCACGGCCGCCAGCGCCACCGGGACCCCGACCCCGACCAGCCACACACGCGGGAGCAGCAATGCGGCCAGCCCCCCGCACCACGCTGCCAGCCCGAGCGCCGGGAGGCGCAGGTCCTGACGCGCGGCCGCGTCGGCGGGTGCCACGTCAGACGGTGACCAGCGGGGCGATCTGGTTGAGCGTCGCCTCCCCGATGCCGTCGACGTCGAGCAGCTGGTCGACGGCGGTGAACCCGCCGTGCTCCTCGCGCCACCCGATGATCGCCAGTGCGGTCACCGGGCCCACCTCGGGGAGGCTCTCGAGCTGCCCCTGGTCGGCGGTGTTGAGGTTGACGAGCGCGCCTGCGGTCACCCCGCCCGGTGGCAGGGGGACCGTCGCGGCCACCCCTCCGGGCGCGCGCTCCCCGACCAGGACCTGCTCGCCGTCGACCAGCACCCGGGCCAGGTTGAGCGAGCTGAGGTCGACGCCGGGGCGCGCTCCGCCGGCGGCCTCGATCGCGTCGACCACCCGGGAGCCCGCGTCGAGCACGGCGATGCCCGGGTGCCTCACCCGACCGGCCACGTCGACGACCACCGTGCCGGTCGCCCGGCTCGCCGCCGTCACGGTGGACGCGGGCGACGCGTGTGCCGTCGGCGACACCAGGGCCTGGGGGCGCGGAACCGGGTCGGGCAGCGGCTCCATCCCGCCGGGCGCGGAGCGCAGGAGCCACCAGCACGAGACGGCCAGCCCGGCCGCCACGACGAGGGCCACGACGGTCAGCTGCGCCGGGCCTACCCCGGCGCGGCGCCACCAGGTGGACATCGGACCGGCCACCCCCGTCGGGACCGGTGCGGCCCTGCCGCGTCGCGCCGCGTGCCTGCCCGGCACCGGGACCGCACGAGCGGGAGACGGGTCGGCCTCGGGCACCGGCGGCGGGTCGGGACGTCGTGGCTCGGGGAACCGACCCTCCCGCACCCGGGTGTGCGTGTCGGGCGCGAGGCCTCCCCCGGTGTCCCCCGACGCTCCCGGTCGCGCCGCCGCGAGCTCGGCGCTGAGCAGGGCCAGGCGGCGGGCCACCGCCTCCTGGTGCTCCGAGCTGGACCTGCTGCTGCGCATGCCCATGACCCTAGGAACCCGCGCGGGGACCCGACAGGCCCTCCCGAGGATCTGTGGACAACCGGCGCCGACCGCCGGGCCTGTGCGAGCGGGCCGGTCACAACGCCCCGAGGAGCCGACGACCTCAGCCGAGACGCGGCGCCACGCAGACGGCCACCATGCCCGGACCGACGTGGGCACCCAGCACGGCCCCGAGCTCGCCGCACCACACGTCGCGACCGCCGAGCTGCCGCTCCAGACGGGAGGCGAGGTGCTCGGCCAGCGCGCCGGCCCGGTCGGGGCTCGCCAGGTGCGAGACGCAGACGTCCACGGGTCCCTCACCCGCCGCCTCGACGGCGAGGTCCTCGAGCCGGCCGAGGGCGCGGCTGGAGGTGCGGACCTTCTCGAGGGTGCCGACCCGGCCGTCGGTGATCGTCAGCAGCGGCTTGACCGCGAGGGCGCCGCCGAAGAGCGCCGAGGCCGCCCCGATCCGGCCGCCGCGGCGGAGGTACTCCAGGGTGTCGACATAGAAGTACGACGACGAGGCGGCCGCGCGCTCACGGGCGGCCTCGACCGCGGCCTCGGGACCTGCGCCCGCGTCGCAGGCATCGGCCGCACTCAGCGCCGCATAGCCCGTCGCCACGCCCACCTGCCGGCTGTCGACGGTCGTGACAGGCACCGACGCGTGCCGGGCGGCGAGCTGCGCGGACTCGAAGGTGCCGCTCATCTCACCCGACAGGTGGATCGACACCACGTGGGCCGCACCGCTCGACGCGGCCGCCTCATAGGCCTCCTGGAGCGCCGCCGGTGCGGGCCGTGAGGTGCTCACCGGCAGGAACTCGCGCAGCGCCTGGGCCACCCGCTCGGGCGTGGCACCCTCGGCGCCCTCGTCGAAGACCTCCGAGCCGATCACCACCTGGAGCGGCACCACCACGATGCCCCGCGCGGCGGCGAGCTCGGGCGGGAGCATGGCCGTCGAGTCGGTGACGACGACGGTGCGGCCGGACATAGCCGCAGGCTACCGTCCGGGCTCAGGTGCCTGCCTCGGTCGCCGGCAGCTGGTGGACGGTGGCCACCGGAGCCGCGGCCGACGCGACCGGCGCGATCGTCACCGCGACCCCACGCGCCCGCAGCGCCGCGACCGCGTCGGGGTCGGCCGCGGGGTCGGTGACGATCTCGGTGACCGACTCCAGACCCGCGATCCGCGCGAGGTGGACCCGCCCGAGCTTGGACGCGTCGGCCACGACATAGACCCGGCTCGCCCGGGCCATCAGCGCCGCGTTGGTCTGCGCCTCCACCTCGTCGTGGGTGGTGAGACCACCCTGCGCGTCGACCCCGTCGACCCCGACGACGGCCACGCCGATGTTGAGGCCGCGCAGCACCTGCGCCCCCCAGACGCCGACGAGCTCGTAGGACTGCGGTCGCGCGACGCCGCCGGGGACGACCACCTTGACCTTGGGCCGGATCGACAGCTCGGCCGCGATGTTGAGGGCGTTGGTGACGACCGTCAGCTGGTCGCGGACCGCCAGCAGCCGCGCCACCTCGGTCGTCGTCGTGCCGCCGGTGAGACCGACGACCGTGCCGAGCGGGACCCGGCTCACCACCACCCGCGCGATGGCGAGCTTCTCCTCACGCCGCTGGTTGGTGCGATAGCGCACGGGCAGCTCGTGGTCCTCGCGGACGGCGGTCGCGCGACCGTGGCTGCGCTCGATCAGCCGCTGGTCCTCGAGGGCCTGGAGGTCGCGCCGCAGGGTGGACGCGGAGACGCCGAACCGCTCGGCGAGCTCCGCCACGGTCAGGCTCTTGTGGGCGGCGAGCAGGTCGAGCAGGGCGGCGACGCGCTCCGAGCGCTGGGGCCGGTCGCCGGTCGGTGGCTCATCGGACACGCACCCATGATGACCGTTCCTGCGCGTTCGCGCGGCGAACCGCGCATTCCCGACTGCTTGTTCGGACGCTGCGGGGGCCGACCGCTGTTTGACTGGCACCATGAGCGCACCCGTCATCACCTTCGTCGGAGCCGGCAGCGTCGTGTTCACGCGCGAGCTCCTCTTCGACATCCTGTCCATGCCGGCCCTCGCGGGGAGCAGCCTGCGGCTGCACGACATCGACACCGACCGGCTGGCCACGGCGGAGGCGATGGCCCACCGCGTCGCGACGCAGGTCGGAGCCGCCCCCGAGGTGTCGACCCACCTCGACCTGCGCGAGGCGGTGCGGGGTGCGCACTTCGTCGTCAACGCCGTCGCCGTCGGTGGCCACGCCGCCACGGTGACCGACTTCGAGGTTCCGGCCCGCTTCGGACTCAAGCAGACCATCGCCGACACCCTCGGCGTGGGTGGCGTCTTCCGCGCGCTCCGCACGTTCCCCGTGCTCGACCGGATCGCCGAGGCGATGCGCGTCGAGTGCCCGGACGCGTGGCTGCTCAACTACACCAACCCGATGGCCATGAACGTGACCTACCTCGGCGCCCGGCACCCCGACGTCAAGGTGCTGGGCCTGTGCCACTCGGTCTACTGGACCGTCGTCGGGCTCAACGAGGTCATCGGCGTCCCGATGGAGGGCACGTCCTATGAAGCGGCAGGCGTCAACCACCAGGCCTGGCTCTACCGGTGGGAGCGGGACGGGCAGAGCCTCTACCCGCTCCTCGACGAGCGGATCGGCGCCGACCCGGAGCTGCGGCGCCGGGTGCGGGTCGACATGTACCGCCGGATCGGCCTCTACCCCACCGAGACCTCCGAGCACTCCAGCGAGTACGTCCCGTGGTTCCTCGACCACGACGAGGAGATCGCCCGGCTGCGGATCCCCGTCGGCGACTACCTCGAGATCAGCGCCGGCAACATCGAGGAGTACGAGCGCACCAAGGCCGAGCTCGCCGCGGGCGAGCCGCTCGAGGCGCCGGACGCGACGGAGTACGCGCCGCAGGTCATCCACGCGATGACCACCGGCGAGGCCATCACGATCCACGCCAACGTCCCCAACGCCGGCCTGATCCCCAACCTGCCCGCCGGCCTGGGGGTCGAGGTGCCCACGGTGATCGACGCCGCCGGCGCCCACCCGCGCGCCGTCGACCCGCTGCCGCCGGTCTGCGCCGCCCTCAACCGCGGCTTCCTCGGGGTCGTCGACCTCGTCACCCAGGCGGCGCTGACGGAGCGTCCGGAGCTCGTGCGCCAGGCGGTGATGGTCGACCCGCACGCCGCGGCGACGCTCACGCTGCCGCAGATCGACGAGCTCGTCGACGCGATGGTGGAGGCCCACGGCGACCTGATGCCGGAGTGGCTGCGCGGCAGGCGCCCGGGCAGGCTGCTGGCGTGACCGGCTCGGCCACGCGGGTCGCGACGCTCGCGGCGCTGGCCGCCCTGGCCGTCGCCGGCTGCACCGACGGCGGCGGCGCGAGGAGCGACCACGCCGCCGCACCGACGTCGGTGGCGGAGCTCTCCTCCGCGCCGGTGGACGACCACGCCGGTCCGGAGTTCCCCCTGCGCGTCCCCTCCGGCCGGCGCCCCGTCGTCCGGGCCGGAGACGACTGGACGGTGCCGGCCTGGGCGCGGCCGGCGGCCTACTCCGGCTTCTTCTCCGAGTCCGCCTTGCCGGCCGACCACGTGCAGGTCCGCTCGGTCGACGTCTCCTGGGCCCAGATCCAGCCGACGGAGGACGGTGCACTCGACCTCACCTCCTCCGGCGAGGCCCAGGGCATGTTCTTCGACCCGCTCGGCGAGCAGCTCGCCGAGCAGGGTCCCTACTGGGTGCGGCTGTTCGCCAGCGGCGTCGACTGGGCACCGCCGTGGGTCGTCGACAAGTGCGGCGTCGGCCCCGTCGGCACCGACTACGACGGGCAGCAGCACCTGCCCATCTGGGACGACTGCGTGTGGACCGAGCTCAGCGCCACCTGGCGGCGCCTCCTGGTCGACCAGGGCGTGCTGGGCGACCCGGACTTCCGCTTCGCCTACGTGCCCGGCGGCTTCACGTGGGTCGAGTACGACTACGAGATGATCTCCGCCGCGGTCCGCAAGGGCCTGCTGACCGAGGCCGACTACCTCGCGTGGTACGACCGGATGCTCGACGACCTCGCCGAGATCGCCGGACCCCAGGTGGGACAGCTGGTGTTCACCGGCGAGGACTACCCCTGGGGTCCGTTCGGCAAGGACGACGACCTGCTCGCCACCCGAGCGGTGCGACGCGGTCTCGGCGTCCGCACGGGCATCACCGAGGAGTCCAACTTCCACCTGAGCGAGACCCCGGCCTACGGCTCGCACGTCGGACCCGACGGCCACCTCGTCGTCCGCCGGCCCGACCCGACCGGCCTCCAGGTCTTCGGCACGGAGAACGAGTGCTACGTCGACTGCGGGTTCGCTGCCCAGGACCCCTCCTATGACGTGGTGCAGAGCAACCTCAAGGCCCTCCAGCTGCGGATGAACTGGGTCTACGTCGTGCCCGGCGACTCGCTGCTCGACCCCAACCGCCAGCACTGGGACTGGGTGCGGCTCTCGCTCGGCCGGACGCCGGAGACCTCCGCCGACGCCTGGGTGTCGCTGCGCGACGCCGAGGACACGTTCTGGCGGGACACGCGGTGGCCCTTCCCCGACCGGCGCTGGCGCGGCAGGCCGTTCGTCCGCAACCTCGAGCGATGGCTCGTCCAGGTGGAGGCCCCGGGAGCGGTCGCGCACCGGTCCCGGGCCGACGTGCACCGCGGCGACCCGACGCCGGAGAACGGCGTCGCCTTCGAGGGGCTGCGCACCGACCGGGTGGCCGGTGACACCGCGCTCGCCTTCCGCGTCGACCCGCGCTTCCTGCCGGCGGGCGGCTCCCGGGGGGTGCTGGTCAAGGTGACCTTCCTCGACCGCGGTCGCGGCTCGTTCCGGCTCCGCGAGGCGCACGGCTCGACGCCCGCGGTGCGGCTGCGGGACACCGGCACCTGGCGCACGGCCACGTGGAGGCTGCGACTCGGTGCGGGCCATCTGCTCCCCCACCGGACCGACCTACGCATCGAGGCCCGCGGGTCCGACCTCACCGTGAGGTTCGTGCGCGTCGTACGCCTGCGGCCGCCGCCCGTCGTCGAGTGACCCGCGGCGCGCCACGCGCGCGATAGCGTGACGCTGCGCGGGTCCGGCGGTCGCCGACCGGCAGAGGAGGGTCGATGCGACGGCAGCGGCGCGAGTTCCGCGTGACCGACGTCGCCGTGCAGTCGGGCCTCAGCCGGGCCACGGTGGACCGGGTTCTGCACGGGCGGCCCGGCGTGCGTCCCGAGACCGTCAGGATGGTGGAGCGGGCGATCGAGGAGCTCGAGCGGCAGCGGCAGCAGGTGCAGCTGTCCGGGCGGCCGTTCGTGGTCGACCTGGTGATGCAGGCCCCCGAGCGGTTCTCCTCGGAGTCCCGGCGCGCGCTCGAGGCCGAGCTCCACGCGCTCCGCCCCGCCCTGGTGCGGGCCCGCTCGCACCTCCAGGAGCAGCCCGAGCCCGGGGCCGCGGCGCGGATCCTCGACGCCGTCGCGCGCCGTGGGTCGGACGGCGTCATCCTCAAGGCACCCGACCACCCCGAGGTCACGGCCGCCGTCGCGCGCCTGGCCGACGCGGGAGTCCCGACGGTCACGTTCGTCACCGACCTCCCGGGCAGCCGCCGGGTCGCCTATGCCGGCGCGGACAACCGGGCCGCCGGCGCGACCGCCGCCTACCTCATCGCCCGGTGGGGCGGCGGCGGGGTGCTGCTCACGCTCAGCCACTCGACCTTCCAGGGCGAGACCGAGCGCGAGGCGGGGTTCCGGCACACGATGGCCGAGCTCGCACCGGACCGGGCGGTCCACGCGGTGACCGACACCGACGGGCTGGACGAGTCCCTCCTCGGGACGGTCGGCGAGGCGCTGCGACGACACCCGGACGTGGACGCCGTGTACTCGATCGGAGGCGGCAACCGGGCCACCCTGGCCGCGTTCGAGGAGCAGGGCCGCTCGCCGGCGGTCTTCGTCGCGCACGACCTCGACGCGGACAACCGCCGCCTGCTCCGGACCCGGCGCATCGCGGCGGTCCTGCACCACGACCTGCGCGCCGACTGCCGCCGCGCCTGCCGGCTGCTGCTGCAGGCCGGTGGCGTGCTGCCGGGCAGCGCCCTCACGGTGCCCTCCCAGGTGCAGGTCGTGACGCCGTTCAACGAGCCGGCGGCCCTCGGCGACGGGTGATGCCCGTCGCCCGCGCCCGCATCCAGATCTAGAGCGTGGTCGCGCCCCCGGCCAGCGACCTGCGCCGCTGCTGCTGAGCGGCGAGCTCCCCGGCCAGCCGCTCGGGCGACCAGCCGTCGGCGACCGCCTCGGTCAGCACGTCGGCCTGGGAGGGCGGGGCCATCGACCCCACGGGCTGGTCGAGGTCGAGGTTGGTCGGGAAGGCGTAGCCCTCGGCCGCGACCGTCACCAGGTTGGCCAGCAGCCGGTGGTCGACCCCCGCAGCGCGCCGGCGCACCAGCTCCGGGAACACGGCACGGCAGATGGCCGCCGTGTCCACCGTCTCCATCGCGCGGCCGAACGCCGAGGAGACCTGGAGCAGGTTGGCCATCCGGGCGACGTCGGTGGTCCGGTTGGTCCCGGCTCCGTGGAACAGGGCGGGGTTGAAGAACACCGCGTCACCGGTGGCCAGCGGCAGCTGCACGTGGTGGTCCTCGAAGTAGGCCGTGAACGCCGGGTCGTGGAAGGCCACGTAGCCGGCGCCGTACTTCTGGGAGTGCGGGAGCAGCATCGTCGGACCGGTCTCCACGGGCATGTCGCAGTGCGCTACCGCCCCCTGGAGCGTGAGCACCGGCGACAGCGCGTGCACGTGCGCGGGGAACGCGCGCGACTGTGCACCGTCCATGAAGCCCAGGTGGTAGTCGCGGTGGGCGGTCTGCGCTACCCCGCCGGGGTTGACGACGTTGACCTGGGAGGTCACCTGGTAGTGCGGGCCGAGCCAGGCCTCGCTGACCAGGGCCAGGACGTCGTTGGCGTAGTAGTCGACGAACACGTCCGGCCGCGCGACCGCCAGCTTGTCGAGCGCTCCCCAGACGCGGTCGTTGGCTCCCGGCTTGCCGAAGTGGTCTCCTCGGGAGCCGCCCTCGGCCCGCTGCCGGTCGATCAGGGACCGGAACGCCGACGTCGCGGCCTCCACGGTCACGACCTCGAAGGCGCCCTGGAACACCACGACGCCGGGGCCGTCGCGGAGCGCACGGACCAGCTCCGCCTGCACCTCGCGCCGGCGGTCGGGGTCGGTGACCCGGTCGGCGAGCCCGCGGCCGTAGACCAGGACACCGGACTCCACGGCGGCGGCCTGCGGGTAGTCCTCGAGCCGGGTCTCGACCTCGACCACCGCGCGAAAGTCGGCGAGGTCGCAGTCGGCGGGCGTGTACCAGCCGGCGGGCACGGCGGTCGTGGGGTGGGTCGCGTGGGTCATCGCCGGCTCTCCCTCGGCTCGGGCCGGGTGGTCCCGGCCGCAGACCTCGACCGTAGGCGTGATGCCGGTCACCCGGCGGGGCCGAACGCCTCAAGAACGCCTCAGGCGACACTCAGAGACCCAGGACCCGCGCGGCGTTGTCGCGGTAGAGCCCGGGCAGCAGCCGGGCAGGCAGGTCGGCCCCGCTGATCCGCCAGTTGCCCTGGCCGGGCGGCTCGCCCTCGGGTCCGTAGTCGAAGTGCTCGTCGGCGGTCTCGAGGAAGCGCCACCACAGGCGCACCGCGTCGGCGTCGATCGGGAAGCAGTCGCTGCCCCAGAGCACCCGGTCGGGGAAGGCCTCGACGAGCGACCGGAAGGCGCGCGGCTGGCGTCCCACCTCACCGAGTCGGCCGGCCGTGTCGACGTGGAAGTTGGGCAGACGCGCGAGCGCCCGGCCGACGGCGCCCAGGTCCTCGGCATGGCCGCCGACGTGGGCCCCGACGAAGGTCGTCCCCGGACAGGAGCCGACGAGCCGGTGCAGACCGCCGATCAGCTCGTCGAAGGAGGGGTGCTCCGGCCCGCCGAACCACCAGTCCGGGAAGGCGGACAGCTCGTCCCAGCGCTCGTTGGTCTCGTCGAGCGGGTCGAAGAACGCCACCGGGTCGGCGGTGTGGACGAGGACCGGGAGGCCGAGCTCTCCCGCCGCCTGGAGCACGGCCACGACCCGGGGGTCGTCGGGCGGGACCAGGGCACCGGTCGCGTCGCGCCGGGTCAGTCCGAGGTCCTTCCAGACCTTCACGCCCTTGGCGCCCCGACGCGCGGAGTCGGCCAGGTTCTCGCGCAGCGCGTCCGCGCACTCCCGCGACGCGGCGTCACCGAGCAGGAGCAGGTCCCAGTCGACATGACAGAACGTCACGACCCGCCCCGGCAGCGCCTCGTCGTACTGCCGCAGGTTGGCGTCGAGCTCCTCCCCCCACATGCCGTCGAGGTTGACGACGGCCTGCAGGTGCAGCCCGTCGAGGACGGCGGACAGCTCGGCCGCGCCGCCACCGAGGAAGGATCCGTCGGCGGACAGCCAGCGGCCGAGGTGGTTGTGGACGTCGATCATCGGGGACGCCGGCCGGTCGACGACGGTGCGCGGGAGCACCACCCGGGCGCGCGGCCAGGGGCGGGCGGGGGCGGGCTCGGCGTCTGCCCCGGCGAGGGGCCGCAGGTCGGTCACGACCCCCACTGTGCCAAGCCGCGCGCCCGGTGTGCGCATGCGCGCGGCGGTGCCTGCGCATTTGCCGCTCACCCTGGACACCGGTCCGCGCACTGAGGCTGACTGAGCCCGTGAGCACCATCACGAGCGCGGAGATCGCCTCCCAACCCGAGACGTGGCGCCGAGGCATCGACGAGGCCGAGCGCTGGTCGGCGCTGCTACCGGCACCGGGCGAGTCGACGCTCTATGTCGGCTGCGGGACGTCGGCCTTCGTGGCCCACGCCATCGCCACCCTCAGCGAGCGGGCCGGCCGGACGCCGACCGACTGGGCGTTCGCCTCGGAGCTGCCGGCCCGGAGCTACGACCGTGTGGTCGCCCTCAGTCGATCGGGTACGACGACCGAGGTGCTGGAGGCTCTGCGCGGGCCGCTCGCCGGCGCCCACCGGGTGATGGTGACCGGAGCCCCGGGAGAGGTGCCCGACGGGGTCGCCGACGAGATCGTCGACCTGACCTTCGCCGACGAGCGCTCGGTGGTGCAGACGAGGTTCCCGACCACCGTGCTGGCGATCGTCCGCACCCTGCTCGGCGAGGACGTCGGGTCGCTGCTGCCCGACCTGGACCAAGCGCTCACGGGGGCGCTTGGTCCGGATCTCTCCCGCTTCGACCACTTCGTGTTCCTCGCCCGCGGGTGGGCCCGGGGCCTCGCGGACGAGGCGGCGCTCAAGATGCGCGAGTCCGCGCAGGCCTGGTCCGAGAGCTTCCCCGCCCTCGACTACCGGCACGGCCCGATCGCCGCGGCCGACGAGCGGACCCTCGTGGTGCCCCTCACCCCTCTCGACGACCTGCTCCTGGCCGACATCGCTCACTCCGGAGCCACCCTGGCCGATGTCTCGGGTGACCCCTTGGTCAGGCTCGTCTGGTGTCAGCGCCTGGCCACCGGGCTCGCGGAGCTCCGCGGCCTGGACCCCGACCGACCCCGCAACCTCACCCGGTCCGTCGTCCTGCCACCACAGGCCGCGAACCTGTCACGCTCGGGAGAAGGAGCACAACGATGACGACACGAGGCCTGACCACACGAGCGGTGGGGACCGCCGTCGCGGTCGCGGCGGTGCTGCTGGCCACCGCCTGCGGAGGCAACGAGCCCAAGCCCGACACCAAGGTCGAGTCGCTGGACCCGGACGCCAAGGTCACCATCACCTGGTGGCACGGACAGAACGCCCAGGCCGCCGAGATCCTCGACGGTCTGGTCGCGGACTACGAGTCCCAGCACCCCAACGTGACCATCAAGGCGTCCGCCGGCGCCTCCACGACCGACGGGCTCCTCCAGAAGCTCGTGGCCGGCTTCTCCTCCGACACCTACCCCGACATCACCTACGCGTTCGGCAACTGGGCCACCGAGCTCGGACGCTCGGGTCGGACCCTCGACATCTCCTCCTTCGTCGACCAGCCCGACAGTGGCTGGGACGAGTTCCCCGCGGCGGCGACGCAGACCGCGACGGTGGGCGACGAGGTCATCGGGATGCCGGCCGTGGTCGACAACCTCGCGCTGATCTACAACACCGAGCTGTTCGACGAGGCGGGGGTGGACTACCCGACCGCCGACTGGACCTGGGACGACTTCCGGGCCGCCGCCCAGGCGATCAGCGACCCCGACCGCAACATCTACGGCACCGCCTATCCCGTCTCCGGCAGCGAGGACACGGTCTGGCGGTTCTGGCCCCAGCTGTGGCAGAACGGCGGCGACGTGCTCGACGACGAGGGCATGCCCGCGTTCGACTCCCAGGCCGGGGTGGACGCCCTCGAGCTCTGGCGGGCCATGGCCCAGGACGACAAGTCGGTCTACCTCAGCCAGAACGACGAGACCTACATGGACAGCTTCGAGTCCGGGAACATCGGCATGATGATCTCCGGACCCTGGGAGCTCTACGAGATGAAGGCCGCCAAGACGCCCTACGGCGTGCAGATCCTGCCGGGCACCAACGGCGACCACCAGACCATCTCGGGCCCGGACCTCTGGGTGCTGCTCGACCACGGCGACAAGGACAAGGCCGCCGCGTCCTACGACTTCATCAACTGGCTCACGTCGCCCGAGCAGGACGTCCGGTGGAACGTCACCTACGGCAACCTGCCCCTGCGCGCCTCGGCGGCCGACACCCCGGAGTTCGCCAAGTACCTCCAGACCTACCCCGGTGCCGACGTCATGTTCGCCAACCTGCAGAACGCCGTGACGCCGCGCCCGACGGTCGTGGGCTACTCCAAGCTGTCGGAGCTGGTCGGCAAGGCGATCAGCCGGGTCCTCCAGGGTGAGGGAGACCCGCAGGACGCCCTGACCACGGCCGCGGAGGCGGCCCGGCCGGCGCTCCAGGCGGGCCTGCGGTGACGACGGCCCTCACCCGCCACCGGCTCACCCGGCGCCAGCTGGGGAGCCTGGTCGGCGGGGGTCTCGGCGCGGCGTTCCTGGCGTCGTGCGGCGGTAGGAGCACCACCGACAAGGACACCCGGGTCACCAAGCCCGACCCGACGGGACGGCTGACGGCCACCATCGGCTGGTGGCACGGTCAGACCGCCGACGCCGCCGAGCTGCTCGGCTCGCTGGCCCGGGAGTACGAAGCCGCGCACCCGGGAGTCACCATCGAGGACGCCTCGGGCGCCCCCACCACCGACGAGCTCCTGCAGAAGCTGCAGGCGGGCTTCCAGTCCGACACGTTCCCCGACATCTGCTACAGCTACGGCAGCTGGGTGACCACGCTCGGGCTGTCCGGCCGCACGCTGGACATCTCGGCGCTCGTTTCCGAGCCCGGGTCGGGCTGGGAGGAGTTCCCCGAGGGCGCCCGGGCGACCGCCACCGTCGAGGGCGAGGTCGTCGGGTTCCCGGCCGTCATCGGCGACCTGGCGCTCTTCTTCAACACCGAGCTGTTCGACCGGGCGGGGCTCGACCACCCGACCGAGGACTGGACCTGGGACGACTTCCGGGCCGCGGCTCAGGCGATCACCGACCCGAGCAGCAACATCTACGGCACCGCCTACCCCGTGCCCGGCAACGAGGACACCACCTGGAGGTTCTGGCCGCAGCTGTGGCAGAACGGCGGGCAGATCCTCGACGACAGCGGGCAGCCCGCGTTCAACTCCGACGCCGGCGTCGAGGCGCTGGAGTTCTGGCGCCAGCTGGCGGTCGAGGACGGGTCGGTCTACCTCGACCAGAACGGCGAGAAGTACGCCGCCAGCTTCAAGTCGGGCAACATCGGCATGATCATCGCCGGGCCGTGGTTCCTCTATGACTTCAAGAAGGACAGGACGCCCTACGGCGTGCAGATCCTGCCGGGCACCGACGGCGACCACCAGACCATCGCCGGCGTCGACGTCTGGACGCTCTTCGACCACGGCGACGAGGACCGCGCGTCGGCCGCCTATGACTTCACCCGCTGGCTGACCGACCCCGCCCAGGACGTGCGGTGGAACGTCGAGTACGGCAACCTGCCCCTGCGGGCGTCCGCGGCCGACACCCCGGAGTTCGCGAAGTACGTCGAGGACTACCCCGGCGCCGATGTGTTCTTCGCCAACCTGCAGAATGCCGTCAACCCACGACCGACGGTCAAGGGCTACGAGAAGATGTCGGGCTTCGTCGGCAAGGCGATCTCCGCGGTCCTCCAGGGTGCCGCGGACCCGAAGGACGCACTCGACCAGGCGGCCGAGCAGTCGGCCCCGGCGCTCGCCTGACGGAACGGGAGCGGACGGACCAGTGGCCACCAAGAAGGACTCGATCTCCTGGCGGGACACGCTGACGGGGTGGGGGTTCGTGGCTCCGGCCACCGCCCTCATCATCGGCCTGGCGTTCTTCCCGGCGGGGTGGGCGTTCCTGCTGAGCAGGCAGAACACCGACCTGATCATGCCGTCGTCGCCGGCCGGCTGGTCCAACTACGAGCTGATGCTGCACGACCCGGGCGTGCGTGGCGCGGTCATGCACACACTGTTCTTCTCGGCCCTCTTCGTGCCCATCTCGATCCTCGGTGGGATGGTGCTGGCGGTCGCCCTCAACCGTGAGATCAGGTTCCAATGGTTCTACCGCACCTGCATCTTCGTGCCGTTCGTCGCCTCGGCGGCGGCGACCGGCATCCTGGCGAACTTCGTGTTCGACCCCGACTTCGGCATCGCCAACAACGTGCTGCGGCACCTGGGGCTGCCCAAGCAGGGCTTCCTGACCGACCCCACCCAGGCGATGATCGTGCTGGTCATCATCTCGCTGTGGGGGTCGATCGGCTTCAACGTCGTGATCTACCTCGCGGCCCTCCAGGACGTCAGCAAGGACACCATCGACGCGGCCCGGGTGGACGGCGCCAGCCCGCTGCGGATCTTCTGGCACGTCACGCTGCCGGAGCTCCGGCCGGTCACCGTCTTCACGACCATCTGGCAGATGATCACCGCGATCCAGCTCTTCGACCTGGTCTACACGACGACCAAGGGACAACCCCTGGACTCGACGGTGACGATCGTGTTCTACCTCTATGTCCAGGCCTTCCCCCTGGGCGGGGGTGCGGGTGCGTTCGGCTACGGCTCGGCCATCGCCTACGGCGTCTTCGCGGTCACGCTGCTGCTGACCGTCGTGATGATCGCCTACTCCCGTCGCGCGAAGGTGGAGGCCTTCTGATGACCCAGCAGCAGACGGCGACCCGCCAGACCACGCCGGCGCCGGCCCGGAAGCGGAAGAGGGGGCTGCTGCCGTTCTCCGGATGGCACCTTCTCCTCATGCCGACGGCGCTGCTGTTCGTGCTGCCACTCGCCTGGATGATCCTGACGTCGTTCATGCCCGACAGCGACATCAACCACTTCCCGCCGAAGTTCTGGCCGAGCCACTTCAGCGTGGCGGGCTACCAGGGCCTGTTCAGCGCCAAGGAGAACGCCGGCGGCGGGTCCGGGATCCTGACCTGGCTGCGCAACACGACGATCGTGGCGTCGATCGCGGTGTTCTCCCACCTGGTGCTGTGCTCGCTCGCGGGCTATGGCTTCGCCCGGCTGCGGTTCCGGGGTCGCAACGTCGGCTTCTTCGCCATCGTCGCGACGATCATGGTGCCGATCCAGCTGCTGATGATCCCGACCTACATCATGTTCGCGCGGCTGGGGCTGATCAACACGTTGGCGGCGGCCTTCATCCCGTGGCTCACCAGCGCGTTCGGCATCTTCATGATGCGTCAGTTCTTCCTCGCCCTCCCGGTCGAGCTCGAGGACTCCGCGCGCCTCGACGGCTGCAACCGGATGCAGGTGCTGCTCATGATCGTGCTGCCCCTCGCCAAGCCCGCACTCGCCACCCTGGCCATCTTCACGCTGCTGGGCTCGTGGAACGACCTGATCTGGCCGCTGATCGCCATCAACGACGAGAAGTGGTACACCCTCCAGCTCGGCCTGGCCAACTTCCAGGGCACCCGACGCACGCAGTGGCAGCTGCTGATGGCCGGCAACGTGGTCGCCACCCTGCCCCTGCTCGTCGGCTTCCTGGCGGCGCAGAAGCAGTTCGTCGCCACGATGACGTTCACCGGCCTCAAGGGCTGACGACCGGCACCGCGAACGCGCGACCGGTCAGGCGTCGAGCCTCGCCGCCGCGCCGATGTTCTCCTCGACGTCGTCGGTGGCCGCCATCAGCAGCAGGTGCGCCAGCTCGCCGAGGGCCCGGCACGCGGCCAGCTCGTCGCCGATCTCGGGCACCTCCCGGTCGGCCGGATGCTTGCGTGCCAGTCCGGTCGAGCGCAGCTCGGTGCCGGCGGAGGTGTGCAGCACCGCGTCCGCCTTCGTGTGGTCGTCCTCCTCATAGAGGAACAGGTCGACCCTCCAGCTCTTCGTCGTGGTCACGACGTCCTCCCCTCTCGGCCCGTCGTGGACCCCACGACGGTGCGTGGATGCCTGCTCCTCCCATCCTGGACCGGCGCTCGGCCGGGCGCCAGGACGAGGGCCACACCAGGCGCCCTGGATGACGCGTCACGAACCCTGGCGGCCGGGTCGGTGTGGTGGGACGCTGACAGGTGGAGGGCGGTGTCCGGGAGGCGTGCCCGGGCCCCGCGGAGGGAGGTCGGCGATGCATGCCTCGGTGGGAGACCGGCTGGTGGTCCGGAGCCAGCACCTCGACGGTCCCGTCCGGGACGGCGAGATCATCGAGATCCGAGGGAGCGACGGCGCTCCGCCCTATGTCGTCCGCTGGGCCGACTCCGGGCACGAGAGCCTGGTGTTCCCCGGCCCCGACGCCTACGTCGAGCCGGCCAGCTGACGGAGCAGCTCCGACCGGTCCGCCTGCGCTCGCGCGCCCCCGGCGGCCCGGGTCGACAGCGACCCCGCGGCGACGGCCCAGGCCAGGGCGGCCGGCTCGTCGAGCCCGCTGAGCCGACCGGCGACGTAGCCCGCGTCGAACGAGTCCCCGGCGCCCGTCGTGTCCACGGGCGTCACCGGGTGCGCCGGCACCGTCACGGGCTCCGCACCCGCGCGGAAGCAGGTACCCCCGTCGGCGCCGGTCTTGACCACGACCGTCGGGCCCAGCCCCGCGACGGCGGCGGCCGCCTCCTGCCAGGAAGCCGACGGCAGCCCGAGGACGGCGGCCCAGCGCAGCACCTCGTCGCGGTTGGGCAGCACGGTCCCGGCGCCGCGCAGCAGCTCGGCGAGCCGGTCCCAGCCCCGGGTGGGGTCGTCGTTGGTGTCGAGGCTCGTGGTGGCCCCGGCGTCGCCGGCCGCCCGCATCAGAGCGGCGAGGTGCGGCCGGAGCCCCTCGACGAGATAGGGCGACGCCACGTGGAGGTGCCCGGTCCCCGCCAGGTCGGGGAGGTCGCCGGGGCCCAGGGTCGCGATCGCCCCGAGGTCGGTGAGGATCGACCGGTCACCGTCCTCGGGCGAGAGGATCACCGACAGGCCGGTGCGCTCGTGGTCGCGTCGTACGACGGTGCTCACGTCCACGCCGGCCGCCTCCAGCAGCTGCAACGTCAGGTCACCGAAGGGGTCGCGCCCCACGGCCGCCGCCAGGGCGACCCGGACCCCCAGCCGCGCCAGCCCGTGGGCGACCAGGGACGCGGACCCGCCCAGCGTCAGCTCGGCGGCGTCCAGCAGCTGCTCGGCCTGCCCGAACCGGGGCCGCACGTCCCCGCGCAGCACCAGGTCGAGGTTGGCGTCGCCGACGACGAGGACCTCCGGTGCGCTCACCCGCCCATCATCGCCGCACCCGCTCCGGTTGCCCCGGCAACGCGCAGGGGTGGGCGCGCGGGTGGTGCCGGTTCACCATGGGATGCAGACGAACTGTCACTTCCCATGGCATGCACACCATGGGAAGTGCGGAATCGCCGGCATCCCATGGTGAACCGTCACCCCCGCGGGGGTCACACGACGATGTTCACCAGCTTGGGCGCGCGGACGATCACCTTGCGGACCGGACGACCGTCGATCGCTCGGACGACGCCCGGGTCGGCCAGGGCCGCGGCCTCCAGGTCGGCTTCGGTGACGTCGGGCGACACCTCCAGACGACCGCGCACCTTGCCGGCCACCTGGACGACCGCGGTGACGGACTCCTGGACCAGCAGGGCGGGGTCGACCTCGGGCCAGCCGGCGCGGGCGACGCTCGGCCGGTGGCCCAGCCGCTCCCACATCTCCTCGGCCGTGTAGGGCGCGACCAGCGACAGCAGGATCGCGACCGCCTCGCCGGCCTCGCGCACGGCCGGGTCGGCCGGGCCGCAGCCGGAGTCGATGGCCTTGCGGGTGGCGTTGACCAGCTCCATCACCTTGGCGACCATCACGTTGAAGCGGTAGGTCTCGACCAGCTCCGCGGCCTCGTGCACCGTCCGCGCGGTGACCCGCCGCAGCGCGCCGTCGCCGGTGGAGGCGTCCACGCCCGGTGCCGAGCTCACGTCGCCCGACAGCCGCCACGCCCGCTGCAGGAAGCGCAGCGAGCCGTCCGGGGACATGTTGGCCCAGTCGATGTCGTCCTCCGGCGGGCCTGCGAACACCAGGGTCAGCCGCACGGCGTCCACACCGAAGGCCGCCAGCTGGTCTCCCAGGTTGACGCCGTTGCCCAGGGACTTGCTCATCTTCTTGCCCTGGTTGATGACGAAGCCCTGGTTCAGCTGCGCCGACCACGGCTCACGGAAGCCCACCAGGCCCATGTCGTTGAGCACCTTGGTGAAGAAGCGTCCATACAGCAGGTGCAGCACCGCGTGCTCCACGCCGCCGACATAGAGGTTGCACGGCATCCAGGCGTCGACCTTGGCGGTGTCGAACGGCGCCTCGGTCTCGTGCGGCGAGCAGTAGCGGAACATGTACCACGACGAGTCGACGAACGTGTCCATGGTGTCGGTGTCCCGGGTGGCCGGGCCGCCGCAGGTCGGGCACGTGGTCTCGACCCACGCGGTGGCACCGCCCAGCGGGGAGGTGCCCTGGGGCTTCAGGTCGGCACCCTTCAGCGTCGGCAGCGTCACCGGCAGCTGGTCGTCGGGTACGGCGACCTCGCCGTGGACCGGGCAGTGGATGATCGGGATCGGGGCGCCCCAGTAGCGCTGCCGGCTCAGCAGCCAGTCGCGCAGCCGGAAGTTGACCGCGCCGGAGCCGCGCCCCTCGGCCTCCAGCCGCTCGATGATCGCCCGGATCCCCGAGGCCTTGTCGGTCAGGCCGTCCAGGCTGAAGCCGTCGGGCCCGGCGGAGTTGACATAGGCGCCGTCGCCGACGGTGGCGACCCAGGTCTCCTCCGGGTTGTCCTCGCCGGGCACGTCGATGACCCGGCGGACGGCCAGCCCCATCGCCTTGGCGAAGTCCAGGTCGCGCTGGTCGTGGGCCGGCACGGCCATGATGGCGCCGGTGCCGTAGTCGGCCAGGACATAGTCCGACGCCCAGACCGGGATCCGCTCGCCGTTGACCGGGTTGGTCGCCGTGATGCCCAGGTCGACTCCGGTCTTGGGCCGGTCGGTCGACAGGCGGTCGATGTCCGAGGCCTTGCGCACCTCGACCAGGTAGTCCTCCAGCGCCTGCGCACGGTCGGGGTGGACGACCTCGCCGGCCAGCGCCGCGTCGGCGGCCACGACCATGAAGGTCGCACCGAACAGGGTGTCGGGGCGCGTGGTGTAGACCTCGATGTCCCGGTCACCTGCGGCGGTGTGCAGGGTGAACGTGACGTGGGCACCCTCGGAGCGGCCGATCCAGTTGCGCTGCGCGGTGACCACGCGGTCCGGCCAGGTCCGCTCCAGCTCGTCCAGGCCGTCCAGCAGCTCCTGGGCATAGTCGGTGATCTTGAAGTACCACTGCGTCAGCTCCTTCTTGGTCACCTCCGCCCCGCATCGCTCGCACATGCCGCCCACGACCTGCTCGTTGGCCAGCACCGTCTGGTCCTGGGGGCACCAGTTGACCGGGCTGTTCTTGCGGTAGGCCAGGCCCTGCTCGAAGAACCGCAGGAACAGCCACTGGGTCCAGCGGTAGTAGTCCGGGTCGGAGGTGTTGAAGGTGCGCGACCAGTCGAACGACGCGGCGTAGGTGCGGCAGGACTCGATGGAGCGGGCGATGTTGGCCCGGGTGTAGGTGTCGGGGTGCTCGTCGTTGCGGATCGCCGCGTTCTCGGCGGGCAGGCCGAAGGAGTCGAAGCCCATCGGGTTCAGCACCTCGAAGCCGCGCTGCCACCAGTAGCGCGCGACCACGTCGTGCAGCGCGAAGACCTCGGCGTGCCCCATGTGCAGGTCGCCGCTCGGGTAGGGGAACATCGTGAGCGCGTAGCGCTTCTCCCGCGGGCTGTCGTCGTCGGCGCGGAAGTGGTCCAGCTCCTGCCAGACCGGCAGCCACTTGTCCTGCACCGCCTGGACGTCGTAGGTCTCCCGCTCTCCCGACGCGGTCGGTGCTTGCGGGGTCGGGGCCTGCTGCTCGCTCATCTCGTCTCTCTCGTTTCGCTGGGGTCTGCTCCGGGCACAAAAAAGCCCCTCGGGCACGAGGGGCAGCCGCGTCGACGAGGGTCGAACGCGGCTAGATAAGGAGCAGGGTCCTGCGCATGGGAGCAGTCTACCGCGCGAGTAGGGTCCGGGCATGCAGTGGTTCCTCCGTACGACGTCCCTCTCCCTCACGTTGCTCCTCGCCGGATGCGGGTTCGGCGTGACCGGGGACCCGGTGGCCTCCGACACGGCCGCGCCCGCAGGCGCCGCCCCCGCGGCGGCGACGGCCGGCTGCGCGGCGCAGGGCGGCTCGGCGCCGGTGGCCGACCCGAGGTTCGTCCGGCGGATCGCGACCGGGGAGACCGGGTGGTTCTCCTCCCCCGGGCTGGTCGACCTCGACGACGACGGGCGGCTGGAGATCGTCGCACCTTTCTACTCCACGTTCGTCTTCAGCGCGACCGGCAAGCAGCTCGGCAAGGGCACCGCGACCGACGGCCGCGTCTATGCCCCGTCGGTCGTCGCCGACCTCGACGGCGACGGCACGAAGGAGATCGTGGTCGCCGGCGACAACGGCACCGTCGCCGCCTACGACCTCGCCGGCAGCCGCCTCACGGTGCAGTGGACGGCCTCCACCTGCAGCGGCGGCCAGTGCCCCGAGGCGCGCGGCATGGCGGCCGCCGACCTCGACGGGAACGGCACGGTCGAGGTCGTCGTCACCACGACCAACACCTCCAGCACCGGCGCGCAGGTCTTCGTGTTCAACAGGAACGGCAACCTCTACCAGCCCCAGGACGGGCACGACCCGGCCTGGCCGCGCTACAACCGCCTGTCCGGCCAGGGCAACGACCTGGGCTTCAACGGACCCGGCAACCACGGCTACGGCGCCTACGGCGAGAACGTCGGCATCGGCAACCTCGACGACGACCCCGAGCTCGAGATCGTCACGACGTTCGACAACCACCAGATCAACGTGTTCAACCACGACGGCACGTCCGTCCTCGCGTCGCCCTGGTTCACCAACCCCGAGTCGCAGTACCTCGGCCGCCGGATGGGCTGGGGGCAGTTCATCCGCTGGGCCGACCCCGACGTCGAGCGGCGGCACTACCACCTGCACAAGGGCGCCTGGCCGAGCCCGGCGCGCACCATGTGGCTGCAGTGGACGGCCTCACCCCCGTCCGTGGCCGACCTCGACGGCGACGGGCAGAACGAGGTCGTCGGCCTGCCCAACGCCGAGCTGCACATCCCCTACAAGACGCAGGGCTATGCCGTCACCGTCCTGGACGGCGCCTACGGCGACGGGTCGCGCTCCGCGCGCCGGCACGCCGGCTTCGAGGACCTCGTCATCACGCGCAAGCCCGTCAACCGGCCCGACGGCGACTGGTACCCGCCGTCCGGCATCCCGGCGCCGACCGTGGTCGACCTGCGCGGCGACAGCCGGCCCGAGATCGTCGCGGCCGTCCCGGGCGGCAAGATCTATGCCGTCTCCCCCGGCGGCGCCCGACTGTGGAGCTATGAGTACGCACCGCGGGACGCCAAGAAGTTCGTCTCCGAGGTGGTCGCAGCCGACCTCAACAAGGACGGCACGCCGGAGCTCGTCTTCGGCACCTACGCGCTGAAGAGGGGCTCGGGTCGCCTCATCGTCCTGTCGGCGAACGGCAAGCGGCTGTCCTCGACCACGCTGCCCCGGCAGGGTCGCGACGGCAACGGCGTCGGCATCCCGGCCGCACCCTCGATCGGCGACCTGACCGGCAACGGGACGCTCGAGATCGTGCTCACCAGCTTCGACCACGGGCTCGACGTCTTCACGGTGCCGGGGTCGGGCACGGCGTGCCTGCCGTGGCCGACCGGGCGCGGCAACCTGCTCCGCAACGGGATGGGGCCGGCCACCGCGCCCTAGCTCGAGGCCCAGGACCGTCAGCCGACGAAGCGGATCGTCACCGGCGGGTTCCACCACTGGCCCGAGCTCGCCTTGGCCACGCCGACGAGGTGCAGCACGAAGGCGACCAGGAAGGCCAGGCCGAAGCTGAGGAACCCGACGAGCACCAGCATCAGCGGCACCGACACGACGAGCACGACCAGCATGGTGAGCTGGATGTTGAGCGAGTTGGCGGCGTACTGACGGGCGAACGGCCCGCGGTCCTTGTAGAGCAGGTAGATCACCAGCGAGCCGACGAAGCCGAGGAAGCCGGCGCTGAGGATCATCGCCCCGATGGGGACGAGGTGGGCCAGCATGCCGACGTTGCGGTCCTCGGCGGGCACCGCCGGCGCGTAGGCGTAGGGCACCTCCCCGGTCGGGGAGTAGGTGGTGCCGGTGGGCTGGTCGTAGGTCATGTCTCCTCCTTGTTCCCCTCCACTCCAGCACACCGAGAGGGGCGGAACGGCCGTTCTCGGGGTGGGCTCAGGGTGGCCCTCAGGGAGCGACACGGGGACTCCAGCAGCTCGGTCGAGGCGGCCCTGCGGGTTACGGTGCACGGATGGCCGAGGTGACGTGGCGTGCAGCACTGGCACCGCTGCGCTCCCGCAACTTCACCTGGTACTACGCCTCCCGCTTCGTCAACACCCTCGGGTCGATGATGGCCAACATCGCGCTCACCTTCGCGGTCCTGGACATCACCGGGTCGGCCAGCGCCCTCGGCGCGGTGCTGGCGGCCCACACGGTCCCGATGGTGCTGCTCCTGCTCTACGGCGGCGTCATCTCCGACCGGCTGCCGCGGACGCTGGTGCTCCAGGCCTCCAACGTCGCCTCGGCGGTGACGCAGGGGCTCATCGCGCTGCTGGTGGTGACCGGGACCGCCGAGCTGTGGATGCTCGTCGCCCTGTCGGTCGTGCACGGGGCCGTGTCGGCCATCTCGTTCCCGGCGATGGCCAGCGTGATGGCACAGCTGGTGCCGCGCGACCAGCTGCAGCCGGCCAACGCCCTGATGTCCCTGTCCCGCAACAGCCTGACCGTCCTCGGCCCGACCATCGGCGCCCTGTTCGTGGTGACGGTCGGCTCCGGCTGGGCGCTGGCCATCGACGCGGCCACCTGGGCGGCGGCGGCCGTGCTGCTCCTGCCGGTCAGGATCCCGCCGAGGGAGCCCTCGGGCCAGCCGAGCGACACCCTGCGCGAGCTCCGCGAGGGCTGGGACTTCTTCCGGTCCACCACCTGGCTGTGGGTGGTCGTGGTGTCCTTCGGTCTCCTCAACGCTCTGCTGGCCGGCGCGTGGGAGACCCTCGGGCCCGTCGTCGCCCAGGACACCATCGGGCGCCAGGACTGGGGGTTCGTGCTGTCGGCCCAGGCTGCGGGCCTGCTCGCGATGAGCGTGGTGATGCTCCGCGTCCCGCTCCGTCGCCCCCTGTTCGTCGGCATGTCCGCGATCGTGCTGCTCGGCCTCCCGATGCTGGCGCTGGGCCTCCATCCGCACACCCCGACCCTGGTCGTCACGTCGTTCCTCGCCGGGGCGGGGATCGAGGTGTTCTCGATGGGCTGGAACCTCGCGATGATGGAGAACGTCGAGGAGCCGATGCTGTCGCGCGCCTACTCCTACGACGCACTCGGCTCCTTCGTCGCGATGCCGGTGGGGCAGCTCACGGCCGGCCCCGTCGGCGCGGCCTTCGGCTTCTCCGAGGTGCTGGTGGCCAGCGGCGTCCTGTTCGTCGTGATCGTGCTGGTGACCCTGCTCTCCCGGTCGGTGCGCGACCTCCCGCGCCGGGTCGAGCCCGCCCCGGAGGCGACGGCTCACTAGAGTCACCGACATGACGATCTCCGACCTCTTCCGGCTCGACGACAGGGTCGCCGTGGTGACCGGTGCCTCCAGCGGCCTGGGTGTCGCGTTCGCGCAGGCGCTCGCCGAGGCCGGGGCCGACGTGGTGCTCGGCGCCCGCCGGGTCGACCGGCTCACCGACACCGCCCGGCTCGTCGAGGCGGTCGGGCGGCGCGCGGTCACGGTGGCCACCGACGTGGCCGACCCCGCCCAGTGCCAGGCGCTCCTGGACGCCGCGACGGACGCCTTCGGGCGGGTCGACGTGCTGGTCAACAACGCCGGCATCGGCACCGCCGTCCCCGCCACGCGCGAGACGCCCGACCAGTTCCGGCAGGTCATCGACGTCAACCTCAACGGCTGCTACTGGATGGCACAGGCGTGTGGCCGTGTGATGGGGCCCGGGTCCAGCATCATCAACATCTCCTCGGTCCTCGGCCTCACGACCGCCGGGTTGCCCCAGGCGGCCTACGCCGCCAGCAAGGCCGGCCTGATCGGTCTGACCCGCGACCTGGCCCAGCAGTGGACCGGCCGCAAGGGCATCCGGGTCAACGCGATCGCCCCCGGCTTCTTCGACTCCGAGATGACCGAGCAGTACCCGCCGGGCTACCTCGAGGCGATGGGCGTCCGGATCCCCGCCGGCCGCAAGGGCGACCCGCGTGAGCTCGCCGCCGCCGTCGTCTGGCTCGCCTCGCCCGCCGCCGGCTACGTCACCGGCCAGACCATCCCCGTCGACGGCGGCCTCACCATCACCTGACCTCACCGGCCGGTCAGCCGCCGTGGGTGCTCGCGTGCCGGGTCAGGCGGTGAGGGCGGCGGCGATGGCGCCGATCTGGTCCGGGCCGACGCGGCAGCAGCCGCCGACGAGGCGGGCGCCGTCGTGCACCCAGCCGACCGCGGCCGTGGCGGAGAAGTCCGGCTCGCCGACCCACGTGCGCGAGGCGCCGTCCCAGCCCTCCCCGCTGTTGGGGTAGACGACCACGGGCTTGCCCGAGTGCCGGGCGGCGACCCCGACCAGGGCGCGCGCGACCGTGGCGTCGCAGCAGTTCACCCCGACGGCCACCACCTCGCGCACGTCGCGCGCCATCGCGAACGCCTCCCCGATCGGCTCGCCCAGCCGGGTGCCGTCCTCGTCCGCGGTGAGCGACAGCCAGCACGGCAGGCCGGTGCCCGCGAGTTCGGTGAGCAGGGCCTCGGCCTCGGCGAGGCACGGCACCGTCTCGAGGGCGAGCACGTCGGCGCCGGCCGCCGCCAGGGCGGCGAGCCGCGGCCGGTGCCAGGCGCGCAGCTGCGCCACCGACAGCCCGTAGTCGCCGGTGTACTCCGAGCCGTCGGCCAGCATGGCGCCGTAGGGGCCCACCGACGCCGCGACCCAGCGCGGGCGCTCGTCGTCGAAGGAGTCGGCCGCCTCGCGCGCGAGCGCGATGCTGCCGCGCAGCAGCCGGTCGGTCTGCTCGTGGTCGAGGCCGCGCTGGGCCGCGCCCTCGTAGGACAGCTGGTAGGAGGCCGTCGTCGCCACCTGGGCGCCGGCCGCGAAGTAGTCACGGTGCGCCGCCACCACCTCGTCGGGCCGGTCCAGCAGCAGTCGTGCCGACCACAGGTCGTCGGAGAGGTCGTGACCGCGCTCCTCCAGCCTGGTGGCGAGCCCGCCGTCGAGGACGACGGCACGACCGTCGAGGGCTTCGGCGAGCGGAGGAGGCACCCGCCCATCATCACCGGGTGACCGGGCTTGCACAATCGAGCCATGAGCGCGTCGCTTCCGGAGGTGCCCGGATACACCGATCTCGCTCCCCTCACGGGCGGGCACGCGGGTGAGACGTTCACCGGCAGGCGGGTCGACGGCGGCGAGTGCGTCGTGCTCCGGGTGTACGGCGTGGGCACGCGACGCCGAGGACCCGAGGCCCCGGAGGTGCAGGCCGGGGTGCTCCGCCTGCTGCGCGGGCTGGTCCCCGCTCCCGAGCTGGTGGAGTACCGCACCGGCTGGCCGGGTGGCTCGGGCCTGCTCGTGACGACCCTGCTCCCGGGGGTGCAGCTGTCGCGGGTGCTGGAGTCGGCGGACAGCGACCTGCAGACCCGCATCGGCCGCGACCTCGGCGAGGCTCTGGGCCGGATGTCGGGGATCGCGATGACGGGACCCGGCGGGTTCCACGACCACCGACTCCGCATCGGGCTGTGGCCGGAGGACGCCGAGTCGCTGGTGACCTGGCTCGATCACTACCGGGTCGGCACGGCACTCGAGGCGTTCGACGACCAGGAGCTCCGCGCGCTGCGCCAGCTGTGCATTCGCGGCGACGAGCTCCTGGCGGTCAGCCCGCGAGCCTGCCTCGTCCACGGCGACCTGAGCTCCCGCAACGTGCTGGCCGACCCCACTGGGGGACGGCTGACCGGCATCGTCGACTGGGAGTTCGCCCACGCCGGTCACCCGGTCGAGGACCTGGGCAAGCTGCTGCGCGACGGCCCCGGGACGCCGTTCGCGCGGGCGGCCGTGGAGTCCTTCGTGCCCTGGCTGCCGACCCGCGAGCAGGCTTCCGCCCACGAGGTCATGGAGCGGGCCCGGGCCGCGGACCTCTACTGGGTCATCGAGGTCGCCTCCCGGCGCGGACAGAGCCCGGCGACGTTCCGGGCGTTCGACCTGCTGCGGCTGCTGGCGGGCACCGGCAGCCTGCTCGGCGACCTCGCCTGATCGACGCGGCGGCTGCCCGGTCGCTCAGCAGGCCACGAAGCGCGCGTCGGGCACCCGGCGCTTGACGAGCGTCGAGAAGCCATGGCGGACGGCCGCCGCGCAGACCCGATGAGCCACGGCGCGGGCCGAGGTGAGCCCACGGGGGCGCCAGTCGGCGACGTACTCGGTCTGGAAGACCGCCTTGCCGGCCTTCACGAAGCCCCGCATCCGCCCGCACTCGTGGAAGAAGAAGCACTCCTCGTTCAGTGCCCAGTCGAAGGCCCCCACGGTGTCCGCATCCACCACCTCGATGCCGTTCTTCATGCCGACCGAGAGGCCGAGTCGATGAGCGCGGGCGGCCACCGCGAGATACCAGCGCTTCTCCTGCGCGCGGGTGACCGGGAAGCCCGGGTGGTTGCCCCACGGGTTGTTCTGGTCCGGCTCGACGCCGTCGCAGCCGATCCGAGCGGCCAGCCGGAGCCGTCCCCAGACCATCGGCGCGAAGGTGCGGGTGGCGCGCGGGCGCAGGTCCAGCCATCGTTCGCCGGCCCAGCCGGTCGACCGGCCGATCGCCCGGCGCGGGAACAGCCGTGCGTCCGGCCGGTAGCTCTCCCAGGCCCCGGTGTCGAGGTAGCACACGACGGTGACCCCGTCGGTGTGGAGACGCTCGACGACGCCCGCGTTGTCGCCGCGGGGCCAGGTGACCGTGCCGTGGCCGGGGATGCGCACCCGCTGGCGGGCCGGGACGGCATCCTGGAGGTCGACGTCGTACATCGTCACGGAGCGGTACGGCGCCTCGACGGCTCCGACGATCTGCCACTGCCACGTCGTCCCGGGCGTCGGCTGCCAGACCTCGGCGGGTCCGGTGCCGCGACTCTCGCCGGCGGGCGCCGACACCAGCAGCACGACCGCGACCGGCAGGGCCACCCAGGGGCTCATCGCCTCAGTCTGGCAGCCCCGGCACCTCGCCGCCGTCGTCCGAGGACGAGGAGGGCGACGTGCCGTCGGACCGCGCTGATCGAGGCCCCCGGCTCGTCGTCACCCAGGGAGGCCGATGATGAAGCGCTTGTCGTGGTCGTGGGAGGGCGCGTTGTTGGCGAAGCCCATGATCCGCTCGATGGCGTGGATGTGCGACATCGCGGAGGCGAACGACGACGCGGCCACGCGGTCGACCTCTCCCGTGCCGGCATCGATCGGCGACCCGCTCTCGAGGGCGAGCTGGTAGTCCGCCACCAGGGTGACGAGCTCGCCGACGTGACCGGACCGGCGGAACGCCGAGGCGGCCAGCTCCCGGTCGATGTCGACCCGGCGCTCGACCACCCCGATCGGCAGGCCCAGCATCCGGTCGAGGGCCGACAGCATGCCGGCGGTGAACGCATAGCCACGGTCGATGCCGCGGCTCCGGGTGAGCTGGGCGCACATCCGCGCCCGCACCAGCGAGACGGTGAGCGCGTCGCTGCGGGTGTTGCCCACGTTGCGCCCGAGGACCGCCAGCGCCGCCCACTGCCGCAGCCTCCTGGTGCCCAGGACGACCAGGGCCTCCCGGATGCTGTGCACGTCGCGGCGCATCCCGCCGGCCGCCCCCAGCGATGCCTCGTGCAGCACCTGCACGATGAGGGCGGGCTCGTTCTCGAGGATCTGCTCGACCCGCCGGAAGTCCAGCCGCTCGTCCAGCAGCTCCGCGGCCAGCTGCACCTGTGCGAGCACCGAGGGCGCGAGCACGGCGCCGATCCGCTCGGGTCGCTCCACGGCCGGGCCCTGGAACAGCTCGAAGCCGGCAGCGGCGGCCCACTTGAGGTCGGCCTCCGACGTGCAGCCGGTGGCCATCAGCGTCACGTCGCGCGGCGCGCAGATAGCGACCAGGTCGAGGATCTCGTCGTGCCCCCGTCGGGAGACGTCGATCTCGACCACGTCGGCCTCGTCGAGGACCGCGTCGACGCCCGGTCCCCAGGTCGACAGCTCCAGCGCCACGGTGCTCCCCGCCCCGCGCAGCAGGCGACAGCGCTCGATCACGCCCGGCTCGCCGCACTGTCCGGCAGCGATCTCGACGACGAGCCCCCCGACGGACGGCGGACACGGCGCGCCGTCGACGAGCAGCTCGGCCCAGGGGCGACAGAAGGCGCGGGCGGACCCGACCAGCGCCTCGACGTCGAACGCCGGGTCGGTCAAGGACACGCCGAGCTCGGCACCCTCGTCCGGGGCATGCTCGGCGGGGTCGCCCTCATCGAGCTCGCGGTGCAGCAGCCGGAAGCCGGCGATCTCGTCGTCCAGGCCGATGATCGGCTGACGGGCCACGACGTGCGGGGCGACGACCTTCTCCTCCTGCGGCGTGGCAGGGTCGAGTGTCGCGGCGTCACGCAGCCACGGGGTTCTCTGCACCCGCTGCT
The DNA here is from genome assembly GCA_046330515.1 of Nocardioidaceae bacterium. GTDB lineage: Bacteria > Actinomycetota > Actinomycetes > Propionibacteriales > Nocardioidaceae > Nocardioides. The sequence continues at coordinate 1,445,896 of JAXLSP010000003.1, read as the reverse complement.
CCCTCCGTCGGGTGTGTTCTCCTGATATTCGGTCAGCGGACGCCACACCTGAGCGTCTGCGAGCCGTTCGACCGGGAACGGCGACTTTCTCGCACGGGGATGTCGACAACGATGTCCCCTTGCCGACAGGAGGACGACGCCTCTAGCGTCAGGGCCCTCGGCGCTCGACCCCGTGCGGAACGGGTGCCGGGCAGGCGACACCGCCAGCCACGGTGTCACCCACCGAGTGATGGAGAGCGTCCATGTCCCTCTCGTCGATGCCCCACCAGGAACCCCGCCCACCACTCCACGACGACCCCGCTTCCGACGTGCTCGAGCTCGAGCGGGACCATGAGGCTCCCGCCCCGAGCGGTGACGCGACCCGGTGGCGCTACACCTCCGCGGTGCACGCCGCGCGCACGCTGAGCGCGATGCGCCGGCACTGACCCGGTGCCGGAGTCGCCGCGTCGTCACCCGATCTGACGACTCGGCACCTGGCGCGACGCGCGCCCGGCAGCATCGTCAGCTGCGGGGGGCCGTCCAGATGATGCGGGTGCCGCCCTCGGCCGGCCGCTCGACGTCGAACAGCCCGCCGCGCGTCGCCGCGCGCATGGCCAGGTTGCGCAGGCCGAGGCCGAGCTCCAGCCCCGTCGGCAGCCCGGCTCCGTCGTCGGTCACCGTCACCCGCAGCTGGTCGGGGTTCACCGTCACCTCGACCCACGCCGAGCTCGCCCCGGCGTGCCGCGCCACGTTGGACAGGCACTCGGTCAACACGGCCGTGAGGTCCTGGTGCAGGTCGCGCGGCAGGTCGTTGAGGGGGCCCTCCAGCCGGAGCGAGGGCTGGAAGCCGAGCGTCCTGGCGAGGTTGCCCACGACCAGGAGCACGTCCTCGCTGACGCTCTGCGACGCGTCCGAGATGCGCAGATGGCCGATGCCCTCACGCAGCTGGCGCACGGCTCTGTCGAGCTGGTCGACCAGCGCCGCGTCGCGCTCGGCGTGCATCGACTCGGGTGACCCGCGGAGGTCGGCGTGCAGCTGCATGCCCGCGGCCACGACGTCCTGGATCACCGTGTCGTGCAGGTCCCTGGCGATCCGCTGGCGCTGCTCCAGCAGGGCCAGCTGCTCCTGGTCGGCGCGGGCGCGGCCCAGCTCGAAGGCGACCGAGAGCTGGCGGGCGATGCCCCGCAGGAGCTCACGGTCGGCGTCGGAGAAGACCGGCTCGTCCGCCGGTCGGAAGACGACCAGCACGCCGACCCGGTCGGCGACACCGTCGAAGGGCGCGGCCAGGCCGTGCGAACGCTCGGTGTCGACCTCGCGGGCCTCCCGGTCCTCGCCCTTGGCCAGGGCGCGCAGCTGCTCGTCGTCCAGCAGGAGCTCACCGGCCCGGACCAGCTCGGCCTGGGGCCCCGACACCGCCACGACCCGGAACGCCGCCCCCGGGTCGGCCGACTCGGGCGCATAGAGCACCACGGTGGTGGACTCGAAGGACCTGGCCATCCCGGCGACGGCATCACCGAAGGTCTGGTCGACCGGTCGACCCGCCAGGACGCGGGTGGCGACCTCGGCGACCACCTCCGTGGCGTGGCTGCGGGCCCGGGCCTCCCGCTCCGCGGCCACCCTGTCGGAGATGTCGCGGGCGACCACGATGACCAGCCGGCCGCGGGCGTCGTCGGGGTCGAGGTCGGCCTCCCGGATCAGGCTCAGCGCCAGCTCCAGCCACGCGAGGTCGCCGTTGCGGTGCCGCACCCGGACGACCAGGCTGGGCGGTTCCTCCTGGTCCGCGAACGTCGCGTGCAGCGCCGCGGCCAGGCGCTGGCGGTCCTCGTCGTAGGCGAGCGCGTGACCGAAGTCGAGGCTGGCGAACTCCTGCCGGCTGTAGCCCGTCAGCTCGACCATGGCGAGGTTGACGTAGACACGCCGGAGGTCGTGCTCGTGGATGACCAGGATCCCGTCGGACGACGCGTCGAGGGCGGCCTCGACGATGGCCCGCCGCCGTGCCTGCCGCTGGGTCGCGGACACGTCGCGCACGGACGCGAGGGCGACGGTGCCCGACCTCAGGTCGGCGACCGAGAGGGCGATGGTCACCGGCAGCGTGGTGCCGTCGTGTCGGCGGAGCCGGAAGAGGTCCCCCTCCCCCATCAGCCGGGAGGAGTGCACCGCCATGAACGCCCTACGCAGCTCGACATGGCGCTCGCGGTAGTGCTCGCGGAGCAGGATCTCGACCGGTTGGCCGACCAGCTCGTCGGCGGCGTAGCCGCTCATGTCGCAGAGCAGGCGGTTGACGGCCTGGATCACGCCGTCGGCCCCGACGGCCACGAGGCCGTCGGGCCACGAGGCCCGCACCGCGGACCAGAGGTCGTCCCGAGTCTCCATACGATTCCCCCACCGTCGGATCAGTCAGAACAGTCTGACGACCGAGCCCGGCTGCGGCAACCGCACACACACGCGACATGGACGACCCGTCGTGCCGGGGCCGCAGCGCCGACGTGTCCGGTCGGCCCGCGTGTCGTCGGCGGTGTCGGTGAGCGCAGGGGGGATTTCCCCGCGCTCGGGGGGTGATGTCGAGCTCGTGCGTGCCCGGTCCCGACAGCCGGACCCGTGAGTAGGGGTGCTCTGTCGCTGCCGACCGCCGCCTGGGATCGTGAGGACGGAGGCTGGTGACGATGGGCGCCAAGGTTCTCAGGTATGCAGGCCTCGGGATCGGCATAGTGGTCGGGGCGCTCGGCCTGGTGTTCGCGGCCGGCTATGCGCTCACCGACTGGGACGTGATCGTCGGCCTCGCGGTGACCGCCTCGTGGGCCGTCCCCACGGTCGTCCTCTGCGCCTACGCGCTGGTCCGCCCCGATCCGGCGATCCGGGTGCTGGCCGTCATCGCTGCGGCCGCCACCGGCTATGGGCTGGTCGACGCCTTCTCGGACGTGATCCCCAGCGACGAGTGGGGTCCCGTGACCACAGTGGTCGACCTGGCCCTCGGCCTGACGATCACCGTGCTCGCCGTGAAGCGACCGCGCCCGGCCGGGATCATGCTCGCCGTGGTCGCGATCGTGCAGCTGGTCGGCACCGTGGCGAACATCGTGCTGCACGAGACGGGAACGCTTCCACCGGGACCGGGGCTCGTCAGCCCTCCGGTTCTGGTGTGGATGCTCCTCGTGGGGACCCTCGTCGTCCTGTCCGACGACTCATCCCAGCACCGCCCCAGCACCGCCGACACGTCGATGGTCGGTCATCGCGGAGCCTCCGGCCGACTCGGGCTCCGCATGGCGTTCCGAGCGCCCGCGAGCTGGCCCGATCCCGGGCAGAAAAGGTCCGGACAAATGTCGGAGGACCATGCCTGACTCCCTTGTTGAGGGTTCAGAACATGGCCCTGACCAGCGGTTTTGGTGGAGCTGAGGGGACTCGAACCCCTGACCCCCTGCATGCCATGCAGGTGCGCTACCAGCTGCGCCACAGCCCCAGTGCCGTCCGGTTCGGACAACGCGTGGAATCCTAGCCAACCCCCTCGCCGGATGCGAAATCGGCCGTGGGGGTGCGGCGTCGCGGCAACAGGTTGTAGGCCGCGAGCCGCGGCCGGTCGTGGTCGGGGTCGGCGACGAGGACGGCCCAGGCGCCGTTGTCCATGCCCTTGATCGACCGTGCCACCGCCGCGTCCCAGCCGATCGCGGCGACGAGGCCCACCTTGAGCGCGGACCCGTGCGTGACCACGATGCCGGTCTGGCCGGGCTGCAGGGCGGCGAGGTAGTCCTCCAGCGCGGCACCGATCCGGGCCTGGACCGAGCCGCCCGTCTCCTCCCCCGGCACCAGCGGACCCGGGCTGCCGGCCGCCCAGGCGGCGTACTCGTCGGGATAGCGCTCGGCGAACTCCTCGCGGCTGAGCCCGGCGCGCACCCCGACGTCGAACTCCCGCAGCCGCGGGTCGACCTCGGCCCGGAGGCCGGTGACGTCCTCGATGCACCCGGCCGTCTGCCGGGCGCGGGCGAGGTCGCTGGTCCAGAGCCGGACCGGCGCATAGAGCGCCAGCACCCGCGCCGCGGCGACGGACTGCTCGAGGCCGTGCTCGTCGAGCTGCACGTCGGTGTGGCCCTGGGCGCGGTCGATCGCGTTCCAGGGCGTGCGGCCGTGCCGCACCAGCACCAGCTGGCGGGCTCCGCGGTCGTCGGAGATCATGTCGCCCAGCATCAGGACACCACCATGGTGCGCCGGGTCAGCCGTCGGAGCGCGGGTCGCCGTCCGGGGAGGCGGCCGGCGCCGGCGGTCCCTCGACCCCGGGCAGGGCGATGGTCGGGCAGTCGCGCCACAGCCGCTCGAGGGCATAGAACTGGCGCTCCTCCTCGTGCTGGACGTGGACGACGATCTCACCGTAGTCGAGCAGCACCCAGCGGCCCTCCCGCTGGCCCTCGCGGCGCAGGGGCTTGACCCCCTGGGCGCGGAGCTTGTCCTCGATCTCGTCCACCACCGCGTTGACCTGGCGGTCGTTGGTGGCGGACGCGAGCAGGAAGGCGTCGGTGATGGCCAGCTGGTCGCTCACGTCGAACGCGAGGATGTGCTGGGCGAGCTTGTCCGAGGCGGCCAGGGCGGCGACCCGGACCAGCTCGACGGCGTGGTCGGTGGCGGTCATGCAGGCGTTTCCTGGGGTTGGATGGGTGGGACGGTCCGGGGGTAGAGGCCGTGCTTGCCGATGTACTGGACCACGCCGTCGGGGACGAGGTACCACACGGGCTCACCGCGCTGGGCGCGGTCACGGCAGTCGGTCGAAGAGATGGCCAGGGCCGGGATCTCGACCATGGTGACCCGGTCGGCGGGGATGCTCGACAGGGTGTGCGGGTCCATGGCATAGCCGGGGCGGGTGCAGCCGACGAACTGCGCCAGCGCGAACAGCTCCTCGGCGTCGCGCCAGGTGAAGATGTCGGCCAGGGCGTCGGCGCCGGTGATGAAGTAGAGCTCCGCACCGGGCATCTGCGTCCTCAGGTCGCGCAGCGTGTCGATCGTGTACGTCGGCCCGTCCCGGTCGATGTCGACCCGGGACACGGTGAAGTGCGGGTTGGCCGCCGTGGCGATGACCGTCATGAGATAGCGGTCCTCGGCCTGGGACACGACCCGGTCCGACTTCTGCCACGGGTCGCCGGTGGGCACGAAGACCACCTCGTCGAGACCGAACCATGCCTGGACCTCCGAGGCCGCCACGAGGTGCCCGTGGTGGATGGGGTCGAACGTGCCACCCATCACCCCGACGCGTCGGGTGCGGGTGGCCGAGTCGGCGGTCGTGGAGGTCAGCTGTGCTCGCGACCCGCGCCGAACATCAACAGCGCGCCCACCAGGGCGAACAGGATGAAGAGGATGCCGCCGCCGATGATGAACGGCCACGCGGCGCCGCCGGTCTCAGCGGCGAGGGTGATGACGTCACTCATGGCGGACAGCCTAGCGGGGCGGAGTGTGATCCCCGGAACAGGCACGGTGCAGCGGACGCGTCCGGTGTCGCCCGGGCTCAGCGGATGTGACCGTCCCCGGTGACGACGTACTTCGTCGAGGTCATCTCCGTGAGGCCCATCGGGCCGCGCGCGTGGAGCTTCTGGGTGCTGATCCCGATCTCCGCACCGAAGCCGAACTCGCCGCCGTCGGTGAAGCGGGTCGAGGCGTTGACCATGACCGCCGCCGAGTCGACCGCCGCGGCGAAGCGGCGGGCGGCGGCGAGGTCCTCGGTCACGATGGCGTCGGTGTGCTGGCTCGAGAAGCGCCGGATGTGGGCGACGGCCTCGTCCAGCGACCCCACGACCCGGGCCGAGATGTCGAGCGAGAGGTACTCCGCGGCAAAGTCGTCGTCGGTGGCGGGGAGGACACCGGGGAACGCGCCGAAGCGCTCGTCACCGTGCACCGTCACGCCGCTCTCCTGGAGGGCGGTCAGCACCCGGGGCAGGAAGGTCTCGGCGACGTCGGCGTGCACGAGCAGCGACTCGGCGGCGTTGCACACGCTCGTCCGGTGGGTCTTGGAGTTGACGACGATGGCCAGCGCCTTGTCGAGGTCGGCCGCCCGGTCGACGTAGACGTGGCAGTTGCCGACACCCGTCTCGATGACCGGCACCGTCGACTCCTCGACGACCGAGCGGATCAGGGATGCCCCGCCGCGCGGGATGAGGACGTCGACGAGGCCGCGGGCCCGCATGAGCGCCTTGACGCTGTCGTGGGTGTCGCCGGGGACGAGCTGGACGACGTCGGCCTCCAGCCCGGCCGTCTCGACCGCGGCCCGCAGCGCCGCGACGATAGCCTCGTTGCTGGAGCGGGCGCTGGAGCTGCCCCGCAGCAGGACCGCGTTGCCCGACTTGAGGCAGATGCCCGCCGCGTCGGCGGTGACGTTGGGGCGGGCCTCATAGATCATGCCGACGACCCCGAAGGGGACCCGCACCTGGCGCAGCTCGAGCCCGTTGGCCAGGGTGCTGCCCCGCACCACCTCGCCGACCGGGTCCGCGAGGCCCGCCACGTCACGCAGGCCCTGCGCCATGCCGGCGAGCCGGTCGGGGGTGAGCCGCAGCCGGTCGATGAGGTTGGCGGGGGTGCCGCCGGCCTCCGCGCGGGCGATGTCCTCCGCGTTGGCCGCCAGGATGGCTGCGGCCGCGCCCTCGAGCGCCGCCGCCATGCCCTCGAGCGCGCGGTCCTTCTGCTCGCGGGTGGCGAGCGCGAGGCCGTGGCTGGCCCGGCGGGCGCGCTCGGCCGCGTGCGTCACGGCTTCGGTGCTGGTCATGAGTCAGAGGGTAGTTGCGCCGCGAACCACCAGCCGGGACCATCTCAGGACGCTCGTGGGCAACCAACCGTCGCTCGCGCGCGTCTGTCAGGTAAGGCCTCGCTCTGTGGCGAGGGACACACCAAGGGGGATCCATGCGCCGTTCTGCCGTCCTGTCCGTTGCCGCGCTCGCCATCGCCGGCCTGCCGCTGGGGGGAGGTGCCAGCTCGGCCGAGACCCACGGGGCGAAGGCTGCGGAGTCGCCACTCAAGGTCTGGGCGCCGACGGAGGTGTCCGCCGACTCCTATGGCGGCTACGTCTACAGCGACCTGGGGATCAAGCTGGTCGCCGGCTCGGAGCCGTTCGAGATCTGGTCGCACCGACCCACCTACGACGACCCGATCCAGAGCGAGTGGCGTTCCTCGGCGGGGACGGTCGCCCTGCCCGAGGGCACCATGACCACCTTCGCGGGGCTCGACGACTTCCTGCGGATCCGGGTCCGCCGCGCCTCCGACGGCAAGTTCATCCAGAAGGTGCAGCTGCCCGCCTGCCTCAACGGCTACGGGGAGCGGGCCCGACCGGACGCCCCGGCCACCTCGCCCTACCCCTACGACTGCCCCAGCAACCCCTACACGGTCGGCTCGGTGATGGGCGTCCAGGCCGGCTTCGCGGCCACCCCGGTCGCCTACTGGGAGAACCCGCCGCTGCACCTCAAGCCCGGCACCTACGACGTCTCGGTGAGCATCCCGGCCTCCTACCGCAGCCTGTTCGGCATCAGCGGGGCCGACGGCCGTCGCGACCTGACCCTGACCGTCGCCGACGGCGGCGGCGACGCCAAGCGCCCCGCGGCTCCCCGCCAGCGCAGCCGAGGCCTCCAGCCGGCGGCCCACCGGCCCACCGGGGCCAAGGCCGGCAAGGCGGTCGGCCCGATGCCCGACCTGCGGGCGCTCCCGGCCTTCGGGATCCAGCTCAACGGCAAGGGCGACGTCCTGCGCTTCGGCGCCAACGTGTGGAACGCCGGCGACAGCCCCCTCGTCGTGGACGGCTTCCGCCGCGACGGCGAGGACGAGATGGACGCCTACCAGTACTTCTTCGACGCCTCGGGCGAGCAGACCGGCTACCAGCAGGTCGGCACGATGCACTGGCACGCCGCCAACCACAACCACTGGCACTTCGAGGACTTCGCGCAGTACCAGCTCCTCGACGCCGACCAGTCCGCCGTGGTGAAGTCCACCAAGCAGTCGTTCTGCCTCGCCAGCACCGACGCCGTCGACTACACCGTGCCCGACGCCGACTGGCACCCCTACAACACCGACCTGTCGACCGCCTGCGGCGACCACGACGCCCTGTCGGTCCGCGAGGTGCTCGCCTCCGGCAACGGGGACACCTACTACCAGTACCGCGCCGGCCAGGCGTTCCGCATCGGCGACCTGCCGAACGGGATCTACTACATCTCCGTCGAGTCCAACCCGCTCGGCAACCTCGTGGAGTCCGACACCACCAACAACGACTCCCTGCGCAAGATCCAGCTCGGCGGCAAGGCCGGCAAGCGCTGGGTCAAGGTGTTCCCCGTCGGCATCGTCACCGAGGGCGGCTGCGGCCTCCGCACCGCCGCCCAGCGCGGGTGCTGACCGCCCGCGCCTGACGCGACAGCAGAAGGGCCCCGGTCGACCGACCGGGGCCCTTCGACGTGCTGGCTCAGCCCTTGCGGGCGTTGATCTTCTCGGTGGCAGCGGGGAGTACGGCGTGCAGGTCGCCCACGACGCCGAGGTCGGCCAGCTCGAAGATCGGGGCCTCCTCGTCCTTGTTGACCACCACGATGGTCTTGGAGGTCTGCATGCCGGCCCGGTGCTGGATCGCACCCGAGATCCCGTTGGCGACATAGAGCTGCGGCGAGACGGTCTTGCCGGTCTGCCCGACCTGGAGGCCGTGCGGCGCCCAGCCGGAGTCGACCGCGGCCCGGGAGGCGCCCACCGCCGCGCCGAGCGCGTCGGCCATCGCCTCGATCGGCGCGAAGTCGCCGCCGGTGCCCCGGCCGCCCGAGACCACGATCGCGGCCTCCGTCAGCTCCGGGCGGCCCGAGGACTGCTTGGGCTGCGCGGCGATGATCTGCGCGGACTTGGCCGCCGCCGAGACCGACACCGCGACCTGCTCGACCGCACCCGCACCGGCGACCTCCTCCGGCGCCGCCGCGTTGGGCTTGACCGTGATGATCGGGGTGCCCTGGGTGACGTGACCGGTGAGCGTGTAGTTGCCGGAGAACACCGACTGGGTCGCGACCGGACCGGAGTCGCCGGCCTGCACGTCGACGGCGTCGGTGATCAGCCCGGAGCCGAGCTTGATGGCCAGCCGGCCCGCGATCTCCTTGCCCTCCAGGCTGGAGGTGACCAGGATCGCCGCGGGGCTCGCCTTCTCGGCGACCTGCTGCAGGGCCTCGGCCTTCGGGGCCACCAGGTAGCCCCGGATCTCGGTGTCGTCGACGGCATAGACCTTCTCGGCGCCGTAGGCCTTGACGGCCTCGGCCACCCCGGCGACCTTGTCGGCGCCGCCGATGAAGACGGCCGACGGCTCCCCCAGCCGGCGGGCGATGGTCAGCAGCTCGAAGGTGGGCTTGCGGACCGCGCCGTCGGCGTGGTCGACCAGAACCAGAATCTCACTCACAGCGCGCTCCTCAGATGAACTTCTTGGCGGCGAGGAAGTCGACCAGCGCAGCGGCGCCGGACCCGTCCTCGTCCTTGACGATCTCGCCCGCGGTCCGCGGCGGCCGGGCGGTGGTGTCCTCGACCGCGGTCCACGCCGCACCCGCACCCACCAGCGCCGGCTCCAGGCCCAGGTCGGCCAGCGAGTAGGTCTCCACCGGCTTCTTCTTGGCCGCCATGATCCCCTTGAACGACGGGTAGCGGGCCTCGCCCGTGCGGTCGGTCACCGACAGCACCAGCGGCATCGTCCCGCCGATCACCTCGGTCGCCACGTCACCGTCGCGCTTGATCCGGACCTGGTCGCCCTGGGTCTCGACCACGTCGGCCATCGTCACCTGGGGCAGCCCCAGCCGCTCGGCCAGCATCGCCGGCACCACGCTCATCGCCCCGTCGGTCGACGCCATCCCGCACATCACCAGGTCGGCCGGCCCGGCCTTCTTCACAGCCTCGGCCAGCACCAGCGACGTGGCCACCGCGTCGGACCCGGCGATCGCCTCGTCGACCACGTGCACGCCCTGGTCGGCACCCATCTGCAGCGCCTTGCGGATCGCGTCGGCCGCCTTCTCCGGGCCCACGCACACCGCGGTCACCGTGACGTCCTCGCCCTCGCGCTTCTCCTTGATCTGCAGCGCCTGCTCGACGGCGTACTCGTCCAGCTCCGACAGCAGACCCTCGACACCGACCCGGTCCACGGTGTTGTCACTCTCGAACCCGACATGCGCAGTCGCGTCCGGCACATGCTTCACACACACGACAATGTTCATAGTGGCTGGCCTTTCGGCCCCTCCTCGAGGCATCGGTCGACGGACCGACGGCGAATCGGCCGGGGTCCGGGATGTGCCACGAGGCTACCTGCCGGTTCAGCGCGCAGGAACGGGCCGCCGGGTGGAGTGAGTCACACGGTCAGCGGCCGACGAAGGACGCCTTTCCGGGGCCGTTCTCCACGAAGGAGGTCATGCCCAGGGTGCGGTCCTCGGTCGCGAAGAGCGCCGCGAACTGCTGGCGCTCGATCTCCAGCCCGGTCTCGATGTCGGTCTCCAGACCCCGGTCCACCGACTCCTTGGCCGCTCGGAGCGCGAGGGCGGCGGCGCCGCTGAACTGTCGCGCCCAGGCCACCGCCTCGGTGTAGACCTGGTCGGCGGGCACCACCTTGTCGACGAGGCCGATCGCCAGCGCCTCCTCGGCGGGCACGAAGCGGCCGGTGAAGATGAGGTCCTTGGCCCTGCTCGGGCCGACCAGCCGGGACAGCCGCTGGGTGCCGCCGGCGCCGGGGATGATGCCGAGCAGGATCTCGGGCTGGCCGAGCACCGCGTTGTGGGCGGCGAACCGGACGTCGGCGGTCAGGGCCAGCTCGCAGCCGCCGCCGAGGGCATAGCCGGTGACGGCGGCGACGACCGGCTTGGGGATGCGCGCCACGGCGCTCAGCGAGGACTGGAGGGGCCCGGAGCGTCGGACCATGTCCGGGTAGGACATGTCGGCCATCTCCTTGATGTCCGCACCGGCGGCGAAGACGCGCTCCCCGCCGTAGATCACCACGGCGCCGACGTCGTCGCGGCCGGCGGCCTCCAGGGCGGCCTCCCGGATCTCCTCCTGCATCTGCACGTTCAGCGCGTTCATCTTGGGCCGGTCGAGGCGGATCGTCCCGACCCCGTCGGCCACCTCCAGCCGCACGTACTCACCCATGACTGCTCCTCCCGATCCGCGACGCGTCGCCCGTCGACGGCTCGACCCTAGCCGTCGCGAGGCGGCCGGACGTCCCGGAGGTGGGCACGTCGGCCCACCGGAGCCCCGACTCCTGCACAATGACCCGGTGAGCCCGAACCGATGGCGCTGGAACACCAGGGACGAGACGGCGCCCGTCTGGCCGGGACACCACCAGACCCTGGGCGCCACCTGGTCGCCGACCGACACCAACTTCGCGGTCTGGGCCCCCGAGGCGACCAGCCTGTGGGTCTGCCTGTTCGACGACGACGGCCTCGAGCGCCGCCACCAGCTCACCGAGCACACGCTGGGTGTCTGGCACGGCCAGATCCCGGCGGTCCCGATCGGCACCCTCTACGGTTACCGGGCGGAGGGCCCCTGGGACCCGCAGCGGGGACGGCGGTTCAACCGCAAGAAGCTGCTGCTGGACCCCTACGCCCGGGCGGTCAGCGGGCGGCTCGCCCACGGCAACGCCACGCTCCCCTACCACCACAAGGACCCTTCCCGGCCCAGCAAGATCGACTCCGCCCCCTTCATGCCCCGGTCGGTGGTGGTGGGTGGCGACTTCGACTGGCAGGGCGACACCCAGCTGCGCACGCGATGGCGCGACACCGTGGTCTACGAGCTGCACGTGAAGGGCTACACCAAGCTCCACAACGAGATCCCCGAGGAGCTCCGGGGCACCTACGCCGGGCTCGGCTCGCACACGGTGACCCGCTATCTCCAGGACCTCGGCGTCACGGCCGTGGAGCTCCTGCCGATCCACCACTTCTTCACCGAGCCCGCCGTCGCCGCCCGCGGGATGGTCAACTACTGGGGCTACAACTCCATCGGCTACTTCGCCCCGCACGGGGCCTACTCCGCCAGCGGCGACCGGGGCCAGCAGGTCGACGAGTTCAAGCAGATGGTGCGCAGCTTCCACCAGGCGGGGATCGAGGTCATCCTCGACGTGGTCTACAACCACACCGCCGAGGGCGGCCCGGACGGGCCGGCCTACTCCTTCCGCGGCCTGGACGACTTCGGCTTCTACAAGCGCGCAGGGACCGTGGGCGACGCATACTGGGACGTCACGGGGTGCGGCAACACCGTCGACTCGACCAACCTCGGGGCGCTGCGGCTGATCCTCGACTCCCTGCGCTACTGGGTCACCGAGATGCACGTCGACGGCTTCCGCTTCGACCTGGCGTCCGCGCTGGCGCGCACCGGCCACAGCATCGACATGCACAGCGCGTTCCTGACCACGATCAGCCAGGACCCGGTCCTGCGGCACGTGAAGCTGATCGCGGAGCCGTGGGACGCGTCGATGGACGGCTACCGGGTCGGGTCGTTCCCGCCACCCTGGGTCGAGTGGAACGACCGGTTCCGCGACACGATCCGGGACTTCTGGCGCACCGACTCCGGAGGGGTGCGCGAGCTCGCGTCGCGGTTGGCGGGCTCCTCCGACCTCTACGCCGACGACGGGCGCTCCCCCTATGCCTCGGTCAACTTCGTGACCGCCCACGACGGCTTCACCGCACGCGACACGGTGTCCTACAACGTCAAGCACAACGAGGCCAACGGCGAGGGCAACCGCGACGGGTCGGACAACAACCGGTCGTGGAACCACGGCGTCGAGGGCGAGACCGACGACCTGGAGATCACCGACCTGCGCCGCCGTCAGGCCGCCAACCTGATGATCACGCTGTGCCTGTCCAGCGGCGCGCCGATGATCACGGCCGGTGACGAGCGGGGGCGCACGCAGCGCGGCAACAACAACGCCTACGTCCAGGACAACGAGGTGTCGTGGGTCGACTGGCGGCCCGACGACGCGTGGCTCGACGTCTATGACCTCGTCAAGACCGCGCTGCGCCTGCGGCGCGAGCACCCGGCGCTGCGGCAGCGCCACCACTTCATCGGCTCACCGACCATCGAGGGTGGTCCCAAGGACCTCGCGTGGATGCACCCCGACGGCCGGGAGATGACCGAGCAGGACTGGTACGACAGCTCGCTCCACACGATCGGCATGTTCGTGTCCGGCGACCCGCTGCGCTCCCCCGGTCCCCGCGGCGAGCAGATGCGCGACTCGTCGTTCCTCATCTGGTTCAACAGCGGCGCCGAGGACGTCGAGCTGGTGCTGCCGCGCAACCAGTGGGTCAACCACGGCGAGGTCGTGCTGTCCACGGACCCGCAGCACAAGCTCGGCGACCCGGTCGCCGCCGGCGACATCCTGCCGTTCGAGGGCCGGTCCGTCCTCGTGCTGCGCCAGACCGACCCCTGGGACGACTGAGCTCTCCTCAGGCGGGTGGCATCGCGACGAGGCCGAGCTCCGAGGTCGCGGCGAGCGCCTCGTTGCGGGGCACGACGCGCACCGTGTAGCCGAACTGGCCGGCCCGGTCGAGCGTGACGTCGGCGTCGAAGCGGTAGCGACCGCCCTCGTAGGTCTCGGCCACCTTCATCGAGGTCGTGGTGCTCGCGCTGAGCATGTCCTCGCTGCTGGTGGTGCCGTGGACGACCTGGACGTCGACGTCGTCGGTGCCGAGGTCGCCCAGGGCGACGAAGGCGCGCACCTGCATGGTGATGCCGACCTCGGGCGCGTCGCCGACGCCGCTGGACTCGACGTGCTCGACGCGCACCGACGGCCAGGCCTGACGGACCAGCTTCTTCCACGCCGCCAGCTCGGCCGCGCCGTGGTAGTCGGAGTTGAGCGAGCGTGCGGTGTGGGCCGCCGGGGCATAGAGGTTGCGCACGTAGTCGCGGACCATGCGGGTCGCGAGCACCTTGGGGCCGAGCGACTTGAGCGTGTGCCGCACCATCTCGAGCCAGCGGGTGGGCACGCCGTCGGCGTCACGGTCATAGAACCGCGGGGCGACCTCGTTCTCGATCAGGTCGTAGAGCGCCGCGGCCTCGAGCTCGTCGCGCCGGTCCTGGTCGTCGACACCGTCGGCCGACGGGATCGCCCAGCCGTTGTTGCCGTCGTACCACTCGTCCCACCAGCCGTCGAGGATCGACAGGTTGAGCCCGCCGTTGAGGGCGGCCTTCATGCCGGACGTGCCGCAGGCCTCGTAGGGCCGCAGCGGGTTGTTGAGCCAGACGTCGCAGCCGGGGTAGAGCGGCTGGGCCATGGCGATGTCGTAGTTGGGCAGGAAGACGATGCGGTGCCGGACCTCGGGGTCGTCGGCGAACTTGACCATCTCCTGGATCAGCTTCTTGCCGCCGTCGTCGGCCGGGTGGGACTTGCCGGCGATGACGAGCTGGATCGGCCGCTTGGGGTCGAGGAGGAGCTTCCTGAGCCGCTCGGGGTCGCTCAGCATCAGTGTGAGCCGCTTGTAGGACGGCACGCGGCGCGCGAAGCCGATCGTCAGCACATCGGGGTCGAGGGCCGAGTCGATCCACGCGAGCTCGGCCGTGGCGTAGCCGCGCTTGACCGACGAGCGCTGGAGCCGGGCGCGGGCGTCGTCGACGAGCTTGCCGCGCAGCGTGCGCTTGAGGTCCCAGAGATCCTTGCCGGGCACCTTGTCGACGAGGTCCCACAGGTCGGAGACGTCCTCGGTGTCGGGGACGACGCCGTACTTGGCGGCGAGCTCGAAGACCTCGCGCGCCACCCAGCTCGGACCGTGCACCCCGTTGGTGATCGAGCCGATCGGCACCTCGGCCTCGTCGAAGGCGGGCCAGAGGCCGTTGAACATCTCGCGGGACACGGAGCCGTGCAGCTCCGAGACGCCGTTGGCGCGCTGCGCCAGCCGGAAGCCCATCACCGCCATGTTGAAGACGGCCGGGTCGCCACCCTCGAAGTCCTCCGAGCCGAGGGCGAGGATGCGCTCGACGGGGACGCCCGGGACGGGGCTGTTGCCGCCGAAGTACTGCGCGATCAGCTCGCGCGGGAAGCGGTCGATGCCGGCCGGGACCGGTGTGTGGGTGGTGAACAGCGTGCCCGCGCGGGACAGCTCCAGGGCGGTGTCGAAGTCGAGCTTGGGACCGCTCTCGGCCACGGTGAGCTCGCGGATCCGCTCGAGCCCGAGGAAGCCCGCGTGGCCCTCGTTGGTGTGGTAGACCTCCGGCTCCGGTGCCCCGGTGATCCGGGCGTAGGCGCGCAGGGCGCGGACGCCGCCGACGCCGAGCAGGAGCTCCTGGCGCAGCCGGTGCTCGCTCGTGCCGCCATAGAGGCGGTCGGTCACGTCGCGCAGGTGCTGGGGGTTCTGCTCCACGTCGCTGTCGAGCAGCAGCAGGGGCACCCGGCCGACGTGCACGACGAAGATGCGGGCGACGAGGTCGGGCCCGTCGGGCAGCGCGATCGACACCGTGGCGCGGGTGCCGTCCTTCTCGCGCAGCACCGAGAGCGGGAGCTCGTCGGGGTCGAGGACCGGGTAGTCCTCCAGCTGCCAGCCCTCACGCGACAGCGACTGCTTGAAGTAGCCGTGCCGGTAGAGCAGGCCGACACCCATGAGCGGGATGCCGAGGTCGGAGGCGGCCTTGAGGTGGTCGCCGGCCAGGATGCCCAGGCCGCCGGAGTACTGCGGCAGCACGGCCGTGATGCCGAACTCCGGGGAGAAGTAGGCGATCGCGCGCGGCGCGTCGACGCCGCCCTTGCGCTGGTACCAGCGGTCGCCGGTGAGGTAGGTCGTCAGCTCGTCGCGCGCACTCTGCAGCTGGGCGAGGAACGTCGCGTCGGCCGCGAGCTCCTGCAGCCGCGCCCGCGTCACCGCGCCGAGCAGCCGCACCGGGTCGTGCCCCACGGCCTCCCACAGCCGGGGGTCGACCGTGCGGAAGACATCCTGCGTCGACGGGTTCCAGGACCAGTGCAGGTTGCCGGCCAGCTCGCCCAGCGGGGCGAGGGAGTCGGGCAGGACGGGACGGACGGTGAAACGACGGATAGCACGCACAACGGCAACCTAACCTGAAACTTGGATCGTTCCAAGCCCACCCCGCGTGTCGGATCCGACCGGTACGGACCGCGGTGGGCCCGGTTCCGGACCTCTCGTGTTCGGATCCCGACCACAGGTCGACATCGGACTCCCGCGCGCTCGGCGCCGACGTGCGGCAGCCCCGGCCCCCCGTGGTGGACCTGAGGGAAGCCTCTCCTGACCTCCCCGACTCACTCTAGGTCGGGGGCGCCGGGCTGTCACGGGCAAGTCGACCTTGTGTTGCCGAACCGAGTTCGCAAGGGTTGGGCCATGGTCGGACGCATCCCCATCACCCAGGTCATGCCGCTCGTCGACCGCGGACGGCTGCCCGCCAAGGCCACCGTCGGCGAACCCTTCCCCGTGACCGCGACGGTCATCCGGGAGGGGCACGACCAGCTCGCCGCCGAGGTCGTCCTCATCGGACCCGACCGCAAGCGGCGCGCCCCCGTGCGGATGACGACCCGGCCGGAGACCCCCGACGTCTACACCGCCTGGGTCACGCCGGACCAGCCCGGCCACTGGTCCTTCGAGGTGCAGTCGTGGTCCGACCCGCTCGCGACGTGGCACCACGACGCCGCGATCAAGGTGGCCGCCGGGGTCGACGTCGAGCTCATGTTCACCGAGGGCCGGCTGCTGTTCCAGCGCGTGCAGCGCGCGCTCCCGCGCAAGGAGGCCGAGGCCCGCGAGGTCGTGAAGGCGGCGGTCGCGGCGGCCAAGGACGGGCGCCGGCCCCCGCAGGCGCGGATGGCGGCCCTCGAGGACGACGAGCTGTGGTCGGTGCTGACCGCCCACCCGCTGCGCGAGATGGTCACCACCGACGGGCCGTTCCCGGTCTTCGCCGACCGCGAGCGCGCCCTGTTCGGCAGCTGGTATGAGTTCTTCCCCCGCTCCGAGGGCGCCGCGGTCGAGCCCGACGGCACCGTGCGCAGCGGCACCCTGCGCACGGCCGCCGAGCGGCTCGACGCCGTCGCGGCGATGGGGTTCGACGTGATCTACCTGCCGCCGATCCACCCGATCGGCGAGGTCAACCGCAAGGGTCCCAACAACACCCTCGACCCGGGTCCGGGCGATCCCGGCTCCCCCTGGGCGATCGGCAGCCGCTTCGGCGGCCACGACGCGATCCATCCCGACCTGGGGACCTTCGACGACTTCGACGCGTTCGTGGCGCGCGCCCGCGAGCTCGGGCTCGAGGTGGCCCTCGACCTGGCCCTCCAGGCGGCGCCCGACCACCCGTGGGTCACCAGCCACCCCGAATGGTTCACCACCCGGGCCGACGGCACCATCGCCTACGCCGAGAACCCGCCCAAGAAGTACCAGGACATCTACCCCGTCAACTTCGACAACGACCCGGAGGGGATCCGCGCCGAGGTGCTGCGGGTCGTGCGGCTGTGGATGTCGCACGGCGTCCGGATCTTCCGCGTCGACAACCCGCACACCAAGCCGGTGCAGTTCTGGGAGTGGCTGCTGGGTGAGGTGCGCCGCACCGACCCCGACGTGGTCTTCCTCTCCGAGGCGTTCACCCGGCCGGCCATGATGCACGCGCTGGGCGCCGTCGGGTTCCAGCAGTCCTACACCTACTTCACCTGGCGCACCGGCAAGGACGAGATCGCCGACTACCTCGTGGAGCTGTCGTCGCAGTCCGACCACACGATGCGGCCGAACTTCTTCGTCAACACGCCCGACATCCTGCACGCCTTCCTCCAGTACGGCGGGCCCGACGCCTTCAAGATCCGCGCGACCCTGGCGGCCACCGGGTCGCCGAGCTGGGGGGTCTACGCCGGGTTCGAGCTGTTCGAGCACGTGGCCGTCCGGCCCGGCAGCGAGGAGTACCTCGACTCGGAGAAGTACCAGGTGCGCGTGCGCGACTGGGCCGCCGCCGAGGCAGGCGGGCACACGCTGACGCCGTACATCACCCGGCTCAACGAGATCCGGCGTGCCCACCCTGCCCTCCAGCGGCTCCGCAACGTCACCATCCACGCGACCGAGGACCCCGCCGTCCTCGCCTTCAGCAAGTCGGCACCCGACCGCGGCGACACCGTGCTGGTGGTCGTCAACGTCGACCCGCACGCGACCCGCGCCACGACCGTCCACATCGACATGCCGGCCCTCGGGCTGGACTGGTCGGACTCCTTCGTGGTGACCGACGAGATCACCGGCGCCTCGTGGACGTGGGGCGAGCACAACTACGTGCGCCTCGGCCCCGGTGGCGAGCCCGCCCACGTCTTCAACGTGCGGACGCTCGCATGAGCGCCGAACCGGTGGCGGCCGCGCCGGAAGGAGCGGTCCCGTCACCCGGCCACGGGTTGGGCGACCAGCCGGAGTGGTTCCGCAGCGCCGTGTTCTACGAGGTGCTGGTGCGGTCGTTCCGCGACTCCAACGGCGACGGCACCGGTGACTTCGCGGGGCTGACCGAGAAGCTCGACTACCTGGCCTGGCTGGGCGTCGACTGCCTGTGGGTGCCGCCCTTCTTCACCTCGCCGCTGCGCGACGGCGGCTACGACGTCGCCGACTTCGACTCGGTGCTGCCCGAGGCGGGCACCGTCGACGACTTCCGCGCCTTCGTCGCCGCCGCCCACGAGCGCGGCATCCGCGTGATCATCGACTTCGTCATGAACCACACGAGCGACCAGCACCCGTGGTTCCAGGCCTCGCGGTCCGACCCGACCGGCCCCTACGGCGACTTCTACGTCTGGTCGGACTCCGACGAGCTCTACGCCGAGGCCCGCATCATCTTCGTCGACACCGAGCCCTCCAACTGGACCTGGGACCCGGTGCGCCAGCAGTACTTCTGGCACCGGTTCTTCTCCCACCAGCCCGACCTCAACTACGACAACCCGGCCGTCCACGACGCGATCCTGGAGGCGCTGTCGTTCTGGCTGGACATGGGACTCGACGGGTTCCGGCTCGACGCGGTGCCCTACCTCTACGAGCGCCCCGGCACCAACGGCGAGAACCTGCCCGAGACCCACGAGTTCCTGCGCAAGGTGCGCTCCTACATCGACGAGAACTACCCCGGCCGGGTGCTGCTCGCCGAGGCCAACCAGTGGCCGGCCGACGTGGTCGACTACTTCGGCGGCGTCGAGAACGACGCCGGCGAGTGGGTCAGCGACGAGTGCCACATGTGCTTCCACTTCCCCGTGATGCCGCGCATCTTCATGGCCGTCCGCCGGGAGTCGCGCTATCCCATCTCCGAGATCCTCGAGCAGACCCCGCCCATCCCGTCGGGCGCCCAATGGGGCATCTTCCTGCGCAACCACGACGAGCTGACCCTCGAGATGGTCACCGACGAGGACCGCGACTACATGTGGGGTGAGTACGCCAAGGACCCCCGGATGAAGGCCAACATCGGCATCCGCCGCCGCCTGGCCCCGCTGCTCGACAACGACACCAACCAGATGGAGCTCTTCACCGCACTGCTCCTCTCGCTCCCGGGGTCGCCGGTCCTCTACTACGGCGACGAGATCGGGATGGGCGACAACATCTGGCTCGGCGACCGCGACGGGGTCCGCACCCCCATGCAGTGGACCCCGGACCGCAACGCGGGCTTCTCCGCCGCCAACCCCGGCCGACTCCACCTGCCGCTCATCCAGGACCCGGTCTTCGGGTACCAGAGCGTGAACGTCGAGGCCCAGCTCGCCAACGCCTCCTCCCTCCTGCATTGGACCCGAAGGATGATCCACGCCCGTCGCCAGCACGCCGCCTTCGGGCTCGGCACCTTCTCCGACCTGGGAGGGTCCAACCCCTCGGTGCTGTCCTATGTGCGCGAGCACGTCGCGGAGGACGGGACGACCGACACGATCCTGTGCGTCAACAACCTGTCGCGCTTCCCGCAGCCGGTGGAGCTCGACCTGCGCCGCTGGGAGGGGATGCGACCCACCGAGCTGCTCGGCGGCGTCCCGTTCCCTCGCATCGGCGAGCTGAGCTACCTGCTGACGGTGGGTGGCTACGGCTTCTACTGGTTCCGACTGACGAGCGTCCCTGGGGAGGAGCTGTCGTGATCGACCTCGCCGAGTTCCTCGGCAACGCCCGCTGGTTCGGCGGCAAGGGCCGCCCGTTCCGGGTCACCGCCACGCATCGGGTGGGCGCCGTGCCCGAGGCGCCCGCGGAGGGCGTCCACCCCGTCGTGGTGCTGGCCGTCGTCGAGTACGACGACGCCGAGGGCGGCGTGGACCTCTACCAGCTGCCGCTGTCGCTCTACGCCGAGCGGCAGGGCTGGCTCGACCACGCCCTGGTCGGGGACTGGGAGGACGACGACCTCGGCCCCGTGTTCGCCTACGACTCGGTCCACGACCGCGACGCGATGGCGTGCTGGCTCCGGTCCTTCGACGCGGAGGCCACCGGAGCGATCACGTTCCACCGGCTCCCCGGGCACGACCTGGACCTGGAGTCGCACTCGACGCTGTTCTCCGGGGAGCAGTCCAACTCGTCGGTCGCCTTCGGTGAGGACTCGCTCCTCAAGGTCTTCCGGCGGGTGACGCCGGGGGTCAACCCCGACATCGAGATCCTCGACCAGCTGACCCGCGCCGGCTCCGAGCACGTGGCGGCGCTCTATGGCTGGGCCGAGGCCCGGCTCGACCTGCCCGGCGTGGCGGAGGGCGTCCTGCAGCTCGGGCTGATCCAGCAGTTCCTGCGCACTGCCAGCGACGGCTGGGACCTCGCCCAGGCGAGCGTCCGCAACCTCTATGCCGAGGCCGACCTGCACGCCGAGGAGGTCGGCGGCGACTTCTCCGCGGAGTCCGCCCGGCTCGGCGAGGCGGTCGCCGAGGTGCACCGCGACCTCGCGGCGACACTCGGGACCGAGACCGCCGACTTCGCCGAGATCGCCGCGCAGATGCGCCAGCGCCTCGACGCCGCCGCCGACGTGGTCCCGGAGCTCGCCGAGCACCGCTCTGCCCTCGCCGACACCTTCGAGCAGGTGGCCGCCCTCGGGAAGCGGCCCGTGCAGCGGATCCACGGCGACCTCCACCTCGGCCAGACCCTGCGCACCGTCAAGGGCTGGAAGATCGTCGACTTCGAGGGCGAGCCGGCCAAGCCGCTCGCCGAGCGCACCCGGCCCGACAGCGTCTGGCGGGACGTGGCCGGGATGCTGCGCTCCTTCGACTACGCGGCCCGCGTGGTCGAGCGCACGATGGGCACCGACACCCCGGCCAGCGTCGAGCAGCTCGCCTTCCGGGCGCGCGAGTGGGCCGCCCACAACAGCGACGCCTTCCTGTCGTCCTACGCCGGACGCGAGCTCGACCCCGAGGAGGGCCTGCTGCTCGCGGCCTACCAGGCCGACAAGGCGGTCTACGAGGTGGTCTACGAGACCCGCAACCGCCCGGCCTGGGTGAGCATCCCGCTCGGGGCCCTCGCCCGTATCACCGCCGCGGGCACGCCCTGAGGGGCGCCTTCCCCCGCGACTACTGTGTCTGACAGCGACTGCCAAGGAGGCTCCCATGCCTGAGGTCCACCCGGTCGACCGGAGCGAGCTCGACCAGATCGTCCGCGGGGAGCACGGCCACCCGCACTCCGTCCTCGGCCCCCATCGGCACGAGGGCACGGTGACGATCCGGGTCTTCAAGCCGCTGGCCTCGCGCGTGTGCGTCCAGCACGACGGCACCGAGACCGAGCTGCGCCACGAGCACGCCGGCATCTGGGTGGGCGTGCTCCCGGTCGCCGATGTGCCGGACTACCGCGTCGCGGTCACCTACGACGCCGACCCCCTCGTCTTCGACGATCCCTACCGCTATCTGCCGACGCTCGGGGAGACCGACCTCCACCTCATCAACGAGGGCCGGCACGAGCAGCTGTGGACGGTGCTCGGCGCCCACGTCCGCCACTACGGCGGCGGCATCACCGGCACGTCGTTCGCCGTCTGGGCGCCCGGCGCCCGCGGGGTCAGGGTCAAGGCCGACTTCAACAACTGGGACGGTCGCGAGCACCCGATGCGGCAGCTCGGCCAGTCGGGTGTGTGGGAGCTGTTCGTGCCGGGCGTCGGCTCCGGGACGCAGTACAAGTACCTCCTGTTCGGCGCCGACGGCGAGTGGCGCGAGAAGGCCGACCCGATGGCGTCCTTCACCGAGGTGCCGCCGCAGACCTCCTCGGTGGTCTGGGAGAGCGGCTACGAGTGGGGCGACCAGGACTGGATGGCGGCGCGGTCCTCCCGGCAGGCCGTCGCCGAGCCGATGTCCATCTACGAGGTGCACCTGGCGTCCTGGCGCAAGCCCTACGGGCAGCGCCTGGGCTACGGCGACCTCGCCGACCAGCTCGTCAACTACGTCAAGGACCTCGGCTTCACCCACGTCGAGCTGATGCCGGTGATGCAGCACCCGTTCGGCGGGTCGTGGGGCTACCACGTGACGTCGTACTTCGCTCCCGACTCGCGCTTCGGCGACCCCGACGGCTTCCGCTACCTCGTCGACCAGCTCCACCAGGCGGGCATCGGGGTGATCCTCGACTGGGTGCCGGGCCACTTCGCCACCGACCCGTGGGCGCTGGCCCGCTTCGACGGCACCCCGCTCTATGAGGACCCCAACCCCCAGCGCGGCTGGCACAAGGAGTGGGGCTCCCACATCTTCAACTTCGGGCGTCACGAGGTGCGCAACTTTCTCTACGCCAACGCGGCCTACTGGCTGGAGGAGTTCCACGCCGACGGTCTGCGGGTCGACGGCGTGGCGTCGATGCTCTACCTCGACTACTCACGCGAGGAGGGCGAGTGGACGCCGAACAAGTTCGGCGGCCGCGAGAACCTCGAGGCCGTGCAGTTCCTCCAGGAGATGAACGCCACGGTCTACCGCCGGACCCCCGGGGTCGTCACCATCGCCGAGGAGTCCACCTCGTGGCCGGGCGTCACCAAGCCCACCGACGCGGGTGGTCTCGGCTTCGGGTTCAAGTGGAACATGGGCTGGATGCACGACTCGCTGTCCTACATGGCCCACGACCCGGTGCATCGTGCCTACCACCACCACGAGATGACGTTCTCGATGGTCTATGCCTACTCCGAGAACTACGTCCTGCCGCTGAGCCACGACGAGGTCGTGCACGGCAAGGGCTCGCTGCTGCGCAAGATGCCGGGCGACCGGTGGCAGCAGCTGGCCAACCTGCGCGCCTACCTCGCGTTCATGTGGGCGCACCCGGGCAAGCAGCTGATCTTCATGGGCATCGAGCTCGGCCAGGAGGCCGAGTGGGCCGAGGCCCGCGAGCTCGACTGGTGGCTGCTCGACCACCCGGAGCACCTCGGCGTGCACCAGCTGGTCAAGCACCTCAACCACGCCTACACCGAGACGCCCGCGCTCTGGGCGCGCGACCACGACCCGGCGAACTTCGCGTGGATCGACGCCGACGACTCCTCGCGCAACGTCTACTCGTTCGTCCGACGCGGGGCGGACTCGCCCGACCTCGTCTGCGTCGCCAACTTCGCGGCCCTCCCCCACGGCGGGTTCCGGATCGGGATGCCGTCTGCCGGTCGCTGGGATGAGGTCGTCAACACCGACGCCACCTCCTACACCGGGTCCGGCGTCGGCAACCTCGGGTCGGTGGAGGCCGTCGAGGGCGAGTTCTCCGGCCAGCCGGCCTACGCCGACATCGTGGTCCCGCCCCTCGCGACGATCTGGCTCCGCAAGGCCTGACGCCGGGTGGGTTGTGACGCCCCTCCGGTGCAACTCGATCACCATGTTTACGTGGTGACCCGTCACTCTGCACGGTGGGTAGACCGTGCAGAGTGACAACGCACCACGTGAACATGGTGATCCGCCAACCCCAGCTTTCACACCCCTAACTGGGGTGACGGCCCCGGCTCGGCAGGGCGTCGTACCTCAGGAGTCACACGCGTCCCCGGGTGGGAGTGAAGCCTGCACTGGGCGCGCGAAACTTCGGCCAACCAGTGCGGGTTTCCCCGCTCGGGCGGGGAAACCGACACGCCCGCACCGACCACCGCGTCCGCACTAGGGTGGGCGGGTGACCGAGCGCCGCGACCAACCGACGCTGACCGACGGCGTGGTCACGCTCAGGCCCTGGCGGGACGAGGACGTCGACGTGGCGATCGCCGGCCACGACGAGGAGATCGCCTACTGGTTCGGCTTCCCCGACGGGATCGTCCAGCCGCCGACCGAGCGGATGCGGGCGGCGATCGACCGATGGCGCCACGGCTGGGTCGAAGGAGCCACGGTCGCCAACTTCGTGATCGAGCACGAGGACGTCGTCGTCGGCTCCTGCGAGATCCAGCGCGAGGACGACTCGACGGGCTCGCTGTCCTGGACGCTCTATGCCGGCCACCGCGGCCGGGGCCTCGCGACGCGCGCGGCCCGGGTGCTGACGGACTGGGCGATGACCGACGTCGGACAGGGAGGGCTCGGACTCACCCGCGTCGAGGCCCACGTCGAGCCCGGCAACGACGCCTCGCTGCGCGTCGCGACCCGCGCGGGCCTGCGGCGCGAGGGCGTCCGCCGCGTGGCGCCGGGCGCGGGAGACCGGCCCGACACGACCGAGTACGTCGTCCTCGCGCGGCTCGCCCACGACCCGCCGCTCAACGACCCCCAGAGCTTCCGGTCGCTGCTCAACTCCTTCCTGCCCCGCAAACGCGCGATCGGGCAGATGCTGATCCGCGACGAGGACGACCGCGTCCTGCTCTGCCAGCTCACCTACAAGCGCGACTGGGACCTCCCGGGAGGCGTGGTCGAGGTCGGCGAGTCGCCGCGCCTGGCCGTGGCCCGCGAGGTCGAGGAGGAGCTGGGGCTCCGGGTCAGCGCCGGCGACCTGCTGCTCACCGACTGGCTGCCGCCCTGGGGCGGCTGGGACGACGCGGTCTGCCTGGTCTTCGACGGCGGCGTCCACGACGGCTCGGTGGCGCGCGGGCTGACCTACCAGGAGCGCGAGATCCGCAGCGCCGAGTTCTGCACCCTCGAGCAGGTGCGCGAGCGCGCGGCCGACTTCACCGCGCGCCGGGTGGAGGCCGCCCTGCGGACGGCTCGCCGCGAGCCCGGCGCGACGGCCTACACCGAGTCCGGAATGTGAGCGACACCCCAACCGCCCGCCGCTCACTGTGTGACCCAGGCCCCTCCTAGCACAGCCACGCAAGACCCGGGTGTTTCACGAATCCGATGAGTGCTTGAATCGTCACCGTGACCACATACGTGTACGACTTCGCAGAAGGAAACAAAGATCTCAAGGACCTGCTCGGTGGCAAGGGTGCCAACCTGGCGGAGATGACCAACCTCGGGCTCCCGGTGCCGCCCGGTTTCACCATCAGCACCGAGGCCTGCAAGGCGTATCTCGCCGCCGGTCGCATCCCCGACGGTCTCGCGGAGGAGGTGACCGATCACCTCGCCCGTCTGGAGGAGACGATGGGTCGCCGGCTCGGCGATGCCGCCGACCCCCTGCTGGTCTCGGTCCGCTCCGGCGCCAAGTTCTCCATGCCCGGCATGATGGAGACCGTCCTCAACATCGGGCTCAACGACGAGTCCGTGGCCGGCCTGGCCGGGCACAGCGAGGACGAGCGCTTCGCGTGGGACTCCTACCGCCGCCTGCTCCAGATGTTCGGCGCCACGGTGCTGCACGTCGACTCCGAGCACTTCTCCGAGGCGCTCGACGCCGCCAAGGCCGCCAAGGGCACGACGGCGGACCTCGACCTCGACGTCGACGACCTCAAGGGCCTGGTCGCGACCTACAAGGGCATCATCCGGGAGTACGCCGGCCGCGAGTTCCCGCAGGACCCGCGCGAGCAGCTCGACCTCGCCGTCAACGCGGTCTTCAACTCCTGGAACGGCGAGCGCGCGGTGCTCTACCGACGCAACGAGCGCATCCCCGAGGACCTCGGCACCGCCGTGAACGTCCAGGTGATGGTGTTCGGCAACCAGGGCATGACCTCGGGCTCCGGCGTGTGCTTCACCCGCGACCCCGCGAGCGGCGAGCAGGGCGTCTATGGCGACTACCTGCAGAACGCCCAGGGCGAGGACGTCGTCGCGGGCATCCGCAACACGATGTCGCTCCACGAGCTGGAGCCCCTGGACAAGAAGTCCTACGACGAGCTCATCGCGATCATGCGGACGCTCGAGAACCACTACCGCGACATGTGCGACATCGAGTTCACGATCGAGCGCGGCAGGCTCTGGATGCTGCAGACCCGCGTCGGCAAGCGCACCCCCGAGGCCGCGTTCCGGATCGCCCAGCACATGGCCGACGACGGGCTCATCCACCAGGACGAGTCGGTCCTGCGCGTCACGGGTGCCCAGCTCGCCCTGCTGATGTTCCCGAGCTTCGACGAGACCGCGGAGCGCCACCTCATCGCCAAGGGCATGAACGCCTCCCCCGGCGCGGCCGTCGGCAGGGTCGTCTTCGACTCCGACACCGCCGTCGAGTGGGCCGATCGCGGCGAGGAGGTCATCCTGGTCCGCAAGGAGACCAACCCCGACGACCTCAAGGGCATGATGGTCGCCCGCGGCATCCTCACCAGCCGTGGCGGCAAGACCTCGCACGCCGCCGTCGTCGCGCGCGGCATGGGTCGCACCTGCGTCTGCGGTGCCGACGACCTCGACGTGGACGTCAAGGGCCGGTTGTTCCGCATCCGCGGAGGCGGGATCGTCCACGAGGGTGACCTGATCTCCATCGACGGGACCACCGGCGAGGTGTTCGAGGGCTCCGTGCCCGTCGCCGACTCCCACGTCGTGCGCTTCTTCGAGGGCGAGACCTTCGACGACGACCCGCTGGTCGGGGCGGTCGGCGAGGTCATGAAGCACGCCGACAGCACCCGTCGGCTGCGGGTCCGCGCCAACGCCGACACCCCCGAGGACGCAGCCCGCGCCCGCCGGTTCGGCGCCGAGGGCATCGGCCTGTGCCGCACCGAGCACATGTTCCTGGGTGAGCGGCGCGAGCTCGTCGAGCACCTCATCGTCGCCGAGGACGAGGCCGGTCAGGCCAAGGCGCTGGAGGCGCTGCTGCCGCTGCAGCGGCAGGACTTCACCGAGATCCTCGAGGCGATGGACGGGCTGCCGGTCACCATCCGGCTCATCGACCCGCCGCTGCACGAGTTCCTGCCCGACTACACCGAGCTGTCGGTCAAGGTCGCCATCGAGGACGCCCACGGCAAGCACGACATGCGCCAGATCAAGCTGCTGGACGCGGTCAAGCGGCTGCACGAGATGAACCCGATGCTCGGCCTGCGGGGCGTGCGCCTCGGCATCGCCATCCCGGGTCTGTTCGAGATGCAGGCGCGGGCGATCCTCGAGGCCGCCGCCGCCCGGATCAAGGCCGGCGGCGACCCGCGGCCGGAGATCATGATCCCGCTCGTGGCGTCCATCCGGGAGCTGGCCGTGGTCAAGAGCCACATCCTGGCCGTCGCCGAGGAGGTCCAGCAGAGCGAGGCCGTCGAGATCCCGTTCAAGATCGGCACGATGATCGAGCTGCCGCGCGCGGCGATGACCGCGGGCCAGATCGCCGAGGAGGCCGAGTTCTTCTCGTTCGGCACCAACGACCTCACCCAGATGACGTGGGGCTTCTCGCGCGACGACGTCGAGGCGTCGTTCTTCTCCGAGTACCTCGACAACGGCATCTTCCGGGTCTCGCCGTTCGAGTCGCTCGACACCGAGGGCGTCGGCGCGCTCGTGCGCAAGGCGGCCGAGGACGGCCGTGCGGCCCGCGAGGGGATCCACCTGGGCGTCTGCGGAGAGCACGGCGGCGACCCCGACTCGATCCACTTCTTCCACGGGGTCGGGCTCGACTACGTCTCCTGCTCGCCGTTCCGGGTCCCGGTGGCGCGCCTGGAGGCCGCGAGGGCGGCCCTGGACGAGTGAGCCGGGAGGGTTCCTGACCCGCGCATCAGACCTCCCGGTGGGGCCGACCAGGCCCTGCCGGGAGGTCTCGGCGTTTCAGGGGTCCTCGTCAGGGGTCGGACCGGTGCCGGGTCAGAACAGTGCTGAAGCGAGGTTCTGCCGACCGCGCAGGACGCGCGGGTCGTCGTTGCCCACGGCGGCGAAC
This sequence comes from Nocardioidaceae bacterium, assembly GCA_046330515.1. Taxonomy (GTDB): domain Bacteria; phylum Actinomycetota; class Actinomycetes; order Propionibacteriales; family Nocardioidaceae; genus Nocardioides. Next base: position 1,417,976 of record JAXLSP010000003.1, on the reverse strand, counting down.
AGACCCAGGAGGTGCTGGCGGGCGGCGTCCCGCTCCTCACCCGACGAGCGCCGGACCAGGTCGACGAGGCGGGCGAACGCGTCCTCCACGTGGCCGCCGAGCAGGTCGAGGTCGGCGACGAGGGTCTGGGCCTCGACGTCGTCGGGACGCTCCGCCGCGGCCTGCCGGGCGGCGTTGAGGTCGGCGCCCATGGTCCGGTGGAGCACCTTGGCCATCGCCAGCCCGGCGGCCGCCTCGGCGTCGGCCGGGTTGGCGTCGACGAGCTTCTGGTACTCCGCCACGGCGCCCTCGATGTCGTTGGCGGCCAGGGCGGCCTCGGCCGCGGCATAGCGGGGGTCGGAGACGGGCTCGCCGGACTCGGCGTCCACCGTCTGCCGGGGCTGGTGCCGCCCGGTGACGCCCTGGGCGGTCAGCGACTGGAGCACCTGCGTCAGCGCGGTGCGCAGCTCGCCGATCGGCAGGGCCTCCTGGAGCAGCGGCATCGGGCGGCCGTCGAGCACCACCACGACCAGCGGGACCGACGGGATCTGCATGGCCTGCGCGATGGCGGGCGTCGCGTCGATGTCGACGAGACCGGCGAGGAACCGGCCCTCGAACTCGCTCGAGAGCGTGGCGACGTCCTCGGCGAGCTGACCGCTCTGCGGAGCGCGCGTGCGCGAGAAGAACACCAGCAGCACGGGCGCCGTCATCGACGCCTCGAGCAGCGCCTGGAAGCTCTGCTCGGTCACGGACAGGGCATAGGGCGACACCGCGGCCGGGTCGCTGCCGCCGCCCGCGGGACCTGCCGCGGGTGCCTGGAAGCCGGAGAGGTCGATCGCGCCGGGACGGCTGAAGGGCTGCTGGGTCACGAGGCCTGATCTTAGTGGCCCGGCCCTGATGCCCCGCCGGCCGCCCGGACGGACACGGGCCGAGCCGCCACCTGAGGTGACGACCCGGCCCGGGGGGCTGGTCGGTGACGGTGCGCGACGCGGCTCAGGCGAGCCCGAGCGCCGCGGCCTCCTCCCACAGCTCGTCGCGGACCTTGGGGTTCGCCGCGTCGCGGATGAGGTGGCGCGCCTGCGCCCGCTGGTTGTAGCCGAACACCTCGGCGACACCCTGCTCGGTGATGACCGCGGTGGGCTGGAAGGAGGTCACCGGCTCGTCCACGAGCGGGACGATGGTCGACACGTTGGCCTTGGGGTGCCAGGACCGGAGCGCCATCAGCGCCTGGCCGCCCTGACTGTGGAGGGCGCCGACGATGAAGTCGGTCTGCCCGCCGAAGCCCGAGTGGATGCGCGCGTTGATCCGCGAGGCGTTGGCCTGGCCGAAGAGGTCGACCTGGAGCGCGGTGTTGATGCTCACCATCTGCGGGTTGCGGGCGATGCGGGCCGGGTCGTTGGTGACCTCGGTGCGGACCATCTTGATCCGGTCGTTGCCGTCGACCCACTCCATCAGCTCGGGCGAGCCGAAGATGAAGGACGCGGTGAGCTTGACGTTGCGGTCGAGGGCGCCGGCCTGCTCCAGGGCGAACACGCTGTCGCTGAACATCTCGGTCCACACCCGCAGCCCGCGGCGCGTGGTCAGGCCACGCATGGCGGCGTCGGGGACGGCGCCGATGCCGGCCTGGAGGGTCGCGCCGTCCTTGACCCGGGCGGCGACCATCGAGCCGATCAGCGCGGACTCGTCGTCGATGACGCCGACGGGCGCGGTCGGCAGCGGGTCGTCGGCCTCGATCATCACGTCGACGATCGACTCCGAGATCACCGCGTCTCCGGAGGTCCAGGGCATGTTCTCGTTGACCTGGGCGATGATCACGCCGCCGCGGCGGCGGACGGCCTCGATCGCGGCCGGCAGGACGTTGACCTCGGTGCCCATCGACAGCTTGCCGTTGCGCGGCTTGGTCGTGTGGAGCAGCACGGCGTCGGGCGGCATGAACGAGGAGAACAGCGAGGGGACGAGCGAGAGCCGGCAGGGCGTGTAGGACAGCCGGGGGCTCTTGCGCATCCCGGGACCCACGAACGGCGTCTCGAGCACGACGCCGTCGCGGTCGGGGACTCCGTGCTGGGCGTTGAGCACCCAGAGCCGGTAGGACGGCAGCACCTCGTCGAGCAGCGCGAGGGCGTGCCAGGGGGTGACGTGGTTGCCGGTGGCCACGATGCGTGGCTCGTCCGGGAGCCGCCGCAGCTGCTTGCGCAGCCTTTCCTCGGAGTCTGTCATGGGTCAAGCCAACCACCGGCAGGTGGCGTCGCGTCAACCGGGTCGCGGAATGGTCCTGGGATCGTGGCCTGGGTCATACACAGACGTTCGGTCAGAAACGGGCATGGTCACGGCCTGCGCGCCCGGCCTCGCGCAGGGACTCGCAGATCGCGCCCCAGCCCTCGGTCGCGGGCCACCCATCCCGCACCGTGGTGCCAGAATGGGGCGGCGCCGGAGGGGAGGACGAGGTGGCAGAGCCCAGCTATGACTTCTCGGGCCGCCGCGTGCTCGTCACCGGGGGGACGCGAGGGCTGGGACACCTGGTCGCGCGGACGTTCGCGGCGTGCGGGGCGGAGGTGACCGTGACCGGGACCCACTCGCTGACCTCGTTCTATGACGCCGACCTCACCGACTTCGGCTACCACCGGGTCGACCTGACCGACGGGGAGTCGATCGCGGACGTCGTCGGGGTGCTGGGGCCCGTCGACATCCTCGTCAACGGTGCCGCCCCGCGACTGGCACCGGGGCTCGACGCCGACGAGCGCGAGTTCGTGGCCCACGCCTCGCGCATCGGCCTGGTCGGGCCGTTCCAGCTGGCGAGCCGCCTGCGGCTGCAGATGGCCACCAGCGCGCACCGTGGCGGCGGGGCCATCGTCAACCTGCCCTCGATCAAGCGCTGGTTCGACCTGACCCACGGCAACCTCACCGCCGACCTCGAGGTCGAGCGGATGACCCAGCGGATCGGCGCATCGTGGGGCCGCCTCGGCGTCCGGGTCAACAGCCTGGCGGCGCCCGACACCGTCGTCCCCGCCCAGCGGTCCCGGCTCAGCGTCCGCATCGAGCAGGCGTCCGCTCCCCTGCTCACCCGCACCCGCGCGCCCCGGATCACCACGCAGCGCGACATCGTCGACGTCGCGCTGTTCCTGGCCAGCGGCGGCGCCGCCGGGCTCACCGGCCAGACCCTGGCGGTCGGCACGGTGACCACGTCGCCGGTGTGACGCCCGGAGGCGGTCTCCCAGGCAGGGTCAGTTGATGATCCGCGGGCCGCGCAGGCCGGAGCGCTGGACCACCCGCTGGATCGCGAGGTCGCGCTCGTCGGGCCTGCCGACGTAGCGGATCTCGCGCAGGCCCTGCTCCTGGGCGGCGGACTCGAAGACGAAGTGTCCATAGCCCAGCAGCCGCCCGATGAGCGGCTTCTCGACGGTGATGTCGAGGATCCTCATGAGCGGGACGGTCGCCATCCTGCGGTTGAGCACGCCGTGGAGGCGGAAGACCCGCATGTTGGTGACGACGAAGCGGTCGAGGTGCGCGGCCAGCCCCTTCCAGCCCGCGTGCACGGCGAGCAGCAGGGCCAGGAGGAAGGGGAACCAGGCCAGGTCGAGCTGGATGAACGGGAAGGCCACGAGCAGCGCGAGGGCGAGGACGACCTCGACGGCCGGCCGGAGGTAGGCGACCCAGTGCTTGGCGACGACGTCGACGATGACCTCGCCCTCGTCGCGGAGCAGGTGCCGGCCGATGTCGGGCTCGAGGCGCTGCATCAGGCTCGTGGGGCGGGCCGCACGGGACTGGGACATGGGCTCAGGTGAGGGCGCCGAAGAACCGGATGAGGGCCTGGAACAGCTGGGTGGCCAGCTCCCAGACCTGGGCGCCGCCGGACCGGAACGCCTGAGCGAGACCGTTGGGGTCGGTGAACATCCAGAACCCGAGGAAGACCACGACGACGACAAGCACCAGCTTCTTCGCCTTCATCGTGACTCCTCCGGGTATGGCACGGGACGACCTGTTTCTAGCAGGCCCACCCCCGCGGGTGACGGAGGCGCGCTGGCGGGCCGGCCGGGCACGGGGCGGCCCGCGGAGGGCCGGCCGCGGACGTCAGGAGTCGGTGGTTCCGGCGGCCAGCAGCTCGTCGGCTGCGGCATAGGGGTCGAGCCGTCCCGCCGCGACCGCCGCCGCCAGCTCGTCGAGGCCCGCGTGGCCGCGCAGGTCGCCCCACCGCCCGCGGAGGATGCCGACCGCGATGGCCTCGACCTCCTCCCGCGCCCGCCGGGTCCGCCGGCGGTCGAGCTCGCCGTGCGCGAGCTGCCAGGCGTGGTGGGCCTCCACCGCCGCGAGGACCTCGGCGATCCCCTCGCCGCGGGACGCGGTCGTCGGGAGGACGGGGGGCCGCCAGCCGTCCTCCGGGCGCTCGGTGAGCGCGAGCATGGAGCGCAGGTCCCGGGTCACCTGCCGGGCCCCGTCCCGGTCGGCCTTGTTGACGACATAGACGTCCCCGATCTCCAGGATCCCGGCCTTGGCCGCCTGGATGCCGTCACCCATCCCGGGTGCGAGCAGGACCAGGGTGGTGTCGGCGAGCCCGGCGATCTCGACCTCGCTCTGCCCGACGCCGACCGTCTCGACCAGGATCACGTCGCAGCCCGCGGCGTCCAGCACGCGCAGCGCCTGGGGGGTGGTCCAGGACAGGCCACCGAGGTGTCCTCGCGAGGCCATCGACCGGATGAAGACCCCGGGGTCCAGGGCGTGGTCCTGCATGCGGACCCGGTCGCCCAGCAGGGCGCCGCCGGAGAACGGCGAGGACGGGTCCACCGCGAGCACGCCGACCCGCTTGCCCTCGGCTCGGAGCCCCGCGACCAGCGCCGAGGTCGAGGTGGACTTGCCGACGCCGGGTGCGCCGGTGATGCCGACCACCCGCGCGTGCCCGGTGTGCGGGGACAGCTCGGCCATCACCTCGCGCAGCAGCGGGGAGGCGTCCTCCACCAGTGAGATCAGCCGCGCGACGGCGCGGGGGTCGCCCGCGCGGGCCCGCGCGACGAGGTCCGGGACGGACGGGGTGCCGCGGGGCCGCGGTGGCGTCGAGGTCACGCCCCCGGCACGCGGACGATCAGGGCGTCGCCCTGGCCGCCGCCGCCGCACAGGGCGGCGGCGCCGATGCCCCCGCCGCGGCGCTGCAGCTCCAGCGCCAGGTGCAGCACGATGCGGGCGCCGGACATGCCGACCGGGTGGCCGAGCGCGATGGCGCCGCCGTTGACGTTGACCTTGTCCTCGTCGATGCCGAGCTCGCGCGCCGAGGCGATGCCGACGGCGGCGAAGGCCTCGTTGAGCTCGAACAGGTCGATGTCCTCGACGGAGATGCCCTCCTTGGCCACGGCGGCTCGGATGGCCCTGGCCGGCTGCAGCTGCAGCGTCGAGTCGGGACCGGCCACCTGACCCGAGGCACCGATCTCGGCGAGCCAGGTCAGCCCCAGCTCCTCGGCCTTGGCCTTGCTCATCACCACGACCGCGCAGGCGCCGTCGGAGATCTGGGAGGCGGAGCCGGCGGTGATGGTGCCGTCCTTGGCGACCGGACGGAGGCCAGAGAGCGACTCGGCGGTGGTGTCACCGCGGACGCCCTCGTCCTGGGCGACGGTGATGTCGCCGCGGCGCGACGAGATGACGACCGGGACGACCTCGTCGTCGAAGACGCCGTTCTTCCACGCCTCGGCGGCCAGCTGGTGGGACCGTGCCGAGAACGCGTCCTGCTCCTCGCGGGTGAGGTTGTCGCTCGCCGCGTTGCAGGCCTCGGTCAGGTTGATCATCGCCTGGTCGGTGAACTGGTCGTAGAGCGCGTCATAGGCCATCGAGTCGACGAGCCTGGTGTCGCCGTACTTGAAGCCCTCGCGCGACTTGGGCAGCAGGTGGGGCGCGCCGGTCATGGACTCCATGCCGCCGGCGACGACGATCTCATGCTCGCCGGCGCGGATGAGCTGGTCGGCGAGGGCGATCGCGTTGATCCCGGACAGGCACACCTTGTTGATCGTGATCGCCGGCACGGTCATGGGGACCCCGCCCTTGACCGAGGCCTGGCGTGCGGTGATCTGACCGGAACCGGCCTGGATGACCTGGCCCATGATGACGTAGTCGACCTGGTCGCCGCTGACACCGGCCTTTTCCAACGCCGCCTTGATCGCGACGCCGCCGAGGTCGGCCGCGGACTGGTCCTTGAGGCCGCCGAGCAGCCGGCCGATGGGGGTGCGGGCTCCGGCGACGATCACGGATCCGGACATGGGTGCCTCCAGTGTCGGGGTGGGTGCGAGGGGGCCCGGTGGCGAGCGGGCCGACGATGCGACCCTACCTAGCGCAGAGGTACGGCGGCGAGGGGCGACCGGGGCCCCGAGGTGAGGAACTCGTCACAAGGGGTCGCCGGGTCAGGGGGCCATCCCTGACGATGTAAGCATGACCTCAGCTCCCTTGGACATCCCCGGCCACCTCTTCACGGCGATCGACCACGTCGGCATCGCCGTACCCGACCTCGACGTGGCGATGGCGTTCTACCGCGACGCCTACGGCATGACCGTGCTGCACGAGGAGACCAACGAGGAGCAGGGCGTGCGCGAGGCGATGGTCGCCGTCGGCGACTCGGGCTCGTGCATCCAGCTGCTGGCGCCGCTGTCGGAGTCCTCGACGATCGCCAAGTTCATCGACCGCTCCGGTCCGGGCCTCCAGCAGCTCGCCTTCCGGGTCACCGACGTCGAGGCCGTCGCGACCGTCCTGCGGGAGCGCGGCCTGCGCCTGCTCTATGACGCCCCGAAGCGTGGGACGTCGAACTCGCGGGTCAACTTCGTGCACCCCAAGGACGCCGGCGGCGTGCTCGTCGAGCTCGTCGAGCCGGCCGCCGACCCGGCGCACTGATCCCCCCGCGACGCCCCTCGCCTGGACCGGTTACTCGCCGGTAGCCTGACCCTCAGACGTCCGACCTCACCCCCGGGAGCCCCCGTGCAGCAGATCCTCGACGCCATCCTCGCCGGAGACACCTCGGCCGACGCCTACGCCTCGCTCGCCCTGCCCGAGTCCTACCGCGCCGTCACGGTGCACAAGGACGAGGTCGACATGTTCGAGGGGCTCGCGACCCGGGACAAGGACCCGCGCAGGTCCCTCCACGTCGACGACGTGCCGCTGCCCGAGCTCGGCCCGGGCGAGGCGCTGGTCGCGGTGATGGCGAGCGCCATCAACTACAACACGGTGTGGACGAGCATCTTCGAGCCGATGCCGACCTTCGGCTTCCTCGAGCGCTACGGCCGCACCTCCCCGCTGGCCAAGCGGCACGACCTGCCCTACCACATCGTCGGCTCCGACCTCTCCGGCGTCGTGCTGGCGACCGGCGCGGGCGTGCACCTGTGGAAGGCCGGCGACGAGGTCGTGGCGCACTGCCTGTCCGTCGAGCTCGAGTCGCCCGACGGCCACAACGACACGATGCTCGACCCCGAGCAGCGGATCTGGGGCTTCGAGACCAACTTCGGCGGCCTGGCCGAGATCGCCCTGGTCAAGTCCAACCAGCTGATGCCCAAGCCGGCGCACCTCACCTGGGAGGAGGCCGCCTCCCCCGGCCTGGTCAACTCGACCGCCTACCGGCAGCTGGTCTCGCGCAACGGCGCGGGCATGAAGCAGGGCGACTTCGTGCTCATCTGGGGCGCGTCCGGCGGCCTGGGCGGGTTCGCCACGCAGTACGCCCTCAACGGCGGCGCCGTCCCCGTGTGCGTGGTCTCCAGCGACGAGAAGGCCGACATCTGCCGCGCGATGGGCGCCGAGCTGATCATCAACCGGTCCGAGGAGGGCTACCGGTTCTGGAAGGACGACACCACCCAGGACCCCAAGGAGTGGCGCCGCTTCGGCGGGCGCATCCGCGAGCTCACCGGCGGCGACGACGTCGACATCGTCTTCGAGCACCCCGGTCGCGAGACCTTCGGCGCGTCGGTGTTCGCGGCCCGCAAGGGCGGCACGATCGTCACCTGCGCGTCCACCAGCGGCTACATGCACGAGTACGACAACCGCTACCTGTGGATGAACCTCAAGCGGATCATCGGCTCCCACTTCGCCAACTACCGCGAGTCCTGGGAGGCCAACCGGCTGATCAGCCGCGGGATGATCCACCCCACCCTGTCGCAGAGCTACCCGCTCGACGAGGTCGGCCAGGCGACCCTGGACGTCCACCGCAACGCCCACCAGGGCAAGGTCGGCGTGCTGTGCCTGGCCCCCGAGGAGGGCCTCGGGGTCCGCGACCACGAGATGCGCGACAAGCACCTCGAGGCCATCAACCGCTTCCGGGGTGTCTGACCCGTCCCGCGCCTCCGGCGCGGGACGTCGGTCAGGCGGGTTGAGCAAGCGCACGACCGAGCCTGCGAGGTCGTGACCGCGCGTCGAAACCACGCGAGCCGCCCGAGAGGCCCGATCGCCGGGACCGGTGAGGCGACCGCGCGTCGAAACCACGAGAGTCACCCGAGAGGCCCGGTCGACCGAGCGGTGAGGCGAGCAGCGACCCTGGCCCCGGTCTAGCCTGACGCCCACCGGAGCATGGCCTCGGCCACACCCGTTCGACCAATCAACGACGGACCTGGGGTGTCCTGTGATCCGATGATCCGACACACTGGTCTCAGGCCGCGGGACTCGGTCCGCCCGTCGACCGCACCCCACAGCACGGCAAGGAACAGGAGCGCACCACATGACCGACGAGGGTCTGTCCATCTTCGAGGACTCCGACAACGACACCGTCGAGGAGGCCACGAGCTCGGTCGACTCCTCCGCCGGCGAGGCGCCCGCCGAGGCCGAGGCGGCCTCCGCTCCGGCGACCCCCGCGGCTGCTCCCGCCGCGGCCGCCGCCCCCGTCCCCCCGGCCGCGCCCAGCGAGCCCGCCCGACCCGCCTTCAACCCGGCCTCGGCCCTCGGCGGGCTGCCGCTGGTGCGGCGCGGCGGCTATGACACCGCCGCCGTCGACACCCGGCTCCGTCAGCTGGCCACCGACCGGGCCGGCGCCGAGTCCGCGCTGCGCGACTCCGACCGCACCATCGCCGACCTCCGCTCCCAGCTCGACGCCCTCAAGGCCGAGCTCGCGGAGAACAAGACGCCGTCCTATGCCGGGCTCGGCGGCCGTGCGAGCGCGATGCTGCGCCTGGCGGAGGAGGAGGCCGCCGACATCCGGGCCGCGGCCAAGCGTGAGGCCGACGAGGTCCGTGAGCAGGCGGCCCGGGAGGCCAAGGCCATCCGTGCCGACGCGGTTCGCGAGGCCGACGACATGAAGACCGTCCAGCTCAAGGAGATCGACGACCACCGGGTCCGGCTGCTGAGCGACGCCGAGCAGGAGCGCAAGCTGGCGCAGTCGGAGTCCGACGACCTGCGCGCGGCCGCCCAGCGCGAGGCCGACCAGCACAAGCTGGCCGCGGAGCAGGAGGCCAGCGAGCTGCGCAGCAACGCCACCCGCACCGCGGAGCAGCTGCGTGCCGCCGCGGACCGCGAGGTGCAGGAGGCGCGCCGCACCCTCGCCGTCGAGAAGGAGCGGCTGGCCCGGGAGGCCACCGACCACCACGCGGCGGCGCTCGCCGAGACCAAGCGGATGGTCGAGGAGGCCGAGGCGCGCGCGTCGTCCGCCGACGCCCGGGCTCGTGAGATCACCACCCAGACGACCCAGCAGCGCCAGGCCGCCCAGCAGGAGTCCGAGTCGCTCGTCGCCCGCGCCCGGCGCGAGGCCGAGCAGATCGTGTCGGCCGCGCAGAACCAGGCCGACTCGATCCGCGAGAGCTCCGAGGCCGCGGCGACCAAGCAGCTCAACGAGATCCGCACCGAGGTCGAGCAGCTCACCCGCCGGCGCGACGCGATCTCCGCGCAGCTGACCTCGCTGCGTGACGTGGTCGCCGGATTCAGCGAACAGCCGGAGTGAGCGGCCCCGACGCCGCGGCCGGCGAGGAGCGGTCCGTCGACTCGCCTCCGATCCCCGAGCCGGGATCGGAGGCCGTCGAGCCCGGGGCGCCGGCCCACGAGTTCCTGCACGACCCCGACGCCGAGCAGGAGGAGCTCGGCGAGCTCGGGCGACCGTTCAACTCCCGCTCGCCGTTCCTGTGGGGGCTGATGGCCGGTGGCGGCGCGCTGGTGGCGTGGTGGCTCGGCGGCCTGGTCGTCCAGATCTCCTCGGTCATCCTGCTGATCGTCGTGTCGCTGTTCCTGGCGGTCGGCCTCAACCCGCTCGTCGAGCTGCTCATGCGACGGGGGCTCAAGCGCTCGTGGTCGGTGCTCGCCGTGACCGTCGGCGTGCTGCTGGCGCTGGTGCTGTTCATCAGCGCGATCGCGCCCATCGTCACCGACCAGGTCAGCGCGATCACCAAGAACGCGCCCGGCTGGCTCGATCAGCTGCAGCACAACGCGACGATCCGGGATCTCGACGACAAGTACGACATCCTCGACAAGATCAAGGCCTACATCACCGACGGCGGCCTCGCCAAGAACGTCTTCGGCGGAGTGCTCGGACTCGGGCTGCGGCTGTTGTCGTTCTTCGCCAACGTCTTCGTCGTCACGGTGCTGACGCTCTACTTCTTGGCTTCGCTCCCCCGTGTCAAGCAGGGGCTCTACCAACTCGCGCCCGCGTCGCGCCGGACGCGCGTCTCGCTGTTGGGCGACCGGATCCTCAAGAACATCGGCGGCTACGTCTCCGGCGCGTTCATCGTGGCGACCTGCGCCGGCCTGTCCACGCTGGTGTTCCTGTTCATCGTCGGGCTGGGCGAGTACGCCGTCGCGCTGGCGCTGGTGGTCGCCATGCTCGATGTGATCCCCATGATCGGCGCGACCCTGGGCGCGGTGGTCGTCAGCGCCATCGGCTTCGCCACCGACTGGAAGGTCGGGGTCGCCTGCGTGATCTTCTACGTCGTCTACCAGCAGCTCGAGAACTACGTGATCTATCCCCGCGTGATGTCGCGCTCCGTCGACATCCCCGGCGCCGTCACCGTCATCGCGGCCCTCGTCGGCGCGAGCCTGCTCGGCGTCATCGGCGCTCTCCTGGCCATCCCGACCGCCGCCTCGCTCCTGCTGCTGGTCAACGAGGTCTTCCTCCCCCGCCAGGACCAGCGCTAGCGCGCGCGGCGCGCGGGCTCCGCGGGCGCGCCCGTCTCGCCGAGCTTGACCACCACCACGCCGGCCAGGATGAGCAGGCCGCCGACCAGCTGGACGGGGCGGGGCAGCTCGCCGAGGAGCAGCCACGCGAACAGGACCGCCGCGACCACCTCGAGCAGGGCCACGAAGGACGCGAGCCGTGAGCCGAGCCGGCGGCTCGCGGCGACGCCGCTGGCATAGGAGACGGCCGCGGTGACCACGCCGAGCCCGAGCGCGGCGAGCCACCAGGGGGCCGTCGTCCCGGCGAGCGACACGGGGTCGGCGGAGAAGCGCAGCGGCAGCAGGCCGACCGCCCCCAGCAGCGCGAGGGTGACCGCCCCGACCAGCAGCCCGACGGCGGCCAGCGCGATGGGCGGCAGCCCCTCGGCCTCGCGGGCGCCGAGCACGAAGTAGGTCGCCGCGCCCACCATCGCCGCGAGCGCCCACAGGGTGCCCGCGACGCTGACGGTGACGCCGCCCAGGAGGTCGAGGACGAACACGAGCCCCAGGGCGGCGATCGCGCCGCCGGCCAGGGTCAGCCGCGACGGCCGGTGCCCGTAGCGCAGCCAGAGGAAGGCCACGACGGCGACCGGGGCGGTGTACTCGATGAGGAGCGCGAGCCCGACCTGCATCCGCGCGATGGCCTGGAAGTAGAAGAACTGGGTGCCGACGACCGCGAGCATGCCGAACACCAGGATCATGGCGAGGTTGCGCCTCAGCAGGTGCCATCGTCCGCGCAGGCTGAGCGCGGCGGGCACGGCCAGCGTGGCGGCCGCGATGGTGACCCGGGCGAGAACGGCGGCACCCGGCGTCCAGCCGGTCTCGAGCAGTCCCTTGCCGAGGGCGCCGGCCATGCCGAAGGACGACGCGGACAGGACCGCGAGGGCCAGTCCGGTGACCATCGGAGAGCGGCCGGCCGGCTGGGCCGCCGTACGCTCGTCATGAGTCATTGCCGCCATGACTCATGACAGTACGTAAGGTTCGGGTAACCTGTCAACATGGAATTCGCCCATGACACCCGGGCATCGCTCGCCGCGGCCGCCGTCCTGGTCAACACCGCGGAGCCGCCGCAGACGCCGATCTCGGTGGAGTGGGTCGACGAGTTCTTCCACGAGCACCAGTACAGCGGACGCCACGACCGCGACGAGACCGAGGTCGACCAGCTGCGCGCGATCCGGCCACGCCTGCGGCGGCTGCTGACCGCCGACCGCGACGGCGCGGTCGAGCAGGTCAACGAGATCCTGTCGAAGGCGCGGGCGCTCCCCCAGCTCGTCCGCCACGACGACTGGGACTGGCACCTCCACCTGGTCGACGAGAACGCGCCCCTCGCGGCCCGGATCACCGTGGAGACGGCGATGGCCGTCACCGACCTGATCCGGGCCGACGAGCTGGGCCGGCTGTCCGTGTGCGCCGCGGACGGCTGTGACGGGGTCGTCGTCGACCTCTCCCGCAACCGGTCCCGCCGGTTCTGCAGCACCGCCTGCGGCAACCGGTCCGCCGTGGCGGCCTACCGCGCCCGGAAGGCCGCCGGCGCCTGACGCCCACGGCGGGGGCGAGGCCCCCGCCGCTCAGGCGGAGCGCTGGTAGGCGCGGAAGGCCCGCGTGGCCAGCGCCGCCATCACCGCGGCGAGGGCCGCGAGGGCGGCCAGCCGGGGCCAGACGGCACCCCAGTCGGGTGAGCCCAGCAGCGTCTCGCGGGACGCCACCACCGCCCAGTCGAGCGGGTTGAGGTCGGCGGCCACCTGCATCCAGTGCGGCGCGAGCCGCGGGTCCATGACGGCCGAGGACACGAAGGTCAGCGGCAGCGCCGTGAACTGGCTGATGCCGATGAGCGCCTCCTGCTGGCGGACCAGCAGCGCCACCGCGTTGGACAGGGCCGCGAAGACGACGGTGAGCAGCACCGCGGCGACCGCGGTGACCACGACACCGGACCAGGCGAAGCGCGCACCGGCCACGAAGCCCACACCGAGCACGATCGCCGTCTGCACGACGGAGGTGAGCGACTGGTAGGCGAGGGTGCCGTTCATCATCGCCGAGCGCGACACCGGCGAGGCCAGCAGCCGGTCCATCACGCCGCGCTCCATGTCGTCGATGTAGACCGTCCCGGCCCAGGCGGCCGAGAAGAGCGCGGTCATGGCCACGACGCCGGGGGTCAGGAACTCCAGGTAGGTCACGTCCTGGGCGAAGCCGGGGATCGCCACCACGGACTCGAACAGCTGCCCGAACAGCAGCAGCCAGACCATCGGCTGGACCAGGGTGAGGACGAGGAAGACCGGCTGGCGCAGCAGGGCCAGGACCGAGCGTCGCGTGAGCAGGGCGGAGTGGGTGACCAGGGTCGTCATCACGCCACCGCCTCGAACGTGCGCCCGACATGCCGCAGGTAGACGTCGTCGAGCGAGGGGCGGGCGACGGTCGCGCTGCTGACGGCGACGCCGATCTCGTCGAGCGCGGCGAGCACGAGGGGTACGGCGCGCGCCCCCTCGTCGGCCCGGGCACGCAGGGACCGCTCGTCCACGCTCACCTCGCGCACCCCCGGGATCGCACCGACCCGGTCCGCGGAGCGTGCGGCGTCGCGCGCCTCGGTCAGCTCCACGGCGATGGCGTCGCCGCGCAGCTCGCTCTTGAGGCCGTCGGGTGTGCCCTCGACGGCCACCCGGCCGCGGTCGACGATGGCCAGCGCGTCGGCCAGCCGGTCGGCCTCGTCGAGGTAGTGGGTGGTGAGCAGGACGGTCGTGTCGTCGTCGCGGGTGAGACGGCCGATCTCGGCCCACATCTCCGCACGCGCCTCGGGGTCGAGCCCGGTCGTCGGCTCGTCGAGGAACAGCACCGAGGGACGGTGCACGAGCCCGATGGCGACGTCGAGCTTGCGGCTCATGCCGCCGGACCACGTCCTGACCAGCCGGTCGGCCGCCTCGGCGAGCGCGAACCGGTCCAGCAGGGCCGCGGCCCGGTCGGCCGCCTCGGCACGCGACAGCCCCTGGAGCCGGGCGGCGAGGACCAGGTTCTCGCGCCCGGTGGCCATGGGGTCGCTCGACGGGCGCTGGGAGACGAGCCCGATGCGCCGGCGTACGGCGCCGGGCCGGCGCGCGACGTCGAGGCCGTCGACGACCGCCTCGCCGCCGTCGGCGGCCGTGAGGGTCGCGAGGATCCGGACCGTCGTGGACTTGCCGGCGCCGTTGGGCCCGAGCAGCCCGAACACGGTGCCGCGCGGGACCTCGAAACCGAGGTCGTCGAGGGCGACGACGGGGTCGCGCCCCTGGCCGCTGGGGTAGGTCTTGCGCAGGCCGGCGGCCCGCAGCGCTGGTGCTGACATGGTGCTCCTTCGGTGAAGGAGCCGATCTCCTAGACTGCCAGTGCGCCTAGAGCAGGTCCTCGAGATCGGCTCTCGGTCAGGCCCCCGGCGGGTGTTGCCGCACCCGCTGGGGGTTCGTGCTTCCTGCTATCCGCCTCCCGTGGTGTCCGGGAGGAAGGTCGGGGCGTCCTCGCCGAGGTAGCGGACGGGGTCGCCGAAGATCTGCTCGAAGGTCACGCCCTCGTCGAGCAGCTCGTGGACCTTGCGCCAGCCGCGCAGCCCGCCGAGCCGTCCGGAGCGGATCCGGTCGACGAGGTCGGTGACGAAGTCGAGCTCCGCCTTGAGCAGGGCGCGTCGCAGCTCGCCCTCGATGCTGAAGATCTCCGGGATGCCGAGGTCCTCGGTGATCCGGAGGGCCTCCTCGGCCGAGGCGACCTCGAGCCGCAGCCGGACGGTCCGCTCCTCGAGCAGCCCGGCGACCACGTCGGGGGCGAGGCCGGCGACCAGGGCGAGGCCGGCCTCGAGGGCGGCGTACTCGCGCTTGGGCGTGCGGATCAGCTCCGAGAGCCAGCCCTCGTGCTTGGCGACGCCCGCCTCGGTGATGGCATAGACGGTGCGCTCGGGACGCCGCCCCTGGCGCACGGTCTCCCGGGCCTCGATGAGCCCTCCAGACGCGAGCTTCTCGACCACGCCGTAGAGCGCGCCGTAGTTGAGCTTGATGCTCTGGTCCTTGCCGCGGTAGCGCAGGGTCTGCGAGATCTCGTAGGGATGCATCGGGCGCTCGGACAGGCACGACAGCACCGCGAGCGCCAGCATGTTGCTGGGCATGCGCTCCGCCATCGGCTCCTCCTCCACACCTAATACTCTGGTCAGAGTATTAGGTGGCGAATGCTCGCGCAACCCCACGACCGGCCCATCCGGCGGTCGGAGGGGCGGCCCGGTCGCTCAGTCGCGCAGCGGGCCCGGGACGGGCACGTCCTTGAACGCGTCCAGGTTGCGGGCGTTGTAGGCCGAGGTGTCGGCGGTCTCCATCGGGCCCTCCCAGGTGCGCGGCAGCGGCACCTGCACGGCCGGGTTGACCCGGCGGACGACCTCGTCGAGCACCCGCTCCGCGTCGCCCACCCACAGGTGCTTCGCGTCCGGCATGGCGACCACCTCGGCCTGCGGGATCGCCGCGAACCGCTCGCGCGCCTCGGGCGGCCTCAGGTAGTCGTCGTGCTCGGGGACGAGCGCCACGACCGGCTTGCCCGACTCGGCCCACTCCGCGAGATGGGCCTCGTCGGAGAACCGGAGCGGCGGGGACAGCAGGATCGCGCCGTCCACGTGGGGGTCGAGGCCGTGCATGAGGGCCAGGTCCGTGCCGAACGACCAGCCGACGAGCCAGACGTGGGGCAGGTCGTGGAACTCGGCGTACTCGATCGCGGCGGCGACGTCGTACTGCTCCCCCACCGCGTGGTCGAAGGCGCCCTCGCTGCGCCCCTGCTCGCTCCACGTGCCCCGCGTGTTGAAGCGCAGGACGGCGATGTCGGCGAGCGCGGGCAGCCGGAAGCCGGCCTTGCGGAACACGTGGCTGTCCATCATGCCGCCGTGGGTGGGCAGGGGGTGCAGGCAGACGAGGGTCGCGGCCGGTGGCCGGTCGAGGGGCAGGGCGAGCTCGGCGACCAGGTCGAGCCCGTCGGCGGTGTGCAGCGTCACCGGCTCCCGCCGGGCCGGGAGGACGGAGTTGGCGCGGATCTTGGGAACCACGCTGGAAGGCTATCCGGGCGCCGGGCGGGCCCGGGGGCTCAGCAGTAGTCGTGGACGCCGTCGGGGGTGAGGTCGAGGTCGCGCAGGACGACCGCGAGCCGATCGCCCCAGACGCGGCAGGTGCGGCGGAAGTCCTTGCGGCGGTACTCCACGACGAGCACCTCGTCGCCGTAGTGGTCGACATAGCTGCCGCACTCGTGCCAGCGTCCGCACTCCTCGGCGATCGCGAAGTCGAAGCCGACGGCGGTGCCGTCCCAGCCGGCCCGGTTCTTCTGCGCCGCGGCGAGCCCCGCGTCGTGCGCGGCCTGCACCAGCAGGGTCGCGTAGGCCTTGGTCTGCCTGGTCGAGATGAGGTGCTTGCTGCGCAGGAACGAGTCGAGGTTGTCGAACTCGACCGCCTCGTAGCCGTCGTCGGCGCAGCCCTGGACCCAGCGCCCCATGATCGCCGCCAGCTTCTGGCGCTTGGCCGCGGTGCGGATGTCGAGCACCCACTCGCCCCAGCTCTCGTCGACGACGAGCCGGCCGTCCTTGTGCAGGACGAGCCTGAGGTGCTTCTTCCAGAACCTCTTCTCGTCGGGCTGGGTCTGGAAGCCGTTGACGTAGCACACCGAGTAGGCGCGGTCCGACGGACTGGCGTGGCGGTCGCGGACCACGATGCCGACGTGGTCGGGCAGGGGCGCGTTGCCGCCGAGCTGGTAGTCGAAGTCCGTGCCGGTAGGGGGAAGGGTCGGGTCCTGCGCCGCCGGGCCGGTCGCCGAGGCCGCCGGGGCGACGAGCCCGGACACCACGAGGACCACTGCCGTCAGCCAGGTGCGCATGGGCCCATCATGCCGCCCGGCGGCCGCTCACGAGCACACTGCGTGGCCCCGGCTGCGCGTCCCGACGCACGGGTCCTAGAGTCCGACCCATGGCGACGCACGAGCCGGAGGTCCGCGCACCGGTCGACCTGTGCGACGAGCGCGGGCGGCTCACCCCCGAGGCGGTCGGCTGGTCGCGGCGCCCGGTCCACCGGACGGCGATCGCGGGGTGGGGCCGCCGCAAGCGCTGGGAGTACTGGGGTGTGGTCACTCCGACCCACGTCGTGGGCCTGACCGTGTCGTCGCTGGACTATGCCGGCGTGCACGGGCTCTATGTGCTCGACCGGTCCACGGGGCGCGAGTGGGTCTCGGACGCGGTCGTTCCTCTCGCCCGCGGAGTCGTGCTGCCCGGCCGGGTCGGGGTCGGCCGGGCGCACGGCTCCGGGGGCGGGCTGAGCATCGACGTCGAGCACTCCGCGGAGACTACCCGGCTGCGCGCCAGCGCGCCCGGGGTGTCGGTCGACCTGGCGGTCGACGAGGTGCCGGGCCGCGAGGCGCTGTGCGTCGTCGTGCCCTGGCGGCCGCGGCGGTTCCAGTACACCGTCAAGGACGTCGGTCGTCCCGTCTCGGGCCGTCTGGTCGTCGACGGGACGTCCTACGACGTGGCCGCGAGCGGCTCGTTCGCCGTACTCGACCACGGACGGGGCAAGTGGCCCTACGCCGTCACCTGGAACTGGGCGGCGGCCGCGGGTCCGGGCCGGGCGCTCACGCTCGGTGGGAGGTGGACCGACGGCACCGGGATGACCGAGAACGGGCTGCTCGTCGACGGGCGGCTGCACAAGATCGGCGAGGAGCTGCGCTGGCACTACGACCGCTCCGACTGGCTCGCGCCCTGGCGCATCAGCGGCGAGCGCGTCGACGTGACCCTGACGCCCTTCCACGAGCGGGCCGCCCGGACCCAGCTGGGGGTGGTCGCCAACGAGACCCACCAGTGCTTTGGCACCGTGACAGGCTGGGCCCTCGACGACGACGGCGAGCGTGTCGACCTGGACGGGCTCGTCGGCTGGGCGGAGGAGGCGCGCAACCGATGGTGAACCCCGAGGCGAGGCCGGGACTGCGCTGGCTGTCGTGCGGCGAGGACTCCAGCCCGCCGGGCACCGCGTGGCTCTCCGAGCGCGAGCGCGGCTACCTCGACACGATCCGGTTCACCAAGCGGCGCACCGAGTTCCTCCTGCGCCGCCACACCGGCAAGCGGGCGGTGGCGGCGGCGCTCGGCCTCCCGACGGACGACGCCGCGCTGGCCCGGGTCGAGATCCTCAACCGGCTGACGGGGGCGCCCTACGTCCAGGTCGACGGAGAGCGCGCGGCCCTCGACATCTCGCTCACCGACCGCGCCGGCTGGGGCGTCGCCCTCGTCGGCAGCGAGGGCGCGATGACGGCCGGCACCCTGGGGGTCGACCTGGAGATCGTCGAGCCCCGCACCGAGGGCTTCGTGAGCGACTTCCTCACGCCGGTCGAGCAGGACTATGTCGCCTCGCGCGGCCGGGGCGACGGCTGGGACGCCGCCGCCAACCTCGTCTGGTCGGCCAAGGAGGCGGCCCTCAAGGTGCTGCGCGTCGGGCTCCGCGCCGACACCCGGACCGTCGAGGTCACCGTCGACCACGACGGTGACCCCCAGGAGGGCGGCTGGCAGCGGCTCTCGGTCCGGCACGCCGAGGGTCAGGTGTTCCCCGGGTGGTGGCGCCGCGACGGCGTCTTCCTGCTCACCATCGCCGCCCTCGACGACACTCCCCCACCCGCCCATCTCCCCGGCGGCGACGACCTCACCTCGGCCACCCCGATCCACAGCTGGCTCGACAACCCCCAGGTCTGACCGCCGAAGTGGGACTTGCGGCTCACCGAGGAGGGGCTTGGGGCTCACCGAGGTGGGGCTTGCGTCCGCTGGCTACAGCGGCCGGCCGGAGTTCCCCTTTCGCTGGACCACAAGTCCCACCTCGGCGGACCCCGAGTCCCACCTCGGCGGACCCTGAGTCCCACTTCGCTGGACCACAAGTCCCACCTCGGCGGACCCCGAGTCCCACTTCGGGTCAGGAGGGGTGGGGGTGGAACTGCGGCTTGGCCATGCCGCGCTCGAGGGCGTCGATGACGTAGGGGCGGAGGTCGGCGGCGGGGATGATCCGGTCGACGGAGCCCACCTGGAGGGCGCGCTCGATGGTGTGGATCGAGTCGAACTCGTCGGCGACCTCGCCCAGCTTCTCGGAGCGGACGTCGGCGGAGACCTCCGAGACCTTGGCCCGGGCCCGGGCGACGTGCTTGCCGGTCGCCGTGGTGGCCTCCTCGCGCGCCGCGACGACGCGGGGGTCGGCCTCGGTGCGCAGCTTGGTCTCGCGGGCGAACACCGTGGCCGCCGCGGGCGCGCCGCCGATCACGGAGGCGAAGGAGCCCTCGACCGCCGCGATCTCCATCGAGTCGGTCAGCGCCTTGGAGAACACCACGAACGCGCCGCCGTGGTAGCGCGAGACGACGACGAACACGATCGGCCCGTCGAAGTTCGTGACCGCGCGGCCGATCTCGGCGCCGTACTCCAGCTGCCAGTTGCGCATCGACTCGGGCGACCCGTCGAAGCCCGACAGGTTCGCGAGCACCACGAGCGGCCGGTTGCCGCTGCACGCGTTGATCGCCCGGGCCGTCTTGCGCGAGGACTGGGGGAACAGGGTGCCCGAGGTCCACGCGGGCGGGCCGTAGGACGGCACGAAGCCGCGCCGAGGCACGGTGCGCGACTCGAGGCCGAGCATGCAGACGGGGATGCCGCCGACGGTCGCGTCCCAGACGATCGAGGTGTCGCTGTCGGCCCAGTGCCGCCACCGCTCGAGCGGCTCGCAGTCGGCGTCGGCCACCGCCCGCATCACCGAGCGCATGTCGAAGGGCATCTTGCGCTCGGGGTTGGTGTCGGCGCCGAACACCTCGCCCACCGTCGTGAACGTCGAGCCGGGCACGGGCGCGTGCGGGGACCGGCGTACGTCGCGCGAGGCCGCGTCGCCCGTGGGACGACGCCGCGGGAACCGCTCCCCCGGGGTGACGTAGGTGTAGTCGTAGTGCTGGAGCAGCAGCGCGCACGCCTCGGCGAACGAGGGTGCCCAGTACTGCCCCTGCCCGTTGGGACCCATGATCCGGTCGTAGCCGCCGATGCCGAAGTTGTCATCGGCCGACACCGCTCCGGAGAAGTCCAGGGCCTGCTTGCCGGTGAGCACCATGGCGCTCGAGGGCGTCATGACGAGGATGCCCTTGGTGTGCATGAGCATCGTGGCCTCGGCGTTCCAGTAGGGCTGGCCGCCGACGTTGATGCCGGTCACGATGATGTTGATCTCGCCGCCGCCCTGGGTGAACTCGATGATCCGGCGCAGCGTGAGCGCGATCCAGTCCATGTTCTCGGTGCCCGAGTCCATGGCGATGAGCGCACCGGAGGACACGGCGTACCACTCGACCGGGATCCGGCGCTCGGCCGCGAGCTCCAGGGCCGCGTTGATGCGGCGACACTCGGGCTCGGCGAGGTTGCCGAGGCCCTGGGTCGGGTCGGAGAGGATCGCGACCCGGGTCATGCCCTCGGGCACGACCGGCGTGTAGTTGGTGAGCAGCCCGACCACCAGGTGGGCGGTGTTGCGGCCCGGCTCGCGCTCGACGGGGACGAGCGTCTCGCCGTCCTCGTCGAGGTCGAGCTCGGTGAACGCCCCGGGCGGGAACTCCGAGGCGGCGTCGGCCTCCGGCGTGAGCAGCCGGACGATCTCGTAGGGGTAGGGCACGCCGAACCGCTCGGAGGTGAGCACCTTCTGGGCGTAGGCCGTCAGCGGGCGCACCGGGTTGGGTCCCGGGTCGCCGAGCCGCATCGTGAGCAGCCCCTTGCCGATGCCCTCGAGGTAGACGACCTTGTCGAGCAGCCGGGCGCCACCCGCGGGGTCGGGGATCTGGACGTGCAGCACGAGCTTCTCCAGCTCGGCGCCACGGGCGAGGCTCTCGTAGGACATCGCCAGGTCGTTCCAGTCCTGGGGCGGGATGTCCCAGGTCGGCCGGACCGACAGCACGAGGCGGTTGGACACGGGCCGCTCGCGGGGCTGGAAGCGGGCGAGCGCCTGCCGCATCGCCGCCAGCGCCTCGAGTCCCACCCGGCCGAGCGCCGGGTAGGTCGTCTTGCCGGTCTCGGGGTCGTGGATCCGGACCAGGTCGCGGACCTCGGCCAGGGCGAAGAGCCGGTGGTCGCGCGGGTTGTCCTTGGCGACCCCGTGGAAGAGGTAGACGTCCTCGGGCGAGCGCAGCCGCTCGAGGTCGAAGTTGGACAGCCGCCAGAGGTCGAGCCGCTTGCCGAGCATCGTGTGGATGTTGCGGAGCAGCACCTCCTCGACGAACTCGCGCTCGTCGTTCTCCCGGAACGTGAGGTGCTGGGTGCGCTCCCGCTCGGGCCGGTCCCCCACCAGGCTGGTGATGGTCAGGTCGAGCCGGTGCAGCGGCCGCCCGAAGTCGCAGCCCTCGAGCAGCGTGGCCACCCGCTCGCTCATCTCCCCGATGGCCGGGCACACCTCGTCGCACCACGCCACCAGGTCGACGACGACCTCGCGGTCGGCGGGTACGGCGGACAGGTGCTGGGCGACGGCGGCCGACAGCTCGGGCAGGTCCTCCAGGGCGATGTAGGAGACGACCAGGTGGACCGGCAGGTCCTGGTGCTCGTAGTTGGCGAAGGTCAGCAGGTGCCCCCCGACGACCCCGTGGTCGAGGCCGTGCAGGTCGCGGATGCGGTAGAACCTGCGGGCGTAGGTCTCCTCGATCGCCGCCCGGAAGGCGACCAGATCGTGGGTGCCGCTCTCGTCGAGCCAGGCGCCGAGCAGCATGCCGCGCAGAGGCTGCGGACACCACACGAGCCGGTTGACGCGGTCGGCCTTGTCGGTGCGGTGCGGGTCGGCGCGCAGCGCGGCCAGGTGCTCGGCCATCTCCTGGCGTACGTCGGCCAGCGACGAGGCCATCACGGGCTCGTCGAAGAAGTGGAACTCCACGTCCCGGGCGAGGTCGGCGATCTGCTGCTGACGACCCTGGGTGGCCGCCGAGAGCCGCTCCAGCCGGGCCCGCGAGTCGGCGTTGGCCAGCCCACGCAGCGCGGGGAGGTGGGCGAGGCGGCGGTTGAGGATCGTCATCACGAACGACGCGACGGCGGGCACCCGGGTGAAGGAGCGGAACATCCAGACCATCGCGGCCTCGAGCTCCTCGGTGTGCTCGAGCCCGCGCACGCCGTAGCGCTCCAGCGCCTTGCGCAGCCGAGGGCGGTAGCGCTCGGGCAGCCCGGCCCGGTCGGCGTCCATCCACTGCAGGAACGCCAGGAAGTACTCCTGGGTGTTGGTGGAGGTCACCTGCGCGGCATAGCCCCCCTCCGCCTCGGTGCGCGGCCGGTAGAGCGAGCCGACCTCGGCGAACAGGTCGAGGAAGGCGTTCTCCTCGTCGAGCAGCGCGGGGTCGTCGGCCGCCAGCGAGGACAGCGCCTGGTGGTCGGCACTGAGCGCCCGCACACCGCCGGGGTCGAGGTCGTAGCCGAGCAGGTAGTCGGCGAGACGACGGAAGACCGCGTGTGGGTCGCCGGCGCGGACCTCGTCCTCGGGGACGGCCAGCGACTCGAGGCCGACGAAGGCGTGCTCGGTGGCCGGTCGCAGGTCGGCCTCGGCGCGGAGCCGGAAGAGCGGGGCGCCTCGTTCGACCTGGACGTTGGCGACGACGTCGACCGAGAGGACCTCGCCCGAGAAGGGCGCGGTGACGGTGGAGACCATCTTCATCGACTCCAGGACGGCCACCGGCTCGCCCTCGGTGACGCGCTGCCCGGGCTCGACCAGGATCCGGGAGACGAGCGCCGGCCAGGCGGCGCGCACGGACACCCCGTCGACGCGGGTGACGCTGTGGGCGAGCGAGTCCACCTCGATGCGGAAGGTGCTGCCCTGGGCGACCGCGACCACGCGGTACTTGCGACCGCGACACGTGATCCGCCGCTCGAACGGGCCGATGCGGTCGACGACCGCCTCGACCTCGCTGCCGTCGTGGATGCGATAGGTGTCGGGCCCGACCCGGTCCACCCGGAGCCGGTGGTGGGCGCCGCGGTACTCCAGGTGCACCTGGGCGCCGACCGCCTCGGGGTTCTCCGGCCGGCCCCGGCGGGCGGAGGCCAGGAACGCCGCGCGCACCAGGGCCAGGTCGGCCTCGTAGGACTCGACGGCGGCCGCCACCAGCGCCATCGGGTCCGCGGTGGGGACCAGCGCGCCGGAAGCCTCCAGCTCGGCATACCAGCCGCGGCCGACCGGCGCCTGGGTGAGCTCGGCGCGGTCAAGCATGGCGAGCAGGGCCGAGCGGTTGGTGGTGCCCGGCTGGAGCACGACGGTGGTGCGCTCGACGGCGCGCCGGATGCGGCGGAACGCCTCGCCGCGGGTGTGCCCCCAGGCGCTCATCGTCGCCACGACGGGGTCGCTCGCGGCGTCCACGACATCGCCGACCCGGATGCTGGCATCGACCCGGACGCCGGTGCCCACGGGCAGGTCGAGCATCTCCACGCGGCCGCCGCTGCGGGCCAGGCCGTTGTCGGGGTCGAGGGCGAGCAGCCGCACCTCGACGGCCCAGCCGTCGCCGCTCGGCGGCTCGGGGTCGAGCCGCTCCCCCGCGGCGAGCCGCAGCCGCAGCCCGACGAAGCTCGCCCCGGTCGACTCCTCGACGAGCGCGTGCTCGGGTCGGGCGAACGGCTCGGCGGAGGTGAGCCAGCACTCCTCGCCGGCGGCGTCGACGCAGAAGCGCAGGACGCCCGCACCCACCCAGCCCAGGGAGTCGGCGAGCGCCTGAGCGGCGCCGAGGATGCGGCGCTCCAGGTCGCCGGAGAGGTAGGGCACCGGCGACTCGGCGAGCAGCAGGTGCCCGCCGGCCTGCACCGTCACCTCGCGGAGGCCGAGCGCCCAGCTCGTCCCGTGGGAGTCGGCCAGCACGTCGACCTCGAGCACCCGGACGTCGTCGCCGGGTGCCTCGGGCCGGAAGGACACGCCGGCGGAGTCCGCCGCCTCGGCCAGGGGGCCGGGCTCGGTCAGCCGCCGGAGGGTGTCGCTGTCGGGACCGACGACCGCCAGCCCCGCCGCCTCGCAGGCGGCCACCAGGTCGGCGGCCGCCACGTCGCCCCACGGCCCGGGCCACACCATGTCGATCCCCGCCCCCGTGAGAGCGGCCGTGAGGCCGGCGAGGTCGTGGTCGGTGAGGGCCAGCTCCTCGTCGGCCTCGCGGGCATACCAGGGGCGCGTGCCCTCGGCATGGACCACGACGGTGGCCAGGTGGGTGGCGTCGCTCCGGTTCAGGTTGCCCACCGCCGCGATCACGCGGACGGCCGGCTCTCCCGACTCCAGGACTGCAAGTCGGCTGATCTCCACGACGCCCTCCTGAGGCTAGTCGGCGTAGGTCTCCGTCAGCGGACCGGCCACCTCCTCCGGGATGGGCATCGGGACCGGGATGCTGTGGTAGCCATCCAACCGCACGACGACCTGGCCGTCACCAGTGACCACCATGACGTCGTAGGTCGCCTCGCCGACCTCGCGGCTCACAGCGAACAGCCGCCCCTGGGGCTCGGGCTCGAGCACCGACACCCGGTCGACCGCCATCGGCAGGGCCAGCTGGCCGTCCCGGCCGGCCTGCCACAGACCCGCGGTCTGGAAGCAGAGCTCGACCAGGCGCGGTGCGTTGGCCAGCGTGGTGTCGGTCGGCACCCGGTCGTCCGGGAGGTCGGCCGTCAGCCGCGCGAGCGCCGCCTTGCCGGACTTCCAGGCGGTGTCGACCACCTGGTAGGCCGGGCCGTGGAAGTAGAACGAGTAGACCTGCTCCGTGCTCAGCCGCTTCTTGCCGGGCTTGACGTTGACCTTGACGGTCTCGGCCTCGGCGCGCTCGGTGGCGAGCCGCACGGTGCCCGTGAAGTGCACGGTGCGCACCGGTGCGCTCTGGCCGGGCAGCACCCGCTCGGCGGTGAGCGTGGCGTGGCCGAGCAGGTCGGCGCCGTCGGGCTCGACGGTCATCGCGATGCGCAGGGTCCGCGGCTCGTCCCGGTAGAACTTCACCGGAGCCTCGAAGTGCACGTCCTCGACCGCGCGGACGACATAGCCCTCGGGGGCCAGGATCCGGGCCACCTCGGCGAACGCCTCCATCCCCATGACGCCCGGGAGGACGGGGGTGCCGTCGATCCGGTGGTCGTTCAGGAACGGCTGCTCCGCCGGGTCGAGGGTGACGGTGGCGACGAGGCCGTCGTGCACGCTGAGCGCCACCTCACCGACCATCGCGCCGTCGTAGCCGTCGGTCTCCTCGAGCCCGCCGCTGGGGTCGTACTCGGCCGCCATCATGCCCAGCCGGCCGGCCACGACGACCTCACCGGAGTAGGGCCCGCTGGCGAGCTCGCGGCGGATCCACGCGACCCCGGCCTCCGGCGGGAGCATCTGCACGCCCGCCATCTCCATGATCTTGGGGATCGAACCGCGGGTGGCCATGCCGATGCCGCCCCAGGCCGTCCAGTCGAGCGCCAGCCCGCGGGTCTGCGGGCGGGTACGGCGCAGCGACGAGACCGTCTTGCACAGCAGGTCGTTGGCCGCCGCGTAGTCCGTCTGTCCGTTGTTGCCGAACCGTCCGGCCACGGAGCTGAACACCACGACCGCACCGACCTCGCGCTCGGCGAGGGCCGACCAGACGTTGCGCCAGCCGTTGGCCTTCACGTCGAAGACCAGGTCGAACTCGCGCGGCTCCTTGTCCGGCAGGTTGCGGCTGATCTCCAGGCCGGCCGCGTGGAGGAGCAGGTCCACCCGGTCGCCGACCTCGGCCAGGGCCGCGGTGACGGCCTCGGCGTCGGTCAGGTCGACGCAGTGGTAGACCGGCGTGCCACCGGCGGACTGCACGGCCTCGACGGCACTCAGGGCCGCCTCGCGCCGCTCGATGCCGGCGAGCTCCTTCTCGATCGCGACCGGGGTCGGCCGTCCGCCGGCCGCCTGGATCCGGGCCATGATCGTGGCCTTGAGACCGTCCTTGTCGCTGCGGAACGCGGCCAGGTCGGGATCGGCCGGGTCGGGCGTCGCCGTGAGGTCGAGCAGGTGGAACGTCGCGCCCGAGGCCGCGGCCAGATCGGCCGTGATCGCCGAGACGATGCTCCCGGCCGCCCCGGTGACCACCACGACCGACTCGTGCGTCAGCTGGGTGCCGCCGTCGCCGAGCGGGCTGCCGTCCTCCGCGAGCGCCGTGAACGGCACCTCGCGGAACGCGACGCCCCAGCGGCGACCGTCGACCACGCCGACCTCGACGCAGCCCGGGTCGCGGAGCGTCTCGTCGACGAGCAGGTCGGCGACCGCGGCCGTCTTGCGGCTGGCCGGGAGGTCGACGGCCTTCACGAGGGCGTCGGGCCGCTCCTTCTTGTAGGACTTGGTGAAGCCGGTCACGGCTCCGCCGAGGGGGCTGGTGGCGCCGGCCGCGTCGTACCCGTGGAAGCCGCCCAGGCGGGTGGCGGACACGAGGAACGGGCTGTCGTCCCAGAGCCTGCGCATGGTGGTGTAGAGCGTCTTGACACGGCGCCGGAGCTGCTCGCTCCAGCCGTCGCCGTCCAGGTCGCCGTCCTCGTCGAGGGCGGGCAGCCAGTAGACGCCGTCGACCGGTCCGTCGGCCAGCCACGCGTCCAGCGTCGCCGAGAGGTCCTCGGTGGCGACGCCGGGCTCCAGGGTCAGCGCCGTGGCACCGGCCTTCTCCAGCTTCTTGACCAGGGCCGCACCCACGCCGCCCTCGTCGAGCATCACGACGACGCGGGCCTCCTCCAGGCGCACGCCGGTCGGCGTGCACGCGTCGGCCGCCGGCCGCAGCGAGGGCACGGGGATCCGCCTCGGCAGCGCGTCGATGGCCGCGAGGTCGCCGGTGACCAGGCTCGGCGCCGGGGCAGCGACCGCCGGTGTCTCCACCGTCGGGGCGGACGTCTCGGTGACCGCGGAGGGCGCCGCGATGCCGGCCTTGGACCGCACCCAGGCGGCGACGTGGTTGAGCGTCGGGAAGTCCCGCAGCTGCAGGCTCTCGTCACGCTCCACGTTGTAGTGACCACGCACCGCGGCGAAGACCTCGGCCTGCTTGACCGTGTCGACACCCAGGTCGGCCTCCAGGTCCAGCTCCGGGTCCAGCAGCTCCTCCGGGTAACCGGTCATCTCCGCGACGACCTTGGTCACCGTGGCCAGCACCTCGTCGGCAGCCGGAGCGGCCGCTGCCGGGGCGACCTCCGCCGGAGCGGCGGGGACGGCCGGGGCGGCGATGCCGGTCTTGGACCGCACCCAGGCGGCGACGTGGTTGAGCGTCGGGAAGTCCCGCAGCTGCAGGCTCTCGTCACGCTCCACGCCGTACTGCCCACGGACGGCCGCGAAGACCTCGGCCTGCTTGACCGTGTCGACGCCCAGGTCGGCCTCCAGGTCCAGCTCGGGGTCGAGCAGCTCCTCCGGGTAACCGGTCATCTCGGCGACGACCTTGGTCACCGTGGCCAGCACCTCGTCGGCGGCCACGGGAGCGGCCACCGGAGCAGCCTCGGCGGCAGCCGCCGGAGCGGCGGCCGGAGCGGCCACGGGGGCGGGGATGCCGGTCTTGGACCGCACCCAGGCGGCGACGTGGTTGAGCGTCGGGAAGTCCCGCAGCTGCAGGCTCTCGTCACGCTCCACGTTGTAGTGGCCACGCACCGCGGCGAAGACCTCGGCCTGCTTGACCGTGTCGACGCCCAGGTCGGCCTCGAGGTCCAGCTCGGGGTCGAGCAGCTCCTCCGGGTACCCGGTCATCTCGGCGACGACCTTGGTCACCGTGGCCAGCACCTCGTCGGCAGCCGGAGCGGCGGCCACGGGAGCGGCCTCGGCGGGTGCCGGGGCGGCAACCGCCGGAGCGGCAGCCGGAGCGGCCACGGGGGCGGGGATGCCGGTCTTGGACCGCACCCAGGCGGCGACGTGGTTGAGCGTCGGGAAGTCCCGCAGCTGCAGCGTCTCGTCACGCTCCACGTTGTAGTGACCACGCACCGCGGCGAAGACCTCGGCCTGCTTGACCGTGTCGACGCCCAGGTCGGCCTCGAGGTCGAGCTCGGGGTCGAGCAGCTCGGGCGGGTAGCCGGTCATCTCGGCGACGACCGTGGTGACGGCCGCGAGGACCTCGTCGGCGGCGGGGGCCGCGACGGCCACCGGGGCCGGAGCGGCCGGAGCGGAAGCCACCGGCGCAGCGGCCGGAGCGGCCACGGGGGCGGGGATGCCGGTCTTGGACCGCACCCAGGCGGCGACGTGGTTGAGCGTCGGGAAGTCCCGCAGCTGCAGCGTCTCGTCACGCTCCACGCCGTACTCTCCGCGGACGGCCGCGAAGACCTCGGCCTGCTTGACCGTGTCGACGCCCAGGTCGGCCTCGAGGTCCAGCTCGGGGTCGAGCAGCTCGGGCGGGTAGCCCGTCATCTCGCTGACGACCTTGGTCACCTCGGCCAGCACCGGGTCCACCGCGGGGGCGGCGGGAACCGGAGCCGGAGCCGCGGCGGCGGCGGGGGCCACCGGAGCCGGGGCCACCGGAGCCGGGGCCACCGGAGCCGGGGCGGCGGGCGCCACGGAGGCGGGGGCAGCGGTCACCTGGGCGACCGGCGCGTCGGCGTAGGGCACCGGGACGTGGGTGCGCGCGACCACGGGCACCTCGGGGGCGCCGGTGTCGACGACCCGCAGCCGCCGGTGGTCGACCTCGACGGTCGCGCCGGTGTGGCCGGAGAGCCGGTCGAGCCAGCGCTGCCAGGCGGCCTGGTCGACGATGCGGTAGGAGTAGCCCAGCTCCTCGGGAGCCCGCCGGCGACCGTCGGGCATCGGGACGCGCCGCAGGATCGACATGGCGATCTGGGAGCCGAAGCCGGCGGCGAGCCGCAGGGCGTACTCGACCGGGTAGGAGCCCCCGGTGGAGAGGTTCAGCGAGCCGAGGTCGGGGTCGGGCTCCTTGTAGTTGGGGACCGCGGGGACGAGGCCGGTCTCGAGGGCCTTGATGGCCAGGACGTCCTCGATGCCGGTGCCCATGGCGTGCCCGGTGAAGCCCTTGGTGTTGGTGATGACGACCTGGTCGGCCATGTCACCGAACGTGGAGCGAAGGGCGTGGACCTCGGCGGAGGCGCTGCCGCCGCGAGCCGGGGTGTAGGTCTCGTGGGAGACGAACACGGTCTGCGGGGCGATGGCCCGGCGGTCGATGCCGTGCCGCTCGGCCTCGGACATCACGGCCTCCATGACGCCGGCGATGTGCTCGACGTCGAGACGGGTGCCGTGGAAGGCGCTGTTGGCCGTGACGGCCCCGAGCACCTCGCAGATGGGCTGGATGCCGCGCTCGCGGGCCGCCTCGGCGGACTCCACCACCAAGGCGGCGGCGCCCATGCCGATGATCATGCCGTGCCGGCGCCGGTCGAACGGCGTCGCAGCGTCCTCGACGTTGGCGTCCGTGGCGGCGGCTCCGCTGGCCAGGAAGCCGGCGCCGATCCACGGCATGAGCCGGTCACCGGTGGCGTCGTCGGCGGAGACCACGACGACCCGGCGGCAGCGGCCGGAGCGGATCCAGTCCTCGGCCACGGACAGCGCCTGGGTGGTGCTGGCGCACGCCGCGTTGACCTGGGTGTTCGGGCCGCGGGCTCCGATCAGGTCGGCGAACTGGGAGTGGCCCATGGAGAGGACGCGGAACAGGAAGCGGCGGTCGAACTCATAGGGGTGCGCCTCGTGGTCGGCGCGCGCCTCGGCGAGCACCTTCTCCACCTCGGCGCGCGCAGGCGCGTCGTCGGGCAGCTGGGCGAGGAGTCCCTCGAGGGCGAGGATCTGGTCGCGGCGGCCACGGTCGAACGCGTAGTCCTCGACGGCCTCGACGAGCCGCTCGAAGCCGGGGAACGCGGAGGCGAACACCACGCCGGTGTCGTCGCGGAGCTCCTCGGGCAGGCCCCAGCGGTCGGGCAGCTGGGTGCCGAGCGTGGTCTTCTTGTAGCGCTGGACCAGCGGGATGCCGGCGTCGCGCAGCGCCTCGAAGCCGCTGCCGATGGCGAGCCGGGTGGCGTTGTCGAGCGCCTCGTCGCGCGCGGCGTCGACACCGAACTGCTCGACCACGTCGAGCGGTGCGTGCAGGCCGGCCAGCTTGATGACCTCGGCCGGGTCGTCGATGGTCGCGAAGCTCGCGCCCTTGGACTCGCTCTTGACCAGGCGGGTGATCCGCATGTCGACCATCCGGTCGAGCACGGACTCGGGCAGCTGTCCGATGAACTGCTGGCCGGCGAGGATCGAGGCGACGTGGTCGTCGCCGAAGACCTGCGGCCGTCCGGGCAGGCCGAGGCCTGCTCCGGTGATGACCACGGGCTCCAGCGGCGGCCGGGACTCCGTGACGACCTCGACGACGGGCGCCGGGGCGGGGGCGGGCGGAGCAGCGGGCGCGACGGTGGTCGCGGGGGCGCCGTAGATCCGCAGTCCCTGCTCGAGCACGCCCGCGAAGAGCTTGCCGAGCTCGTGGATGGTGTCGTCAGATGCCATGGTGGGCTCCGGGGTGGTGGTGGCGGGAGCGGTCACCGGGGCGACGGGGGCCACGGGGACCCCGCCGAGGCCGGCGGCGTAGAGCCCGCACAGTGCCTGGTTGAAGGCCGCCTCGTCGGCGAGCTTCGGGTGGTTGGTGTAGAGCGCGAGGACGTCGTCCTGGCCGCCGAGGACGTCCTCGACGAAGCCGTGCAGCGCCTTCTTGGGGCCGACCTCGACGAAGACGCGGGCGCCGGCGTCGTAGAGCGTGTGCAGGCCCTTGACGAACTGGACCGGGGAGGCGACCTGCTTGCCCAGGTAGTCGAGCATCACGTCGGTGCCGGCGTTCGTCGGGTAGAAGTCGCCGGTCACGTTGGCGACGCAGGGGATCTGCGGGCCGCGGACGTCGAGGCGGCGCAGCTGCGCCACGAGCGGCACCGAGGCCGGCGCGACGATCGAGGTGTGGAACGCGTGGCTGACGGGGATGCGGACGGCGTTGATGCCGGCCGCGTTGAAGGTCTCGACGACCTTCTCGACCGCAGCGGTGGCACCCCCGACGACCGCCTGGGAGTTGGAGTTGACGTTCGCGATGACGACGTAGCCGTCGGCCTCGGCGACGATCCGCTCGATCTCCGGCAGCGGGCCGAACACGGCGGCCATCGCACCGTTGTCGTCGATCGACAGGCTCGCCATCTCGCGACCGCGGGCGGAGACGGCCTCGAGGGCCGACTCGAAGGTGAGCGCGCCGGAGGCCACGAGGGCGCCGTACTCGCCCAGGCTGTGGCCCATGACCATGTCGGGGGTCATGCCGTAGGCGGAGAGCAGCCGGGTCATCGCCAGGTCGGTGGCCAGCACCGCGGGCTGGGTGATCTCGGTCTGGAGGAGTTGCTGGGTGGCGGCCTTGACCGCGGTGGGGTCGTCGCCGTCGATGAAGATGTAGGACGACAGCGAGCGGCCCAGCAGCGGGGTCATGACCTGGTCGGCCTCGGCGAAGGTGTTGCCGACGATGGCCTCGCGGGCGGAGAGCCCCTTGAGCATGTTGACGTACTGCGAGCCCTGGCCGGTGTAGAGGAAGGCCACCTTGGGCGCGGGTCCGCGACCCACGAAGGCGCCCTGCTGACGGGCCATCCGGAAGACGGCCGGGTTGCCCGACGTGAGCGCCTTCTCGAGCTTGTCGAGCTTGCCGGCGAGGTCCGCGGCGTCCGCGAAGTCGACGGCGGCGCGCACGGGGGCGGCCAGCGTCTCGGGCGAGGGAACGGCCGGAGCCGGCGCCTTGCCCTGCTGGGCGTCGGCGAGCGCCGCGCGTACGGCCGTCAGCAGCGACGCGTCGTCGGCCGCACCGAGGACCAGCGCACCGCGCAGCGGCGGCTTGGCGGCGACCGGGGCCGCGACGGGAGCCGACACGGTGGTCCGGGCGGGGACCTCGGCGGAGGCGAAGACCTGGGGGGCGGCCTTGTGGCGACCCGGCACGTGCTCCTCCACGACGACGTGGAAGTTGGTGCCGCCGAAGCCGAAGGCGCTGACGCCGGCACGCCGGACGCCGCCGGCGGGCTCGGGCCACGCCCGCAGCTGGGTGTTGACCTTGAAGGGCACCGTGTCCCAGTCGACGTTCTCGTTGGGCGTGACGAAGTTGAGGCTCGGGACGAGCTGCTTCTCGCGCAGCGAGTAGACCATCTTGAACAGGCCGGCGGTGCCGGCGGCGGCCTTGAGGTGGCCGATGTTGGACTTGACCGAGCCCAGCGCGATGGTGCCGGGCTTGGCGCCCGCGGCGCCGAAGACGCCGGTGAGGCTGTTGAGCTCGGCGGCGTCCCCGACGCGCGTGGAGGTGCCGTGCGCCTCCACCGCGGTGGCGGTCGACGGGTCCTCGCCGGCGGCGGCCCAGGCGCGCTCGACGGCGAGCTTCTGGCCGACCGGGTTGGGCGCGGTGATGCCCTTGCCCTTGCCGTCGGAGGATCCGCCGATGCCGAGGATCACGGCGTGGATGCGGTCGCCCGCGGCCTCGGCGTCCTCGAGCCGCTTGAGCACGAACAGCGCCGCACCCTCGCCCATGACGAAGCCGTCGGCGCCGGCGTCGAAGGGCCGGGTGCCGGTGGCCGACAGGGCACCGATCTTGCAGAACTTCACGAACGCGTCGACGCCCATGTTGCGGTCGATGCCGCCGGTGACGACGGCGTCGTAGTCGTGGGCGATCAGGCCGTGCACGGCCGCGTTGAGAGCTGCCAGACCGGACGCGCACGCCGCGTCCGTGGTGAAGTTGGGGCCACGCAGGTTGAACAGGTTGGCGACGCGGCCGGCGATCACGTTGGAGAGCTCACCGGGCATGGTGTCCTCGGTGATGTCGATCTGGTCGGCGAGGTAGGCCTCCCGGGTCTCCTCGACGATGGCGCGCTGCACGTCGGCGGGCAGCCCGACGAGCGAGGGCACCCCGGCCAGCTTCTTGAGCACCTCGGGCAGCTTGATCCGCATCGAGGTCTGGTAGTGCTTCTCACCGCCGATGGCGTTGCCGAGGATGACGGCGACCCGGTCGGTGTCCACGTTCCAGTTCGGCCAGCCCGCCTCGGTCAGGGCCGAGCGCGCGGCCGAGATGGCCCACCGCTGGCCCTGGTCCATCTGCTGGGCGACCTTGGGCGGGATCGGGAGCTTCCAGCTCACCGGGTCCCAGGGGAACTCCCGCACCCAGCCGCCGATCCGCGAGTAGGTGTGGTCGGGCAGGGCGTGGTCCTCGGAGAAGAAGAGCGCGGGGTCCCACCGCTCCGGGGGCACGTCGGTGACGCAGTAGCGCCCTCCGGTGATGTTGGCCCAGAAGGTGGCCGCATCCGGGGCCTGGGGCATGATCGCGGCGGTGCCGACGATGGCGACGGGTGACATCGTGTGCTCACTCATGGCTGGTTGTCTTCTTCTTTCCGAGTCACTCGGCCGTGCGGCCGTAGAGGATGTCTGCGACGAGGTCCATGTCGGCGATGAGGCCGGCCTGCGCCGCGGTGATCGCGTCGGTCGGGACCGTGAGCGGGACGCCACCCGCGTCGGCCGCACCGACCACGTAGCGGGGACCGTCGAGGGCGACCTTCTGGGCGGCCTCGCGCGCGAAGATCCGCGCCATGGCGGCCCAGGCGTGGCCGTCGAAGCGCTTGGGGGTCTTGTCATAGCGGTCGCCGTCGAGCATCGCCGCGGCGCGCCGTGAGAACGTGTCCGCGGTCTCGACGGCGGAGATGAGCTCGCCGAGCCGGAACAGCACGTGCTGGTTGCGGGTGAGGCGACCGACCCGGCAGGCCTCGAGGACGGCGGCCAGGGCCTGGTTGGCGAGGGCCGCCGTGCCGGCGCCGACGTCGGGGTGCTGGGCGTGGACGGCCTGGAGGGCGGTGGCCCGGTCGAGGTAGTGCTGGCCACGGGTCTTGAGGTGCTGCTGCCAGCGCTCGCGGGCGATGGTCATCTCCATGATCTCGGAGGTGCCCTCGTAGATCGTCGTGATCCGGACGTCGCGCTTGATCTTCTCCACGACGTAGGGACGGGTGTAGCCGTAGCCGCCGTGCGCCTGGATGGCGGCGTCAGCGGCGGCGTTGCCGGCCTCGGTGGCCTGGTACTTGGCGATCGCGCCCTCGCAGTTCATCGCGCCGTCGGCACCCTCGCCGGAGTCGAGCCGCGTGGCCGTCTCCTCCATGAAGGCGCGCGCCGCCTCGAGCCGGACCACGTGGGGAACGATGAGCTTGTGGGTGAAGCCCTGCTTCTCCGAGAGCGGGCCGCCGCCCTGGATGCGGTTCTTGGAGTACTCGATCGCGCGGTCGACCGCGGCCCAGCCGCCGCCGAGCCCGAACGCCGCGACCATGAGGCGGGTGTAGCCGAAGACCTGCTGGGCCTGGACCAGGCCGCGCCCCTCGACGCCGCCGATCAGGTTGTAGGCAGGGACCTCGACGTCGTCGAGGAACAGCGCCGCGGTGTTGGAGAGGCGGATGCCGTGCTTGTCCTCCGGCGGGGCGGAGCTGAAGCCCGGGGTGTCCTTGGGGACGACGAACCACGACGGCCCGGCCGGGGTGGCGGCGAGGATCGTGGACATGTCGGCGATCGAGCCGTTGGAGATCCACTGCTTGCGGCCGTTGATCTTGTAGGCCGTGACATTGCCGTCGTCGTCGGTGATCGGCTCGGCCACCGTGGTCATGGCGCCGAGGTCGGAGCCGGCCTCGGGCTCGGTGGCGCCGTAGGCGAAGACCGTCCCCTTCTCGGCGATGGAGCCGAGCCAGTCGAGCTTCTGCTCCTCGGTGCCGCCCACCATGATCGGGTCGGAGCCGAGGAAGGTCGCGAACACCGCGGTCGCCAGACCGATGTCGTGCAGCGCCATGGTCTCGCAGATGCGGTAGGAGTCGAACGCGCCACCGTCCATGCCGCCGTACGCCTCGGGCACGAACACCATCTGCACGCCGAGGGTGTCGGGGTCCGACATCGCCCGGACGATGTCCTCGGGGCAGGTGTCCTCGTGGTCCAGCTCGAGCTGGAGCTCCGGCGTCAGGGCGGCGGTCACGAAGTCATCGAGCGCCTCCAGCATCAGGTTGAGCGTGCCGAGGTCGAGCCCGCTCCCTCCGAACGCGTGGGTGGTCTGGTCGGCGGGCGAACTCATGGTGTGCGTCCTTTACTCGAGGGGTGGGGTCGACGGATACGCCGCCGTCGGGGTGGTGGGGTGCAGGGGATGGCTCTGGGCAGGGGTGACCGAGGTGGTGACCACTCGGGCCACTGCGAGGCCGGGGAGCGTGGTCACCACCATGTCGGTCTCCTCGTCAACCGCGCCGGCGGCTGATCTCGTCGAGGAGGGCGGGGAGGACGGCGTGCAGGTCGCCGACGACCCCGAAGTCGGAGACCTCGAAGATCGGGGCCTTGGCGTCCTTGTTCACCGCCACGACGGTCTTGCTGGACTGCATGCCGGCGCGGTGCTGGATCGCACCGGAGACGCCCGCGGCGAGGTAGAGGTTGGGGGCGACGGTCTTGCCGGTCTGACCGACCTGGAGGTCGTGGTCGGCCCAGTCGAGGTCGGTCACCGCCCGGGTGGCTCCGACGGCTCCGGAGAGCGCGTCGGCCACCCGGCCGATGACCTCGAAGCCCTCGGGCGAGCCCACGCCCCGGCCGCCGGTGACGACGACGGCGGCGTCGGTGAGCGCGGGCCGGCCCGAGGACTGGCGTGGAGACCTCTCGGTGACGCGAGCACCGCGCGCGGCGTCGCTCAGCGCCACCTCGACCGTCTCCACCGTGGGGGTCGCCGGGGACGTCTCGGGGGTGAGGGAGTTGGGCCGGACGGTGACGACCGCGGCGCCGCGGGTCACCTGGCTGGTGGCCACCCAGGTGCCGGAGAACACCGACTGCTTTGCGGTCACGCCGCCGTCACCGGCGACCAGGTCGGTCGCGTCGGTGATGATGCCGGCGTCGAGGCGGACGGCGACGCGCGCGGCGACGTCCTTGCCCTCGGGGCCGGAGGTGACGAGCACCGCGGCCGGCGACACGCGCTGCGCGATGTCGACCAGGGCCTCGGCCTTGGGCAGGGAGAGGAACTGGTCGGCGTCGTCGCCGGCGACGGCGTAGACCTTGGCAGCACCGTAGGACCCGAGGGTCGCGACCACGGCGTCGTCGGCGCCGCCGAAGACGACCGCGCTCGGCTCACCGATGCGACGGGCCAGCGTGAGCAGCTCCAGGGAGGCCTTGCGGACCCCGCCGTCGACCTGGGGGGCCTTGTCGACCAGGACGAGCACTTCGGACATGACGGCTCCTTCTCAGGCGAGCGCGGGGACGGGGAGGGTGGTGGTCGGCCGGGCGCTCACAGGAGGCCCCGGGCGGCGAGGAAGTCGGCGAGCTGGGCGGCACCCGTGCCGTCGTCGTTGACGACGACGCCGGCCGCGCGGGCGGGGGCCGGCTCGACGCCGACGACGCGGGTGGCGGAGGCTGCGAGCCCGACCCGGGACGGGTCGACGCCCAGGTCGGCCAGCGACAGGCTGGTGACGGGCTTCTTCTTGGCCATCATGATCGCCTTGAAGGCGGGGTAGCGGGCCTCGCCGCTCTGGTCGGTGACCGACACCACGGCGGGGAGCGCGGCACTGACGTGCTCGCTACCGGCCTCGGACTCGCGCCGGATGGAGACGACGCCGTCGGCGACGGAGATCTCGCCGGCGAAGGTCGCCTGGTTGACGCCCAGGCGGTCGGCGACCATCGAGGGCACGACCGACATCTCGGCGTCCGTGGAGCTCATGCCGGTCAGCACCAGGTCGAAGCCGGTCTGCTTGATCGCCTCTGCGAGCACCAGCGAGCTGGCCAGGGCGTCGGAGCCGTGGATCGCGTCGTCCTCGACGTGCACGCCCGCGTCGGCGCCCATGGCCAGGGCCTTGCGCAGGCCGTCGACGGCGTCCGCGGGGCCCATCGTCAGCGCCACGACCTCGGCGTCGAGGCCGCCCTCGACCAGGCGCACGGCCTGCTCGACGGCGTACTCGTCGAGCTCCGACAGCCGTCCCTCGACCTTGGAGCGGTCCAAGGTGAGGTCGGGAGCAAAGCTCCAGCCGGCGTCGGGATCGGGTACGTGCTTGACGAGGACGACGATTCTCATTCCTGCACTCCTCTGCCTGGAGGACGTCTCGTGGACCGCAACGTTTGGCACGTTACAAAGGCCCTTTACCCGTGCAAGTTACCGACCCCCGGGGGCTGTCTGCTGTGTCACAAGATGACGATTTGACGACTTCGGGACTGGCAGATCGACCGCCCTCGACGGGCCCGTGCGGCGTGGGTCACCGACCCCCTGCGATCTGGGTCACGACCCCCGCGCCGCGGCCGTCAGGAGCCGGCCCAGCCGCGCCGCCTCGACGGCCAGCTCCGGCGGGTCGACGACGCGCAGCTCGTGGCCCAGGGAGGCCAGGTAGAGCGCGATCCAGGTCAGGCTGTCGCCTCCCGCGGTGACCTCGCAGGACGCGGCGTCGAGGGCGGTGACCACGGCCGAGCGCGCGGGCAGCTGCTTGCGCACGACGGCGGCGGGAGCCCGCACCACCGCCCGCGCGGTGAAGCGGTAGGGCGCGGCCGAGACGGCCCCCTGGACGAACGCGACGGGGTCGGGGTGCTCGCGGAGCGCGAACCTCCACGTGGTGGACCGCACCTGCGACATCCGGTCGACCCTGAAGGTGCGCCAGTCGTCGCGGTCGGTGTCCCAGGCCATGAGGTACCACCGCTGGCCGGCGGTCACCAGGCGGACCGGCTCGACGGTGCGCTCCGAGGCGACCCCGTCCCGGGCGGCGTAGGCGAAGCGCGCGCGCACCAGGTCACGACAGGCCCGGGCCAGGGTGAGCAGCGCCTCGCCGTCGACGCCCGACGTGGGCCCGGGCAGCGAGTCGGTCGCGTCCTGCAGCGCCCGGATCGAGCGACGCAGCTGCGGCGGGAGGACCTGGTCGAGCTTGGCGAGGGTGCGCACCGCGGCGTCACTCGCACCGGACACCGAGGTCGCCGCCAGGCGCAGCGAGACCGCGATGGCGACGGCCTCGTCGTCGTCGAGCAGCAGCGGCGGCAGCGCGCGGCCCGCGCCGAGCTGGTAGCCCCCTCCGGTGCCCTGCGCGGCGTTGACCGGGTAGCCGAGATCGCGCAGCCGCACGACGTCGCGGCGGATGCTCCGCGTGGTGACCCCGAGCCGCTCCGCGAGCTCCGGGCCGGTCCACACCGGACGGGACTGGAGGAGCCCGAGCAGGGAGAGCAGGCGCTGGGTCGTCTCGGCCACGCGACCAGCGTCCCACAACTAGCGGACAGATCCTGTCCGCTTGACTCGGCAGGGTGGAGGCATGACGACGACGACGCTCACCTGGAACGGC
Organism: Nocardioidaceae bacterium; assembly: GCA_046330515.1. Classification (GTDB taxonomy): domain Bacteria; phylum Actinomycetota; class Actinomycetes; order Propionibacteriales; family Nocardioidaceae; genus Nocardioides. The sequence continues at coordinate 1,379,728 of JAXLSP010000003.1, read as the reverse complement.
CTGCTCCTCGACCAGCTCGAGTGGCACTGGCACCACCAGCTCCGCCCGCGGCTCGACGGGCTGACCGACGAGGAGTACCTCTGGGAGCCGGCCCCCGGCTCGTGGAGCGTCCGCCCGCGCGGCACGTCGTCGGCGCCGATCCAGGGCGGCTCCGGCGCGATGGTCATCGAGTTCGCGTTCCCCGAGCCGGAGCCCGCCTCGGTCACGACCATCGCCTGGCGGCTCGGCCACGTGCTGGTCGGCGTCCTGGCCGCCCGCAACGCGGCCCACTTCGGCGCCCCGCCGGCCGACTACCACTCCTGGGACTACGCGGCCGGGGCCGATGAGGCGCTGGCCCAGCTCGACGCCCAGGTCGCCACCTGGGTCGAGGGGGTCCGCTCCCTGGGCGAGGAGGGACTGAGCCGCCCGTGTGGCGAGGCGGAAGGGCCCTTCGCTGAGGAGCCGCTGGCGATGCTGGTGCTGCACATCCACCGGGAGCTCATCCACCACGGCGCCGAGCTGGCGCTGCTGCGCGACCTCTTCGCCCACCGGTCCCCCACCCCGTCGACGGTCACCGAGGAGTCCTGATGCCGTTCCACGCCCCCGCCTGTCCCACCGAGAAGGACGCCCTCGCCGGCTTCCTGGTCCAGCAGCAGGACGCCTTCAGAGCCGCGGTCTTCGGGCTGACCGACGAGCAGGCGGGCCGCCGTACGACCGCCAGCGAGCTCACCGTCGGCGTGCTGGTCAAGCATGCGACCGCCGTCCAGCGGTCCTGGCTGGCGGCCGCGACGGCGGCACCCTCCCTGCCCGTCGACGAGCGGACCCAGGAGCAGCAGATGAGCGACTGGCAGCGGGAGTTCACCTGGCTCGACGCGGACACGGTGGGCGACGCGCTGGCCGCCCTCGACGACGTGTCCGCCGCCGTGGTGGCCGCCGTCGCCGCCACCGACCTCGAGACGCCCGTCCCCGTGTCCCCGGCCCCCTGGAACCCGCCGGACGCGCAGTGGAACGTCCGCTGGGTGTGGTTCCACCTCGTCGAGGAGCTGGCCCGGCACGCCGGCCACGCCGACATCATCCGGGAGGCGTTGGACGGGGCGACGATGTATGCACTGGTCGCCGGCCGCGAGGGCATCCCCGCGACCCCCTGGCTGACACCCTGGGACCCCGAGACCTCGGGCCCGACGACAGGAGACCCCTCGTGAGCCGCACCCTGCAGCTGACCTTCGACTGCGCCGACCCGCACGCCCTGGCCGGGTTCTGGGCCGAGGTGCTGGGCTACCGCTACGACTCGCCCCCGCCCGGCTTCGAGACCTGGGACGAGGCGCTCGACGCGCTCGGGGTCCCCCCGGAGCGGCGCAACGACGCCTCCGCGGTGGTCGACCCCGACGGCGTGGGACCGCGGCTCTTCTTCCAGCGCGTGCCCGAGGGCAAGAGCGCCAAGAACCGCGTCCACCTCGACGTCCGGGCCGCCCCCGGCCTCCGGGGCGACGACCGGATGGACGCCCTCGAGGCGGAGTGCGAGCGGCTCGTCCCCCTCGGCGCCACCCGGCTCCGCCGCGACGAGCCCGCCCCTCCCCTCTCCGCCGGGTTCATCGTGATGGCCGACCCCGAGGGCAACGAGTTCTGCCTCGATTGAGCGAGTGTCGGTTTCCCCGCCCAGGCGGGGAAACCTGCACTGAGCGGCCGAAGTTTCGGCCCATCAGTGCCGGCTTCGGTCGTGCGCTGTGACGCCTGGGACACCGGGTGCGACGAGATGAGTGCGCGAGCCGATGCGGCCGCGGGACCGTCGTCCTAGCCTGGGGGTGAGAAGGAGGGGGTGTCGACCATGAGCACGATGTCCCACCGCTCAGCGGGCCGGGCCCGACGCAGCCCGCTGCGGCTGGCCTGGTGGTCGCTGGCGCTGTTCCCCGTGTCCTTCGTGCTGGCCTTCGTGGTCGGCGAGGGGGTCCCGGCCCTGCTCGGCCATCCCGACCCGAGCCTCCACGCGACGCCGGGCTGGGTGATCGCCGCGGCGGTCGTCCCGGCCGTCCTCGTGTTCGCCGCGCCCTTCGTCGTCACCCAGGTGCTCACCCGCCGGGCCGCGGCCGCCGGTGAGCCCAACGCCCGTCAGCCGCTGGTCGTCGCGGCCGTGGTCGTCGGCGCGTTCGTGGCCGCCAACCTCGGCGGCCTGCTGGTCCAGCTGCTCGACTGAGCCGGCGTGGGGCGGCGCGAGGTCAGGTCGGCTGGGTCGTCACGGCCGGGGCCGACGACGTACGGCGCGGGAACCGCGTGGCGCGCAGCCGCGCCGCCCCGAGCAGCGCCACGACGCCCAGCGCGGTGACGGCGGTGTAGGCCGCCCACGACTCCCCCAGCCGCACCGCCACGATCGTCGCCGCCGCCGACAGCACCGCCCCGATCCAGAACATGGGCAGCGACGCGGCCCCCACCCGGTTGACCGCGACCGCCGACGGCGCGCGCAGCCAGGCCGCACGAGCGGGCACGACCCGCAGCACGAGCCACCCCGCCGCGGCCAGGCTCACCAGCCGCAGCACCTCGGCCCACGGCTGCGCGTGCAGGTCCACGCCGAGGGCGACGGTCGGAGCGGTCACGCCCGCGAGCCCGGGCAGCGCCTGCCAGGGCGCGTCGTCGAGGAGGGTGACGGCGAGCCAGCCGACGGCCAGCCAGGTGACCCACCGCGGCGCGTGCCACGGCGGGCGCCCGGCCAGGCTGCCGAGCACGATGCCCGCCGCATAGACGACGAACCACTTCAGTGGGTCGATCCGCCACTCGTCACCCCCACCGAAGGGGAACCCGAGGTCGGTGAAGACGGCGACCCCGAAGGCCACCAGGCCCACGCCCAGCGGCAGCAGCCGCGAGACCCGCATCCCCCAGACGACGAGGGGCAGCGTCGGCAGCAGCAGGACGTAGACGGGCAGGATGCCGCAGAACCGCGGCTGGTAGGACATCGTGACCACCTGCAGGACGGTGGGCCACGGGTCGTGCACGAGACGGCTCACCTGCAGGTAGGGCAGCACGGGGTACGACGGCCAGAGGACCCCGACGACGCCCGCCAGCAGGACGAGGCTGAGCACCAGCCCGAGGTGCGCGCCATAGACCGTCGCCACCCGACGGAACAGCCGACGCAGGCCGTCGCGGCCGTCGCGCCACCCCGACCCGAGCCGCGTCCCGTAGGCGAGATAGCCCGACACCCCGGCGAGCAGGATGAACACGTCGAGCGCCGTCACGAGGCCGTACTCGCGCAGCGTCCACCGTCCCCACGGGTCGCCCCGCACGTGGTCGACGAAGATCGTGAGCAGCGCGAGGCCGCGGAAGAAGTCGATGCGCAGGTCCCGGCCCGGTCGCGAGGGCGCGCCCGGACCGGGGACCGACACGGGTCAGGCGCTCCGGTAGTCGCGGAAGCCGCGCTGGGTCTTGCGGCCGAGGTAGCCCGCCGTCACCAGGTGCTCGAGCAGCGGCGCCGGGGCGAAGCCCGGCTCGCGGAACTCGAGGTAGAGCTCGCGCTGGATCGCCAGCGACACGTCGTTGCCGACCACGTCGAGCAGCTCGAACGGCCCCATCGGCAGGGCGCAGCCGAGCTTCATCGCGGTGTCGATCTCGTCGGCCGTCGCATAGTGGGCCTCGAGCATCTTGACCGCGTCGTTGAGGTAGGGGAACAGCAGCGCGTTGACGATGAAGCCGGCGCGGTCGCCGCACGAGACGGCCACCTTGCCGACCTGGGCGCACAGCGCCAGGACGGTCTCGGCCACGTCGTCGGCGGTGGCCACGGTGGACACGACCTCGACCAGGCGCATGATCGGCGCCGGGTTGAAGAAGTGCATGCCGATGACGTCCTGGGGCCGCTTGGTCACCTTGGCCAGGGCGATGATCGGCAGCGACGAGGTGGTCGTGGCGAGGATGGCGCCCGGCTTGCAGATGTCGTCGAGGTTCTCGAAGAGCGTGCTCTTGATGCCGACGTCCTCGGCGATCGCCTCGACGACGATGTCGACCTGCGCGAGGTCGTCCAGCGAGCTCGACCCGGTCAGCCGTCCGAGCACGACGTCCTTCTCCGACTCCTCCATCTTGCCGCGGCCGATGGCCTTGTCGAGTGAGCGCTCGATGGTCGCGCGTACGCCGTCCACCTTGGCCTGCGTGCGGCCGACGTAGACCACGTCGAACCCGGCCTTGGCGAAGACCTCGACGATGCCCGAGGCCATCGTTCCCGTGCCCACGACGCCCACGAGCCTCACGTCGCGCCGCAGCTGCGGCTTGGAGTCGGCGGAGGGGGTGAGCGCGTCGGCGACCACGGCGGAGCTGTCGGGGCGCTCGTAGGTGTAGAAGCCGCGTCCGGACTTCCTGCCGAGCAGCCCCGCCGTCACCATCTGCTTGAGGATGGGGGCGGGGGCGTGCAGCCGGTCGCGGCCCTGGCGGTACATCGTGTCGAGGATCTCGTAGGCGGTGTCCAGCCCGATCAGGTCGAGCAGCGCCAGCGGACCCATGGGGTAGCCGCAGCCGAAGCGCATCGCGGCGTCGATGTCCTCGCGGGTGGCGTACTTGCCCTCGAACATCGACACGGCGTGGTTGAGGTAGCCGAAGAGCAGGGTGTTGGCGATGAAGCCCGCCTTGTCGCCACACACGACCGGGCTCTTGCCGAGGGCGCCGAGCAGCGTCTCGACGTCGGTCAGCACCGCGGGCTCGGTGACCACGGTCCGGATGATCTCGACGAGGTTCTGCACCGGCGCCGGGTTGAAGAAGTGCACGCCCACGACGCGGCCCGGCCGCGAGTTGGCGGTGGAGATCTCGGTGACCGACAGCGAGGAGGTGTTGGTGGCCAGGATCGCGTCCGGCTTCACCACGTCGTCGAGGCGGCGGAAGATCTCCTTCTTGACCTCCAGCGACTCCACGACGGCCTCGACGACGAAGTCGGCGTCCCCGAGGTCGGCCATGTCGGTGGTGAAGGAGATCCGGCCCAGGAGCTCGGCCTGGTCGGCCTCGGAGAGCTTGCCGCGAGCCACGGCGCGGCCCGTCGACGCCTCGAGGTGCTGGCGACCGCGGCCCACGGCGTCGTCGTTGAGCTCGACGCCGGTGACGGCATAGCCGTTGCGGGCGAACACCTCGGCGATGCCGGCACCCATGGTGCCGAGGCCGATGACGCCGATGCGGGTGAACTGGCGCCCTTCGGGCGCGCCGGAAGTCTCAGACGGGCTGGTCATGGCGGGCATCATCGCACGGCCGCCGCGCTGGCTGCCGTGAGCAAGTTCACCCGAGAGGGACCGGGTAGATTCCTCCCCCGTGAGACTCGTCGTGGCGCGCTGCCAGGTGGACTACGCCGGCCGACTGACCGCCCACCTGCCCATGGCCACCCGGGTGCTGATGATCAAGGCGGACGGCTCGGTGCTCGTGCACTCCGACGGCGGCTCCTACAAGCCGCTGAACTGGATGTCGCCGCCCTGCACGGTCCGCGAGGGGCTGACCGACGACGGCCAGGTCGAGTGGACGGTCACCGCCCGCGCCACCGCCAAGGGACCCGAGGACACCCTGCGGATCCTCATCGAGGAGATCCACCACGACTCCTCCCACGACCTCGGCATCGACCCGGGCCTCCAGAAGGACGGGGTCGAGAAGCACCTGCAGGAGCTGCTGGCCGCGCATCCCGACACCCTCGCCGAGGGCCTGACGCTCGTACGGCGGGAGTACCCCACCGCCATCGGCCCCGTCGACCTCATGTGCCGCGACGCCGAGGGCCGCTCGGTCGCCGTCGAGATCAAGCGCCGAGGGGAGATCGACGGCGTCGAGCAGCTCACCCGCTACCTCGAGCTCCTCAACCGCGACCCCCTGCTCACGACCCGCGGCGACGTGAAGGGCATCTTCGCCGCCCAGGAGATCAAGCCGCAGGCCCGGGTGCTGGCCACCGACCGTGGGATCGCGTGCGCCGTCGTCGACTATGACGCACTGCGGGGCATGGACGACTCCGAGCACCGGCTCTTCTAGGCGACATCGTGCGGATCTACCACATCGCCACCGCGGCCGACTGGGCCGAGGCCAAGCGCACCGGCTCCTACACGACCTCGACGCGGGGCCGGACCCTCGCGGAGGAGGGGTTCATCCACGCCTCGCGGCGCGAGCAGGTCCCCGCCGTGTTCGACGGGTTCTACCGCGACGCCCGCGAGCCGCTGCTGCTGCTCACCATCGAGACCGACCGCCTCGACGTCCCCTGGCGGGAGGACCCGGTCGGCGACGACACGTTCCCGCACGTCTATGGCCCGCTCAGGCCGCGGGCGGTCGTCGACGCCCAGCCGCTCGACCGCCGCGGCGGCACGCAGTCGCTGACGACCCTGTTCGTCCAGGAGATGTTCCTGCGGATCGGCCTGGCCCTCGCGGTGATGCTGCTGACCGCGCTCGGCGTCGCGCTCGGCCGCGGCCTCGACGCAGGGTGGGGCCCGCTCCTCGGCGGGGCGGTGGGCTTCGCCGTCGGCGCGGCGGCCTTCGCCGGCGTGCTCCGCCGCCGCGGCTGACGTCGTACGACGGCGCTCGCGGGACCGTTGCCGGGGATCTGGGCTCGACCCCCGGGCTCAGGCTCCGGCGGCCTTGGGCGCGGTCGGGTCGGGCGTGCGCTCGGCGTGCTCGCGGGCGACGTAGTCCTCGATGCTGTTGATGTCGTCCCGGTTGCGCCCCACGACCGCGATCAGGTCGCTCATGGTGGCCGTCTCCTCGACCTGCTCCTTGACGAACCACTGCATGAACTGCTCGGAGGCGAAGTCGAACTCCTCGCGGGCGGTGCGCAGCAGCGCGTTGATCTGCTCGGTGACGGTCTGCTCCTGGCGCAGCGCGAGCTCGACGGGGGCCAGGACGTCGTCGAAGCCCACGACGGGGCCCTCGACGCCCGGGATCTCGACCGGGGAGTCGGTGTCGAGGAGGTACTGCACCATCATCAGCCCGTGCTCGCGCTCCTCGGCCGCCTGGGCATAGAAGAAGGCCGCCATCTGGGGCATGGTCAGCCCGTCATAGAACGCGGCGATCGCGAGGTACTGGTTGTGCGCGAACAGCTCGTTGCCGATCTGGGCGTTGAGCTGTTCGACGAAGCGTGCTGCGGGCAAGGGCTCTCCTCCACGGTCAGGCGACCCGGACGTCGCCGCGCCTCGCCTTCACCTTGACGAGCTTGCGCCTCTTGACCGTATACCCCTCGGGCAGCGTTCCGTCCTTGAGCATGCGGATCGGACAGCGCTTGCAGCGAGGCCGGTCGTTGCAGCACTTGTCCTTGGGCTTCCGGAGGGACGACACGGGATGGACCGTAGCAACGCTGAGGTAAGCCAACCCTCAGAAATCTGCCCTGCGGAACGCTTCGGGACCTATTCGGGACAAAGGTCCCGCCGGGCCGGCTAGGCCAGCCCGTTCGCCCGGCGGATCACGTCCACGATGCCGTCCATGATCGCGGTGAGCCCGAAGTCCTTCGGGGTGTAGACCGCCGCGACCCCCTGCGCGACGAGCGCGCGGCCGTCGGACTCGGGGATGATCCCGCCGACGACCACGGGGACGTCGGACAGCCCGGCCGCGCGCAGGCCCTCGAGCACCGCGGGGACCAGCTCCATGTGGGAGCCCGACAGGATCGACAGCCCCACGCAGTGCACGTCCTCGGCCACGGCGGCCGCGACGATCTGCTCCGGCGTGAGCCGGATGCCCTGGTAGATCACCTCGAAGCCGGCGTCCCGGGCCCGGACGGCCACCTGCTCGGCGCCGTTGGAGTGCCCGTCGAGACCCGGCTTGCCGACCAGCAGCCGCAGACGGCCGCCCAGCTCCTCGCCGGTGGACCGCACCCGCTCGCGTACGGCGGCCAGCTCGGCCCCCGCCTCCACGACGCCGACCGCGCCCGTCACCCCGGTCGGGGCACGGAACTCGCCGAACACCCCGCGCAGGGTGCCGGCCCACTCCCCCGTCGTGGCGCCGACCCGGGCGCACGCCAGCGTGGCGTCCATGAGGTTGGCGTCGGTCTTGGCCTCGGCAGCCAGCCGCGCCAGCGCCTGCTGCACGGCCTCCTCGTCGCGCTGGTCCTTCCACGCGCGCACCGAGGCGATCGCGGCCTCCTCGGCCGCAGGGTCCGCCGTCTGGATCGCCGAGTCGAGGTCGGCGGTGAGGGGCGAGGGCTCGGTCGTGGTGAACGCGTTGACCCCCACCACCTGCTCCTCGCCCGACTCGATCCGGGCGCGGCGGGCGGCGTGGGCCGACACCAGCTCCGACTTCATGTAGCCCGAGTCGACCGCCGCGATCGCGCCGCCCATGGCCTGGACCCGGTCGATCTCGGCGCGCGCACCCTCCACGAGCTCGCGGACCTTGGCCTCGACGACGACCGAGCCGTCGAAGAGGTCGTCGTACTCCAGCAGGTCGGACTCGAAGGCGAGCACCTGCTGGAGGCGCAGCGACCACTGCTGGTCCCACGGCCGCGGCAGCCCGAGGGCCTCGTTCCACGCAGGCAGCTGGACCGCGCGCGCCCGGGCGCTCTTGGAGAGCGTGACCCCGAGCATCTCCAGCACGATGCGCTGCACGTTGTTCTCGGGCTGCGCCTCGGTCAGGCCCAGCGAGTTGACCTGGACGCCGTACCGGAAGCGCCGCATCTTGGGGTCCTGGACGCCGTAGCGCTCGCGCGTGAGCTCGTCCCACAGCTCGACGAACGCGCGCATCTTGCACATCTCCTCGACGAAGCGCACGCCGGCGTTGACGAAGAACGAGATGCGCCCCACGACCTTCTCGAAGTCGGCCTCGTCGACCTGCCCGGACGCCCGGACCTGGTCGAGCACCGCGATCGCGGTGCACAGCGCGTAGGCCAGCTCCTGGGTGGGCGTGGCGCCCGCCTCCTGGAGGTGGTAGCTGCAGATGTTGATCGGGTTCCACTGCGGGATCTGGTGCACCGTGTAGGCGATGACGTCGCCGATCAGCCGCAGGGAGTGCTCGGGCGGGAAGACGTAGGTCCCGCGGGAGAGGTACTCCTTGATGATGTCGTTCTGGGTCGTCCCCGCGAGCCGCGCGGCGACCTCGCGCGGGTCGACGCCGGGGTTCTGCTCCTCGGCGGCCACCTGGTAGAGCGCCAGCAGCCACATGGCCGTGGCGTTGATCGTCATCGACGTGTTCATCGACGTCAGCGGGATCTCGTCGAACAGCCGACGCATCTCGCCGAGGTGGGGGACGGGCACGCCCACCTTGCCGACCTCGCCGCGCGCCAGCGGGCTGTCGGGGTCGTAGCCGGTCTGGGTGGGCAGGTCGAAGGCGACCGACAGGCCGGTCTGCCCCTTGGCGAGGTTGGTCCGGTAGAGCGCGTTGGACGCCGCGGCCGTCGAGTGGCCGGCGTAGGTGCGCATGACCCAGGGACGATCCTTCTCCGTCATGGGGACGAGGGTAAGGTTCGCCGGCCGTCAGCGGCCCGGAGTGTGGGACATCCAACACCGGCTCCGAAGGGCCGCGGGCGCGGCGTCTCGTCGGCGGCGTCAGGCGGGGACGCGGTCCCGCTCGACCTCGAGCGCGCGGAACAGGCGCGACACGTGGAGGAAGCGGCGCACGGCGGGGCAGCAGCCGCGCAGCACGACGTGGCGACCCGACAGCCCCGCCTGGCGGGTCGCCACGGCGAGCACCCGGAGGGCGATGAGGTCGATGCTGTCGACGTCGGTGAGGTCGACGACAACGGTGGCGTCGTCGCCCTCCAGCAGCGCATAGACGGCGCTGCGCAGCAGCCCGGTCGTGCGCACGTCGAGATCGCCGCTGAGCTTCAGCGTCGAACCGTCGATCCTGGCGTCCATACTCATCGTGTCCCCCGACATGAGATGTGGCTCACAGTCACTATGACGCATCCAGTCAAGACCTGGTTGCCTCGACACACCAGCGAGTTCTCCCCCAGTCGACCCTGAGATCGGGCGGCTCGACCCCGAGGGCGGCGGATACGCTCGGCGCCATGGTCAACCTCACCCGGATCTACACCCGCACCGGCGACGGTGGCCGCACCCGCCTCGGCGACTTCAGCGAGACGTCCAAGACCGACCTGCGGCTGTCGGCCTATGCCGACGTCGACGAGGCCAACGCACACCTCGGCGTGGCGATCGCGCAGGGCGCGCTGGCCGACGACGTCGTCGCCGTGCTCACGAGGGTGCAGAACGACCTCTTCGACGTGGGCGCCGACTTCGCCACCCCCGTGGTGGCCGAGCCGGAGCACCCGCCGCTGCGCGTCGAGCAGGACTATGTCGACCGGCTCGAGGGCTGGTGCGACGCCTACAACGAGGACCTCGCTCCGCTGCGGTCGTTCGTGCTCAGCGGAGGCACGGCCGGCGCGGCCCTGCTCCACGTCGCGCGCACCGTCGTACGGCGGGCCGAGCGCTCGGCCTGGGCGGCCCACGGCGAGCACGCGGACACGATGAACATCCTCGCGATCACCTATCTCAACCGGCTCTCGGACCTGCTGTTCATCCTGGCGCGCCACGCGAACAAGGAGCAGGGTGACGTGCTCTGGATACCCGGCGGGGACAGGGGCTCAGGCGAGTAGCGCCGCCACGACGAAGATCGCGGGGACGCTGAGCACCGTCGTGGTGAAGATGGCGTCCCGGGCGAGGGTCACCTGGCGGTCGTAGCGCATGGCCAGGACGAAGATGTTCTGCGCCGTGGGGAGCGTCGCGAGCACCGTGACATCGAGCAGGCCGTCGTGGTCGAGGCCGAGCGCGAACCGGCCGATGAGGTAGGCGGCGAGCGGCTGCCCGACGAGCTTGAGCGCGGTGATGGCGGCGAGCTCCTGGGTGTCGTCTCCGCGCTGGGGCAGGGGGTCCAGGCGCAGCGAGACGCCGAAGGCGAGCAGCATGCCGGGGATCGACAGGCCGCCGAGCAGCCCGAGCGGGTCCTCCACCATGGAGGGGACCCGGGTGTGGGTGAGCGCCACCACGAGCCCCGCCAGGGTGGCCAGCGTGACCGGGTTGGTGATCGGGCGCCGGACGACGTCGACCAGCCGTGCCGACCGGGGCGCCACGTCGGTGTCGAGCGCGGCCAGGGCGATCGGCTGGAGCACGAGGAGCTGCAGCAGGAGGATCGGCGCCACGAGCGCGGCGTCCCCGAGGACGTAGGCCGCGATGGGGATGCCGAGGTTGGCCGAGTTGACGTAGGACGAGCAGAGCGCGCCGATGGTCGCGGCCCCCAGGCCCCGGTCGAGCACTCGGGCGATGACGAGGTAGCCCAGCGTCACGACCAGGACCGACCCGGCCGTCGCCAGCAGGTTGCGCGAGAGCAGCTCGCTGACGTCGGCGTGTGCCACCGTGGTGAACAGCAGCGCGGGGCCGCCGACGAAGAACGCGATCTGACCGAGCAGCCGCTGGGCCGCGCTGTCGAGGACCTTCAGGTGCGCCAGCACGAATCCCGCGGCGATGACCGCCCCGATGGTGACGAAACCATGGAGCACACCGGACACGGGCGGGAGCCTACTGAGGGGCCCGCCGGTTCCTCACTGTCGGGTCGCCCTCCGGAACCCGGGTGGGGCTTGTCGGTTTCCCCGCTCGAGCGGGGAAACCTGCACTGGTGGGCCGAAGTTCCGGCCAACCAGTGCGAGCTTCGGACACCCGCTGTGACGGGTGGTGCGGGCGAGGCGAGGCCCCGGGTCCCGAGGCGTCCGGCGGTCGTACGGCGCTCGTACGGCGGTCCTCCGACACCACAGATTGGACGCGAACCGCACGTTCGGACCCGGATATCGCGCGGATTGTGGCCAAACCGCAGGTTCCCCGGGAGTCAGGCGCGGCGCCGAGCGGCGGGAACCACGAGCGCGGACGGGATGAGCAGGGCGGCGATGACGAGGAGGGCGTTGAGGGTCCCGACATGGTCGGCGACGAAGCCGAGGAAGGGCGGCCCGGCGAGGAAGGCGGTGTAGGCGATCGAGGTGACGACGCTGACCCGGGCGGCGGCGTGGGCGGGGTCGTCGGAGGCCGCGCTGATGCCGACGGGGAAGCCGAGCGAGGCGCCGATGCCCCAGATCACGATGCCGGGGACGACGAGCAGCGGGTGCCCGCCGAAGACGATGAGCAGGATGCCGGCCGCCGCCATCGCCATGGTCACCCACAGCACCGGCACCCGGCCGTGCCGGTCCAGGAACGCGGGACCGAAGAACCGGCCCGTGGTCATCGCGGTCACGAAGACGCCGAAGCCGGCGACGCCGACCCAGTGGGGCAGGTCGTAGCCGTCGATCAGCGCCACCGCCAGCCAGTCGTTGGCCGAGCCCTCGGTGAGCGCCAGCGACAGCATCATCACGCCGATGAGGAGGGTCCGCGGCTCGAGCCAGGCGCCCAGCAGCGAGCTCGGGCCGGCGTCCGCGTCGTGGGGCTGGCCGGTCGACGGCAGGAAGGACCGGGTCCCGGTGATCCCGACGGCGACCATGAGCAGCGCGCTCGCGGCGAGGTGCGCCATCATCGGCACCCCGAGACCCACCAGCCCCGAGCCGACGAGCGCCCCCGACACCGAGCCGATGCTCCACGCGGCGTGGAACCGCGGCATGATCGCCCGGCCCAGCCCGATCTCGACGGCGGCACCCTCGACGTTCATCGCCACGTCCCAGACGGCCACCCCGACGCCATAGGCCGCCAGCGCGGCCGCGGTCAGCACGTAGGACCCGAGCCACTGGGCAGCGACGCCGGCTCCGACGAGCCCGACCACGTCGATGACGAGACCGGCGCGCACCACGGCCGCGGCTCCCCAGCGGTGCACGAGCGCACCGGTCGTCGGCAGCGCCACGACCGAGCCGATGGACAGCACCAGCAGCAGGACCCCGAGCTCTCCGTTGGACAGGTCGAGCCCGGAGCGGACCTCGGGGATGCGCGAGGCCCAGGAGGTGAAGCCGAAGCCGTTCAGCGCGAACGACCACATGACCGCGTTGCGCGCGCGCAGCGTGGTGGTCACGGGTTCCTCCCGTTCGGGCGGTCGTGGGTGGTGGTGGTGCGGGTCGTCAGCGCAGGAGCGTCAGATCGTCCCGGGAGCGTCGCCGGGCCGGACGCCGCGGGTGCCGGGTGGCATCGCCTCGAGCCAGGCCTGGAAGCCCAGCAGCGACGCGGGGCTCATCGCCAGCTCGACGACGCCGGTCAGCGTCTCGCAGGTGACGACCACGTGGTCGGAGTAGAGCGACAGCGCCTCGACGCCCTCGGCCTCGCGGTGGCCGGCGTACTCCAGGTTGGCGCGGTCCCAGTGCCGCTTGGGCCGCACCGACAGGGAGAAGATCCGGAACCACTCCAGCTCCTCCCCCGCATAGCGCCCCATCCCGAGCAGCCAGCCGCGCCCGGCCTTGGTGGTCCGGGCGCGGTAGCTGAGCTCGAAGGTCCCACCGTGGCGGGACAGGAAGCGACGGCGTACGACGAGCAGGATGCCGTAGAGCAGCACGAGCAGCAGCGCGACGCCGACCGCGTCGAGCACTGCCGTCAAGCCCGGCATGCCGGCCCTCCGTCTCCCAGGGTCAGCGCACCCGCTCGGCTGCTCGGATCCTCGCCTCGGCCAGGCGCACGGCCTCCTCGGGCTCGTCGCTGGACTCGCCGGCGGCCTTGGCCCGCTCGAGGTCCTGGCGGGCGTGCTCGAGGTCGATGTCGTGCGAGGCCTCGGCGTACTCGGCCAGCACCGACACCCGGTTGTTGGCGACCGACAGGAAGCCGGCGCTCACCGCGGCGACCCACGTCTCGCCCTCTTCGGTGAGGACGTCGACGACCCCGTGGACCATCAGCGAGAGCAGCGGCGCGTGGTTGGGCAGGATGCCGACGTCCCCCTCGGTGGTCCGCGCGATCACGCGGGTGGCGTCGCCCGACCACACCACGCGGTCGGCCGACACCACCTCGACGTGCAGGAGGTCGTCGCTCATCACAGGCTCTTCTGGATGTCAGCCCACTTGGCCTCGACGTCGTCGAGACCGCCGCACATGAAGAACGCCTGCTCGGCCACGTGGTCGTACTCGCCGTCCGCGATCTTGTTGAACGCCTCGATCGTGTCGGCCACGGGGACCGTCGAGCCCTCGATGCCGGTGAACTGCTTGGCGACGTAGGTGTTCTGCGACAGGAAGCGCTGGATGCGGCGCGCCCGGTGGACGATGATCTTGTCCTCCTCGGAGAGCTCGTCCACACCGAGGATCGCGATGATGTCCTGGAGCTCCTTGTTGCGCTGGAGGATCTGCTTGACCCGGATCGCCGCGTCGTAGTGGTCCTTGCCGATGTACTGGGCGTCCAGGATCCGCGAGGTCGACGTCAGCGGGTCCACCGCGGGGTAGATGCCGAGGGACGCGATCTCGCGGGAGAGCTCGGTCGTCGCGTCCAGGTGGGCGAACGTCGTGGCGGGCGCCGGGTCGGTGTAGTCGTCGGCGGGGACATAGATCGCCTGCATCGAGGTGATCGAGTGACCGCGCGTCGAGGTGATCCGCTCCTGGAGCTGGCCCATCTCGTCGGCCAGGTTGGGCTGGTAGCCCACCGCGGAGGGCATCCGGCCCAGCAGGGTGGACACCTCGGAGCCGGCCTGGGTGAACCGGAAGATGTTGTCGATGAACAGCAGCACGTCCTGCTTCTGGACGTCGCGGAAGTACTCCGCCATCGTCAGCGCGGACAGCGCGACGCGGAGGCGGGTGCCCGGCGGCTCGTCCATCTGGCCGAAGACCAGGGCGGTCTGGCCGATGACGCCGGCCTCGTCCATCTCCTGGATCAGGTCGTTGCCCTCGCGGGTGCGCTCACCGACTCCGGCGAACACCGACACACCGCCGTGGTCCTTGGCGACGCGGGCGATCATCTCCTGGATGAGCACGGTCTTGCCGACGCCCGCACCGCCGAACAGGCCGATCTTGCCGCCCTGGACGTAGGGGGTCAGCAGGTCGATGACCTTGATGCCGGTCTCGAACATCTGGGTCTTGGACTCCAGCTGGTCGAAGGCGGGCGCCTTGCGGTGGATGCCCCAGCGCTCGTTGACCTCGAGGCGCTCGTCCTCCTTGAGGTTGAGGCAGTCGCCGGTCACGTTGAACACGTGGCCCAGGGTCACGTCGCCCACCGGCACCGAGATCGACTCGCCGGTGTCGGTCACCTGGGCGCCGCGGACGAGGCCGTCGGTCGGCTTCATGGAGATGGCGCGCACCATGCCGTCACCGATGTGCTGGGCGACCTCGAGCGTGAGCTCCTTGGTCTCCCCGGCCAGCGTGAGCTCGCACTTGAGGGCGTTGTAGATCTCCGGCATCGCGTCCACGGGGAACTCGATGTCGACGACCGGCCCGATGACGCGGGCGATCCGGCCCACGCCGCCGGCGGCAGCGGCGCCCTTGGTCTCTGCAACAGTCGCGGTCATATCTGTCTCACTCACTCCCGGCTTGGGCGTCGGCAAGGGCGTTCACACCGCCGACGATCTCGCTGATTTCCTGGGTAATGCCGGCCTGGCGGGCCTGGTTGGCGATTCGGGTGTACTTCTTGATGAGCTCGTCGGCGTTGTCGGTCGCGGACTTCATCGCCTTCTGGCGCGCGGCCAGCTCGGAGGCGGCCGCCTGGAGCAGCGCGTCGAAGATCCGGCTGGTGACATAGCGCGGCAGCAGGGAGTCGAGCACCTCCTGCGGCGACGGCTCGAACTCATAGAGGGGCAGCAGCTCCTCGGCCTCGGGGACCTCGTCGCTCTCGACGACCTCCAGGGGCAGCAGCCGCACGGCCACCGGCTCCTGGCTGAGCATCGACCGGAACCGCGTGTAGACGATGTGCACCTCGTCGACGTCGGGGATGTCGTCGACGATCTCCGGCAGGTGGCTCTCGCGGAACTGGCGCTCGCCGAGGAACTCGGTGATGAGCGTCTCGGCGATGTCGCGCGCCACGTCGTAGGTCGGCTGGTCGGAGAAGCCCGACCAGGACTGCACCACCGGACGCTGGCGGAACCGGAAGTAGGCCTCCCCCTTGCGCCCCGCGATGAAGGTCACGACCCGCTTGCCCTCGCTGCGCAGCAGCTCGGACAGGCGCTCGGCCTCCTTGAGGACGTTGGCGGAGTAGGCGCCGGCCAGACCTCGGTCGCTGGTCACGACCAGCACCGCGGCGACCTTGGCGTCCTCCGGCTCGGTGGTCAGCGGGTGGTCGACGTTGGAGTAGGTCGCCACCGCCGACACCGCACGGGTCAGCTCCCGGGCGTACGGCGTCGCCGCCGCGGCCCGCTGCTGCGCCTTGACGATCCGGGACGCAGCGATGAGCTCCATGGCGCGCGTGATCTTCTTCATCGACTCCGTCGACTTGATCCGCGCGCGGTACTCACGCAGCGATACGGCCATCCTCAGCCTCGCTTCTGCTTGACGATCCGCTCCTGCTCGACCTCGTCCTCCGGCAGCGCCTCGTGCTCCTCACGGCCGGCCTTGATGGACTGGCCGTTGGAGGTCTCGAACTGGCCGAGGAACTCGTCGTAGGCGGCCGCCAGCTCCTGCTCGACGTCGTCGCCGAACGTCAGGCTCTCGCGGATGCCGTCGAGGATGCCGGGGTGCGACCGGCGCAGGAAGTCGAGGAGCTCGTGCTCGAAGCGGAGCACGTCCTCGGTCGGCACGCGGTCGAGCCGGCCGGAGGTGCCGGTCCACAGCGAGACCGTCATCTCCTCGACCGGGTAGGGGGAGTACTGCGGCTGCTTGAGCAGCGCCATCAGGCGCTGGCCCCGGTCGAGCTGCTGGCGCGACGCCGCGTCGAGGTCGGAGGCGAACATCGCGAACGCCTCCATCGCGCGGAACTGCGCGAGGTCGACCTTGAGCGAGCCGGTGACCGACTTCATCGCCTTGGTCATCGCCGAGCCACCCACGCGGGACACCGAGATGCCGACGTCGATCGCGGGGCGCTGGTTGGACGCGAAGAGGTCCGACTGCAGGAAGATCTGGCCGTCGGTGATGGAGATGACGTTGGTCGGGATGAACGCCGAGACGTCGTTGGCCTTGGTCTCGATGATCGGGAGCCCGGTCATCGAGCCGGCGCCCATGTCGTCGGACAGCTTGGCGCAGCGCTCGAGCAGGCGGCTGTGCAGGTAGAACACGTCGCCGGGGTAGGCCTCGCGGCCGGGCGGGCGGCGCAGCAGCAGCGAGACCGCGCGGTAGGCCTCGGCCTGCTTGGTGAGGTCGTCGAAGATGATCAGCACGTGCTTGCCGTCGTACATCCAGTGCTGGCCGATGGCCGAGCCGGTGTAGGGGGCGAGGTACTTGAAGCCGGCCGAGTCGGACGCGGGGGCCGCCACGATGGTGGTGTACTCCAGCGCGCCGGCCTCCTCGAGGGCACCGCGCACCGAGGCGATGGTGGAGCCCTTCTGGCCGATGGCGACATAGATGCAGCGCACCTGCTTGCTGGGGTCGCCGGAGTCCCAGTTCTGCTTCTGGTTGATGATCGTGTCGATCGCGATCGTGGTCTTGCCGGTGGCGCGGTCGCCGATGATCAGCTGGCGCTGACCGCGGCCGATCGGGGTCATCGCGTCGATGGCCTTGATGCCGGTGGCGAGCGGCTCGTGCACGGACTTGCGCTGGACCACGGTCGGCGCCTGGAGCTCCAGCGCGCGACGCTCGGTGGCCTCGATGTCGCCGAGGCCGTCGATCGGCATGCCGAGCGGGTCGACCACGCGACCGAGGTAGCTGTCGCCGACCGGCACCGAGAGGATCTCGCCGGTGCGCTTGACGCTCTGCCCCTCCTCGATCTTCTCGAAGTCGCCCAGGACGACCACGCCGATCTCACGGGTGTCCAGGTTGAGGGCGATGCCCAGCGTGCCGTCCTCGAACTCGAGCAGCTCGTTGGCCATGGCCGAGGGCAGGCCGGAGACGCGGGCGATGCCGTCGGCCGCCTCGGCCACGGTGCCGACCTCTTCGCGGCTGGCGGTCTCGGGCTTGTAGTCCGACACGAATCGCTGCAGCGCGTCGCGGATCTCGTCCGGACGGATCGAAAGCTCCGTCATCACTCTTCCTAACTGTTCGGTCTGCTCTGAAGTTCGGTACGCCGGTCAGCCGGCGAGCTTGCGGCGGGCGGCGTCGAGCCTGCTGGCAACGGTGCCGTCGATGACGTCGTCGCCGATCTCGACCCGGATGCCGCCCAGCACCTCGGGGTCGACCACGACGTTGAGGTGCACGTCACGGTGGTAGGTCTCGGAGAGGGCCTGGGCGAGGCGCTCGGCCTCGCCGTCGGTCAGCGGGCGCGCCACCCGGACGGTGGCGACCTTCTGCTCGTGCACGTCGGCGGCGACCTGCTGGAACGCCGACAGCGCTGCCCCGACGGTGCGGTAGCTGCCGTGCAGGGACTGCTGGGCGAGCCGGACCGTGGCCGGCAGCGCCTTGCCGTCGAGCAGCGCGTGCAGCAGCGTCGCCTTGTCGTCCACCGACCGGGCGGGGTCGGACAGGGCGTCGCGCAGGTCAGGGTTCTCCCCCACGACCTGACCGAAGGTGAACAGCTCGTCGACCAGACGGCTGGAGTCCGGCTCGGCCGACCGCACCGCGGCCACGACGCCCACGTGCTCGAGGGCGTCGGCGAGGTCGCGGGTGGCCGTCCAGCGGCGACCCACCGCCGTCCGCAGGACCAGCAGGCTCGCGTCGGCGACCTTGTCACCGAAGATCTGCGAGACCAGGTCCTGCTTGGCGGTCGCCGCCACCGACACGTCCGTGGCGACCCGGCGCAGCGCGGGCTCGGCCCGCAGCACCCCGGCGACCGCGAACAGGTCGTCGGCCACCCGGGCGGCGTCGGCGCCGCCGCCCAGGGCGTCCTCGAACGTCGCCGTCAGTGCGGCGAGCGCCTCGGCGGAGGTCCCGCGGAAGGCCATCAGCTGACCCCGCTCTGGTCCGCCTCGAGGTCGGCGAGGAAGCGCTCGACGACCCGGCTCTGCCGGGCCTCGTCGTCGAGGCTCTCACCCACGATGCGACCGGCGAGGCTGGTGGCCAGCGAGCCGACCTCGGCCCGCAGGCTCGTGACGGCCTGCTGGCGCTCGGCCTCGATCTGGACCTTGCCGTGCTCGACGATCCGGGCCGCCTCGGCCTGGGCCTGCTCCCGCATCTCGGCGACGATCTGCGCGCCCTGCTGGCGCGCCTCCTCGCGGATGCGGGCAGCCTCGTGCCGGGCGTCGGCGAGCTGGCTCTCCAGAGCAGCGAGCTTGGCGTCGGCCTCGGCCTGCTTGGTCTCGGCGGCGGCCAGCCCACCCTCGATCGCGGCGGTGCGCTCGGCGAAGGTCTTCTCGAAGTTGGGGACGACCCACTTCTTCAGGGCGAGGAACAGCAGCCCGAAGACCACGAGCGAGAGGATGATCTCGATCGTGTGCGGAACGAGGGGGTTGAGCTCCTCCTCCCCCTCGGCCGCCGCCAGGATGATGAAACTCTGCATGGGGCAGATCCTTCGTCAGAGGGCGGTTACTTGATGACGAACGCGAGGGCGATACCGATGATGGCCAGCGCCTCGGCGAGCGCGAAGCCCAGGATGGCGATCGACTGGAGGCGACTCTGCGCCTCGGGCTGACGGGCCACGCCGGAGATGTACGCCGCGAAGATCAGGCCGATGCCGATACCGGGGCCGATGGCCGCGAGACCGTAGCCGATCATGTTGAGCGAGCCGGTCATGTGGGTTTCCTTTCGGTTGGAACTACTTCGTGTTCAGTTGAGGACTGAGGGTTTCTCGGGTGGGTGGTGCGGGACGTGCCGTGGTGCGGTCAGTGCTCGTCGGCGAGCGCGCCGGAGACATACATGGCGTTGAGCAGCGTGAAGACGTAGGCCTGCAGGAACTGCACCAGCAGCTCCAGGAACGCGATGGCGATGAACAGCAGCCACGCGAGCAGTCCGACGGGCTTGATGAGCCCGGCCGAGTGCTCGAGGATGTAGAGCCCGCCGGTGGTGAACAGGATCGCGAGCAGGTGGCCCGCGAGCATGTTGGCGAACAGACGCAGCGCGAGCGTGACCGGCCGGACCAGGATGTTGGAGAAGAACTCCAGCGGGACCAGGAGCGGGTACATCACCGGGCTCACGCCGGACGGCACCGACTGGAGCTTGAAGTAGCCGACGAAGCCGTGCTTGCGGATGCCGACGACGTTGTAGACGATCCAGCTCATCGCGGCGAGGCCATAGACCATGCCGGCCCGGGAGAACGTCGGGAACTGGATGAACGGGATGCTGGCGAAGACGTTGTTGAGCAGGATGAAGAAGAACAGCGCGAACAGGTAGGGCACGAACCGCATGAAGTCGTGGCTGCCGATGATGTCGCGGGCGATCGAGTTGCGGACCATGCCGTAGGCGGTCTCACCGGCGTACTGCAGACGGCTCGGCACTAGCGACCCGCTGCGCGCTGCCGCCCAGAAGAACCAGAAGATCAGCACCGCCGCGAGCACCAGCTGCAGCATCGGCTTGGTGACGCCGAGCCCGCCGATGTGGAACACCGCGGGCAGCTCGAAGTCCTGCGGGCCGGGTGCGACGAACTCGTCGCCCGAGGCCGGGAGGGACGTCATCGCCATCAGGTTCACGTGGTCTCCTGCGCTTCGTCGTGCTGCTGGTTCGTCTGCGTCGTCATGGCTGCTTCGGCGGCACCTCGTCGGGTTGCGGCTTGAAGCGGGCCCAGGTGAGGTAGAGCCCCAGGGCCGCGCCCGCGATGATCCCGACGACCACCAGGAAGGAGGTCCCGAGCCACCGGTCCAGGCCCCAGCCGACCAGCCCGTAGACCCCGACTCCCGAGGTGAGATAGCCGACGGCGTGCCAGGGATCGCCCTGGGGTCTGCGGCCGGCCTGGGACGGGGGTGTCGGAGGAGCCATCGCGAAGTGGACGATAGCAGTCGAGTTTGCTCATCGCTCACCCCCGGTGGGGGCACCGGCGGCGACCGGACGACCGAGGTCGTAGGCCGGGATGCGTGCGCGGGCGGTGAGCACGATCTGGCCCACGGTCCAGCCGACTGTGGCGACCACGAGGGCGAGCCCGAGCCAGGTGCCGTCGACGTCGCGCTCCAGCGCGCCGGACTCGGTCAGCCTCCAGAAGACGAGCCCCAGCAGGACCACCTCGAGGGTGTAGGTCAGCACGGCGACGAGCAGGGAGGCGGCCGGCATCCGCAGCGCCACCTGGTCGACCAGGAAGGAGCCCAGCGCGAACACGGTGACGGCCAGGCCGGCACCCACGAGGGCGCCGCGCACGGCGCCGGCGTCACCCGCGACGGCGGCGGTCACGAGCACCAGCAGGCCGCCGACGAGGGCCGCGAGGGCCGCCCCGAGGAGCACACGCACACCCGTGTTCGGGGTGTGGGGCAACGTCTCGGTCGTCATGTTGGCGGCCTGATCTGTCGAGGGGCTGACGGGTTCCACCGACCCCCGGCACAGGGGTCTCTGGGAGCGTTCGTGAAAGTTATCACAAGGCTTGCGAACGCCCGAAATCGCGTTCGTCTGGCGGTATACGCGGCCCTCACGCCGGGTCGGAACCGGCGCCGACGCCCGCCTCCGGAGGTGTCGCGGGAGCCCCTCCGCCGGCCCCCACCGGGGCCGGGGCGCCGTCCTCGGCGGACCTCAGGAGATGGGGCTTGTGGACCACGGGGAGGATGAACGTGGCGGCGATGGTGAGCACCGTGGCCGCCCCGACGAGGGCCCACATCTCCGAACCGGTGTAGAGGCTCACGACGACGGTGCCGAACGAGATGAGGGCCGCCCAGACCCACAGGATGATCACGGCCCGCCGGTGGGAGTGGCCGATCTCGAGCATCCGGTGGTGCAGGTGCTGCTTGTCGGGCGCGAACGGCGAGCGGCCCGCGCGGGTGCGCCGTACGACGGCGAGAACCAGGTCGAGCAGCGGCAGCACCATGATCGACACGGGCAGGGCCAGCGGCAGCAGCATCACCCAGCCGTTGACGTCGGTGCCCATCGCGCCCTTGCTGATGGCGTTGGCCGGGAACTGGCCGGTGAGGGTGAACTCCGAGGCCGCCAGCACCAGGCCCAGCAGCATGGAGCCGCTGTCGCCCATGAACAGCCGGGCGGGGTGCACGTTGTGGGGCAGGAAGCCGGCACAGGCGCCGGCCAGGGCCGCGCAGAGGAGGGCGCCGGTCGTGGCCAGCGTGACCTTGTTGAGGTAGGAGAGCTGGTAGCAGAAGAAGAAGAACGCCAGTGCCCCGATGCCCACGACGCCGGCGGCGAGCCCGTCGAGGCCGTCGACGAAGTTCACCGCGTTGACGCACGCCACGATGATGAAGACGGTCAGCAGGGCACCCTGCGTCGGGTCGAGGGAGAACTGGCCGCCGTCGGGCTTGGTGAAGAAGGTCAGCTGGATCCCCTGCCAGGCGAGGAACCCGGCCGCGAGCAGCTGGCCGCCGAACTTGGTGAGGGCGTCGAGCTCGAAGATGTCGTCGAGCACCCCGACCGCGCAGATCATGGCGCCCGCGATGAGCACGGCCCGGGCGTCGTGGAAGACCCTGTCGTTGCTCTGGGAGAGGAATGGCAGCTGGCCGGCGACGAGGTAGGCCGCCACCAGGCCGCCGAGCATCGCCAGCCCGCCGAGGTAGGGGATCGGCTCGTCGTGGACGTCGCGGTCGCGGACCGCGGCCGTGGCCCCCGTGCGGATCGCGATCTCCCGGGCGATGACGGTGAGGAGATAGGTCACCGCCGCGGCGACGAGGAAGACCAGGGCGTACTCGCGCACGAGGGCTCAGCCTTCGACCAGCACGGTGGTGTCGTGGGCGGCCAGGATCTCGTCGAGCCGCTCGAGGTCCAGCACGCCGGCCCGCAGGAGACGGGGGCGCGCCGTCGTCACGTCGAGGATGGTCGACGGTGTCTCGCCGGGTGTCGGGCCGTCGTCGAGCGTCACGCGGACCTTGGGCCCGAGCATCTCCTCGGCCTGCTCCGCGGTCACCGCGGCCGGCTTCCCGGTCGTGTTGGCCGAGCTGACCGCGAGCGGGCCGGTGCGGCGCAGCACCTCGAGGGCCAGGTCGTGGTCGGGCATCCGGACCGCGACGGTGCCCCGGGTCTCCCCCAGGTCCCACCGCAGCGACTCCTGCTGTCGGGCGACGAGGGTCAGCGGACCGGGCCAGCAGGCGTCGATGAGCGTCCGGGCGTAGTAGGGCAGGTCGACGGTGAGCGCGTCCACCGTGCCGGCGTCGCCGATGAGCACCGGCGGCGGCATGGCCCGGCCGCGCCCCTTCGCGGTCAGCAGCCGCTCCACGGCGTCGGGGTCGAAGGCGTCGGCGGCCACGCCATAGACGGTGTCCGTGGGCAGGACGACGAGCTGACCGCGGCTGATGGCGCGCGCAGCGGCCTCGACCGCGGCCGCGCGGTCGTCGGGGGTGTCGACCAACATCTTGATGCTCACGCGCGCTCCCTCACTGCGTCATCGCCACCTGTCGTCACCGTCCCCCAGCCTCATCGTGCCAGCCGCGCCGTCACGAAGCGCGGCCGACCGGCGAGGTCTCGGTGGTCGGTCACCTCGGCCCACCGCCGGGCGGCGGTGAACACGGCGGGCGCCGACTCGCCCTGGAGGTCCGCGTGCTCGGCGCCGACGACCCCCTGCGGCCGCAGCAGCAGCGCGGCCCGGCGCTCGAGGACGCGGAAGGCGTCCAGCCCGTCGTCGCCCGAGAAGAGCGCCAGGTGCGGGTCGTGGTCGCGCGCCTCCGGGGCGACCGACTCCCAGGCGTCGAGGGGGATGTAGGGCGGGTTGCAGGTGACGACGTCGACGGTGCCGGCCAGGTCGTCGAACGCGGTGGCCATGTCGCCGAGGCGCAGGTCGACTCCGGTGCCCTCGAGGTTGCGGCGCGCCCAGTCGAAGGCGCGCTCGTCGAGCTCGACGGCATGGACCCGGGCCCGCGGGACCTCGTCGGCGATGGCCCGCGCGATCGCGCCCGAGCCCGTGCACAGGTCGACCACGACCGGAGTCTCCCGCTGCGCGGCCTGCTCGACCGCCCACCCGGCCAGCAGCTCGGTCTCCGGGCGCGGCACGAACACCCCGGGTCCGACGGCGAGCTCGACGTGCCGGAACGCGGCCGTCCCCGTCAGGTGCTGGAGCGGCTCCCGCCCCGCGCGGCGGGCGAGCAGAGCGTCGTACGACGCCCGCTGCTCGGCGGTGACCTCGTCGTGCGTGAGGAGCGCGCCCCGGGTGGTGCCGAGCACGTGCGCGAGCAGCTCGTCGGCGTCCCACTCCGGGGACTCCACCCCGGCGGCGCGGAGCAGCGCGGCCGCGGCCCGGCGGAGCTCGGCCGTCCTCACAGCTCCAGCGCCTCGAGGCGGGCCGCGAGGTCGGCCTCGACGCAGGAGGCGAGGACGGGACCGAGGTCTCCGTCGAGGACCTGGTCGAGGTTGTAGGACTTGTAGCCGGTCCGGTGGTCGGAGATGCGGTTCTCGGGGAAGTTGTAGGTGCGGATCCGCTCGGAGCGGTCGACCGTGCGGACCTGGCTGCGGCGGGCCTCGCTGGCCTCCGCGTCCGCGGCCTCCTGGGCGGCGGCGAGCAGCCGCGAGCGCAGGATCCGCAGGGCCTGCTCCTTGTTCTGCAGCTGGCTCTTCTCGTTCTGGCAGCTGACCACGATCCCCGTGGGGAGGTGGGTGATCCGAACCGCCGAGTCGGTGGTGTTGACGCTCTGGCCACCGGGGCCCGAGGAGCGGAAGACGTCGATGCGCAGGTCGTTGTCGTCGATCGAGACGTCGACCTGCTCGGCCTCGGGCATCACGAGCACTCCGGCGGCCGAGGTGTGCACCCGGCCCTGCGACTCGGTGACCGGCACCCGCTGGACCCGGTGCACGCCGCCCTCGAACTTGAGGAGCGCGAAGGGCGCCTCCCCGGGGTCCGGGGTGCCCTTGGCCTTGACCGCCACGGTCACCGACTTGAAGCCGCCGAGGTCCGACTCGGTCGCGTCGAGGATCTCGGTGCGCCAGCCACGGCTCTCGGCGAAGCGCTGGTACATGCGCAGCAGGTCTCCGGCGAACAGCGCCGACTCCTCGCCGCCCTCCCCCGACTTGACCTCGAGGATCGCGTCCTTGGCGTCGGTGGGGTCACGCGGGACGAGCAGCTGACGCAGCCGGTCCTCGGTGTGCTGGCGGCGCTCGTCGAGCTGGACGGCCTCCTCGGCGAACGCAGCATCCTCGTGGGCGAGCTCGCGCGCCGCCTCGGCGTCGTCACCGAGCTGCAGCCACTCGTGGTAGGCCGTGGTGATCGCAGTCAGCTCCGCATAACGCTGGTTGAGCTGCCGGGCCAGCCGCTGGTCGGCGTGCACCCCCGGGTCGGCGAGCCGTTGCTCCAGCTCCGCCCGCTCCCGGACCAGCCCCTCGACCGCCTCGAACACCGCTTCCTCCTCGCCTCGGATCTCTGCCGATTTGGACCAATCGGCGACAAAACGCGCTCCGAGGCTGCAGTTCGTGACCAATCGACGGGTCGTGGCAGCCCCGAAATCGACGACACCGGCCGCCCGCACGGATGCGGGGACCGGTGTCGGACGAGGGCTAGCTGTCGGCGGAGGCCTTGTCGTCCTTCTTGGCCAGCTTGGCGTAGCGCGCCTCGAAGCGGGCGACGCGGCCGCCGGTGTCGAGGATCTTCTGCTTGCCGGTGTAGAACGGGTGGCACTGCGAGCAGACGTCGGCGTGGATCACGCCGGAGGTCGCGGTGCTGCGGGTCGTGAACGTGGCGCCACAGGTGCACGTCACCTCGGTGACGACGTACTCCGGGTGGATGTCCTTCTTCATGGAGTCCTCAGTGTCCTTCCTGGGGGTCGCCGGGTCCCTGCCCTGGACGAGCGGGGTGAACCGGAACCGAAAAAAGTGGCCCGAAGGCCGCAGGCAAGTGTGCCACCTGCGCCAACGCCGGGGCCAATCGTGGCATTCCCGGCGCCGGCGCTCCGGCGGTCAGTCCTCGCCCAGGGCTCCCGGGGTCGTCTTCTGCACCTGCATCAGGAACTCGATGTTGGTGTGGGACTTCTTCAGCCGCTCCAGCAGCAGCTCGAGCGCCTGCTGGCCGTCGAGGCCGGAGAGCACCCGGCGGAGCTTCCAGATGATGGCGAGCTCCTCCTTCGACATCAGCAGCTCCTCGCGGCGCGTGCCCGACTGGACGGCGTCGATCGCGGGGAACAGCCGCTTGTCGGCGAAGTCGCGGCGCAGCCGGATCTCCATGTTGCCGGTGCCCTTGAACTCCTCGAAGATCACCTCGTCCATCTTCGAGCCGGACTCGATGAGCGCCGTCGCGAGGATGGTGAGCGAGCCGCCGTGCTCGATGTTGCGGGCGGCGCCGAAGAACTTCTTCGGCGGGTAGAGCGCGGCGGAGTCCACCCCGCCGGACAGGATCCGGCCGGAGGCCGGGGCGGCCAGGTTGTAGGCACGGCCGAGGCGGGTGATGCCGTCGAGAAGTACGACGACGTCGTGCCCGAGCTCCACGAGCCGCTTGGCGCGCTCGATGGCGAGCTCGGCGACCGTGGTGTGGTCGGAGGCGGGCCGGTCGAACGTCGAGGAGATGACCTCGCCCTTGACCGAGCGCTCGAAGTCGGTGACCTCCTCCGGCCGCTCGTCGACGAGCACGACCATGAGGTGGCACTCGGGGTTGTTGCTCGTGATCGAGTTGGCGATCGACTGCATGATCATCGTCTTGCCGGCCTTGGCCGGGGACACGATCAGGCCGCGCTGGCCCTTGCCGATCGGCGCGGCGATGTCGATGACCCGGCCGATGAGGTTGTCCGGGCTCGTCTCGAGGCGCAGCCGCTCGTTGGGGTAGAGCGGGGTGAGCTTGGCGAACTCGACGCGGTGCTTGGCCGACTCGGGGTCAGCGCCGTTGACGGCGTCGATGCGCACCATCGGGTTGAACTTCTCGCGGCGCTCGCCGTCGCGCGGCTGGCGCACCTGGCCGACGACGGCGTCGCCGCGGCGCAGGCCGTACTTGCGGACCATCGACAGCGACAGGTAGACGTCGTCGGGGCCGGCGAGGTAGCCGCTGGTGCGCACGAACGCGTAGTTGTCGAGCACGTCGAGGATGCCCGCGGCGGGCACGAGCACGTCGTCGTCGAGGATCTGGGTGTCGACCTCGCCGCGCAGCCCGCCGGTCTGGCGGTCGCGGTTGCGGTCGCGGCCGCGGCGACGGCGGTTGCGGCGGCTGCCGCCTTCCTCGTCCTGCCCCTGCTTGTCCCCACCCTGGCCGTCCTGGGCGTCGCCGGTGTCCTGCTTGTCGCGGCCGTCCTGGCGGTCACGGGACTCCTGGTTGTCGCGAGGCTCGGGCTTGTCACGCTCCTGGCCGCCCTGCTTCTCGCGGCGGTCCTGGCGGTCGCGGCCGTTCTGCTGCCTGTCGCGGTCGCCCTGCTTGTCGCGGTCGGGCTGCTTGTCGCGGTCGCCTTGCTTATCGCGGTCGTTGCGGCGTACGGCGCGCTCGGCGCCGTCCTGCGACCGCTCGTCGGAGGACCGAGCGTCCTGCGTGGGCCGCTCGTCCGAGCGCCCCTTCTCGCGGGCAGGGCGCTCCTCGCGCCCCGCCGGCGCGGAGTCGGAGGCGTCGCCGCGAGCGGGCTTCTGCGCCGCCTTGATCGCGTCGACGAGCTGCGCCTTCTTCATCGAGCTCGCGCCCGAGATGCCCATGCCGCCGGCGAGCGCCTTGAGGTCGGCAATGAGCATGGTGTTGAGCCCACCGGCGCGCTTCTTCGAGCCGTTCGCGGCGGCCTCGGGCGCGGTCGTGGTGGATTCGGTGGTTTCCGTCACGTGAGGTCCTTCCCACGTATCAGTGCCGCACGGAGCGATCCGTCGGCCATCTGGTCATCCCTTCGTCACCCGGGGCATCGCTGCGCTGCGCGCGCCCTGCGAGGTGTGCGTGCGGCGGTCTGCGCCGAGAGAGGAGAGTCTTCGCACCAGCGACGAACGTCGCTCGTGGTGCCTACGCCGAATGGCGCGCTGCCAGCCTAACACCAGCTCCCCGGGCCGCGTGCACCGACCTGGGAAACCCGTCTCGACGCGTGCGGCGCTGTCTCACCAGCAGGCCCCGGTCGACTCGATCGACAGGTGGCTGGCGGTCCACCCCTCCGGACACCGGGCGAGGAGGTCGGTGGCCCCCGCGGGGCCGGCGGACCCGTCGCAGAACGCCAGCACGGTCGGGCCGGCGCCGGACACGATCGCCGGGACGCCGTCGGCCCGCAGGGCCCGCACCAGCGCCAGGGTCTCGGGCATCGCCTCGGCCCGGTAGTCCTGGTGGAGCAGGTCCTGGGTGGCGTGCAGCAGGTGCTCGGGACGGCCGGCGAGGGCGGCCACCAGCAGGGCGGCCCGGCCGGCGTTGGTCGCCGCGTCGGCGTGCGGGACCTCAGCAGGAAGCAGGCCACGCGCGACCTTCGTTGCCACCGAGGTGGGCGGGACGAAGACGACGGTGCTGACTCGCGGGTCGACCCCGGAGGCGACGGCGAAGAACGCCCGGCCGTCCCAGCCCGAGATGACGAAGCCGCCGAAGAACGCGGGCGCGACGTTGTCGGGATGCCCCTCCATCTCGGCGGCGAGCTGGAAGCAGGCGTCGTCGTCCATGAGCAGGGTGCCACCGGCCACGAGCGCCCGCGCGAGGCAGATGCCCCCGACGATCGCGGCGGACGAGGAGCCGAGGCCACGGCTGTGGGGGATGACGTTGGCGCAGCGCAGCGACAGCCCGGGCGGCTGCGTGCCCATGACGTCGAACGCCGCGCGCATCGCGCGTACGACGAGGTGGGACTCGCCGCCGGCGACGGTGGCCGACCCCTCCCCCGACGTCTCGACCGAGAGCCCGCCGGCGGTCACCGTGCCGGTCAGCCGGTCGCGCAGCGAGAGCGCCAGCCCGAGGGTGTCGAAGCCGGGGCCCAGGTTCGCGCTCGTGGCCGGGACGGTGACGACGACCGGCCCGTCGACGAAGGTCGGCACTGGGGTCCTCAGGCCAGCCCGGCCGCATGGGCGGCGGCGTCGACGTCGGCGTCGATGACCAGCGAGGGCAGCTCGACCGACTCCAGGGCGGTCGCGGTGTCCTTGAGGCCGTGGCCGGTGACGGTGACGACCACGGTCGTGCCGGCATAGGACTCGCCCTGCGCCAGCTCCTGGAGCATGCCCGCGATGCCGGCCGCGGAGGCCGGCTCGACGAAGACGCCCTCGTGCCGGGCCAGGTCGGCCTGGGCGGCCAGGATCTGGGCGTCGGACACGGCGGCGAACCGGCCGCCCGACTCGTCGGCGGCGGCGACCGCCAGCTTCCAGGACGCCGGGTTGCCGATCCGGATCGCGGTGGCCTTGGTCTCCGGGTCGGGGAACGGCTCCCCGGTGACGAGCGGGGCCGCCCCCTCGGCCTGGAAGGCGCGCATGACGGGGCGCTTGGTGGCGAGCCCGAGGTCGGCGTACTGCTCGTAGCCCATCCAGTAGGCCGAGATGTTGCCGGCGTTGCCGACGGGGAGCAGGTGGAAGTCGGGGGCGTCGCCGAGGAAGTCGACGACCTCGAACGCGGCACTCTTCTGGCCCTGCAGCCGGACCGGGTTGACGGAGTTGACCAGCGCCACGGGGTAGTCCCACGACAGCGCCTTGGCGAGGTTGAGGCAGTGGTCGAAGTTGCCGCGCACCATGATGATCCGGGCGCCGTGCACGATCGCCTGCGCCATCTTGCCGGCGGCGATCTTGCCCTCGGGGATCAGCACGACGGGCGTGAGCCCGGCCTTGGCGGCATAGGCGGCCATCGAGGCGGAGGTGTTGCCGGTCGAGGCGCAGACGACGGCCTCGGCGCCCTCGTGCTTGGCGACCGAGATCGCGGTGGTCATCCCGCGGTCCTTGAAGGAGCCCGTCGGGTTGGAGCCCTCGACCTTGAGCCAGACCCGGCCGCCGGTGAGGCTCGAGAGCCACTCGGACTGCACGAGCGGCGTGCCGCCCTCGCGCAGGGTGACGGCCTCGAGGCCGTCGGGGAGCAGGTCGATCAGGGAGCGGTACTCCTCGATGACGCCGCGCCACTGCGGGCGCGGTGCCGGTGCTGCGGTCATTCGTTCTCACCTTCCACACGCATCACCGACGACACGTCGCGCACGATGTCCATCGCGCGCAGCGCCTCGACGGTGGCGCTGAGCTGCGCATCGGTCGCCTGGTGGGAGACGACGACCAGCTGGGCGTCCTCCCCGCGACCCTCCTGGCGCACGGTCTTGATCGACACCCCGTGCTCGGCGAAGGCCGTGGCCACGGCCGCGAGCACGCCCGCACGGTCGTCGACGTCGATGGCGACGCAGTAGCGGGTCAGGGTGTCCCCCATCGGCAGCACGCTGCGGGCGGCGTACGCCGACTCCCCGGCGCCGCGGGTGCCCGCCAGGCGGTTGCGGGCCACGGTGACCAGGTCGCCGAGCACCGCGGAGGCGGTGGGCGACCCGCCCGCGCCGGGGCCGTAGAACATCAGCTGGCCGGCGGCCTCGGACTCGACGAAGACGGCGTTGAACGCCTCGCGCACCGAGGCGAGCGGGTGGCTGCGCGGGATCATCGCGGGGTGCACGCGGACGGCGACGGCGTCGTCCTTGAGCTCGGCGATCGCGAGCAGCTTGACGACCGAGCCCATGTCGCGCGCCGACGCCACGTCGGCCGCGGTCACCTCGGAGATGCCCTCGCGGTGCACGTCGGCGGCGGTCACGCGGGTGTGGAACGCGAGCGACGCCAGGATCGCGGCCTTGGCGGCGGCGTCGAAGCCCTCGACGTCGGCGGTCGGGTCGGCCTCGGCATAGCCCAGGTCCTGGGCCTCCTCGAGCGCGTCCTCGAACCCCGCCCCCGAGGTGTCCATCTTGTCGAGGATGAAGTTGGTGGTGCCGTTGACGATGCCCAGCACCCGCGTCACCCGGTCCCCCGCCAGCGACTCGCGCAGCGGCCGGAGGATCGGGATGGCACCGGCGACGGCGGCCTCGAAGTAGAGGTCGCGGCCCTCGCCATCGGCGGCCTGAGCGGCCGCCTCGTAGAGCGTCGGACCGTCCTCGGCGAGGAGCGCCTTGTTGGCCGTCACGACCGAGGCGCCGTGCGCGAGGGCACCCAGGATGAGGCTGCGGGCCGGCTCGATGCCGCCGATCACCTCGATCACGATGTCGACGTCCGGCCGGGTCGCGAGGCCGAGCGCGTCGGTGGTGAGCAGGTCGGCGGGGACGTCCACCTCGCGCGGCGCGTCGATGCGCCGTACGGCGACGCCCGCGAGCTCGACGGGCGCGCCGATCCGCGCCGCCAGGTCGTCGGCCTGCTCGCCGAGCAGGCGCACCACCTGTGAGCCCACCGAGCCGCAGCCCAGCACCGCCACCTTCAGCGGCTTGTCACCCTCGCTCATTCGCCACCCATGTCCGTCGCCAGCAGGTCGTCCACAGTCTCGCGCCGGACGAGGACCCGTGCGGCACCGTCCCGCACCGCGATCACCGGCGGGCGGAGCGCGTGGTTGTAGTTGGAGGCCATCGACCGGCAGTAGGCACCGGTCCCCGGCACGGCCAGTAGATCACCAGGAGCGAGGTCCGCGGGCAGGAACTCGTCCTTGACCACGATGTCGCCGGCCTCGCAGTGCTTGCCGACGACCCGGCTCAGCATGGCCGGCGCCCGGGAGGTGCGCGACGCCAGCGTCGCGGAGTAGTCGGCGCCATAGAGCGCGGTCCGGATGTTGTCGCTCATGCCGCCGTCGACGGAGACGTAGGCGCGGCGTGCGCCACCGTCGAGCTCGACGCCCTTGACCGTGCCGACGGTGTAGACGGTGCACATCGCCGGACCCACGATCGCGCGGCCGGGCTCGATCGAGAGCCGCGGCTGGTCGATCCCGAGCGCCTTGCACTCGTGCTCGACGATCTTGCCCATCTCGGTGGCGAGCTGCGCGGGGTCGGAGGGGTCGTCGACGTTGGTGTAGGCGATGCCGAAGCCGCCGCCGAGGTCCATCTCGGGCAGGGTGACACCGAGCTCGTCGGAGACCCGGGCCTGCAGCGCGAGCACCCGGCGGGCGGCGACCTCGAAGCCGGAGGAGTCGAAGATCTGGCTCCCGATGTGGGAGTGCAGCCCGAGCAGCTCCAGACCCGGGGTGTCGAGCACCTGCTGCACGGCGCGGAACGCGTCACCGCCGGTGATCGAGAAGCCGAACTTCTGGTCCTCGTGGGCGGTGGCGATGTACTCGTGGGTGTGCGCCTCGACCCCGGAGGTCACCCGCACCATCACCCGCGCCCGACGACCCATGTCGGCGGTGATCATCGCCAGGCGCTCGATCTCGGTGAACGAGTCGACGATGATCCGGCCCACGCCGATCGACACGGCGTGCCGCAGCTCGGCGACGGTCTTGTTGTTGCCGTGGTAGCCGATGCGGGCGGGGTCGAACCCGGCGTTGAGGGCGACGGTCAGCTCGCCCTCGGAGCACACGTCGAGCGAGAGCCCCTCCTCGGCGACCCAGCGGGCGACCGCCGTACACAGGAAGGCCTTGCCGGCATAGAACACCTCCCAGGCGCCGAACGCGTCGCGGAAGGCGCGGGCCCGGGTGCGGAAGTCCTCCTCGTCGAGGAGGTAGGCCGGGGTGTTGTGCTCGGCGACGACGTCGGCGACCGCCAGGCCTCCGACGCGGAGCTCGCCGCGCTCGTCCTTGTGGGCGGTCATCGACCACAGGTGCGGGGTGATGTCGTTGATGTCGCGGGGCTCGCGCAGCCAGGCCGGTCCCTTGAGGGCGCCGTCGGCGTGCGCCCACCCTGCTTCGTGCGTCGTCACTGCTCCAGCTCCTGGGTCAGGTGAGGGGTCACATGCGCTCGGGTGCGGTCACACCCAGCAGGCCGAGGCCGTTCTCGAACACCTGGCGGGTGGCGGCCACGAGGAGCAGCCGGGCGCGGTGCAGGTCGCCGGGCTCCTCGTCGCCCATCGGGAGCACCCGGCAGGAGTCATAGAAGCGGTGGAAGGCCGCGGCGGTGTCCTCGAGGTAGCGCGCCACCCGGTGCGGCTCGCGCAGCTGGGCGGCGCCGACGACGACGCGCGGCAGCTCGGCGAGCGCGCGGAGCAGCTCGCCCTCCTTCTCGTGGGTGAGCAGCCCGACGGCTGCCGGGTCGGGCTTGAGACCGAACGGCTCGGCGTTGCGCAGGATCGAGGCGGTGCGCGCGGCGACGTACTGGACGTAGTAGACCGGGTTGGCGTTGTCGGCCTTGGCCCACTGGTCCAGGTCGATGTCGATGTTGGAGTCGCTGCTGTAGCGCGCGAGGGCATAGCGGGAGGCGTCGACGCCGATCGCCTCGACCAGGTCGTCGATCGTGACGACGGTGCCGGCACGCTTGGACATCCGCAGCGGCTGGCCGTCCCTGAGCAGGTTGACCATCTGGCCGATCATGATCTCGAGGTTGACGTGGGGGGTGTCCCCGAACGCCGCACACATGGCCATCATCCGGCCGACGTAGCCGTGGTGGTCGGCCCCCAGCATGATGAAGCAGCGGTCGAAGCCGCGCTCCCGCTTGTCGAGGTAGTAGGCCAGGTCGCCGGACAGGTAGGCGCCCTGCCCGTCGGACTTGATGATGACCCGGTCCTTGTCGTCGCCGAACTGCTCGGTGGCGAGCCAGATCGCGCCGTCCTTCTCATAGGTGTTGCCGAGCCCGGTCAGCCGGTCGACGGCGCGCTGGACGGCGCCGGACTGGTGCAGGTGGTCCTCGTGGAAGTAGACGTCGAAGTCGACCTTGAAGTCGTGGAGCGACTTCTTGATCTCGGCGAACATCATCTCGACGCCCAGCGAGCGGAAGGCCTCCTGGGCCTCGGCGTCGGGCAGCTCGGCCGCGTCCGGCCGCTGCGCGAGCACCGCGGCCGCGATCTCGGCGATGTAGTCGCCGCCGTAGCCGTCCTCCGGCACCTCCTGGCCGCGGGCGCTGGCCAGCAGCGACCGGGCGAACCGGTCGATCTGCGCGCCGTGGTCGTTGAAGTAGTACTCCCGCGTCACCGCGGCGCCCGATGCCTCGAAGACCCGGGCCAGGGCGTCACCGACGGCCGCCCACCTCACCCCACCGAGGTGGAGGGGGCCGGTCGGGTTGGCCGAGACGAACTCGACGTTGATCGTCTCGCCGGCGAGCTCGGTGTTGCCGCCGTACGACGCTCCGGCGGCGACGATGTCGGCCGCCACCTGTCCCTGGGACCCCGCGTCGACGGTGATGTTGAGGAAGCCTGGACCCGCGACGTCGACCGCGGCCACCCCCTCCGCCGACCGCAGCTCGGCGGCGACCAGCTCGGCGAGGGCCCGCGGGTTGGTGCCGGCCCGCTTCGCGAGCTGCAGCGCCACGTTGGTGGCGTAGTCGCCGTGGTCCTTGTTGCGCGGCCGTTCGACCGTGACCGCGCCGGGGACTCCCTCGGGCAGCGCCAGCTCGCCTCGCCGCACCAACGCGTCGAGGGCGCCGGCGATGACCTGGGAGAGCTGTTCGGGAGTCACCGGCCAAGGGTAGCCGCGCGCGTCGGCCCGCCCCGAACCGGTTTCGCGCCTCGGATCGGCTCCCGAGGGGAGGCGATTCGTGTCCGTCCGGCGACGGCGGTAAGGTTCTGGTCCGCACCCCGAGCCCCCGTAGCTCAGGGGATAGAGCACCGCCCTCCGGAGGCGGGAGCGTAGGTTCGAATCCTACCGGGGGCGCCCTCCCCCTCCGGGCGTTCGACCCGTCACATCTCCCCCGCGGCCCTGTCCGGTCCGACCGCCCGCGCGCGAGGATGGGGCCATGGGCAGCCGCGTGCGTGCTCTCGGGGGATCGGCCGGGTCGTCGCGCCTGCGCGGCGCCTGGAGGCTGTGCGTCGGTCTGCTCGTCGGCGCGGGCAGCGTCGGAGCCGTGATGCGCTACCAGCTCCTGCCCCTGGTCGCGCTGCTGGCCGTGCTGTCGCTGTTCGCCGGCGTGTGGGCGTTCGCCTTCGCGCGGTCCTCGGGCCGGGAGCCGCTCCCGGTCCTGCGGACGACGTTCGTGGCGTTCATCCTGCCCGTGGCCTTCATCGGCCTGATGTCGCTCCCCTACGCCTGGTGGTGGATGGGCGCCGCGGTCCTGGCCGGGCTGACGTCGCCGTGGGTCCTGCGGGCGCTGCGCGCGATCCGCCCGATGCGGCCCTTCCGGCGCCCTCGCAGACCGCGGGCGGCCCCCCGGCAGGCCAGCATCGACGAGCAGTTCGACGAGATCGTCTCGGGTCTGCTCGACGACGAGCCCCCCGCCCCGGACGCCCGTTGACCACCCTCGGCCTCTGGATCTCGGCGGCGGCTCGGGTTAGCGTCCGGGGATGAGAAGGCTCCCCCACGAGAACGTGGCGACCGTCCTGGTCGACCCCGGCGTGCTCGTGGACCTGGAGCTGGACCTGATGCGGTCGGACCTGCGGCTGTGGCCCGTCAGCACGGCCCCGATCTGTCTCGACGGCCCGCGCACGGCCTTCCAGATCCGCCGGACCCTGCTCGACCGGCACCGCGGCGAGTGGGACCTCGCCTCGCGATGGACGCCGGTCTGGATCGGCTTCGGACCCTCCTGGCGCCACGGCGACGACCCGCTCCCGTGGGCCGCGCACCGGGCTCTGTGGGACCTGCTCGGCGACTATGCCGCCCACGTCCGCTTCCACAAGCGCCTCGGCGGCGTCCGCAGGCTCCCCCTCCCCCGCGAGCCCCGCGAGACCACCCCCTGACACACCGCCGAGGTGGGACTCCCGCCTCGGCGAACCGCAGCTCCCACTTCGGGGGACCACGAGTCCCACCTCGGCGGGGGGAGGCAGGGTCAGTCGGTGGGGACGGGGATGCGGAACACGCGGAGCTGGAGGGCCAGGGTGGCGTAGTAGCCGACCAGGGAGAGCAGCTCGAAGAGGGCGGGCTCGCCGAGGGCGGCGAGGGCGGCGGCGTAGTCGTCGTCGGCGAGGTCCCCGTCGGTGGCCAGGAGGAAGCTGGTCCGCGCGATGAGGCGCTCGTCGCCGGTGAAGACGTCCCAGCGGCCCTCGCGCAGCGCCGTGACCTCCTCGTCGGTCATGCCGTAGCCGCGACCCAGCGCCTCGTGGGAGTAGCGCATGAACCCGGAGTCCCAGTGCTGGGCGACCATGAGGATCGCGATCTCGCGGGCCCGGTCGGAGAAGCTCGTCTCGAAGCGGACGGCGGAGCCGAGCGCTTCGAGCGCACCGCCGACCCGCGGCTGCAGCAGGAATCCGTTGAACGGCCCCTCCAGCCCGCCGTCGGCGTCGACCAGCGTGAAGAGCTTGGGCCCGGAGGCGCGGCGCCCGCCGGCGATGGCGTCATAGACCCGGCGCTGGTCGGCGTCGAGGGACTCGGGGGCGAGCTTCGGGAGACGGGTCGACTCGCTCATGAGCAGGCCTCCAGGGTCGCGTCCTTGCGGGCCCGGTCGCCGAGGCGCCGGGCCAGGTCGGTGTAGGGCAGCACCACGCTGGCGCCGCCGATGTTGCCGATGCCGCCGAGGACGACGCAGTTGGTGATCTTGCGCGGGTCGATCTGGGCGGCCGCCTCGGCGAGCTTGAACAGCTCGGCGGGCGACAGGTCGGTGGCCATGTCCTTCATGACCGTGAGGACGCCGTTCTCGAGGAACCCCGGCTGGTCGGCGCGGGCCCGGATCTTGGCCTGGATCCCGATGAGCACACGCTGCTGGTTGGCCGACCGGTCGAAGTCGCCGCGCAGCAGGTTGTGCCGGATCCGCGCGAACGCCATGGCGTCGTAGCCGCGCAGGTGGATCTTGCCGGTCTTGAACCCGTTGGGCTTGAGATAGGTGTCGGTGAACGCGACGGGGTTGCGCACGTCGATGCCACCGATGCTGTTGACCATGTCGATGAACTTCGGGAAGCGGGTCACGAAGACGTAGTCGGGCTGGATGCCGACCAGGTTGCCCACGGTCTGCCCGAGCAACTGCGGGCCGCCGAAGTAGAGCGAGGCGTTGATCTTGTTGGAGCCGTAGCCCGGGATGTCGACCCACGAGTCGCGAGGCACGCCGATGGAGGCGGCCGCCCCGGTCTTGGTGTTGATGCCGATGAGCTGGAGCGCGTCGCCGCGGGTCCGGGTCATGTCCTCGCCCGGTCGGGCGTCGGAGCCCACGGCCAGGATCCAGACGACGTCGGGCGACAGGTCGATCCCGGTCGCGTTGTCGGTCTTGACGAGCACCAGGTCGTCGCGCGGCGTCCCGGAGTCGGGGACCACGAGAGCGGTCACGGCCAGGACCGCCGCGAGGGCGACCAGGTGCAGCACCCGGGACAGCCGCCGCGGCCGGCGGGCCCGGGCCGGGGAGGTCGGGGTGGTCGAGCCGGTCATCACTTGCCCCCCTTGGAGACGTCGTAGGCGAAGATCTGCCAGGTGCCGTCCTCGGCCTGGGTGAGCAGCAGCCGACCGGTCACGGTCACCCGGCGCTCGAGGTCGCCGGAGGTCCGGAACACCAGCCGCACGTGGGCGGTGGCGCCCTGGGCCTTGCCCTTGACACCGAGCACGTCGACGCGCACCTGCCGCTTCACGGCGGCGACGGCGTCGATCCGGCCGCCGATGTCGGCGTTGCTCATCAACCGGACGTCCTCGGCGGCGTCGGCCGCGGCGCCGCGGGTGAAGCCGGGGAAGGCGTCGGCGAAGGTCTCGCGCGGGTAGTCACCCCCGACGAAGGCGGCGTCGATCCAGCCGTCGGCGACCGCGGCGACCTCGGCCGCCACCTGCGTGGCGGCGGGGTCGGGCAGCCGTCCGGCGACCTTGCCGACGCTGACCGTGGTCTCGAGGGGTGGTGGTGCCGAGGTCGACGAGGTCGCGTCCGGACCGCCGTCGTCCCCGCCGCTGCACCCGGCCGTGAGAAGGGTCACGGGCAGGGCCGCGGCGGCCATCGCCACCTTGACCCGAGAGGTGGTGCGCATGCTGGTCAAGCTCCGTTCGTCGTGCGGCAGCGACACCCTGCCTCATCGGGCGGGGGACACGCCTGCAATTGCTGGAATCAGCGACTAGCCTTGGTCACCGGATCCATTCTGCTCGCTAGCAACCGTAGAAGAGGCGATCGAGGCCGTGCCGCAGCCCCCCGACCATCGCACATCGGAGTCGACCTCGGCGGGGCAACCCGCAGGGTTCGGCGCGAACGAATGGCTCGTCGACGAGATGTTCGAGCGCTGGCAGGCCGACCCGGCGAGCGTCCCGAGCGAGTGGTCGGCGTGGTTCGCCGGCGGGGCGGGCAACGGCAGCGGCGCCAACGGCGCCCAGGCGGCCTCCGGCCCGGGTCGTACGACGGCGCCCGCGGCCGCCGCGGCGCCCCCGGCCCCGGCAGCAGCCGCGCCCGCCTCCCCCGCAGCCCCCTCGGCGCCCGCAGCCTCGGCGACCCCGGCAGCCCCCGCGGCTCCGGCGGCCGCCCCGGCCAAGGCGGCCCCGGCCGCCCACCCGGCCCCCAAGGCCACCCCGCGCCCCGCGGTGACGGCCGCCGAGCCGGCCCGCGGCACGAGCGCCCCGGTCGCCAAGGAGGCCCGGCCCCCGCAGCAGTCGCAGGCCAGCGACGAGCCGACCTTCACCGTGCTGCGCGGCGCCCCGGCCCGCACCGTCGCCAACATGGACGCCTCCCTCGAGGTCCCGACCGCGACGTCGGTGCGCAGCGTCCCCGTCAAGCTGCTCTGGGACAACCGCATCGTCATCAACAACCACCTGGCCCGGGCCCGCGGCGGCAAGGTGTCGTTCACCCACATCATCGGCTACGCCATGGTCAAGGCGCTGACGGCGATGCCCGAGATGAACGTCGGGTTCGACGTCGTGGACGGCAAGCCCACCCTGATCACGCCCGCCCACGTCAACCTCGGCCTCGCCATCGACCTTCCCAAGCCGGACGGCACCCGCCAGCTGCTCGTGCCCTCGATCAAGGCCGCCGAGGCGATGGACTTCGCGTCGTTCTGGACCGCCTACGAGACGCTGGTCAAGCGGGCCCGCGACGGCAAGCTGGCCGTGGAGGACTTCCAGGGCACCACCATCACCCTGACCAACCCGGGGACCATCGGCACCAATCACTCGGTCCCCCGCCTGATGAAGGGCCAGGGCGCGATCATCGGCGTCGGCGCGATGGAGTACCCCGCCGAGTGGCAGGGCGCCTCCGAGGACACGCTGACCCGGCACGCGGTGAGCAAGGTCATGACGCTGACCTCGACCTATGACCACCGCGTCATCCAGGGCGCCCAGTCCGGCGACTACCTGCGCCGGGTGCACCAGCTGCTGCTGGGCGAGGAGGAGTTCTACGACGAGATCTTCCGCGCCCTGCGCATCCCCTATGAGCCGATCCGCTGGGCGCGCGACATCGCCACCTCCCACGACGACGAGATCGGCAAGCAGGCGCGGACCGTCGAGCTCATCCACGCCTACCGCGTCCGCGGCCACATGATGGCCGACACCGACCCGCTGGAATACAAGCAGCGCTCCCACCCCGACCTGGCCGTGGAGTCCCACGGTCTGACCCTGTGGGACCTCGACCGGGAGTTCGCGACCGGCTCGTTCGGCGACGAGAACCACCGCTTCATGAAGCTCCGCAAGATCCTCGGGATCCTGCGCGACTCCTACTGCCGCACCACCGGCATCGAGTACATGCACATCATGGACCCCGCGCAGCGCAAGTGGATCCAGGAGCGCGTCGAGCAGCCCCACGTGAAGCCGCCCCGTGAGGAGCAGCTGCGGATCCTGCTCAAGCTCAACCAGGCCGAGGCCTTCGAGACGTTCCTCCAGACCAAGTTCGTCGGCCAGAAGCGCTTCTCCCTCGAGGGCGCGGAGACGACCGTCCCGGTCATCGACGAGATCTGCGAGGCGGCCGCCGAGGCGAGCCTCGACGAGGTCTGCATCGGCATGGCCCACCGCGGCCGTCTCAACGTGCTCGCCAACATCGTGGGCAAGAAGTACTCCCAGATCTTCCGGGAGTTCGAGGGCAACATCGACCCGCGGACCGTCCAGGGGTCCGGCGACGTCAAGTACCACCTCGGCGCCGAGGGCGCCTTCACCGCCGGCAGCGGCGCCACGATCAAGGTCTCCGTGGCCGCGAACCCATCCCACCTCGAGGCGGTCGACCCGGTGCTGGAGGGCATCGCCCGGGCCAAGCAGGACGTCCTCGACCGGGGCGCGGCCTACCCCGTCCTCCCGCTGCTCGTCCACGGCGACGCGGCCTTCGCCGGCCAGGGCGTCGTGGCCGAGACGCTCAACCTGTCCCAGCTGCGCGGCTACCGCACCGGCGGCACGATCCACCTGGTCGTCAACAACCAGGTCGGCTTCACCACCTCGCCGGGGTCCTCGCGCTCCTCGCTCTACTGCACCGACGTCGCCCGGATGGTGCAGGCGCCGATCTTCCACGTCAACGGCGACGACCCCGAGGCCTGCATCCGGGTGGCCCGGCTGGCCTTCGAGTACCGCCAGGCCTTCAACAAGGACGTCGTCATCGACCTCGTGTGCTACCGCCGCCGCGGCCACAACGAGGGCGACGACCCGTCCTACACCCAGCCCCTGATGTATGACCTCATCGAGCAGAAGCGCTCGGTGCGCAAGCTCTACACCGAGTCCCTGGTCGGCCGTGGCGACATCACGATGGAGGAGGCCGAGCAGGTCCTCAAGGACTACCAGCAGCAGCTGGAGCGGGTCTTCACCGAGGTGCGCGAGGCCGACTCGCAGCCCTCCGAGTGGACGACGGTGCCCGACTACCCCGACAAGCCGGTCGGCGAGACCGACACCGCGGTGTCGCAGGAGGTGCTCAAGCGCATCGCCGACGCCTACGTCACCCCGCCCGACGGCTTCACGGTCCACCCCAAGGTCATGCCCCAGCTCGAGCGCCGCGCCGCGGCGATCGCCAACGGCCCCATCGACTGGGGCACCGGCGAGATCCTCGCGTTCGGCTCCCTGCTCATGGACGGCCGCCCCGTGCGGCTCGCCGGCCAGGACTCCCGCCGCGGCACGTTCGTGTCGCGGTTCGCGACGATCATCGACCGGCACAACGCCGACGAGTGGACGCCGCTGACCACGCTCACCGAGGACCAGGCCAAGTTCTTCGTCTACGACTCGCTGCTGTCGGAGTACGCCGCCCTCGGGTTCGAGTACGGCTACTCCGTGGCGCGTCCGGAGGCGCTGGTGCTGTGGGAGGCCCAGTTCGGCGACTTCGTCAACGGCGCCCAGACGATCATCGACGAGTTCATCTCCTCCGGTGAGACCAAGTGGCGCCAGCAGTCGGGCGTCGTACTCCTCCTCCCCCACGGCTATGAGGGCCAGGGGCCCGACCACTCGTCGGCGCGGATCGAGCGGTTCATGACGCTGTGCGCGGAGGACGCCTTCGTGGTGGCGCAGCCGTCGACCCCGGCGTCCTACTTCCACCTGCTGCGGCGGCACTCGCTGGGCGAGGAGCACAAGCCGATGGTGGTGTTCACGCCCAAGTCGATGCTCAAGCGCAAGGAGGCCGCCTCGCAGCCGGCCGACTTCACCGCCGGCACCTTCCGGCCCCTGGTCGGCGACGCCGCGGCCGACCCGGCGTCCGTCGAGGTGCTGCTGCTGTGCTCGGGCCGGGTCACGTGGGACCTCATGGTCGAGCGCGGGGGACGCGAGGACGCCGCGAGGTTCGCCATCGCGCGCGCCGAGCAGCTCTACCCGCACCCGCTCGAGGAGCTGCGCGCCGAGATCGGCCGCTACCCCCACCTCAAGGCGGTCCGCTGGGTCCAGGACGAGCCCGCCAACATGGGTCCCTGGCCCCACTACGCGCTCAACGTGTGGCGGCAGCTCGGGGTGGACGTCGAGCTGGTCTCGCGGCCAGGGAGCGCGTCCCCCTCGGTGGGCACGCTCAAGCGGCACACCTCCGAGCAGCGGAGCCTCCTCGACGCCGCCTTCGGCGAGGCCTGAGGGCCGCGGTGTACTTCACCGACCGCGGCATCGAGGAGCTCGAGCGCCGACGCGGCGAGGAGGAGGTCACCCTCGCCTGGCTGGCCGAGCGGCTCCAGGAGTTCACCGACACCCACCCGGAGTTCGAGACCGCCGTCGAGCGGTTCGCCACCTGGCTCGCCCGGCTCGACGACCCGGAGGACTGACCGCAGTGACGCCGCTCGGCCCCCAGGATCCGGCCTCCGGCGCGCCCGTGGCGCGCTTCCGGTCCGACGACGACTCGACTACGGTGCCGCCTATGGTCCAGGCGGCCGATCGCGCGAACGGGAGCCGGCGCAGCCCGGCCGACCCCGGGCGCCACGGTGGTGCCGGGGCCGAGCCGCCCGAGGACCTGCTCGGCCGCGCCGACTCCCTGCATCGCAACCTGCTCGACACCGTCATCGGCGGCAGCGGCCTGTCCGACCTGTGCGAGGCGATCGCCCGGCACGTCCAGGCCGCGCTGTTCGCGATCACGACCGACGGGCGGGTGCTGACCAGCTGTGGCGACCCGGCCGACATCGAGGCGGCCGAGAGCTATGGCTGCTTCGACAAGACCGGCCGCTTCCTGGTCGAGCGGGAGCCGCTCGGGCTGCGTGAGGGCGACGCCCACAACGCCGTACGCGCGGACGAGCCGGCGGGCCGCTGGCGGCGCCGGATGGTGCTCAGCATCAACGCCGGCAACCACGAGCTCGGGCGGCTCGTCGCCGTCTCGGGCAGCCGTCAGCTCGGCCAGCCCGACCTCTACCTCCTCGAGCGCGCCGCCCGCATCGCGGCGCTGGCGCTCACCAAGGACCAGGCGGTCGCCACCGTCGAGACCAAGTACCGCGCCGAGTTCCTGCGCGACGTGCTGGTCGGGCGCGCCGGCGACCAGGAGAACGTCATCGTCCACGCCGACGCGCTGGGCTGGGACCTGTCCGGGCCGGTCGCCGTGGTGGTCGCCGAGATCGACAGCGACGACGAGAAGCTGGGCCTCGACCACGCCCAGGTCGAGGCGGTGCACCGCAGGTTCGAGGCCGCGTGGAGCCGCACGGTCCGGCTGCGCGCGCCGCAGGCCCCCTGTGTCGGGTTCGGCAACCGCGAGGTCGTGACCCTGCTCCCGGTGGTGCCGAGCAGCGGACGCGAGCCCGAGGACGCCGCCACGATGCGGCTGGTCCGGGAGATCGTCAAGTCGGTGCGCGGCGCGGGCGGCGGCGGGCGACGGAGCTTCTCGACCGGCGTCTCCCGCATGACCGCGAGCGTCGACGAGATCCCGCACGCCTACGAGGACGCCTGGAGCGCGGTGTCCGTCGGCCGGCGGATCCACGGCGACGCGTCGCTGCAGCGCTTCGACGACCTGGGCGTGTTCCGCCTGCTCGCGCTGATCCCCGACGGCGCCGACCTCGACCGCTTCGTCGGCGAGGTGCTCGGCGGGCTGGCCAACGACGGCTCCCAGGAGGGCGCGGACCTCCGGATGACCCTGGCCGCGCTGCTCGACACCGATCTCAACATCGCCGAGACGGCGCGGCAGCTGCGCTACCACTACAACACCGTGCGCTACCGCGTGGCCAAGCTCGAGCGCACGCTCGGCGCGTTCACCGAGGACCCCGAGCTCCGGCTCTCGCTGCGGCTGGCGCTCAAGCTCGTCGCGATGCGCGACAAGTGACCACGGGCGGCCGGCCCGCCACCGTCGCACGGGCCGCACCCGCACGCGGAGGGGCCCCACCCGTGGGTGGGGCCCCTGCCC
Source organism: Nocardioidaceae bacterium (assembly GCA_046330515.1). Lineage (GTDB taxonomy): Bacteria > Actinomycetota > Actinomycetes > Propionibacteriales > Nocardioidaceae > Nocardioides. The sequence continues at coordinate 1,336,396 of JAXLSP010000003.1, read as the reverse complement.
GTCGGTCCGCCCCGCGGCCGACCGTCAGATCCGGCCGCGGGCGACGGGCGTCGGCAGCGCTCAGTGCGGAAGCCGCGGCGTGCCGATCAGCCGCACCGACCGGCAGTGCCCGGTCGGGGACTTGGTGATCCAGTTGTCGATCGGCTCCTCGTTCTGCAGCCCGCGCCAGACGTTCTCCGCCCGGATCGGCATGTGCAGCAGCTCGACCGCCGTCGCGTCGGAGATCGCGTTGCCGATGGCGGGGGCGACCGAGATCATCGGGTGCTCGCCGACGCCGCGGGCGCCGTAGGGCCCGTCGACCTGCGCGGTCTCGACCACCGCGGCCTCGACCACCGGGGGGAGGTCCTTGGCCGTGGGGATCTTGTTGTCGGTGAACGACGGGTTCAGCAGCCGGCCGGTCTCGTCGAAGATGTAGCCCTCGCAGAGCGCGGTGCCGAGACCCTGCATCATGCCGCCGATGCACTGGCCGCGGACCAGGCCCGGGTTCAGGGCCATGCCGACGTCGTAGACCGAGCTCACCTGGCGCACCTCGAACTCGCCCGACTCGGGGTCGACGCCGACCACGACGCCGTGCGCGCCGTAGGTCCAGTCGAGGGCCGGGTTGCCCTGGCCGGTCTCCTTGTCGAGGTTGCTGAGGCCCTGGGCGACATAGCGCCCGACGCCGACCAGCGGCCCGCCGATGGCGTTGCCGTTGGGGTAGGCGTAGCCGATCGCCAGCTCGGCGAAGGTGACCGAGTCGGCCGGGTGGTGCCTCACGAACACCTTGTCGCCGTCGTGGTCGAGGTCGGCCACGTTGGCGCGCAGCACCTGGGCGGCGTCGGCGTAGGCCTTGGCCAGCAGGTCGTCGCAGGCCAGCCCGATCGCGTTGCCGGACAGGATGGTGCCCTTGGAGGCCACCGTCTGCCAGTCGTAGGGGTCGTGGTCGGTGTCCTTCTCGACGGCGACCTTGACCTTCTCGATCGGGAAGCGCAGCCGCTCGGCGGCCACCTGGCCCATCGCGGTGACCGAGCCCTGGCCGATCTCGGTGAGGGAGAAGTTGAGCACGACGGTGCCGTCGGAGTTCATCCGGACGACGGCCGCGGTGCCGGTGAACGACGGCATGGCGGGCGCCTTGTGCAGCGTGGCGACGCCCTTGCCGATCGTCCGGCCGGTGGTGCGCTCGTACTCCTTCTCCTCCTCGGTGAGGCTGCCGAAGCCGATCATCTCCGCGGCGCTCTCCAGGCACTTGAGCGGGTTGCCCGTGTGCTCGGTGATCACTTCGCCGGTCAGCGTCGTGTCGCCGGGCCGCAGCAGGTTGCGGCGCCGGAACTCGACCGGGTCCATGTCGATGGTCCGGGCCACGAGCTCCATGTGCCGTTCGAGGCCCCAGAAGAACTCGACGTGGCCGAAGCCGCGGTAGGCCGTCCCGAACGGCTTGTTGGTGTAGATCGTGTAGGCCGTCAGCGAGGCGTTGGGGATGTTGTAGGGGCCGGCGGCGGAGTAGGCCGAGGCGCGCGTGACGTTGACCGCGTAGTCGGCGTAGGCGCCGGCGTCCCAGTACATCGTCATCTCCTGGGCGAGGATCTTGCCCTCGGCCGAGACGCCGGTCTTGATCTTGTAGGTCAGCGCGCTGCGGCACGGCAGCAGGCTGAACTCCTCCTCGCGGGTCGCCTGGAACTTGACCGGGCGACCGCCGGCCTTGCGGGACAGGCAGGCGACGAGGGGCTCCATGTGGATGCCGGCCTTGCCGCCGAAGCCGCCGCCGACGTGCGGGATGATGACGCGCACGTTGGTGAGGGGCAGCCCGAAGGTGATGCAGAAGAGGTTGCGCACCGTGAACGGCGACTGGGCGCTGGACCAGATGGTGACCTGGTCCCCCGCCTTCCACTGCACGATGGCCGCATGGGTCTCCATGGGCACGTGCTGGACCGACGGGTTGGTGTACTCGCGCTCGACGACGAAGTCCGCGGCCGCGAACCCCTCGGCGATGTCGCCCTTCTTGATGTTGATCTTGTTGGGGATGTTGGTCCCCGGCTGCGGGCTGAAGGCCGCCTGGACGAACTGGTAGCTGCCCAGGTCCGGGTGCACGAGCGGTGCGCCCGGAGCGAGCGCGTCGACCTGGTTGAGGATCGGCTCCTCGACCTCGTACTCGACCTCGATCAGCTCCACCGCGTGGCTCGCGATCTCGATGCTCTCGGCCGCCACGGCCGCGACGGCCTCGCCGTAGTGGCGGACCTCGTTCTTGGCGAGGATGTCCTTGTCGACGACATAGAGGCCGACCTTGTAGTCGAGCTCGGCACCGACCAGCACCGCCCGGACGCCGGGCAGGGCCTCGGCCTTCGAGGTGTCGATGCTGAGGATCTTCGCGCGGGCGTGCGGGCTCTCCTTGACCTTGGCGTGCAGCATGCCTGGAAGCGTGAGGTCGCCCGTGTAGAGGGCGGAGCCGGTGAGCTTCTCGCCGGCCTCCATCCGCGGGACGTCCTTGCCGACGACCTGGTAGTCGGTGGCTGGTGCGGACTCAAACATGACGGAGCTCCCCCCGGGTGTCGTCGTCGAGCTGCCCGGTCACGTCGAGGACCGCCTCGATGATCTGCTGGTAGCCGGTGCAGCGGCAGAAGTTGCCCTCGATGCGACCCTTGATCTGGTCGACGCTGGGCTTGGGGTTCTCGGCCAGCAGGCTGCGGACCGACATGAGCATGCCGGGCGTGCAGAAGCCGCACTGGACGCTGTGGTGCTTGGCGAAGGCGGCCTGGAGGTCCGAGAGGCCGTCCTCGGAGGCCTCGCCCTCCACGGTCGAGATGGTGGAGCCGTCGACCTCGGGGGCGAGCACCATGCAGGAGTTCACGGCGACCCCGTCGACGATGACGGTGCACGCCCCGCACTCGCCGGCGGCGCAGCCCTCCTTGGTGCCGGTGGCGCCGACGTCGGTGCGCAGGAACTCGAGCAGGGTGCGGTGCTCGGGGACGTCGCGCTCGTAGGCCTCGTCGTTGATCGTGACCTTGACCTTCATCGGGAGACCTCCTGCAGGAGTCGGCGGGTGAACACCTGGACCATGTGCGACCTGTACTCGGCGCTGCACCGCACGTCGCTGATCGGGCTGATGGACTCGGCGACCCGGGCGACCATGTCGTCGACCGAGCCCAGCTCGCCCAGGCCCTCGACCAGGAGCGGCGTGGGGGCCGAGGAGCTGACCCCGGCGCGGATGTCGTCGCCCTTCTTCCAGACGGCGACGCCCACGATGCCGAGGTCGTGGCCGCGGATGCGCTTGAGCTTGCGGTAGTCGGCGCGGGCGTCGGCCGCCTCGGCCGGCACCTGGATCCGCACCAGCACCTCCTGGGGCTGGAGGACGGTCCGCTTGACCCCGGTGAAGAACTCCGAGAACGGGATGGTGCGCTCGCCGGTGGGCGAGGCGACCAGGGCGGTGGCGTGCGAGCACAGCAGGCCGGGGGCCATGTCGGCGCACGGCGAGGCGTTGACGACGTTGCCGGCGACCGTGGCGCGGTTGCGGATCTGGTGGGAGGCCAGGTCCTCGGCGCAGGCGACGAGCAGCGGGTAGTGCGCGCGGACGTCGGGGTGGTGGAGCAGGTCGTTGATCGTGGCGGTCGCCCCGATGCTCAGGCCCGCCTCCTCGCTCCAGGTGATGGCCCGGTAGTCGGGCACGCCCTTCACGTCGACCAGCGTCCCGGGCCGCTTGCTCCCGTGCCGCAGGTCGACCAGCAGGTCGGTGCCTCCGGCCAGGATCTGCGGCGCGTCGCTGGTGGCCAGGATCTCGATCAGCTCGTCATGGGCACGCGGCCTGACGTAGGAGAACTCCGGCGCGATGATCGACGACATCATCCCTCCTTGGTGGTGGTGTGGCCCGTGCCGTGGTCGGCCAGCGAGCGCACGGCGTCGACGAAGACGGACATGGGTGGGGAGACCAGGCCGGCGCCGACCTGGCCGATGCCGGGCTGCGCTCCCGCGATCCCGGTGTTGATGATCGGCAGCACCCCGGTGCGCACCACCTTGGTGATGTCGATGCCGGTGGGCGTGCCACGGAAGCCGAGCGCGGGGATCTGGAAGAGCGGGTGCTCGGTGGCGGTGATCTCATACATCCGGCGGCTGTTGGCGAGGGCGCTGTTGACGTCTCCGCCGACGAACCGGACGATGGCGGGCGCCGCGGCCATCGCGAACCCGCCGATGCCGGCGGTCTCGGTGATGGTGGAGTCGCCCAGGTCGGGGTTGGCGTCCTCGGGGCCGAAGCCCGGCAGGAACAGGCCCTCGACCATGGGGGCCGGGGCGGTGAACCACTCGTCGCCCGTGCCCGACACCTGGATGCCGAGCTCGGTGCCGTTGCGGGCCATCGCCACGACCATCGCCGAGCCGGGGATGTTGCGGGCGGCGTCGGCGGCGGCCTTGGAGGCGGGCATGGACAGGTTGAGGAAGAAGTGGTCGTTGCCCACGACGAAGCGCAGCACCTCGGCCATGTCGGTCGAGGACAGGCCGCTCTCGAGGAGCGCCGGGGCGAGCTCGCGGACGAGCAGGCTGGTGGCGGCCCGGTTGCGGTTGTGGCACTCGTCGCCCATCTGCAGCGCCTGGGCGATGAGCATCGGGACGTCGATCGGCCCGGTCGTGTGCAGCACCGCCGCGAGGGCGGGGCCGAGCACGGACTGCATCCAGCGCAGCCGGTCGATGACCTCGGGGGCGTAGGCGCCGAAGCGGAGCACCTTGCCGAGGCCCTCGTTGAGGCTGCAGTAGGAGCGGCCGCCGTACTCGCTCTCCTCGAAGACCGACATGGGCATCGAGGCGCTCACGACGCCGGCCATCGGGCCGACGGCGCTGCGCGAGTGGCAGGGAGCCAGGCTGATGGCCCCGCTCTCGGCGAGCCGCTCGGCCCCCTCGACGGTGTCGGCGAGGCCCTCATAGACCATGGCACCGAGGAGGGCGCCACGGAGCGGTCCGCACGCGTGCGCCCAGTCGACGGGCGGGCCGGCGTGCAGGAACTCGCCGCGCTCGAGGCCGAGGACCTCGGAGGCGGGCCGCACGTCGACCCACTGCGCGCGGGCCGTGGTGAGCCGGCGGGCCGACTCGGCGGTCGCCGCGGCCGTGCCCGGCGCGAGGACGACGCGCTTGAGCGCGGCCTCGGCGCCGGCTGCCGGCGGTGCCCAGTCGACGCGGACCGGGGTCACGGCCTGGGCGGCGAGCTCGTCGGCGAAGAGGGGGACGCCGGCCGTGGCGACGGTGGGCGCCCGGTCGAGGTCGAGGGCGTTCATCGGGCTGCTCCTTCGATGAGTGCCACGGCCTGCCGCGTGGCCTCGGCATTGGAGAGGTGGACGCTGGCGCCGGCCGCGACGAGCCGCGTGGCGACGTCCTCGAGACCCTGCGGGTCCTGGGAGGTCCCCACGAGGGAGACCACGAAGGCCAGGTCGCGGCCGGCGGCCCTGGCCGTCTCGCGCGCCTGGGTCATGACCGGGACCAGGTCGTCGGCGGGGTGCCGGTGGGACCCGAAGCCCAGCACCACGTCGAGGAGGATCACGGCGCACCGCGGGTCCGTGGCCTCGTCGAGGATCCGGGCGTTGCGCAGCGACGGGTCGATCATCGGGTGGGCGCGGCCCTGGGTGAGCTTGTCGTCACCGAAGTCGATCATCAGGTGACCGGGGTCGGTGAGGTCGTCGGGCAGCTGCCACTCGGGCTCGAGCGGGGTGTTGGACATGATCGGACCGAGCGTCTCGGCCGCGATGGCCATCGACTCGTCGCACAGCGTGCCGCCGGAGAAGAGACCGCGGACGACGCCCGGACGGGGCAGCCGCTCGTGGTCGGCCGGCCAGCTCTCGGGCTGCCAGCCCTCGACGCCCACGGCGGCGAGGATCGACTGCGAGACGGCGGTGAGGTCCTTGCGGCCGCGGCCGACGAACGCGACCAGGGCGGGCGTCTTGAGCTGCTCGGCGGCCGCGACGATCTGCTCGGCGACGGCCGGGTCCGGCGGCTTGGACAGCACGACCACGAGGTCGGTGCCGGGGTGGTCGTCCAGCATCTGCATGGCGCGGAGGGTCGACCGGCCGGCGACGTTGCGGGACAGGTCGCGCCCGCCGACGCCGAGGATGGCCGAGAGGCCGACGCCGGCGCGGTCGATCAGGCTGCTGACCTGCTGGGCACCGGTGCCCGACGCGGCGACCATGCCGACCGGCCCGGGGCTGACGGCGTTGGCGAAGCCGAGGCCGACGCCGCCGACGACCGCCGTACCGCAGTCCGGCCCCATGACCAGCACGCCCTCGTGCTCGAGGGCGGCGTCCTTGAGGCGGATCTCCTCCTCGACGGTGACGTTGTCGGAGAAGAGCATCACCGAGACGCCGGACTCGATGGCGTCCATGGCCTCGACCGCGGCGTGCTCGCCGGGCAGGGAGATGAGGACGAAGTCGGCGCCGGACTCGATCGCCGCGGCGACGGTGCGCGGGGGCTCGAGGGCGTCGCCGCCGTCGCCGCCGGAGGATGCCTTGGCCGACAGCCGCGCGTCCAGCACGGCCAGGGCGCCGGCCAGCAGGTCCTCGTCGCCGGCCTCCACCGCGACCATGAGGTCGTTGGGCGTGGCGGCGGCGATGGCCTGGGGGTCGAACCCGAGGCGTTCGTAGAGGTCCAGGTTCAACGGCGTGGCCATCGCGACGATGGCGGCCGTGACTCCCGGGGCGGTGGCGACCGCCTGGCTGATCTCCATCAGCGTCACCGAGTCACGGTAGGTGCCCGGTCGCAGTTCGATTCGTCGTGTCATAGTGCACCCACCAAAGCTCCTAGCATTCCGGCGGCGAGGTCGTGCCCGGAGTGGGAGCCGACGGCGAAGAGCGCGTCGGCACGGGCGTCGACCTGTGGTTGCGGCGCGGCGGCCGCGATGGCTTCGAGCAGTTGCGCTGCTTGGGGGATCATCTGACCCTTGGTCGCGGCCTCCAGCAGCGCGGTGGAGAGCGCGGACGTGTGTGTGCGGGCCCGGTCGAGCACGAGGCGAGTGGTGCGCTCGTCCAGCAGGGACAGCAGGGACAGCGCGGCGAGCGCGCCGGCCACGACGTCGTCGCCCGACGGGGTCAGCCCCGGGCCGAGGCCGAGGACCGCGTTGGCGGCCTGGGCGTCACCTCGGGCGATCGCCGTCGCGACGGCGATCTCCTCGTCCCGCGGGATCCCGAAGGACTCCTCGGGCTGGGCCTTGACGGCCCGCGCGAGGGCGTCGCTGTGGCTGACCAGGGCGGTCGGGCTGACCCGCGGGTGCGGGTCCCACCACCGGGTCGGTCGCCAGGTCCGGGAGCCGAACCCGATCGTGCCGGCCCCGACGTGGACGTCGGTGTCGGGCTCGGGCAGGCTCCGGGTGTCGATCACGACCCCCATGGGGACCCGCACGGCGCCCGGTGACAGCAGCGCCACGAGCTGGTCGCGGCCGTGGCTGCGGACCTGGGCATAGCAGGCCGCACGGGTCTGCCAGCGGACCCGGCCGTGGCCGGGTGCACCGAGCAGCACCTCCCGCAGGGCGAGGCTGGACCAGGCGGGCCGTGGCGTTGTCGGGCGCACGGTGGCTCCCTTCCGCGTGCAGGGCCGACGCTGCCCGCGCCCACCGGCACGGGGCCGGAGCCCGGGCGCGGGCAGCGTCATGGGTTCACTCTCCGAGGTCGACGATCGCGATGACCGGGCCGCCTCCCGACGGACCCTGGTGCGTCGCGGCGACGGAAACGAAGATCGCCGGGTCGCCGGTCACGGCGGAGGCGACGCCGCCCACCGTGGCCTTGATCTGGCGGTGCCAGTGCACGTCGGAGTCGTCGAGCATGATGTTGCGGCGACCGCGGACCTGTCCGGTCGGGTCCGCCTCGCACTTGAGGAAGACGTTGACCAGCTTGTCGCCCAGGAGCTCCGGGTCGACCTTGTCCTCGGGCAGGTCGAGACCTGCGTTGCGGATCGCGTTCCAGACGCCCTTGAAGTCGAGCGCGTCACGCATGACGTCGTGACCGATGCGATAGCGGCCGCCCACGCCCTTCTTGTTGCCCACCAGGACGATCTGGGCCTGGTCGAGCTCGACGCCCGACGAGCACGAGGCCACCGAGGAGTAGAGCGACAGGTCGTGCATGACGTCCTCGTCGGTCGGCATCTCGATCTCGCCCAGCGCCACGGCGATGCCGAGCGCGGAGGTGCCGTTGGACAGGTCCATGGACAGCAGGGTGTCCTCGGTCCAGACGGTCTTGCCACGCGACTTGGCGTCGTTGATCGTGTCGAGCGTCAGCAGCGGGGTCTTGGTCTGGACGTAGTGGACGTCCTTCGGGTCGTCGATGCCGGCGGCCTTCATGGCCTCGCGGACACCAGCGGCGACCTTCTCGATCATGGCCACGCGGCCGATGTCCTCGGGCAGGATCTTCTCGCTCATCGCGAAGCCGACGGCGAGCCGGGGCTCGTCGGTGACCGGCATGGAGCCCTCGGGCATCCGGGCGAAGATCGTGGCGTGGGGGCTGATGACACCGTCGGTGCCACCGGACCAGGCGAGCGGGATCTGCTTGATCTCGTCCCAGGACCGGGTGCCCTTGTCACGGAGGACCCCGCGGAATGCGGTGTCGGCGATGATGCGGGTGTAGTCGTTGACACCGCCGTTGCCCTCGGTCTTGCCGACGACCGCGACGACGTCGTCAGCCGCGAAGACGCCCTTGTCGATGAGCTCCTCCAGGCCGGAGGCGTCGGTCACCTTGAGGATCGGGACCTTGCGTACCTCGATGGGGTTGGTCACTGTGACCACCTTTCCTTGCTGTGATGTAGAGGTCCGGGTGGGGGCCGTCGTGGCGACAAGGGCCCCCACCCGGGGGGATCAGACGGTGACCTCGGTGGGGACGTGGAAGCTCTGGTTGGCCTCCAGGACCGCGGGGTCGACGTTGAAGTCGAGGTCGGCGCCGACCATCTGGCGCACGTAGTTCTTGATGGAGGCGTCCCAGTACTTCTTGGTGACGTAGAAGACCCGGGCGCCGCCGAGCTCGTGCTGGACGTCCGGCCAGGGGTACGACGGCTGCGCCATGCCGAGGCCCCAGCGCTTCCAGCCGTTGTAGCTCTCGTAGGTCGCCCAGAACTCGCTGTTCTTGAGGACCTCGAAGGCGTAGTAGGCCTTGGCGTAATACATGATCGCGCCGATGCGGCCACCGCGGGCCAGCGCCATCGTGTGCAGGCTGATGTTGATGTCCTGGCTGACCAGGCGCCCGTTGGCCAGGCCGACCCACTCGCCGTCGATGAGGCCGACGAGGGTGTAGGGGTCCTTGAGGCGCTTGCGGTACCAGCCGGCGAGCTCGGCGTGGACGCGGGCACCGACGACGTCATAGAAGTCGTGGTCGGCCGCCATGACCTTGCGCATGTACTCCATCATCGCGGGGGCCTCTTCCTCCTTGGCCTCGCGGATGAGCATGGTGCGGCCGTCCTTGAGCGTGATCTGCGCGGCGGGCCAGGGGACGAGGTCCATCGGCGGCGCCTGGAGGATGGCCTCGATCTCACGGACATCGACGTCGATGTGGTCCTGTGAGACCTCGGTGGGGGGTTCGACGAACACGGGTCTTCCTTTCGTTTGAAGCACTTGCTGGTGGGTGGTGGGGAGGCGGGCCCGCAGGGCGGGAGCAGCAGGTGCTGCTCCCGACCTGGCTGGGGGCCTGTGGAGCGGGAGAGCTGTCAGTCGACGACCGCGTCGATGTCTCCGGCCTCGGTCTCGTGGACCGGAGGCAGGTAGAGCGCGCCCTTGGTCGGGCCGACCTTGGCCACGAGGTTCATCAGGTGGTAGGCGAGGATGCAGCCGAAGGAGCCGATGGCGATGCCGTTGAAGGACAGGTCGCCGTGCGTCCAGGTCAGGTCAGCCGCACCCATGATGAGGCCGATGGCGGCCGGGAAGAGGTTGACGGGGTTCTTGAAGTCGACCTTGTTCTCGACCCAGATGCGTCCGCCGAGGACGGCGATCAGGCCATAGAGGACGAGCGTGGCGCCACCGAGCACGCCGATGGGGATGCTGGTGATGAGGGCGCCGAACTTCGGGATCATCGACAGCGCGATGGCGGTGATGCCGGCCACGATGTAGGCAGCGGTCGAGTAGACCCGGGTCGCCGCCATCACGCCGATGTTCTCGGCGTAGGTCGTCGTACCGGAACCGCCACCGAGACCGGACAGCATGGTCGACAGGCCGTCACCCATGTAGCCGCGTCCGAGCGACTTGTCGAGGTTCCGACCGGTCATGGACCCGACGGCCTTGATGTGGCCGGTGTTCTCGGCGATCAGGACGACCACGACGGGGACGATGAGACCGATGGCCGGCCAGCTCCAGGTCGGGAGGGTGAACTCGGGGAAGCCGAGCCAGTCAGCGCCCTTGAGGCTGTCGCCGAGCGTGTCGAGCTGGCCCTGCGGCCACGCGACGAGGTAGCCCACGACGACACCGATGAGGATCGAGATGCGGCCGAAGAAGCCCGGCAGGGCGACGGTCGAGAACAGGATGACCAGCAGGGTGATCACGGCGGTCCACGGCTGGGCCTTGACGTTGTTGATCGCCACGGGAGCGAGGTTGAGGCCGATGAGGGCCACGACCGCGCCGGTGACGGCCGGCGGCATGACGATGTTGATCCAGCGTGCGCCGAACCGGTCGACCAGGAGGCCGATCACGAAGAGCACCGCACCAGCGGCCAGGATGCCGCACAGGGCGGCGGGGATGCCGCCGTGTGCCTGCGCCGCGATGACCGGGGAGATGAACGCGAAGCTGCTGCCGGTGTAGCTGGGCAGACCCATCCGGACGCTCTTGGACCGGGTGATCGCGATGAACACCAGCGTGCCGACGCCCGAGAACAGGATCGTGGTGGTCGGCGGGAAGCCCGTGAGGATCGGCACCAGGAAGGTGGCGCCGAACATGGCGACGACGTGTTGCATGCCAATGCTGATGGTGCGGCCCCAGGCGAGCCGCTCGTCCGGAGCGACGACGTCTTCGGGGCCGAGGGTCCTTCCGTCACCGTGCACTGTCCACAGTTGCATCTTGCGACCTCACTTGTTTGAAGGAACCGGGGGCATGGTGCCGGCTGGTCGAGTCGGCCCCGGAGCTCCCGGACGTTTCGATCCGATGCCTCGTCAGGGGTCCGACTGCATTTCCCCCTGATGCGAGTCGGATGGTCCTTCGCCGACATCGGCCTGGTCGTGGATCACGGCCTAACAGGCATCATGGCCGTCGTGTCGTGCGGCGTAGTTGGCGGAAAATGCCCAAAATCGACCGGAGGGCTTGTGAGTTTCGTGTGACCCCCGTGGCGGACGGATCCCCGCGCCCCGTGATCGTCGTCGTCACGGGGGTGTCGGGCGTGGGCAAGTCGACGGTCGCGCAGGGCCTCTCGACGCTCCTGGGCTGGCCCCTCGCCGAGGGCGACACCTTCCATCCGGAGGCCAACGTGGCCCGGATGGCCGCCGGCATCCCGCTCACCGACGAGGACCGCTGGCCGTGGCTGCGGACCCTCGGTGCCTGGATGTCCGACGAGATCGCCGCCGGACGGTCGGCCGTCGTCACCTGCTCCGCGCTGCGGCGCGTCTATCGGGACCTGCTGCGTGACGGTCGACCCGAGGTGACGTTCTGCCATCTCGTGGGCGCCGAGAGCACGGTGCGGGAGCGGATGCGGACGCGGTCCGGTCACTTCATGCCGGAGTCGCTGCTGGCCAGCCAGCTGGACACGCTGGAGCCGTTGGCGCCGGACGAGCCGGGCGCCGCCGTGCCCGTCGACGGCGACCTGGCCGAGGTCATCGCGCGGGCGGTCGCCGCGCTCGCGCTCCCCCTTCCCGAGGGAGGAGCACCACCGTCTCCGTCGGGCCGCTGACCGCGCTGGACGCCGCCGGAGAGGCCAGGGCGCCCGTCTGATGACGCGCAGCGAACGGCGACGACCGGTGGGTCCGGGCTAAGGGAGGGGGCGCAGGACGATCTCGGGGACCGTGCCGTCGCGCGGCAGGTCCAGCGCCTGCAGGACCGCGTCGGCGACGGTCTCGGGACGCAGCCACCGGCCCGCGTCGTAGGCGCGGCCCTCGTGGTCGTGGACCCGCTCCTGCATGGGCGTCGCCGTCCGCCCGGGGAAGACCGAGGTGACCCGGACGCCGTGCCCGGCCTCCTCGGCCCGCAGGGAGTCGGCCAGCGCACGCAGCCCGAACTTGGAGGCGGCGTAGCCCGACCAGCCGGGACCCGCGCTCAGACCGGCCCCGGAGTTCACGAACACGACCGTGCCGCGCGCGGCCCGCAGCGCGGGCAGCAGCTCGCGGGTGAGCAGGGCCGGCGCGGTCAGATTGACCGCGAGCTGGGTCTCCCAGGACGTGAGGTCGAGCTCGGCCACGGGGCCGAGGTCGACGCGCCCGGCGCAGTGGACGAGGGAGTCGGCGCTGTCGGGCAGGCGTGAGGCGATCCCCTCGAGGGACTCGGGGCGCGCGAGGTCCGCCTCGACCAGCTCGGCCTCCGGGAACGCCGGACGCAGCTCCTCGACACGACCGGCATCGCGCACCAGCAGGACGAGGTGGTCGCCGCGGCCGCGCAGCCGCTCGGCGAGCACCCGTCCGATGCCCGAACCAGCACCGGTGAGGATGTGCGTCGTCATCGGGTGAAGACGATCTTGCCGAACTGGTCGCCCTGGGCCATGGCCGCGAAGCCGTCGCGCGCCCGCTCCATCGGCAGCAACCGGTCGATGACCGGCCGCAGCCCGGTCGCGTCGAGCAGGTTCACCAGGGACGCGAGCTCGGCGCGGGTGCCCATGGTGGACCCGATCACCCGCAGCTGGAGGAAGAAGATCCGGGTCAGCTCGGCGTCGTCGAGCTGCGGCCCGGACGTCGTACCGGAGATGACGATCGCCCCGCCCGGGCGCAGCGCGCGGATCGAGTGCGACCAGGTGGCCCGCCCGACGGTCTCCATGACCGCGTCGACCTTGACCGGCAGCCGGGCACCGGACTCGAACGCCTCGTGGGCGCCGAGCTCGACCGCCCGGGCCCGCTTGGCCTCATCGCGCGACGTGGCGAGCACCCGCAGGCCGCCGGCGCGGGCCAGGGCGATGAGCGCCGTGGCGACGCCACCGCCCGCCCCCTGCACGAGCACGGTGTCCCCGGCCTTGAGGCCGCCCTGGGTGAACAGCATCCGGTAGGCCGTCAGCCAGGCGGTCGGCAGGCAGGCGGCCTCCTCGAACGAGAGGGAGGCAGGCTTGGGGACGACGTTGCCGCGCGGGACCGCGACCCGCTCAGCGAAGGTGCCCTGGTGCCGCTCGGACAGCAGCGACCGGCGCGGGTCCAGGGTCTCGTCGCCGCTCCACGCCGGGTCGCTGACGACGGCGTGGACCAGGACCTCGTTGCCGTCCTCGTCCAGGCCGGCCGCGTCGCAGCCCAGGATCATCGGCAACGCCTCCTGGCGCAGACCGACACCGCGCAGCGACCACAGGTCGTGGTGGTTGAGGCTCGCCGCCCTCACCGTGACGGTGGTCCAGCCGTCGGGCACCTCGGGGTCGGGCCGCTCCCCCACCACCAGGCCGGACAGCGGGTCATCGGTCGAGAACGAGTCGGCATAGACGGCGAACACCGTGACAACCTATCCGGCTTGCCTCAGCGGCGCGCGACGCCGTCGCGACGGGCGGCCGCGGCGACGGCGCCGGCCACGGCGGGGCCGACGCGCGGGTCGAACGGCGACGGGATGATGAGGTCCTCGTGGAGGTCGTCGCCCACCAGGTCGGCCAGCGCGCTCGCCGCGGCCAGCTTCATGCCCTCGGTGATCGCGCTCGCGTGCACGTCGAAGGCGCCCCGGAAGATGCCGGGGAAGGCGAGCACGTTGTTGATCTGGTTGGGGAAGTCCGACCGGCCGGTGGCGACCACCCGCGCGTGCCGGCGGGCGACGTCGGGGTGCACCTCCGGCTGCGGGTTGGCCAGGCCGAACACGATGGCGTCGTCGGCCATCGTCGCCACGATCTCCTCGGGCACGGTGCCGCCGGACACCCCGATGTAGACGTCGGCACCCGCCATCGCGTCGGCGAGGGTCCCGGTGCGACCGAAGCGGTCGGCGGTGTCGCGGGCGAGCGCCCGCTTGACGGGGGTGAGGTCCTGGCGGCTGGAGTGGAGCACGCCCTGCCGGTCGAGCACGGCGAGGTCCTCGATGCCGGCCTCGAGCAGGATGCGGGCCACGGCCACGCCCGCGGCGCCCGCCCCCGAGACCACGACGCGGGTGGCGCCGGGCCGGCGGCCGGTGAGGCGGAGCGCGTTCTCGAGCGCCGCCAGCGCGACGACGGCGGTGCCGTGCTGGTCGTCGTGGAAGACCGGGATGTCGAGCCGGGCCTTGAGCCGCGTCTCGATCTCGAAGCAGCGCGGGGCCGAGATGTCCTCGAGGTTGATGCCGCCGAAGCTCGGCGCCAGCCGGGCGACGGTCTCGATGATCTCCTCGACGTCGGTGGTGTCGAGGCAGATCGGGACGGCGTCCACGCCGCCGAACTGCTTGAAGAGCACGGCCTTGCCCTCCATGACGGGCATCGCGGCCGCGGGGCCGATGTCGCCCAGGCCGAGCACCGCCGTCCCGTCGGTGACCACGGCCACGACGTTGGGCACCCACGTGTAGTGCTGGGTCATGCCGGGGTCCTCGGCGATGGCCTCGCAGACCCGGGCCACGCCGGGCGTGTAGGCCAGGGAGAGGTCGTCGCGGCCCGTGAGCGGGACCGTCGACGCGAGCTGCATCTTGCCGCCGACGTGCAGGTCGAACACCGGGTCGCCGGCGAACGGGTGCTCGCGCGGCGGTGCGGACTGCGGGTCGTCAACCATGGGAGTACGTCTTTCCAGGCCGGGGCCGGTCACGGGAACGCTGGGTCGGGCTGAGGAGTCGGCTCGACACGAGGCGGGTGTTTCGCGGAACCTGACAGCCGGGGGGTGCCCCGGCCCGCCAGTCTCTCACAGGGGCCGCGGGCCTCCGGGGTGCGGTCCCCGCCGCAGCAGGCCGGGCCGTGGCCAAGCCCGGGCCAGCACGACGGCGCGGACGTCGTGGTCGGGGACGGGGCCGCGGTGTCGCGAGTCGACCCCGACGTCGGGGTCGTCGCTGAGCAGCCACCAGCCGGCGGCACCGGTGGCCGTCGTACGCCGCTCGACGGCGCGCTTGACCGCCAGGGTGCCGTCGGCCAGCCGAGCCAGGACCAGCCGCCCGGGGACGACCCCGGCGCCGTAGCGCACCAGCAGAAGGTCGCCGGGACGCAGGCCGGGCCGCATGGAGTCGCCGCGGACCCGGGCGAGACCGAGTGGCGTCCAGGTCACGGGGGTACTCCCTTCCCGGGCCGTCCGGCCCTTCCTGGGGCGGCGACACGACGCCCGGTAGTGTCGCAGTTCAAGGCCGTTTACGTACCTTCGTCGACGAACGAGAGGACCCACTTCCATGCGACTGTTCGCCCCCACCGTCGAGGTCTCCGCGCACTGCGACCTCCCGTGCGGCGTCTATGACCCCGCCCAGGCCCGGATCGAGGCCGAGTCGATCAAGGCCATCATCGGCAAGGTAGCCGACAACGACGACCCCGACTTCCGCACCCGCGCCCTGATCATCAAGGAGCAGCGCGCCGAGCTGGTCAAGCACCACCTCTGGGTGCTGTGGACCGACTACTTCAAGCCCGACCACTTCGCGAAGTACCCCCAGCTGCACGACCTGTTCAACCAGGCCACCAAGCTGGCCGGTGCCGGGGGCGTCAAGGGCGCCGCCGATGCCGCCAAGGCCGACGAGCTGCTAGCCAAGATCGACGAGATCGCTGCCATCTTCTGGGAGACCAAGAAGGCGTGAGCGCAGCGAAGGCCTTCTTGGTCTGAGTCTGGCTGGCTCGCCGAGGAACGAGGCGAGGCAGGCTAGAGGGGAAGGCGTAGCGCCCCGAAGGCCTTCTTCGTCTGAGTCTGACTGGCTCGCCGAGGAACGAGGCGAGGCAGGCTAGAGGGGAAGGCGTAGCGCCCCGAAGGCCTTCTTCGTCTGAGTCTGGCTGGCTCGCCGAGGAACGACACGACGGCCGGAGCGCGCCCCCACCAGGGCGCCGCTCCGGCCGTCGTCGTGTTCACTAGGGTGTCGACACCAGCCATCGTTCGAAGGACCGACCATGACCACTCCCGGGGATGCTCGCCGCGCGGACGTGGAGCTGCGGCTGCCGGCCGACGGCGCCTATGCCTCGGTGCTGCGCACCACGACGGCCGGACTCGCCGCACGGCTCGACTTCACCATCGACGACATCGAGGACCTGCGGATCGCCGCGAGCGAGGCGAGCGCGCTGGTCCTGCCCGAGGCCGACGAGGGCTCCGACCTCGTGTGCCGCTTCTTCCTCGACCCGGGACGGCTCACGTTGAGCCTGACCGTGTCCGCGGCCGAGCCCCCGCGGCTCGACCACGACAGCTTCGCTTGGCAGGTCCTGACGACCCTCGCCAGCGAGGCGACCACCGAGGCCGGCGACGGGCTGCTCACCGTGCGGCTCACGATGACACCGGAGCAGGCCGCGCCGGTGGACTCGCCGCGGACCAGCGGCTGACCGATGTCGGCATGGTCGGGGGACGACACGCCGCAGGGGCTCGAGGAGACCCGGCGGCGCAGCCTCGTCCTGTTCGAGCGACTGGCGGCCGGCGGGGGTGACGCCGAGGCCGCGCGGGACGAGCTGGTGCAGCTGCACCTGCCCCTCGTGGAGCACTCAGCGCGCCGCTTCCGCAACCGCGGCGAGCCGTTCGAGGACCTGGTCCAGGTCGGCACGATCGGGCTGATCAAGGCGATCGACCGGTTCGACACCGACCGGGGCGTGGAGTTCTCGACCTACGCCACGCCCACGGTGATCGGTGAGATCAAGCGGCACTTCCGCGACAAGGGCTGGGCGATCCGCGTGCCGCGCCGCCTCCAGGAGCTGCGCCAGTCCATCGCGACCGCGGCGGCGGAGCTCACCCAGGCCAACGGCCGCTCCCCCACCCCGCGCGAGCTCGCCGAGGCCGTCGGCTGCTCGGTCGAGGAGATCGTGGAGGGGCTGGAGTCCAGCAACGCCTACGCCACGCTGTCGCTGGACGCCGGCCAGGACACCGAGAACGGCGCCAGCATGCTCGAGTCGCTGGGCGTCGACGACGAGAACCTCGAGCACGTCGAGATCCGCGAGTCGCTCAAGCCACTGCTCGACGGGCTCGACCCGCGCGAGAAGCGGATCCTGCTGCTCCGGTTCTTCAAGAACATGACGCAGTCGCAGATCGCCGCCGAGATCGGCGTCTCCCAGATGCACGTGTCCCGGCTGCTGACGAGCACGCTCGCCCAGCTGCGCAGCTCGCTCCAGGACGACGAGCGCGAGGGCTGAGGCCCCCGCGCGGTGCGGGTCAGTCCTCCTCGCGGGCCAGCCAGGCGATGCTCGCGGGGTGCAGCAGCCCCACCAGGACGACGAGCGCGGCCACGAGGAGCAGCGCGGCCACCCAGGTCGTCGTACCTCCGCGGAAGCTCCACGCGAGGCCCAGGGCGATCAGCTGGAACAGCACGAGCGGGCTGCGGCCCCAGGACACGCCGCGCAGGACGGCGCCGGCGCAGCCGGCGAGCACGACGGCCGCCAGCGCGAAGAACAGGGCGGTGGTCACGCCCATGGTGGCGCGCACCGCCGAGACGGAGAACGCCTCCAAGACGGCATAGACGAGCAGCACCAGGGCCTCGCCGAGCACCACGACGAGGGCGACGACCAGGGGCAGCGGGCGGGCGGTCACGACCGCACCTGGGTTCTTCGACACGCGCGCAAGATTAGTCGTGTGACGCAGAAAACCTGGACTGACCCTTGTTTCGGGCCGCAAGACTTGCCACCCTGTTCCGTGCGCTCGTGAAGGGGTTCACATGGTCGTTCCCCTGGCCCAGCGGTGGCAGCGGGTAGGCTTGTCTAGTTTGCAACCGCTCACCCACGAACCACGAAAGAGGTAGTCCGCAGCGATGGATTGGCGGCACCGCTCCGCGTGTCTCGACGAAGACCCGGAGCTGTTCTTCCCGATCGGCAACACCGGCCCTGCCATCCTCCAGATCGAGGAGGCCAAGCAGGTGTGCCGGCGCTGCGACGTGCGCGAGCAGTGTCTGGCCTGGGCCCTCGAGGCCGGCCAGGACCACGGCGTGTGGGGAGGGCTCGGCGAGGACGAGCGCCGGGCGCTCAAGCGCCGCAACGCCCGCGCCCGGGTGCGCTCGGGCGTCTGAGCCACACCTCACCCCCGTCTCCGACCTCGGTCCCCGTCAGTGCTGGGGGACGTCGACGGTGACGCGCGTGCCGGGGCCGCCCGGGGTGCGCTCGACGCTCAGGCGGCCCTCGAGCTCGGACTCGACGAGCGTGCGGACGATCGAGAGGCCCAGGTTCGTCGAGGCCTCCAGGTCGAAGCCGGTCGGGACGCCCACGCCGTCGTCGGTGACGGTCACCCGCAGCCGCCCCCGCGTCCGTCGCGCCGTGACCACGATCTGGCCGGTGCTGTCGCTGCCGGGGTAGCCGTGCTCGACGGCGTTCTGGAGCACCTCGGTGAGCACCATGGCGAGAGCGGTGGCGGTCTCCGAGGGCAGGTGCCCGAACGACGCCTCGCGGGTCACCCGGACGCGTGAGGCCATCGCGCTCACCTCGGTGACCATCCGGCCCAGCCGGTCGGCGATCTCGTCGAAGTCGACCAGTCCCTCGGCGGAGTGGCTGAGGGTCTCGTGGACGATGGCGATCGACCCGACGCGGCGCACGGCCTCCTCGAGGGCGGACTTGGCCGCCGGCTCGTCGATCCGCCGCGCCTGGAGACGGAGCAGCGCCGCGACCGTCTGGAGGTTGTTCTTGACCCGGTGGTGGATCTCGCGGATCGTGGCGTCCTTGGTGACCAGCTCGCGGTCCCGGCGCCGCAGGTCGGTGACGTCGCGGACCAGGACGAGGGCCCCGATCGGCTCCCCCGTCGGGCGCAGCGGGATGGCGCGGACGATGACGGCGATGTCCTCGGTGGCGACCTCGGTGTCGCGTGCCTGGCGCCCGCCGAGGACCGCGCTGAGCGTCTCCTCGTCGAGGCGGCGGCGGGTCGGGATCAGCTCGCGGGTGACGTCGGCCAGCACGTGGCCGGCCAGGTCGCCGCTGTGGCCGAGACGCCGGTAGACCGAGAGCGCGTTGGGGCTGGCATAGACGACGCGCCCGGCCCGGTCCACGCGGACGAACCCGTCGCCGACGCGCGGCGAGTCCGCGTGGTCGCTGCGCTGCCCCGGCGCCGGGAAGTGCCCGCTGGCGATCATCTGGGTCAGGTCAGCCGCGGTCTGGAGATAGGAGAGCTCGAGCCGGCTGGGGGTGCGCACGCCCAGCAGGTTGGTGTTGCGGCCCACGACGGCGATCACGCGGCCGTCACGCCGTACGGGGATCGTCTCGACCCGCACGGGCACGTCGTCGCGCCATTCGGGGTCGCCCTCCCGCACCAGCCGGCCCTGCTGGTAGGCCGCGTCGAGCAGGGGGCGCCGTCCGACGGGGATGAACGTGCCGACGACGTCGTCGACGTAGGCCGTCGGGCCGGTCGTCGGACGCATCTGTGCGCCCGCCCAGAAGCCCTTGCCCTCGCGGTCCGGGAGCCACAGCACGAGGTCGGCGAAGGAGAGGTCCGCGACGATCTGCCAGTCGGCCAGGAGCAGGTGCAGCCAGGTGACGTCGTCGGCGCCCAGGTCGGTGTGCGCGCGCACGAGTTCGGTCATCGAGGGCACGGTGGCCAGCGTAGTGTTGCCCCTGGGCCGGGTCGCCGCCGTGGCCCGTCGTGAGCGATCGGAGGGCCATGGGGACCGCATACTGGCAGCACGTCAGGGCTGCCGGACTGAAGGTCCCCGACGACCGGCCACTCGACGACCTGACCGCCGAGCTGACCTCCCTGCTGGGCTCCCCCGACGCCGACGAGCGCGACGGGACGGCCTATCCCACGCTCGCCACCTGGATCGACCGCGGCGTCTATGACGACCTGCTGGCCGGGCTCGGCGACGGCATGGCCGTCGGCCTCAGCGTCGGCCTCGGCGAGCGGGACACCGACACGGTCTTCCGGCGCAGCTTCTCGGCCCTGGTGCTTGCCGAGTGTGTCGCCCGCGACACCACCAAGCTGCTGCTGCCCGCCGGCAAGGTGCTCGAGTGGGGCGACCGGATCACGACGTGGTACCTCCGCGAGAACGACCTGCGCGGCTTCGTCCCCGGCAAGGGCTGGGCCCACGCGCTGGCGCACGGCGCCGACGCGATCGGCTGCCTCGCCAGGTCGCCGCACCTGGGCGGCCCGGAGCTGACGGTGCTCCTCGACGTGATCGCCGACCGGGTGCTGCTGCCGGCCGACAGCCTGCTCGTGTCCGGCGAGCCCGACCGGATGGCGCTCGCGACCCTGGAGGTGCTGCGCCGCGACCTGGTGCCGCTGAGCGTTGCCGAGCCGTGGGTGGCCCGGATCGCGTCCGCCGCCTCGTCGACCGGCAGCGACGGCCGACACGACCCGTTCCTCGACAGCGGCAACGCCGAGGCGTTCCTCCGGGCCCTCTATCTCCAGCTCGCGATGGGCCCGCAGCCCCCCGCGATCCGCTCCGACCTGCTCCTCGTCCTCGTCGACACCCTGCGGCGCACCAACCCGCACTACCTCGGCGCGCCGCGCTCGTCCTGACCCTCACGCCGACCAGCGCGCCGCCCCGCTCGGCGCGGGCCCGGCACGGAGCGACCGGTGAGTAACCTTCGGTCATGACCACGACCGAGGACCCCGCCGAGCCGGGCACGATCGACACGGGCACGATCCAGGGGCACGCCGGCGAGCTGGCGGTCGCCGTCGCCCGTGCGCACGGTGTCGAGACGATGTTCACCCTGTCGGGAGCCCACGTCTTCCCGATGTACGACGGCGCCGTGAAGGCCGACCCGCCGATGCGGATCCTCGACGTGCGGCACGAGCAGACCGCCGCCTTCGCGGCCGAGGCGACGGGCAAGCTGACGCGGGTGCCAGGGCTCGCGGTCCTCACGGCCGGACCCGGCGTCACCAACGGCGTGAGCGCGGTCGCCCAGGCCCAGTTCGCCGGGTCGCCCATGGTCGTCGTCGGCGGTCGGGCACCCCAGAACCGCTGGGGGACGGGATCGCTCCAGGAGCTCGACCAGCCGCCGATCCTGGCTCCGGTGTCCAAGCTGGCCCGCACCATCCCGACCGCCGCGGCGGTGCTCGAGGGCTTCGACCAGGCCTTCTCGGTGGCCGCCGCCTCCCACCGGGGCCCGGTGTTCGTCGACGTCCCGATGGACGAGTTCTTCAACCAGGGCTCCGGCACCGCGCCGGCCGCGCCGCGTCGTACGCGCCTCGAGCCCGACGCCGATGCCCTCGGCGAGATCGCGGAGCTGCTCGGCAGCGCCCGCCGCCCCGTGCTGATCCTCGGCACCGATGTCTGGGCCGACGGCGCCGTGGAGGCGGCGCTGCGGTTCGCGGAGGAGCTGCGGATCCCGACCCTGACCAACGGCATGGGCCGCGGCGTGCTGCCGGGTGGCCACCCGCTGCTGGTCACCAAGGCCCGCGGTGCGGCGCTCAACGGCAGCGACCTGGTCGTGGTGGTCGGCACCCCGCTCGACTTCCGGCTCGGCTATGGCGTGTTCGGCGGCAAGGACGGCGCGCAGCCCGCGCAGGTGGTGCATCTCGCCGACTCGCCCGGTCAGGTCTCCGGCCACGCGGCCCTGGCGGCGTCGGCCGCCGGCGACCTCACCCTCGTCCTCGACGGGCTGCTCGCCGCGTGCCAGCAGCTCGTGCGACGCCCCGACTGGTCGACGTGGCTCACCGACCTGCAGGGCACCGTCGCCGCGGCGGCCGAGCGGGACGCCGCGCTCCTCACCGCCGAGGCGGACCCGATCCACCCCGCTCGGATCTATGGCGAGCTGGTGCCCCGCCTCGCCGACGACGCTGTCGTCATCGGCGACGGCGGCGACTTCGTCTCGTTCGCAGGCAAGTTCGTCGAGCCGCGCCGACCCGGTGGCTGGCTCGACCCGGGGCCCTACGGCTGCCTCGGCGCGGGGCTCGGCGCGGCCATCGGGGCCCGGATCGCGCGGCCGTCCTCCCAGGTGGTGCTGCTCCTCGGCGACGGCGCTGCGGGCTTCTCGCTGATGGACGTCGACACCCTGGTCCGCCACGACCTGCCGGTCGTCATGGTGATGGGCAACAACTCCGCCTGGGGGCTCGAGAAGGGCCCGATGCAGATGCTCTACGGCTACGACGTCGCGGCCGACCTCGCGCCGCGCACGGGCTACGACGCCGTGGTGCGGGCGCTCGGCGGCGCCGGGGAGACGGTCACCGACCCCACCCAGATCGGCGCCGCCCTGGACCGCGCGTTCGCCTCCGGGTCGCCCTACCTCGTCAACGTCATCACCGACGTCGACGCGGCCTACCCGCGCACCACCTTCGGCATCTGATGGAGGTCCGGCCGGCTCGCCCTGAGGAGTACGCCGCCGTCGGCGACCTCACGGTCGAGGCCTACGTCGCCGGCGGGCACCTGAGCGCCGACCACCGCTACACCGACACGCTGCGCGACGCCGCCCGGCGGGCGCGGGAGGCGGTGCTGCTGGTGGCCGTGGAGGACGGCCTGGTGCTCGGGACGGTGACCTACTGCCCGCACGGCTCGCCCTGGCGCGAGCTCGGTCGCGACGACGAGGGCGAGTTCCGCAGCCTCGCGGTCTCCCCCGACGCCCAGGGCCGGGGGGTCGGCGAGGCGCTCGTCCGCGAGTGCATCCGGCGCTCGGTCGCCGACGGCGACCGGGGCATGGTGCTGTGCTCGCTCACCGACCAGACCCGCGCGCACGGCGTCTATGGCCGCCTCGGCTTCGTCCGCGACCCGTCCCGCGACTGGTCCCCCTCCCCCGACGACCGCCTCCTCGCCTTCGCCCGCACCCACGAGGTGGCGCCCGGATCCGCCGAAGTGGGAGTTACGGCTCACCGAGGTGGCACTCCGGGCTCGCCGAGGGGGGACTCCGGGCGCACCGAGGTGGGAATCGCGGTCGTCGGCGGCGAGGCCCGGCGATCGTTCACAGTGACCGAAGCCGACACGGCCGCCGCCGTCGGGTCGGGCAGCCTGCCCGTCCTCGGGACGCCGGTGCTGCTGGCGTGGTGCGAGGCGGCGACGTGCTCGGCACTCGCGGACAGCCTGGAGGAGGGCCAGACGAGCGTCGGGACCGGCGTCCGGCTGGAGCACCTGGCGGCCAGCCCGGTCGGCGAGGTGGTGCAGGTCGTCGCCACCCTGACCGATTCAGAGGGCCGGGTGCGGCACCTCGACGTACGCGCGGAGCGGGCCGACGGGACCCTGCTCGGCCGCGGGCAGGTCACCCGAGCCGTGGTCGACGCCGAGCGATTCCTGGCGCGGCTCGCGCGCGACTGAGCTCCCACCTCGGCGGACCCCAACTCCCACCTCGGCGGACCGCAACTCCCACCTCGGCGGACCCCAAGTCCCACCTCGGCGGGAAGGCGAGAGCCCCCGGCCGGGAGGGCTCGGGGGCTCGTCGGTCAGGCCACAGGCCTGGGGTCCAACAGCCTGAGGTCAGGCGTTGGGGCGCTTGCCGTGGTTGGCGCCCTTCTTCTTGCGAGCGCGGCGCTTGCGGCCGGTCTTGCCCATGGTGTCCTCCTGGGATCGATGCGGGTCGGCCCCGAGGGGCCCGGACATCCTCTCAAACGGTGCGGCCCGCGGGCGAATCGGGCCGGTGGGCCGGACCGCGACGACGCCGGGATCAGCCCTCGGTGATCCGGACCTGCACCTGGCGGATGTGGAGCAGCACCTTCTGGCGGAGCTCGTCGGGAGCCGACTCGGAGCACGACCGCGCGACCAGCGCCTTGACGGTGCGCTGGAGGTCGTACTTCTCCAGGCAGGGTGCGCAGGCGTCGAGGTGGAGCTTGACCGCGACGACGTCGGCGTCGTCGAGCTCGTTGTCGAGGAAGTAGACGATGCGCTCGATGAAGTCGGCGCAGGTCTCGTCGTGACCCATTACTCCCCCTCTCCGACGCGCAGGAGGTCGTTGGCGCGGACGTGGTCGGACAGCATGTCGCGCAGCTGGCGACGGCCCCGGTGCAGGCGGGACATCACGGTGCCGATGGGCGTGCCCATGATCTCGGCGATCTCCTTGTAGGGGAAACCCTCGACGTCGGCGAGGTAGACCGCGAGGCGGAACTCCTCGGGCAGTCGCTGGAGAGCGTCCTTGACCTCGGAGTCGGGCAGGTGCTCCAGCGCCTCCATCTCGGCGGACTTGAGGCCCGTGGAGCTGTGGGACTCCGCCCGCGCGAGCTGCCAGTCCTCCACGTCCTCGGACATGGACTGCTGGGGCTCCCGCTGCTTCTTGCGGTAGGAGTTGATGAAGGTGTTGGTGAGGATGCGGTAGAGCCAGGCCTTGAGGTTGGTGCCGGGGCGGAACTGGTGGAAGGAGGAGAACGCCTTGGCGAACGTCTCCTGCACGAGGTCCTCGGCGTCCTGCGGGTTGCGGGTCATCCGCATCGCGGCGGAGTAGAGCTGGTCCAGGAAGGGCAGGGCGTCGCGCTCGAAGCGGGCGGCGCGCTGCTCGGTCGTCTCGTCGGCGAGGACCTCCTCGAGAGGAGCCACCTCGAGGGACGCGTCCCCGGGGTCGACGGTGTCGACCGGTGCGGTGTCGAAAGAGTCAGTCATCGGGTCCCAGGTTAGCCGGGGGGTGGGCCCGCCGGGGTCCGCGGAGGAGGACCCGGCGCCGGGAGCGGTCGGGTTCGGGAGGAGGGCCAGCACGTCGGACTGAACGCGCTAGCCCCGCCGCTGATTCCCCGCCACCTCGCGGACGATCCACTCCAGGGTGCTCTCGACGACGATCGTGAGCGCGTCCTCGGCCGAGATCTCGGCCTTCTTGGGCACCCGCAGCGAGTGGTCGGCGGAGGGTACGACGGTCATCTCCACGCCCTCGGGGAACTCCTCGGGGCGGCCGAAGGTGTCGCGCTCCCCCTGGATCACCAGGGTGGGCACCCGGGTCCGCAGCAGCTCCTCGACCCGCGAGGAACCCGGCTTGCCCGGCGGGTGCAGCGGGAAGGCGAGACACAGGCACCCGCTGGCGCCGAGCTTCTTGGCCATCCGAGCCGCGGAGCGCGCCCCGGCGGAGCGGCCGCCCACCACCAGCGGCGTCCGGGTGCGCATCGCCGAGGCGGCCGCCTCCAGCCCGTCGTCCAGCGTCGGCGGGGCCGTGGCCACCTTGCGGCCGGCCACCTTCCACGGCTGCTCGAACCGAACCACCGTCACGTCGTTCTTGGGCAGGTGGCGCGCGAGCGCCTCGAGGTCGGGGGTGTCGATGCCGTTGCCGGCCCCGTGGCTGAGCAACAGGGTCGCGACCGGACGCGGCGCCCGGTCGGTGACGAGCCGGCCCTCGCCGTGGGGCGTGCGGATCATGCGCTCGCTTCTCATCGCGGTGCGTGCCTCATGTCGGCATCATGCCGTAGTCAGGACAGCGCATCCTCGAGCGGCAGCGGCTCGAGCAGCTCCGGCCCGTTGTTGCGCACGTTGCTGACGAGCGTCGAGACGGGGTAGGCCTCCAGCCGACCGGGAGCGGCGGGCACGAGCAGGTCGAGCAGGTCGGGACCGCTGACTCGCGGGTCGAGCCACGGGCCCCAGCGCGCCGGCTCGACCATGAGGGGCATCCGGTCGTGGATGTGGCCGAGACTGTCCTCGGCCTGCGTGGTCAGCACGGTGCACGTCCACCGGAAGCGCTCGGGGTCGTCGTCGCCGCGCTCGGGGTCCCGCCAGATCTCATAGAGACCGGCCATCGCGAGGATCCCGTGGTCGACGGGCCTGATGAAGAAGGGCTGCTTCAGCGGCTTGCCCTTCGCGCTCAGCCGGGAGGTGGGGTACCACTCGAAGTAGCCGTCGGCGGGCAGCAGGCACCGGCGCGCGGCGAACGCCCGTCGGAAGGCGGGCTTCTCGGCGACGGTCTCCATGCGGGCGTTGATCATCCGGTTGCCGATGGAGGGGTCCTTGGCCCAGGACGGGACCAGCCCCCAGGTGAGCACCCGCAGCTGCCGCTCGGGCGGCTCGGGGCTGTCCTTGCTCGGCGGCCGCTCCACGACGGCATAGACCTGCTTGGTGGGCGCGACGTTGTAGTCGGCCGCCAGGGGCGTCTCGACCCGGGACTCGGCGATCTCGAACTCCTCGACGAGGTCCTCGGGACGTCGGCTCGAGGCGTAGCGACCACACATGCGGGCAGCCTACGTCCGTCCGCCGACGACGCCGGTTCTGGCCGGCGGACGGACGAGGCGGCCTTCAGGAACGAGCGAGCTCGTCCAGCAGGAGGGCGGCGCTGGCATCGGTGCCGGGGAGGCCCTCGATCCAGACGCGCGCGAGGCCACCGCCACCCTGGAGGGTGCGGGCCATCCGGCGCAGCAGGGCGACCCGCTGGCCGAGTCGGTCGTCGCGCTCGACGACCACGATGATGCGCTCGGGACCGAGCTTGCCGATGATCTCGCCGCCGGAGAAGACGGTGCGAGCGGCGTCACCGAGCGAGCTGAGCCGCATCGCGCGGGTCAGCACGTGCTTGGCGCGCTGGTCGGCCGGGTCGACGTGCCGGTCCTGCGGCAGCTCGGCCACGACGAGCGCGTGGGTGTCGCGGACCCGAGCCGGCAGTCGGAGCTCCCCCCTGTAGAGCTCCGACAGCCGGCTCCGGACGTGGGCGAGGCTCGCCAGACCCGTCATCGGGTCCTCGCACGCGAGCTGGTGCAGGTAGGCGAGCGTCGTGTCGCTCCAGGCGCGGGCCACCGCGCGGACGTCGTCGTAGGCCGGGTCATGGGCGACCACGAGGCGGTAGGTGTCCGCCAGGGCCTCGAGCGTCTCGTCGAGCGAGGCGCCGTCCTTGGCCATCTGGGTGCCGGCGACCGCGCAGGCCTCGGCAGAGCCGGACCCCGAAGCGAGCGCCTCTCCCACTGCTTCGAACCTCGGCGGCAACCCCAGCCGCACCTGGTCCACGTGGTGAGCACTCACTTCGGGGCCCGCCGTGGGCACCGTGCGCGCACGCTGGGCGAACAGTCCCACAAGCACCCCCTCGGTGTTCTCGTACCGATGGAACGGAGGTCGTGACGACCCATGACGCGGTTCTGAGAAGTTTTCTCGACTTATTTTCGGGCCGGTCTTCTTCCCCGCTTTCCGGGTCCGTGGACCAGACCAGAACCTAGACTGACGTCATCGACACGTCCCCTCTCCGTTAGTACTGATATGAGCAGCACGCTTCCCCGCGTCGACGGCCCCGCGGACGCCGAGCTGATCTCTGCTGTCCGCGGAGGGGACCTCGACGCCTACGGCGAGCTCTTCGCACGGCACTCCGACGCCGCCACCCGCCTGGCCCGCCAGCTGGTGCCCGCCCCCGACGCCGACGATCTCGTCTCCGAGGCCTTCGCCAAGGTGATGACGGTCCTCCAGCGTGGCGGGGGGCCGGACGTCGCGTTCCGGGCCTACCTGCTCACCGCCGTACGGCGCCTGCACGTCGACCGGATCCGCGCCACGTCGCGGCTGCAGACGACCGACGACATGGAGCCGTTCGACCCGGGCGTCCCCTTCCAGGACACCGCCGTCTCCGGGTTCGAGAACGAGGCGGCCGCCAAGGCCTTCGCCTCCCTGCCCGAGCGCTGGCAGCTCGTGCTGTGGCACCTCGAGGTCGAGGGCCAGAAGCCGGCCGACATCGCGCCGCTGCTGGGCATGAGCGCCAACTCCGTCTCGGCGCTCGCCTACCGCGCTCGCGAGGGGCTGCGCCAGGCGTTCCTCAACCAGCACGCCCAGGAGCTCGAGGACGACGCCTGCCAGTGGACGCACCAGCACCTGGGCGCCTACATCCGCAACGGCATCTCCCGGCGCGACGCCGGCAAGGTCGAGGAGCACCTCGACGAGTGCCGCAAGTGCATGGCGATCTACCTGGAGCTCAGCGAGGTCAACTCCAACCTGGCCGGCATCCTCGCGCCGCTGCTGCTCGGCACCGCCGCGAGCGCCTACCTCGCCACCGCCGGCGGGCTCGCCGCCAAGGGCGGCCTGCTGCTGCTGGTCGACCGCGCCAAGGACGTCGTGCTCGGCAACCTGCCGACCGCGGCCGTGGCCGGGGTGGCCGCCACCGCCGTCGTCGTGGGCGCGACCTTCGTCGCCATCAACCACGGCGACAAGCAGCTGACCACCGCCGACAACCCGATCGGTCTCACCACCTCCAGCGGCGACAGGACCCCGGCCCCGGACGGGCCGACGCACCACGCGCTGACCAAGCCGGGCAAGAAGGACGACCGGCGCGCCGAGCCGCCGCCGGCTCCGGCCACCTCGGCACCGGTGGTCCCGAGCTCCAGCCCCGCCGACACCCCGTCGCCGACCCACGAGCCGACCCACAGCCAGACGACCGACCCGACCAGCGAGCCCACGGACCCCGAGACCGACCCGAGCGACCCGACCACCGGGCCGACCGACGAGCCGACGGACCCGGAGACCGACCCGACCGATCCCACGACGGGACCCACCGACCCGACGACCGACGCCACCGACCCGAGCAGCGACCCCACCACGACCCCGGCCAGCACCAACGTCGCGGTCAGCGCGGGCGTCGAGGCGCGCAACGAGGGCTTCGTCGTGAGCGCGGACGTCACGGGCATCGACGCCGGCGTCACGGTCCTGATGCGGGTCACGATCGACGGCGACCTCTCCTTCGGCTCGAGCCTGGGCCCGGGCTGCGAGCGGATCAGCGGCAAGGAGGCCACCTGCCTCATGACCGTCGAGAAGACCTCGGTGCGCTGGTCGTCGGCGCAGCCGTCCAACGACACGACCCTCACCTTCACCCTCGAGCCGGACGCCGGTGTCGTCAACGAGATCCTCGAGGACGACGTCGCCACCGCGGTGGTCCCCGGCCGTCCCGCTGACCGAGCCACCCGTCGGTAGGCTGCGCGGGTGACCCGCGCTCCCGCAGACCTCTGGCGTGCTCCCCGCGCTCGGGGTCCGGTCGACCTCGTCGTCACGCTGCCCGGGAGCAAGTCCCTGACCAACCGGGCCCTGGTGCTGGGGGCGCTGGCCGACGGGCCGTCCGTCGTACGGCGTGCCCTGCGGTCGCGCGACACGACCCTGATGGCCGGTGCGCTGACCGCGCTCGGAGCCCACGTCGACACCTCGACCGACGACTGGACCGTCACCCCCGGTGCGTTCGACCGGGACGCCGAGGTCGACTGCGGCCTCGCCGGCACCGTGATGCGGTTCGTGCCGCCGGTGGCGGGGCTGTCGACCGGCCGGGTGGCGTTCGACGGCGACCCGCACATGCGGCTCCGGCCGGTGGGGGAGATCCTCGCCGCGCTGCGGACGCTGGGCGTCCGGGTGGACGACGGTGGCCGCGGCGCGCTGCCGTTCGCCGTGGCCGGCACCGGCGCCGTGCGCGGCGGCACCGTGGTGATCGACGCGTCGGCGTCCTCGCAGTTCGTCTCCGCCCTGCTGCTCGCCGGGGCGCGCTTCGACGAAGGCGTCGACGTCCGCCACGACGGCAAGCCCGTGCCGTCGCTCCCCCACATCGAGATGACCGTCGGCATGCTCCGGGCCCGGGGGGTCGCCGTCGACGACGCCGATGCCAACCGCTGGGCCGTCTCGCCCGGTCGCGTCGCTGCCCGGGACGAGATCGTGGAGCCCGACCTGTCCAACGCGGCGCCCTTCGTCGCCCTCGCGGCGGTCACCGGAGGCAGGGTCGTCGTGCGCGACTGGCCGCAGGCGACCACCCAGGCCGGCGACGCGCTGCGCGAGATCCTGGCCGCGATGGGCTGCTCGGTCGCGTTCGTCGACGACGGGCTCGAGCTGCGCGGCCCCGGCGAGCTGCGGGGCGTCGACCTCGACCTGCACGACGTCGGGGAGCTGACTCCCGCGGTGGCGGCGCTCTGCGCCCTCGCGACCACCCCCTCCCACCTGCGCGGCATCGGCCACATCCGCGGCCACGAGACCGACCGGCTCGCCGCGCTGGCCACCGAGCTCACCGGGCTCGGTGCCGACGTCGTCGAGCAGGCCGACGGGCTGTCGTTCCGGCCGGCACGGCTGCACGGCGGGGTCTTCCGCACCTATGCCGACCACCGGATGGCCCACGCCGGGGTCATCGTCGCCGCGGCCGTCGACGACGTGCTCGTGGAGGACATCGACACCACGGCCAAGACCTTCCCCGGCTTCGCCGACGCCTGGACGGGCCTCCTCGCGTGAGGACCACCGGGTGACGGGGCGCTACTCCGAGCACGACCACGAGCACTACGAGCGCCCGCGGCGCCACACCCGCCCCCGCACCAAGGAGCGGCCGACCTACGCCGACGCCCTCGACGCGACGGTGGTGACGGTCGACCGCGGCCGCTACACGCTGTCGGTCGACGGGGTCCGCGTCGTGGCCATGAAGTCGCGGCCGCTCGGCCGCAAGGGGGTCGTGGTCGGCGACCGGGTGCGCGTGGTCGGGGACGTGTCGGGCGCCGACGGGTCGCTGGCCAGGATCGTGGAGGTGGCGGAGCGCGAGACGGTGCTTCGCCGTACGGCCGACGACGACGACCCCGTCGAGCGCATCATCGTGGCCAACGCCGACCAGCTGGTGGTCGTGACCGCGCTGGCCGACCCCGAGCCGCGCCCCCGGCTGATCGACCGGGCCCTCGTGGCGGCCTACGACGCCGGCATGACGCCGCTGCTGTGCCTGACCAAGTCCGACCTCGCCGACCCCGAGACGCTGCTGGGCACCTACCGGTCGCTCGGGGTGCCGTGGGTCGTGACCCACAAGGGCGGTGACCTCACGGGCCTGCGCGAGCGGCTGTCCGGGCAGAGCAGCGTGCTCGTCGGGCACAGCGGCGTCGGCAAGTCGACCCTCGTGAACGCGCTCGTGCCCGACGCCAACCGCGAGGTGGGTGTCGTCAACGCCGTCACCGGGCGGGGCCGGCACACCTCCACCAGCGCGCTGATGCTGGAGCTCCCGGACGGCGGCTCGATCATCGACACCCCCGGGATCCGCTCCTTCGGGCTCGCGCACGTCCGCCCCGAGGACCTGATCGAGGCGTTCCCCGACCTCGACGAGATGACCGAGGAGTGCCCGCGCGGCTGCACGCACGGCGGCGACGAGCCCGAGTGCGGCCTGGACGCCGCCGTGGAGCGTGGCGACGCCGACCCCGAGCGGGTCGAGTCGTTCCGGCGGCTGCTCGCCGCTCGCTACGAGGCCGCGGACTGAGCCTCCGGGTCGGGACCCTCAGCCCCAGACGGCGCGGGCGCCGGTGTCACCGGCGCGGAAGACGGCATAGAGCACGACCACGGAGGCGATGGCCAGCACGGCCGCGAGGACCCAGCCGGCCGCGCCGCGCTCGGAGCCCTTGCCCCGGCCCGAGGCGAGCGCGCTGGGCCCACCGAGCCACCAGGCCGCGACCACGACGACGACGGCGTCCAGGAGCAGCACGTTGCGCAGCAGGTCGCCGGCCTGCCGGTGGGTGCCGACGGCGGGGAGGCCCTCGAGCTCCGGCCGCGACTCGAGGAGCGACTGTCCGGCGGCCACGGCGACGACCGCGGCGCCCGCGGCGGCGAGCGTGGCCAGCACCAGCGGCCAGCGCAGCCACCACCGCCAGCGCGGCACGGCCGCATAGAGCAGGCCACCGAGCGCGGCGAGGGGCGAGAGCACCACGACCGCGTGCACGACGAGCGGGTGCAGCGGCAGACCGTTGATCTCCATGCAGACAGACGGTAGCCAGGCCCGCCCCGGCACACCCTTGTACTTTCGTACGACGGGGTCCCCGACCAAGCGACCCCCGGGCAATAGCCTGTGACCATGTCCCAGCCCGACTACACCGATGACCTGCGCCTCGCCCACGTGCTGGCCGACGACGCCGACTCCCTCACCGAGGCCAGGTTCCGGGCACTGGACCTCCACGTGATGAGCAAGCCCGACCTCACGCCGGTGACCGAGGCCGACCTGGCGGTCGAGGAGGCGCTGCGCCGCACGCTCTCACGCGTCAGGTCCCGCGACGCCGTCATCGGCGAGGAGCACGGCACCACGGGCCACAGCCAGCGCGAGTGGATCATCGACCCGATCGACGGCACCAAGAACTTCGTCCGCGGCGTGCCCGTCTGGGCGACGCTCATCGGGCTGGCGGTCGACGGCGAGGTCGTCGTCGGGGTCGTGTCGGCGCCCGCGCTGCAGCGGCGCTGGTGGGCCGCCACGGGCGGCGGAGCCTGGACCGGGAGGTCGCTGCTGAAGGCGAGCCGCTGCCAGGTCTCGGACGTACGCCGCCTCGAGGACGCGTCGCTCTCCTATGCCTCGTTCGGCGGCTGGGAGGACCGCGGCCGCCTCAACGACTTCATGGCGCTCTCGCGGCGCTGCTGGCGGACCCGGGCCTACGGCGACTTCTGGTCCTACATGCTCCTCGCCGAGGGGGCCGTCGACATCGCCGCCGAGCCCGAGCTCCAGCTCTATGACATGGCCGCCCTCGACGTCGTCGTCCGCGAGGCGGGCGGTCGCTTCACCGGGCTCGACGGCACCGACGGCCCCTACGGCGGCAACGTGCTGGCCACCAACGGACACCTCCACGAGGCCGCCCTGTCGTTCCTGGGCACCCCGCGTGACAGCGGGTCCGACCCCGACGACCGCCCCCACCAACCCGGGTCGGTCCACGACCTCCGGCCACACCGCGTGCGCCTGGTCGAGGACCGCGACGACACCGACTGACGACGCCCGGCCGGCCGCCGCGCGCGTCCGCATCGAGGTGGCGGCCCTTCCGCCGCCCACGCCCGTCCGGCTAGCGTGGCCCCAACGCTCGGGCTCGAACGAAAGGCGGATCCCCATGCGCATCCACGATGTGATCCAGGGCAAGGCCACCAAGGACGTCGTCACCATCGGCCCGGATGCGAGCGTCCGCGACCTGCTCGCGCTGCTCGCCGAGCACAACGTCGGAGCGCTCGTCGTCAGCACCGACGGCTCGACGGTCGACGGCATCGTGTCCGAGCGCGACGTGGTCCGCCGGCTGCACACCGACGAGGGCGCTCTGGACGGGCCCGTGTCGGGCATCATGACCGCCGACGTCCACACCTGCGAGCCGGAGCACTCCCTCGACGAGCTGATGGCCCTGATGACCGAGCGACGCATCCGCCACGTCCCGGTGCTCGCCGACGGACACCTGGCCGGCATCATCAGCATCGGCGACGTGGTCAAGGGCCGCATCGGCGAGCTCGAGTTCGAGCGCGACCAGCTCGACAGCTACGTGCACCAGTCCTGACCCCACCCCGAGAGGATCCGCGTGGACAAGCCCGAGATCGACTTCCCCGACTACGCCCCGCCCGCGGACCTGGTGGTGACCGACCTCGTGGTCGGCGAGGGCGACGAGGCGGCGGCCGGGCAGACGGTGTCCGTCCACTACGTCGGCGTCGCACACTCGACGGGCGAGGAGTTCGACGCGTCCTACAACCGCGGCAACCCGCTGCAGTTCCGCCTCGGCGTCGGTCAGGTCATCGCCGGCTGGGACCAGGGTGTGCAGGGCATGAAGGTCGGCGGGCGCCGTCAGCTCGTCATCCCTCCGCACCTGGGCTATGGCGACCGCGGGGCGGGCGGGGTCATCGCTCCCGGCGAGACCCTCATCTTCGTGGTGGACCTGCTCGGCGTCAGCTGACGGCGACCCGGCACGACTCCTCCCCGAGCGTGACCACGTCGCCCGGCACGAGCTGACGCCCGCGCCGGGTCTCGACCTCGCCGTTGACGCTCACCAGACCCTCGGCGACCAGCGGCTTGGCGTCGGCACCGGTGTCGACCAGGTCGGCGAGCTTGAGGAACTGGCCGAGCCGGATCGAGCCGTCACGGATGGTCACGTCGCGCATGGCGCCCATGCTGTCACGGACGCCGCCGCGCCGGTCAGGGCAGCAGCACGCTCACCGTGTGGATCAGCACGCCCACCAGGCCGCCCACGATGGTGCCGTTGATCCGGATGAACTGCAGGTCGCGGCCGACGTGCAGCTCGATGCGTCGCGCGGCCTCCTTGCCGTCCCACCGCTCGATCGTGTGGGTGATGACGGCGGTGAGCTCGGCGCCGTACCTCGCGACCGTGAAGACGGCCAGGTCCGCGGCCATCTGGTCGAGCCGGGCGCGCAGGGCGTCGTCGGCCAGCAGCCGGTCCGAGAAGGAGCCGAGCTCGGCCTCGAGCCGCTGGCGTACGGCGCCCTCGGGGTCCCGCAGCGACCCGAGGAGGGCCCGGCGCAGCGCGTTCCACAGCGAGACCGCCGAGTCGAGGACGGCCGGGTGGTCGAGGATCCGCTCCTTCATCCGCTCCGCCCGGTCCTGGGTCGCCGGGTCCTCGAGCAGGTCGCCGGCGAGCTGGGCGAGCATCGAGTCGAGGGCCTCGCGGGCGTGGTGGCGCGGGTCGCTGCGGATGTCGGTGAGCCAGCGGACGGCCTCGGTGTGCAGTCGGCCGGTGACGGCGTCGTTGAGCCGGGGCGGGGCCCACCAGGGGGCCCGCTCGGCCAGCACCTCGGCGAAGGTGTCGGGGTTGTGCTCGAGCCAACGCAGCAGCTCGTCGAGCCCGAGGTCCACCAGGCCGTGGTGCAGCCCGTCGCGGACGGTCTCTCCGAGCAGCCCTCCGAGGAGGGGTGCGATCGGCTCCTCCCGGAACCGCGGCACGAGGGCCTCGGTCAGCAGGTCCGCGACGTGCTGGTCGGTCACCTTGCCCAGGCCGATCGCCGCGACGTCGGCCACCTCGTCCACCACCCGCCGCCGGTGCGCCGGGTCGGCGAGCCAGACCGCCACGCGGTGGGAGATGGTCGCGGCCGCCACCCGTTCGCGGATGATCCCCTCCTGGAGGAAGTTCTCCCCGACGAACTCCTCGAGGCTCCGGCCCAGGTCGTCCTTGCGCTTGGGGACCAGCGCCGTGTGCGGCACCGGCAGCCCCAGGGGGTGCTTGAACAGCGCGGTCACCGCGAACCAGTCGGCGATCGCGCCGACCATGGAGGCCTCGGCCCCCGCGTTGACGAAGCCCCAGAGGCCGTCCCGGCCCAGCGTCAGCAGATAGACGAGGGCGGCGAACAGCAGGAGCGCGACCGCCAGCGACCGCATCCGGCGCAGCCCCCGACGGCGCGCCTCGTCGGCGGCGGGGTCGGGGGTCGTCATCGACACGGTGGTGGCCATCGCGACCGATTCTGGCCTACGGACCGAAAGCCGGTGTGACGTCGTCCCGGCACTACAGTGGGATCTGCCGTTCTCGGGTCACGCAGGGGCCGCACACGGCATGATCGGGAGAGACCGACCGCCACCATCTGGGGGACCGATGCGACGCCATGCCCTGAGCACCTTCGCGGTCGCCGCTGCCGCCACGCTCGCGCTGACGCAGCCCGCAGTCGCCCAGGTCGCGACGGCTCGGGGCCCGGCGGCTCCGAGCGGTGACCGGAGCGCACCGGCCGGCGCCGCGCGCGCCGTCGTACCCGACCTCCGCGAGTCCGCCAAGCGGCCGACCGACACCCACGACCCCCGCGGTGACAGCTATACGACCGACACCGTGAAGCGGAAGTGCTCCGCGCACGTCTGCGTCCACTGGGTCACCACGACCGACGACGCGACCCCGTCCGGCTGGCAGGACACCACGTTGAGCCAGATGGAGAAGATCTGGGACTACGAGGTCGGCAAGCTCAAGTTCCGGGCCCCGATGAAGGACGGCACCCGCGGCGGCAACAAGAAGTTCGACGTCTACCTCAAGAACCTCGCCCCCAAGGGCTACGCCGGCTACTGCGCCAAGGAGAAGTCGATCGGCGGCGGCTACACCGCGTCGTCCTACTGCGTCCTCGACAACGACTTCCTGCCCTCGGAATTCGAGGGCCGGTCCCCCTGGGCCAACCTGCGCGTGACCGCGGCCCACGAGTTCTTCCACGCCATCCAGATGGCCTACGACACCGACGAGGACGCCTGGCTCGTCGAGTCGACGGCCACGTGGATGGAGGAGCGCTACGCCGACGACGTCAACGACAACCGCAAGTACCTCCCCGTCAGCCAGCTGGCGCACCCCGAGGAGCCCCTCGACATCTCGCTGACCGGCGACACCCCCCAGTTCGGCAACTGGATCTGGTGGGAGTACCTCAGCAGCCGGGTGGGCAACGGCATCGTCCGGTCGGTGTGGACCAAGGCCGGGGAGTACGACGGCGGCGGCGGCCACATGTACTCCACCCAGGCGCTCGTCTCCGCGCTCAAGAACGAGGGCACCTTCAAGAAGCGGTTCGGCAGCTACACCGCCTCCGCGGTCGCCCCCGCCTCGGCCTGGTCCGAGGGTGCCGAGTGGGGCCTCGCCGCGCCTCCCGACGCGACCCACATGCTGTCCGGTGGCGCGTCCACCGGCAGCCACACCGTCACGGTCGACCACCTGGCCGCCAGCAACATCAAGCTGATCCCGCAGACCGGCGTGACCGGCAAGATCAAGATCGACGTCAACGGCCCGTCGTCGAGCTCGGCGCCGGTGGCCGTGGTCACCGTGATCCGCAAGAGCGGCAACGTCACCCGCACCTCGATGACGCTGGACGGCAACGGCGTCGGCTCGGGCTCCTACGCGTTCGACGCGGCCACGGTCGCGAGCGTGACGGTGACCCTCACCAACGCGTCCACGCGCTTCGCCTGCTGGAACCGCAGCGGCGCCGACCCGGCGTACTCCTGCCAGGGCACCCCCAAGGACGACGGCAGGTCGTTCGCCTACAGCGCGGTGAACCAGGCCGGCTCCTGACCCGTCGCCGGGACTAGACGGGTCATTCCCAGGGGTGCGCTGGCGAGCGGCGCTCGGCGCCGCGCTGGCCAGGCGCCCGAGCGAAGGCGTGCCAGCGGCACGGCGAGCGATGGGCAACGCAGCCAGCGTGGATGCTGAGCGTCGCGCAGCGCGCGATCCCTGGGAATGAGTCGTCTAGACGGTATGACGTGACCGCCTCGATCTGAGCGGTTGCGGGCCGGGGCCTCACTCACAAGATTCGTGGGTTACCGAGCAGGGGCTGCCTGCTCGGCCTATCCGACAATTGTGGGAGGCCCCGGTGTTTACCGAGCGTACGAGTGTTGGGCTCGACGTGCACGCACGATCTGTTGTTGCGGCAGCGATTGATGGCGCCACGGGCGAGCTGTTCCAGACCCGACTCAGCCCGTCTCATGACCACATCGCCTCGTGGCTGGCGGGTCTTCCCGGGCCGGTGGCGGTGGCCTATGAGGCCGGCCCGACCGGCTTCGGGTTGTATCGCCACCTGATGGGTTCGGGGATGCGGTGCGAGGTCGTCGCGCCGTCCAAGCTGCAGAAGCCGGCCGGTGACCGGGTCAAGACCGACGCGAAGGACGCCCTGCATTTGGCCCGGCTGCTGCGGCTCGACGAGATCACCCCGGTCGCGATCCCCAGCATCGATCAAGAGGCGGCTCGGGATCTGGTCCGTGCTCGTGAGGACGCCCGCGGTGACCTGATGCGGGCCCGGCATCGCCTGTCGAAGCTGCTGCTGCGCTACGGGATCGTCTACTACGGCGGGAAGGCCTGGACCGGCAAGCACGACATGTGGCTGCGCCATGACGCGCTCACCGCGCTGGGCGCCGCGGGTGGCCGGTCGATCCGGGCGACCTTCGACAACGACTACGACGCACTTCTGACCACGCTGGCACGCCGGGATCGACTCGACGTGCTGATCGAGCAGATGGCGGGCGAGTCGGAGTTCACCCCGGTCGTGCGCCGCCTGGGGTGCCTGCGTGGCATCGGCACCCTGACCGCGTTCGCCTTGGCTGTCGAGGTCGGCGACTGGGACCGCTTCACCGGCCGCTCGATCGGTTCCTTCGTCGGTCTCGTGCCCACCGAGCACTCCTCGGGCCAGTCCCGTGCGCAGGGGTCGATCACCAAGACAGGCAACGGGCACGCGCGCCGACTCCTGGTCGAGTCGGCCTGGCACCACCGCTCGCCCTACCGCCCGTCCAAGTCCATGCACCAGCGGTGGGCACTGGCACCGGCGGCCGCGCGGGCACGTGGCGACGAAGGCAACCGCCGGCTTCACCAACGGTGGGTCAAGTTCATCGACCGCAAGAAGCGACACCAGGTCGCCACCACCGCGATCGCGCGTGAGCTGGCCGGATGGTGCTGGTCACTCGCGGTCATCGACGACCCCCTCGACGAGATGTAGGCCGTCGACCACCAGCTGCTTCGTCGGCAACCGGCTCGGTGACAGCGCGAGGAGCGACCCGCGAACGCCCTATGAGCAGCCCGTCCGTCCCTTCCGACGTCCGGGCCACGCTCGCTGCTAGACAAGCGGACCCGCTCCAGCCGAACCGCCCGTCCTGCGGTACCCCAACCCGCGAATATCAGACTGACCGCGCGTCGCCATCGACACGCTCACCGACACCTGGACCGAACGGAGCACGAGGCGCCCGCCACGGACGATCACCGCGACGGGCGCCTCACCCTGCCCCTTGACAAGAACGGCCTACATATCAGGGCGAGTAGGGCGCGAGCAGCCCCGACGTCGCCAGCACGTGGTTGTCGCTGGTCAGCGTCATCGCGCCCGTCACCCGCACGTCGGGGTCGTAGGTGACGACCTCGGGCAGGTGCTTGTGACCGTCGGTCTGCCACAGGTCGGTGGTCTTGTCGGGCAGGCCGTGGAAGCGCTTGGAGGTGATCGTCATCGTGCCGCCGTTGATGTCGGCGCGGACGTAGTTGCTGAAGCCGTACACGAAGAGCCCTCCGTGGCACAGCTGGGTGACACCGCCCAGCTGGCGCATGGTGACGGCGTGCACCTCGCCGCAGAGGTACATGTCGACGTGGTACTTCTCGAACAGCTGCCACAGCGCGGAGTCGGGGCCGCCCTGGTAGGTCAGCCCGGACGAGCCGATCTCCCGCACGGGCGTCAGGATCGGCACGTGGCCCTGGACGATGATCCAGTCCACGCCGTCGTCGACGGCCTTCTGGAGCACCTGGGCCAGCCACGCGAGCTGGGCGTCGTCGAGGCTCATGCGGACGGTCTTGGAGCCGCGCTTGAACACGTCGAGGGAGACCAGCTGCACCTCGGGGTCCGGGCGCACGGCGTAGGCCGTCTCGCGTGCCGGCCCGGAGGCGGGGTGGTCGGCGAACCGGGGCGTCCCGTCGGGCTGCTGGAGCACGTTGCTGGCGAAGGTGTGCTTGAAGACCCCGATGTTGCGCAGCTTGAAGCGTGGGTAGCTGCCGAAGGCGGGTCCCCAGTTGTTGTCGCCGATGTCGTGGTCGCCGAGGGCCGGGTAGGTCGTCATCCCGATGCCGGCGAACCGCTGGAGCCACTGGGAGTAGTAGAAGTCGCCCGCGCGGACGATGGCGGCGCGGCGCTGCGCCTGGGTGCGGACCGGGCCGAAGACCCCGCTGCGGGTGGTGTCCACGCCCCAGTGGCCCTCGACCAGGTCGCCCGCGACGAACATGTCGCGCACGTCCTCGGACTGCCAGGTGCTGGTGACGATCTGGAGCCCCTGCTCGATCGACGCGCTGGTGGAGTTGGGGGTGCCCGGCCGGTGGCTCGGCAGGCTCGTGAGGTCCCCGATGTCGGCGTTGAGGAAGTCGGGTGCGGACAGGAACGAGTAGTCCGTGCCCGGGTTGACGGGGCCGGTGAGCGGGTCGGTGACCGTCGGCGCGGAGCCCGCCGACTCGCAGGCGGCGGCGGTGAGCGCCAGGCCGCCGGCGAGCAGCCCGAGCAGCCACGGGCGCACGCGCTCGAGGGCGCGCGCCAGGAGGGTGGGCTGTCGGGGCATGGGGGGAAGCCTAGAGGAAGGGACGTGGCCGACCGGGAATCCCCAGCGGCCCGGGCGTGCGGCAGAGTAGCCCCATGCACCGCCGCCTCGCCCTGGTCCGCCGACCCGTTCCCCGCCTGGCCGAGGGTCTGCTGACCCATCTGGAGCGGCAGCCCGTCGACGTGGCGCTCGCCGAGCGCCAGTGGACGTCGTACGTCGAGGCGCTGCGCGCCGCCGGCTGGGAGATCGTGGAGGCCCCGGCCGCCCCCGACTGCCCGGACTCGGTGTTCGTCGAGGACACCGTCGTGGTCTACGGCAACCTGGCCGTCATCACCCGTCCCGGCGCCCCCGAGCGCCGTCCCGAGCCGCAGGCGGTCGAGCCGATCCTGCGCGAGCTGGGCTACCGCGTCGCCCGCATCGAGGCGCCGGGGACGCTCGACGGCGGTGACGTGCTCAAGCACGACGGCACCGTGTGGGTCGGCCTCGGCGGGCGCACCGACCGGACCGGCTTCGAGCAGCTCGCCGAGCACCTGCGCGGGATCGCCGAGCGGGCAGTCGCCGTGCCGGTCAGCAAGGTGCTGCACCTCAAGTCGGCGGTCACCGCGCTGCCCGACGGCACCGTCGTCGGCCTGCCCGACCTCGTCGACGACCCCGGCGTCTGGCCGAGCTTCCTGCCCGTGCCCGAGGAGCACGGCGGGCACGTGGTGCTCCTCGGCGGGAAGCGGGTGCTGATGAGCACCTCGGCGCCCGAGACCGCCGACCTCTACCGTGGCATGGGCCTCGACGTCGTCACCGTCGACATCGGCGAGTTCGAGAAGCTCGAGGGCTGCGTCACCTGTCTGTCGGTCCGGCTGCGGGGCGTCTGACAGCCGGGCGCGTCAGCGCACGGCGTGGTCAGGCGGATTGAGCAAGCGCGCGACCGAGCTCGCGAGGTCGCGACCGCGCGTCGAAACCACCGAGCAGCGGGATCGAGCGAGCGAGCTCGCGGGGTCGCCGTTACTCCCTCAGCCCCGGGACGACACGTCCGCCCACACGGTCTTGCCGCCCTGCTCGTGCTCCTGCACCCCCCAGCGCACCGAGACCCGGCGCACGATGGCCAGACCGCGACCGCGAAGGCCGACACCGCCGGAGACCCGCTCGACGGGCAGCGCCCGCCCCTCGTCGGTGACCGCGACCCGGACCATGTCGTCGGTGACCGTCACGGCGCAGTGCACGGGTGGCCCGCCGTGCTGCACGGCGTTGGTGACGAGCTCGCTCACGACGAGCACCACCGTGCGCCGGACGCGTTCGGCGAGGTGGAAGGAGGCCATCTCCCGGCGCGCCAGGTCCCGGGCCCGGCCCGGGGCCGAGCCGTCCGTCGGAAGGGCGAAGCCGGTTGCCATCGCTCGCGTCACCTTCGGTGAGTCCCATGGGCGAATGTCCGTGGGTGTGGTGTACCCGTCCACCCACCCCCTCATGCCTGGAGCGTCGGCGGTGAGAGGCGCCGTACGGACGGGTGGAGCCGCGAACGCGGCCGCACCGCGGGAGCGGCTGACATGATGGGCTCACCGACCAGGGGGGCCCAGACCGTGCGAGAGATCCTCACCCGATCGACCCCACCAGAGGACGGCCCGACGGAGTGGCACCGATCGCTGCTCCTGGCCGCGCTGGTGGCGGTGGGCTATGCCGCGGGGTCCCTGCTCGCCTGGCGGCTGCTCGACGCGGGGGCGTCGCCCGTGTTCTTCGCGCCGGCCGGGGTGACCGCGGCGGCCCTGATCTCGACCGACCGGCGACGGTGGCCGTGGATCCTGGCGGCGGCCGGCCTCACCGAGATCGCGCTCGACCTCGTGCACGGCGAGGCCGGGGCGGCCGCCGTCGGCTTCGCCGTGGCCAACGTCGTCGAGCCCTTGGTCGGCGCCTCGCTGGTGCGCAGCCGGCTGTCGCAGGTCGACCTGTCGATCCCCCGGCACGCCCTGGTCTTCCTGGGGTACGCCGTGGTGGCCGGCCCCCTGGTGGGTGGCGCCATCGGCGCCACCACGGACGCCGGGCGGCTGGACCGGGCCTGGCTGGCGTCCTTCGGGATCTTCTGGGCCGGGGACGCGCTCGGCGTCCTCACCGTGGGCGGGACGATCCTCGCGTGGCGGGGGTCCATCCGGCTGGGCCGGGCGCAGGTGCTGACCGACCTCTGGCCCGCGGCCGCCCTCGGGACAGCTGCGCTGGCGGCCACCCTGGTGGGGTTCGCCTGGACCCGAGGCCCCTTCGTGCTGCCGACCGCGGTGCTCTTCGTCGCCGCCACCCGGGGCATGGCCCCGCTGGCGACCTCGGCCGGCGTCTTCGCCATCACGGCCAACGTGCTGTCGGCCGGGCGGGCCGGACCGTGGAAGGACGTCGCGGCATCCGACCACCGCGCCTGGCTGAGCCTCCAGCTTTTCATCGCCGTCACCGAGCTCGGGGCCGGCGCCCTTGCCAGCGGACTGGCCCAGAGGGACCGCGCCCGGGGGGCCCGCGACCGCGAGCTGGCCGCGCGCCTGCACGTCGAGGGGCTCCGCAACGTCGCGTCCCGCCTCTCGGTCGCGGAGACCATCACCGAGATCGCCGAGGTAGTCGCGCAGCACGGTCTCTCCCAGGTCGCCAGCATCGGCTCGGTGGGGCTGCTGTCATCCGACGGCACCGAGGTGCGCACGGCGGCCTTCGGGCTGCCCGAGGACGTCGCCCGCGCCTACGCCGTCGTCCCACTCGACGCCCCGCGGCCGCTGTGCCAGGCGATCCGCGCCAACACCGCGGTGGTCACCCAGACCCTGGCCGAGACCCTGGCGCTGTTCCCCACCGCGGAGCAGACCTATGAGCGGCTCCGCACCCGATGCGTGCTCGCCGTCCCGATCGTGCCCGACGGGCAGCGAGCCATCGGGGCGTTGGGCTTCGTCTTCGAGGAGGAGCACGCCGCCACGCCCGAGCTCGTCGCGCTGGCCGAGGAGCTGGCGCGCGAGACCGCTGCCGCCCTGGTCCGGGCCCGTCGCTTCGAGGCGGAGCGCAGGACCGCGCGCGAGCTCCAGCGGGCCCTGCTCCCCCAGATCGCCCCCGCCCCCGCCCCCGGCGTGACGGCGTCCGCGCGCTACCAGCCGGCCGACCCGGAGCACGAGGTCGGCGGCGACTGGTACGACGTGTTCACGCTCGACGACGACCGGGTCGCCATCGCGGTCGGCGACGTCGTGGGTCACGACGTCCAGGCGGCCACCGCGATGGGCAGGCTGCAGCCGCTGCTCCGCGTCCTCGCCCACGAGGCGAGTGACCCGGCCGACGCGCTCGCGCGGCTGGACCGTGCCAGCCGGCACCTGGACGGGGCGACGATGGCCACCGTCGGCCTGGCGTTCTGGGACAGCAGCGCAGGCGAGCTCGCCTACAGCTGCGCGGGCCATCCGCCGCCCCTCTTCCTCGACGACTCCGGCGCCACCTTCCTGGACGCCGCGTCGGGGCTGCCGCTGGGCGTCGACGCGGCGGCCGCGCGGGGCCTGGCACGGGTTCCCGTGACCGGAACGTCCCAGCTCGTCTGGTACACCGACGGCCTGGTGGAGCGGCGGCGCGAGAGTCTCTCGGTCGGGCTCGAGCGGCTCCTGCGCTGCGGTCAGCGCCAGGGCCCCGGCGTCGGACCCGACGACCTCTCCCACACGCTGTTGGCGCAGCTCACTCGCGGTGAGCCCCTCTCCGACGACGTCGTCGTCGTCTGCGTCCGGCTGGCCCCGGTCTCCGGCGAGGAACCTGGCTCCGACTCCGCGACGATCCGCGTCGGTGGACACTAAGGTGTCTCCTGTCGAGTCGACGAGGAAGGCACGCATGGAACCCAGCAAGGTGCAGGCCCTGCCCGACGGGCGGGCCCTCATGGCGCTGAGTGGTGAGCTCGACCTGGCGGTCGCCCCCGACCTGGTGACCGAGATCGAGTTCGCGCTCGACCAGATCTCCCCCCACCTGGTCCTGGACCTCACCGACGTGGAGTTCATCGACTCCAGTGGCCTGACGATGCTGCTCCGGGTCCGCCGGCTCACCCAGGACCGCTCCGGGAGCCTGGTGCTGACCGGGGCCAGCGAGGCGCTGGACTATCTGCTCGGACTGACGCGTCTCAACGAGTACTTCGAGGTGCAGCCGCGTCCCGACGACGAGCCCGCCTGACCGTCAGGAGGCCTGCTCGGTCGGACCCGCGTCGCCCGTGAGGTAGGTGCCGAGGTCCGTGCTCGCACGCGGTCCGGAGCTGATCCAGGCGGCGATCCCCGCAGGGTCGCGCCGCTCCAGCTCGTCGAGGTAGGCCTGCCGGACGCGCACCAGGTGCGCGAGCTCGGGCGCCGACCGGCAGGAGCGCAGCTGCCACAGACTGGCCCGCCAGGCCAGCACGAGGTCGGTCGTGGACATCTCCTCGACGCCGTCGGTGCGCACCAGCCAGGCCGGTGTGGGGCCGGCCGGGATCTCCTCCACCGCCGGCTCGCCGCGCAGCGCGGGCCGCACGCGGTCCCGGAGCAGCCGCGCGGCGGTCGGTGAAGTGAGGACAGCGAGGGCGACCAGCCACCACGCAGCCGGGCCGAGCATCTCGACGTACGAC
Organism: Nocardioidaceae bacterium; assembly: GCA_046330515.1. Classification (GTDB taxonomy): domain Bacteria; phylum Actinomycetota; class Actinomycetes; order Propionibacteriales; family Nocardioidaceae; genus Nocardioides. Next base: position 1,292,260 of record JAXLSP010000003.1, on the reverse strand, counting down.
GTCACGGCGATGCCGAGCAGGACCCCCACCGCCGCGACGCGGAGCCCACCGAGCATCACGTCGCGGAACTCGCCGTCCAGGCAGGAGAGGGTCACCCAGGCGATCAGGGTCAGGATCGCGAAGAAGGCGACGGCGTTGGACACCAGCGTCATCGGCGACCACAGGAACGGCGCGGCGACCAGCCCGAGAGCCACGGCCGCCCCGACCAGCACGGCCCACGCCCGTCGGTGCCCGGTCCGCCGGCCGCCGGTCTCCCTGCCCTGTCCGCTGCGCTGCATGGGGATCGGTACCCCTCGCCGGCCCCGCCCATGCTCGCCCCCGCCGAGGTGGGACTCCGGGCTCGCCGAGGTGGGACTCCGGGCTCGCCGAAGAGGGACTCCGGGCTCGCCGAAGAGGGACTCCGGGCTCGCCGAGGTGGGACTCCGGGCTCGCCGAAGTGGGACGTCGGGCTCGCCCCGATCCACTCGTTGCCGGCCGACCAGCCACAACTCCCACCTCGACGCACCGCGAGTCCCACCTCGACGCACCGCAAGTCCCACCTCGACGGACCGCGAGTCCCACCTCGACGGACCGCAAGTCCCACCTCGACGGACCGCAAGTCCCACCTCGACGGACCGCGAGTCCCACCTCGGCGGGGTCAGGGGAGGTCGAAGGCGTCGATGTCGAGAGCGTCGGTGCCGGCGAGGCCGAGGTCGCTGCCGCGGAAGCGGAGGGACCAGGCGCCGTCGGCCAGCATCACCACGTCCTCGTCCTGGACGGTGCCCAGCTGCGGGACGGTCGTCCGGGTGGACCTGAAGGAGACGGCGAGGTGGGTGGAGTCGGTCCAGACCAGGCCGTCGAGGTCGGCGTCGAAGGCGAGCCCGTGCCGGGTGGCGTCCCAGACCCGCGCATAGGACGTCCGGTCCCAGCGGTAGACGTCGGCGTCGTCGGGGGTGCCCGGCACTCCTGGCGGCCGGGCGTCGCCCGCGGTGGAGAAGAACAAGGTCGTCCCCTGGGTGGTGATCGCGTCCACGTCCGCGGCGTCGCTGGTCAGACCGTGGGCGGTGCCGTTGAAGAACAGCGACCACTGGGTGCCGTCCCAGCGCACGACGTCCTCGTCCTGGACCCGGCCCGGACCCGGCAGCCAGGTGTCGGCGTCGAAGGAGACATAGAGGTGGGTCGCGTCGACCCGGTCCAGGCCGTCGACGTCGGCGCTGGCCGGGACCCCCAGCGTGGAGACGTCGAGGTCACGCTGGGTGGCGGTGCCGTCCCACCGGTAGACGTCGCTGTCGTCGGCCGTCCCGACGACCCCCGCCGGGTTGGTCGCGCCCCGGGTCGAGAACAGCAGCTGGTCCGGGGGCGGGGGCGGCGGGGGCAGGGCCGCGAGCGCCGCCACGGCGTCGACCCGTCCGCTGCCGTAGACCTCGTCGGGCCCCGTCGTCCCGAGGTCGACGGCCGTCGAGGTGAGCACGTCGACGAGCGCATCCGCTCCGAGCGACGGCCGGGCGCCCGCGAGGAGGGCGAGGACGCCGGCCGCGTGCGGGCTGGCGACCGAGGTGCCCGAGGCGTACTGGTAGAGGCCGTAGCGGTCGGCGGTCAGCACGTCCTCCCCCGGCGCCACGACGTCCGGGAACGGCCGGGCGCGCCCACCACAGTCGCTGGGTCCGCGGCCGCTCAGGCCACTGATGGAGCCCGTCGTGAGCAGTGCGCCGACCGAGAGGGACTCGGGGTAGTTGCCGGGGCTGACGCTGCTGCTCGTGGCCGGGCCGAAGTTGCCGGCGGGGAACACGGCCAGGATCCCGGCGGCGCGGAGTGCCTGGACGTCGGGCTGGAACTCCAGGTTGCAGCTCGGCGCCGTGCCGATCGACCAGGAGGCGTTGACGATCCGGGGCGCGTCCGCGGTGAGCGGGTCGCCGTCGGGGTCGAGCACCCATTGGAAGGCCTGGTGCACCGCACTGGTCGTCGAGGCGCCCGAGTCGTCGAAGACCCGGGCCGCGATCCAGGTCGCCCCGGGGGCCGTCCCGATGGTCAGGCCGCTGTCGTCCCCGCCGACGAGCACCCCGGTGGTCGCGGTCCCGTGGCCCGACAGGTCCGTCGGCACGTCGGGGTGCTGGCCGTAGGGGTCGAACCAGTCCCCCGTTCCCCCGCGGAACCTGGTCGCGAGGTCGGGGTGCGTGACGTCGACGCCGCTGTCCAGGCTCGCCACGACGACGCCCTGCCCGGTCTGGCCCGAGGCCCAGGCTGCGGGAGCGCCGATCGCGACCTGGTTGTCGGTGCCGGCAGCGAGGGCGGGCACGAGGTCGATCGCGTCGGGGCGTACGGCGGCCACGTCGGCGCGGGCCCGGATCGCGCTGATGACCGCCGGCGTGGCCGTGACCGCCACCGCGTCGGAGATCCACAGCGACGTCATCCGCGTGACCTGGCCCTGGTCGCGCCAGCGTCGCAGGTCGGCCAGCAGCGGGGCCTGGGCGGTCCGGGCACGCGCCCGGAGCGCCGCGACCAGCGCGCGCTGACGCTCGGCGCGGCGCCCGGTCGGAGGCGGCACGTCGACGCCCGCGCGGAGGGTGACGACCACACTGCGCAGCTCCTGACCGGACGGCGCCGCCGACGTGGCCGCGCCCGCGGCGGTCCCGGCGAGAGACCCGGCCAGGAGCAGCGCGGCGCTGGTGAGGGCCGCTCCCCTGAGCCTGAGCCCGTGCCTGGGCTTGCTCATCGCAGACTCTCCTCGAGCTGTCGGTGGTCGGTGGCGGGGTCCGACGTGGCGGGCTGCTCGCCGCCCCGGCGACGACGGAGCAGGACGACTCCGAGCCCGCCGAGCAGCAGGGCGCTCGGGCCGGCGGTGACCAGCCGCAGGGTCCCGCTGCCGTCGACCGTCGCGGGCCGCACCAGCCAGGACGCGTGCGTGACGGCGTCGACCAGGCCGGGACGGTGCACCCGGACCTCGGAGGTCCAGGCGCCCGGCGCCTCACCCGAGGCGCCTCCCTCGAACCGACCCGGCTCGACCTCCTCGAGGGTCACCTTCTCCTCGCCGCGCGGACCGGTCAGCAGCACGTCGACGCCCGTCACGGGCGCGGGCTCGGGCAGCGTCGTGGGCCGGATCCTGACGATCAGGCGGGTGCTCAGCGGTCCCGAGCGAACCGCCTCCGAGGTCACGAACAGGCCGTCGACGTTCTCGGCGTGCGGGGTGGACGGCCGCGTGGCCTCGGCCTGCTCACGCGACGTGGGCGTGGCCGTCAGCAGGGCCGCGGCGGCGACCGCGAGGACGAGGACCCCGAGCTCGAGGGCCACGGTCCGGGTGAACCTCCCGTCCAGGGACCGACGGGCGGCCCAGCCCCCCGCACGCGACGCGACCACGGCCGCCAGGCGCGGGTTGACGACGAGCGTGTTGAGTCCCGCGACGGCGAGCGCGACGAGGACCAGCACCAGCTTGGCGGTCACCGTGAGCCCGTAGACGCCGTGGACCAGGCTCCCGAACCCCGGCACGTGCAGGCCTGCCTGGTAGAGACCGGTCGCGACCAGCACCGCCGAAGCCACGGCGGCTCGGGGGCTGAAGGCGCGCCACACGGCGCGCGTTCCCGCCACCTCGGCGGGGGGACGAAGGGTGAGGGCGAGCAGGGCGAGGCCGCCGACCCAGACGCCGGCGGCGATCACGTGGGCGGTGGCCATCGTCAGGGCCAGGGCCGAGGAGGGTCCGGGTCCGCCGGGGAGCGCCGAGGCGTGCCCGCCCAGGGACTCCAGGACGACGGCGACCGACAGTGCGCCGAGGGCGACCGTCCGGGCCCGGGCCCGCTCCCGGCCGGCGCCGCCCCAGCGGACGGCCGCCACGGCGGCCACGACCAGCGCCACCTCGCGCAGCAGCCACCAGCGGCCCCACTGGGTGTGGCTCAGGGTGACCCACGTCTGGTCGCTCCAGGTGTCCCACGGCGTCCCCGGCTGGCGGGTGCGCAGGAACGGGGTGACCACCCCGCCATAGACCACCGCGACCGAGGCGAGCAGCGCCAGCAGCCGGGCCCGGGCACGCAGCCGCTCGCCCCGGACCGGCCCGGCGGCGGCGAGCACCCGGCCGCCGACGGTCAGGCAGCCCAGCGCGAGCAGCAGTGCGGACAGGTCGAGCCAGCGGAGCAGCGCGAGTCCGACCGGGAGGCCGGAGTCGTCGGTCGCCACGGCCGCCGGGCGGACGCCCGCCCCGAACACCACGGTGCCCGAGGACGAGTGGCCGTCCTCGAGGGAGAGCGCGTGCCAGTCGAGGACGTAGGTGCCCTCGGCCAGCGGCTCCGTGGTCAGCTCGACGACCTCGTCGCCTCCCGTCGCACGGACGGTGGTCGGCACGGTCAGCCCCTCGGGCGTGTGCAGGTCGAAGGCGCTCGCCGCGACGTTGACGCGCTCGCCGAACCACAGCGTGAGCGTGGTCCGGCCCACCGGCACGCTGCCCCCGGGCGGCGGGTCGGAGCGGGTGACCTCGGTGTGCGCGGCCGCCGGGCCGACGACGCCGAGCACGAGTACGAGCGCCGCGAGCACGGCCGCCGCCAGTCGCCTCATCCCCTCATCCCCCCACCTGGAGCGACCCGCAGGCTCAGCCCTGGGTCTCGATGTGCTCGAGCCGCACGTCCCCGATGACGAGGGTGACCAGGTCGCCCTCCGAGAGCGCGTTGTGCGCGTTGGCCATCAGGAAGAAGTAGGTCCCGCCCAGCTTCAGCTCGCCGCCGTGACGATGCGGTGGTGACGCCATCCGCAACGTCTCCCCGGACTCCTCGACGACCAGCGTGGGCGCCGCCTCGGGGTCGTGGATGAGCGGCGCCGCCTTGTCGGGGTCCACCACCTGGTAGCGCAGCTCGATCAGCCCACCCGCCGCCGTGACGGCGACCAGGTTGACGTCGATGCCGTAGCGCGCCGCCATGCCGTCGGCCGACACCGCCGTGGTGCCGTTGCGGACGTCGGAGGCACGGTGCTGCTGCCAGGCGCGCACGCCGAGCCCCGTCGCCAGCAGCAGTGCGATCACGAGCATTGCAAGCCAGCGCCGCCGATGGGGGGGAGCGACCGGGACGGTCGCCGACGGCGCTGGCTTGCGGACCTGGGTGGTCATGACGTCTGGTCTCCTTGGTCGATCTCGAGTCGCCGGTCAGGGCAGGTCGAACGCGTCGACGTCCTGGCCGTCCGAGGCGCCCAGCCCGTGGGTGGACCCGTCGAAGTGCATGGCCCACGTCGCCCCTGCGGCATAGACGACGTCCTCGTCGGCGGCGTTGCCCAGGCCCGGCACCGCGGTCGTCGTCCCGGAGAACGACAGGTAGCGGTGCGTGGCGTCGAGCCAGACCAGCCCGTCGACGTTGGCGCCGGCCCCGAACCCGCTGTTGGTCGCGTCCCAGGCCTTGGCATAGGACGTGCCGTTCCAGCGGAAGATGTCGGCGTCATCGGCCGGCCCACCGATCCCCGGCGGGTTGGTGGCACCGCGCGTGGAGAAGTAGAGCGTCGTCCCGACGACGCTGATCGCGTCGAGGTCGTGGTTGGCGTTGGTCAGCCCGTGGGCCGTGCCGTCGAACCAGACCGACCAGGTGCCGGCGTCGTAGTAGACGACGTCCTCGTCCTGGACCGTGCCGAGACCGGGCACCGAGGTGGTGGTGTCGGCGAAGGACAGGAAGAAGTGCGTCGCGTCCACCCGGTCGAAGCCGTCGACGTTGGCGTTGGCCGGGAAGGAGTACGGCGCCGCCGAGACGTCGATCGCCCGCTGGTTGGCCGAGCCGGTCCAGCTGTAGATGTCGGCGTCGTCGGCCGTGCCGGCCAGGCCGGTCGGGTTCACGTTGCCCTCGGTGGAGAAGAACAGCGGCGCCGTCACGGTGACCGTGGCCGTCTGGGTCGCCGACCAGTTGCCGGCGGCGTCCCTGACCCGGACCCGGACGGACTGGCTGCCCTCGGTCCAGGCCCGCACGTCGATGGTGCCGGAGACCGTCCACGGGCCGGTGCCGGTGACGGGCAGGGCCGTCCCCTTGCCCTTGCCGGGGTCGGTGCCGCGGAACCACTCGGCCGCGACGACCGCGCTCGCGCCGTCGTTGGCGTTGGCCGTGACGCTGAGGGCTGCCGCCCCCTGCGTCGGGCTGGGCGAGACGGCGAGACCGCTGATCGTCGGCACCGTCTTGTCCACCACGAGCGTCCCGGTCGTCGTGGCGCCCCAGTTGCCGGCGTCGTCGCGAGCGTGGACATAGATGGTGTGGCTGCCGTTGGCCAGCGCCCGCACGGTGGTGAGCGGGATGTCGGCGTAGCCGCCCTCGGTGGTGTCGTTGAACTGGCCGTCGCTCGCGGTGAGCGGGAAGCCGGTCCCGTTGGCGCCGACGGTGTCGATGAAGGCCTCGGCACGGTTGACCGGGCTGTTGACCGATCCGGAGATCGGGTCGGTCATCACCGGCGCCGACACCCGGACGGCGGCCGTCGTCGAGCTGATCGGCAGCGTGCCGTTGTTGGGCGACGGATCGACGAGGACGCTGCCGGACGGGATCTCCGGGCCGCTGATGTCCACGGTCAGGAAGATCGTGATGGCCTCGCCCCAGTTGTCCTGCGCGTCCTGGGCGTGGATCCAGATCACGTGCGTGCCCTCGCCGAGCCCGTTGACGACGGCGGCCGGGATCGTGGCGTCCAGGCTGGCGACCGGGGCGCTCGCGTTGACTGTCATCGGCTCGCCGCTGCCGTCGGCGCCGGCGGTGTCGCCGTCGACGAAGTACTCCGCCGCCTTGATGTTGCTGTTGCCGGAGCTGGAGTCGTCGCCCGTGGCGGACACGTCCACGCCGGTGCTGGCGTGGTTGGTCAGCGAGGGAGCCAGCGAGGGGGCCAGCGTCGTGGGCCCGCCCACGTCGGAGCCGCTGACCAGCACCGAGCTGAACGGACCCCAGGTGCCCTGGGCGTCCTGGCCGCGGACATAGATCACGTGGTCGCCCGAGCCGACGGGGACGTTGGCGGTGACGCTCTCCTGGGCGGAGTCGAAGCCGTCCACGGCGTCCATCGCCGTCGGGGCGCCGGAGACGTCGTCGACATAGAACTCGGCGGCCGTGACCTGGCTGCCACCGCGCGTGGAGTCGTCCACGGTCGCGGTCAGGTCGGTGCCGTCGTGGGCCACGGCGCGGGTGACCGGGCCGGTGGTGTCGTCGGTGTTCCCGTTGTCGGGGACGTCGATCGCCGCGAAGATGCCGCCGGCGATGCCGGTGTTGCTGTTGTGCAGCAGCAGGCTGGCGTCGTAGACCGAGAGCTGCTGGGCGCTCTGCGCGGCGGCCGGTGTCGTGACCAGCGAGTCGGCGGTCTGGCCGGGGCCGACCGTCTCCGCGGTGTAGTGCCGGGCCTGCGCGAAGGGGCTGCCGTCGAGCGCGATCACCCGCTGGCCGGCGCCCATGACGCCCATGGAGTGGTAGAGCATGCCGGCGTTGACGTAGCGCAGCAGCACCGTGCTGTCCGCGGCGGCCGCGATCGGGTCGGTGTCGGGGTGGGCCCGTCCGTTGACAAGGAAGTACCTCGGCGCGAACTTGCGCATGTCGAACGCCGCCGGGTTCGCGGCGGTGTTGAGGGCGGGGTCGAGCTCGCCGAGCACGAGCACCGCCTCGGTGTCGTAGGCCGTGGACGCCGCCGCGTAGGCCTGGTTGGCCGTCGCCGGCCGCACCACCAGGGCGCCGTAGAGCCCCATCGCCACCTGGTGCTCGGTGTTCGGGGCGAGACCGGCCTCATAGAGGTAGGTGCCCGCGTGGTCCGCGGTGAACGAGTAGGTGACGGTGCCGCCGGCGGCGACGCCGTCGAGGTCGGCCGGGAGCGACTGCCCCTGCAGGAGCAGGGCGCTGCGCTCACCGGTCTGGTTGTGCAGCGTCACGTCGACCGTGTCGCCCTCGGTGACCTCGAGCACCGGGCCGCCGGGACGCGTCACGGTCCCGTCGGTGAGCCGGTAGCCGAGCACCGGCACCGACTGGCCCCCGGGGAGGGTCGTCGAGCCGGTGACGGCCCACAGGTCGATCGAGACCGCGGCGGCCGACGCCGGCGCCGCCGGTCCGGCCAGCACCGCGAGGCTCGACCCGACCAGGGTCAGTGCGGCGGCGACGGCCCGCCGGGTCCGGAAGCCGTGCTTCCCGAAGCTGTGCGTCATCGTCTCCACCCCCTCTCAGCAGTTCCCCGTAGGCGGATCGATCCGCATGTAGGTGATCGGGCCGGTCATCGTCGCTCCCCACGAGGTGATCTGGAACAGCGCGTGGTTGTGGCTGATGATGTAGAACTCGCCGCACTGGTTGAGGCTCGGCGTGCCCGTGGGCAGCGTCTCCTTGTTCCCGAGGTAGGGACTGCCGCTGTAGAACGTGCCGATCACGGAGTTCGTGAGGCTCGGGACGGTCACCGGCACCGGGTTGTCGACGGGGTCGTAGTCCTCGGCGTCGAACCACTTGAAGAGCACGTCCCAGGTCTGGCCGGGACCGATGTTGATGGCGAACTTCTCCATCGACAGGTCCTGGCCCGCGGAGCCCTCGAGCGGGTTGCCGTCGCGCCCGATCACCAGCCCGTTGTTGCCGTGCGGGTGGAACGGGTAGTCCTCGGTGCCGGCGTTGAGGTAGCGCGCCATGCCCGGGAGCGGGTGGCTGCCGGAGTCGTAGGGCTTGACCTCGGCGAGCGCGCCGTAGGGCTGGGTGGGCAGCCAGGAGGCGCCGTTGTCGGCCAGGCTGTCGGGGAACCCGCGGCCGTTGATGAGCCAGTAGCGCGGGTGGTAGTTGTTCATGTTGAAGCTCTTGCCCTGCTCGACCGCCTGGTGCTGGTAGGGGTCGATCTCCGAGAGCAGGACCATGAACTCCTCGGTGGGCGTGAACTTGCTGTCGGCGCGGTCGTAGCCGTGGTCGGAGCCCATGCTCGGACGCACGATGAGCGCACCGAAGAGGCCCATCTTGACCTGGGTGTCCGGGTCGGTCCCCGACTCGTAGAGGAACGTGCCCGGGTGGTCGGCGACGAAGCTGTAGGTGACCGTGCCGCCGTTCGCCGCGGCGGTGTCGACCAGCGACGTGAGCTCGCCCGCGTCGTACTCGGGCTTGGTCGGGACCCCGTCGGCGAGCACGTCGTGCTGGCCGGGGAACGACACCGACGAGCGGTCGGGCAGCGTGTTGTGCAAGATCACGGTGACCGTGTCGCCCTCGTTGACGCAGAGCACCGGTCCCGGGTGCTGGAAGCCGTCGAAGCCGCTGGAGTAGCCCCACATGAAGGCGGTGTTCCCGTCCGGGAGGCTGATGTAGCCGGTCTTGGTGGTCAGGTTGAAGATCGGGTGGTCGGCGACGCCGCCCGACCCCTGCGTGCAGACGATGCCGACACGCGGTGCCGGGTCGGCGGACGCCTTGGGCAGCTGGCCGAGGGCGGCGAACGACGTGGCGAGCACCAGGAAGGCGCTGAGCAGCAGTCGCCGCCGGCTGCGCGTCGCCGTCGCCACCGTCAGGTGAGAGCCCGTGCGGTTCATGGTCAGATCCCCCAGTCGTTCGGGTAGCTCTGCGGCCCCACGCCGCCGTCATAGACCCGGATCTCGGTCGCGGCCCCGCCGAACCCGCCGGGAGCCCGGTTGTCGGAGCGCTGGTAGGCCCGGTTGTAGAGGAAGTAGGTGTCCCAGGGGTTGCCGTTGCTGCCGCCGCGGTAGGGCGGCGCCTCGAAGATCACGTCATAGCTCTCGCCGGGCCCGATGTTGAGCGTCTCGGTCTCGTAGGACGTGTCGGTGCCGTCCCGGCCGCGCATCGGGGTCGCGTCCCGACCGTGCACCCGCATCCGGACGCCGGCCGTGGTCATCGCGGCCTCGCGGAAGCCGAGGTTGGCGAAGCGCAGCGCCACCCGCTCGCCGGCGTTGCAGGTCACGAGCGAGGAGTGCGGCTGGTACTTCAGCTCGGGCCGGCCCGCCGGGGCGATCAGGTCGCCGGTCGCGTCGCGGACCGGGTTGAAGGGGTCGATCGAGCCGTTGGGGGCGATCGTGTCGGGGTAGACGCGGCCGTTGAGCAGGCTGAAGTCGGCGTGGTAGTCGCTCCACTCCGGCAGCTGGATGTGGGCGTCGGCCCAGTGCGCCTCCGCCCACACCTCGCTGAGGAACATCGCGAACTCGCGGTCGAAGCCGGTCGACCCGTCGCCGTCGTTGTAGAGGTACTTGCCACTCGGGTAGTGGCTGGTGTTGCCGTCCTGGAGGGGACGCACGAAGACCATGCCGGTCATGCCCATGTGCACGTGCTCCACGTCCTCGACGTGGCAGTGGTACATGTAGGTCCCGGGGTCGCGGGGCCGATAGGCGTAGGTGAAGCTGCGGCCGCTCGGGACCGACACCGAGCCCGACGGCTCGCCGTCGAAGAACGGGATGACGTTGCGGAACCCGTGCCAGTGCAGGGTGTGCGCGTCGAACAGGTCGGGCCGCAGCTGGAGGCCGAGGTTGGTCAGCTGGACCTTGAAGTCGACCGGGTTGCCCGGGTCGTACTGGTCCACCCACCACAGCGGCGCCGAGTGCTGCGCGTGGTTCTTCTGGGCGAACTTGTCGGCGTCGCTCAGCCCCGTGACGTTGCGGAACCCGAAGATGTAGGTCGTGAACGGCGACGGCGCCAGCACGTCCGGGTGGAACGGGGCGATGGCGGGCGTCGGCGGGAGGTAGATCCAGCCGTCGGTGCCGCCGAACGCCAGGTCCGGAGGACCGTCAGCCGCCGCGATGGCGGAGGGCTCGAGCATCTTGCCCGCCCAGGCGACCGCCCCGATGGCGGCGGCGCCGCCCGCCGCCCGGAACAGGCCGCGCCGGTTGAGCGACGGCAGGGCCAGCCCGGAGCTCTCGTGCTGTGACAGTCGGTTCATCGGGTCACCTGATCCTTCGAGGAGACTGGTCGGCTCGGCGAGCCGCCGGATGTAGGTGGGCGGTTCATGGGCGGTCGAACGCGTCGACGTCGAGGTTGCCGCTGGTCAGGCCGTGGGTGGACCCGTCGAAGTAGGTCGACCAGGTCCCGGCGGTGTAGGCGACGACGTCCTCGTCGGGCACCGAGCCGAAGCCGCCCACGTTCGTGGTGTCGGGCGAGAAGGAGAGGGCAAAGTGTGCGGCGTCGACCCAGTCGATCCCGTCCACGTTCGCCGTCCCCGGCACGCCCTGGGTCGACGCGTCGAACACCCGCGCCATGTTGGTGCCGTCCCAGCGGTAGATGTCGGAGTCGTCGGCGGTGCCGTTCGCCCCGGTCGGGAGCAGGTTCCCGGCCGTGGAGAAGTAGAGCAGCGAGCCGCTGATGCTGATGCCGTCGAGGTCGCCGGCGTTGTTGCCGCCGAGACCACGTGTCGAGCCGTCGAAGAACATCGTCCAGCTCCCGGCGTTGAAGAACACGACGTCCTCGTCCTGGACCCCGGCCAGACCGGGCAGGTTCACCGCGTCGGTGAAGGACACGTAGAAGTGCGTCGCGTCCACCCGCGAGAAGCCGTCGACGTTGGCGCCGCCCGGCACTCCGGCCACCGTCGCGTCGAAGACCCGCGACATGGCCGAGCCGGACCAGCGGTAGATGTCGGCGTCGTCGGCGGTCCCGTTGACTCCCGTCGGCAGCGTGTTGCCCAGGGTCGAGAAGAACAGCTCGTCGCTCGGAGGTGCCGGCATCGGGTCGGCCCCGCTGTTGAAGCTCAGCGCGTCGACGTCCTGGGCGTCGGTGGTCAGCCCGGCGGTGGTGCCGTCGAACCACACCGACCAGGTGCCCGCGTCGAAGGCGACGATGTCCTCGTCCTGCACGGACCCGGCGCCGGGCACGTTCACGGTGGCGTTGCTGAACGACATCGCGAGGTGCGTCGGGTCGGTGAAGAGCAGACCGTCGACGTTGGGGTTGGTGGCCGTCCCCGCCGCTCCGGAGTCGGGCAGGTTGTAGGGCGCCGCACTGGCGTCGACGACGCGGGTGTAGCTCGAGGCGCCGTTCCAGCGGTAGACGTCCGCGTTGTCACCCGTCCCGCCGGCACCCGGAGGCACGGTGGCGGTGTTGGTGGTGAAGTAGAGCGTCTGGCCGAGGACCGCGATGGCGTTGAGGTCGTTGGTGCCGCCCACGCCGTGGGTGCTGCCGTCGAACCACATCCGCCAGGTGCCGTTGTCGAAGTAGACGACGTCCTCGTCCTGCACGAGCCCCGCGATGCCGGGCAGCGTGGTCGAGGCGGTGAAGGACGCATAGAAGTGCGTCCCGTCCACCCGGGCGAAGCCGTCGACGTTCGCCCCCGCCGCCACGCTGGCCGTGGTGGCGTCCCACTCGCGGGAGAAGGTGCCGTGGAAGCGGTACATGTCGGCGTCGTCGGCGGTCCCGCTCACGCCCGGCGGCAGGGTGTTGCCCAGCGTCGAGAAGTAGAAGTCGGGCGGGACGGGCGGACCGGCACCGAACTCGTCGGCTCCGGCGTCGATGCCGCCCAGCGCGGGCCGGGCCTCGTCGTCGATGTCGAGCGCGGGGGCGGGCACGCCCTGCGCGGCGGCGGCGCCGAGGTTGCAGGCGGCCGAGCCGGGGCAGTTGGCCAGGTGGTAGTCGCCCATCTGGTCGATGGGCAGCTCGACCGCCACGAGGGTGGCGTCGACGAAGGCCGGGTTCTGCCGCCAGATCGTGGTCGAGACCGACACGTCGTACGTCGAGACGACCTGCGGCGCCGAGCCGCTGTTGGTGGCGCTGGTGGTGTAGTCGTGCTCGGCCGCGTCCTGCTGGACCACCGAGCTCGTCGGCGAGAGCAGGCCCGGGGTGTCGAACATGCCGACGTCCCAGTGGTCGACCGGGGTGGCGTCACCGGCGAGGCCGATGCCGGTCACCGTGGTGCCGGCGCGGCTGCCGGCCCGGTTGTCCCAGAAGATGTTGTTGAACAGCACCGGGTCGCTGAAGGTCGGCGCGCCGCCGGGGAGCGTCGCCTGGAGCTGGTCGCTGTTGGCCGAGGTCGACAGACCGGCAGGTGCCGGCTGGCCGTTGGAGGTCACCGCGGTGGCCGTGGTGATGTTCTTCATCACGGTGTTGTTGAAGACCCGGACGTTGGGGGCATCGTTGATGCTGATGCCGCCGCCCTCGTGGGTGGACACGTTGTTGGCGATGACGTTGTTGTAGACGTTCATCTGGTCCGTGCCGCCCTGGCCACCGGCCATCAGGAAGCGGATGCCGCCGCCGTCGTCGTTGGACAGGTTGGCCTGGATCCGGTTGGCGTAGACGTCCACCGGACCGGTGCCGGTCGACAGGGCGTCCGGGTCGGCCGGGAGCGAGCCGGCCAGCATGATGCCGCCGCCCTCGTCCACGGACTCGTTGAGGAAGATCCGGTTGTGGTGGATGCGCCCGTCGGGGCTGCGCCCGTAGACGCTCACGCCGCCGCCGTACTCCAGGGAGTAGTTGCCGCAGATGTCGTTGCCGGAGATCTCGTAGCCGTCGGAGCCCGCGAAGAGGCCGATGCCGCCCGCGAGGTTGGTGCCGGCGTTGGCGATGATCCGGTTGTTGGCGATCTTGACGTTCTCGTTGTGCTGGTTGGTGTCGGGCGCCGGGAGGTCCGGCGTGCCGACGCGGATCGTGCCGTAGCCGCCGCCGTTGTTCTCGACCACGTTGTTGGTGATCTGGAGATAGCGGGCGTAGGCGTTGGCGAAGACCGCGCCACCCTGCGTCTGGATGTTGGCGGGCAGACCCGTCGGGGCACCGGTCAGGTCGTTGATGTTGGCCGGGAAGCCCTGCTGGGTCGCACCGCGCAGGTCGAAGCCGTCGATGGCGCCCGGGAAGGCCGCCGTGAACTGGCGGGCCCGGCCGGCCTGCGTGGTGGCGTTCTCCGAGGCGAGCACATAGACGCCCTCGCCGTCGTTGACGTCCTGGTTGCCGTCCCAGGTGAGGCCGGCGATCAGGTCGTACCAGTCGGTGGCCAGCTGGGTGTCACCGGCGAACGCGCCCGCGTCGAGCACCGTGCCGGGGACGTAGTCGCTGCCGCGGAAGCCGCCGGGGCCGACGCCCTGGAGCTTCACGGGCGAGGCCATGACCAGGTTCTCGTAGTAGGCGCCGCGCGGGTTCCCGTTGGTGGCCGTGCCCGGGTAGACGACGACCAGGTCGTCGCCGTTGTTGGTGAGCGCGGCGTTCAGCGCCGCCTGCACCGTCGCGTAGGTCTGGCCGGGCCCGACCTCGCGCAGGGTCGGGCTGTAGCCCGTGCCGAGCACGTGGATGGTCAGGCCGTTGGTGGTCGTCTGGCCGTTGTCGGCCTTGATCCGCAGCTGGTGCGGGCCGGTCGGCGTGCCGGCCGGGACCGAGACCGTGAGCTGGGTGTTGCTCCAGGCCGTCACGGGCAGGGGCGTCCCGTCGAGGGTGACCGACCCGGCGCCCTGGTTGGCGCCGAACCCGTTGCCCTGGATGGTGATGCTCCCCGAGCCGTTGACGTAGGGCCGGTCCACCGCGAAGAGCTGGGGCGTGCTGCCGTCGACCGGGCAGGCGACCGGGGTGAGCTGGCGAGTGCCGGGACGCTCGATCGTGGCGCCGACCTGGGTGGGGGCGAGGTCGGTGGGGATCGTGACGCCCGGCATCGCCTCGAACTCCGTGCCGATGGTGCGGAACCTCGGGTTGTAGTCCGGGTTCAGGTGGCCCGGGATGCCCGGGTCGTTGCCCACGAAGCGGTACATCCCGGTGCAGACGCCGGACGGCGTCGGGCAGCTGATGTGGTCCGTGGACGGCAGGAGGACGTCGTAGAAGCCGTTGTAGTCGGACTCGACGGTGGTGACGAGCCGGTTGCTGAAGTCGTAGATGCCGATCGGCATGAACTGCGCCGGGGCCTTCTCGCCATAGCTGGTGGTCTTGGGGTCGGCCGAGTAGTTGATGTCGTCGATCATCAGGCCGCGCAGCCGGCTGGGCAGCGGCACCTGGGTGAAGACGTTGAACATCGGGACGACCGACTTGCCGTTGTTGAGCTCGACGAGCTTGGTCCCGCACAGCCGCTTGGCCATGCCCTCGAACGGCGAGCCGCCGATGTCGGGGAAGGTCGTGTTGGCGACCGGCGACGAGGCCGGGACCGTCACGCCGACGGGCACGTCGGTGCCGTCGCCGACGACAGGGTCGTAGCCGTCGGTGTCCATGCCCTGGACGTCGACCGTGTGCAGCGGGCCGGCGCAGGCCGGCGGCGGCACCTGCGGCACCAGCTGGTTGCCGTTGGCGATGTTGATGTCCTCCTCGCGGGTGACCTGGTAGTCCGGCGTGCCGAAGTCGTCCTTCGGGATGTCGAGGCTGACCAGGTAGTCGCGAGCCGGGAGGGAGGTGAAGGAGCCGCCGACGCAGGCGGGGTTGGCCGGGTCGGAGGCGTCCAGGGTGCCGTTGAAGCAGCCGTCGCCGAAGCCGTAGTTGCCGTTGACGGTGGCGCCGAAGTTCGCGTCGGGCGTGCCCTGGTCGGTGGCATAGGTCCCGAACTGCACGCTCTGGGAGAACGCCGGCAGGCAGACGCCGGTCGTCTCCTGGTTGCGGGCGAGGTGGTCCTCGTCCACGCCGTGCACGAGCTTGACGCCGTCGACGTCGCGGGCCGTGCAGCCGGTCGGCCGCTCCCAGCTCTCCGAGAGGTAGCTGTTGATCAGCTTGCCCTTGAGGTAGGAGCCGTCGGAGTCGAGCTGGTAGCGGCCCGAGGGGTCACAGGGGGCGGTGCCGCTGGCCGGGCAGTCGACGGTGCTGTAGAGCATCACCGGGATGTTCGGGACGCCGGGCTGCCAGTCCTCGGCGGCGGCGTACTGCGGGTCGAGCTCGTTGCGGGTCGTGTCATAGCTGACCGAGCCGACGATGCCGCCGTTGCGCGGGTCGATGCCGTTGGTGCCGGCGGGGTCGTAGGCGTGCACGCCCCAGTCCATGGTGCCGCCGAGCCCGATGATGTTGAGGGTGCTGACGTCCACGCCGGCGCCCTTGACCGTGGTCGGGGTCGGCTGGTTGTCGGCCTGGTAGGTGACGCCGGTCGTGTAGAACGAGTCGCTGTAGGCCTCGAGCACCGTCCAGCCGAACTCGCCGAGCGGGTAGGCGCCCTCGAGGTTGTAGAAGCCGTTGGCGTCCGTGGTCACGGAGGTCTGGCCGCGGTCCATGAGCGAGTTGTCGCGCTTGCGCAGCGTCAGCGTGAAGTTGGGGATGCCGTTCTCGCCGGTGTCCCGCTTGCCGTTGCGGTTCTTGTCGTTGAAGACGTAGCCGGAGTACTCCGTCCACCAGCCGCTCATCGGCACGGTGCCGAGCGCGATGGTCTCGCCGCCGCGGACCGTGACGTTCTGCAGCGCGAGCAGGTTGTTCTGCGCTTCGTCCCACCAGGTCAGGGTGTAGTCGCCGTCGGGGACGCCACTGATGTCGAAGCGACCGTCGCTGCCGGCCTGGCCGACCCAGACCGCCTGGTCGCCGTCGTTGAGGTCGGCCAGGGAGAGCCACGCGTCCTTGATGGGCCGCTGGATCTTGGAGCCGGTGAAGCCCCAGTAGAGGTCGAAGGCCCCGCCCTTGGGCGGCACGTAGTGCAGGGTGCGCATGACGCGGCCGGTGATGTGGCCGGCGGCGCCGCTCTGGAGGGGCTGACCGTTCTTGGTCGGCTTGGCGAAGCCGAACAGCGGGGTCGGCACGGCCTCGCCGGCCAGCGTGAACTCGGTGTCATAGCCGGTGGCGCCCTCCATGACCCAGGTGTCCCAGTCGTGGTTGCCCTCGAGGGTCGTCGTCTGGATCCACTGCTGGCCGTCCGGCGGCGTGGCGTACTGCGTGTAGCGGTTGGTGCCCATGTGCGGGAAGGTCACGATGCCGTCCGCGTCGCTGCGGCACTCGCCCCCGAGCTTGTCGACGACCGGCAGCATGTCGGCGTCCAGGTCGCCGAGGGGGATCTCGTGGGTGACGGGGTCCTCACCGACGTACGTCGTGCACAGGGGGTTGCCGTAGACGTCGGTGCTGACCTCGCCGAGCACGTCGTTGAGGTGGCCGACGAAGCCCTGGAGCGGGAGGTCGCCGTTGTCGTAGGCGCCGTTGGTGGGCGCCATGTCCTCGAACACCTGGCCCTTGACCGTGGCGTCGGGCAGCGGCATCGGCTGCACCTCGACGGTCAGCGGGGCCGCGTCGGACATGGGCAGCTGGAAGTGGGCACCGTCGAGCTTGTAGCCGTCGGCCAGGACGGAGATGAGGTACTTGCCGTCGGGGAGCTCGAGCCCGCCGGCCAGGGTGTCCTGGTCGCCCTGCGCCACGATCGGCGCGGCGTCGGGCGCGGCGTTGACCGAGGTCCAGCCGCAGGAGCTGGGGTACTCCGGGTCGCCGGGGCTGGCCGGCACGAAGGACGGCGAGCACGGACCGGTGGCCGTCTTCTGGGCCGTCGACCCGGTGTCGTCCTCGTTGATGATGAACCGGAAGTCGGGCACCGCGTCGCCGGCCGAGACGCCCGCACCCGCGAAGGCGCGGGGCTCGGTCCGGGCGCTGACGACCTGCACCGTGAGGGTGTTGGTCGGCGCGGCCTGGGCCGGCGCGATGGGCAGCACCGCCCACATCGTCGCCGTCAGGGCCGCCGCGAGGGCCGCCCAGGCGGCCCGGCGCAGCGCGCCCGGCCTCCCGCCTCGGGCCGTGACCGACCCGGTCGTGAGCTGCTCTGCCCTCGTGTCGCTTGTCGCGTCCATACCGCGCATCAACCGTCACCCCTCCGCCGAACGGGGACCAATGCGTCACACCGTGAGCCCGGCGAGGAGGCAGGTGACCCTAAGTGACCGGGCCGTCATGCACCTGTCATGTTGCGCTCATGAAGCCCACCCGCAGGGGTGGACGGCGGCGTGGCTCGGGCCGTCAGGCGACGGGGACGGCGCTGGTGTCCACGCGTCCACCGACGGCGGGCACCGTGATGGGCACGATCATGAGCACCAGGGCGCCGCCCTCGGCCGAGCGGCCGGCGACGAGGTGGCCGCCGCGCACGGCGGCGACCTCCTGCACGATGCTGAGCCCCAGCCCCGTCTGGGCCTTGGTGTCCGCGGCGAGATAGCGGTCGGGCTCGGGCGGCTCGGAGCCGTTGAGCCGGGCGACCATGTGGGGGCTCAGGCCGCTCCCGGAGTCGGCGACGCCGATGACGGCGTCGCGGCCCTGGCGCCGGGCGACCACCCGGATGGTGTCGCCGTCCTCGGTGTAGCGCAGCGCGTTCTCGATCAGGGTGTCCAGGGCGGCTCGGATGCGGTCCGGCGAGCAGGTGAGCGGCAGGGGCTCGCCGTCGACCACCCAGGCGCGGTCGGCAACGACGTGCCAGCGGTCGACGGTCTCGGACACCAGGCCTCCGAGGTCGACCTCGGTGCGCTGGTCCTGCTCGGGGATCCGGATCACGCGCACCAGCCGGTCGCTGGCCAGCACGAGCCGGGACAGCTCGGACCGGATCACCTCGAGATCGCTGCGCCGGGCCGGGTCGTCCTCACCGGCCAGCAGCAGCTCGGTGTAGCCGCTGGCGATGGTGGCCGGGGTGCGCATCTCGTGGGAGGTCAGCCTGCTCAGCCGCTCGCGCAGGGACGCACGGGTGCGCTCGCGAGCCGCCACCTTGGCCATCACGCCCATCGCCTGGCGGCGCCGGTGGATGTTCCACATGACGAGCAGCAGCAGGCCACCCATGAGCGGGATCTCGGCCGTCTCCTGCCACGCCACCGTGCCGTCCGCCGCGCGGACGACGAGGATGCCGCCGGTCAGCACGGAGAAGACGGCCAGCGACCAGGCGGCGCGGCGGGTCGACCAGACCTCGAGGTCGTAGGCGATCGCCAGGCCGATCCAGCCGAGGTGGTAGGGCACGGTCTCCTCGCCGGGGGACAGCAGCATCCCCATCACCTGCGCCGCCGCGAGGAGCACCCAGGTCACGAACAGCGGATGCCGGATGCGCACGTCACTCCCCGTAGAAGCAGTAGCCCAGCCCGCGGACGGTCTCGATGGGTGCGTTGCCGAGCTTGGCGCGCAGCCGCCGCATGCACACGTCCACGACGTTGCTGCCGGGGTCGAAGTCGAGTCCCCACACGTCGTGCAGGAGCTCGTCGCGCCGGCACACGCGACCGCGCCGGCGCATCAGGTGGGACAGCAGTCCCAGCTCGCGCTCGCTGAGGGCGACGTCGCTGCCGTGCAGGTGGGCCCGCCGGCGGTCGAGGTCGACCTGCACCCCGCCGGCGACGAGGAACCGTCCGCGCTCGTCACGCTGGGGTGGCGGCTCGTCACGGAGGTGTCGCCGGACGCGCGCCATCAGCTCGGCCGCGTGGAAGGGCTTGCCGACATAGTCGGCCGCGCCGTCCTCGAGCGCGTTGACGCGCGCCGCCACCTCGTTGACCGCCGAGAGCACGATCACCGGAGGCGCGTCGGCACGGCCCTTGAGTGCGCTCAGCACCTGGAGGCCGTTGACGCGCGGCATGACCATGTCGAGGAGGACGAGGTCGACGCCGGGGTCCTCCTCCAGCGTCTGGAGCGCGAGCGCGCCGTCGGAGGCGGTGAGGACCTCGTGGCCCTCACCGGCCAGGAACCTGGACAGCAGGTCGACGACCCGACGTTCGTCGTCGACGACAAGAACCTTGCTCACGCTATTCCCCCACCCGGAACGCTTCCCCACGTGCTCTGCATCCCGAGAGGCGACCGGGGCCGCCGAGACGTGCTCGGCGGAACCCGGCCCAGGCATCCGTTCCCACACCCCAATGAAGGCCAGGTTGCCCTAAGGGCACACTGTCCTGCGGCTCCGCACGCGTGTCAATGAAAACTTGCGGCGTTGCGCAACCGTGACACGCTGGACAAAGCGCGGAAGACGGACGCAAAGGGGAGCACCGATGACGGTCGAGGCGGGTGACGTGGCTCGTGACGTGGTGGTCCGCGGCTTCGTCCAGGGCGTGTTCTTCCGCGGCACCTGCCTGGCCGAGGCGCGCTCGCGCCACGTGCGCGGCTGGGTGGCCAACGACTACGACGGCACGGTGCGCGCGCACTTCGAGGGCAGCCCCGAGGCGGTGGAGGCGCTGGTCGCGTGGTGCCACGAGGGTCCGCGGCACGCCCAGGTCGACCGGGTGGACGTGTCAGCCGGGACGGTCGAGGGCATGACTGCGTTCGAGGTGCGCTGAGACCGCCCGGTCGGTCAGTCGCGGAGCAGGCGCCGTACGGCGTGCTCGAGCGCGACCTGCCGACGTTCGGCGCTGCGGTGCCTGGTGCGCACCGCGGTCGCGATGGTCACCCCGCCCTCGTAGAGGTCGATCACCCGGGGGTCGACATAGGAGGAGCGCGCGACCGTGGGCGTGTTGCCGAGGTAGTCGGCGACCTCGGCAACCGCCTGGCGCACCGCCGTGGCGCGCGCCGTCCTCGTCGCCGCGTCCGTGCGCTCGGCCAGGGCGGCGGCCGCGATGACGGTGGCGTGCCACGTGCGGAAGTCCTTGGCCGTGAGCTCCTCGCCGGTGACCTCGCGCAGGTGCGCGTTGACGGCCGCGGCGTCCAGGTCGGCCCAGCCGCGGCCGTTGCGGTAGGTGAGCAGGCGGCCGCTGCCGCCACGCCGGCGCCGCATCACCTCGACGGCCCGGACGGCCAGCGGGTCGTCGATGACGACGTGGTGCTCGACCCCGGACTTGCCGACGAAGTCGAACACCAGGGCGTCACCTCGCCGCCGCACGTGCCGCCGCTCGAGGGTCGTGAGGCCGAACGACCCACCCTCGGCATAGGCGTCGCTGCCGATGCGGAAGTAGCCGAGGTCGAGGAGGCGGACCGCGGTCGCGGCCGCGAACTCCGGGCCGACGTCGTCGCCTGCCAGCAGCTCGGCGTGCAGGGCGCGCAGCCGCGGGAGCCGACGGGCCGCTCGCACCACCCGGGCGAACTTGAGCTCGTCCTGCCGGATCCGCCAGGCGGGGTGGTAGAGGTACTGCTTGCGTCCGGCGTCGTCGATCCCGACGGCCTGCAGGTGACCATGCGGCAGCGGGCAGATCCACACGTCGCGCCAGGCCGGTGGGATGACCAGCGCACGGATCCGCTCGACGTCCTCGGCGTCGAGCCGCTCGCCGTGGGCGTCGAGGTAGACGAACCCGCGCCCTGCCCGTCGCCTCGTCCAGCCCACCGAGCTGCTCGACACCCGTCGCAGCCGCACCATCGCCCCTCCCCCGTGTCGGACCGGCCGCTCAGGTCAGGCCGGTGAGCCTCGCCGACTCCTCCCACAGGTGGCGCGCGAGCGCGTCGTCGCGCGCGGCGGTGCTCGGTGACACCGGTACCCCCTTTTCGAGGTAGTCGCCCTTGAGGGCCCCGGCCTCGGGGTCGAGGGCCAGGTGCACCAGCGTCTCGGCCCCGGTCTCGGGCGAGCTCATGAAGACCCCGGCGAGGGTGATGCCGACCCTCGCGAGCAGCCCGTCGTTCTTGCCGAAGCCGCTGCGGATGACGCCGGGGTGGAAGCAGGTGGCGGTCAGCTCGGGGTGGCGGCGCTGGAGCTCGCGGGTGAACAGGATGTTGCAGAGCTTCGAGGTGCCGTAGGCGCGGAAGGACCGGAACGGGCCGCGCTCCCCCTGCACGTCGGTGGGGTCGAGCCGCCCACCCCGGTGGGCGTCGCTGGCGGTGGTCACGACCCGCCCGTCCCCGGCCCGGAGCTCGTCGAGCAGGAGGTGGGTGAGGAGGAACGGGGCCAGGTGGTTGAGGGCGAACGTCTCCTCGATGCCGTCGCCGGTCTTCCGCCTGGTGGTGAACATCGCGCCCGCGTTGTTGGCCAGCACGTCGATGCGCGGGTAGTGGGCGCGCAGCTCGGCGGCGAGCCGTCGTACGTCGGCCTGCTCGGCCAGGTCGGCCACGTGCTCGTGCACCGACCCGGGCCCGCCCTCGGCGCGCGCGGACTCCGCGGCGGCGTGCACCCGCGCGGGGTCGCGACCCACGAGCGCGAGGTCGATGTCGTGCCGGGCGAGCGCCCGCGCGGCTGCCAGCCCGATGCCGCGACTGGCTCCGGTGAGGACGACGGTGGTCACCCGTTCGAACCTACCCGGATAGGTTGAGGCGGTGACACCGACGAGGCTGGCGGCCGACGCCCTGCTGTTCGACAACGACGGCGTCCTGGTCGACTCGGGAGAGGCGGTGGAGCGGGCCTGGCTCCGGGTCGCCTCGACGTACGGTCTCGACGCCGACGCGCTGATGTCGCAGGTGCACGGGCGGCCGAGCCGGGCCACGATCGACGAGTTCGTCGACCCGCCTCGGCGCGCCGAGGCGCTGGCCCTCGTCGACCGGCTGGAGCTGGAGTGGGGCGACCTGGTGCGGCCCATCCCCGGCGCTGTCGACTGCGTGTCGTCGCTGCCCGCCGGGCGGTGGGCGATCGTCACCTCGGGCACGACGGCGCTGTCGACCACTCGGCTCCGGGCGGCGGGCGTCCCCGTGCCCCCGACGCTGGTCACCGCCGACGACGTCCGGCGCGGCAAGCCGCACCCCGACCCCTACCTCGCCGCCGCGGCGGGCCTGGGAGTCGCTCCGGGTCGGTGCGTGGTCTTCGAGGACGCCGCGGCCGGCGTCGCCGCGGCGCGTGCGGCGGGCGTGCGGTGGGTCGTCGGTGTCGGCCCCGCGGCCTCGGAGCTCGAGGTCGACGCGGCCGTGGCCGACCTGCGACCCGTGCGGTTCGACGGCGCCGCCGTCGTCATCGAGAGGAGCACCGCATGAGCAACCCGGTCATCGTCGTGGTCGGCGCCGGTCCCGGCGTCGGCGGACATGTCGCCCGCCGCTTCCGGGCCGACGGCTTCGACGTCGCGCTCGTCGCCAGGAGCGCCACCGCGCTGTCCGAGCTGGCCCACGACCTCGCCACCGAGGGCACCGAGACGGTGTGGGACGCGGTCGACGTCACGGACGTGGCGGCTCTCGCGGCGGCCGTCGCGTCGTACGGCGAGCGCTTCGGGCGGATCGACGTGCTGCACTTCAACCCGAGCGCCTACCGCGAGAGCGACCCGCTGACGCTGACCGTGCCGGAGCTGCTCGAGGACGTGGCCCTCGGCGTCGGGGCGCTGCTGACCGCGGTCCAGGCCGCGCGGCCCTGGCTCCGCGAGGGTGCGCGGGTCACCGTGACCGGCAGCTCCGCCGCCGACTCGCCCTCGGCCGCGGCCGCCTCGCTGGGCGTGCAGAAGGCCGGCGTGCGCAACCTGGTGCTCAGCCTCGACGAGGCGCTGGCGCCCGACGGCATCCGGGCGGTGTCGGTGACCGTCCGCGGGTTCCTGTCCCGCGAGGGGCGCTTCAGCCACGAGCGGGTCGCCGCCGCGATCCACGCCGCCGCCCACCAGCCGGTGGACGGCTGGCGCGCCGAGGTGCCGTTCGACGGGGCTCCCGACTGACGCCGGCCCCTAGACGCCGGCGGTGACGCCCCGCTCGAGCGCCTGGGTGAGCAGCGCGACCAGCGCCTCGAGCTGGACGTCGGCCGACGAGGAGATCTCCTCGTCGGAGCCGTCGAGCGCGCGGGCGGCCAGGCCGGCCTTGGAGTCGATGAGCTCGGCCACCTTGGTGTCGATCGTCTGGGCGGCGATGATGCGCCAGGCCGTGACGGGCTCGTCCTGGCCGATGCGGTGCACCCGGTCGATCGCCTGGGTCTGCTCGGCGTCGGTCCAGGACAGCTCGGCGAGCACGACGTTGGACGCCACCTGGAGGTTGACGCCGACGCCGGCCGCGGTGAGCGAGCAGACGATCACCGACACGTCCTCGTCGTTCCAGAACGCCTCGATGTTGCGCTCGCGCACCTTGGTGGTCTGGTCGCCGCGGATCGAGGAGAACCCGATGCCCCGCTGCTCGAAGAGCGCCTCGGCCTGGTCCATCACGTCGATGTGCTTGGCGAAGAACACCACCTTGCCGACGCTGCGGGCCAGCTGGGCGGCATAGTCGGCCGCCAGCGTCGCCTTGGCCTGACCGATGCGGCGCATCATCGTGAAGACGTTCTCGCCCGTGCTGGTGGTGGTGTCCTCGCGCTCCCAGGTGGCCACCTGACGCACCAGGTGGTGGTCGATCCCCTCGACCTGCCGGCCCGAGGTGCGGGTGGCGAGCGCGGTCTCGTAGCGCGCGACCAGCCGCCGCGCCAGCTCCTGCTCGGCCTTGCGGATGGTCCGGCCCGCCTCGTCGTCGAGCTCGACCGGCAGGTCGGCGATGCGCCGCTCCGGGATGTCGGCCGCGACGTCGACCTTGCGGCGGCGGACGATGCCCATGTCGACGACGGCCCGGCGGGCCGAGGGATAGAAGCCCGGGTCGGCCGGGGTCAGCCCGGTCTCCTCGAGCTTGTCCATGAGCTCGGCCATCGGCTTCTTGGCGTCGATCCAGCCGAGGAACTCCCAGATCGCCTGGAAGTCCTCGATGTCGTTGATCAGCGGCGTCCCGGTGAGCGCCACGAGGAGCGGCCGGACGGTGCGCTGACGGATCCGCGCCGACAGCTCCAGGGCGTTGCGCGAGCGCTGCGACGTCTTGTTCTTGATGAAGTGGGCCTCGTCGACCACCATGCCGCGGAAGCCGTGGTCGCCGAGCCACCCGACGTGCCGGTCGAGGATCTCGTAGTTGATGACCACGATGTCGGCGAACCCGTCGACGGTGTTGCCGTCGCCATGGACGACCGTGACCGACTTCTGGGGGGTCCACAGGTCGACCTCACGGGCCCAGTTCATCTTGACGACGTTGGGGACGACCACGAGGAGCGGGTAGGCGTGGGCGGCCTGCGCGGCGAGCAGCGCCTGGGCGGTCTTGCCGAGGCCGGGCTCGTCGGCGAGCAGGAAGGTGCGGTGGCCCGCCGCCGCCGCGGCCACGACCTGCGCCTGGTGGCGCATGAGGGTCAGCCCGTGGGCGGCCTGCAGCGAGCTCGGCTCGGGGAGGTCGAGGCAGCTGAGCGAGCCGCCGTACTCGAAGGAGCGGAACAGCGGGCCCAGCAGCTCCCACGTGGCGAGCCGGCGCGGGCCGTTGGAGCGCTTCTCGGCCGCGGAGAAGTCGGGGGCGAGGAACGGGTTGGCCAGCTGCCGGGAGATGACCGACTGCGGGACGACCCGGCGCTCGAAGGTCGGTGCGGTCGCGACCGGCTGCTCCGGCTCGGGCTCGGGCTCGATCCCCGCGGCACGCAGCATGTCGCGGCGCAGCTCCTTGGCCGCGTCGGAGACCACGGCGTCCTCGCCCAGCAGGCCGAACAGCGCGGTCTCGCGCGCGGCGGTCTTGGCGAGGATGGTCGCGATGCCGTCGAGGCGCTTGAGCTGGGCCGCGCGCTGGGCTTCGGTGATCTCCTTGTCGGCCTTGAGCTCGGCACGCTCCTCGCGCACCAGCAGCGCGATCACCTGGAACTTCACCCGCACCGAGCCGTTGATGGCGCCGCGCTGGACCTGGGCCTCGACCTCGCGCACGGCGCGGGCGAGCACCGGGATGATGCCCTCGTTGTCGACGCCGCGGTTGGTCTGGCCGCGCGCGGGGGTCCGCCGGCCGTTGCTGGGCCGACGCTGGCGGGTTCTCGCCACAAACTCCTCCTCGGGAGCACCGGCCGGTGTGCCGCGGCGGGACCCGATCCTCGGGGTCCGTCCGCGACCCGTGGCCGGGTCAGTCGCCTGCTGGACGGGACGCGACCCGGGCGGCCGCTCCTCGTCCACGTTCCCGTGAGGTCCTGGGAAGAGGACCCTGCCCTCGGCCCCGACGGGGCCCGGCAGTCCGGGATGGTGGTGCGGCACCCATCCTAGCGCGCCCCCACCCCGGAGGTCTCGAGTTGGGGTCTTGCGTCGGCTCCTGCCGTCGGGTGGGCGTGGGGAGTCAGTCGCCGGGCCACTCGCCGGTCCAGCGCTCGAAGGCGCGGGCACCACCGCGGTCGATGAGGGCGCGGACGACGGCGAAGACCGCGCCCTGCACCACGGCGGCCGCCAGGATCTTGCGCAGGCGGTACTCCGACTCGAGCGGCTTGGGGGCGTCGCCGGAGCTGTCCGGGTCGACGCGCTTCCAGACCTGCTGGAAGATCTGGCCCGCGACCAGGCCGCCCGCGATGCTGGCCACGAGACCCCAGGGACGGTAGAGGATCTTGGCGGAACGGCTGGTCTTCTTCTCGGTCATCGTGGGGCCCTTTCCGATGTCGTGGACGCGTCGGTCCGGGCCTGGGAAGGGACCTCGTCGGGGTCCGACTCCCGGCCGCGGCTGACACGGAGCGCGCGCGCCCTCTCGACGTCCTCGCGCTCCTTCTCGGCCGCCTTGTCGCTCGTGCGGCTGTCCTTGGGCGGCAGCTGGATGCTCTCCTCGGCGGGCAGCCCGGCCTGGAGCTCGCGCCCGCGCTCGAGCTCGGCGTCCAGCTCGGCACCGAAGAGCAGCGCCAGGTTGGTGATCCACAGCCACAGCAAGAACGCGATCACGCCCGCCAGCGAGCCGTAGGTCCTGTCATAGCTGGAGAAGCGGGAGACATAGAAGCCGAAGGCGGCCGATGCGACGACCCAGGTCACGATCGCGACGACCGCGCCGACGCTGACCCAGCGGAACCTCGGCTGCCTCACGTTGGGCGTGGCGTAGTAGAGGACCGCGACGATCAGCACCACCACGGCCAGCATCACCGGCCACTTGGCGATGTTCCAGACGGTGAGCACCGTCGAGCCCAGCCCGATCGCGTCGCCGACCGCCTGCGCGGCCGGACCGGTGAGGACGAGGCCCAGGGCCACGAGGGCGGTGAGCACGACGGTGATCAGCGTGACCACGAGCATCGTCGGTCGCAGCTTCCAGATGGGGCGACCCTCGCGAACCTCGTAGACCCGGTTCATCCCCCGTCCGAAGGCACCGACGTACCCCGACGCGGACCAGAGCGCGGCCAGCAGACCGAGGACGAGCCCCAGGCCGGCGCTGGAGGTCCTGCTGAGCTCGGTCAGCGTGGGCCCCAGGGTGTCGGCGGCGCTCGACGCCCCGATGTCGCGCAGGATCTGGAGCAGCGTGTCGACCGTGTCGGGACCCTTCCCCACCAGACCCACCAGCGACAGGATCGCGATGGCGCCGGGGAACAGCGCGAGCACGGAGTAGTAGGTCAGCGCCGCCGCCAGGTCGGTGCACTGGTCGTCGGAGAACTCGCGCACCGTCTTGCGCAGGACATAGCCCCACGAGGGCTTGGTCAGCTGCGTCGGGGTCTCCGGCTTGTCGGCGTGCCGGTCGCTGCGCCGGCCGCGGGCGACCCGCTTGCCCTGGCTCACCGCCATGGCCACGAGCTCCGCCGTGCGGCGCGGCGGCGCCGGAGCGTGACCAGCAGGACCACTGCCACGAAGGTCACCATCCCGCTGCCCACCGCGAGCGTGACCGGCGTGGGCTTGCCCTGGTCGTCGGTCGCCCGCTCGCGCAGGTGCTGCGCCTGTTGCGCGACCCCGTCCTTGGTCTCCTCCACCCGATGCCTGACCCGGGACCTCACGTCCAGCTTCGCGGCGAGCTGGTCCACCGTCTGGGCGAGGTCCTCGCGGGTGGCCGCGATCTCCGCCTCGAGCTCGTTGCTCGTCATCGTCCGCGTCCTCTCCTGCTCAGCTGCCATGACCGTGTCGCACGGCGTCGACGTCGCGCTTGACGTTCTCCACCGCCTTCTCGGGCACCGGCGGCGCCGCCTCGGTGACCCGCTTCCTGCCGACGATGCCGGCGACGCCGGCGGCGGCGAGCAGCACGACCCCGACGATGAGCGCGGCCAGCCAGGCGTCCATCGCCAGGGCGAGCGCCAGGATGGCGGTGGCGATGAGCACGCCGACGCCGTACAGCGCCAGCAGACCGGCGACGCCGAACATCCCGGCACCGATGCCGGCCTTCCTGGCCTTGCCGGCGATCTCGACCTGCGCGAGGCGCATCTCGTCGCGCACCAGTGTGGACAGGTCCTGGGACAGCCGCGAGATGAGCTCGCCGGTCGACTGCTGCTCCTGACGCGGCGGCGGGACCGCCGTCGCCTGCGTCGGGTCGTGGATCTGGCTCACGTCGATCTCCCCCTCGTCGTTGCGGCCGGCGCCCGCCTGGCGCACGACCGGACTCGGGGTCCGGTACCCACCCGGACGGCGCGGCTATGCGCCCGTCCGACGGGAGGTCTCAGGTGCTGGACGCGACGCGCCGCAGCGCCTCGACGGTCCGTCGTACGTCGTCGGCGTCCGTCGTCCAGTTGCTCACCGAGATCCGCAGCACCGCGCGTCCGTGCCAGCGCGAGCCGGTCGTCCACGCGGTGCCGTCGGCCAGCATGGCGCGCACGACCGTCTCGGTGCGGGCGTCGTCACCGAAGCTCACGCACACCTGCGTGAAGACGACGTCGTGCAGCACCTCCGCGCCCTCGATGGTGCTCACGCCCTCCGCGAGCCCGGTGGCCGCGGTGCACAGGCCGTCGACGAGGTCGGCCACACCGGAGCGGCCCAGCGACCGCAGGACGGCCCACACCGGCAGGGCTCGGGCCCGCCGGGACACCTCGGGAACGCGCTCGAGCGGGTCCCCCGACGGGTCGTGGATCAGGTAGTCGCCGTGCATCCCCATCGCCGCCACCAGCGCGCGCTTGTCGCGCACGATCGCGATCCCGCAGTCATAGGGGACGTTCAGCGTCTTGTGGGCGTCGGTCGTCCAGGAGTCCGCGCCCTCGAAGCCGGCCGTGAGGTGCCGGTGCTCGCGCGACGCGGCGGCGAAGAGGCCGAAGGCGCCGTCGACGTGCACCCAGGCGCCGTGCCGGTGGGCGAGCTCGACCGCCTCGGCGAACGGGTCGAACGCGCCGGAGTGCACGTTGCCCGCCTGGAGGGCGAGGATCGTCGGTCCGTCGTACGACGCCAGCGCCTCGGCCAGCGCGTCGACCCGGATCCGGCCCTGGTCGTCGGCCGGCACCGCCTCGGGCTCCCCCAGCCCGAGGTAGCGCAGCGCCAGGTCGATGGTGTCGTGCCGCTCGGCCCCGACCAGGACGCGCACCCGCGGGCCGCCGTTCACGCCGCGGGTCCCCACGTCCCAGCCGGCCCGGCGGAGCACGTCGTCGCGTGCCGCGGCCAGGCAGGTGAAGTTGGACATCGTCGCGCCCGTGACGAAGCCGACCCCGGCGTCCGCCGGCAGGCCCAGCAGGTCGAGCAGCCAGGCGGTCGCGATCTCCTCGACGGCCGAGGCCGCCGGGGTGACCAGACGCAGGCCGGCGTTCTGGTCCCACGCGCTCACCAGCCAGTCGGTCGCCAGCCCGGCCGGATGCGTGCCGCCGATCACGAAGCCGAAGAAGCGGCCCGAGCCCATCGCCGTGAGCCCCGGCTCGGCCGCGGCCGCGAGCAGGTCCACGGTCTCGACCGCGGAGCAGGGGCCGTCGGGGAGCTCCCGCCCGAGCGCGTCCGCCACCTCCTCCACGCCGGCTCGGGGTGGGACGGGCCGCTCGGCGAGCGACCCGAGCCAGACCGACGCGTGCTCGTGGGCGCGCGCCAGCGCCTCCGTCGCGTCCTGCGTCCGGTCGTGCGTCCGGTCGTGCGTGGTGGCCCGCTGCCGCGCGTCGCTCGTCTCGGTGCTCATCGGGTGATTGTCGTCTCGCGGGGGGTGCAGCGTCGATAGCCCGGGCAGGCGGTGGGTACGAGGGCGCCAGGAGTGCGACGACGCGCAGGCCTGCCGCCCGCGGTCGGTCTTCCGGTCTCGGCTGGGTCGCGGGCATCATCCGGGTCAGGGGTTCGGAGGATCGGGAGGGTTGATGGCGACGGAGAGGCGGGGCGGGTTCGACGCCGTGGTCGTCGGCGCCGGACCCAACGGGCTGGTCGCCGCCAACCATCTCGTCGACTCCGGCTGGTCGGTGCTGGTGCTCGAGGCGCAGCCGGAGGTCGGCGGTGCCGTCCGGAGCGCCCAGGACGTGCACCCGGGCTTCGTGCACGACACCTTCAGCGCGTTCTACCCGCTGGCCGCCGCGTCGCCGACGATCCGCGGCTTCCGGCTCGAGCGGCACGGCCTGGAGTGGACGCACGCGCCGGCCGTGCTCGGCCACCCGTTCCCGGACGGCTCGTGGGCGATGCTGCACCGCGATCGGCGCGTCACGGCGGCGCTCATGGACCAGCGGCAGCCCGGCGACGGCGAGCGCTGGCTGTCGCTGTGCGCGACGTGGGACCGGGTCGGCGGGCCTCTCGTCGACGCCCTCCTCACGCCCTTCCCGCCGGTCCGTCCCGGTCTCTCGCTGCTCGCCCGGCTGCGCTCGGTCGGCGGGCTCGACTTCGTGAGGACGCTGCTCACCCCCGTTGCGGAGCTGGGAGCCGATCGCTTCGAGGGCTCCGCGCCGCAGATCCTGCTGGCCGGCAACGCGGGCCACGCCGACATCCCGCTGAGCGCACCCGGCTCCGGGCTGATGGGTCTGCTCCTGACCATGCTCGGCCAGACGGTCGGCTTTCCCGTCCCGGTGGGCGGCGCGGGCCGGCTCGCGGAGGCACTCGCCCGGCGGTTCGTGTCGCTCGGCGGGGAGATCCGGTGCGGCACCGAGGTCGTCGGCATCGACGTCGACGCGCGCCGCGCGAGCGCCGTACGCACGGCCGACGGCGAGCGGATCCCGGCCCGGCACGCCGTCCTCGCCGACGTCATCGCCTCGCGGCTCTATGGCGGGCTGGTCGCGACCGCGGACCTGCCGGCCCGGGCCGTGCGGGCCATGCGGTCCTTCCAGCTCGACCCCGGGACGGTCAAGGTCGACTGGGCACTCGACGGACCGGTCCCCTGGGCGTCGCCGCCTCCGTCCGCCCCCGGCACCGTGCACGTCGCCGACTCCGTGGCCGACCTGGCCGAGCCGCTCGGGCAGGTCAACGCGGGAGTGCTGCCCGCCCGGCCCTTCCTGCTCGCCGGCCAGATGACCACGTCGGACACCACCCGGTCCCCGACGGGCACCGAGTCGCTGTGGGCCTACACCCACGTGCCGCAGCGGCTCGCGCACGACGCCGGTGGTGGCGGCATCACCGGGAGCTGGGACCGCGACGAGTGCGAGCGCTTCGCCGACCGGATGCAGGCGCGGTTCGAGCGACTCGCCCCCGGCTTCGGCTCGCGCATCCTCGCCCGGCGGGTGCTGGGGCCGCACGAGCTCGAGGCGCGCAACGCCAACCTCGTAGGCGGGGCGATCAACGGTGGCACCGCGCAGCTGCACCAGGAGCTGGTGTTCCGCCCGGTCCCCGGCCTCGGGCGGGCGGAGACCCCGGTCCGCGGGCTCTATCTCGCCTCCGCCTCTGCCCACCCCGGCGGCGGCGTGCACGGCGCCGCCGGCATGAACGCCGCCCGGGCCGCCGTGGCCCACCGCCGGGTGAGCACGGTCCTGCGCCGCCGCTGACCCGATGGGGACGGGAACCGGCCGGAACCCGACCTAGGGTGGCGGTTCGACCACCACGACTCAGAAGACGCACAGACGCAGAAGGAGAGCTCACCCATGGACATCGTGCTCGTCGCCGGACTCTGGCTCGACGGCTCCGCCTGGGACGACGTCATGCCCGCCCTCGAGGCGCGCGGCCACCGGCCCGTCGCGCTCACCCTGCCGGGACAGGGCGACGGCGGCACGGCGGCGACCCTCGACGACCAGGTGGCCGCCGTGGTCGCGGCCGTCGACGCGGCCGACCGGCCGCTGGTCGTCGGGCACTCCGCCGCCGCCTCGCTGGCCTGGCTCGCCGCCGACGCGCGCCCGGAGGCGGTCTCCGGGGTGGTGTTCATCGGGGGCTGGCCGGCGCCGGACGGCGAGACCTACGGCGACTTCTTCGAGCCGGTCGACGGGTTGATGGCGTTCCCGGGCTGGGAGCCGTTCGAGGGTCCGGACTCCGCGGATCTCGACGAGCAGGCGCGGCTGGAGTTCGAGGCCCGCGCCGTGCCGGTGCCCGAGGGCGTGAGCCGCGGCGTCGTACGCCTGAGCGACGAGCGGCGCCTCGACGTCCCCGCCACGCTGGTGTGCCCGGAGTTCAGCCCGGCCGACGCCCGCGCGTGGATCGACGGGGGCGACCTGCCCGAGCTGGCCCGGATCACCAGCCTCGACCTCGTCGACATCGACTCGGGTCACTGGCCGATGTTCACCCGCCCCGAGGAGCTCGCCGAGCTGCTGGCGGGAGCCCGGCGCGCGATCTGAGCGCCACCTCGGCGTACCCGAGCGCCACCTCGACGTACCCGAGCGCCACCTCGGCGAGCCGCGAGTCCCACCTCGGTGGACCGCGAGTCCCACCTCGTGGGATAGTTAGCCACATGGCTCACTATTCGGGAACCCTGGACGGGGTGTTCGGGGCGCTCGCAGACCCGACCCGGCGTGAGGTCGTGGCCCGGCTCGGCGGCGGGCCGGCGAGCGTGACCGCGCTGGCGCGGGAGTTCCCGATGACGCTGCCCTCGTTCCTCAAGCACGTCCGGGTCCTCGAGGCGAGTGGGCTCGTCCGCACCGCCAAGAGCGGGCGGGTCCGCACCTGCGAGCTCGACCGCGAGCGCGTGGCGCTCGTGGAGGACTGGCTGGGCGAGCAGCGCCGCACGTGGGAGCAGGTCACCGACCGGCTCCAGCACTTCGTCGAACAGGAGGACCCCGCATGAACCCCGATCTCGACCTGCGTCTCGACCGAGTGATCCGCGCGCCGCGGGAGCGGGTGTGGAGCGCGTGGACCGACTCCGACCAGCTGGCTCGGTGGTTCATCCCCGCGCCGATGCGACTGCTGGTCGACCGGCTCGAGCCGCGACCCGGCGGCGCCTTCGTGACCCGGATGAGCGAGGACGGGGCCGCGTTCGTGCCCCACCTCGACGCCGTGTTCCTCGCCGCCGACGAGGCCGAGCGGCTGGTCTTCACCAACGCCCTGGACAGCAGCTGGCGACCGGCCGCCCCGCAGCCGGTCGCCATGACCGCCGAGATCACCCTCGCCGACCACCCGGAGGGCACCGCCTACCGAGCGGTCGTCCTGCACGGCGACCCGGCGGCCCGGGCGCGCCACGAGGAGCTCGGCTTCCTCGACGGTCACCGAGGCGCTCGCGAGGCTCACCGAGGCGTGAACGCCACGGCGGTCACCCGGCTGCCGGCCATGGCCGCCACCTCGAGGCGACCGCCGCCCGGGCGACCCAGCGCGTCCTCGACGTCCACGGCGTCGCCGCGGTCGGGGATCCGGCCGAGCCGGGCGATCACGAAGCCGGCCACGGTCTCGTAGTCACCGTCCTCCAGCATCACACCCGTGAGCTCGGCGAAGTCCTCGAGCGTGGTGCCGCCGTCGATGCGTCCAAGGTCGACGGGGAGCACGGGCTCACCGGTGTCGTACTCGTCGCGGATGTCGCCGACCAGCTCCTCGACCAGATCCTCCAGGGTGACGATGCCGTCGGTGCCACCCCACTCGTCGACCACGACGGCGAGGTGCGTGCCGCGCTCGCGCATCGTCGCGACCGAGGGCAGCACCGGCTTGGAGCCGGGCAGCACCAGCACCGGACGGCAGGCGTCGCGCACCAGGAGGTCGGCCGCGTCGGTCACGCCGAGCAGGTCGCGGATGTGCACGAAGCCGACGACGTCGTCGAAGTCGGCGCCCGTGACGGGGTAGCGCGACCACGGCAGCGCGCGCACCTGGTCGGCCGCTACGGCGAGGGGCAGGTCGCCCGGCAGGAAGCAGACGTCGCGGCGCGGCCGCATCACCTCCTTGACCGTGGTCTCGGTGGCGGCGAACACGTCGCGCAGGATGCGGCGCTCGTCCTCCTCGAGGTCCTCGTGGGTGGACACGAGCTCGCGCAGCTCCTCCTCCGACAGCTGCTCGCCGGCGGCGTGCGGGTCGCCGCCGAGCACGCGCACCACGGCGTTGGTCGACACCGACAGCAGCCAGATCACCGGGCGCATCAGGCCGGCGAAGCCGTCCAGCACCGGGGCCACGGCGCGCGAGACCCCCGCCGACTTCTGCAGCGCCAGCCGCTTGGGCACGAGCTCGCCGAGCACCAGCGAGACATAGGCGATGAGCAGGGTGAGCACCACCAGTGCGGTGGTCTCGGCTGCGGCGTCGGACAGCCCGAGTCGCTCCAGCACCGGGGCCAGGTCGGGCGCGAGCGTCGCGCCGCCGTACGCCGCCGAGAGGAACCCGGCGACGGTGACGCCGATCTGGACGGCGGCGAGGAACCGGTTGGGGTCGCGCGCCACCGACGCGACCCGAGCACCGCGCGGGCCTTCCCGCTCCAGCGTGACGAGCTGGCTCTCCCGGAGGGAGACCAGCGCGATCTCGGTGGCGGCGAAGACGCCGCCCACCAGGACGAAGGCCAGCACCAGCCCTGCGTTGACGAAGGTCTGGGTGTCCATCAGGCCCGTTCACCCCCGATCGCGGTCGCGGGTGAACGGCTGGTACTTCGGGGGTCGTCCATGCGGCTGAGGATACGGACGGGGGCCAAGGGGTACTCCGACCTCGCGGCAGCCCGCCGCGCCACCCCATGAGGAGGAGCCATGACGAGCACCCCGCAGGACCCCGACGGCACGCCGCTGTCCGACGACGACATCGAGACCGTGGGCGCCGGTGCCGGCTCCGAGGTCGGCGGCGACGCGGACGGGACGGACGGCGACGCGACCGACACCACCGACGGCGACGCCGGTGACGCGGACGGCACCGACGGCGGCGACGCCGACGGGGCGGACGCCGACGGCACGGACGGCGACGCGACCGACACCACCGACGGGGACGCCACCGGCGTCTGACGTGGACGCACTGAGCCTGCTGGCGGGTGACGCCCCGACCTTCCTGCGCGAGGTCTGGGCGTCGCACGTCCACGTGCACCGCAGCGAGCCCGAGCCGCTCGTGGCGCTGCTCTCCCTCGAGGACGTCGACCGGCTCGTCACGTCGTCGGGGATCAGGACGCCCGCGCTGCGGGTCGTCCGGGACGGCCGGGTGCTGCCGCAGGCGTCCTACACCCGGCACGCCACGCTCGCCGGCCAGGCCGTCACCGGCCTGGTCGACGGCCGCAAGGCGCTGGCGCTGTTCGGCGACGGGGCGACGATCGTGCTGCAGGGGCTGCACCGCTACTGGCCGCCGCTCGCCGAGCTGACCCGCGGCCTCGAGCTCGCGCTGGGCCATCCCTGCCAGGTCAACGCCTACCTCACCCCGCCGCGGGCGCAGGGCTTCGCCAGGCACGGTGACAGCCACGACGTCTTCGTCTTCCAGACCTCCGGCCGCAAGCGCTGGACGATCGGGCCGGACGGCGACGAGCAGCAGCTCGACCTGGTGCCGGGGATGTCCGCCTACCTGCCGACCGGCACCCTGCACGCCGCCCGCAGCGAGAGCGACGCGTCGCTGCACGTGACGGTCGGCATCAACCGGACGACCTGGCGCGACCTGCTGACCAGGGCGTGCGCGTCGCTGCTGGAGGGCAGCGAGTACGACGAGCCGCTACCGGCCGGCTACCTGGCCGAGCCCGAGCTGCTGGAGAAGGAGCTGGCCGACCGCCTGTCCCGGCTGCAGCAGCGGGTCGCCGAGCTCGACGCGTTCTCGCTCACCCGGCAGCGGGTCGAGTCGTTCCTGACCGGGCGACCGTCGTCGCTCGCCGGGCTGCTGGTCGACGTGGCGCGGCTCGGGTCCCTCGAGCCGGGCACCGTGCTGCGCCGCCGGGGTGCCGTCCTCTCCCTCGTGGAGGACGGCGACCGGCTGCGCGTGCTGCTGGGCGACCGCGAGCTGCGGGTGCCCCTGCGACTGGCGCCTTCCTTGGCGTTCGTCCGCGATGCCGCGGAGCTGCGGCCTGCCGACCTGCCCGGGCTGACCGAGGCCGACGCGCTGGTGCTGGCCCGCCGGCTGGTCCGCGAGGGCGTCCTGGGCTTCGCGCCGGCGGAGGCGACCTCGTGACACCTCCCTCGACGGCCGAGCGCTGCTCGGCGGCGAGCCTCGCGCGCGACGAGCCCCAGCTCGGGACGGCCTCGCGGGTGAGCGGCTTCGTGCTGCTGGAGTGCGCGGGGCCGTGGGGCGTCGACGCGCTGCGCGACAGCCGCCTGCCCGATCCGGTGAAGGTCCGCCTGCGCGAGCTCGGTCGGACCGGGGTCAAGCCGCTCCTGATCCGACGGCCCGCGACCGACGACACCGCCGACGGGGTGCGGCTCTTCGTCGCCCGCGGCGGCCGGCTGCGCGGCGCCGTACTCCCCGACGTGTCGGACGTCCTCGACGTCGACCTGTCCGACGGGGCGTTCGACCCGGCGCTCGCCGACCACCCGGGGCGCCTCTTCCTCGTGTGCACGCACGGGCGGCACGACGCGTGCTGCGCCGAGCTGGGGCGACCGCTGTGGAAGGCGACGCAGGCCGCCGCGCCCGACCGGACCTGGCAGTGCTCGCACCTGGGCGGCGACCGGTTCGCGGGGAACCTGCTGGTCCTGCCGGCCGGCCTCTACTACGGCCGGGTCTCTCCCGACGCGGCGCCCGGCCTCGTGGCGACGCACGAGCGGGGCGAGCTCGACCTCGGCCTGCTGCGCGGCCGCAGCGACCTGCCCGTGGCGGCGCAGGCCGCCGAGGTGATGCTGCGTCGCCACCTCGGGCTCGTGTCCGAGGCTCCGCTCACGCTGGTCGGGCAGCGGGACGGGGTGGTGGTCTTCGAGGACGAGGACCGGCGCTGGCGCGTGCGGGTGGACCGCTCCACCGCTCCCCCCGCCCGCCTCACCTGCCGCGCCGCCGCGGAGTCGGCCGCACCGCGCTTCCAGCTCGTCGGCATCGACGCGCTCTCCCGCCCCTCCTGCCCCACCCGCCCGAACCCGAAGGAGATCCACCCGTGACGTTCCACGTCGTGACCAAGTCCCTCGCCGCCCTGCGTGAGGTCGCCGCCGGCGTGACGGAGGACCAGCTGCGGCTGGCGACCCCTTGCGAGCAGTGGACGGTCGCCCAGGTGCTGCTGCACGCCGCCGCCGACCAGCACGGCTGGGCGGCGACGGTCGGGACGGCGGCGCTGCCGGGCTACGACCCCTTCGCGCCGCCGCAGGACGTGGACCGCGGGGTCGGGGCCGCGGTGGACAGCGCCGTCGACGTCGCCACGGAGACCTGGGCCGACGTGGACGCGTCGGCAGACGCGGTGTCTACGCCGCTGCCGCCGTTCCCCGAGATGACGCCGTCGGACCCCGCGGCCACCGCCGCCCTCGACGCGGTGGTGCACCCCTGGGACGTCGCCGTGGCCACCGGCCAGCCGTCACCGCTGACGCCCGCGCTCGCCGACCAGGTGCTGCCCGCCGCCCGGACGATCGCCGAGCCGCTCCGGGGCTTCGCGTTCGGGCCGGCGCTCGAGCCGCAGGCCGGCGATAACGAGCCCGCGACGCTGCTGCGGCTGCTCGGGCG
This sequence comes from Nocardioidaceae bacterium, assembly GCA_046330515.1. Taxonomy (GTDB): domain Bacteria; phylum Actinomycetota; class Actinomycetes; order Propionibacteriales; family Nocardioidaceae; genus Nocardioides. The sequence continues at coordinate 1,255,242 of JAXLSP010000003.1, read as the reverse complement.
CGACCCCGCCTGGGGGTGAGTCCCGAGCGCGTCCCTCCTGGAGCGCTTTTCATTGCTGCAGAAGTCGGGGCCGGCCGTGGACCTTCGCGGGCTCCGGGTCGTCGGCTCGCGAGCATCGCCCAGGTGTCGATGTCGCTCCGGATCTCGGTCTGACCGCTGGTCGGGACCTCGCTCGCCGTGGTGGCGCTCGATGGTGTGACCTCCGGGGGGTCCGCCGTGCCCCTCGACCCCCTCCATTGGTCACAAACGACACCCCGGAGGGGCGTTTTCACGCCGATTGGTCCAACTCGGCAGGTCCCACCGGAGCCAGGTTTTGGACGCGAACCGCACGTTTCACCCGGGTTCTCGCGCGGATTGGGGCCAAACCGCACATCCCCCGGGAGCCGAGCACGCGCACGGTCCGTGCACGCGTGCCCGGCGTTCCGGGGGATGCGGGGTCGTGGGAGGCCCTCCTGAAATCAGGCCTCCCGGCGGCTGCGGCGCAGCACCAGCAGGCCGGCACCGATCAGCAGCACCGCCAGACCACCGGCCGGCAGCAGCCACAGGTTCGCACCGGTGTCGGGCAGGCCGGGCGGGTAGTAGGTGACCCGCAGCGTGCCGGTCACCTCCTGGCCGTTCTTCTTCACGCCGTGGAACTCGACGGGGGTCGGGTTGCCGGTGAACCCGGGCTCGGGGTCGAAGGTGACCTCGCCGGTGACCGGGTCGACGGTCCAGGTGCCCTCACCGGGCACGACCAGCGTGGTGACCTCCTCGCCGGTGTCGGGGTCGACGAGGACCACCGACGTCGGGTCGAGGCCCGGCACGGAGGCGACGGGGTCGAGCACGACCGTGCTGCCCTGCGGCCCGGACTCCGGGATGACGACCTCGTCGGGCTTGCCCGGCTCGACCGTCGGCGTGTAGGTCGAGGTCGCCGTCGTGCCGTTCACGTCCGCGATGCGGTAGGTGACCGGGTCGGCGGTGCCCGTGAAGCCCTTGACCGGGGTGAACACGATCCGGTGTCCCTCGACCGTGTAGGTCCCCTGTCCGGGCACCACGACCTTGTCGACGGGGTTGCCGCTGTCGTCCAGCAGCGTCAGCGACCCGAGGTCGAGCGGCACCGCGGGGTCGCCCGCGGAGTCGTTCTTGAACGGGTTGACCGACTGCGGCTCGTTGATCGGGCCCTGGGTCCGGTCGGGGTTCGCGTCCGGCGCCACCGGCGTCACCGTCGGGGTGTAGGTCGAGGTGGCGGTCGTGCCGTTCGCGTCGGCGACCTGGTAGGTCACCGGGTCCGCCGTCCCCACGAAGTCGGGCTCCGGAGTGAAGACGATCTCCCCGGCGCCGTTGATCGTGTAGGTCCCCTGACCCGGCACCGTCACCGACGCGACCGGGTCACCGGTGGCGGGGTCGAGCAGCGTGAGCGTCGACGGGTCGAGCGGCACCGACGGGTCGCCGGGGCTGTCGTCGGCGAGCGGGTCGACGCTCTGCGGCCGGCCCTGCGGCCCCGATGACGTGTTGGGGTTCGCATCCGGCACCACGGGGTCGACCGTCGGGGTGTACGTCGAGGTGGCGGTCGTGCCGTTCACGTCCGCGACCCGGTAGTCCACCGGGTCCGCGGTCCCGGTGAAGTCCGGCAGGGGAGTGAACACGATCCGGCCGGAGCCGTTGATCGTGTAGGTCCCCTGACCCGGCACCGTCACCGACGCGACCGGGTCACCGGTCGCGGGGTCGAGCAGCGTGAGCGTGGTCGGGTCGAGCGGCACCGCGTCGTCACCGGGGCTGTCGTTGCCGAGCGGGTCCACCGACTGCGGCTGTCCCTGCGACCCGGACGAGAAGTCGGGCGTCGCCGTCGGGGTGATCGGCGTGACCGTCGGGGTGTAGGTGTCCTGCAGCGCGTTGCCCGCACTGTCCTCGACCTGGTAGGTCACCGGGTCGGCGGGGCCGACGAAGTCGGGCAGCGGCGTGAACACGATCCGCCCCCCCGGCGATCGTGTAGGTGCCCTGGCCGGGGATCGTCACCGAGCTGGTCGGGTCGCCCGTCGCCGGGTCGATGAGCGTCAGCGTCGCCGGAACCAGCGTGACCGACGGGTCGAGCGTGTCGTTGGCCAGCGGGTTCACCGACTGAGGCACGCCCTGGGGCCCGGTCGAGGTGTCCGGCGCGGTCACCGGCGTGACGCTCGGGGTGTAGGTCGAGGTGACGGTCGTGCCGTTCACGTCGGCGATCCGGTAGTCCACCGGGTCGGCCGTGCCGGTGAAGCCCGGCTCCGGCGTGAACACCAGCCGGCCACCGGACACCGTCAAGACACCCTGGCCGGGCACGGTGACGGAGGCGACGGGGTTGCCGGACCCGTTGAGCAGGGTCAGCGACGACGCGTCCAGCGGCACCGCGGGGTCACCGGGGTCGTCGTTGGTGAGCGGGTCCACCGACTGCGGCCGGCCCTGCGGACCCGACGAGACGTCGGGGGTGGCGCTCGGCGTCACCGGGGTGACCGTCGTGGTGTAGGTCGAGGTGGCGGTGGTGCCGTTCACGTCGGCGATCCGGTAGGTCACCGGAGTGGCCTCGCCGGTGAAGTCCGGCAGCGGCGTGAAGACGATCTCGCCGGAGCCGTTGATCGTGTAGGTGCCCTCGCCCGGGTAGGTCACCGACGCCACCGGGTTGCCGCCGCCGTCGAGCAGCGTCAGCGTGGCCGGGTCGAGCGGAGAGCCCGGCGAGCCCGGGTCGTCGTTGGCCAGCGGGTCGACCGACTGCGGCACGCCCTGCGGGCCGCTCGAGAGATCGGGCTGCGGCACCGGCGGCGGGGCCGTCACGTCGAGCGCGGCGGTCGTGCTGTCGTTGCCGCCGTCGCCGGTCGCCCGGTCGGTGACCGACGCGGTGTTGGTGAGCGTCGTGCCGATCGATCCCGGGACGACCTGGGTGTAGCTGATGGTGATCGTCTCGCCGGGGTCGATGCCGCGGCTGCCGGAGCTCGGCGAGCTGGGAGCGCTCGGGGCGGCGTACGCGCGGGAGCAGGTCAGTGTCGCCGGCATCGGGTCGCCCGCGCCGGCGCTGCACGTCACCGGACCGCGCGCCAGGCCTGCGGAGTTGCTGCCGCCGGTGACAGCGACCGACGTGATGGTCTTGGCGCCCGTGCCCGGCAGGCTGTCGGTGAGGGTCACGACGTCGCCCTGCGTCATCGGCGCCGAGCCGACGTTCTCGATGGCGACGGTCCAGGTGACGGTGTCGCCGGGCGTCGCGCTCGTCGGCGAGACCGACTTGGTGACCGCGAGGTCATAGTCGCAGGGGATCCAGGTCAGGGTGACCAGTCCGTCGGCGCCGTTGCCGCCGGAGGACCGCTGCGGCCCGGGCACCGAGACGATGTCGGACGGCGCCGTGCCGGAGCCGTCGGGCGAGGTGGCCACGACGAAGCTCGAGCCGCCACCACCGCCGCCGCCACCGATGCCGTTGTTGACGGGAGCGCCGCTCCCGTTGACCACGGTCGAGGCACCGCCTCCGCCGCCGAAGTAGCCACCGCCGCCACCACCGCCGGAGTCGGGGTCGGTGTCGTCGCCGCCGTCGCCGCCGGTGCGACCGGAGCCCGCCGAGCCGTCCCGCGCCGGGCTGGAGGGGTTGGTGCCGCCGGCTCCGGGGGCCCCGACGCCGCCGCCCTCGCCCCCGCCGACCACGTTCCCGGCCACGGTGTCACGGGCATCGGTGCCGTTGCTGCCGGCCGTGACGCCGGTGCCGGTCGGAAGCCCGGCGTTGCCGCCGAAGCCACCGGTCAGCGAGTGCCCGCCGCCGGATCCTCCGCCGCCGCCCGCGAGGACCGTGAGGACGCCGTCGAGCTGGAGGTCGGTCCAGCCGCCACCGCCGGAGCCGGGGTGGGTGAAGTTCGTGACCATGCCGCCGCTGCCGCCGCCGTTGGAGCCACCGGAGCCCGGGTTGCCGATCGTCGCCGCCTGCACGCCGCCGCCGCCGACGGTGCCGGAGTAGGTCATGCCCGGCACGACGGAGAACGTCGCGGAGATGTCGGCGCCCCACCGTTGGCGTTGGCCGCACTCGAGCCGCCGCCGGTGACGTTGTGGCCTCCGGAGCCGCCGCGGACCTCCGCGCTCACGGCGCACACCCGCTCGGCACCGTGCCCGAGTAGGCCCCCGTCGCGACGACCGAGACCGGCCCCGGCACCACGGCCGGGTCGGCCACGGCCGGTGTCCCGAGGAGGGAGACCGAGGCCAGACCGACACCGAAGGCCGATCCGAGGGAGACGAGGGTACGGCGACGCGGCGGCGACGCGGCCATGGGTGGGGGGTCCTCCAGATGTCGTGACGAACGCGGCGGCCCGAGTTGCCGCTTCCCGGCGGTGCGCAACTGCTTGCACCGGGCAAACTTCCGGGAGGCTACCTGGCCGCGTTGTCTTACGTTGTCACTATGGCCCTTTTTCGTGCCGAAATGCGATATACGGCATGTTTGAGTCCGCCAACGGTAGTTTGGTGAGCCTTACCTCACCGACCTCCACGGCCCGGCGACGTGGCCGCGCGACCCGCCCTCACGGCATGCTCGTCCCATGACGAGCGCTCCCCGGTCCGGCCCGATGGCGTTGCGACCCGTCGCCGTCGTGTCCTCCCCCGTCTCGCGTCGCGAGGACGCCGTGAAGCAGGGCGACGAGGGCGCGCCCGACTGCGTGCTCGACCTCGAGCCCGACGTCGTGGCGGCCGCCGCCGACATCGCGCCCGGCGACGCGCTGGTCGTCCTCACCTGGCTGCACCTCGCCGAGCGCGACGTCCTCCGTGTGCACCCCCGCGGCGACACCTCGAGGCCGCCGACCGGGGTCTTCAGCACCCGCTCTCCCGACCGGCCCAACCCGATCGGGCTGCACACCGTCGAGGTGCTGTCGGTCGACGGCCCGAGGATCCGCGTGCGCGGGCTCGAGGCCGTCGACGGCACCCGGTGGTCGACCTCAAGCCGGTGCTGGGCGAGCGCGGGCGGCGCTGACGCCGACTGTCGCACGCCGACTGCCGCGGTGCCGCGGCCGCTTCCCGGAGGGCGAACCCCTGAGGAAGCGACCACAGCCCCGCGGCAGTGAGCGCGTCGAGCGCGGCGCGGCCCCACCTCAGTCGGTGACCACCGCCTTGAGCACGTCGACCTTGGCGGCCGAGCGGGCCGGGCCGAGGGCGGCGAGGACGCCGGCGACGGCGGCGACCGCGACATAGACCGCGATCTGGCCGACGGGGATGGAGATCGACCTGATCCCCTCGTCCTTCAGGACCTGCGACATGGCCACGCCGATCCCGATCCCGAGAGCGGCTCCGCTGACGGCGCCGATCAGCGAGATCATGGCCGACTCCCAGCGGACCATGGCCCGCACCTGGCCGCGGGTCATGCCGACCGCACGGAGCAGGCCCAGCTCGCGGGTCCGCTCGAACACCGAGAGCGCCAGGGTGTTGACGATGCCCAGCAGGGCGATCATCACGGCCAGCGCGAGCATCACCGTCATGAAGGTGAGCATCTGCTCGATGAACCCGCCGACCTCCTGCTCGAAGCCACGTCGGTCCAGCACCTTGGCGTCCGGGTGGTCGGCCAGCACGTCGGCGATCGCGGCCCGCACCTCACCCTGGTCGGCCGAGGGGTCGACCCTGACGAAGGAGCCGGCCACCAGCTGCGGCCCGGTGAGCGCGGTCTGCGCGGCGCGGCTGACGACGTAGTCGTCGCTGATCCAGCCCTTGCCGGCATAGATCGCGGCAATCCGCAGCCGGTGCTCGCCGGTCTCGGCGAACTCCGCCTGCACCGTGTCCCCGACGTGCCAGCCGTGCGCGGTCGCGGCCGAGGCGGCGACCATGACGCCGTCGCGCCCCAGGTCGGCCAGCGACCCCGCGGTGACGTCCAGGTCGAGCACGTCGGCGGCGGTCGCCGGGTCGATCGAGGAGAAGCCGGTGTCGGCACCCGCGATCCGCGCCATCCCCCACCCCTGCGGGGAGACCTCGTCCACGCCGTCCACGCCGCGCACGGCGTCCACGACCGAGGGGCTGTAGCCGGGCGCCTGGGCGCTCGAGGTGACGACGTAGAGGTCGGCGGTCACCCGGTCCGACAGCACGTCGCCGAACGACGCCCGCAGGGACGACGCGAAGACGCCCATGCTGACCACGAGCGTGAGGCCGATCATCAGCGCCGCCGCGGTGGCGGAGGTGCGGCGCGGGTTGCGCGTCGCGTTCTGCTTGGCCAGGTCGCCGGGCAGCCCCCGCAGCCGCAGCGGCGTCGCGATGGCGGCCGCGAGGGGGCGGACCACGGCCGGCAGGGCCACGATCACGCCCACCATGGAGGCGGCGAGACCGATCCCGAAGGCGCGCATCCCGCCGTCGCCGTACAGCGACCACAGCAGCGCGCCCACACCCAGGGCGATGACGGCCAGGCCGACCAGCGCCCGCCGGCCCGAGGGTCGCTCGGCGCCGGGGGTCGACTCGCGCAGCGCCTCGACCGGCAGCACCCTGGTGGCGCGACGGGCGGGCACGAGGGCGGCGACGACGGTGACGCCGGTGCCGACCGCGAGTGAGAGCCAGAGCTGGCTCGCCTCGATCTGGAGGCCGGTGAACGGCAGGGCCAGGCCGAGGGTGTCCATCAGCCACTTGAGCCCACGGGCCACGCCGATGCCCAGGCCGAACCCGGCGGCCGAGGCGAGCAGCCCCAGGGCGACGGCCTCGGCCAGCAGGCTGCCGAGCACCTGACGGCGCCGGGCGCCGATGGCCCGCAGCAGCGCGATCTCACGAGACCGCTGGCTGACGGTCATCGTGAAGGTGTTCCAGATGATGAAGGAGCCGACGAACAGCGCGATCCCGGCGAAGATGCCGAACAGGATCCCGACCATCTTGAAGTTCTCCTTGGTCGCGTCGGCGTTCTCCTCGGCCGCCGCGGCGCCGGTCAGCGCCTCGGTGCCGTCGGGGAGCACCCGCGACAGCCGCTGGGCGAGCTCGGCCTGGCTGACGCCGTCGGCGGCGGCCACGTCGATCCGGTCGAACATGCCCGGGGAGCCCAGCACCTGCTGGGCGGTCGCGGTGTCGAAGTACGCCGACGTGGTGCCACCGAGGTCCGTGATCCCGTCGCCGAAGCCGACGGTCCCGACGACCGTGAACTCCCGGGTCGGTCCCTGGAAGAGGACCTTGATCGTGGAGCCCAGGGCGATGTGGTGTTTCTCGGCGCTGGTGGCGTCGATCGCGACCTCGTGGCCGTTGCCCGGCGCCCGGCCGGTCAGCAGCTCGACGTCCCCGCGGAGGCCGGGGTCGGCGGGCATGCTGTAGCCGTTGGTCGGTGCGCCGCCCAGGGAGGTCACGGCCCGGCCCTCGGTGTCGGTCAGCAGGGCATAGCCCTGCACCGACCCCTCGGCGACGCGGACGCCGTCGACCCGGCGGACCTGGTCGAGGACCTTCTCCGAGATCGGGCCGCGGTTGGTGCCCACGCCCTCGGTCTGGGTGAACGGCGCCTCGGTGCGGACCACCGCGTCGGTGCCCGAGCCGATCTTGCCGAACAGCATGTCGAACGCGATCCCCATGGTGTGGGTGAGGATCAGCGTCCCGGACAGCAGGGCGACGCCGAGCGCGATCGACGCCGTGGTGAGGAGGAGGCGCAGCCGGTGCGTCACCATGCTGCGGAAGGTTGCTCTCAACATCTCAGGCTCCCAGGGTCTTCATGTAGTCGAGGACCGCCTCGGCGCACGGCTCGTGCATCTCGTCGGCGATCCGGCCGTCGGCCAGGAACAGGACACGGTCGGCATAGCCGGCCGCCGTGGCGTCGTGGGTCACCATCACGACGGTCTGGCCGAGCTCGTCGACCGCCGTCCGCAGGAAGCGGAGGAGCTCGGAGCCGGACCGCGAGTCCAGGGCGCCCGTCGGCTCGTCGGCGAAGACGATCTCCGGGCGGGACGCGAGGGCGCGGGCCGCCGCGACGCGCTGCTGCTGGCCGCCCGAGAGCTGCGCGGGACGGTGCTGGAGCCGGCCGCTGAGACCGACGGTCTCGACGACCGAGTCGACCCACGCCCGGTCGGGGCGCCGGCCGGCGATCCGCAGTGGCAGCACGATGTTCTCGGCCGCGGTCATGGTCGGCAGCAGGTTGAACGACTGGAAGATGAAGCCGATCCGGTCCCGGCGCAGCTGGGTCAGCCGCTTGTCGCTGAGCGAGGTGATCTCGGTGTCGCCGAGGAACACCTCGCCCGACGTGGGGCGGTCGAGCCCCGCGAGCATGTGGAGCAGCGTCGACTTGCCGGAGCCCGACGGGCCCATGATGGCGGTGAAGCGGCCGCGGTCCAGGGCGACGCTGACGTCGTCCAGGGCCGCGACCGTGGCGTCGCCCGCGCCGTACCGCTTGGTGACGGCGACGGCGAGGGCGGCAGCGGGTCCGGTTCCCGGGGCTCCGGGCGCGCCGGTGGTGCCGGTGGCTCGACCTCGGGTGAAGGTGGTCATGAGGGTCATCTCGGGTTCTCCTTGGTGGTGGTCCGCCCGGGTCTGCGAGCGGCATGTGTCGAGCACACCGCGTCCGCGCCGCCGCGACGATCGGGCTGGGCGCACCGCGGCCGGCGCTGGCCACACGCCCGCGGCGGCTGCCCCGGTGGGGCTAGCCCCACCCCGCCGGGAGGGTTGATGCCCTGTCCCGCCGCCGCGGGAGTGGGCAGACTGCTGACGTGACCTGGCCTCCGACGCTGCGCCGGCGCTCGCGCCGCGAGTGGCTCTCGCTCGGGGTCGTGGGTCTGGGGCTGGTCGGCTTCGTCGGCCTCGTCTATGTCGTCGTCGTGGTCGGCGGAGGGCTGCTGCTCGGCGAGACGTCGGCGCCCGGCGTCGGCCTCTCGGTGCTCGCGACCGCGATCGTGGCGCTGGGCTTCGACGGTGTCCTGACCCGGCTCGAGGCATTCGCAACCCGGGTGGTGCAGCGCGGCCGGCCGGCGCCGTACGACGCCCTGCGCCGCTTCACCAGCTCGGTCGCCGACCGCGGGCCGGACGGGGACCTGCCGAGCCACATGGCGCGGCTGCTCGCCGAGGGCACCGGCGCCGCGTGGGCACAGGTCTGGGTGGCGGGCGCCGAGACACCGCTGCGGATCGCGACCTGGCCGCCGGAGGCCGAGGAGCGCCTGACGACCTCGCCCGAGTGGGACTCCGGCACCCGACGGCTGATGGTGCGCCACGGCGGCGAGGACCTGGGCATGCTGGTGCTGCGCGAGCGGCCGGGCGCCGAGCTGACCCCCGTCGAGGAGCGACTGTTCACCAGCCTCGCCAGCCAGGCGGGCCTGGTGTTGCGCGGGGCCCAGCTGCGTGCCTCGCTCGAGCGCCGGCTCACCGAGCTCTCGGCCCGCGAGGCGGAGCTCCGTGTCTCCCGGGAGCGCCTCGTCGACGCCCAGGACGCCGCCCGCCGCCGCCTCGAGCGCGACATCCACGACGGCGCCCAGCAGCACCTCGTCGCGCTGGCGGTCAACCTGCGGCTGGCGGCGACCCTGTCCGCCGGCTCACCCGAGCGGGCCGGCGCCCTGCTGGACGCCCAGGAGGAGGCCGCCGCCGACGCGATGGCCGCCCTCGTGCACCTCTCCCGGGGCATCTATCCCCCGCTGCTCGCCGCGCAGGGCGTCGCCGCCGCGCTGCGGGCGGTGGCGGGCGACGACCTCGTCATCGAGTCGTTGGGGGTACGGCGCCACGCGCCGGCCGTCGAGGCGGCGGCGTACTTCTGCTGCCTCGAGGCGCTCCAGAACGCCGCCAAGCACGCCGGCGCCACGCGCGTGCGCGTCGAGCTGGACAGCACCGAGGAGACGCTGACGGCGACCGTCACGGACGACGGGGTCGGGTTCGACCCCTCCTCCGTGACGGCCGGCACCGGGTTGGCGAACCTGCGCGACCGCGTCGACGCGGTCGGCGGCACGTGGGCGCTGGAGAGCCGCCCCGGTGCCGGGACGCGGGTCCGGGTCGAGCTGCCGGCCCGGGCACCGGCGACGAGCGGCTGGGGAGACTGACGTGCCGAGCCCCACCGCGCTGCGCCGCATCGCCTGGACGGTCTTCGTCGTCTCGACCGTGCTGGTCCTCTCCGACGTCGTCGTCGGCGCCCAGTCGGTGTCGCTGCTGTCGGAGACGGCGGTGGCGGTGCACGGCTTCCCGTTCATCCACGGGGCCGGCATCGGCTCGGCGCTGATGGGTGCACTCATCGTGTCGCGCCACGACCGGCACCCGATCGGGTGGCTGCTCAGCGCCGCGGGGCTGTGCACGGCGATCTCGCTGGTTACCGAGGCCTACTCCTTCTGGGTGCTCGAGGCCGACGGCCCCGAGCCCGTGGTCCTGGGCCACGTCGCGGCCTGGGTGGCGCAGCTCTTCGGCGGCCAGGTCATCGTGGCCCTGCTCGCCGCGATGTTCCTGCTGGCCCCGGACGGTCGCTTCGTCTCACCCCGCTGGCGTTGGAGCCTGCTGGTTCCGGCCACCGGAGCGGCCCTCTGCCTGGCCGCAGTCCTGACCACCGACCCCCGATCCTTCGAGCTGATCGGCTCCGACGACGTGATCGGGCCGGTGCGCGAGGTGATGCTCAGCCTCGGCTTCACGTTGATCAGCATCGGCGTCCTCCTCGGCCTCGTGTCCATGCTGCGCCGGCTGCGCGGCAGCACCGGGGACGAGCGACAGCAGCTGCGCCCGATCGCGCTGTCGGCCGGGCTGGCGGCCACCGGCCTGCTGGTCCTCTTCGTGATCCAGCTCGGCAACGGCGGTCAACAGACATGGGCGTCGGGGGTCCCGTTGTCGGCGTCCTTCCTGCTGATGCCGATCCTGTTCGCGGTCGCGGTCCTGCGCTACCGGCTCTATGACCTCGACGTGATCATCAACCGCACCGTCGTGGTCGCCGCGGGTGCGGCCTTCGCGGCCGTCGGCTACACCACGCTGGTCGTGCTCGTGGGTCGGGTCGTCGAGGGCCGCGCCGGTGGGTTCTGGCTCTCGCTGCTGGGAACCGTGCTCGTGGCGCTGGCCTTCCAGCCTCTGCGCCGAGTCGTCGTACGGCTCGCCAACCGGCTGGCCTACGGCGACCGCGCGCAGCCCTACGAGGCGCTCGCCGACCTGAGCCGCCGGCTGTCCGAGGCACCCGACCCGGACGACCTGCTGCCCGCCGTGGCCGAGGCCGCCGCCCGGGCCGTGTCGGCCCGGGGGGCCCGCACGACGCTCGACATCCCCGGCGCCCAGCCGGCGTCGGGCACCTGGGGCTGGTGGGCCGCCGACCACGAGACCCCGGCCGACCAGGTCGTGGCCGTGCGCACCGAGGGCCGGGAGCTGGGGCGGATCGAGGTCGCGCTGCCACGGGGTCGCACCCTGCGACCCACGGAGCTGCGGCTGCTGGAGGCGCTCGCCGACCAGACCGCCGTCGCCTTCCGCAACACCTCCCTCGCCGGCGCGGTGGCCGAGCGGGTGGCGGAGCTCGCCGCGACGACGGCCCGGCTCGACGACTCGCGCCGCCGGCTCATCGCGGCCGACGACGCCGCGCGTCGTGACCTCGAGGCGGCGATCGCGCGGGACGTGCTGCCCTTCCTCGCCTCGCTCCCCCAGGAGATCGGTCGGGAGCGGGACGCGGTGGCCGCCGGCCGGGGCGCCGACGTCGAGCGGCTGGTCGGCGGTGCGACCGACGCGCTCGAGGCGCTGCGCGAGCTGACGCGCGGGGTCTTCCCCGCCCAGCTGACCGGATCCGGGCTGGTGCCCGCGCTGCGCTCGCTGGTCACCCGCACGGGCGAGGCGGAGCTCTCGGTGGGCGAGGCCGCCGGCCGTCGCTGGCCACCGCGGGTGGAGACGGCTGTCTTCTTCTGCTGCGCCCGCGCCGTTCCCGCCGCCCGGGGTCCGGTCCGCGTCGAGCTGGACGCCGACGGGGAGGAGCTCACGCTGCGGATCCGCGGCGCGCTGCCCGGCCTCGACCTGGCGGGCATCCGGGACCGGGTCGACGCCGCGGGCGGCGAGCTCGTCGTCTCCGACGCGCTCCTCGAGCTGGTCGTCCCGCCCGCCGACCGCACCGACTCAGCGCTCCTGGGGTTCCCCGTTGACGCGGGTGGCCTGCACCCAGGCCGCTGACAGCCGGTCCGGACCGAAGGCGGCCTTGGGGACATAGGACGACGCCCCACACCCGGCGGCGTCGACCTGGTCCTCGTCATAGGTCGACAGCAGCACCACGACCGGGCCGCCGTCGCCTGCCGTGAGGCGTCGCGAGGCCTCGATGCCGTCGATCCCGGGCAGGTGCACGTCCATCAGCACCAGGTCGGGCGCGAGCTCGGCCGCCGCGGCCAGCGACTCCTCCCCCGTCGTCGCCGACCCGACGACCTCGAAGCCGTCCGTGGCCTCCACGACCGTCGCCATGGCGCGCCGGAACGGCTCCTGGTCATCCACGATCAGGACCCTGACCCCGTGCACGGCGCACCCCCTTCCTCACCATCCTGCCCGTCCCGGTTCCCCGGCACAGGGGTGCTGGCCACACGTTTGCCCGGCTGGGTCCTCACCGCGTCACCGAGCCGAGCCGCCGGTCGCCTCCAGATAGGCGAGCACCGCCATCACCCGGCGGTTGACGTCGGACTCGTTCGCGAGGCCGAGCTTCTGGAAGACCGCGCCGATGTGCTTCTCGACCGCCCGTTCGCTCATGAACAGCGTCTTCGCGGTGGCCACGTTGCTCTTGCCGGTGGCCAGCTCGCGCAGCACCTCCAGCTCGCGCGGGGTCAGCCCCTTGAGCGCGGAGTGGCTCTCGCCGCCCTTGCGGGCCAGCAGTCCCTCCACCACCTTGGGGTCCAGCGCGGAGCCGCCGCGCGCCACGTCGTGGAGCGCCCGGACGAGCTCGTCGAGGTCGCTGACCCGCTCCTTGAGGAGGTAGCCCAGCCCCTCGACACCGTCGGCGAGCAGGTCGAGCGCATAGTCCGCCTCGACGTACTGCGACAGCACGACCACCCCCGTCGCCGGGAACTCGGCGCGGATCCGCTTCGCCGCGTCGATCCCCTCGGTAGTGAACGTCGGGGGCATCCGGATGTCGGTGAGCACGGCATCCGGACGGTGCGCCGCCACGGCGCGGTGCAGGGCCTCGGCGTCCCCCACGGTCTCGACGAGTTCGATCTCGGCCGCCTCGTCGAGCAGGCCGGCCACGCCCTCGCGCACCAGGTAGTTGTCGTCGGCGAAGACGACCCGCACCGTCATGCGGTCACTCTAGGGGCAGCGGACGCGAACCGCCGCGACCCGAACCCGGCCATTCGACCGGGGCGACGCACGCCGTTCCCGCGGAGTCTGGGAGCACCGGCCAGCCCGGCCCCGACCCGAAGGAGCGGACATGTCCCACTCACCCACCGCCGTGCACCAGCACCCGGCTCACGGGCCCCACCCCGACAACGGCCACGAGGAGCCGCGCCGGCCGTGGACCGTCCTGGCCCTCATGCTGACTGCCCAGTTCATGGTCATCCTCGACGTCAGCGTCGTGAACGTCGCCCTGCCATCGATCGGGAAGGCCCTGTCGTTCACCAACGGCGACTACCAGTGGGCGGTCAGCGCCTACGTGCTCATGTCCGGCGGCCTGCTGCTGTTCGGTGGACGCCTGGCCGACCTGTTCGCCCGGCGCCGGATGTTCCTCACCGGGCTGACCGTGTTCACCGCCGCCTCGCTGGTCTCGGCGACGGCGAGTTCGGCCCTGACCATGGTGCTCTCGCGCGGCGCCCAGGGCGTGGGTGCGGCGATGCTGACGCCCGCCGCGCTGGCGATCATCGTGACGACGTACGCCGGCCGTCAGCGCGCGGTGGCACTGGCCCTCTGGGGCACCATCGGCAGCATGGGCATCGCCGCCGGCGTGCTGCTCGGCGGACTGCTGACCTCGACCTTCGGCTGGCGGTCGATCTTCTTCGTCAACGTGCCGATCGGCGTCGTCGCCGGGCTGCTCGCCTGCGGGTCGTCGCCCGGGGTGGCGCCCTCGGGCACGCCCGAGGCCCGGATCTCCCCGGCGCCGCCACGGCGGTCGGCGGCCTGGTCGCCCTCGTGTTCGCCATCGAGTCGTCCGGCACGCACGGCTGGTCCTCGGCCCGCACCGTCATCGGCTTCGCGGCGGCCGTCCTCCTGCTGGGCGCCTTCGCCCTGGTCGAGCGTCGGGTCTCCGCCCCCCTCGTGCCGCCGAGCACCTGGCGGCTGCGCTCGCTCGTCTCGGCCTCGACGGTGATGGCGGTCATCACCGGGGTGATCGTCGGCGCCATCTTCGTCAGCTCGCTGTTCCTCCAGCAGGTGCTGGGCAGCTCGGCCGTCGTCGCGGGTCTGCAGTTCCTGCCGCTCGCCGCAGCGATCACCCTCGGCGCCGCGGCCGCGTCGCACGTCATCGGCCATGTCGGTCCCAAGCCCGTCATCGTCGGCGGTCCGTTCGTCGTCGCAGCCGGCGCGCTGCTGCTGGCGCGCATGGACGCCGCCCCGTCCTACTGGGCCGACGTGTTCCCCGGGTTCGTGGTCCTGGGCATCGGCATCGGCCCGATGTTCGTCGCGATCTCCATCGCCGCGATGGCCGGCATCGACCACCACCGGTCCGGCCTCGCCTCCGGCGTGATGATGACCGGCCACGAGATCGGTGCCGCCCTCGGCGTCGCCACCCTCACCGCGATCGCGGGCGATCTCACCACCCGCGCCGGCCTCGTGGACGCCTACCCCCGCGTGTTCACCGTCGTCGCGGTCGCCCTCGTCGCCCTGTCGGCGTTCGCCGCGCTCGCCGTACCCCGGACCAAGGCGCACAGCGCCGCCGGCCTCCACGGTGCGCACGGCGGTCACGGTGCGCACGGCGGTCACGGGCTGCACTGAGGCCCACAGCACCCCACCATCGCCGAGTCGTCACCTCCGGTGACGGCTCGGCGGAGGTCCGTGCGGGAGACGAGCCGCCTCCAGCAGGTCCCCGCATCGCCCGACGACGTGGGCCCCCGGTCAGACGCTCCGGTGCCGCTCGGTCGACGCGCTGCGTCGTCACTCGCTCGCGTGCACGGTCACGCAGCACCGGCCGGCGTGCGGCTCGAGGCGGGCCTCGGCGCCCCGGCAGCCGAGACCGTCGGCAACGCCCTGCACATAGGAGACGTTGAGGCCGCACACGAGACGCCGGTGCCGGTCGGCCAGCGCGTCGAAGGGACAGTTGGCGAGCACGACGACGTCGTCGTCGAGCTGCGGCTCGAAGCCCTGGGTCGCGAGCACGTCGGCCAGCCCCTCGAGCGAGCCGTTCCCGTCCCGGGCCGGTCCGGCGGACGCGGCGACCACCACGCCCTCGTCGTGCGCGGCGCCGGCGAGCGCGTCCTCCAGCGGCTCGCCGGCCGCCGCCCGGGTCACGGCGGCGGCCAGGATCCCGCCGACGAGGTCATAGCGACGCGGCGGCAGCGAGACCGCGAACTCCCGCGACGACCGCTGGTAGAGCTTGCTGGGCCGCCCGGCGCCTGGTCCCGTCCGTCCGCTGAGCCGGCGGAACTCCACGACGAGCAGTCCCTCGTCGACGAGGCGGTCGAGGTGGAAGGTCGCCTTGTGCAGGGGGACGCCGACGGCCTCGGCCGCCTGCTCCCGACCCACGGGCGCCGACTGCGCAGCGACGTACTCATAGAGCGCCCGCCGGGTGTCGTCGGCCAGTGCGCCGATGCCGGCGGCCGTGGAGCCCAGGTCCATGGAGCTATTCTAAAACACAGAGGCCTTGACAATAGAAGACGTCAGCATCTCTAATTCACACTCACATCTGTTTTAGAGAGGAGCGCCCGTGACCGTCACCTCCCCCGCGCGCTGGCGGCAGCGCGTCACCCATGCCCGCACCGAGCCGGACCCTGCCGCGGCCGAGGAGGCCGCCACCCTCCTGCTCGAGGCCCTCGGCCTCGACCTGGCCGACGAGAGCCTCGCCGACACCCCGGGCCGGATGGCCCGGGCACTCATCGAGATGACCAGTGCTCCGGCGTTCGACCTGACGACGTTCCCCAACGACGAGGGCTACGACGAGCTGGTGCTCGTGCGCGACATCCCCCTCCAGTCCCTGTGCGAGCACCACATGCTGCCGTTCGTCGGCGTCGCGCACGTCGGCTACCTGCCCGGCGAGCGCATCCTCGGCCTCTCCAAGCTGGCGCGGATGGTCGAGCTGCACGCCCGCCGCCCCCAGACCCAGGAGCGGCTCACCCAGCGCGTCGCCGACCACCTGCACGCGGCGCTCAGCCCGCGTGGCGTCGGCGTGGTCGTGGAGGCCGAGCACACGTGCATGAGCCTGCGCGGCGCTCGCACTCCCGGCGCCCGCACCACCACGTCCGCCCTGTTCGGACGGCTGCGCGACGACCCGCGGAGCCGCGCCGAGTTCCTCGCCCTCACCAGGAGCAGCCGATGACAGCACCGACAGACAGCACCCCCGAGGCCCCGCAGCGCGTCGTGATCGTCGGCGGCGGCCTCGCCGGCGCCCACGCCGCCGAGACGCTGCGCGAGCAGGGCTTCGACGGCCGGGTCACGATCGTCGGCGCGGAGCCGCACCTGCCCTACGAGCGGCCGCCCCTGTCCAAGGGGCTGCTCCTCGGCAGCGACGAGCCGGACTCGGTGTTCGTGCACGACCAGCAGTGGTACGACGACCAGCGGGTGACCCTCCGCACCGGCACCCGCGCCACCGCGATCCACCTCGACGCCCGCGAGGTCGCCCTCGATGACGGCACTCGCCTCCCCTACGACCGCCTCCTCCTCGCCACCGGAGCCCAGCCACGCCACCTGCCGATGGCCGACGAGTCCGGCGCGGACATCGCCTACCTCCGCACCCTAGACGACTCCCGGGCCCTGCTCGCGGGTCTGTCGGGCAGCCTGCTCGTCATCGGCGCCGGCTGGATCGGGCTCGAGGTCGCCTCCGCCGCCCGGCAGGCCGGCGCCGAGGTCACGGTCGTCGAGAGCGCGCCGGCTCCCCTCTCGGCCGTGCTCGGACCGGAGCTGGCCGACGTCGTCGCCTCGCTCCACCGCGAGCACGGGGTCGACCTCCGCACGAGCACCGGCGTCGAGTCGATCGAGCATGCCGACGGGCGGACCGTCGTACGCCTCTCCGACGGCGCCGAGCTGCACCCCGACCGCATCCTCGTCGCCATCGGCGCCGTCCCCGACGACGCCCTGGCCGCGGCCGCCGGGCTCGCCACCGACAAGGGCGTCCTCGTCAACGCGGGGCTGCGCACCAGCGACCCGCACGTCTGGGCGGCCGGCGACGTCGCCCAGCACGACCACCCCACGCACGGCCGGATCCGCGTCGAGCACTGGGACACCGCGATCCAGCACGGCAAGCACGCCGCGCGCGGCATGCTCGGCGACGAGGCGCCCTACACCCAGGAGCCCTACTTCTTCACCGACCAGTACGACCTCGGCATGGAGTACGTCGGCAACCCCGGCCCCGACGGCTACGACGAGGTCGTCGTGCGCGGCGACCGGGAGAGCCGGGTCCTCACCGCGCTGTGGCTCCGGCGGGGCACCGTGGTCGCCGGCATGCACCTCAACGACTGGGACGCCATCGACCCGATCCGCGCCTGGGTCGGCCACGAGGCGACTGCCGAGCTGCGGGACACCTCCGTCGCGCTCGGCGACGTGCCCCTGCCCGACAGCGAGGGCTGAGAACCGCTCGACCGGGTACAGCCCCCTCGTGCAGCAGCGAGCGGAGCTGGCCACGCCCTCCGTCGCCGACTTCGCGGCGGGGGGCGAGTTCACCTTGGGGGCCGAGGAGGAGTCACTCCTCGTCCGCCACCACGGGCGCCTGCGCTCGGGCGGGTCCGAGCAGCTCGTGGCCGCGGCCTCGCAGCACGCGGCCCGCGCGGGCACGATCGTCCCCGAGATCTTCGCCAACCAGATCGAGCTCAACACGGTCGTCTGCGCCGACGGCGAGACGGTCGCCCGGGCGATCGGCGACCTGCGCGCCGAGCTGCGCCGCGCCGGAGCGTGGCTGATGGTCGTCGGGGTCCACCCCGCGGCCGCGCTCGGGGCGATCCGGATCGTCCACGCGGAGCGCTACGACGCCATCCGCGAGAACCTCGGCGGCCTGCTGCGCACGCCGACCTCCTCACTTCAGGTCCACGTCGGCATGCCCGATGGCGAGACCGCGATCACGGCCTACCGGGGGCTTCGCCAGCACCTCGCCCTCCTCCGCGGCCTGGCCGCCGCGTCGCCGTACTGGCACGGACAGGACTCCGGGCTCGCCTGCGCCCGCGCCGCGATCATGTGGTCCTACCCGCGGATGGGAGTCCCGCCTCACGCGCGCTCGTGGGAGGAGTACGTCGAGCGCACCGCCCGCGCGATGGCCGCCGCCGAGATCCCGGACCCCAGCTTCCTGTGGTGGGACATGCGCGCCCAGCCCCGGCTCGGCACGATCGAGGTGCGCGTCATGGACGCCCAGCCGTCACTCGACCGCGCCGCCGGGCTCGCCTCCCTCGTGCAGGGACTGGCCCGCGCCGCGGTCGAGCGACCGCTCCGCGCCGAGCTGCCGACGGAGGTGCTGACCGAGAACGACTTCCGCGCGGCCCGCTATGGCCTCGACACCCGCATCACCGACGTGGACGGGACGATGCAGCCACTGCGCGACCTCGCCCGCCGAGCGCTCGAGACCGCGCGTGCCACGCTGCGCGGCGACCGCCTCGAAGCGCCCCTCGACGCGGTCGAGGCCATGCTCCGGGAGCCGACCGAGGCCGAGCGCCAGCGGGGCGTCGTCGCTCGCGGCCGCATCCCGGCGCTGCTGCACGACCTCGTCGCCCGCAGCAACGACGTCGACGCGGCCGACCTCGCGGTCGGGTGACGTCACGGCGGTCTATGACGCCGACGTCGTCGGCAGCCCACGATCGCACGCCGGTGGCCGAGCTGCAGGACGTGCTCCGCCAGACCCGGACCGCCCGGGCTCAAGGGCTGATGGACAGGAACACGAACGCCCCGAAGATCGCCAGGTGCACCGCGCCCTGGAGCCGCGTCGCCCGACCGGGCACGACGGTCAGGACGCTCACCGCGACGGTCAGCATCAGCAGCACGATCTGCACCGACCCGAGGCCGAGGTCCAGCGGGCCGTCGAGCCACACCGTGGCCAGGCCGATCACCGGCACGGTCAGGCCGATGCTGGCCATGGCCGAGCCGTAGGCGAGGTTGAGGCTGGTCTGCATCAGGTTGCGCCGCGCCGCGCGTACGGCGGCCAGCGTCTCGGGCGTCAGCACCAGCAGCGCGATCACCACGCCGACGAAGGACTGCGGCGCGCCCGCGGCCTCCACCGCGTCCTCGATCGCGGGCGACTCCACCTTGGCCAGGCCGACCACCGCTACGAGCGCCACGAGGAGCAGCCCGAGGCTGACCAGCGCGGCCCGCGCCGAGGGCGGGTCGGCGTGCTCGTCCTCGGCCGGCACGTGGTCGTCGTCGACGACCGGCAGGAAGAAGTCGCGGTGTCGCACCGTCTGGGTGAGCACGAACGTCACCCACAGCAGCAGCGACACCACCCCCGCGAACGTCAGCTGCGCCCCCGAGAACCGGGGTCCCGGCTCGGTCGTCGTGAACGTCGGCAGCACCAGGCACAGCACCGCCAGCGCGACCAGGGTGCCCAGCGCTCCCCCGGCGCCCTCGGCGTTGAACCGGGGCACGCCGTGCCGCAGCGCCCCCACCAGTAGGCACAGCCCGACGATGCCGTTCATCGTGATCATCGCGGCCGCGAACACGGTGTCCCGCGCCAGCGTCGCCGCCTTGTCGCCGCCCGACAGCATCAGCGTGACGATCAGCCCGACCTCGATGACGGTGACCGCCACGGCCAGGACGAGCGACCCGTAGGGCTCCCCCACCCGGTGCGCCACGACCTCCGCGTGGTGCACCGACGCCAGCACCGCACCGGCGAGCACGACCGCGACGAGCAGCACGGGGATCGTCCCGAGGTGCCGCCCCCAGGTGAAGGCCAGGAGTACGACGGCCAGGGCCGGCACGACCTGCGGCCAGAGGGAGGCGAGTCGTGAGGTCGGGGCGGTGGCCATGCGCACACCCTGCCAAAGCCAGGGAAATGCCGGCTATGGCGAGCCGCTGGGTGCCCGCGCCTGCTGCCGTCGGATCAGGAGCGCCAGGAGGCCCGGGAACACGAAGATGTAGACCGGGAACGCCCAGTCGGCGAACGTCCACCGCTGCAGCGTGAGCAGCGTGAGCGCTCCCCCGACCGAGACGAGCACGAAGAACAAGGGATGCTCGGTCTCGGGGTGCGTGATCGCCTTGCGGATCGTCGGGATCGCGGCCAACGCGTCGGCGGCGATGCTCAAGACGATGGCCAGGTCGGCGGAGTCGGTGATGGCCCAGAGGACCAGCGCGAGCCCGGAGAGCCCGCCGCACGCCCAGTCGAACGCGCCCAGCCGCCAGTAGGCCGCCCTCGTGGCGAAGGACGCGACCACGACCAGGAAGGGCCCGAGTGCGATGCCGAAGGTCATCACCGTCCGCAGCCCGACACCCTGCTGGAGCTCTGCCGCGAACACGACCGCGGGGGCGATGGCCCACAGCAGCCAGGAGGCGCGGTTGGGGCGCACCTCGCCCTTCAGGATCAGGGCGATGTAGTGCGCGCAGCCCACCAGGTTGAGCACCAGGGTCAGCCAGACCCATCTCTCGTCGAGCACCCGCACTCCTCGCTCCTCGGGCCGCGCCACAGCGTCTCATGGGCCTATCTGCGTGGGTGGAACCTGATGGTGCCGGTGGGGTGGCGGTCGTGGGTGTAGGTGGGGTCGTGGGCTGTGGTGTGGTGGTGTCGGCAGAGTAGGAGGCCGTCGTTGAGGTTGGTCTGTCCGCCGTGGGCCCAGGGGTTCCAGTGGTGGGCTTCGCACCAGGTGCCGGGGATGAGGCAGCCCTCGGCTTGGCAGTGCCGGTCGCGCAGCTGCAGGGCGTGGCGTTGGGCCGTGGTGAACAGGCGCCGGGTGCGGCCCAGGTCGAGCGGTTGGGAGTCGCTGTCGAGGACGGCGGGGATGAGGTTGGCGGTGCAGGCCAGCCGGCGGGCTTCTGCGGCGGTGATGGTCATCGGGTCGTCGGTGCCGGGCAGGTGGGAGGCGCCGATGACCTCGGCGGTGGCGAGGTCGGCGCGCAGCTGGTCGAGGGACAGGGTGATCATGATGGTGGTGGCGGTGCCGGCGTGGAGGGGGAGCCGGGTGGGGTCGATGCACTCGAGGAGCTGGCAGAACGCCTCGCCGAGCCGGCGGCCGTAGGGCAGCCGCGTGACCGGGTCCTGGCTCGTGGTGAGCCGGGTGCCGCGGGCTTCGGGGTCCTTGCGGGGGTTGGTGAAGGCCTCGAGGTAGGTCGCCAGCCGCGTCGCTGCGGCGTCGGGCAGCAGCCCGGTGATCCGGGTCATCCCGTCCCCGACCCGGTGCAACGACAGCGTGGTCGCCCGGTGCGCGGCGGCCTCGAGCGTCGCGAGCCGCCGGGCTTCGAGGGCCTCCCCGATGTGGGGGGCGAGGACCTCGATGATGTGCGCGCCCAGCCGGGCCAGGTCGCGGGGCCCGAACGAGGCGGCCTCGGCCACGAGCCGCTCCTCCGCCGCGATCACGAGGTCGGTGGGGATCTCGGCGGGCAGCCGGTCCAGGGCGGTGGCGATCACCTGCGCCTGCGCCCGGTTCACCGACCCCTCCCGCAGCGCAGTCCCCAGCAGCAGGTAGCGGGCGTCGACCGCGACCGCGAGCCGCAGGTCCCGACGAGTGTCCTCCAACCGCTCCCGACCCGCCCGGGCCAGCCACTCCGCGGCATCGCGGGCCGCGGTCGTCTCCGCGACATCCTGCGCGGCCGCGAGGACCCGGCACTTCAGCTCGGCCAGCTGTCCCTCCAGCCGCGACAGCTCGGTCAACGCCGACGCCTTCTCCGGAGTCGACATGAACACCGGGCTCACATCGGCCACCGACTTCAACGCCGCACCGAGGACAGCGGTCGCCTCCAGGATCGGGTGACACATCGACGGGGCCTCCTTCCGGCAACGACGCAGACACGACTACTGACTGGTCGCCGCTCCTGGAGGCCCGGACACCCGGACTATTACTCACCCTCGCGACTGACACGTTCACGTCCGGGAAAGCGCACCCACCCCTGGGTGGCCCGACCCACTACTTGTGCTTGATTTCCACCCTAGGCCACCACAAGACCGCTGTCAACACTTTTCGCACATTAGTTCGAAATCACGTCCCGGCAGTCACGGCGCCACGATCACCACGTCGGCGAGCGCGGGCGGGTCGACCACCTCGATGCCCCACCCCTCGGCCAGCGCGCGCGCCGGGGCGGCGTCGGGGTCTCCGGGCCACCCCGGATCGGGCGCGCCGGCGCCGCCGAACAGCGCCAGCATCCGCGCCGCCCCCGGTGTGAACCGCAGCAGCGCGACCACCCCGCCGAACCCCGCCCCGAGGAGCGCCTCGGCCCACGCCTGGGTGATGTCATAGCGCTCGGTCGTGGCGATCTCGGTGGTCACCCGGAAGTCCGCCGCCCGCGACGACGTCGTGTTGGCCGCGACGACGTCGACGGGCAGGGACAGCCGCGACACCACTCGCCCGGCGAGCAGGTCGGCGTCCACCCAGCCGCGCACCGCACACTCGGGGCCGACCAGCTCGTTGAGGGCGCCGCGCTCGGTCGAGGAGAGATAGCAGGTCCCCCGAGGCACGGCGAGGTCGAAGCGCCCGCCTCCGTCCTCCCCCAGGGCATGGGATGCGAAGAACCACGCACCCCGGTCGCCGCCGGGCCGGTCGTGGTGCTGTCGGAACCATGTGGTCCCGGCCCGCAGCGTGCGCCGCGGGAACCCGTCGAGGCGCTCGCCCGTCGCGGCGGGAGGCTGGAGCGCTCGCTCGCGACGCGCCACTCAGGCGGCCCACCGCGCGGCGGCGTGTCGGACGAGCCGCAGCAGCACCTCGCGGTCGCGTCCGGCGTCGAGCCAATGCACGGCGGTCAGCCCGTCGAGGTCGACGCGCGGCGTGGTCAGCCAGGTCGCGACCGACCAGGCCGGTCCGTCGCCGAACGCCGCGAGGACCTCGGCCAGCCCCGGCATCACGTCGTGCCCGCGGAACTGCCAGGTGGGATAGATCCAGCGGTGGTCGGAGGTGAGGAGTGCGAGCAGCGTGTGGCGCCGGCGTCGGTGCTCGACCGCCTGTTTGGACACCGGCCCCCCTCCGGGAGGTGCGAGCACGACCCTCACGCCCGCGGTGTCGAAGAACTCCGGCCCGACCTGCTGGGCCATCCGGTTGACCGGCGCCGGCGCGGGCGCGACGGCGAGCATCCGGCGCGCGAGCTCCTCGGGCGAGACGGTGGCGGCGCCGGCGGAGATGCGCTGCAGGACGGCGGGTACGACGGTCCGGTCGAGCTCGGCGAGGAACGCCTCACGAAACGCCGTCAGCTCCGGCGACAGCTCGTCGTCGCCGGCGGAGCGGCGTCGCGCGGCTGAGCGCCGCACGTGCAGCTGGCGCTTGGCGGCCATGACGCCCTCCTTCCCCGGCCACGCGGACCGGCGACCATCCGGGTCAAGCCGGTCAACCCAGGATAGCTCGCATTCGGTCAAGCCGGTCAAGCCTCCAGCAGCTCCACCCCCGCGAAGACCACCCGATAGACCCCCTCCGGCAGCCGCACGTGATAGCTCGTCCGGGCCCGCTTGACGACCGTCCCGACCTGACCGACCAGCGGCGGGACGAGCACCCGCACCCGGCACCCCGGCCCGAGCAGCACCGTCTGCTCGCCGCGCCGCAGCCGGTCGAGCATCATCACGTAGTTCGGATGCATCCGCACCGGCCGCCCGTGGAAGGTCCACTCCAGCAGGTGCTCCAGCGAGAAGCGTGCCGAGCACCGCGAGCACGACGTCGGTCGCTCCGGACGCCGGTGCCGCTCGACCGTGTGACCGGTGGGGCAGATGCCGAGCCACGGCGCCGCCACCCGCGGCGCGTCCTCGTCGACGCACCGCCGCCCGCTGGACCCGATCTCGATGGCGGTGCGCTGCCACACCGCGTCGTGCCGGTGGGCCGGCCCGACCAGGGCATGGGCGATCTCGTGGAGGATCGTGTCGCGCACCTCGGCCTCGTCGTGCAGCCGGGTCAGCGGCGCGCTCAGCCCGATCACCCGTCGCTGGTGACGGCACACCCCCGCCCGTCTCTTGGCCCGGTCGAACTCGACCGTCCACCCGTCCAGCCCGTGCTGCTCCACCAGTCCCACCGCCAGCCGGCGCGCCCCCATGAGATCCATGCCGGCGACGCTAGGGGCCACCACCGACAGCCCCGGCCGCTGATTGAGGTGCGAGCGAAGCGGCTCCGCCGGTTGAGGTGCGAGCGAAGCGGCTCCGCCGGTTGAGGTGCGAGCGAAGCGGCTCCGCCGGTTGAGGTGCGAGCGAAGCGGCTCCGCCGGTTGAGGTGCGAGCGAAGCGAGCCGGACCGCTGGTTGAGGTGCGAGCGAAGCGAGCCGGACCGCTGGTTGAGGTGCGAGCGAAGCGAGCCGGCCGCTGGTTGAGGTGCGAGCGAAGCGAGCCTCGAAACCAAGGCCCCAGCACGCCTCGGTGCCGAGCCTCGAAACCCAACCGACACATGCGTCACTGAGACGCCCCTGGGCAGCCCCACGTGATGGGCCTAGCCTGGGTGGAGAAGTTGGCTACGGCTCCGTCTCGGGCGATGGGAGCAGACATGGCGGACGACCGGCTCACGCTACGCCGGAACATCGACGTGGCCGCGCGCGAGGTCACGGCTCCCCGCACGACCCAGGCCCGTCTCAACGACGCGGTCCGCGCGGCCGCCGCCAGCGTGGGGCACTGCGACGCCGCGGGGATCACCGACGTACGACGCGTCGGCGGCCGCAGCCGCCCCGAGACCCGCGCCTACACCGATGAGATGGCGCTGGCCGGCGACCTGCTGCAGTACGCCCTCGACGACGGACCCTGCCTCGAAGCGTTGTGGGAGGTGCCCGTCATCCAGTCGGCGGACCTTGCGCAGGACGAGCGCTGGCCGACCTGGGGCGCGCGGGTGTCGCGCGAGACGGGAGCACGCAGCCTCCTGGCGGTGCGGCTGCTGATCCACCCGGGCTTCCTGTGCGCGCTCAACCTCTACTCCAGGTCCGCCGGCGGGTTCGGCCAGCACGACCGCGACGAGGCCATGGCGCTCGCGGTCCACATCGCCGAGACCGTCGCCGCCACCCATCCCGTCCGGGGCGTCGGTGACGCCGACGACCCGCGCACGACCATCGCCCACGGCTGCGGCGTCCTCATGGAGCGCCACGACCTCACCTCCCGCCAGGCGTTCGAGCTGCTGGCCCGTCTGAGTGCGTACGGCGGCACAAGCGTCACCGACCTCGCCCGACAGCTGACCCAGCCTCGGGACGGTGGGGCCGACAGCGAGACCGGCCCGCCCGGCCAGCGGCATCCCTGAGAGCGCCGACGTCGCACGCCGCGTCACCGGAGGCGACCTAGGCTCGCAGGATCACCACCGGCGCAGGGGGCAGCCATGGATGTGACGTCATGAGGGTCGACTCGGGCGCCACGGTCGCCCTCCACGGCACGACCGTGGCCGACGAGCCGGGTCTGGCCGGTGTCGTCGAGCTGGACGAGCTGGAGCCGTTCTCCGACGCGGCTGCCGCGGTGGAAGGTCGGGTCCAGCTCAGCGCCGTGCGCGCCGGCGACGACTCGGTCGTCGTGACCCTCCGGGTCACCGAGATCTCGGGGGGCACGCTCGACCGCGTCGACTGGTCGATGCCCGGGCCGGTCACCGAGACCGACGTCGACTTCCACCTCGACGGCCTCGGCGACGTCGGGCCGAGCCGGGTGTCACGTGTGGACGGGGCGGACGACCACGGTGGCGCACTCCTGACCCTCGGGTTCGTGTTCGACCCTCCGGTCACTCCGGAGGCGAGCTCCCGCTTCGTCCACGTGGTGACCGGTGCGCGTGACTTCCACCGGGCCGGAACGCTCGCTCTGGTCGGCCGGACCACGTCGGGCGCCCCCTGGCGGACCGACCTCCTGGGGGTCGCCGCGACACCGCTCCAGTTGCCGCAGACCCCCTCGACACCCGTCATCGGGACGGTGGGTCCTCCCCTCACCTTGGACATCGACGTCGACGCCCTGGCGGCGCTGCCCTCGGGGCTGGTCGTCGCAGCCGGCCACCCGCCGACCTATCCGGAGCCCGACCGACTGGTGCGGGTCGTCGTCCTCGACGTCGGCCGAGCCCTCCCCCGGCAGCTCGTGTCCTTCTCCGTGCCCGACTCCGAGCAGCGGCAGGTCCACGCTCTCCTGGCCGGCGACCGCCACGCGTTCCTCGTGATCCAGCACGTCGAGTCCACCTACCGCGGAGAGACCGAGGTCGTGACGCTGGATCTCGCCGATCCCGCGAGCCCGCGCGTCGTCTCACGCACCGGTCTCGGTCCTGGGTTGGTGCCGATCGACGCGGCGCTGGCCGGGGGCGCCGTCTGGGTCGGCATGATCGGCTCGGAGCTCGCCGGGGTCGACGTACGCGACCCCGATGCCCCCCGCGCGCTTCCGCGCCGTCCGCTGGACCCCGATCTGGCCAGGCTGGACGGCTGGGTCGCGGGAGGCGGCGAGCGGCTGCACCTCGCCGCCGACCTGACGGACGGCCGCCAGGCCATCGTGTCGCTCGACGTCGGCTCCGGTCCCGACGCGCCGCGACGGATCTCCGTGCTCCCCCTGGACGAGCCCTGCTGGGGACTCGCCGCCGCCCCGGGGATCGCCGCGACGTGGGACACCGAGGGGCTCATCCTGTTCCGGCCGCGCTCGCGAGGCGACAGCGAACAGCTGGGCACCGTGCGCGACCTGGTCGCCACCGCCGTGCTCACCTCCGACCCCGCGCGGCTGTTCACCCTCCTGCTGGCCGAGCCGCAGCAGCGGATCGAGGTCAGGGAGCTGGCCGGTGGTGCGTCCAGCGTGATGGCCGTCGCCGAGTTCCCCGGCACCGAGCAGCCGCACGCGGTCCGCCCGAGGATGGTCCTCGCCGGCGACACCCTCTGCTTCACGGTGGTCAGGGAGCTGAGGACCGTCACCGTGACCGGCGCCCTGCTCCAGGTGCAGACCCCCGCGGACCGCCCGGACCTGCCGCCGCCGTCGCTGCCCCCGCGCGTGCCCCGACCGCCTCGCTAGCGACGACCTTCCCAGGAGCCGGCCGGGACGCGCCACATACGCACGTCGGTGACTATGGCCGTGCTCGCTCCCCGGGGTCTAGCGTGACCTGCGGAGTCCACCAAGCGCGGGCCGCGTGGGGCCGCCCGCCACTCGGAGGGGGCGTGCCGCATGACGAAGTCCGACGAGACCGAGCGCTGGTTCAGCTACCGCGTGCGCGCCCTGATCCTCGGGGCCGTCGTCGCGGTCGCGGTCTGGGGCGCCTCGCGGCTGCCCGACGACAAGACGGTGGACGACATCGTCCCGTGGTCGCCGCACGTCGGCCTCTG
This sequence comes from Nocardioidaceae bacterium, assembly GCA_046330515.1. Lineage (GTDB taxonomy): Bacteria > Actinomycetota > Actinomycetes > Propionibacteriales > Nocardioidaceae > Nocardioides. The sequence continues at coordinate 1,227,951 of JAXLSP010000003.1, read as the reverse complement.
GATCTCGCTCGCGCTCGCCGCGGTGATCCTGCTGCCCAGCCTGGTGCGCAAGCTCCACCACCTCTCCCCTGTCCCCGGCCCCGACAGCCCCCGATGGGCGGGCGTCGTCCGCTGGGTCTGGCTCGCGCTGGCCGTCGCTGCGGTCCTCCAGCTCGCAGAGCCTGCGTCGATGCCCGACGGCTCGCCGGCGATCGTCCGGATCGAGCTCGGGGCGCAGGCACCGGACTCGTCGTACTTCGACCAGCTCCGCACCTCGATCGAGGGCGACTGGTGGTTCATCCCCGCCTATGTCGCGCTGCTCGCCGTCCTCGTCGTCTGGAGCGGCCCCTACTTCCGCCTCGGCTTCCTGCGCCGCCTGGCCAAGCCGGTCGCCTACGCCGTCGTGGTCGCCGGCGCGCTCGACGTCGTCGAGGACGCGATGATGCTGTGGGGCACCCACGACAGCCGGAACCTCCCCTGGCAGCTCGCGGCCACGGCGGGCTGGCCCAAGTTCGCGCTGCTGCTGGCCGCGACGGGCTATGTCCTCGGCGGCGCGCACTCGTGGCTGGCGACCCCGCCGTGGGTGCGGCGCCAGGCGTGGGCGCTCACCGGGACACCGGAGTCCGTGAAGCCGACGGAGGTCGACGAGACCGACCGCCAGCTCGGGATCGCGCTCTCCGGGGGCGGCATCCGCGCCGCCAGCATCACGCTCGGCGCGCTCCAGTGCCTGGAGCTCGACCGGCGCGCGCCGCAGGACGGCGGCCTCGGCTGGGGTGCGGCGCAGATGGTCACCGCGATCTCGGGCGGCTCCAACATGGCGGCGGGGTGGAGCATCGCGCGGTCGACGTACCGCTTCGTCGAGCGACCCGGCGGCGCCAAGGCAGGCTGCTCCGAGCGCGTCCCGCCGGAGACGATGGACCCCCAGCCGTGGGCCTACTACAAGAACGACGGGACCAACCACGACGACCTCACGCCCGAGGAGCAGCACCTCTTCAACAACCTGGGCTACCTCGCCTCGACCAACCCGCGCGGCGCGAGCGACGACCCGGCGTCGGTGCCCGACGACAGCACGCCGCACGCCGAGACCGTGGTCAAGAAGCAGGCCAGCCGCCCCAACGCCTACGCCACCGTGTTCGCCGGGCTGGCCGTCAACGCGGGCGTGCTCCTGGGCGCGCTCTTCGTGCTCAGCCGGCCCGCCGGCTGGGCGATGCAGGGGCTGACGGGCGAGGTCCTGCCCGAGGGTGGGATCCACGACTTCGTGAGCGACCACCGGCTCGGCGTCGTCGGGCCGACGTTCCTCGGCATCGGCGCCGTACTCCTCATGATGTGGGTCCTCGTCGGGCAGCTGTTCTCGACGCGGGTCGGGCAGCCGAACGACGGCCTGGGCGCCTTCCAGGGGCAGCTGCTCGGGATGCTCAGGTGGGCGACATACGGCGCCCTGCTGCTCGGCGTGGCGCTGACCCTCGTGCTCTGGGTGCTCCCCGAGCTCGCCGGATTCGCCGCCAAGGTCAGCCTGACCGGGAGCTCGCTCACGTCCCTCGCGGCCGCCGGCGGCGTCATCGGCGCGGTCGTGCGGATCCTGCGCAACCCGGTCACCACGAAATATGCCCCGCTGATCGGCGGGATCGCCTTCGGGCTGCTGCTGACGTTCCTCGCCGCGCTCTGGATGGGCGCCGCCGCCACGACGCCGGTCACCCAGAGCTGGTCGACGTGGAACTCGCTCTGGCGCTGGCTCGCGATCTGCGCGGCGCTGGTCTTCCTCCAGGTGTTCGTGAGCCCGGAGAAGTGGTCGCTCGCGGCGTTCTACCGCGGGAAGCTGCGGCTGGCCTATGCGTCATACCGGCGCAAGCAGCCGAACGGCGCCGAGCTGCTCGAGGTCTACCGCAACGACACGGCGACCTCGGAGAAGGCCGAGCGCGAGCCCTACCTGCACACGTTCACCAAGCGCTCCGGCACCCCGGTGGACGGCGTGGCCGAGACGCCGCTGGTCATCTGCGCCACGGCGACGGTGACCTCGCGCGCCGTACGCACCCACCACGGCATCCCCGCGCTCAGCGTGACCTTCGACCCCGACTCCATGACCGTGCACGTGCCGCACAACGACCGCGGGAAGTGGGGGGAGTACAAGGCCTCGACCCGGCTCATCAACGCCCTCGGCGAGAAGCACGGCAAGCGGCTCACCACGATGCTGGCCGCGGCCGTGTCCAGCGCGGCCGTCTCGCCGGCGATGGGCCGCTTCCGGGTGGGGCCGACCAGCATGCTGCTGGCGTTCGCGAACCTGCGGCTCGGCGTGTGGCTGCCCAACCCGCGGTTTGCCGCCGTCCTTGACGACGGGGCAAAGAAGCCGAGCTTCCCGCGCACCGGGCTGGGCTATCTCGTCAAGGAGTTCCTCGGGATCCACGACCTGACCGACCCCTACCTCTACATCACCGACGGCGGGCATTGGGAGAACACCGGCCTCGTCGAGATCCTGCGCTCCTCGGCCATCCGCGAGGTCGTCTGCGTCGACGCCGACGCCGGCCCCGGCGACGCCCTCAGCTCCCTGGGCAAGGCGCTCGAGCTCGCCCCGATGGAGTGCGACGTCAAGATCTGGATCGACCTCGACTGCATGCGCGCCAAGAACGCGCCGTCGGTGCACAGCCCGGGGTATGCCGACCGCACCGTCAACCTCGGCTTCTTCACTCGCGGCCGCGACGTGTCGACGTCCGGTCTCGTGTGGTACTCCAAGCCCGGACTCACCGCCGCCATGCCCCAGCACCTGCTCGCCTTCCGCGAGACGCACGCCGACTTCCCCCACGTCAGCACCGTCGACCAGTTCTTCGACACCGCCAGCTTCCAGGCCTACCGCGACCTGGGTCGCTACAACGCTCGCGAGATCCTCTTTGCGCGCTCCTCGCTTGTTGCGCTACTGGCTGATCTCTCTGGCATGACCGATCCTGAGGTGATCGACTCGTTCCTCACCGGCCGCGCCGCTCGCCCTGGTGCGCACTGGGTCATCGGTGAGTTCCACCGGGCGCTCGGCAGGCGGCAGGAGCAGGACTGGGGAAGGTTCATCTCCACCATTGCTGGGGTGTTGAGCGAGCACTAGGCCGGTCAACCCCGCCGGCTCCCGCCCGCCGGTTGAGGTGCGAGCGCAACGAGCCTCGAAACCAGCGGGCCGACCGAGATGCGAGCCGACGTCCCCGCCGCCGATTGAGGTGCGAGCGGAGCGAGCCTCGAGATCAAGGCGAGCAGTGAATCGGCCGAGCGCGGAAGAGAGGGAGTCTGTCGGCCATCGAGATCCGACGTATGCGATCTAGACGGAAGATCGCCCACCACGTCCTTGCATCAGAGGCCTCCTTGGGGCTCGACTGCGTTCGGACAACATGCGAGCACAGGGAATGCCGTATCTCGGTGGCTGAGGAGCGCGCCCCAGAAGCTGGTTGAGATGCGAGCGCAGCGAGCCTCGTGCCTTTGGCTGCGATGGGCCGTGCGCACGACGCTCTGCGTGACCTGAGGTGCGACCTGCAGCCGTGGTGGGTCCAGGATGACGGCACTGTCGCCTTTGGTTCTGTGGAGTTGGCCTAGTGCCTCCCGCGATCTACACGCAGAATGTGATTGCGCTGATTTGGGACTTCGACAAGACCTTGACGCACGGCTACATGCAGGAGCCCCTCTTCGCTGAATTCGGCGTCGACGCGAAAGAGTTTTGGGAGGAAGTCAACGGCCTCGCCGGCTACTACGACGGCGTCGGTGCCATGGTGTCGGCGGACACCGTGTACCTAAACCACATCCTCACTTACGTTGCGGCGGGCAAGTTCGCCGGCCTGACGAACCGGATCTTGGCCGAACTAGGAGCCCGGATACAACTGGCTCCTGGCCTACCGGACTTCTTCAACCGCATTCGAGATCTGGTCGCCACCCAACCCGCGTATATCAAGCATGAGATCAAACTCGAGCACTACATCGTTTCGACGGGTTTGCGAGCCATGATTGAGGGGTCGAAGATCCGGCCGTATGTGCACGGGGTCTGGGCTTGTGACCTGCTGCCCGAGGCCGCGCCGCCCGGATATAGAGACCAACTGGAGGCACATGGCAGCGACGTTCTCGCGAGCATCGGATACACAATTGACAACACCAGCAAGACTCGGGCGATCTTTGAGATCAACAAGGGAGTGAATGTTCAACGGGACAGCTCGGTGACGGTGAATAGTCTGATCCCCGAAGACCAGCGACGCGTGCCGATTCGCAACATGATCTACATTGCCGACGGACCGAGCGATATCCCGAGTTTCTCGGTTGTGAATCGAATGGGCGGCAAGACTTTCGGCGTGTATGCGCCTGGTGAAGCCAACTACGAGAACGCGACGAGTCTCGAGGAACAAGGCCGAGTGAATAGCATCGCCGAGGCCGACTACAGAAAGGACTCTTCGGCCGAGCTGTGGCTGAATCGAGCCGTCAAGAAGATTGCCGACGAGATCGTTGGGAACCGAGAGCGGGCGCTGCGTGCCTACAGCGGAGCACCGGGACACGTCGTCTGAGCCCATCACATCCAACAAACATCGCCTCAGACCCTCTCCGGTGCGAGCAGGCCCCGCGGCGCGAGTAACTTCCGGTTGAGGTCGTCCCAGCCGTACCTGACCCTGCACCGTTTGCTGCCATCTGGTGAGCGGGTGGCGGCAAGGACCTTGCTTGCACTTGCTGGTTGCGTAGGCGCGAGACCACCAACGCAGCCGAGGGCTGATTGGATCATGGCATGACATACAAGAAGAAGCTGGCTCGCAAGCTATCAGCGGGGATCTACTGTCGGCTTGAGTTCGAATCGCTTGCAACCGTGGGCACGGGTTCAGCGAGGCATACCTGTACGGCGTCGTGATGGAGATTCTTGCGTCGAACCTTGATCCATCGCGGGCCGTGATTCACCTATCGCATCTGGCGCCCGAGATCCAGGGCTTGCGCGGAAGGTCGGGCCTCCAGAGGGAGGTCGACTTCGCGGTTGTCGATCGTTGCGAGCCGAAGGGACCTAAGGCTTTGCATCAAGGCAAAGTGGGCCGCTTCGTCCCACACAACCCCCGGACAACATTCTCGCCGACGTGACCCGGCTTGCTTTGATAAGTACGTCGCGTCCTCACGCATTGTGCTTATTCTTGATGGCTGGGACGAGGGCAGACGTTGCACGGCAGCTAACAAGGGGCGTTCTCGCTCTTCACGGCGACGAACATGACCTATAACGCCTTCTGCGGTATCCGGACCTGGGGGGCCCGAGTGTCTATCGGCTCATTTCTACGCGTCGGCACCCGTCGGTTCTTCCTGCATCGGCATTTCGGAAGCTTGCCGTGCGGGTCCCTGTCATTCCGGACCGTGTTCGGACGTCAAGGTACAAGCCATCTCACGACAACCCGCCAGACTGGGCGGTCGAAGTATGGCGCGTCATGGCGTGGGGCCACGCCGTCACGGGTGGTGCGGCAGCGGGGTCGACCTTCATGAACCTGCTTCTCACCGCCGCCGGTAGGCGCTCTTAGGGCGGAGCAAGCTGGAGCAGTGGCTTCCACTCCTATGCGGGAAGGTCGGCTCCTTCGTTGTTGAGCGCGGGCGGTGCGCCATCCTGGAATGTAGCGACCGTGGCGGTGCGAACCTCCCTGGCCATCGAACGGAGCGGGCCATCCAAGGCGTCGTACATCGCGAGGAAGGCTGGGGTCAACCAGGTCGTCAGCTCCTCCCGTTGGGTCGGGGACAGACTGAGAAGGTCCGCCGGAGCATGGTGCGCGGCGATGCGGCAGGCGCGGCGCCCGTCCAGGCTCTCGTACGTAAGGTCGATGCCCACCCTTTGGTTCCACGTCTCCTGTTCTGCGGCGAACTTCTCAAAGAGAGCCTTGTTGCGGACGCCGTCGCCGCTGTGCACCCGCGTCGGGCCGCTCACGCTCGGCCCCTGGGGCTTCGCGTGGGTGCGGCCCGACGCCAGGTGAACCACCGCCGGGTGACCCACCGCCGATTGAGGTGCGAGCGAAGCGAGCCTCGAAATCAAGGTGGGCCCGCAGCCACTCGGGCTCAGCCGACGGTCGTCGCCGATCCGACCACCCAGTCCGACTCGTTGCCGGTCGTGTCGCGGGAGGCGACCCGGACGACATAGGTCGTGTCGGGCGCAAGTCCGTCGATCGTCACCGTGGTCGAGGTCGTCAGGGGCAGTGACGTCCAGGGTCCATCGACCGAGGTCGCGTGCTCCACGACGTAGCCCTCCAGGTCGGCATCGCTCACCGAGTCCCAGCTGACCCCGATCGAGGCGGAGCCGAGGCCGACGACGCTCAGGCCCGTCGGCACCGCCGGAGGGGTGGTGTCCACGGGAGGCAGGGTCCGGGCCGTCACCTCCGCGGACCAGCCCGACGCGTTCTCGGCCGTGTCGACCGCGCGGACGCGCACGGTGTAGTCCGTGTCGTCGGTGAGCCCGGTCAGGGTGAGGCTCGGCGTCGAGGTCGTCGACGTCGACCAGGTGCCGCTGCCGGCCACCTCGAACTGGACCTCGTAGTGGTCCACGTCGCTGTCCGGCGACGCGTTCCACGTCAGCGACAGCTCTCCCTGTCCCGGCGTCGCTCCCAGCCCGGTCGGGGTCGCGGGGCTCGTGGCATCGACGGGGACCGCCGTGATGACGGGCGAGCGCCTCGCATAGTTCGGCACCTCGTCGAAGGCAGCCACGGCCACCTCATAGGTGACACCCGCCTCCAGACCCGACACCGTCGTCGTGGTCCGCTTGGGTCCGACCTGCTTCACCTCCTCGAGCGTGCCGCCCTCGGGGCCGACGAACACGGCATAGCCCCGCAGATCACCGGCGGACACCTTCTGCCAGGAGAACCTGAGCGCGTGGTCCCCCTCGGCGACCTTCACGATCCGGGTGCGGCTCGGAGCCACGGTGTCCTGTACGGCGACATCGCGCACGGTCGACGTGACTCCCGCCGCGCCCGAACGTGGGAGCACCTTCAGTCGGTAGTCGTGGTCTCCGAGCGTTCGCGCGGCGAGCCGGAAGGTCTCCTTGCCTCGGGCGTCCTCGGTGCCCTTGGCCACGCGCGTCCACGATGCGCCGGCACCCGCTCGCGTCCACAGCTCGACGCCGCGGCCGGGCCGTGCCGGCTTGGCAGTCCCCGTCACGGTGAAGTGGCTCCCCTGCTCCGCTGTGGTCGGCACGGTCAGCCGGGCGGACTGCGCCTGGGTCCTGACGACTCGGGCCCGGGAGGTCGCGGCCCGGTAGCGCGGCGAGCCCGACGTCGTCTTCGGGGCGACGGCACGGTAGGTGCTGCTCGCCGCGGCGACCTCGGTCTTCATGACGAGGGTGCCCCGGGCCGTCGTACGCGCGCGCTTGATGGCGCGCCAGGTCCCGTCGTGCTTGCGCTGGATGGTCACCGACCGCGCGACCGCAGGCTTCACGCGGACCGTGAGCGACAGCGGCTCGCCGGCGATGCCGGCCGAGCGCGACGGTGTGACCACGATCGAGCTGGGCTTGACGACGGGCTGCCCCCCGCCACCACCCGGCGCGCTCGACCCGAAGTAGCACGGACACGGGTTCGACTCGCAGGCGATGCCGTCGCCGTCCTCGTCGAGGCGGTGCGGGTCGCTCTGTGGTCCGCCGTGGTTGATGAAGAAGATCTGGGCGGCCTTCTGGGTCCGGAAGTCGCCGCAGTCCTTGTCCCCGACCGCGGACGCCGGCGCCTGGGCTCCCCAGAGCCCGACGACCGACAGGACGCCGGCGACCAGAGCGAGCACCGCCGCCCTCGCCAGATGACGTGATGCTGTACGGCGAGCGCGCGGCGCCGTCGCGCTCGCGCTTCGCCCGTCAACGAATGACATTCAAGTCCCCCATATTTCCCGATATTTGAGTTGCTTCACAGCCGCCTCAGTAGACGACAGGAAGGGAACCCTAGCCCAGCAGTCACACGCGCCACATGACCCTCAGGGGTGGGCCAGACCGACCGGCCGCCTGGATTCCACATACTCAGATCAGGTCCTTGTATTCGAACATCTGTTCCTTTATGATGTAGGCATGTCCGCACTCCTCGATCTGCACCCCGACGCCGACGGCGTCGTGACGGTGCTGGCCGAGGTCCACGCGGCCCTGGACGGGCTGGGCCCCGACCTCACGCTGGCCTCGGGGGACTACGCGGCCGTGGTCGGGGAGGTCGAGCGGGCGATCTCCCGGTTGTCGGGGGTGAAGCTGAGACTGGTCGCGGCCGCCGACAAGGCCCGGGTCGCGTCCGCCTCGGGGATGTCCGGCACCAGCGCGTGGCTGTCCAAGCACACCCGGGCCACCGGCCCCGTCGCGGCGGGGCAGGTCGCCCTCGCCGGGGCGCTGGAGTCGCTGCCGGCCACCGAAGCGGCACTGTCGGCGGGAACCGTGTCGGCCGAGCATGCCTCGGTGATCGCCGCGGCCACCGCCCAGCTCCCGCCCGGCCTGGACCCCGACCAGCGCGCCACCATCGAGCAGCACCTCGTGGACCAGGCCCAGACCCTGGACGTCGCGGCACTGCGCAAGAAGGCCCGCCGCGCCCTCGAAGCCGCCGCCACCCAGGCCGAGACCGACCGGCACCACGACCAGGTCCTCCGCGACGAAGAAGCCCTCCAACGGGCCCGGACCCGGCTGACGCTGCACGACAACCCCGACGGCACCGTCTCCGGACACTTCACCGTCCCCGCCCTGGCCGGCGCGATCCTCAAGAAGACCATCCAACAGCTCGCCTCACCCCGCCGCGGACGACTCGGCGCCCACACCGACCACACCGGACCCGTCGGAGACCGCCTCGACTGGGCAAACCGCTACGGCCAGGCGTTGATCGAGCTCCTCGAGCACCTCCCCACCGACCGGCTCCACCACAAGAGCGCCGCCACCATCGTGGTCACCCTCGACCAGCACCAGCTCACCGCGGATCTCGCCGCCGCCGGCCTCGACACCGGCGACCAGATCTCCGCGAGCGAGGCCCGCCGACTCGCCTGCACCGCCGGGATCCTCCCCGCGGTCCTGAGCGGGGAGTCCCTCCCGCTGGACCTCGGCCGCACCAAACGGTTCTTCACCGAAGCCCAACGCATCGCCCTCGCCCTCCGGAGGACCAGCTGCGCGGCCGAGGGCTGTGACCGCCCGTTCGCCTGGTGCGAGCTTCATCACCGAGAACCCTGGCACCTCGGGGGTCCACCAACCTCGAGGACGCGATCCCCCTCTGCGGGTTCCACCACCACCGCATCCACGACCCCGCCTACCACCACCGAGAACAACCCGACGGCTCGATCACCTTCCGACAACGACAACGATGACCTCGGTCAGGCCGTGGATCCGGCGTGCCCCCGCCGGTTGAGGACGGAGCGTAGCGCCGCCCCTCGCCGGTTGAGGTGCGGCCGCCGCCGCCCCCGCCGGTTGAGGTGCGGCCGCCGGTTGAGGTCCAACCGCCGCCGGCCGCCGGTTGAGGTGCGAGCGAAGCGAGCCTCGAAACCAAGGCCACTGCCGTCAGATCGGCAGCGCAGGCGCGGCGGCGCGCTCGGCGACCCGGGCGGCGACGTCGTCGTCACTGCAGAAGCCGGTGCCGCTCCGCTTGAGGCACAGGAGGCCGACCAGCCTGCCGTCCTCGTCAACCACCGCGAGTCGACGCCGCCGCGCACCGACCAGGTGGCGGCGCGCCGCCTCCGCGTCGGCCGTCGGGGCGATGGTCCGTCCGGTGAGGATCGCGAGCTCGTGGGCCGACCGGTCATCGGGGACGCCCGCGAGGTCCTCACGAGCGAGGGTGCCGACGAGGCGGTCGCCGTCGGTCAGCAGGACCAGGTGGATGTGGTCGTCGGCGAGGGCGGCGCGGGCCGCGGCGACCGAGGCGTCGGGAGCCAACGTCCTCGGTGTGCGCACCATGGCCTCGGCGACGATCATGCGGTCAATTTACAACGAGAGCGTCCGTGAATAATGGGGAGCCCTACCGAGCCTCGGCGCGGGCGACGTCGAGGAGCGCACCGAGCTGGCGCACGGCGTCGGGGCGGAGCCGGTAGTAGACCCACGTGCCCCGCCGCTCGCCGTCCACCAGTCCCGCCTCGCGCAGCACCTTGAGGTGGTGAGAGATGGTCGGCGCGGACACGTCGAACGCGTCGGTCAGGTCGCACACGCAGGCCTCGTCGGTCGAGGCGATCATCGACATCAGCCGCAGCCGGACCGGGTCGCCGAGCGCCTTGAACATCGGCGCGATGGCGGTCGCCTGGTCGCCCGACAGCGCGCGCACGGCCAGCGGCTCGCAGCACGCGGCCGGTGAGTCGGACGTCACGAGGGGCAGCAGCCGGTTCGACATGCATCTATCTTGACATTCATCGAATCAAGGGGCAAGGTGGGAACTGCTTCGACAGATGTCTAATCAAACGTGACGACCCGGAGGACCCATCCATGACCACCCAGAGCGACCCCACCACCCTCAACGGCGACGAGCTGCGCGACGCCGTACGCGACCGCTATGCCGCCGCCGCGCGCCAAGCCACCGAGGTCCTCACCAAGGACGAGGGCTCGGCGTGCTGCGGCACCTCGTGCTGCGGCGGGACCGCCACCGTCACCGCGGGCAGCGCGGTGGGTGACGACGTGATCACCCGCGACCACTACGACAGCGAGGCCGAGGAGGTCTCGGCCTCCGCGCTCGCGGCCTCGCTCGGCTGCGGCAACCCGACCCTCCTCGCCCAGCTCGAGCCCGGCCAGACCGTGCTCGACCTCGGCTCGGGCGGCGGCCTCGACGTGCTCCTCTCCGCGCGTCGCGTCGGCCCCACCGGCAAGGCCTACGGCCTCGACATGACCCCCGAGATGCTCCAGCTCGCGCGCCGCAACCAGGCCGAGGCCGGTGTCGACAACGCCGAGTTCCTGCTGGGCACCATCGAGCACATCCCGCTGCCCGACAGCTCCGTGGACGTGATCATCTCCAACTGCGTGATCAACCTCGCCGCCGACAAGGACGTCGTCCTGCGCGAGGCGTTCCGGGTCCTCAAGCCCGGCGGCCGCTTCGCGGTCTCCGACATCGTCCTGCGCAAGCCGCTGCCGGACCCCGCCCAGCGCGCCATGCGGCTGTGGACCGGCTGCGTCGCCGGCGCCCTCGTCGACAGCGACTATGTCGCCAAGCTGACCGCGGCCGGCTTCGGCGACGCCGGCGTCGAGGTCACCCGGGCCTACGAGCGCACCGACCTCGACTCGCTCGCCGCCGACCTGCGCCCGGAGGACATCCCCAGCGACATCGACCTTCCCGTTGTGCTCGCCGACATGGAGGGCGCCGTCGCCAGCGCGTTCGTCCGGGCCACCAAGTCCGCCTGACCCACAACCTGGCGATTCTGCCGGCGCGACCAGGTGGCGGTCGGCGCGGGTCTGGTGACACCAGCTCAGCCACCGCCACCAGGGAGACGCCATGAACACCGTGCACCAGGACTACTTCGCCCAGACCTACGCCGCCGACCGGCACCGCGAGGCCGAGCGCCGCACCACCTTCCGGCGCGACGGGTCCCGGCTGCGGATCCACCGCCGCCGGACCCGGGCCGACAGGTGACGACGCAGGGCGACGTCGATGTCGCGGCCCCACACCGTGGCGGCGAGGCCATCGTCGGTGTCGTTGGCGATCGCGAGAGCCTCGGCCTCGGTGTCGAAGCCGAGCGGTCCAGACCGGTGCCGGCAGATCGCCGGTCACCTCGCCCCCGGGAGCTGACGCCGGCGGCGCTCCGCGGCACGGCCGGGAACGGCCGAACGGTCTAGACCTGCGGGCGGTTGACGGACCATTCCGCCGGATTCCCACCTACCCGAACGAGAAAGGTGTACCTTCATACCAAGAAGCCGCCCCGGGACCCGAGACCCTGGGCGGCTTCTTCTTTGGGGCTGTGACGGCCTTGTAGGTGTCCCGGTCGAGCTCGCAGCCTGCTTTCCCGAGCGAGCAGCGGTCCGCGAGCTTGCCCTCCGAGGATTTCCCGAGATGACCCCCGAAAAACAAGTTCGCGGACCGATGCGCTGCGACTCAACCGATCCTGTCGAGGTTCCTCCGGCCCGAGCCCTTCGGTCCCTCTCAGAGGCTCCCTCCGGCCCGAGCCCTTCGGTGTCCCTCTGTGTGCACAAGTCTGCAACGCTCGTCGCGACTCCGTGGCAAAACGGCCCTGCATAAACTTGCGCTGCAGAAACTTGCAGTTACAGGTCGCCGAGAGCGTTCTCACCAGCGTGGGCGGACGGCTATCCGCGCGGCTCCGGGACGCGCAGCGAGCCCAGCCCGTCCCACCGCAGCGGGACGTCCCGCCAGGTCACCTCGGCGGTGCCGGTTCCGTTGTCGCAGACGATGTCGAGCCGGTGCGGCGTCTCGAGCAGGATGACCTCGACGCGGGCCCGCCCGGCATCCTCTCCCCCGCTCACGGCGAGCGCGATCTCCGCGCCCTGTCGGGTGCGGGCGACCGTGGTCCGCCAGGCTCCGACGCCCAGCGGGACGGTCACCTCGTCTCCCTCCTCCGCCAGGGTCAGGCGCCCGTCACCCAGCTCGACCCGGACGAACGGAGCGGCCCCCTCACGGTTGCGCTCGACGACGTCATAGCCGCCCGGCCGCGGCTCGCCCTCCCCGGGGCAGGCCGGCAGCGACAGCGTGGCCAGCCGGTCGGCCAGGGCCCGCTCGGCGCCGGCCGCCTCCGGGCCGCCCGCCGACGTCCCGAGCCCGGGCAGCAGCTGGTCCCACACGTGGTCGAGCAGCGTCTGGGTCTGCTCGGTGCCGGCCGTGATCGCCACGACGGAGTCCTGGTCGGGCAGCACGAGGCAGAACTGGCCGAACGCGCCGTCGCCGCGGAAGCCGTGCCGGGACCGCCAGAACTGGAACCCATAGCCCTGCTGCCAGTCGGGGCCCTCGTCGCGGGCGCCCGTCGAGACGTGCGCCGCGGTCGCCAGGTCGACGTACGACGGGTCCAGCAGCTGCCGGCCGTCCCAGGCCCCGCGCGCCAGCAGGAGCCGGCCCAGCGCCGCGACGTCCTCGGTCCGCGCGAAGAGCCCGGAGAACCCGAGCTGCCGCCCCGCCGGCCATGCCTGCCATCCCACCTCGCCGATCCCGAGCGGGTCGAGCAGTCGCGGCCGCAGGAAGTCGACGAGGGTCGACCCGGAGACCCGCTGGAGCGCGGCCGCGACGGTGTAGGTGCAGCACTGGTTGTAGGCGAAGACCGTGCCCGGCTCCGCCTCCGGCGGCAGCGTGAGGAAGCCCCGCACGGGCTCCTCGAGGTCGCGCGCCACGGCCTCCTCCCACACGTCCCGGTCGTGGCCGCTGGCCATCGCCGCCAGGTGGCGCAGGGTGGTCGCGCGGCTGCGGGGGTCGGTGACCTCGGCGTCGAGCTCCGGGAAGAACCTCAGCACCGGGTCGTCGAGCGAGACCAGCCCCTCGGCGACGGCGAAGCCCAGCGCCAGGGAGGTGAAGCTCTTGCTCAGCGAGTAGAGCAGCCGCGCCCGGTCGGGGGTGTGCGGCGCCCACCAGCCCTCGGCCACCACGTGACCGTGGCGGAGCACCATGAGGCTGTGCACCTCGACCGTCGGGTCGGCGTCGACCGCCTCCACGAACGCGAGCACGGCGGCCGCGTCGACGCCCTGCTCGCTCGGCCTGCTCCGCGGGAGCGACACCGCTCAGGCCTCGACGAGCTCGGCGACGTCCGCGGCGATCTTGGCGGGCGGCACGGTGGGGGCGTAGCGGCGCACCGAGCGGCCGTCCGCGGACACGAGGAACTTGGTGAAGTTCCACTTGATGCCGGAGCCGAGCAGCCCGCCCGCCCGGTCCTTGAGGAACGCGAACACCGGATGGGTGCCGGCGCCGTTGACCTCGACCTTGGTGGACAGCGGGAAGGTCACCCCGTGGTTGACGCGGCAGAACTCGGCGATCTCGTCGTCGCCGCCGGGCTCCTGACCCCCGAACTGGTCGCAGGGGAAGCCGAGCACGACCAGCCCGCGGTCGCCGAGCGCCGGCTCGCCGAAGCGCTCGTGTAGCTCCTGGAGGCCGTCGTACTGCGGCGTGAACCCGCACTGGCTGGCGGTGTTGACGACCAGCACCGGGCGGCCGGCGAAGTCGGCGAGGTCGACGGTGCGGCCGTGGTTGTCGGTGAAGGACAGGTCGAAGATCGTGGTCGCGTCGGGCACGCGTCGATGATCGCAGAGCCGGCCCAACCCGACCCGTCGGCCCAGAGGACGCATCGGTCGGCGGGCCGGTTCGCCGATCCCCGGCCCGCCGGCCGCAGGCCACCTAGGTAACCGGTCCGCGGCGCGGGCATGCGCCTGACCGGCCGTCGGTCAGGCGTCGTGGCGGCGGTAGACCGGCGCGAGCGTTCCGTCGGGGTCGAGGCGCTCGAGGATCGCCTCGGCGATCTCGGCGAGCTGCGCGACCTGCTCCTCGGTCAGGGCGTCGATGACGTGCTCGCGTACGACGGCGACATGCCCGGGCGCGGACTCCTCGACCTTGGCGAACCCGGCGGCGGTGAGCCGCGCGTTGGTCGCGCGGCCGTCGCCGGGACACGGGACCCGCTCGACCAGGCCGCGCTCCTCGAGCCGGGCCACGACGTGGGAGAGCCGAGGCAGCGTCGCGTTGGTCTGTCGAGCCAGCGCGGTCATCCGCAGGGTGCGCTCGGGCGCCTCCGACAGCATCGCCAGCACGTAGTAGTCATAGTGCGTCAGCGCGGAGTCGCGGCGGAGCTGGGAGTCCAGGGTGCCGGGCAGCAGCTCGAGCACGGCGGCGAGGCGGACCCAGGCGGCGAGCTGGGTGCCGGTCAGCCAGGGGGTCTCCACGGGGTGAGATTGTGCCACCTCGAAGGTTGTTGAAACAACTAATCACCTGCTACGGTCAATTGAAGCGACAACTAAATGTCGCTCCCGACCCCAAGCACTCGAAGGAGCACCCCATGACCAGCGTGACCATCCTCGGCAAGGGCACCATGGGCCCGGCCATCGCCGGCGTCCTCGAGAAGGCCGGCAGCACCGTGCAGCTGCTGGACAGCAAGGACACCGACCAGGCCGTGACCGGCGACGTCGTCGTGCTCGCCGTCCCCTACCCCGCCCTCGCCGCCGTGCTCGCCCAGCGCTCGGGCCAGCTGGCCGGCAAGACGGTCGTCGACCTGACCAACCCGCTGAACTTCGAGACCTTCGACTCCCTCACCGTGCCGGCCGACTCCTCGGCGGCGGCCGAGCTCCAGGCCGCGCTGCCCGACTCGCGGGTCCTCAAGGCGTTCAACACCAACTTCGCCGCGACCCTGGCCTCGGGCACCATCGGCGGCCAGCCCACCACGGTCCTCATCGCCGGCGACGACGCCGACGCGAAGTCCGAGCTCGCCGACCTCGTCACCGCGGGCGGCCTGCGGGCGATCGACGCGGGCTCGCTGCGCCGCGCCCGCGAGCTGGAGGCGCTGGCCTTCCTGCAGATCACCCTCGCCGCTGGTGAGAAGATCGGCTGGACCGGCGGCTTCGCCCCGCTGGCCTGACCCACCGGCACGACCCCGGGACCCCGATGACCGACTTCGCCGCCCCCACCGTCGCCTGGAAGCAGCCCGACGACCCCTCGCTGCCCCTCGTCGTGCTCCTGCACGGCCGGGGCGCCGACGAGCAGAGCATCCTCGGCCTGGCCACCTGGATGCCGGCGGGCGCGTCCTATGCGGCGGTGCGCGCACCCATCGGCGAGGGCGGCGGCTGGGCCTGGTTCGCCAACCGCGGCATCGGCCGGCCCGTCGCGGAGTCGCTCGCCGAGGTGATGGCCTGGTTCCGGGCCTGGCTCGACGAGGTCGCCCCGCCGACCAGGCCGGTCGTGCTGGTCGGCTTCAGCGGCGGAGCGGCGTTCGCGGGCGGGCTGGTGCTCGGCGATCCCGACCGCTTCGCGGGCGCCGCCCTGCTCTGCGGCACCCTCCCGTTCGACGCCGGCGTCCCGGTCACGCCCGGCAGGCTGGCCGGGGTCTCGATGTTCGTGGCCCGCGGGGACTCCGACGTGGTGATCCCGCGCGAGCTGATGGACCGCACCTGGACCTATCTGCTCGGTGACGCCGGCTGCCCGATCCACGCGCGTCGCGAACCCGGCGGCCACGAGATCTCCGAGGCCACGGTCAGCGATCTGGCCCGATGGGTCGCGGACCGCCTGACGGAGCCGACTGCCTGAGCCCGACGACCGGGTCGTGACCGTGCCGATCCGCGCGCTCCGGGCGTAACGAAGCAGACATCACGTCCGGGTGTCGGACAACCACGTGCGGGTCTAGCGTGGAAGACGGCGAGGACGATGGTCCCGCGAACCGGGCCCACGTCCGCCGTGTCGGAGCACCCCGACACCCCCGCGGCGGAAGGCACGACCGTGCACCGGACGACCAGCGACTTCATGGCATGGGTCATCGCGAGGACCCCGGGCGAACCGGAGTTCCACCAGGCGGTCGCGGAGGTGGTGTCCTCGGTCTGGCCGGTGCTCGAGAGGCGGCCGGAGCTCGCCGAGGCCAAGATCCTCGAGCGGATGACCGAGCCGGAGCGGGTCGTCTCGTTCCGGGTGCCGTGGGTCGACGACCGCGGCGAGATCCAGGTCAACCGCGGCTACCGCGTCGAGATGAACTCGGCCATCGGCCCCTACAAGGGCGGCCTGCGGTTCCGGTCCGACGTGACCCTGGGGACGCTCAAGTTCCTCGCCTTCGAGCAGATCCTCAAGAACTCCCTGACGACGCTGCCCATGGGCGGCGGCAAGGGCGGCTCGGACTTCGAGCCCAAGGGTCGCAGCGACGGCGAGGTCATGCGGTTCTGCCAGTCGTTCATGACCGAGCTCCAGCGCCACCTCGGCGCGCACACCGACGTGCCCGCCGGCGACATCGGGGTGGGCGGCCGGGAGATCGGCTTCCTGTTCGGGCAGTACAAGCGGCTGCGCAACGAGTTCACCGGCGTGCTCACCGGAAAGGCGCCGGCCTGGGGTGGCAGCCTGATCCGCCCGGAGGCCACCGGCTATGGCACCGTCTACTTCGCCGACCAGATGCTGCGCACCCGCGACGACAGCATCTTCCGCAAGTCCTGTCTCATCTCCGGGTCGGGCAACGTCGCGCAGTACGCCGCCGAGTGCGTGCTGCGTCTGGGCGGCAAGGTGCTGACGATGTCGGACTCCTCGGGCTTCGTCTTCGACCCCGACGGGATCGACGAGGAGAAGCTCGCCTGGATCATCGACCTCAAGGAGGTCCGGCGCGGCCGGATCTCGGAGTACGCCGAGCACTTCGGCTGCGACTTCCACGCCGGCGCGCGCCCGTGGTTCGTCGAGGGCGCCGAGGTCGCGCTCCCCTGCGCGTGCCAGAACGAGCTCGACGAGCAGGAGGCCCGCAAGCTGCTGGCCAACGGCGTCTTCGTCGTCGCCGAGGGCGCCAACATGCCCTCCGACCCCGGAGCCGTGCACCGATTCGTCGAGGCCGGCATCCTCTTCGGCCCCGGCAAGGCCGCCAACGCCGGCGGGGTGGCCGTCAGCGGTCTCGAGATGGCGCAGAACGCGACCTTCGCGAGCTGGACCCGCGACCAGGTCGACGCCCGGCTGCTCGAGATCATGGTCGACATCCACGAGAGCTGCGTCGCGGCGGCCGCGGCGTACGACCAGCCCGGCAACTACGTCACCGGCGCCAACATCGCCGGCTTCGAGAAGGTCGCCTCGGCCATGCTGGCCCAGGGCGTCGTGTAGGAGGGGGGGGGAGATGGCTCGCAAGAGGGTCGGCTACTTCGAGGGCACCGACTCGGCACTGCTCACCGCACTGATCTGCGACGGGTTCGACACGATCCCGGTCTCGAACGGCCGCGACAACCACGGCAAGCACGTCCGGCTGATCAACGACAAGAACCGCGTCGACCTGCTCGTCGCCTACGTCCACAAGATCGTCGCCCCGGACGGCGAGGCTCGCGAGAAGAGCGACGTGATCTTCCAGGAGCTCTTCCACCTCTGCCGGGTCCTCGAGATCCCGCTGCTGCTCGAGATCCCCGAGGCCATGCAGTCCCGGGCCGTCGAGCTGCTGGAGAACCCGCCCGACATCGTGAAGATGGTGGACCCCGCCGACACACTGAGCGTCGCCCGGGCCCTGCTCGCGGACTGACGGGCGGGGCCGGAATCTGCCCCTCGCCGCGAGGCGAGGACGGGTTTAGGCTGCCCTTACCACCTCTCGTGGAGGTCAGCGTGCGCCCGATCACCAGTCCTCACATCCGCGACACGATCACGATCGACGGCGACTTCGCCCTGGACGTCGCCGGGTTCGCGGGCCCCGATCCCCTCGTCCTCGTCGCTCGGCTCGTGGATCAGCAGGCGGAGCTGCGCATCGGCGCACGGTCGGTCGTCATCGTCGCCGACGAGTTCCGCGGCAACGGTCAGCTCGTCAACGCCGCGGGCACCGGCTCCCCGGCGCGCGGCGCCGACGGGGCCAGCGCGGGACCGACCCCTCCCATCCACGAGGGTGCACCCGGCGAGGGCGGCGGCACCGGAGGAGGGGGCGGCCCGGGCGGGAGCGTCACGGTCATGTGCCGCCGCTCCAGCGGGGTGCGCATCGTCGCCTCGGGCGGCGCCGGCGCGCCGGGCGGGAACGGCGGCAACGGCGGCGCCGGGTCTCCGGCAACCAGCACGCCCGTGGCGCCGATCAAGACGACCGTCTTCGACTCCGAGGGGATCCCCCACGAGGAGCTCATCGAGCAGGATCCGATCGAGACCCCGGCCACCCTGGGCGGCCTCGGGGGCTCCGGAGGCACGGGGGGCGCCGGCGGCAGCGCCGGGACGATCGCCTTCACCAGCGTCCTCGACGAGACACCGCCCTTCCTCGAGGCGGCTCCGGGCCCGGGGGGACCCGGCGGAGCCGGTGGCGTCGCCGGCGCCAACGGGCTCGGTGCCGAGATCCCGGAGGGGTTCGACCCCAGCCCGGTGGCCGGCGACCCGGGCGCGGCGGGCGCCGACGGCAGCCTGAGCGCCACGACCGTCGCCGAGGAGGACTACCTCGCCGTCCTCCGCCCGCTGCTCGACGGTCACGGACCGCTGGCCGCCACCTGGGCGGCCCACCGGCTGCTGGTGGGTCAGCACCGCTACCGGCAGCACCGCCGAAGCAACCCCACGAAGGGCCAGGAGGCCGAGGCCGAGCTCCGCCGGGCCCTCGAGCTCCAGCCCGCCGACGCCGAGGCGCTGCGATGGCTGCAGCAGCTCACCGAGGTGCCGCGACCCCGGCAGCAGCACGACCAGGACCTCGGCTGGGAGCCGGGTGGTCTCAACGCGCTCGGCTTCCCGCGCGACCTCGACGTCCTGCCCCAGTTCAAGGCCTACCGGGACGCCTTCACCGGCTTCGGCAGCCTGGTGCTCAGCTTCCTCAACGCCGGCGAGGGGGTGCTGCTCACGCTGCCGACCCTGGAGACCTGGGCATCGTTCCTCGAGGAGCAGCGTCGCCAGGCGCTGGCCGCCCAGGACACGACCGTGGAGGACCGGGAGCTGGCCACGACCGAGGCTCGGATCGCGACCGAGACGCTCGACGACGTGCAGGCGCGGCTCGACCAGACGACCAGGGACCTCGAGGCCGCCCTCGCCGCCGACGCCATGCGCCACGAGGAGGTGTCGATCGGCGGCGTGCTCGGCAGCATCGCCAGCATCGCGGGAGCCGTCGTCGCGGTGGTGGCCGCCGTCCCGACGGGCGGCGTCAGCCTGGTCGCCCTCGTGCCCAGCATGGTGGCGCTGTCGAGCACCGTGGTCGCCAACGCCGAGCCGATCGCCCAGGCCCTGTTCGCGGGCGAGAAGCCCAAGACCGACGCGATCAAGGCGGCCTACGGCCCGGTCAAGACCCAGGTGGCCGACGTCGTCAAGGCGGCCCAGGCGATCGTCAGCTTCGTCGACGTGATCGAGAAGCTCACCGCGCAGACCACCGCGGCGAACAGCACCCACATGGATCTCGTGCGCCGAGGCGTCGAGCTGACCCACGAGCTGCTGCTCGCGCGGCACCGCGTGACCCTGGCCCAGCAGCGCCTCGACGCGTCCGACGCCCGCATCGCCCGCGCCGCCGCGGCCGTGAACGGGATCGACGGCGTCGGGCTGCAGGTCGTCGCGAGGGAGGAGGCGCTTCGCCGGACCGGCCTCAACGCCATCGCGATCGCCGAGTCCAAGGCCGACGCCCTGCTGACGCTCGCCTTCCATGCCCAGCGGTCGGTGGAGATCTACACGCTGACCGACCAGGAGGACGAGGTCCGCCTCGAGAGCGGCCACCTCGACCCCGACCTCGCCCGCGACTTCGCCGAGGGCCGGATGAACGTGATCGAGCTGGTGGGGCGGCTCGGGGACTGCTGGCGTGGCCTGCTCGAGATGATCGACCTCGAGCTGGCGTTCAACCGCTTCACCACCCGCTTCCACGACCACGACCGGCGTCGCCTCTCGTTCCGCGCGGGCAGCGCCGAGATCGACTCCCTGCGCGCGACCGGTCGGCTCTCCTTCCACCTCGACCCGACCTCGCTCCCGGCGGACCACGTCGACGCCAAGGTGCAGGGGGTGCGCGTCGCCCTCGTCGGTGCGACGGCCCCGACGTCGGAGGTGACCGTCGAGGTCCGGCACGGCAGCAGCTATGAGACGCGCCGCCTCGACGGCACGGTGGAGACCACGGTGCTCCAGCCGCGGCGGAGCAACCGGGACGCCACGCTCGAGCCGCTGGTGGCCGACGAGGGCCTCGGAGCCGACCCGCTGCTCACCGACCCCCAGTCACTCGCGTTCTGGGGGCGCGGCGTCGGCGGCGACTACGAGGTCGTCGTCCCCGACCACGAGCTCGACGCCGGCCTCGACCTCACCGGCCTGACCGAGGTCCAGGTGTGGATCGGCTACCAGTACCTCCAGTGAGGCGCGGGATGCCGACGCGGCGGCGGCCGGACCGGACTCCGGACACAGCGAAGCCGCCTGGCGTCTCGGGTCACCAGGCGGCTTCGTGATCAAGAGTATATGACCCCGCGGTGTCGAAAATGAACCGCTTTCGGGTAAAACTCTGATGTTTTCAACATCACATCGGCTCGAGGGGCGCGGATACCCCCTGGGGCTTGCTGGCCAGGGTGAGCGCGAAGTCGCCCGGCTCGTCGGTCCACACCCGGGTGACGGCGAGGCCGGCTGCCTCGAGCTCGGCGGCGATCCGGCTGACCCGGAACTTCGTGGAGATCTCCACGCGGATCTCCTCCCCCACGGCCAGGTCGAGCACCAGGTCGGCCCCGGGGATGGTGACGCGCTGGGGCGCCTCGGAGCGCAGCCGGAGGTCCATCCGCTCCATGTGGGCGTCCCAGAGCGGCACATAGGAGAACGCGTCCAGGTCGAAGTCGGCCCCGAGCTCGCGGTTGAGCACCCGCAGCGAGTTGCGCACGAAGTCGGCGGTCACGCCGTCGGGGTCGTGGTAGGCCGCGACCAGCCGGTCGGCGCTCTTGACCAGGTCGGTGCCGAGCAGCAGGGAGTCGCCCGGCTCGAGGACGTCGGCGAGCGCCCCGAGGAACGCGGCGCGCTCCTCGAGGTAGAGGTTGCCGATGGTCCCGCCCAAGAACGCGACCATCCGGCGGCCGCCGCGCGGGAGGTGGGCGAGGTGGAGCGTGAAGTCACCGACGATGGCCTCGACCCGCAGCCCGGGATAGCGCCCGGCGATCTGGTCGGCCGCCTGGCGGAGCGTCCCCTCCGAGACGTCGACGGGCGCGAAGGTGGTGAGCTGGCCGGTGCTCGTGAACGCGTCGAGGAGCAGCCGGGTCTTCTCGCTGGTCCCGCTGCCGAGCTCGACCAGGGTGGTGGCGCCGCTGGCCGCGGCGATGGCGTCGGCGTGCTCGACCAGGATCGAGCGCTCGGCGAGGAACGGGTAGTAGACGGGGAGCCGGGTGATCTGGTCGTAGAGCTCGGAGCCGACGTCGTCATAGAGCCACTTGGGCGGGAGCGTCCGGGGATGCCGGGTGAGCCCGCGGCGTACGTCGTCGACGAGGCTGCCGCTGGCCCAGTCGGAGTCGAGCAGCACCGAGACGACCGGCTCGGGTGCGGCGCTCACGAGGCGCTCCGCGCGGCCGGGGCGCCGCCGTCGGCGAGCCGGACCCCCGACAGCGCCCAGCGCGACCCCGGGGGGAAGAAGTTGCGGTAGGACGGCCGGGTGTGGCCCGCCGGGGTCAGCGCGCAGCCGCCGCGCAGGACCATCTGGTTGGACATGAACTTGCCGTTGTACTCCCCGATCGCGCCGGCGGCCGGATGGAAGCCGGGGTAGGGCAGATAGGCCGAGGAGGTCCACTCCCAGCAGTCGCCGTAGGCCTGGCGGAGGGTGCCGGTCGCGGGCCCGGCCGCCCGGGGGTGGAAGGTGTCGCCGTCCGCGAGGTTGCCCTCGACGGGCAGACCGGCCGACCGGACGCCGTGCTCCCACTCGGCCTCGGTCGGCAGCCGCTTGCCCGCCCAGGCGGCGAAGGCGTCGGCCTCGTAGTGGCTGACGTGGGCGACGGGCAGTCCGGGGTCGACCGGCCACGTGCCGTGCAGGGTGTGCTCGAACCAGACGCCGTCGTCCTGGTGCCAGTAGAACGGCGCCTCCCACCGCTCGGCCTGCACCCGGGCCCAGCCGTCGGAGAGCCAGAGCTCGGGCCGGTGGTAGCCG
Organism: Nocardioidaceae bacterium; assembly: GCA_046330515.1. GTDB lineage: Bacteria > Actinomycetota > Actinomycetes > Propionibacteriales > Nocardioidaceae > Nocardioides. The sequence goes on along the minus strand of JAXLSP010000003.1, from coordinate 1,205,430 downwards.
CCGTCGGCCATGAACTCCCGCCACTCGGCGTTGGTCACCAGCCGGTCGGCGAGCCGGAACGGCTCGAGGTGGACCTGGTGGAGCGGCAGCTCGTTGTCGAAGGAGAAGCCGTCGCCGCGGTGGCCGACCTCCACGAGGCCGCCCTCGACGTCGACCCACCCCAGCGGGTCGGGCCTGCTCTCGGCGGCGCGGACGCCGGCGTAGGCCGGCTGCAGCGGGTTGAGCGACAGCACGTGCTTGATGTCCATGAGCAGCAGCTCCTGGTGCTGCTGCTCGTGGTGGAAGCCGAGCTGGAGGGTGTCGGAGAGCTTGGCGAGCGTGCCCTCGTCGAGCGTGGACACGAGGTCGCGCATCCGGGCGTCGACGTTGTGGCGGTAGAGCCCGACGTCGTGGGCGCCCGGCCGGCTGATGACGCCGCGCTGGGCGCGGGCGTAGCGCGGGCCGACGGCCTCGTAGTAGCTGTTGAAGAGGAACCAGTAGGTGTCCTGGAAGGGCCGGAACGCCTGCTCGTGGTCGGCGAGCACGAAGGTCTCGAAGAACCAGGTGACGTGGGCGCGGTGCCACTTGGTGGGCGACACGTCGGGCATCGACTGGACCGTCTGGTCCTCCGGGGAGAGCGGCGCCGCCAGCCGTTCGGTGTGGGACCTGACCTCGTCATAGGCGGCGACGAGCCGGTCGGCGGTCCAGGGTGCGGTGGTCATGGCGGCGGAACCTCCTCACGCCCGCGCGGAGGGTGGAGCACGGGCTGGCTGGCTGTTCTGTCCTGCAAGAGTCCTCGACGTTACACACGGCCACCGACAACGCCGCGCGCCCCGTCGTACGGCGGCCGCGGCCTGCCGTCAGCGCCGGAAGCCGCGGAACGCGTCGAGCAGGGTCTCCTGCGCCTCGGGCGAGAGGGACTCGGCGGGGATGGTCCCCAGCCGAGCGGCGGTCTCCTCCATCTGGTGGAGGTAGACCCCGCAGCCGGGGCACAGCTCCATGTGGTGGTCGAACCGCTCGCGGGTGGGGTCGTCGAGGGCCCCGTCGAGGTAGTCGGTGACCAGCTCGACGAACTCCTGGCAGCTCAGGTGCGCGATGGGACCGGTCATGACACCTCCTCGGGGGCCAGGTAGTCGGCGAGCGCGGCGCGGGCGGTGGCGCGGCCGCGGTGCAGGAGTACCCGCTGGTTGGCGGCGGACACCCCGAGCAGGTCGCAGACCTCCTCGGACGAGCAGCCGATCACGTCGCGCAGGGTAACCACGATCCGCTGGCGCTCGGGCAGCGTCTCGAACGCCGCACGGAGGCGGTCGCGGGCCTCCCCCTCGATCGCGTGGTCCTCGGCGCTGCGCCACTCCGTGGGGAACGACCGCCAGCCGCCGGGGTACTGGTCCTCGGGGCCGCGGAACCGGTCGGGGTCGACGGTGGGGCCGGTGTCGTCGTCGGACAGGCTGCTCCACGGGATGGTGCGGTGCTCCTGCACGCCGCGGGTCTTGGCCTGGTTGACGAGGATCCGGTAGACCCAGGTGCGCAGGGCGGAGCGGCCCTCGAAGCCGGCCAGCCCGCGGATGACGGCGAGCCAGGTCTCCTGGACGACCTCCTGGGCCGAGGCCTCCGTCGACACGAAGCCCCGGGCGAGCATCAGCATGGGTCGCGACCAGTCCGCGACCAGGCGCGTGAAGGCGGCCTCGTCACCGGCGCGGAGCGCCGCGAGCAGCTCGACCTCGTCCTGGGCCACGAGGGCACCCTAGCGAGGTTCATGGGTCGGCCGCCTTCTTCGTCGCCGGTCGTCGGTGCTCGGGTCGTCGGCGGTCGGGTCATCGGTACTCGGGGTTCTCGAAGTCGAACCGGGTCCCCGCGTTCCACTCCGAGCGCTGGTTGCCATAGCCGGGCACCCCGCCCGCCGCCCGCAGCAGCTGGGCGAGGTGCAGGAGGTTCCAGGTCATGAACGTCGTGTTGCGGTTGGTGAAGTCGTTGGCCGGGCCGCCGCTTCCGGGGTCGAGGTAGGACGGGCCGGGGCCGGCCTCGCCGATCCAGCCGGCGTCGGCGTTGGGCGGGATCGTGTAGCCGATGTGCTGGAGGGAGTAGAGGATGTTCTGCGCGCAGTGCTTGATGCCGTCCTCGTTGCCGGTGATGAGGCAGCCGGCGACGCGGCCGTAGAAGAGGTACTGCCCCTTGTCGTTGAGCTCGCCGGACAGCGAGTAGAGCCGCTCGATGAGCTGCTTGGTCACGCTGCTGTTGTCGCCCAGCCAGATCGGCCCGGCGACCACGAGGATGTCGCTGGCGAGGATGCCCGGGTAGAGGTCGGGCCAGGCGTCGCGCTCCCACCCGTGCTCGCGCATGTCGGGATAGACGCCGGTCGCGACGTCGTGGTCGATCAGCCGGATCTGGCTGACCTCGACGCCGTGCTTCTCCATGATCGCGGCGCTCGCGTCGACGAGCCCCTGGGTGTGGCTCAGCCCGGGGCTGCGCTTGAGGGTGCAGTTGACGAAGGTGGCCTTGAGGCCGGTGAAGTCGTGCTCGTCGGGCATCGGTCTCTCCTCGGGTGGTGGGTGGGGTTCACAGCAGCTCCGCGTCCTGCTCCACGCAGAGCAAGGCGGGTCCAGGGGTGGCGAAGAGGGCGGTCATCGCGGCGCCGAGCTGGTCGCTGCGGGTCACGCGGATCCCGCGGGCGCCGCACAGCTCGGCGAAGGCGGCCCAGTCGGGGTTGGTGAGGGAGGTGTGCCAGACCGGGTAGTCGGCGGCGAGCTGCTCCTTGCTGATCTTGCCGAGTGCGTTGTTGTTGAGCAGCACGTGCTTGATCGGTGCGCCGTGGGCGACGGCCGTGGTCAGCTCCATGGCGTACTGGCCGAAGCCGCCGTCACCGGTCACCGCGACGACCGGGCGGCCCGGGTCGGCCGCCCAGGCGCCCAGGGCCGCGGGATAGCCGAACCCGATCGACCCGAGATAGCCCGACATCAGCACGGGCTGGCCCTGCGACTCCAGATAGCGGCCCAGCGAGTAGGCGTGGTTGCCGACGTCGACGGTCACCACCGCCTCGGGCGGGAGGTGCTCGGACAGGGCCGCGAACACGGCCGCCGCCGGGACGCCACGGCCGCGGTCGTCGGCGGCACGTCGCGCCTTCTCATCGCGCCAGATCGCCCAGCGTGCTGCGACGTCGGGCCGCTGGTCCTCGGCGTGCGCGCCGGCCTCGCGCACGGCGTGGGCGAGGGCGGGTACGACGACCGCGGCGTCGCCGAGCAGGTCGGCGGTGACCGCGTCGAAGCGGCCGATCGCGGTCGGGGTGTCGTCGATCTGGACGATCCGCTGCCAGGGTGCGATGCCGGTGTGCTGGGCGAACGACGCGCCCACCACGACGAGCAGGTCCGCCTCGTTCATCAGCCAGCTGGCGACCGGCGTACCGCTCCTGCCCAGGACACCCGCCCCGAGCGGGTGGGTGTCGGGGACGAGGCCCTTGGCCTTGAACGTCGTGAGCACCGGGGCGCCGAGCTGCTCGGCCAGCGCGGTGACCGCCTCCCGCGCGTCCCGGGCGCCGTGCCCCGCGATGACAACGGGGCGCCGGGCCGTGGCGACCAGCTCGGTCGCGCGGGCGAGCGCCGCCGGGTCGGGGCCGACGGGCCGGCGGTGGTAGCGGCCGTCGGGCGAGCCGGCCGGCGCCTCCGAGGGAAGGACCTGCACCTCGTCGGGCAGGACCAGGTGGGCGACGCCTCGGCCGTCGCGGGCGTGCTTGACGGCGAGGGCGGCCAGCTCGGCGTGGTCACTCCCGGCCTGCACGGTCGTCGTGCTGATCGCGACGTCGCGGAAGACCGCTCCGAGGTCGAGGTCCTGGAAGGCGCCCCGGCCCTGCACCTTGGACGGCACCTGGCCGGAGATCGCGACGACCGGCGACCCGTCCAGCCGGGCGTCATAGAGCCCGGTCAGCAGGTTGGTCGACCCCGGGCCGGCGATGGCGAAGCACGCGGCGGGGCGGCCGGTCAGCTTGCCGTAGGCGCTGGCGGCGAAGGCCGCGGCACCCTCGTGGCGGATGCCGACGAAGCGAAGCCGGCCCCGCTCCTCGGCCCGGCGGAGGGCGTCGGCGAAACCGAGGTTGGAGTGGCCGACCATCCCGAAGACGGTGTCGACGCCGTGCGCCACGAGGGTCTCGACCAGCACGTCGGAGACGGTGCGCCGGTGCTCGACCCGGTCGGGGAGCCGGACGCGCACGCCGCCCGGGTCCTCCGCGACGTCGTAGGTCGGCACGCGGTCGTCGAGGTGGTCGGCCATCGCGCCGGGCGGCGTCCCCGTCAGCGGGTCGTAGTCGTAGCCGTGCCACGGGCAGCGCAGCAGCCCCTGCTCGATCGACCCCTCGCCGAGCGGGCCGCCCTGGTGGGGGCAGTGGTTGTCGAGCGCGCCGAGCCGGCCCTCGCAACGGGTCAGGGCGAGGGACCGGCCGTCGACGACGACGGTGCGGACCCGGCCCTCGTCGGGGACGTCGCCGGGCGGCAGGTCGTACCAGCGCTGGGTGCTGTTGTCCGTGCTGCCGTCCATGTAACGCTCCTCGTCCGGGTGCAGACCGATCACCCATGAGTGCCGACTCGGGGGCCGGGCGTTACACCGGCCCCGCGACGACAGGAGGAGACGCCGTGGATCTCGTCGGGACGAGGACCGCCCTGCACGGGGTGGCCGAGCTGCTGGTGGCCGGCCCGCAGTACTACGCCGCGGGGACCGTGCGGCTGCGCGTGCTGCCGGGCGGCTTCGGGACGGTGACCGGGCCCCCTGTCCGGGTCGAGGGCGTCGAGCTCGTCGCGCCGGGAGGCCGCTGCCCGCTGGCCGGCACGTTCGCCGAGGTCGGCGCGGCGGTGGGGCTGGTGCCCCGGCGGCTCGACGACGTCTATGCCGGTGGGCCCGGCCTCGGCCCCGGCGACCGGCTCGACCTCGACCCGTCGGCCGTGACGCGGCTGTGCGACGCCCTGTCGGTCGGCGACGCCGCCCTGCGCGCCTTCGCGCCTGACGAGACACCGGTGCTGTGGCCCGAGCACTTCGACGTGGCGATCAGCGTGGGCGAGGTCAACGTCGGGGTCTCCCCCGGCGACGAGCACGTGGCCGAGCCCTATGCCTATGTGGGCCCCTGGTCCCCGCCCCCGGTCGGAGGGTTCTGGAACCAGCCCTTCGGTGCCTCCCGACCGCTCGCCGACCTGGTGGACGTGGCCGCGGTGGTGGCGTTCTTCGCCGAGGGCCGGGACCTCGCGGCCGCGCCCTCGCCGGGCGGCGCGGCCGCTCCGGGGCTCGGGGGGTGTCGGTTTCACCGCTTGAGCGGGGATGTTGGCACTTGGTGGCCGAAACTTCGGCCTACCAGTGCAGGGTTCACCGCCTGAGCGGGGAAACCGGCAACCCCTCAGCCGAGCCCCACGCGCACCTCGCCACCGTCCCACCGCACGTCCGCGAGGAGCGAGGAGGGGACGCGGAAGACGCGGCCGGGGGCGGCGGGCCAGCGGACCCGGAGCGAGCCGACGACCCGGCCGTCCTGGCGGGCGACGACGCGGGGCCGGCGGACGAGCTCGTCGGTCCACAGCAGCAGCCGCTCGCGCGCCGGGGCGGTGTCGCCGGGGCGCAGCAGCGAGGGCGCGACCCAGCGGAACGGCGCGTCGGCCACGACCCGGACGGCCGCCGCAGCGGGCCGGGCACCATGGAGGTGGGCCAGCACGGACCGAGCCACGTGAGCGCCGTCGAGCGCGCAGACGTCGGCCGTGTCGACGGCGTGCAGCACGTTGCCTGCCGCGAAGACACCGGGCACCTCGGTCCGCAGGGCCGCATCCACGCGGGGCCCGAGCGTCCCGGCATCCAGGGGGACGCCGCCGAGGCGCGCGATCTCGTGGTCCGGGACCCAGTCGCCGGTGAACACGACGGTGTCGCAGGCGACGATCTCGCGGGCACCCGTGGCGACGTCCTCAACCTCCACCCCGGAGACGCGGCCGCGGCCGACGACCCGCACGACGCGCGACGAGGTCCGCACCCGGGTCCGGAACAGCAGCCGCCCGGGCGCCGAGAAGGCACGGTAGGAGTCGGGCTGCGGGTGCTCGGTCACGAGGCAGACGGTCTCGACCCCGGCCTGGCGCAGGGTCAGCACCGCCGACCACGACACCAGCTCCGCGCCCACCACGACGGCGCGACCGCCGACGGGCAGCCCCTCGAGGTGCACGAGCTGCTGGAGCTCCCCGGTGGTCAGCACCCCACCGGGCCGGTCGCCCGGGATCCAGCGAGCCGCCCGGGCGCGCTCGCGCGCCCCGGTCGCCAGCACCACGGCGTCCGCCGAGACCACCTGGCGCCCCTCGGGCGAGGTCACCTCGAGGGCGCGCTCGCCGGCCCAGCCGGTCACCATCGCCCGCGAGCGCAGGTGCGCGCCCGCGGCGGCCGCCGCGGTCACCAGGCGCCGCGCGTAGGCCGGCCCGGTCAGCGACCGGCCCAGGTCACGCAGCCCGTAGCCCTGGTGGTGGGAGTGCCGCGGGATGCCCCCGAGCTGCCCCTCCCGGTCGAGCACGAGCACCTCGCCGTCGACCTGCGGCGCGAGCTCCTGCGCCGCGCGGAGCCCGGCGGGGCCGGCGCCGACGATGACGACGGGCACCTTGAGCGTCGTGGTCACGACGAAGCCTCCTCGAGCAGTGCCGTCAGCCGGGCCCCGCAGAAGAAGCCCTGGCAGCGGCCGTTGTGGGCGCGCGTACGACGACGCAGCCCGCCCAGGTCCCGGGCGGGGATCGTGGCGGCGAGCGCGTCGCGGATCTCGCCCTCGGTGACGCGCTCGCAGAAGCAGACGACCGACCCATAGGCCGGGTCGCCCTCGATCCGCTCGTCGTCGGCATAGGGGCGCAGCTGGTGCTCGCCGATCGGCGGCATGCTCGGCGCCTCCGGCAGGTCGTCGCGGGCGACCAGGGACAGGCCCGCGTGGGCGAGCAGGTCGGCCACGTGCTCCGCCACGGCCATCGACGACGTCAGCCCCGTCGACCTGATGCAGCCCGCCACGACGTAGCGCTTCTCCGCGTCCGCCTCGATCACGTAGTCGCTCTGGTCGTGCGCCGCCCGCAGCCCCGCATAGGCGGCGGTGACCTCCTCGGTCATCAGCGACGGCATGAGCTGGCCGCCCTTCTCGCGCAGGAAGGCGAAGCCCTCCTCGGTCGTGGCGGTGTCGGCGCGGTCCTCCATGTCCTCCGCGGTGGGCCCCACCATGACGTTGCCATAGATGGTCGGCGACACCAGCACACCCTTGCCGACCTTGCTCGGCACGGGCAGCACGATCACCGGCACCTTCGGCCCGGCCAGCTTGTCGAAGACCAGCAGCTCGCCGCGCCGCGGGTTGAGCGTGAACCGCTCGAAGCCCAGCATCCGCTCGATCGTGTCGCCTCCCAGCCCGGCCGCGTTGACGACCCAGCGGGTCTCGATGTCCCCCTGGGTGGTGTGTACGACGGTGCTCGCGGCGCCGACGTCGATGCCGGTGACCGCGGTCTCGAGCCGGAGGTCGAGCCCCCGGTTGACCGCGTCGGTCGCCAGCGCGAGCGACGTCGTCCAGGTGCAGATGATCGACTCCCCGGGGACGACGAGGCCGCCGAGGGCGCCCGGGCCGAGGTCCGGGACGGTGGCATAGACGTGGTCCGCGTCGACGATGTGCGTCTCGTCGTAGCCGTTCTTGCGCGCCTTATCCTGCAGCGTCGGCAGTGACGCGAGCTGCTCGTCGTCCCAGGCGACCAGGAGCGCCGAGGTGGTCTCCATCGGGATGCCGGTCTGGGCGCAGTAGGCGCGCAGCATGAGGTAGCCCTGGTGGACGAGCCGCGACTCGAGCGTCCCGGGCGAGGCGTCGAAGCCGGTGTGCAGGATGGCGGTGTTGGCCTTCGACGTCCCGTCGCCGACGTCGCGGCGCGCCTCGACGGTGACCACGTCGAGCGCGAAGCCGGCCAGATGTCGGCTGATGGCGGACCCGACGACGCCGGCCCCGATCACCACCACGTCGTGGATGACGGACTCGGTCATGACGGATCCCCCTTCAGGGACTGCTCGACGGTGGCCCTCCAGCCGGCCCGGAAGGTGGCGGCGCGGTCGGCGGACCACCGCGGGTCATAGGACGTGGACGGCTCCCAGGCGACCACCGCGTCGGCGAGCGCCAGGGACGGGTCGAGCGAGCGCCGCATCAGGGCGACCGCGCCGAGCGGCGTCGCGTGGGCGGACGGGTAGACGTCGATGGGCAGCTGGGTCAGGTCGGCGACCGCCTGCATGAACCGCGTGCTGCGGGTCAGCCCGCCGTCCACCCGGAGCCGGGTCAGCGGCGCGCCGAGGTCGTGGGCCACCAGGTCGGACAGCTCGGCCACCTGGGCGGCCAGCCCCTGGACGACGGCGGTGACGAGGTGCGCGCGGGTGGTGCCGAGGGTGAGCCCGCGGATGACCCCCGTGGCGGTGGAGTCCCACCAGGGTGCGGCGAGCCCGGCGAGGGCGGGCACGCAGAGCACGCCCTCGGCGTCCTCGCCGGCCAGCCGGTCCAGGTCGGTCGGGCCCTCGATGATCCCGATGTCCTGCAGCCATCGCACCGCCGACGCGGCGGTGTAGACCTGGCCGTCGGAGCACCAGGTCAGCTCGCCGCCGACCTTCCAGGCCACGCAGGACACCAGCCCTCCGGAGGACCGGCGCGGCTCGTGGCCGAGGTTGGTGAGGAAGAAGGCGCCGGTCCCGAAGGTGCACTTGGCCTCGCCCGCGTCGAGGCAGGCCTCGGCGAGCAGCGCCCCCTGCTGGTCGACGACGAGCCCGCCGACCGGGACCTCGGGGCCGAGCAGGTCGGTGGTGCCGACGATCTCGTCGTTGGCGGCGATGCGCGGCATCCGCTCCCCGTCGAGGTCGAACAGACCGAGCAGCTCGTCGTCGTACTCCCCCGTGTCCAGCGACGTCACCAGCGACCGACCGGCGGTCGAGGCGTCGGTGACGAAGTCGCCGGTGAGCCGGTGCAGGATCCAAGCGTCGGTGGTGCTGACGACCCCCTCGGTGGTCACGTTGCGCCGCAGCCAGGTCAGCTTGGGCGCGGTGAAGTAGGGGTCGAGCACCAGGCCGGTGCGCTCGGCGATGGTCGGGGCGTGGTCGGCGAGCGGCCCGCAGACCGACGCCGCGCGGCCGTCCTGCCAGACCACGACCGGCGAGAGCGGCTCGCCGGTCGTGGGGTCCCAGGCCAGGACGGACTCGCCCTGGTTGGTGAGCGCGACGCCGTCGACGGGGATGGCCGCGTCAGCCACTGCCCGGCGGCAGGTGGCGAGCACGGAGTCCAGGAGCTCACGAGGGTCCTGCTCCACGACTCCGCCGGCGCGGTAGTCCGGGCGGATGGGTGTCTCCGCCAGCCCACGGATCGTGCCCTCCCCGTCGACGACGACGGCCTTGGTGCCCGACGTGCCTTGGTCGATCGCCAGGACGGTCTTCATCGGTGCCCTCTCACTCGTGCACGCCGGCGAGGTCCTCCGGCTCGGTCGTCGTGAGCGCCGGCATCTCCAGGCTGCGGCCGCTGCCCACCAGGGCCGCGAGGTAGACGAGACCGACGGCGGTCATGCCGATGACATAGAGCCACGGGTCCTTGAACGCGGCGTCGCGGCGCTGAACAGCGAGAACAGCGCGGTGGTGGTCTGCGCGAAGATCGCGAGGACGACCTCCATGAGCAGGCCGACGGCGAGTACGGCGACCAGCGGCGTGCCGCGCCTCGCGTCGACCTTGCGCAGCATCGTGTGCGCCGGAAAGCGGTTGTCGCGGGACATCGCCCACACCATCCGGCTCGCGCTCACGAAGATGACCATGCCGCACGCGAAGATCGAGTAGAAGACCAGGACCAGCAACGCCTTGCCGACCCAGGAGCCGAGGACCGCGACGGCGACGTCGGCGACCGGGGTGCCGGAGACCGCCAGCTCGGTGAAGTTGCCGGCCGCCATGGTGATGGCCATCAGGAAGACCATGCCGAGGACGCCGGAGAGCACCAGGGACTGCCACATCGCGCGGGGGACGACGTTTCCCGCGTCGTGGGTCTCCTCGGCCAGGTTGCTCGCGGCCTCGAAGCCGACGATCGTGAACACGCCGAGCAGGAAGGCCAGCATCCACGGCGACACCGACGTGAAGCCCGCGCCGAGCCCGAAGTAGCCGTCCGGGGAGACGCCGACGAGAAGCCGATCGCGAACGAGGCGAACTTGTGGAGCGTGCGCTCGAACTCCTCGTGGTAGCCGAAGTGCTCGAGGACCTGTCCATGGTCGTGACTGGTCATGCTGGGTGTCCTTCTCACGGTGTGCTCGACGCGCGCAGGGCTGTGCGCGTCAGGTGGTGCGGTGTCGCGGTGCTGCTGGTGTCACGGTGTTGCTGGGCCGGCCGCGACACCCGCGGCCGATCCGGTGGGGGCGACGAGCACCTCCACCCGGGCGCCCCGGAGGGCCTCGATGACGGCCGGGTCGGCCCCGTCGTCGGTGATGACCCCCGTGAGCTCCGAGATGTCGCAGACCTTCCCGAGTGCGACCAGCCCGAGCTTGCTCGAGTCCGCCAGGACGAACCGCTCGGTCGCGTGCGTGATGAGGACGCGGCGCACGGCGATCTCGTCGGTGTGGAAGTCCGTGAGGCCGGCGACCGGGTCGACGCCTCCGGAGCCGAGGAAGACGCGGTCGGCGTAGTAGCCCTCGAAGAAGCGCTGGGCGTCCGGGCCCGACAGCGCCAGGTCGCCCCGACGGAGCCGGCCGCCGCTCACGGTGACCTCGGCCTGCGGCCGGTCGACCAGCTCGTTGGCGACCAGCATGGAGTTGGTGAGGACCCGGCACGGGAGGTCGACCGGCAGCGCCCTCGCGACCTCCGCCACCGAGGTGCCGATGTCCATGAACACCGAGTCGCCGGCGCCGATCAGACCGGCCGCGAGCCGCGCCATCGCCTGCTTGGCCGTCAGGTGCAGGACCGCGCGCTCCTCGAACGAGGGCTCCGTCGTCCGGCCACCGGCGCTGCGCGCACCACCGAACACCCGGCGCAGGAGCCCGCGCTCCTCGAGGGCCAGCAGGTCGCGTCGGATCGTCTCGATCGACACGTCGAACCGCTGGGCCAGGTCCTCGGTCCGCACCGCCCCGTGCCGCGCGACCTCTGCGGCGATCGCGTCCCGCCGCACGTCGGGCATGAGCACGACCGGGGGATTCTGTGGGCCCCTGTGGGACATAGTGGAAGTATGAGGATCTCTGTGGATCTGTGTCAAGGGTTCTTGGAACGACTCGGCACGATGGGGTCGCTGCTCCCCACGCCCCCCGAGGACCTGGCATGCACCGAGCCCTGAGCGCCGCGCTGGCCGCGGCCGCCAGCACCCTGCTGATCGTCCTGACCGGCTGCGGCGGCGGCACCGACGCGCGGACGGTCCCGCCGGAGCGGACCGCGCCCAACGGCGACGTCTTCAACGAGGCCGACGTCGCGTTCGCGACCGCGATGATCCCGCACCACGCCCAGGCGCTGTCGATGGTGGACCTGGCTCGGGGCCGCGAGCACTCCCCCGAGGTCCGGCGCCTGACCGTCGACATCCTGGAGGCCCAGGCACCCGAGATCGAGACGATGGTCGACTGGCTCACCGCCTGGGGAGAGCCCGTTCCGGCCACCATGCGCGACCACGCGCACGCCGGACACGGTGACGGCGGCGGGACCACGGGCGGGGAGGAGCCGGCCGAGGCCCCCGCCATGCCCGGCATGATGTCGGCCCAGGACATGACCGAGCTCCAGCACGCCTCCGACGCCGAGTTCGAGCGCCTCTGGCTGGAGATGATGGTCGAGCACCACCGGGGCGCCATCGCCATGGCCGAGGACCAGCGCGAGAACGGGATCTTCGCCCCGGCCACCGACCTCGCCGCGTCGGTGGTGACCTCCCAGCGGGCCGAGATCACCGTCATGGAGTCCCTGCTCGACCGCGCGTGACCCCGGACCGCGACGGAGTCCTCGGACTTCAGGCGGCTGACAGGATCGGCGGGCAGGATGGGGGCGACCCCTCCGACAGGACGCACCCGTGGACCGCCACCGCCGCACCGACCGTCTCCTCCGCTCCCGCGCGGACCGAGGTGTGGCCGGGCGCGCACCGCGGCTGGTCGCGGCGCTCCTGCTGGCCACCGGTCTCGGAGCGTGCGCGACCGACCCGGCGCCCACCGCGCAGCCCGGCCCGTCGAGGACGCCCGCGGAGGTCACCCCGAGCACGAGCCGGGTGACGCCCGGTCACACCCGTCCCCCCTCGAGCCGGGCCCCCTCGCCCAGCACCTCGCATCGCCCCCACCGGGCGACCACCAGCACCCCGCCGACGGACACCGGCGTGGGCAAGCTCGTCGTCGTCGTGGTCGAGAACCACTCGCTGAGCCAGATGCGTGCCGCCATGCCGCGGATGAGCGGGTTCGCGGAGCGGTTCGGCTATGCCGACCACTACGACGCGATCACGCACCCGTCACTGCCCAACTACCTGGCGATGGCCGGCGGCTCGACGTTCGGCGTCACGAACGACAAGCCGCCGTCGGTCAACGGCGTGCGCGCCACCTCGGTCTTCGGCCAGGCGACCGCCGCCGGCCGGACGGCGGGCCTCTATGCCGACGGCATGCCCACGGTCTGCGCGACCGCCGACGGCGGCGACCGCTATGCCGTCCGGCACAACCCCTGGGCTTACTTCCTCAACGAGCGGGCGAGCTGCCGCGCCCACGACCGGCCGATCGCCGCGCTGGCTCCCGACGTACGCGCGGGGCGACTGCCCGACGTCTCGTTCGTCATCCCCAACACGTGCAACGACGCCCACGACTGCAGCCTCGCGACCGCCGACGCCTGGATCGGCGCGCAGCTCGACGCCCTGCTGGCCGGCCCCGACTGGGCCTCCGGGCACCTGGCGATCGTGGTGACCGCCGACGAGGACGACCACAACGAGGGCAACCGCGTGCTCACGCTCGTGCTCCACCCGGCGCTGGACGCCGTCGTGGTCCACACGCCGCTGACCCACTTCTCGCTCTCCCGCGCGCTGTCGGAGGTCGTCGGCGCCCCGCCCCTGGGCCAGGCGGCGCAGGCGTCGTCACTGCTCGACGCGTTCGGACTCCACGCGGCGGCCTCGTGAGGCCGACCCCGCGGGCCGTGCCACCGACGCCCCTCGGCCGCTAGACGACTCATTCCCAGGGATCGCGCGCGGCGCCAGCGCACCCCTGGGAATGACCCGTCTAGTCCCAGGCGGGGTCCCACGGGAGCTGCCCGGCCACTCCCCCGGTCGCTCGGGTCGAGGCGGTCCCGTTGGCGACGCCCACGGCCAGCGCGGACGCGACGTCGAGCCCCCGGAGCCGCGCGGCGAGGAAGCCGGCGGCGAGGCTGTCTCCGGCGCCGACGGCGTCGGCGAACGGCCGGTCCTCGGCGGGCGCGGGCGCCGCGACACCGACGGTGTCGACGGCATCGTCGCCGGCACCGCCGGGGGCGAGCAGCGCCTCGGCCCCCTCGGGCCCGCGCTTGAGCACGAGCACGGCGCCGGGCGGCAGCAGGCCGAGGAGCCGCGACGTCGCGTCGGCGAGGCCGTCACGCGCGGCCATGCCGCACGCCTCCTGCTCGTTGCAGAACAGCACGTCGACGTGGGGAAGCACCTCGAGCACGCCCGCGTCCCAGGTGCCGGCCGGGTCGAAGTTCGGGTCCAGGCTCGTGGTCAGCCCGCGCTCGCGGCAGCGGGCGAACCACGGGCCGAGCGAGCCGTGCACGGCGTACTGCAGGAAGTAGCTGCCCACGTGCACGTGCCGCGCCCCGGCCAGCAGGCCCTCGGGGACGTCCGCGGTCGTGACGGTGCCGATCGACCCGAGCGCGGTCAGGATGGAGCGGTCCCCGTCGGGCCGCGTCAGGATGGTGGACGAGCCGGTCGGCAGCGCCGGGTCGACGCGGCAGGCGGTCGTGGCGACGCCGCGCTCGGCGAGGGACGCGCGCACGAAGCCCCCGAAGAGGTCGTCGCCGACGACACCCACGATCTCGGTCGGGACCCCCATCCGGGCCAGCCCGCAGGCCGTGATGGCCGAGGAGCTGCCCATCACCACCGACGTCGCGGGGACCACGGTCTCGGTCTGGCCGAAGACCGGCGGGTCGGCGAGCTCGACGACGATGTCGACGCAGAGCTCGCCGAGCACCACGACGCCCGGCGGCGCGCCCGCGTCGCCCGCGGTGTCGCTCACGCCTGCTCCGGGACCCGGACCTGCCAGGTGACCCAGGGCTCGCCCGCGGCGGCTCCGTCAGGAGTAGCCACCCAGCCGCGGGCGAGCCCCTCCACCGCCTCCCGAGCCCGCAGCATCAGCTGCGGGTCTCGTGCCGTCCCGTGGATCACCACCACGGGCCATGAGGGGTGCTCGTGTCCCGGCCGGACGGTGGCGCCGACCGGGACGTGGGTCGCGATCACTCCGTCGTCCGGCAGTCCCAGCGCCTCGGCGACGACCGCGCAGCAGTCGGCCAGCCGCTCCCGGACGGCGTCGTCGGCCGGGACGAAGACCTGCAGGACGGGCACCGACTAGCCCTCGTCGTCGAGCAGGACCGACCTGCTCAGGTGGGGCGGGGAGTCGGGGTTGCGGCCCTCGCGCAGCGACAGCTCGACCGCCAGCCGGTGCACGCGGACCAGCTCGGCCTGCGGGTCGAGGGTGCCGATCTCGACGGTGGCGCCGGTGGCCTCGATGTCGGCGACGACCTTGTCGGGCAGCTCGCCGAAGGACCAGACCAGCGACTGCGGGCCGGCACAGGAGATGGGGCCGTGCTGGTACTCCGGCCAGGGGTAGGCCTCGGTCCAGAAGCCCGCGCCCTCACGGATCTTGAGCGCGGCCTCCTGGCACAGCGCCGCGCTCCACCGGTCGCCCAGGAACACGACGTGGCGCAGAGCGGCGAAGGCGGCCTGGCCGAGCGGTGGGGGTGAGGCCAGGGCCGCCTCGCCGTCCCGGACCAGCGGGTCCAGGTCCTCCCCGAGGCTGTGCCTCAGCAGCGCCAGCCCGGTGGTGGCGAAGCGGGTCTGCATGACCGACCTCTCGTCGGCCCAGTCGAGCAGGACCGCGTCCGGCACCAGGTCGTGCAGCGGGGTGCCGGGCTCGCCGATCACGGCGAGCACGCGGTGGTCGCCACCGAGCTGCTCGGCGGCCAGGATCAGGTCGCCCGTGGTCCCCGAGCGGGACAGCAGCAGGACGACGTCGTCGGGGCCGACCACGTCGAGCTGGCTGGGGATCTCGGCGCGGGTCGGTCCGAGGCCGGCGGCACGGCGCCGGCGCGCATAGGCCTCGCCGACGTAGTAGGACGTGCCACAGCCCAGGACGAGCACGGACTCGCCCGCCTGCGGGAGCCGGGCGAGGACCTCGTCGCCGAGGTCGGTGGCACGCGTCCACATGGCGGGCTGCGTCGAGAGCTCACTGCTGGTGATCGAGCCGGCGGTCACGAGACACCTCCCTGGAGAGACCGAGTGACTGCGCAGAAGTCAACCACGTCTTCGCGAAAGTGCAAGTTTTCTGCTCACTCTTGACAGTTTTTGCTCACTGCTGCTGTGCTGGCCCTGCCACGTTTCCCGTGGGTCCGTCCACGGGCTCTCAGAGAGGACACGGCATGACCGTCTCCCGTCGTTCGTTCCTGACCGGCGTCGGCTCGATGGCTGCGTTGGGCGCGCTCACCAGCTGCTCGGGCTTCACCAAGTCGTCCAGCCCGGGGTCCGGATCGTCGTCCGGCTCGGGCGGCACCGGCACCATCACGTTCACCACCTGGGCCAGTGACGCGGAGAAGAGCGCGTTCCAGAAGCTGGTCACCAAGTTCGAGGCCGCCAACAAGGGCGCCAAGGTGAACCTCCGCGTCGTCCCCTACGCCGAGATGTTCACCGGCATCGACACCTCGCTCCAGGCCGGCACGGCCCCGGACGTGTTCCGCGTCGACTACCCGACCCTCGGCCTCTACAGCAGCACCGCGCAGCTGCTCGACCTCTCCGGCCAGATCGACTCCGACCTGGAGAGCGACTTCATCCCCGCCCTCATGCAGGCCGTGAAGTTCGAGGACAAGGCCTACGGCGTCCCGCACCAGACCGACACCACGGCGATCGTCTACCAGCCCGCGATGCTCGAGGCCGCCGGCATCACCACCCTGCCCGACTCCCTCGACTCCGCCTGGAGCTGGGAGGAGTTCAACGACGTGGCCGCCAAGCTGAAGTCGTCGCTCACCGGTGACGTCTACCCGTTCGCCTACGACTGGCAGCAGTACGGCGCCTACCGCTGGCTCACCTGGCTGTTCGAGGCCAACGGCCGCCTGCTCGCCGACGACCTCGTCACTCCCGCCATCGTGAGTGCCGAGGGCCAGAAGGCGCTGGAGTACACCCTCAACTTCTTCACCCAGCAGTGGGTGCCCAAGAACACCTCGGTCAAGGGGGCGACCTACCCCGACACGGCGTTCATGTCCGGCAAGACGGCGATGGCCTTCGTCGGCGACTTCCTGCTCCCCGGCCTCGACGCCGGCATCAAGAAGCGCTTCGACTGGAAGGTCACCTACCAGCCCAAGGACGTCCGCGGCTCGACCGACCTCGGCGGCAACGCGCTGGTCGCGACCCAGCAGTCCAAGAACCCCGACCTCGCGGTGGAGTTCCTGAACTTCATGGTCCAGCCTGAGAACATGCAGGCGTTCTGCGAGGAGGCCGTCGAGCTCCCGACCCTCCAGTCGCTGGTCGGTGCGGACCTCGCGTTCGTGACCCGTCCGGACCTGATGCCGACGTTCGTCGAGCAGGCCACCACCATGACCCCCGAGGACGTCGCCCAGGTGACGGTGCCGTTCTTCGGCAAGGTCAACACCCTGCTGGTCGACCAGCTCGAGCTGTGCTTCATCTCCGGGCAGTCCGTCGACGACACGCTGCAGAACATCGCCGACGGCCTGGTCAAGGCCGCCAGGTAGGCCCGTGGCCTCCGACGTCGCTTCGCGTCCGACCCGGGTGTCCGGCTCCGCCGGCACCCGGGTCAGGCGGTCCTGGCGGGAGCTCCTGGTCGGCTGGGCCTTCGTGGGGCCCAACCTCGCCCTGCTGGTGCTGTTCCTCTTCGCACCGCTGGTGATGGTCGTCCTCCTGTCGTTCCAGAAGGCCTCGTCCTTCGGGCCGACGGAGTGGATCGGCTGGGAGAACTACCGCTACCTGCTCAGCGACCCCGTGTTCTGGCGGGTCCTGCTCAACACCGTGGTGTTCACGGTGGCGACCGTGCCCACGAGCATCTTCATCGGGCTGGTGCTCGCCACGATCCTCAACCGGGCCATGCCCGCCCGGCCCGCGCTGCGCACGGTCATCTACCTGCCCATCGTCATCAGCGGCCTCGTCACCTCGATGATCGGCCTGCTCATGTTCGACGAGGGCGTGGGCGTCTTCAACGGCATGCTCGCCGCCGTCGGCGCCGGGCCCGTGCACTGGCAGACCAACGGCACCCTCGCCATGGTCTCGGTCGTGCTCATGACGCTGTGGACGCGGATCGGCTTCGCGATGGTCATCTACCTCGCCGGCCTCCAGGACATCCCCGGCGAGGTCTACGAGGCGGCCGAGCTCGACGGCGCCTCCGAGCTCCAGCAGTTCGCGCGCGTCACGACGCCGATGCTGTCGAGCAGCACGCTCTTCCTGCTGGTCATGAACATCATCTGGTCGTTCCAGATCTTCGACGTCATCTATGTGATGACCAACGGCGGCCCGGGCTACGACACCTCGATGCTGGTGACCTACGCCTACGAGGAGGGCTTCGGGTCGGCCCGCGACTTCGGCTACGGCTCCACGATCGGGGTCGTGCTCTTCCTCCTCACGCTGCTGGTCTCGGTGATCCAGCTGCGCCGACGCGGAGAGGCGGCCTGGTGATGCGCCGTACGTCGACCCGCCTGGGCATGTGGCTGAAGTTCCTCTTCGTGCTGCTCGTCTGCCTGGCGATGCTCTTCCCGCTCTACTGCATGGTCGTGGTCGCGTTCACGCCCAAGGACCAGCTCTTCAACGGCAGCAGCCACCTGTGGCCCGGCAGCTTCACGACGTCCAACTTCACGAACCTGTTCCACAAGTTCCCCATCGGGACGTGGTTCACCAACTCGGTGATGGTCGCGTCGATCACCACGCTGCTCTCGGTGAGCGTCAACCTGCTGGCGGGCTATGCGTTCGCCAAGCTGCGCTTCCTGGGCCGCAACGTGCTGTTCGTGATCGTGCTCAGCACGATGATGATCCCGGCGCAGGCGATCATGTTCCCGCAGTTCAAGACCGTCAGCGCGTTCGGCCTGTTCGGCACCTTCTGGGCGGTGATCCTGCCGTCCGCCGCGACCGCCTTCGGCATCTTCCTGGCCCGCCAGTTCTTCCAGTCGGTGCCCGACGAGCTCATCGAGTCGGCCAAGATCGACGGGGCGGGACACCTGCGGATCTTCCTGCGCATCGTGCTGCCGCTGAGCCGGCCGCTCATCGCCGTGATGGTGCTGCTCGCGTTCATGGGGCAGTGGAACGACTTCCTGTGGCCGCTGATCACCCTCAAGGACCCCAACCTCTACACGCTTCCGGTGTCGATGCGGTTCCTGCAGGGGCAGTACGACGCCAACTACGGTGGCCTCATGGCGATGGCGCTGCTCACGTGCCTGCCGCTCGTCGTGATGTTCCTCTTCCTGCAGCGCTACTTCGTCCAGGGCCTGGCGCGGACGGGCATCAAGTGAGCGAGAGGCTGGTCTACCTCACCACCCTCGACCTCCCTGCCGACTGGCTCGCGCGGCTCGCCGAGCGCTGCCCGGACGTCGAGGTGAGGCAGCACGTGTGCGCCGACGCCGACGAGATCGACGACGCCGCCTGGGCCGAGGTCGACGTCCTGCACACCAGCTCGGTCGTGCCGCCCGAGGGCCGGGCGCCTCGGCTGCGCTGGGTCCAGCTCGACACCTCGGGCGCCGACCACCTGGCCGGGACCGACCTGTGGCGCTCGGCCACGCCGGTCACCACCCTCGGGGGGATCGCGCCGGTCCCCATGGCCGAGTTCACCGTGATGTCCCTGCTGGCGCTGGCCCATCACCAGCCCCTCGTCGACCGGCTGCGCCGGGAGCGGCGCTGGCCGTCGGCGGCGGAGCGGCTGGCGACGCTGACCCCGCTGCCGGTCGACGGCGCGACCTGCACGATCCTGGGCTACGGCCGGATCGGGCGCGAGATCGCCCGGGTCCTGCGCACGCTCGGGATGCACGTGGTCGGCGTCTCCCGGACCGGCGCCCCCGCCGACGCCGAGCACTTCGACACCGGCCGGTCGACGGGTCCGGACACCACGGAGCTGCGGCGCGTCGACGAGCTGGCCGACGTACTCCCCCGGACCGACTACCTCGTCGTCACCGTGCCGCGCACCGCGCAGACCCTGGGTCTCGTCGGCGCCGAGGAGCTCGCGCTCCTCCCCCGGGGTGCCTGCCTGGTCAACGTGGCACGCGGCGGGATCGTCGCCGAGGACGCCGTGCGCGGCGCACTCGCGCAGGGACGGCTGCGCTATGTGGCCCTGGACGTGTTCGACGACGAGCCGCTTCCGGCAGACTCCCCCTGGTGGGAGGCCGACGGCGTGCTCGTCACACCGCACGTGGCCGGCCTCGCGCCGCGCTATGCCGACCAGGTCCTCGACCTGGTCGTCGAGAACCTCGCGCGCCTGCGTGCGGGGACTCCCCTACTGAATCGAGTGGACCGTGCAGCGGGTTACTGAACGGGTGACGGAAGGGCGGGAGCGGCGATGACGATGCGCAGGGTGCTGGGCTCGACCCGCCAGGACGAGCTGCTCAACTACCTGCGGACCTTCCGCACCGGGCACGTCGCCGAGCTGTCACAGATCCTCGGCGCCAGCCCCTCGACCATCCGGCGCGACCTCGACGAGCTCCAGGAGCGCGGCCTGGTCGAGCGGGTGCACGGCGGCGCCCAGATCACCACGATCGGGATCGAGGCCGGGCCCGCCATGCGGGCGCGCAACCACCCGGCCGAGAAGCGCCGGATCGGTGAGGCCGCGGCGCGGCTCATCGAGCCCGGGACGACGATCCTCATCAGCGGCGGGACGACCACCGAGCACATGCTGCCGTTCCTCGGTGGGGTCCGCGACGTCACGATCATCACCAACGGGGTGCAGATCGCGGCCGGGCTCTGCGACCACCCCGACATCTCCGTGATCGTGCTCGGCGGCGAGCTGCGCGGCGAGTCCATGTCGGTGCTCGGGCCGATGGTCACGTCGATGGTGCAGAACTTCTCCGTCGACCTGCTGTTCATGGGCGCGTTCGGCGTCGACCCGGCCGAGGGCGTCACCGGCGCCAACCTCGCCGAGACCGAGACCGACCGGGCACTGCTCGGCGTCACCCGCCGGCTGGTCGTCCTGGCCGACACCTCCAAGCTGACCCAGCGCGGACCGGTCCGGCTCGCGCCCACCGCGTCGGTCGACACCCTGGTGATCGACGACGCCATCGACCCGAGCGCGGTCGACCGGTTCCGCGCCGCTGGAGTAGAGGTGATCACGTGCTGACCCCCACCGCCGACCTCGTCGCCGCCGCAGCCGCGGCCGGGACCGGCATCCCCGCCTTCAACGGCATCACCCTCGAGCACGGTGAGGCGATCGTCGCCGGGGCCGAGCAGGCCGGGCGTCCGGTCATCCTCGCCCTGAGCCACAACGCGGTCCGCTTCCACCAGGACGCGCTCGAGCCGATCGCCGCGGGCTACCGCCTGCTGGCCGAGCGGTCCTCGGTGCCCATCGGCCTGCACCTCGACCACGTCGAGGACCTCGACCTGGTCGAGGCGGCGATCGGGCTGGGGTTCGGGTCGGTGATGTACGACGCCGCCACGCGCCCTTATGAGGAGAACGTCGACCTGACCGCGCGCGCGGCGAAGCTCATGCACGAGAACGGCATGTGGCTCGAGGCGGAGCTCGGCGAGATCGGGGGCAAGGACGGCGCCCACGCACCGCACGTGCGCACCGACCCCGACGAGGCCCGCTCCTATGTGGAGGCGACGGGCGTCGACGCGCTGGCCGTCGCGGTCGGCAGCTCGCACGCCATGACCGAGGCCACGGCCGCGCTGGACCTCGACCTCATCGGCCGGCTGCGCGACGCCGTACCCGTGCCGCTCGTGCTGCACGGCTCCTCCGGCGTCCCCGACGCGGGCATCGCGGCCGCCGTGGCCGCCGGCCTGGTCAAGATCAACGTCGGCACCCAGCTCAACATCGCCTACACCGGCGCCGTCCGCGCGGGGCTGGCCGAGACCACGTCGCCCGACCCGCGCCGCTATCTCAAGACGGCTCGAGCCGCGATGACCGACGTCGTCGTCCGGCTCATCGGGGTCGTCTCGTCCGGAGGTGCCCGATGACCGCGAGGCCCACCGCGGCCGAGGCCCAGGCCCTGCTGCGCGACTGCCACACCCGACGCCTCGACCGCGAGGGCATCCCGATGGTGCTCGCCCTGGTCGACGAGCGACGCCCGATCTCCATCGCCTCCGACGCCTCGTCCCGACGGGAGGGGGCTCGCTATGCCGAGCTGCTGGCGTCCTACACCGAACTGCTCTGCCCGGCCGAGGTCTTCCCCGAGGACGACGAGGGCGGCGTGATCACCGCGATGCAGGTGCTCGCCTACGAGCACTTCCTGCCGGAGGACGACTCATGACGATCGTAACCTCGCGCCGCCACCAGGAGGCCTTCGCCCGGGGCGAGCTGATCCGGGTGGTCAACTACCACTCCACGCCGGCCGGCGGCCGGGAGGCGCTCGAGCGCGAGCTCGCCGACTATGCCGAGGCGTTCTCGCCGGTGACCTTCGCCGACCTCGACCAGCTCTTCGAGACCGGTGAGTGGCACAAGGACAAGCCGGGCGTGCTGCCCGTCTTCTACGAGGGCTACCGCAACTCCCACTCGGTCGCCGCCCCCGCCGCCGAGAAGGCCGGCCTGACGGCGTGGTTCCCCGTCGCCACCGCCTTCCTGTCGACACCGGTGGAGCACCAGGAGGCGTTCGCCCGGGCACACTGGATCTATCTCGTCGAGGAGGACCTCCAGGGCGACCGGATCGCGATGACGTGGGAGGAGCTCGCCGAGCTCGCGGAGCGCCACGAGGTCTTCCCCCACACCGCCTCGCACCAGGGCTTCGACACCGTCTTCGACGACCACGAGCTCGAGCGCGAGGTCATCGAGCCCAAGCGCCTCATGGAGCAGGCCATCGGCCGCCCCGCCCGCGCCTTCGCCTGGCTGCACGGCTCCCCCTTCGGCCGCTCCCCCCGCCACGACGACGCCATCCTCCGCGCCGGCTATGACTACGTGTTCAGCAACACGATGATCCAGCGCCTGCCTCGGTAGGGGTCCGTCGGTTTCCCCGCTCGAGCGGGGAATCCTGCACTGGTTGGCCGAAGTTTCGGCCGCCAAGTGCCGACATCGCGCAGTCCGTGGGACTGCAGTGACCCAGGGTGCAGTGAGGGAGTACGAGCGCCTCCGCAGGAGCTCGACGGGTCACCCGACGTCAACGATTGGACGCGAACCGCACGTCGGGAGCGCATTTCCACGCGGATTGTGGCCAAACCGCATGCCCACGCGAGACCACGGCCCCGCCCGCGGCCACCGAAGACCCGGGCCACGCAGGGCTCAGCGCGAGACGGGCCAGCGCCGGTGCACCAGCTCCGAGCCTCTGCGCTCGGCGATCTCCAGGTGTCGCTCGGCCCCCATCACCGACCAGCAGCAGGCGAGTGCGTCCGCCTCGGGGCCCGTGGCGAGGGCCACCGGCTCCGACGAGCCATCGGCGGCCACGAGGTCCCCACCGGGGAGGGCGGCCAGCACCAGGTCCGGACCGCAGCACACGGCGACGGCACGGGCGGTCGACGAGACCCCGAGGTCACGCGAGGACACCTCGCCCTCGAGGGGCCACGACACGAGCCCCAGCCCGTCCTCGGTCGCCACGACCAGCACCGTCCGGCCGTCGGCATCCGCCGCAGCGGCGCGGACCGGCCCGGCCACGAGCAGGGACTCCGAGGTCCATGCCAGGTCGTCCGGATAGCCGTCCAGCGGTGCCACCCATCGTTCGACGAGGGACCCGACGGTGCGGCCGACCACGAGGGACATGGCGGTCTCGGCGACGAACGGAACCCCCGGATACCCGAGCTCCGGGGGGTCCGTCGCCGTGGTCGACCAGGTCCCGGTTCGCCGGAAACCGGGGCCAGGCGACCATGTCCATCGGTCGACCCCCTCGTGGCCGAGCGCGGCCACCTCGAGGAAGTCGGGCCCCGACCGTGCCTGCAGCACCGCCAGGGAGTCGTACGGCGTCCGCGCGGCCGGCACCTCGACCGACGGCGCGACCACCTCGCCGACCCCGAGCCCGGCGCTCCAGGTGGCGGCCGGGATCGAGGGCTCGGAGACCGGGCCCTCCACGGGGTCGGAGTTGAACCAGCAGACGGTGAAGCCACCCTGCGGACCGGGCACGACGAGCTCGAGGTTGCCCCGGCTGCCGTACCCGCCCTGGGTGAGGCCGGGCGTGCCGACCGCGTCCGTGCGCACGGTCCCGCCACCGGGCACGAGGCCGGTGAGCGCGAGGCCGGACGAGGTCACCTGTGCAGCGTAGCGGACGGTCTGCTCATCTATGGTAGTTATTGCTCATTTGTGCTTGAATTCGAGAGGCCGAGGCGTCAGCACCCGGCAGGAGGTCTTCGCGGCCGCGGCATCCGGCGACCCGGCCCGGAGACCCTCCGCACCGGAGGCCGCCCGGCCGACCACCCACCAGTCAGCACACGGGCACCACGAGAGGAACCACGACCGCCATGTCGACCGACCGGCACGTCCTCACCCTCATCGGCGCCGGCTCCGCGGTGTTCACCCGCGGGCTGCTCGCCGACCTGATCTCCGCCACCGACCTCGGCGCCTGGGAGATCCGGCTCTGCGACGTCAACCCCGTCGCCCTCCGGGGGGCACAGGGGCTGGCCGAGAAGATGATCGCCGCGCGCGGCGTGGCGGACCGCGTCAGCGTCGTCGGCGACACCGACCGCACCACCCTCCTCCCCGGGTCGGACTTCGTCGTGACCTGCATCGGCGTCGGCGGACGTCCGGGCTGGCAGGCCGACCACGAGATCACCATGCGCCACGGCGTCTTCCAGCCCGTCGGCGACTCGATCCTGCCCGGCGGGATCTCTCGGCTGATCCGGACCGTCCCGGTCATGGTCGAGGTCGCCCAGGACATCGCCGACCTGGCCCCGGACGCCCTCTACTTCAACTACAGCAACCCGATGACGGCCAACGTGATGGCGATCGCCCGCTACACCGGGCTCCCCGTCGTCGGCCTGTGCCACGGGATGCACCACATCCAGCGCGAGCTCGCGGAGTTCATCGACAAGCCGCTCGCCGAGACCTCGACGCTCTATGCCGGCATCAACCACCTGACGTTCATCTACGACTTCCGCTGGCTCGGCGAGGACGCCTGGCCACTGGTCCGCGAGCGGCTCGACCGCGAGCTGGTCGGCGCCCCCGACATGGCCGAGGTGGGCTCGATCTTCTATGACAAGGTCTCGGTCTGGCACCACCCGTTCTCCTGGGAGATCTTCCGCAGGTACGGCGCCTTCCCGGCCGCCGGCGACCGGCACGTGACCGAGTTCTTCCCCGAGCGCTGGGCGAGCGGCGACTACTTCGGCAAGAAGCTCGGCATCGACGCCTTCTCGGTGCCCGAGATCCTCGACTGGGGCGAGAACCGCTACCAGGCGATGATGCGCCAGGCCAGCGGCGAGGATCCGCTCGACGAGTCGGTCTTCGACCGCTCCTCCGGGGAGCAGGAGCAGCTGCTCGCCATCATCCGGTCGGTGCTCCACGACCGGCGCGAGATCTTCTCGTGCAACGTCGTCAACAACGGCACGGTCCCCGGACTGCCGCCCGACTCGGCCCCCGAGGTGCCCGGAGTCGCCACCGCGCGCGGCATCCGCCCCCTCGCCGTACCCGACCTCTCCGCCCCCCTCACCGCGATCCTCAACCGGCGGCTCAGCTCGGTCTACCTCTCGATCGAGGCGGCGATGACGGGGTCGCGCGACCTGGTCGTCGAGGCGATGCTCGCCGACGGCGGTGTCACCGACCCCGACGTCGCGGCCGCGCTGACCGACGACCTGCTGGCCGCGCAGGCCCAGCACCTGCCGCGGTTCGCCTGACGCGCCCCGCGGTGCGGTCGCTAGCGTCACGGCCATGAGCATGACGTACGACGACGCCCCCGTGCTGGTCGTCGGCGCCACCGGGATCCTCGAGCCGCTGGTCCGCACCCTCGTCGACCGCGGCACCCGGGTGGTCGGCGTGGCGAGGGACCCCGGACGACTCGCCGCCCTGGCGGCCGACCTCGGCGACCGCTTCACGCCGCGCGCGGGCGACGCACGGCTCTCCGGCACCCTGACGTCGCTGCGCGACGGCCCGAGCAGTGTCCTCGCCGCCGGCCGCCGGTTCGCCGCGGCCGTCGCCTATGCACCCGCGGTCGACGGCGACGCCACGGCCATCGTGGCCGACGTCGCCGACGGTCCCGTCGTCCTGGTGCTCACCAGCGCCACGGCCGCACCCGCCAGCGGCGAGGACGACCACGCGGCCTGGTCCGTCGACGACCTGGGCCCGGCGGCCCCCGGGGTCCGCCGTCTGGTCCTCGGGTGGCGTGCCGACCAGACCTGGCACTCCTCCGCGGAGGTCTCGGCAGCGGCGCTCGACCGGCTCGAGGCCACCGAGGACGGTGACGCGCTGCTCGGCGAGGTCCGGCCCTGGTCCGAGCGGCCGGGCACCTGAACGAGGACGGCGGCATCGGCACCGATGTGAGCAAGGCGACGGTGGACCCGTGACCTTCGGCCCATGAGGGTGACCGGCGGACCGCCGGACACTGCCCGGAGGAGGTCGTCATGAACCGATCGCTCGCTGTCATCCTCACCGCCACCCTCCTCGCCGCTCCCGGGGCCCTTGCCCCGGCGTCGGCGCGGGAGGCACCAGCGGCATCCGCGTCCGCCCCCGCGGGGGAGGTGGGGCCCATCAGGGTCGTCGTTCCCTTCTGCCACGAGGAGCTCGCCTCACCGCGGCTGGTGACCGACGGCGACGGCGTCAGCACCGCCGTCTGGGGCTGCGAGTCCCGCATCTTCGCGGCCAGGAGCCGGGCCGACGGCACCTGGCGGCCGGCGGTCGAGCTCGGAGCCGGACTGGCCCCCAAGGCCGTCGTCGACACCCAGGGCCGGGTGACGGTCGTCTACCGGATGCAGCACGGCGCCGGCATGGTGTCGCGTCGCTGGACGGACGGCAGCTGGCAGCCGGCCGTCGACATCACGATGCCCAGCCGGGCCGACGTGGTCTTCGTGCAGCTGGAGCAGGTCCAGGCCAACGCCCGCGGCGACATCGTCGTCCTGTGGAGCCAGAACAACGGCGAGGTGCAGAGCGGTGACACCCCCAAGCTCGTCGCCGCCTACCGGCCGTTCGACGGTCCCTGGCAGGTCGGGGTCCGGGTCGGCCCGAAGGGCTACGCGCGGAGCGCGGCGATCGACGGGTCCGGACGGGTCTGGGTGCTCAACGTCCCCGACGTCTGGCGCCGGACGCCGGCCGGCCGCTGGCTCGGCCCGACGAGCACGCCCTTCGACGACATCGTGGTGAGCGGCGCCACCGCCTCCGACGGCGGCGACCTGCTCCTGACGGCCCGGCCCGTCGGGGGCGACCCCCGGCCCCTGGTCGCCTATGAGAAGCCGTTCGGTGACCCGTGGCTCGCCGGCGTCCAGCTCGGTGACCACGCCGGCGTGGGCGCTCCCGCGCTGCTCGACGACGACGGTCAGGCGATCGTGGTCTTCCGTGGCCCGCAGAAGGCCGTCTGGTCGGTCTCCCGCGCGGCCGGCGGTTCCTGGGAGGCGCCGGTCCTCGTCTCGGCGACCCAGGTCGGGCCCAGCCACTTCCGCCTGGTCCGCGGCCCCGACGGGATGCTCGCGCTGGGCTGGCTCGAGGGCACCTACGACCACTACACGCTGTGGGTCAGCGTCCGCCCGGCCGGCGGCGACTGGGCCGCCCCGGTGCAGGTGGCCGGCCTGCGGTGGCAGCACCTGCGGCACCCGACCGTGACGGTCGAGCCCGACGGCGTGCTGCTCGCGGCCTGGCAGGGCCGGGTCGAGGGGCACCCCGGATGGCGGATGGCCGCCCGCAGCGTGACCTTCGCGGGCTGACCTGACGACAGGACGTGATCGACACCACCGCCCGAGTCTGTCTGATTGTCTGGCAGTTGCGTGCCCGATCATGTGACGATGTGTGGGAACCCGCCGAGTGACCCGAGACGCCCGGCGGGTTCCTCCATGCGCCCTCGCCACGGGGGCATGGAAAGAGCCGCCTGGCGTCTCGGGTCACCAGGCGGCTCTGGGCACAGCATAAGGCATGCCTAGCCAAAGCGTCGGCAAAATCTCAGCTCGTCACCGTTCCACGCACCCGCTGGCGGTCTCCGGCCACGCGGCCTCGACTCAGCCCGGCACCCGGAAGCCCCGGAAGGTCACCGGTCGCCGGACCACGAAGCCGAGACGCTCATAGAGCGCGATCGCGGTCGTGTTGTCGGCGGCGACATGCAGGAAGGGACGCTCGCCGCGCGCGAGGATGCCCGCGGCGAGCGCCGCGACCAGCCGGGTCGCGTGCCCGCGGCCGCGCGCCTGCGGGTCGGTGCCGACCCCGGAGATCTCGCGCCAGCCGGGCGGGCGCAGCCGCTCGCCCGCCATCGCCACGAGGCGGCCCTGGTCCCGGACCCCGACATAGCGGCCCAGCTCCAGCGTGCGTGGCCAGAACCAGCCGGGACCGGCCCGACCGGCGAAGTCGAGGAGCTCGGGGACGTCGGCGATGCCGAGCTCCACCACGTCCGCACCGTGGTCGCCGTAGGACGTCGCCGTCCCGACCATCTGCACCCCCTCCATGACGAAGGCGGCCTCCCAGCCGGCGGGCGGCGTGACCGGGGAGCTGAACAGGTCGGCGAGCCCGCCCGGCCCCAGCAGCCGGGCCAGGTCGGCCCAGTCCGCACCGGTCGGCTCCCGCGGGACCGACACCATGCTCGCCACCGCGGGGTCGAAGCGCCGCGCCCGGCCGCATGCCTCCGACCACCGCGCCTGGTGACCGCGCAGCGACTCCCCCACGGGATCGTCGAGCCCGGGGTCGTCGAGCCCGGGATCGTCGAGCACGGGGTCGTCCCCGGCGCCGGCCGGTGTCCTCGGGATGTCCATCGCCGCCGACCGTACGCTGCGGATCCCGCCCACCCGGCACTACCCTCCTGGGGTGCACCGCATCTTCACCACCAGCGTGGCCGACGTCTACCCGCACTACGTCGCCAAGGTCGAGCGCAAGGGCCGCACGCGGGCCGAGCTCGACGAGGCGATCCGCTGGCTGACCGGGTTCGACGACGACGAGCTGAGGGCGCACCTCCAGGGCGGCACCACCTTCGAGGGCTTCTTCGCCGACGCGCGGCTCAACCCCCGCGCCTCCCAGATCACCGGCGTCGTCTGCGGCGTCCGCGTGCAGGACGTCGAGGACCCGCTCATGCAGAAGATCCGCTACCTCGACAAGCTCGTCGACGAGCTCGCGCGAGGCAAGGCGATGGACAAGGTCCTGCGGGCCTGACGGCCCCGCGCGAGCGGTCTCGGCCGGACACAGTCCCCCCACCACCTCCCCGCGTTACAACCGACACCGAATCCCGGCGATTTCGCCCGGAGGCCGTAACGCCGGCCGGGTCGGCCGCGACGAAGGCCCCGAGAGTCACCGACTCCCCAGCCCTCACCATCGCGGAAAGGACCCACCCCATGCGCGCCACCTCGCTCCTCGCCACGGCAGCCCTCGTTGCCTCCTCCCCCCTGCTCGGTCTCGGCACGGCCGCCCACGCCTCGCCGGACGACGACGGGGTGGTCGGACACGTCTACCAGCCCACCAACGACGCCGCCGGGAACGCGGTGGCCGTCTTCGACCGGCACGCCGACGGCAGCCTCACGCCGGCGGGCACGGTCGCCACGGGCGGCCTCGGGACCGGCGCCTCCCTGGGCTCGCAGGGCGCCATCGCCCGCGACCACCGGCTGCTCTTCGTCGTCAACGCCGGGGACAACAGCCTCACGGCGCTCAGCACGCGCGGCGGCGAGGTGCGGGTGACAGACCGGATCTCCTCGGGCGGAACCAAGCCCGTGAGCATCACCGTCCGGCACGGCGTCGGCTTCGTGCTCAACCACGACAGCGACGCGGTCCAGGGGTTCACCTACGACCGCGCCGGCGGCCTGCGCCTGCTGCCCGGCGCGACGCGCCAGCTCACGCCCAACCCGGCCGGCGGACTCACCGACGCGGCGCAGGTCGAGCTCAGCCCGGACGGCCAGACCCTCGTCGTCACCGAGAAGGCGGCCAACACCGTCGACACCTTCCGGGTCCGGTCGGGGTACGCCGGCCCGGCCACCCCACACCCCGCCGCCGGCAGCACGCCCTACGGGTTCGACTTCGACCGGCACGGCACGCTCGTCGTGTCCGAGGCGGCCAGCGGGTCCGCGTCGTCCTATGACGTGTCCCCGCGCTTCCGCACCCTGACCCCGGCCCTCGCCGACACGCAGGCCGCGGCCTGCTGGCTCGTGGTGACCGGTGACCGTGCCTGGGTCGTCAACGCCGCCAGCAGCTCGATCTCCAGCTACACCATCGGCGCCGACGGCCGGCTGACCCTCGAGGCCGCGGTCGCCGGCAGCACCGGTGCCGGGCCGACCGACGTGGCCGCCTCCCCCGACGGTCGGAGCCTGCACGTGCGGATGCGCGACGGCTCGGTCTCCTCGTTCGTGATCGGGCGCGACGGCAGCCTGACGCCCGCCGGCAACGCCACCGCCGCGACCGCCTTCGGGGTGGCCGGCCTGGTCGCCGACTGACCGGCCCCTGGCGCCGGACGCGACGACACGACCGCGGCGGAGCGACGAGCTCCGCCGCGGCCGCCGTCCCCACGCACCGCCCCCCACGACTGGCCGAGGCGCCCTGCGGACCCGGTCTGGAACCGGACTCGCGGAGCGCCTCGGTCAGTGAGTATCACCGTCGGTCGGGCCGCTGTCTACGCCCCCAGGGGTGGACAAGGTTGTCTGGTCTCGACCACCTCGAGCCACGCCTCCGGCGCCCGGCCCGGTCGGGGCCGGGCGCACGACCCGAGCCCTCGATCCCACTCCCCCAGGTGGGAAACCGCACCCGAACCCGGTTCATGTGACGCAGATCACATTCGGCTGGTTGCGTGCCGTACGGCGGACTCGGGCCGACCACAAAGCGACGGGAACGGCGTCAAAAGTAAAGAGTGTGACTGGGCCATTGACATCGACAACCATCTGCGTGTCGCCCCTCGGTTTGACGGTCGTCGTTATCTTCCCGTTATCTAGTCGGGACCCCGACCGCTCGTGAACCGAGAATGAGGAGCACACCCCCGACATGCGTCTCCCCCGTAGCAGGGCCGGCCTGGCCGTGGCGGCACTCGTCGCCACCGCCGCCGCGACGGCCACGATGAGCCCCAGTCAGGCGACCAGCACCACCTCGGCCGCGCCCGTGGCCACCGCCGCCTCGTGCCAGGCGCCCGTCCCGCCGGCCGACAGCTCGACCAACTTCGGCCTGAGCGTCAAGGCCGCACCGACGCTCGCCGACAACGTCAAGATGCTGAAGTCGAAGTTCGGCAGCTTCAAGGTCGCGCGCGTCTTCGATCCCGGCATCCCGCCGTCCAACGCCTGGGAGCGTCGTGGCGCCGCCCTCGCCAACATGCAGGTCGTGTCGTCGTTCAGGGTCCCGCCCCGCGACGTCATCGCGGGCAAGTACGACGCCCAGCTGCGTCAGTTCTTCTCCACGGTCCCGGCCAACGTCCAGCTCTACTGGAACTACTACCACGAGCCCGAGCCGCTGATCGCGAACGGCACCTTCACCGCCGCGCAGTACCGTGCGGCCTGGCAGCGCATCGCCGGCATCGCCGGGTCGCTGTGCCGCCCGAACCTCTACCCCACGCTCATCCTGACGGGCTGGACCGCCGACCCGGCGTCGCACCGCAACTGGCGCGACTACTACCCCGGTGACGCCTTCGTCTCGGTGCTCGCCTGGGACCCCTACAACCAGGCCGTCGGCGTGCCGACCTCCTACCGCGCGCCGCAGGTCGTCTTCGACGACGTGATCGCGATCTCGCAGCAGACCAGCAAGCCCTGGGCCCTGGCCGAGACCGGCACCGCCCGGATGTCCTCCGACGCCGCCGGCACCGGCCGCGCCGCCTGGATCACGGCCGCGGGCTCCTACCTCAAGAGCCACCACGCCCTGTGGGTGAGCTGGTTCCAGTCCACCGTCAAGGGCGACTTCGAGCTGCGCGACCAGCCGGGGATCACGGCCTACGCCGCCCTCGTCCGCACCAGCTGAGACACCAGGAGGGCTCGACCCCCACCCCCCACAACGCTGACCCAGGCGCCGACCCCACGCGGCCCTGGGTCAGCGTTTCGTCATCCCCCAGGAAAGGGCGCCCTTCCTTACGCGTGCGTAGGTGACTTTCCTACCCGAGATGCCCGGTTGTGTCCGAAAAATGAGGCATGACGGACGTCCGGTCCCGATCACTCGCCCGTGGGTCCGACGTGATCGGGCGCTAGTCGACGGGAACGGCCGCAACATCGAGGGTGTGACGTGCGCCGGGCCGCGCTGGGCTGTTCAGACATTTGCCCGCTTCGTTTGACCCGATGCCGATCGTGTTTTTTGGTTGGGTCTGTCCTCGCTTACTCGGAAGCGGGGAGATCAGGAGAAAACCCCCACCATGACAAGGTTGCTGTCACGCAGCCTGGCCACGGTCGTCCTCGGAGCGACAGCCGTCGCGATGCTGAGCATCGCCCCCAGCCAGGCATCCACCCCCACCCCCACCACCAGCAAGGCCGCTCTCGCCGCCTGCCCGACGGCCCCGGTGCCGCCGGCCACCACGTCCACGAAGTTCGGCATGAGCGTCAAGGCCGCGCCGACCATCCAGGACGGGCTGGACAACCTGCAGTCGCAGTTCGGCGACTTCACCGTCGCCCGGGTCTTCGACCCCGGCATCCCGCCGACCAACGCCTGGGAGCGCCGCGGGCCGGTGTTCGCCGGCATGACGGTCGCCACCTCGTTCCGTCCCCCGGTCGCCGACGTCCTCGCCGGCAAGTACGACGCCGCGCTCACCCAGTTCTTCTCGACCACCCCGTCGAACATCCAGGTCTACTGGACCTACTACCACGAGCCCGAGCCCGCCATCGCCGCCGGGACGTTCACGGCCGCGCAGTACCGCGCCGCCTGGCAGCGCATCGCCAAGCTCGCCGCGGCGACCTGCAAGCCGAACCTCTACCCCACGATGATCCTCACCAGCTGGACGGCCAACCCGTCCTCCAAGCGCAACTGGCGCGACTACTACGCCGGTGACGCCTACGTCTCCGTCGTGGCGTGGGACCCCTACAACCAGGCCGTCGGCACCCCGACCAGCTACAAGACCCCCGACAAGGTCTACGACAACGTCATCAACGCGTCGATCGCCTCGGGCAAGCCGTGGGCCGTCGCCGAGACCGGCACCGCCCGGACCCTCGCCGACACCTCCGGCACCGGCCGCGCCGCCTGGCTGACCTCGGCCGGCAACTACCTGGCCAGCCACCACGCCTCGTGGGTGAGCTACTTCCAGTCGACCGTCAACGGCGACTTCGAGCTCCGCGACACCCCCGGCATCAACGCCTGGTCCGGCCTCATCTCCAAGTACTGAGCCACGCCTAACCGAGACCGGCCCAGGGCTGCCCCCAGCCCTGGGCCGGTTCGTCGTCTCCGGAGCCGCCGGGGCTCACGCCGCCCGGCCCGACGGGTCGCCGTACGCCGGCACGCCCAGCAGCCGGTCCACGGTCACCAGCTCGACGCCGCGCTCCCCCAGGGTGTCCACCACCTCGGCGACCGCCGCGGCCGTCCGGTCGCGGCGGCCACCCCGGTCGTCCCACCCGTCGTGGAAGATCAGGATGCTCCCCGGCCGCGCGAGGGCCAGGGCCCGGCGGGCGATGGCGCGCGCCGAGGGCTGCATCGGCTCCAGCGGGTGGCAGAACTCCCCGCCCAGGGGCCGCAGCCCGCGAGCGTCCAGCACGTCGAGGACCGCACGGGTCCGGATCAGCCACGGCGGCCGGTAGAGCAGCGGGCGACGCCCGAGCTCGGCGGCCACGAGGTCCTCGGCAGCATCGACCTCGGCGGCGACGGCGGCGCGGGTCCACCCCCGCGTGAACGTGTGGGTGAGGCTGTGGTTCCCGATGGTGTGGCCCGCCGCGGCGAGCTCGGCGGTGAGCCCCGGGTGACGCTGCACGCAGCGCCCCACCTGGAAGAACGTCGCGGCCGCGCGGGCCTCGGCCAGCACGTCGGCGATCTGCGAGGTGTAGGGCTCGTTGGGGCCGTCGTCGAAGGTCAGCGCGACCTGCGGCCGGTCGCCGACGGCGGGTCCGCGGCGAGGAAAGGGGCCGAGCGCCTCGGACCAGGGCGACATGTGTCGCCAGTAGGCCGCGCCGGCGACGCACCCCCCGGCCGCCAGCGCAGCGGCGGCACCACGGCGGCTCATGCGAGGTCCCACCCCAGCCTGGTCACGAGCAGGATGGCCAGGACCGCCGCCACGCTCGAGGCGGCGACCTGCCACCGAGGACGACCCTTCCGCACCCGCACCGGGTCGGCCTCGCGGAACTCCGGCGCGGTGCCGAGCACCCGCCGGCCGGCCAGCCGGTTCAGACCGTAGCCGATCAGGTAGTAGAAGAGGCAGGTCACCAGCAGGTTGTAGGCCAGCCCCCGCTGCAGGCGGCGCGACGAGGTGAACGTCGGGTTGCCGTTGTCGAAGTCCAGGCGGCCGGCGCGCCGGAGGTTGCGCAGCAGGCCGAGCTCGTCCCCGCCCTGGGTCAGGTGGGTGTCATAGCCCGTCCACGCGTCACGGCGGAAGGCGATGTTGGTGGCCGAGGCATAAAACACGCGGCCGGTGAGCCGGTGCAGCAGGACCACGGCGCCGAACACGACGGTCGTGTAGACCGCCCCCCACCACGGCCCGGCCACGAAGCGGCACGGTCCCGCCACCGCGACGCGGTCGGGGCGGGCCCGGAAGCGCCGGTCGATGCGGGTGAGCCACCCTCGGTCGAAGGTCGTGTCGGCATCGGTCGACACGACGATCTGTCCCCGCGCCTGCTCGGTCCCTGCCTGGCGGGCGAAGCACACGCCCGGACGCGGCTCCTGGACGACCCGGGCGCCGAGCCGACGCGCCACCTCGGCGGTCCGGTCGGTGCTGCCGTTGTCGACCACCACGACCTCGACCTCGCCGTCGAAGTCCTGGGCCGCGAGCGACGCCAGGCAGGCGGGGAGGTAGCGCTCCTCGTTGACCGCGGGGACGACGACGGTGAAGCGCGGCCGCTCCCCGACGTCTGGGTGCTGGGAGGGATCGGGGGCTGCGGCCATGGTCGGCTCCGTGCTCGTGCCTGCCACCGCGACCACTCGCGACGGTCCGACGACCACGCTCCAGCACGGACCTGTCAGGAACCTGAACGCCCTAGCGTTCCGGCCCGGCCGTTCGCCACCCGGCGTGGTCGAGCCGTCGGGCGTGGAGTCGCGCGTGCTCGATCGCCTCGGGCGTGGTCGCGAAGAGGTGCCGTTCGTCGGCGAGGCCGGCATAGACACCGAGCTCGGTGAGGACGCGCTCGTGCTGGCTCTGCACCCCGGACAGCAGCACCGTGGTGCCGCGGCGCTCCAGGCGTCCGATGATGTCCGCGAGGACGCTCGCTCCCGTGGCATCGATCGTCGTCACCCGGGACATCCTCAGCACCACGACCCGGACGTCGCCGACCTCGGCCAGCTCGAGCAGGAAGTCGTGCGCCGCTGCGAAGAACAGCGGCCCGTCGATCCGGAACACCACGATGTGCTCGTCGAGCAACGACTGCTCCTCGTCGGTGTGGTCCCCCGGCGGGAGCGGCATCTCGTCGAGCCGGGCGGTCCGCGCGGTCTCCTGGAGCGCGAAGAAGCCGGCGACGACGAGCCCGAGCAGCACGGCGGTCACCAGGTCGACGGCGACGGTCGCGGTCGCGGTGACGACCAGGACGGCCGCGTCGCCGCGGGTGGCGCGCAGCAGGGCCCTGAGGCTGGACACCTTGACCATCTGGAGCGCGGTGGCGACGAGGACGCCCGCGAGCGCGGCGATCGGGATGTCGGCGACCCAGCGAGAGGCGGCCACCGCGACCAGGAGCAGCAGCAGCGCGTGCAGCGAGGCGGCCAGGCGCGACGTGGCGCCGGAGCGGACGTTGACCGCGGTGCGGGCGATGGCGGCGGTGGCCGGGATCCCGCCGAACAGCGGGGCGGCCAGGTTGGCGAGACCCTGGCCGACGAGCTCCCGGTCGGAGTCGTGGCGCTGGCCCACGCTCATCCCATCGGCGACGGTCGCCGAGAGCAGGCTCTCGAGCGCCGCGAGCGCGGCCACGGCCACCGCGGGCAGGACCAGCCCGCCCAGGTCTCCGACCGGGATGCCGGGGAGCGACGGGGCCGGCAGGCCCACCGGGATGGCACCGACCGGCGTGACGTGCCAGTCGAACATCGTCGACCCCGCCGTCGCGGCGGCCACGGCGATCAGCGACCCCGGGAGCGCCGGGCGCAGGCGCGCCACCAGCAGGACCACGGCGACCACGCCGAGGGTGACCAGCAGCGGTGTCAGGTGCGGGCCGGCCGACCATGCCCGCACCGACCGGAAGGCGAGCGCGACCACCGTGTCGGCCCGCACGGGGACGCCGAGCGCCGCAGGGAGCTGCTGGAGGAGGATGATGACCGCGATGCCGAGCGTGAAGCCCTCGACCACCGGGACGGGGACATAGCGGATGACCTTGCCGGCCCCGGCGATGCCCAGCGCGACGAGGATGACGCCGGCGAGCAGGCCGACGACCAGCACTCCCTCCGGCCCGTGGGACGCGATGATCGGGACGAGCACGACCGTCATCGCGCCGGTGGGGCCGCTGACCTGGACCCGGCTGCCCCCGAAGACAGCGGCCGTCGCACCGGCCACGATGGCCGTCACGAGCCCGGCGCCGGCGCCCATGCCCGAGCTGACACCGAAGCCCAGCGCGAGGGGCAGCGCCACCAGGCCGACCATCAGGCCGGCGCCGGCGTCCCGGGTGGGGTGCGCATGCGTCCAGTCGGAGCGGCGGGGTGCCAGGTCGCGCGCGCGGCGCACGACCGCCTCGACCGACGACCGCAGCCGTCGTGGCGGCGTCGTCACCGCTGCGCCGACGGGCTGAGCTCGTCCTCCAGGTCGGCCTGGACGGCGATGATGCTGGCAAGCGTGCTGCGCGCGGCCAGCAGCAGGCCACGGACCTCGGGGACGCTGATCGAGTAGACGACCTCGCCACCCGCCCGGTGCGAGGCCACCATCGAGGTGCGGCGCAGCACCGCCAGCTGCTGGGAGAGGTTGCTCTGCTCGATGTCGATCTCGGACAACAGCTCGTGGACGGCGTGGTCCCGCTCGGCCAGGAGCTCGAGGATCCGGATCCGGGCGGGGTGTCCGAGCGTTCGGAAGAGCTCTGCCTTCGCCTGGTAGAGCGGAACACCCACCGCTCACCACCCCCTCGTCCTCGACACCGCTGGTCAGGACTCGATGAAAACATGAAGTGAAAAGATGTTCAAATCGTCAAGGGCCGCTCCCGGGTCGGCCGCTCCGCCGCTCCGCCGCTCCGTGGCTCGAGCCGAGCCGGGCCCGGCGCTCAGCGCCGGCCGGGGTCGACTCCCCACAGCGCCGCCACGTGACGGCTGTCCGTGCCGCAGCACCCTCCGACGACGGCGACGGCGGGCAGCCGCTCGCGCAGGTGACCGGTCCGGCTCACCAGCAGGGGCAGATCCCCCGCGTCGAGCTCCTCCATGACGTCGAGCTCGGCATGGCACAGGGTCGAGGCGTTGGGCCGGAGGAAGGTCAGCCGGTCCTGCCAGGCTCCCCCGTCGAGGCCGGCCAGGACGTGGGTCGGATGCGCGCAGTTGACGCCGTAGAAGTCAGCGGAGGCGGCCGCCTCCGTGGCCGCGATCGCCGCGGCGAGGGTGCTGCCGTCGGGCAGCCGCCCGTCGGTCTCCACCGTGAACGAGACGGCCACGGGGACGTCGGCGGCCCTGGCCGCGCGTACGACGCCGATCGCCTCGGCGGGCTCGGTCATGGTCATGGCGTGCACGAGGTCCGCGCCGGCGTCCGCGAGGGACCTGACCTGGGCCGCGTGGTAGTCGGCCGCCTCGTCCGGGTCGGCGCCCCCGGCGAGGTAGCCGTCGCCACGGGGACCCACGGACCCCGAGACCAGGCCGGCGCGAGCCTCCTGGCCCTCGAGCGCCCGGCGGACCACGTCCACCGCGGCGCTGGTCCGGTCGAGGGCGGCCGCGTCATAGCCGAGCACCCGACCCCAGTCGGGGTTGGCCCGCCAGGTCGCCGTCTCGAGGACGACCCCCACGTCGGCCGCGGCCGCGATCGCGACGTAGTCGGCGTAGTAGCGACCGAGCAGCGCGACGCCGTCGGTCGCGTCGACCAGCGGGAAGGAGGCGAACTCCGGCAGGTCGACACCCTGGTTGAAGATCAGGTCGGTCTCGAGGCCCCCGTCGGTGACCCACCTGCCGTCGAGCAGTCCCATCGTGCCCGTCCCTTCCGGATGTCACGCAGCGCTCCCGCGAAGCCCGAGGTCAGGCAAGGCTATCCTCAGACGGATCGGGACGACACCACCCAGGTGAGCCACGGGTCGGCGTCTGCGGGCCCCGACCGCCCCTCCACCCGACGGGTGCCGATGGGCCTCTCAGTCGAGCGGTCGCAGCTCGTCGGCATAGGACACCGACCGCCGACGCAGCACACCATCGGCGCTCACGGCGTACTGACCCATCCGCCACAGCGGTGGGCTGTAGGCGTGCACCGACACCGACCGCGGGAGCCCGCCGACGAGGCGGTGGATGTGGTCGGGACCGAAGGAGAACACCCGCCCGGCCGGCACGGTCGTGGCGACGCTCCCCCCGCCGACGCGCAGGTTGTGCTCGACCAGACCCCCGGCGACGACGGCGACGGCACCGGAGGAGGTGTCGTGGTCGTGCCACCCGGTGTCGTTCTCGGGCGTCCAGCAGAGCAGCCACACGTCGACGTGCGCGTCGCGGTGCAGGGAGACATAGACGCGCTCGTCGTCGTGGAAGCCGACCAGGTGCGACCACGCGGACGGGTCCGCGGCGATGCTCGCGGCCAGCTCCTGCAGCTCGGCACCGTCGAGATCCCGGCCCGGGAGCGTCGCGAGGCCGAGGCCGTCCCCCAGCCCCGCCCAGTCGACCGCCGCCTGAGCCGGGACGGCGGGTGCGGCCGTCAGCCCGCCCGTCGCCACGACGCCTCCCCCGCGCTCGGGGTCGTCAGGTCGCCCAGGGCGCGCCGGGGGTTGCTCACCCGGATGGCGTGCAGCGCGGCGTCGCCGCCGTACTCGCCCAGGGGGCTGGCATAGGGCGCGTCGCTGCCGAGCACCAGGGCGTCGACCCCGATCGCGCGCACCACGGCGTCCAGCGCCTGGACGCCGTAGGAGGAGGTGTCCACGAAGACGTCGGGGTCGACCCGCCCGCCGTCACCCCCGCGTGCCTCGAGTCGCTCCTGGTGCACCGGCGCCAGTCCCGCGGCCGCCGCGAACACGACCCGGAGGGTCGGGAACGCCGACCGCCCGCCCAGCGCGTGCCACGCCCACCAGGCCGCCTGCAGCTGCGCGACGTAGCCCACGACCGGGGCCCACCAGCGGGGCAGCCGCCCGGCGAGCGCGTCGGCGAGGACGGGCCCCGGGTGCACGAGCACCGGCCTGCCTTCCTGCTCGGCGACACGCAGCAGGTCGCCGGCACGCTCCCAGGCCGCCGGGGTGGCCAGCGACGTCGCCGGCAGCTGGACGCCGACGAACCCCGACCTCAGGAGGTCGCGCAGCGCGCCGAGGTCGGGCTCGTGGACCGGCACGGACGCCCAGGCCCTGAAGTGGTCGGGCAGCGCGGCGGCACCGAAGTGCCAGGCGTCGAGCAGCAGGCCGGCCTCGGGCCGGGGCAGCTGCTCCAGGCCCAGGGGCGCGGACAGCGAGACGCAGGCCAGGCCGACGCCCGCAGCGTGGTCGAGGGCGCCCCGCTCCGCGACGTCGTGCGACCGGGGGTCGACGTCGAAGGGCTGCTCCCCCGCCGTCACGAGCGTCCAGCCGCGGAGGAACGGCGGCTTCGACCGGGCGCGCAGCCGGTCGACCAGCGCCTCCGGCCAGAGGTGCTGGTGCACGTCGATGGCATCGCCGGGTGGCATGCGTCCTCCTCTTATCTGCAGTAAGTCACTACACAATATACATTTAATCTCCTCGGTCGGGGACGTAACACTCCCGGCGTCGGCGGCGCTGAGCAGACAAGGGCCTCCTCCAGGGTGGCTCGCCACGACAACCAGCTCAGGAAGGACAGCATGACCAGGCTCCGTACCTCCGCTGTGGCCCTCGTCTCGACGGTCGCTCTCGCCTCGTTCGCCGCGACCGCCCCCACGGCCTCCGCCGCCAAGCCCGAGCCCTGCGCCACGCAGCAGGCTCACCTCGACAGGGCGAGCGCCAAGCTCGCCGACCTCACCGCGAAGTTCGCGGCACACCCGACCCAGAAGAACCTCAAGGCCAAGAAGGCCCAGGTCAAGCGCGTCGCGCACGCGCAGGCCAGCCTGAACTCCTGCCTCGCCGACCAGGCCGAGTGACCTGGGGGTGACGGCCCGCCGGGACCCACCGGCAGGGCCGTCACCCTCCTCCCGGGTGGCCGCCGCGACCTAGAGTCCGGACGACTCGTAGGAGAACGCGGCGGACGCCTCCCTCACCAGCCCGATGGCCACGTCGAGTCCCGGGCTGGCCGCGCGACTGCGGACCAGGTGCCGCAGCACGACCCGGCGCATCCCGAGCCCCGGCAGGTCCAGCGTGTGCACGCCCTCGGTCGACAGCGACTCCAGGGCGAGCGCCGGGATCAGGGCCACCCCCTCGCCCGCCGCCACCAGGGCGATGGCGTTCTGGTAGCTCAGGTAGGTGTGCTGGGTCGACTCCGCGCCGCCGAGCTCGCGGCGCACCCGCCGATGCGCCTTCGCGTTGGCCGCCGACGGGTCGAGGCCCAGCCACGAGAGCCCCAGGCGGCTGAGGTCGACGACATCGGCGGTGATGAGCACACCCGGGGGCAACAGCAGCTTCCACGGCTCGTCGAGGAGCGACACGTCGGTCGTCCCGCGAGGCGGGGTATAGCTCTCCCCCGCGTCCAGGTCGACCGCCATCGCGTCGATCGTCCCGGCGCGCAGCGCCCGCATCAGGGTGGGCTCGTCGGCCTCGAACGTCTCGAAGCGCAGCGCCGGGTGTCGCTCCCGCCACCCGGGCAGCGACGGGGAGAGCACCGTCGTCATGAACGACTGGAAGCCGCCGATCCGGATCGTGCCGCTGACGTCGGCCTGGCTCTGAGCCAGTCGCGACTTGGCCTCGGCGAGGGCGCGCTCCACGTCCTCGGCCGCCTGGGCGAGCGCGATCCCGGCCTCGGTCAGGACGCTTCCGGACGGCGTACGGCGCAGCAGGGCATGGCCGCTCTCCCGCTCCAGACGGGCGATCTGCTGCGACACGGCGGACGCCGTCACGCCCAGCTCGTCGGCGGCCGCGAGCACGCCGCCGAACCGTGCGACGGCGAGCAGGAACAACAGGCGGCGAGGGTCGAGCTCCACTTAAGCAATGCTAAATCCAGAGTCAACAATCATGCAATTGCCCTAATTGGCACGGTGACTGAAAATAGTCGGGTCGGGCCGAGGGTCGGCCCCGGATGAGTGACTGAGGAACGCAGGACGATGATCGCGGCAGCCATGGGTTGGATCGGCACCATCGGCAGCATCGGGGCCTACCTGATGCTGACCCGGGGCGAGCTGCACGCGAGCTCGCTGCGCTATGCCGCCGT
The DNA here is from genome assembly GCA_046330515.1 of Nocardioidaceae bacterium. Classification (GTDB taxonomy): domain Bacteria; phylum Actinomycetota; class Actinomycetes; order Propionibacteriales; family Nocardioidaceae; genus Nocardioides. The sequence continues at coordinate 1,164,625 of JAXLSP010000003.1, read as the reverse complement.
CAACTTCGTCAGCGGCCTCCTCTGCGCCGTCGCCTCAGCGGCCTACGGCGCCTGGCCGAGCGTCGCCTCCAACGTGGTCTGGTCCGCCATCGCCGCCCAGTCCGCCGTCCGCGAGGTGATGGCGCGCCGAGCCCTCACCGGTCGCGCGGTGGGCTCGTGGTCCCCGATCGCGTTCTTCGCGGTCTTCCGCCCGTCCCACTGACGGGTCCGCCACCCGCCGCGGGCCGGCCGTCTGGACCACTCCCCGATGTCCTGGCCCAGGACACCGAGACGGGTCATTCCCAGGGGGTGGCGCAGTGCGCGATCCCTGGGAATGGCCCGTCTAGACCGCGGTGAAGCCGTTGTCGACGAACAGCTGGGCGCCGGTGACGAACGACGCCTCGTCGCTGAGCAGGAAGAGCGCGGCCCGGGCGACCTCCTCGGGCTCGCACATCCGGCCCTGCTGGACCGCGATGGCCTCGGGGCTGACGTCCACGCCGAGCGCCGAGAGCTGCTCGACCTCACGCTGGCCGTGCGGCGTGGCGATGAAGCCCGGGCAGACCGCGTTGCAGCGGATGTTCTGGTCGCGGAACTCCACGGCGATCGCGCGGGCGAACTGGTGGACGGCCCCCTTGGTGACGTCGTAGAGCACCTCGTTGGGCGTGGCCGCGACGGCCGAGATCGACGACGTGCAGACGATCGAGCCGCCGCCGGCGGCGATCATGCCGGGCAGCACCTGCTGGGTCATCACCCACATCGACCTCACGTTGACGTCCATCAGCCAGTCGTAGTCCTCCAGCGTGGTCTCGAGGAACGGCTTCACGATCAGCGTGCCGGCATGGTTGAACAGCAGGGTCGGCGCGCCGAGGGCCGCCGCGCCGTCGGCCACGGCTGCGGCGACCTGGTCGGGCTGGGACACGTCGGCCTCGGCGAAGTGGGCGGTCCGGCCGGAGGCCCGGACCTCCTCGACGAGGGCGCGCCCGAGGTCGGCCTGCCGGTCGACCACGATCACGTGCGCGCCCTCGTCGGCGAAGATGCGGACGGCCGCGGCTCCGCAGCCGCTGGCGCCTCCCGACACCAGGGCGACCTTGCCTTCGAGACGTCCGCTCATCGTCAGTGCCCCTCGCCGACCGCCCGCTCGGCCTCCCGGATCGCCTGCTGCCGCTTCTCGATGGCGTCACCGATCGGCGGGCCCTGGAAGCGCCTGTTCTCGAAGGCGAACCAGATGAGCAGGGACAGCACGATGAAGCCCAGCGTGATGGGCAGGGCGTACTGGTTGGGCTTCTGCACGCCGATGAAGAACAGCAGCGCCATGGCCACGATGCAGAGCACGGACACGAAGCGGTAGGCGCCGACACCCATGTTCCAGGGGCCCATCTTGGGCCACTTGGGGCCGCCGATGGTGACCAGGCCCAGGGCGATGGGCACCGTGAAGGACAGGAACAGGAAGATCACCGTGCAGGAGACGACGATCGAGTAGGCCGGCGTGCCGGCGATGGTGATCGCCGAGGTGAACCAGACGAACAGGATGCACAGCACGCAGGCGGCCCAGATCGCGGCGACCGGCACGCGGTGCTTGGGGCTCACCTTGGCCAGAGTCCGCGAGACGCCCGGGATCCCGTCGTCGCGGGAGAACGCGAACAGCATCCGGGAGGCGCTGGTCACCGTCGCGAGACCGCACAGGAACTGCGCCACGAACACGAGCAGGTAGAGCACGTCCTTGATGCCGGAGCTCATCTGCTCGTCCATCGCCCAGAAGAAGACGTTCCAGCCCTGCGCGGCGGCGTCGTCCATGTTGGGGATCATCAGCACGAACGCGCACAGCATGACCCAGCCCGCGATGCCCGACCACCACACCGACGAGACCATGCCGCGGGGCACCGAGTGAGCGGCCCGGACCGTCTCCTCCGAGGTGTGCGCCGAGGCGTCGTAGCCGGTGATCGTGTAGACGGGCAGCAGCAGGCCCAGGCAGGAACACCATGCCGCCGGACACCGCCACCGGCCACACGGCGTCGGCCCCGGGTGTGCCGGCGTAGTTGTCGAACGTCCACAGCCGCGAGACCTCGAAGCCGTCGGCCGCCACCAGGCACGCGATGGTCAGCGCCGCGGCCGTGGCGAAGATGAGGTAGCCGGAGAAGTCGGTCAGCTTGGCGGTGAGCCCGATGCCGAAGTGGTTGATCGCGGCCTGGATGGCGGTGATCACCGCGACGAACAGCACCCGGTCGGTGAGCGTGTCCTCCAGCCCCACGCGGTCACCGAACGCGCCGAGGAAGAAGTAGAAGGTGCCCACGTTGATGGCACCCAGCACGGTCACGAGGCCCAGCAGGTTGAGCCACGCCGACAGCCAGCCGGTGAAGCGGTTCCCCAGGATCGAGCCCCAGTGGTAGAGGCCGCCCGCGGTCGGGTAGGCCGAGCTGATCTGCGCGAGCCCGAGGGCGAACACACCGGGGATCAGGACCCCGACGGGCTAGCCGATCCCGATCGCCGCGCCGCCGGCCCCGGCGGTCGCCTGGCCGAGGGAGTTGATGCCTCCCGACACGATGCAGATGATCGAGAACGAGATGGCGAAGTTGGAGAACTTGCTCATCCGGCGCTCCAGCTCCTGGGCATAGCCCAGACCGTGGAGCAGCTTGACGTCGTCCTGGTGGTCCTGGTCGGTGTAGCCCGACCCTGGCGAGGTTCGATCGGACATGGTTCAGGGTTCCTTCGCATCGGGCCCGAGGCGCCGACGAGCTGTGTCAGGCGAGGTCCTGACGGTCGGACGGTAGACCTGTGACCTGGGTCACGTCCACGACCGCGTTCAGAGCGCGGAACGTGTCGCGCCAGGGCGCGGGAGGCTCAGGGACCGAGGCTCGGTCTGCATCCAGGCTCAGCGGTGCCGGTGCGGCACGGCCCGGGCGCCGGACGAGGTGAGCCCGTAGGCGCCGAGCATGGTCCGGGCCCGCTCACCCGCCTCGCCGTCATGGAGCCGCTGCAGCTCGTAGTGGGTGATCTGCCAACGACGGAACATGTCCCGAAGACTGGTCACAGCAGGCTCCTCTCGCCGCTCGGATCGTGAAGTCGGTCATCGCGTGCCGACCCCTGAAGAATACCCCTTGTTTGGACGATCGTCCAAACTGGGACGCTTCCATGGACTCCCGACCATCTCGCCTAGGCTTGACCGCATGCCCGACCCGATCGACCCCATCGCCGAGGCCCACCGTCAGTGGGTGGCCCACGGGTGGGACGAGGCCGCCGACGGCATGGCGATGGTGACCTCGCTGGTGCGCGTGCAGCAGCTGCTCATGGAGCGCATCGACGCGATCCTCAGGCCGCTGGGGCTGACCTTCGCACGCTACGAGATCCTGCGGCTGCTGTCGTTCTCGCGCTCGGGCTCGATGCCGATGACCCGGCTGGGCTCGCTCCTCCAGGTGCACCCGACGTCGGTCACCAGTGCCGTGGACCGGCTGCAGGGCCAGGGGCTCGTGGAGCGGCTGCGCCGCGAGCGCGACCGCCGGGTCATCCTCGCCTCGATCACGCCGGCCGGCCGGACGCTGGTCGAGCGGGCGACCGAGGGTCTGAACCGCGAGGTGTTCGAGGCGCCCGGGCTCGACGACGGCCAGGTGCGCGCGCTGACCGCGCTCCTCGGCGACCTCCGGGCCCACTCGGGCGACCAGGTCGCCGAGTCGACGCGCTGACGCGCTGACGCACCTCGGGCCGACGCCACCGCGTCGTCGTCCGGGCGGGCTCGCCGACTTCCCTGCGATACCTGGATGTCCTACGATTGAATAGTTGGACGTCCTACTATCTGCCCCCGAAGGCCGAGGAACCCTCCATGACCGCTCAGCGACCGGCCCTGCACGTCCCGACGCACCCCGTGCGGTTCGTGACGGCGGCGAGCCTGTTCGACGGCCACGACGCGTCGATCAACATCATGCGGCGGATCCTGCAGAGCCAGGGTGCCGAGGTGGTGCACCTGGGCCACAACCGGTCGGTGCAGGAGGTCGTCGACGCGGCGCTGGAGGAGGACGCGCAGGGCGTCGCGGTGTCGTCCTACCAGGGCGGTCACGTGGAGTACTTCGAGTACCTCGTCCAGCTGCTCCAGCAGGCGGGCGCCGGTGACGTGAAGGTGTTCGGCGGTGGCGGCGGGGTCATCGTGGCCGACGAGATCGCCCGGCTGCGCGCGTCCGGGGTCACGATCTTCTCGCCCGAGGACGGGCAGCGGCTCGGGCTGGCCGCGATGGTCAACACGATGGTCGCGGCGTGCGACGTGGACCTGTGGGAGCAGCGCGGCGTCCCCGCCGACGCGGTACTCGCCGGCGACCGGGCGGCCCTGGCCCGCGCCATCACCGGGGCCGAGAACGGTCACCTCGACGAGGAGTTCCGCCGCACCGTCCGGGCCGCGGCCGAGGCGCGCACCGTCCCCGTGCTGGGGATCACCGGCACCGGCGGCTCGGGCAAGTCGAGCCTGACCGACGAGCTGGTGCGGCGGTTCCGCAGCGACCAGCAGGACAAGCTGCGCATCGGCGTGGTCGCGGTGGACCCGACCCGCCGCAAGGGCGGCGGCGCCCTGCTGGGCGACCGGATCCGGATGAACGCGCTCGACGGCGACCGCACCTACTTCCGCAGCCTCGCGACCCGGGGTCGCCACGAGCTCCCCGACGCGCTCGAGGACGTGGTCGCGCTGCTCAAGGCCGCCGGCCACGACCTGGTGATCGTCGAGACGCCCGGCATCGGCCAGGGCGACGCGGCCATCGTGCCGTTCGTCGACGCGAGCCTCTATGTCATGACGCCGGAGTTCGGCGCCGCGTCCCAGCTGGAGAAGATCGACATGCTCGACTTCGCCGACGTGGTCGCCATCAACAAGTTCGAGCGGCGTGGCGCGGCCGACGCGCTGCGCGACGTCGGCCGCCAGCTGGTCCGCAACCGCGAGGCGTTCGGCCAGCGGCCCGAGGACATGCCGGTCTTCGGCACCTCGGCCGCGACGTTCAACGACGACGGGGTCACCGCGCTCTACCAGCACCTCTCGGGCGTGCTGGCCCAGCGCGGTCTCCCCCTCGACGAGGGCGTGCTCCCGCGCGTCGACGTCCGGCACTCCTCGGGCATCACGCAGGTGGTGCCGCCTCAGCGGGTGCGCTACCTCTCCGAGATCGCCGACGCGGTGCGCGGCTACCACGCCGACACCGAGCGCCACGCTGACCAGGCCCGCCGCCTGCAGCGGCTCGAGGCCGTGGCCGCCGAGCTTGCCGGCGGCGACGCCGGTGACGTCCCCGCCCTGCTCGACCGAGCCCGCGCCGACCTCGACGAGGGCGTCGCGGCCATGCTGCAGCGCTGGCCGTCGGTGGTCGAGTCCTACTCCGGCGACGAGCAGGTCGTCCGGGTCCGCGACCAGGAGATCCACACCCGGCTGACCAAGGAGTCGCTGTCGGGCTCGACGGTCCGCCGCGTCGCGCTGCCGTCCTACGCCGACCACGGCGAGCTGGTCTCCTTCCTGCGCCGGGAGAACCTGCCCGGCTTCTTCCCCTTCACCGCCGGCGTCTTCCCGTTCAAGCGCGACAACGAGGACCCCGCCCGGATGTTCGCCGGCGAGGGCGACCCGTTCCGCACCAACCGCCGCTTCAAGCTGCTCTCGGAGCACTCCGACGCCAAGCGGCTCTCGACCGCGTTCGACTCGGTCACCCTCTATGGCCGCGACCCCGACCCGCGCCCCGACATCTACGGCAAGGTCGGCACGTCCGGGGTGTCGATCGCGACTCTCGACGACATGAAGGCGCTCTACGACGGCTTCGACCTCGTCTCCCCCACCACCTCGGTCTCGATGACCATCAACGGCCCGGCCCCGACGGTGCTGGCGTTCTTCCTCAACACCGCGATCGACCAGCAGGTCTCGGTGTTCCGCGACCGCGAGGGCCGCGAGCCCGACGCCGAGGAGCGCGAGCAGCTGACGTCCTACGCGCTGCAGAACGTCCGCGGCACCGTCCAGGCCGACATCCTCAAGGAGGACCAGGGCCAGAACACCTGCCTGTTCTCCACCGACTTCTCGCTGCGGATGATGGCCGACATCCAGGAGTGGTTCATCGAGCGCGGCGTGCGCAACTTCTACTCCGTGTCGATCTCGGGCTACCACATCGCCGAGGCCGGGGCGAACCCCATCAGCCAGCTCGCGTTCACCCTGGCCAACGGGTTCACCTACGTCGAGTCCTACCTCGCCCGCGGCATGGACATCGACGACTTCGCGCCCAACCTGTCGTTCTTCTTCTCCAACGGCATGGACCCGGAGTACTCCGTCATCGGCCGCGTCGCCCGGCGCATCTGGGCCGTCGCGATGCGGGACAAGTACGCCGCCAACGAGCGCTCACAGAAGCTGAAGTACCACATCCAGACCTCGGGCCGGTCCCTGCACGCACAGGAGATGGACTTCAACGACATCCGCACCACCCTGCAGGCGCTCATCGCGATCTATGACAACGCCAACTCGCTGCACACCAACGCCTTCGACGAGGCGGTCACCACCCCTTCGGCCGAGTCCGTGCGCCGCGCCCTCGCGATCCAGCTGATCATCAACCGCGAGTGGGGCCTGGCGATGAACGAGAACCCCCTCCAGGGCTCCTTCGTCATCGACCAGCTCACCGACCTCGTCGAGGAGGCCGTGCTCCGCGAGTTCGACCGGATCACCGAGCGCGGCGGCGTCCTCGGCGCCATGGAGACCGGCTACCAGCGCGGCCGCATCCAGGACGAGTCGATGCTCTACGAGCAGCGCAAGCACGACGGCTCGCTGCCCATCATCGGCGTCAACACCTTCCTCGCCCCCGAGTCCGGGACGGATGCCCCCCGCACCCTCGAGCTCGCCCGGGCCACCGAGAGCGAGAAGGAGTCCCAACTCGATCGCGTCCGCGGCTTCCAGGCCGACCACCGCGACCAGGCCGAGGCCGCCCTCGCCCGGCTCAAGCAGGCCGCCATGGCCCAGGACAACGTCTTCGCCGTCCTCATGGACACCGCCCGCGTCTGCTCCCTCGGCCAGATCACCGAGGCCTTCTTCGAGGTCGGCGGCGCCTACCGACGCAACGTCTGACCGCTTCACCCGGGTTGAGATCCTGGACCCATGACCGCGCGCACGCAGCCGACCCAGGACGCGACGACCCTCCCCTTCGCCGGACCCGTGCGGGCGGAGTTCGACCGGCTGTTGATGGAGCACCAGTTCGCCGTCGACGAGGTCGTCACCAAGGGGTCGATCCTCCAGCGCGAGTTCATGTACCTCCACCGCTACAACCCGATCGAGCACGTCAGCTCGCGGGTCAAGACCCTCGACAGCCTGCTCGCCAAGCTCGTCCGCAAGGGGCTGGACCCGACGCCCGCCACGGTCCGGGAGCAGCTGACCGACGTCGCGGGGGTGCGCGTCACGTGCAGCTTCGTCGACGACACCTACCGGGTGATGGAGACCCTGACCAACCAGGACGACCTGACCGTCGTGACCGTCAAGGACTACATCGCCGATCCCAAGCCCAACGGCTACAAGAGCCTGCACGCCATCGTCGAGGTGCCGGTCTTCCTGTCCGACGGTCCGCTGCCGGTCAAGGTCGAGGTGCAGCTGCGGACGATCGCCATGGACTTCTGGGCGAGCCTGGAGCACAAGATCTACTACAAGTACGACGGCGACGTGCCCGCCGAGCTGCTCGACAGCCTCGCCGAGGCGGCCGCCATCGCCGAGCAGCTCGACCACCGGATGGAGCGCCTGCACCGCGAGGTCCACGGCGCCCCGGCTCCAGGACCTCGGCTGCCCTGATGACGTGCGGCGCCCACGCCGTGTCGCCGGCACGGTGGACGGTGCCCCGAGGGCCGCACGAGCTCCACCCTTCGACTCCTCTTTTCGTGCACATGTTCTATCCTGAGCCATGGCCGGTGGCTACGGGCGCGGGGCGGGTGTCCCGCTCGAGGAGCGCGTGCGCGCGACCCGTCGCGGCCAGGAACCCGGCGACCCGCTCCCTGCGGCGCGTCCGGCGCTCGGGGTGCGGCACTGCTGGGTCACCGAGCCGGGCGGGCCGCTCGAGCCGGTGCGCCCCGGGCTCCTGCTCGCCTGGCGACGGCTGGGCGGCCGGTGGGAGGGCCGGGTCGTCTATGCGGTGGAGCTGCGGCCCGGGACCTGGGCGACGGTCGACGCGTGGGTGGCCGCCGAGCTGCTGAGTCCCGGGGACGGCGACTCCGGCGGCCCGCGGTGAGCGACGTCGACTCCCCGCGGCCGACCGGGACCGGTCAGCGCTGCTCGGGCAGCAGCCAGACGTCCTCCCCGCCGCCCGGACTCGCCCCGAGGGTCGGGCACCTGGACCCCGGGACCACCTGGACGTCGAAGATCTCCTCGACGCCGGAGGCGAACGACAGCGTCGCGACCGTGGCGCCGGTGCCGAGGTCGATGACGCCCACCCCGCACCTGAGCTCGTCGTGGTAGGCCGCGATGGGGGCGCCGCCGAAGACCGCGGTCTCCCGGATACGCGACAGACCCACGAACGCGAGGCCCCCGTGGAACGCCAGGCCGCGTGCATATCCGGGGACGGCGGCGACCCCCTCGCGCGACCCGGTGTCCAGGTCCACGCGCTCGAGCCGGCCCAGCCCGGAGTTCAGCACGAACAGCTGTCCGTCGTGCCAGCGGGGCGAGTGGGGCATCGCCAGTCCGGTGGTCACGGGCTCGCCCGTCGCGATGTCGAGCACGGTGCCGGCGTCGTTGCCGGCCCTCCGCCAGCCTCCGGCCTCGTCGGTGGTCGCGAAGACGGTGACGAAGGCCGGCGCCCCGTCGCGCATGGCCAGGCCGTTGAGGTGGCACCGGTCCTGGGCGGCCAGGGCCGACACGAACGGCGGCCGCCAGCGCGGCACGAAGCTGAAGCGGGGGTCGAGGCCGGCGAGGCACGAGAACAGCGTGTTGACCATCCACAGCTCCGGCTCGCCGTCGCCACCGACGCCCCAGGCGATCTCGTGACAGTGGATCGCCCCGGTCACGCTCGACGACCGCGGCAGCCAGCAACGGTCGAAGCGGCCGGCGGGCTCGATCGCCGGGGCGAGCTCCGCCTGGTCGCGCAGCCACCAGATCTGGCTCTTGCCGGCCACGGCGAGCCGGTCGTCGGCGAGCGCGACACCCATCGCCCGGTCGAAGCCCCGGAACGAGAACGTCGGCCTGCCCTCGGCCGAGCCCACCGCCACGAGCTGACCCGCCTGGTAGGTCGAGATCAGCAGCGAGCAGCCCGCCGCCTCCAGGACCTGGGCGAAGTCGGCGCTGTGGTGGAAGCGGACCTCGGTGCCCCGGTCGGCCTCGTCGCGCCCGCTCACCTCAGGCGCAGGGTGAACTGCCGGGTCATGCTCGAGCCCGCGCCACCGCACGACGTGAACGTGAACCTGGCCCGGACCTGCAGCGTGCCCTCACGCCGGAGGGTGCGCAGGCCGGCCCTCGTCGGCCGCAGCGTCACGGTGGTGATCCCGGCCGCCGCGACGTCCTTGCCCGACGACCTGATCCGCGAGCGTCCGGCCGGGTCGACCTCCAGCCGGCCGGCCGCATCGACGAAGACGTTCAGGGTCAGCGTGCCCGCGGAGGTGTCGGCCCGGCCCCGCCTCGCGACCTCGAAGGCGCCTCCGACGTTGACGTCGTCGAGCATCACCGTGCCGGCCTCGGTGCCGTCCGACGTCCACGGCTCGGAACCGTGCACACCGTCGTCGCCGGAGAAGAACAGGGTGTCTCCCACGGCGGTCAGGGAGCGGAGGCTATAGCTCTGCTGTCCGCCCGGGTGGACGTCCTTGACGAGCACGGTGCCGGCCTCGCTGCCGTCGGACTTCCACAGCTCCCGGCCGTGCACGCCGTCGCGGGCCACGAAGAACAGGGAGTCCCCGACCGCGGTCAGGTCACCCGGTTCGCCGGCGTACTCGCCGGGGCGCACGTCCTTGACCATGACCGTGCCGGCTTCGGTGCCGTCGGAGGACCACAGCTCACGGCCGTGGACGCCGTCGTCGCTGACGAAGAAGAGTGTGTCGCCCACCCCCGTCATCGCGAGCTCCTCCTCGTAGTAGTCGCCGCTCTGGACGCTCTTGACCAGGACCGTGCCGGCCTCGCTCCCGTCGGAGGACCACAGGCCCACCCCGGTCCCGTCGTCGGCGAGGAAGAAGACCGTGGAGCCCACGGCGGTGAGATAGCCCGGACGGCTCCGGCCGATGCCCGGTCGGACGTCCTTGACCAGGACGGTGCCCGCCTCGGTCCCATCCGACTTCCACAGCTCTGCCCCGTGCACGCCGTCTCGAGCGGAGAAGAACAGCGTCCCGCCGACGTCGGTCAGGGCGTAGGGCCTGCTGTCGTAGTCGCCCTGGTTGACGTCCTTGACCAGGACGGTGCCCGCGGCGCTGCCGTCGGACTTCCAGAGCTCCTGCCCGTGGACGCCGTCGTCGATGGCGAAGAAGAGCGTGCCTGCGACGTCGGTGAGCTGCCGGGGGCCGTAGGAGTACTCGTCGCCGGAGCTCGCGGTCCCGACGTCCTTGACCATGACGGTGCCCGCGCGGGTCCCGTCGGACTTCCACAGCTCCTTGCCGTGGACGCCGTCGTCGGCGGTGAAGAACAGGGTGTCACCCACCGCGACCAGGTCCCTCGGCCCGCCGTAGTAGCCCCCGCTGGCGAGCCGCCTGACGAGGACGGTGCCACTGGTCGTCCCGTCGGACTTCCACAGCTCGCTGCCGTCGTCGTTGCCGTCGACGGTGAAGAACAGGGTGTCGCCGACCGCGACGAGATCGTCGAGGCCGCCGTAGTAGCTGCTGCGGATGTCGAGGTCCTTGACCAGCACGGTGCCGCCGGCCGTGCCGTCGGACTTCCAGAGCTCCTCGCCGTGGACGCCGTCGTCGGCAGTGAAGAACAGCACCCCGCCCACGTCGGTGAAGTTCGACGGGCGGCTCGAGGGGGTCCTGGGGTCCGTGCAGGGAGCGAAGGCACGGCCGGCGTGGGGCGCCGCCGCCTCGGCGGCGGGCGTCGTCGGGGCGGCCACGGCCGCGGGCGTCAGGCCGACCAGGCCCAGGGCGGCCGCAGTGGTGGCGGTGCCGGCGCGCCGCATCGCGGACCCGCGGGCCCGGCGCCGCATCTGTTTGGCCACCGCGAGCTGGGTCCGCAGTGACCTCTTCCGCTCGATCCGACGCCGACGACTCATGACTGTCCCCCGATCGACCCGTCATCCGGGTCCTGGCATCTCGCACCCCGGAGCGTCCGCCCCCGCGCGACCTGACCCACAGGGTGCTCTATCGGCCCGACCGCGTCAAGCATGGTGGGCCTTGCCGGACCGCGAGTCTCAGGTGGTGCGGTGGACCTTGTGGTGTGCGGCCTGCGCCCGCGGCCGGATGACGAGCTCGTCGATGTTGACGTGAGCGGGACGCGTGACCATCCAGGTGATCGCCTCCGCGACGTCGTCGGCGGTCAACGGCTCCTCGACACCGGCATAGACCGCATCGGCCCGGGCCCGGTCCCCGTGGAACCGGTTGAGCGCGAACTCGTCGGTCCGGACCATCCCGGGAGCGATCTCGCAGACGCGCACGGGCTGGTCGAACAGCTCGAGCCGCAGCGTCTCGGTCACCACCTGCGTGCCGTGCTTGGCGGCGGTGTAGCCGGCCCCGCCCTCATAGGCGATCCGACCCGCGGTCGAGCCGACGTTGAGGATGACGCCGGCGCCGCTCGCGACCAGGGCCGGCAGCAGCGCACGGGTCACCTGCATGAGGCCGATGACGTTGGTCTCGAACATCGTCCGCCACTCGTCGCTGACCGCCTGGGCGACCGGGCTCGACCCGACCGCACCTCCCGCGTTGTTGACCAGGACGTCGAGCCGGGGCCCGACCACCTGGGCCAGCGCGGCGACGTCGTCCTCGGAGGTCACGTCGCACCGCACCGCCCTCCCCCCGATCTCGGCGGCCAGCGCCTCGATCCGGTCGAGCCGGCGAGCGGCGCACACGACGTGGAACCCGGCCGCCGCGAGGTGCCGGGCGGTCGCCGCGCCGATCCCGCTGCTGGCTCCGGTGACGAGGGCGAGACGCGTGTCCATGACCGCGATTCTGCCCCGGCGCCCCACGGGGCCCGCCGCCGTACCCGGGATTCATGCTCCCGTCATGTTGTGTTCCTAGTGTCGACGCCATGCTCACCACGACGCTGCTCAGCACCCTGGGTCGGCTCGGCCTGGACGTGCTGGTGCTGCTCGTCATGGTCGGGGTCCTGCACCGGCGCCGGTCGACGGCCCCCGAGATGGCGCTGGTGTTCACGTCGCTCAACATCGGCCTCTTCGCCGCCGTGTCGGTCATCGGCACGGGTGACTTCCCCACCGGCATCGGCTTCGGGCTGTTCGGCCTGCTGAGCCTGGTCCGCCTGCGCAGCGCGGCGTTCACGCTCAAGGACGTCGCCTACACGTTCCTGGCCCTCGTGCTGGCCCTGGTCAACGGACTGCCCGAGCGCAACCTCGCCCTGGTGATCGGGCTGAACCTCGCGCTGCTCGCCGCCGTCTGGGTCACCGACGACACGAGGCGGCAGCCGACCACCCGGCGGGTGCGGGTGGTGCTCGACCGGGCGGTGTTCGACGAGCCGGCGGCGAGGCTGCTGCTCGCCGAGCGGTTCCCCGACCCGCCGACGGCCGTCGTGATCGAGGACATCGACACCGTCCGGGACACCACCCGGGTGTCCGTGCTCGTGCTGGCCAGCGCGGACTGGTGGGCCACCCGTGATCCCGGCGCGGAGGAGGTCGAGGACGAGATCGTCGCGGCGGGTGGCGCCCGGTGACCATCGACACCCAGCTCGCTCTCGACGGCCTCGCCACGGTCGACCTGGCCACCGTGCTCGAGGTCGCGCCCCTGGCGCGCCGCACCGACCGCAAGTACCTCGTGCCCACCGCTGACGCCGCTCGGCTCGTGGAGTCCCTCGCCGACAGCCACCGCATCCTCGAGATCGAGGGCCGCCGCTGCACGTCCTACCGCTCCACCTACTTCGACACCGCGGAGCTCCGGCTGTGTCGCGACCACCTCCAGGGCCGCCGGCTGCGGTGGAAGGCCCGGAGCCGTCTCTATGTCGAGGACCGGCTCTGTCGCTTCGAGGTCAAGGTCAAGGGCGACCGGGGCGAGACGGTGAAGTGCTCCGTCGACGTGGACGCCGACGCCTACGGGAGGCTCGGCCCCGACGAGCTGGCCTTCCTCGCCGAGGCGCTCGGTGAGCGGCGCACGGAGGCCGGCCGGCTCCACCCCACGCTCGAGGTCGGCTACTCCCGCGCCACGCTGGTCGACCTGGTCGAGGGCACGCGGCTGACCTTCGACCACGGGGTCGTCGGACGCCCCACGCCGACGGCGCCCACCGCCCTGCGTCCGGGCGCGGTCAGCCTCGACCTCGACCACGTGATCGTGGAGACCAAGAGCGGGCCGCGGCCGGGGCAGGGCGACCGGGTCCTGGCCGCCATGGGCCACCGGCCCCTGGCGCTGAGCAAGTACACGACCTCGGCTGCGCTGCTCGCGACCGGTGTCGCGGACAACCACGTGCGACGCCTCGTCGGCCGCGGCGTCACCGTCCGCCATGACCTGGGGCGGGCCTCGTGACCCTCACCCAGAGCCCGGTCGAGTCCGGACGGGACACGCGCGGCGGCTCGACCCCGACTCGTCGACGCCCCCCGCTCCGCTACCTCGTCGTCACCGTCGCTGCCGTGCTGGCCCTGGGCGGGGCTCTGCTCGCGCCGGCCGTGGTCTCCTGGCTGAGCAACGACACCGCCAAGGACCGCATCGAGGCCGCCCCGCCGCCGACCCTGTTCCCCGAGGCCGTGGTCACGCGCATCGACGCGCTCACCGACCCCCAGCAGGCACGCGCGGCCACCCTGATGCAGCAGTGGTGGCAGGACCACGGCACCCAGGCCGACGACGCCGCGTTCCGGTCGTGGCTCGAGGGCACCTTCCCGGGCCCCCCGTCGACCGCCCAGCGGAGCAGGGAGATGGCCGAGGTCGAGCGGCTCGACCAGCAGCGCACCCCCGACGGCATCACCGCGGCCACCTGGCTGGAGGCCTTCGGCAAGAAGGACGTGTGGAAGCTCGCCGCCCACGACCAGGCCGAGCTCCTGCCGGCGACCGCCGGCCAGGAGCGCAAGGACGCCGTCGACGCGATGCTCTCCCTGACCAAGACGGTCGCCGACGACCTCGGCACGAGGTTCGGCGAGTCCGCGCCCTATGTGGTCGAGCCGTCGCTGCGCACCGACCACACCGTGAGCCCGGGCGATGTGTGCCCGTGCAGCTATCCCTCGCGGCACGCCTCCGCGGCGGCCGCCTCGCGCACCTACCTCGGGCTCCTGATGCCGAGCCGCGACGCCGACTACCGCCGCTGGCAGGACGAGATCGACTACTCGCGGATCTACATGGCCGGGCACGTCTCCAGCGACATCACCGGCGGCACCCTGCTCGGCGACATGGTCGGCGACTACTTCCTCGTGACCCGCGCACACGTGCCTCCCGAACGGCTGGGTGGCTGAGATCAGAGAGGGTGTCCCGCGGCGTCGGTGTGCAGGGACTGGCTGTTGAACCTGACCTGCCACACGGTGACCGAGTCGTCGGCATGGCGGACGAGCACCGCACCGTCCTGCCAGATCGCGTTCTCGGCCTGGTGAGGTCCCGGCGGGTCGCCCTGGTTGAGGTGCACGTTGTGGATCCCGAGACCGCTCGAGTAGGGCTCGCCGAACAGACAGACGCGGGTGGCGCTCGGCAGAATGGCCTCGAGCCGGTCGAGGGCGTTGTCGCCGTTGCTGGAGATCCAGGGGAACCAGCGGAACCAGACCAGCCAGCGGCGCAGCGGCAGCAGCCACGCGTGCAGCCGCACCGGCACGACCAGCCGCCACAGCGGCAGCCAGCGGGCGACCACGCGCACCCATCGGAAGTCCTGCAGCTGCGGGCTCCGGACATAGTCCAGGGCACCCGAGGTCGAGGTCGACGCCAGTGGGTGGAAGCCGTCGCCCAGGGGGGCGAGTGCCGGGAAGTCCGCGATCGTCAGCCCGTCGACGATCCGGAAGCTCACCCCGACGCCGCTGGGGGTGTCGACGTCGAGCGCCGACTCGTAGTCCCCCGCCGGCGTGGTCACCCGCAGGTGGCCGTGGTACCAGTGACCGAACTCGTCGGGGTCGTCGCGCGTGAACGACGCGACCGTCCCGATCGCGACGCCGTACCCGTGGTCGAGTGCCATGCCCTCCAGGAGCCGCGGGCGCGGGAGTGGATACGGCGTCCCGCGGACCGTGCGTAACGCCTGAGCATGCGCGGAGACCGATGTCCATGCGTGCCCATTCCCGACGAGAGGGCGTCCCGCCATGCCGGACCTGAGCTTCATCGGACTCCTGGCCATCGCGGTGATCGCCGTGGGTGCGCCGCTGCTCGTCGCACTCGTGGAGTCGCTGATCCCCGGTCTCCGGCTCCCCGGGGTGGTCGTGGAGATCGTCGCCGGCGTGGTGGTCGGCCCGTCGGTGCTGGGGTTCGTCGAGGCGGACGTCCCCGTGCAGGTGCTCTCGGTGATCGGGCTGGCCTTCCTTCTCTTCACGGTGGGGCTCGAGCTCGACGTCAGCGCGCTTCGCGGCCCGCTCCTGCGCGTCGTCGCACTCGCCTACGTCGTCAGCCTCGCCCTCGGCACCGGCGTCGGCCTCGCGGCCACGAGCGTCGGGTGGGTCGACGAACCCCTGCTCCTCGCGGTCGCGCTGTCGGCCACCTCGTTGGGCCTCGTCGTGCCCGTACTCAGGGACACCGGGCAGGTGGCGTCGCCGATGGGTCGGCTGACGGTCGCAGCAGCCACGGTGGCCGACGTGGCCGCCATCCTGCTGCTCACGCTCCTCTTCTCCGAGGACAGCGCGAGCGTGGGCGCCCGGGTCGTGCTGCTGGCCACCTTCGTCGGGCTGGTGGCCCTGGTCGCAGCCGGTCTCCTGGCCACCGAGCGATGGGGGTCGCTGACCAGGGCCGTCCAGCGGCTGCAGGACACCACCGCCGAGATCCGCGTCCGGGGTGCCGTTGCCCTGCTCCTGGGGTTCGTGGTGCTGGCCGAGCGGTTCGGCCTGGAGGCGATCCTCGGCGCGCTGCTCGCCGGTGCCGTCGTCGGCGTCGTGGACCGGGACACCAGCACCCATCCGCACTTCCGCGCCAAGCTGGACGCCCTCGGCTTCGGTTTCGTCATCCCGGTCTTCTTCGTCGCCAGTGGGATTCGCCTCGATGTCGCCGGGCTCGTCTCCGACCCCGGTGCGCTGGCGCGGACGCCCCTGTTCCTCCTGGCGCTGCTCGTGGTGCGGGGCCTGCCCGCCGTCCACTTCCGTGGTCGGCTCACGTCACGGCAGACCGTGGCAAGCGGGCTCCTCCAAGCCACCTCGCTGCCCTTCCTGGTGACCGCCTCGATGATCGGCGTGGACCTCGGTGTCATGACTCCGGTCAACGGAGCAGCGCTCGTCGCCGCCGGCGTCGCATCCGTGCTGGTCTTCCCCGCCGTGGCCCTGGCGCTGTTGCGGACCCGGCAGATCGCGCCGGGTCATGACGATGAGAACCCGGGCGATGCCCTGCGCGCGCCTGGAGCGGGCGAGCATCCCTCGACCGCCCCGCACACGCGCGACAGCGTCACTCGGACAGGCAATCGCGGTCTCCGCGCCTCGCCCTGAGCGTGACACCCCCGCGATGGCCCCCGGTTGCCTGTCCGAGTGACCCGGCGGCGGCAGCGACCGGATCGTTCGAGGTGGCGGATCCGCGCACGCTCACGGGCACGGTCACACGGACGTCGCGGCAGCCCCTCGTGACCGCTGTCCCGCGCCACGTGAGTCGGGCCGAGGCGGGGCCTTTCGGCCCTGTCAGGGGGCGTCGGCTGGAGAGGACGCTGACAGGAGGACTGGTGACCCGGGGGGCCTCATGGCCGGACACGTGAACATGGCCGCCGCCCTCCGTCCCCCCGGGCCTCTCGAGCGGTCACCCGAGGTCGTGACGTTCGGTGTGGAGGAGGAGTTCCTGCTCCTGGACGCCCACACCGGCTTGACCGCGCCGTACGCCGGCGAGGTGATCCGCCGCTGCAACCAGCCGGGTCGGGTGGTCGGGGAGTGCATGGCCCACATGGTGGAGACCCGCACGCAGATCTGCTCCACCCTCGCCGCCCTCGGTGACGACCTGCACGATGCGAGGGCACGCGTGTCAGCTGCCGCACGCGACGTCGGTGTGGCGTGCGTGCCCTATCCCGTCCCTCCCTTCGGCACGCCCAGCGCGGACCAGATCGTCGACGACGCGCGCTACCGCGAGCTGGCCCGGCTCCTCCCTCGCGCCATGCGCACGAGCGGGACGTGTGCCTGTCACGTGCACGTGGGGGTGCCCAGTCGCCGGGCCGGGGTCGAGGTCCTCGGTCATCTCCGACGCTGGCTCCCGGCACTCATCGTGCTGACGGCGGGCTCCCCTGTCTGGCAGGGCCACGACACCGGATGGGCGAGCCAGCGGCTCCGGCTGGTGTCGCGGTGGCCCACGGCCGTCCCACCGCCGTTGGTCGACTCGCCCGAGGCTTATGACGAGCAGGTGCGTCGGGCGGTCAGCAGCGGCTTGGCACTCGACGCCAGGAGCGTCTACTACCTGGCGCGGCTCTCACCGCGCCACCCGACGGTCGAGGTGCGCGTCGCCGACGTGTCCGCGACCGTCGACGAGGCCGTGACCTACACCGCCGTGGTCGTGGCGTTGGTCACCGGCGCTCTCCGGGCCTGGCGCGACGGCGCTCCGCGACCGGCGGTGCCCGATGACCGCCTCCGTCACGTGGGTCTCGAGGCGGCCCATCGTGGCACCGCCGGTGTCTACCTCGATCCCGTGACGGGCACGGTCACCAGTACCGCTGCCATGGTGGACGCCCTGGCCACGATGGTCCGGCCAGAGCTGCAGCGGCTGGGGGACGGTGCGGCGACCCTGGCAGCGCTCCCGAGGATCGTGGCGACAGGGGGTCCCGCCGCGCAGGAGCGACACCGGTTCGCCGAGGCCGGCTCGCCTCGAGCCTTCGTCTCGTCGCTGGCCCAGCTGATGACCGGGACCCGAGCCTCCCGCACCATCACCTGGAGTGCGCGACCGGCTCGTCTCGACCACTGACCGCTGGTCGCTTGCCGGGCCGGGGCCCGACGTCCCGACGGCGGTCCAGCCTGGTCGCCGTCGCGTGCCCGAGACCGGCGATCGCCAGGCCGCCTGCCCGGTCGCGCCGCGACCCTCGCCCGGCAGATGCTGGACCACCGCCACGACCCCGGCGTCCCGCTGGCGAGACCACCGCAGTGACGAGCCATCGGGCCGAGCTCGTGCTGAGCATCGACGGTCGGGAGGCCCGCCGTCACCGGCGGACCGGTCCGACCCTCGCGGTGAGCCGCATGCCCGGGCGGACGCCCGGAGCCTTGGCGGTGACCTTCACCATCAGCCTGGCGCCCAGGTCGGCCCTGACGAGCAGGTGGGTCCTCGTCACCGCCCCGGGGATGGGCTGCCCGTCGCGGTACCACCGGTAGGCGAACGTCACCGGCACCGGCCACCAGCGGCCCTGCTGCACCGTCAGCCGGAATCCCAGCCGCGGCGGCCCCACGACGACGGGGCGGGTCAGGGAGGCGAATCCCCACTCCATCGGCAGGAAGAAGTCGATGCCATCGAGGTCGCCGGAGATCTGACCCGCCCCGTTGGCACCGGTCCCATAGGCACGTCCGTCCGACCCCAACACCACCGAGTGCCGGTAGCCGGCGGCGATGTCCACCGCCGAGACACCGACCTCGACCCGCCGCAGGGGCGTGAGCGTGAGCCGGAACTCGACCTGGCGCGTGAGCTGGCCGTCGGCGTTCGAGCCGGTGCCATAGACGGTCCCGTCGTCGCCCAGCACCAGGGTGTGCTTGCTGCCAGGGGCGACGCCCACGGCCCTGACGCTGCCGGGCAGTCCGGCCAGGGGGCGCAGCGACGTTCGCGGGCTGTCGGTCCCGGTGAGCTGGGCCACCTGGTTGTGCCCGGCGCCGTACGCCGTCCCGTCGCTGCCGACCACCAGCGAGTGCTGCGGCGACGCCCCGATGGCTCGAGCGCTCACGCCCTCCGGCAGCCCGGCAAGCGGGGTGAGTGTCCGGAGGGTCGGTTCGTCACCGGTGAGCTGACCCCACGTGTTGGAGCCGGTGCCGTAGGCGACACCGTCGTCACCCAGGACGAGCGAGAACGCGTTCCCGGCCGCTACAGCCGTCGCCGAGACTCCCTCCGGCAGCCCGGTCAGCGGGACCAGGGTGCGGACGTGGTTGCTCGGAGGGCCGGTGAGCTGCCCGGACCAGTTGTCCCCCGCGCCGTAGGCGACACCGTCGTCGCCCAGCACGAGGGAGTGATAGGTCCCGGCGGCGACCGCCGTCGCGCGGACCCCGTCGGGCAGCCCGGTCAACGGGTGAAGCCGGTACCAGGTGTAGCGCTTCCCGGTGATCTGGCCGTTCCCGTTGAGACCCGCCCCGTAGGCGACTCCGTCGTCGCCGACCGTCAGTGCGTCGCCATATCCCCCCGCAACGGCGGTCGCGCGTACGCCGACGGGCAACCCCTTGAGCATGATGAGCCCGCGGGCGAGTGGCCTGCGCCCGGTCAGCTCGCCCAGGCTGTTGAGCCCTGTGCCATAGACGCGTCCATCAGCGGCGAGCGCCAACGTGAAGAAGGCCCCACCGGCCAGGGCGTCGATCTGGGGTGCGAGGACGGTCGAGCGGTCGACCCCCGCGACCGGCGCGCCCACGGCAGCATCACCCGCTGTGGCCGGCGAGGCGACACCCGCCGCACAAACCAGAGCCGACGAGACGACGAACCGGGACAGACCCGAGAACATGGCGCACCCCCTCCACGAGACACCAGGGGCCACGGCGCCAAGGCCGCACGGCGGTGCCGCCGTGGCCTCGTCTCCAGTCTCACCCCGACCGGGTCGGCACTCACAACGAAGGTGACGGTCGCCACCCTCCGCTGGTCCCGCGTTCGTGGTCGCGAGGTGGACTCCGCGGGACGTCGTGAGGAGCCGATGGGCCCTCGAGTCTCGTCACCCGGAGTCTCGAGGATTCGAGACCAGCCCACGCCGGGCGGCCCCTGGGGACACTCGGCGGGCACTCGATCGGGTCCCGAAATGCCTTCAGGCTCGGAATCGGTCGATTCCGAGCCTGAAATTGGTAGCGGGGGCAGGATTTGAACCTGCGACCTCTGGGAGCCATCGGGGGCTCCGCGAGTGTCAACGCCGGTCGAAAATTGACCCCTTTCCGCCGGTTGAAAATTGACCCCCCTGTGGTCATGGTTCCTCGGTTGATGATGCTGGGACGCGGCCCAGGTCGCGGTCTTTGAGCCGGTAGGAGTCGCCTTTGAGTGCGACGACTTCGGCGTGGTGGACGAGCCGGTCGATCATGGCTGCGGCGACGACGTCGTCGCCGAAGACCTCGCCCCAGCGTCCGAATGGCTTGTTCGAGGTGACGATCAGGCTGGCGCGTTCGTAGCGGGATGAGACGAGCTGGAAGAACAGGTTGGCGGCTTCGGGTTCGAAGGGGATGTAGCCGACCTCGTCGATGACCAGGAGTGGGTAGCGGCCGAGTCGGACGAGCTCGTCTTGGAGTCGTCCGGCGTGGTGGGCCTCAGCCAGGCGGGCGACCCACTGCGATGCGGTGGCGAACTGGACGCGGTGGCCGGCTTGGCAGGCGCGGATCGCGATCCCGGTGGCGAGGTGGGTCTTCCCGGTGCCGGGCGGGCCGAGGAAGACCACGTTCTCGCGGGCGGCGACGAAGTCCAGGGTGCCCAGGTGGGCGATCAGGTCGCGTTTGAGTCCGCGGGCGTGGTCGTAGTCGAACTCCTCTAGCGACTTGCGGGCGGGGAACCGGGCGGCCCGGATGCGGCCCTCACCACCGTGGGACTCCCGGGCGGATACCTCGCGTTGCAGGCAGGCGACCAGGAACTCCTCATGGGTCCAGGACTCGGCCCGGGCGCGTTCGGCCAGCCGGGGCACGGCCTCGCGCAGGGTGGGTGCCTTCAGCGCACGGGTCAAGAAGGTGACCTCGGCGGTCAGGTCTCGCCCGGTCGCCGCCGACCTCGCGGCGGGGCTCTTGCGGGTGGTCATGAGGCGAACCCGCCGTCTAGATCGATCCCGAGTGCGGTGTCGTAGTCGGCCAGCCGCCGCTGCTCCACAGCGAGCTCGGCCTCGGCCTCACGGACCGGCCGCAGGGCACCGACCCGGGTGCGGCGCAGCACCTTGGCCGCCTCGAGGTGGTCGGGATCGGTGATGGTCTGGTGCCAGGCCCAGACCCGGGCGTGGTCGGCCACCGCCTTGCCGTCACACAACACCCTGACCCTGTCTAGGTCGGCGACCACCTCGATCCGTCGGCCGATCACCGCGGGGTGGACCGAGTAGTCGTTGGAGTCCAGCCGCACGTAGTGGTCACGTGCCAGCCTGGTCGAGGTCCGCCACCCGGTCGCCGGGGCCACCGGCGGCAGCGGCAGCATCGCGGCCAGATCCGCGCCGATCCGGTCGGTGGGCGCACAGCCGAGCACCCGACGGACCCGGCCATTGACCTGATGGGTCCAGCCGGCCAGCTGGGTGTTGAAGTCGTCGGCATCCTCGAACCTCCGGCCGGGCAGGAAGGACCGTTCCAGGTAGTCGTGGGCGCGTTCGATGATCCCCTTGTGCTCCGGTTCGCCGGGCTTGAGGACGATCACCTTCGTGCCCAGCACCCCGCGGAACGCCTGGCAGTCGCCAGTCAGCTCGACCCGGCCGCCGCGGTTGCGTCCGATCGCCCCTTCGCCGTCCCACACCAGCGTCCGGGGCACCGCCCCCAACCCCCTGATCAGATGCCACCAGCCCGCATAGAGGTCTTCGGCGCGTCGGGTGGGGATCAAGATCCCCGACAGCCACCGCGAGTAGCCGGTCACCATCGTCAACACCGGCAGCTGCGCCGGCTTGCGGACCTGCCCGAACCCCACAGGCAGCTCGATCGGCGGGAACCACAAGTCGCACTGCGCGATGTCGCCGGCCACATAGCTGGTCCGGCTGGCCGGGTCGACCGGCAGATACGCCGGCCGCAGCTCGGCCACCCGCTCCTTGAACACCGTGATCCCACGAGACCAGCCGACCCGCTCAGCGATCACCGTAGCCGGCATCGTCGGCACCAGCGCCAGCTGCTCCCGGATCGCGTCCTCGAACCCGTCGACCGCCGACCCCGCCCGCTTCCGCTCATACCGCGGCGGCACGTCCGAGGCGATCGCGGCACGAACCGTGTTCCGCGAGACCCCCAACGTCCTGGCAATGGTCTTGATGCCCAACCCCTCCGCACGATGCAGCCTGCGGATCTCGGCCCAGTCCTCCACACTCAACAACTCCCTTCGCTCCTCTCGGCTCGCTTGAGCCGAGACTCGATACGAAAGGGGTCAATATTCAGCCGACGCTCCGGGGTCAGTCTTCAACCGGCGCTGACATCGGGCGTCCGGCGTAGCCTTCGGGCTATGGCAGAGATCTCAAACCCACCCCGCCCTCCGTGGCGGGAGTTGGTCACGGATCGGAGCCACGATGGCTCACTCACCTCATCGGCAGCACAAGGGCTGTCAGCTCTGTAAGCCGCACAAGAACCGCCGCAACGGTCGCGCAGTCCGGGAGCCCTGGACGGTGCTTCGCAAGACCGGCAAGAAGCGTCGCGTTCGCCGCCGCGATCTCGGCGACGCCGATGACTGACTGAACGCGTCAGTTGCAGGGAGCGCCCTCGCAGCAGGGCCGGATGTAGCCGCATCCGTCGCAGCGCTCGTCCGATGTCTCCCAGCGCATCAGCGTGCTGCAGTTCGGGCACGGCTCGGTCAGGTCTGCCATGTTCCCACGGCAGGTCGAGCAACCCGTCCTGCTCCGTCGACACGGCGGAGCAGAACGCGCACCTCATCGATGAGATCCATCGACCGAGGAGCCACCGATGCCTACCTTCAATGACCCGGTCGCCGATGCCGACGAACTCCGGGAAGCAGTCCGCGGCCTCGCTCACGCGACGCGCACTATCGACGACCCGACCTCGATCTACGCAGTTCTGGGTTCCATCAGCTCCGCCCTCGCGTCCCTGAGCCAATCGTTGCACCAGCTCGGCGAGTTCCACGACGGTCCGACTCGCAAGCAGGCATGGATGAACGGCGATGCCAACGCCGGGCGCGCAGCGTCGTACAGGGAGTCCTGGGGGCTTCATCGGGCAGCCGAGATGATCCACCAGATCGCAGAATGTGTTGATCGGGCGCACGAGATCGAGTCCACGATCGCCTACGACATCCACGACTACCCATCATTCGCACCGGCCCAGCGCTCACCGCACCAGCCAGGGCTGTCGCTGTGACCGGTTGGCAGGACGGGCGCCTCCACTCAGCCATCCTCGTCTCGCCGGGACGAGAGCGGCGGAACGATCGCAAGCTCCGCAAGGCGGCGGCGCGAGAACTCCTGTCCGCCGACCGCGAGGCTCGGCGGGCGGAAGCCAAGCGCAAGGCCGAGCAACTGTCTGCGGAGAAGCGGGCGACCGTGACACTCCCCCGTGCCGGTGAATCCGGCCCCACCTCACTGCGGACGCCCGGCCGATTCCGCGTGCCACGACATCAGGACACCTCGGCGACTTTGGCGGGTGCCTACCCCTTCCTCGCCGAAGGCGGCCTCGGCAGCGAAGGCGTCTTCGTTGGCCAGGACCTGTACTCCGGAAGCTCGTTCGTCTACGACCCGTGGATCCTTTACGCGCGCGGCCTCATCACCGCACCGAATCTCGTGCTCGCCGGGATCGTCGGCTCCGGGAAGTCCTGCCTCGCCAAGAGCCTCTACACGAGGTCAATTCCCTTCGGCCGACGCGTCTACGTCCCTGGCGACCCCAAAGGGGAGCACACTGCTGTCGCTGAGGCGGTCGGCGGTCGGGCCATTGCGCTGGGCCATGGCATGACCAACCGTCTGAACCCACTCGACGAGGGCCACCGTCCGACTGGGTACGACGATGCCCAGTGGGCGAGTCAGATCGCATCGCGTCGCCGCGACCTCGTCGGAGCACTGGCTGAGACCGTCCTCGACCGGCGTCTGAGTCCTCTCGAGCACACAGCTGTCGACATCGCCATCGACCGCACCGTGCGCGGGGCCGACATCCCAGTCCTTCCGATGGTCGTCGACCGGCTCCTCACCCCAGATCCGGCTGACGATCCCGACGGCCGACTCACGGAGGATGGACGACTGGTCGGTCACGCTCTCCGGCGCCTCGTGGCGGGCGACCTCGCCGGGCTCTTCGACGGCCCCTCGACGGTGGCGTTCGATCCGAGCCTCCCGATGGTCTCCCTCGATCTTTCCCGCGTCACTGAGAACGCCACGCTCATCTCCGTGCTGATGACCTGCGCGTCGGCGTGGATGGAGTCGGCACTGCTCGATCCGAACGGCGGGCAGCGCTGGGTCGTGTACGACGAGGCGTGGCGGCTGATGTCGCACCCAGCACTGCTGCGGCGGATGGACGCCCACTGGAGGCTCGCGCGGCACTACGGCATCGCGAACATGCTGATCTTCCACAAGCTCACCGACCTCGACAACGTCGGCGACTCCGGCTCCGCCATGCGCGCCCTCGCCTCATCGCTTCTCGCGAACGCCGAAACCCGCATCGTCTATCGCCAGGAGTCCGACCAGCTCGGCGCAACCTCGGCAGCACTCGGACTCACCGGCACCGAGCAGTCCCTGATCCCCACGCTCGGCACCGGCCAGGGCCTGTGGCGGATCAAGAACCGCTCCTTCGTCGTCCAACACCAGATGCACCCTGCCGAACTCGAGCTCTTCGACACCACCGGCCGCATGACAGGAGCTCTTTAGAAGTTCGCGCGAATTTTGACGGTTCTGCGACGAACCTGACCATACGCAACGTCCTCGAGCCGTTGGGACGCTCAGGTTCCGGGGGTTCGCGGTGAGAAGCGTGTCGCGCTCCGAATGGGGAACCGTCACCGAGAACCTCTCCGGACGAGCTATCCGGGACGCTTGAGTGGCGGCGAGCGGGCCGGCTTGCGTCTTCACCATCGTGGTTCCTCAAGAGGACGGTGCTGCGAGCGCGAAGTAGGTGAGTAGGCGCAATTCCTCGCCGTGCCGGTAGTGGGAGGTCGCGAGATGGAGGCCGGGCTCGATGCGCACCAGTTCGTCGTGGAAGCGCCTGATGCGGTCTGGGTTCTCCGGCGAGTCATGGTCCAGGCACAGGACCTCGCGGTCGGAGAACAGCGACGTTGCTCGGCGGGCGGTGAATCGGTAGCGGCGGACCTCGACCGGGCCGATTCCGAGGCGGTTGATGCCACTCACCTCGTCTGCCTGTTCATCGAAGATCTTGCCGCGCCAGATGCCGAGTGATCGGATCCCAACGAGGGCGAGGCTTCCGGTCAGGATCGCGCCGTCCATGGTGCCCGCGAGCTCGCCGGGGGCGGGGCACACCCCGGCCCTGTGTAGATCATCGAGATCCGTGCCACGCAAGGCGTTGAGGCGGCGGTCAGCTGCCTTGTTCACGATGTTCTCGGTTTCTGGGCTCGGAGCGGGGTGGGCTGCGGCATCTTCGGCGCTCCCGGCTCGGTCGGGATCGCGAGGACGTTGCAGATCGCGGAGATGCCAAGGTACTGCGAGGCGACGGCGAGGATCTCCACGCGTTCGGCGTCGTCGAGGGCGTCGTCGATCTGGCGCTGCTGCTCATTGGTCAGGGCCCGGACGTCGGCCACGGCGTCGGCCAAGGCGATGATCGCGGACTGCCGTGCTGACCAGGGAGGTGTCGGCTCGGCGTCGGTGGCGGTGGCTTCGACCTGGCTCGGGGCGAGACCGGATGTCTTGCCGAAGTACGCGACGTGCACACCCCATTCGTGCTCGGCGCCACGGCGGGCGGTGACGCGCAGGATGACCAGCTCGCGGTCGCCGGGGCTGAGCTGTCCGGTGTGCAGCAGGCCACGCAGACTCAGGATGGGGCCTTCGACGTACTGACGCAGGATCTCGGTGTTCGCGGCCATCGCGAGGTACAGCAGAGGTGGTCGGTTCGGTGGCGGCACGACGCGTTCGAGCAGCTCGCGCGAGGAGTGCGGTAGCTCGGGGAGTCGAAAGTTGGGCATGGGTCGCTCCTCGCAGGTCGGCAACAGGGTGGAGGGTCAGGCGATCCGGAGCAGGCGAGCGGCGTTGTCGTGCAGCACACTGCGGTTCCACGCGGCGCCGAGGTCGAGGGCAAGGATCGCGTCCACGGCGCTGAGATAGGGGTAGGGGATGTTCGGGTAGTCGCTCCCGAAGAGGATCCGCTCGCTGAGGTCTAGGAGGCGGCTGCGTCGGGTCGGCGGGAAGGGGCTGCTCTGTTCGGTGAACTCGGTGAAGACCATCGTGGTGTCGAGGTGGACCTGGGTGTGTTTGTCGGCGAGGTCGAGGAAGTCGGCGTAGTCGGGCAGTCCGAGGTGGGCGACGACAAGCACGAGGCGGGGGAAACGGGCAAGGAGCCTGGCGATCGTGCTGGGGCCGGTGAACCTCCCCGGGGCGGGGCCATGCCCGCCGTGGATGACGATGGGGGTCGCAGACTCCTGCAGCAGTCCCCAGACGTCGTCGAGCAGCGGGTCGTTGGGGTCGTAGTCGCCGACCTGGACGTGGGCCTTGAACACACGGGTACCGCGGTCGAGGGCGTGCGCGACGTACGCCGCCGCGCCGGGCTCGGGAAAGAAGGTGGCCGACTGCACGCAGTCGGGCGTCGCCGCGGCGAAGCGGGCACACCAGTCGTTGAGCCACGTCGCCATGCCGGGCTTGTGGGGGTAGGTAAGGGAGGTGAAAGCGCGAACACCGAAGGAGCGCAGCACCTGCAACCGTTCGGCCTCGTCGAGCCGGTACGCGATCGGCCACGGGCGACCGGTGAGCGGACCGACCTGATCGAAGTAGGCCCACACCTTGTCCAGCATCGGCTTCGGCATGAAGTGGGTGTGGATGTCGATCATCTGTTCCAGCCCGACTCCGGTCAGACGGTCTCGGACCTGCTCGGCCTCATCGGCCGGCGCCCGGACCTCGGGCCTGCGCCCGCTTGCCCCCAAGTCGTTGGGCGGGGGGTGGGTGGTCATGCGGTGCGGCGTTCGACGAGGACGCTTTGGTCGACCCGCCCGACGGGACCTGTCTCCGAGTGCAGGACTGCGCTGCTGGTGGCGATGCCGTCGGAGCCGACGGAGGTCTCGGCCTCGACCCCGAACCAATGGCCGGTGGGGGGTTGGTGTAGGTGCACGGTCAGCTCGGTGTTGAGGAACAGGAAGCGGTGCGGGTCGAGGCGTGCGCCGACGCCGTTGGCGGTGTCGGCGATCGCCATCAATCGTTCGAGGGGTGAGGCGGCCTCGCCTTCGACGAGGTCGCGGGTCAGGTTGGCCCAGGCCAAGGTCGGCTCGCCTGGCGGGCCACCGCGGTGTGAGACCCGCCAGTCCAGGGCGCCGACGAACCCGCCCTGACGCCATGACACCGGGAGCACCTGATCGAGCAGCCCTGCTGTCTCCGGGCCAGGCAGGGGCCGGGTGGCGTCGGCGTCCCTGGCCATATCGCTAGTGTCCTGGCAGGCCAGCCGCCACGCGGAGCCGGCCGCGAAGCGGCGCCAGGTGCCGTCGGGCAGCCTGGCCTCCAGTTCGGCCGCGAGCAGCTCGATTCGCCGACCGGGTCGCGCGATGCGTGAATGGACCCGGAGTTCGGTGATCGGGACCGGCCCGAGCAGTTCGATTGTGATGCGGGCCAGCCGCGTGTCGGGTCGTGGGGCACAGCGATCCAGCGCCCGGGCGAGCAGTCCGGCGATGGCGCCGCCGTGCTGCATCGGCCCCCATGGCCCCTGGACCGCGGCGGTGGACTCGAAGGTCTCGATCAGCGCCCGCGGTTCGTCACCGGCGTCAGCGGGAAGGTCGCTGTCGAGCAGCCGAAAGAGCGCGTTGTCACCCATCGCGGTAGCTTTCTGTGCGGCTCCCGCTGGTCAGCCCTGGCCCTTGGCGAGGGCGACGAGGTCGGCGTAGCGGAAGATCTGGCCTCCGGCGCCCCAGGTGCCGTCGGCCTGCTCGTGGATCAGCACCCATACCCGCAGCGCCTGGTCGTGGCCGAGCCCGGCGGCGGCTAGGACCTGCTCGGTGGCCTCGCGTGCCAGCCCGGCCTTGCGCTCGTCGTTCAACGCGCCTGCTGGGACGGTGACGTCGACGCGGAAGCGGGGGTCGTCGTCGCCTGCAGTGATCTGGGCGCCCGCGGGCATCTGGTGAAGGTAGGACCAGGCGAGGGACTTGAAGAAGTCGTTGTCAGGGGCGCCTTCCCACTTCAGCAGCGTGGCGGCCAGGGTGGACTGGATTCCGGCGGCGCCCTCGGGGGTGAGGGCACCTTCGGGGACGGTGAGCTGGATCTGCGGCATGGTGGATCTCCTCAGGGCCGGAGCGGTCGCGGGGTGGTGGCCAGAGCGGTGGCCGGAGCGGTGGCCAGGGTGGGGTCTGAGTAGCGGTTGGAGTAGTTCAGCTGTCGAGGGTGAAGATGGGCTTGTGTCCGGGGTCCTCGCTGGTCAGGACCGCGGGGATCTGGTCCCACTCGTAGATGCCGCTGGTGACGATCTCGGGGTGGAGGTTGCCGTTGACGACGTTCTCGAGGATGGGCGTCATGGAGGGCCGGGCCTGGCCCTTGCCGTTGTGGAAGTTCACGCCGCGCAGGTACAGGCTGAGCAGCGGGATCTCGACGGGCTTGAAGTAGATGCCGACCGAGTTGACGTACCCCTCGGGCCGCACCGAGTCGAGGATCTTGTTCAGCTTCACGGGGTCGCACGTCGCGTCGACGGACAGGTCGTGGTCGGTGTCGTAGCCCTCGCGCAGGTCGCGGACCTCGATACCGAGCTTCTCGGCGACTCCCATGCGGACGGGGTCGTCGTCGTAGTAGATCGCGTGGCCGGGGGCGAGGTGCTGGGCGACGTCGGCGACATAGAGGCCGATGGAGCCGGTGCCCCCGAAGACGCCGATCTTCGGCTCGCTCATGCCGGCGATCGTGGGCATCACCGTCTCCCAGCCCAGGGCGAGGTTGTCGCCGATGGAGGCCAGATGGACCGGGTTGACCGTGTCGGGGAGCTTGAGGAGGTTGTAGTCGGCGTACGGCACTCGGATGAGCTCGGAGAACGTGCCACCCCACAGGCCGTTGACCGGGAGCCCGTATTGGGCATCCCCATGCAAGAGACAACGCGCCGGATGGTCGCGGCGGCACTCCTCACACGTGCCGCACGCGATGTGCCAGGCGACGCCGACAACGTCGCCGACCTGGACGTCGGTGCAGTCGGGCCCAACCTCGACGACCCGACCGACGCACTCATGCCCTAGCGGGAACGGCCCGAACGGCGAGAACGGCGTCTTGTCCTGAATGACGTGGTGGTCCAGGTCGCACGTGGTCGCCGCGATCGGGCGAACCAGAGCGTCCGTGCCCTGCACGATGGTCGGTGCATCGACCTCATCGAAGCGAAGCTCACCAGGACCGACGAACATCAGCGCTCTCATACCCCTGACACTGTCCGACGCAGCACCGCTCCCTTTACCCGTGCACGACAGCTTCTTATCTGTACGCGACAATAGGTCACGTGATGTACGTACGGTCGGCCACCCTGCGCGGATTCCGAGAGGTTGTCGCCGGCCTGGGCGGGGACCCGGAGACCTACCGCATCCAGGCCGGGCTCCCGGCCGGCTGCCTCGACCAGGACGACATCACCGTGGCGCCCGAGTCGGCCGCGGTCATGATCGAGACCGCCGCCACCGACCTGGACTGCCACGACTTCGGGCTGCGGATCGCGGCCAAGCAGTCGCTCTCGGTGCTGGGGCCGCTCGCTGTCGCTCTGACGAACTCACGCACCCTCGGTGACGCCCTGGACTGCCTGACCCGGTACATGTGTGTCCACAGCCAGGCCGTCACCCTCACCCTCGGCGAGGACCCCCGCTCGAGGGCCGGCACCGTCGCGCTGTACTACCGCCCCGTCAACGAGCACGGGCCCGTGCAGACCACCGACATGGGATTGGGCTTCGCCCACCGTGTACTCAACCAGGTCAGCGGCGGCTCGTACGGGCTGCGCAGTGTCGAGCTGCCCTACGTGCCACCCGGCCCGCTGGAGACCTACCGGGACTTCTTCGGCGCACCCGTGCACGTCGGGCGACCGTTGCGGGCCGCCGTACTCCGCTTCCCGCCCGAGGTCGCGCGGCGCGAGCTCCGACAAGGAGACGACACCATCTATCAGCTCGCGATGGCCTACCTGGCCCGCCGGGCGGCCGACCGGGGGGAGGACGTCGTCTCACGCGTACGCGTGCCGGTCCTCGACTCGCTCGGCACCACGCCTCCCAGCCTCGACGGCGTCGCCAGGCTGCTGCTGATCCACCCGCGAACCCTGCAGCGCCAGCTATCCGAGGCCGGCACGAGCTTCGGCGAGATCGTTGACGACGCGAGACGCGAGAAGGCTCTACGGCTCCTGCTCGGCACCGACCTGCCAGTCGGGCATGTGAGCGCAATGGTCGGCTTCGACCACCAGCCGTCCTTCACCCGAGCAGCACACCGCTGGTGGGGAGAAACCCCCAGCCGGATGAGGGCGAAAGCCACAGCCGGAGCAAGGTAGTAGCCGGTCGGCGGCTGTCGCGCCAAGACAAAACTCTGTCGTGATGAGGTAAACGACCGGCTCGCGTGGCGCGCACAGTCAGAGGATGAGCGAACGCGCCTCCCTTCCGGTCCACGTTGACGTCCTCGTCATCGGAGCCGGGCTCTCCGGCATCGGGGCCGCCTACCGACTCCAGACCGAATGCCCCGACCGGACCTACGCCATCCTCGAAGCCCGTGACGAGCTCGGCGGCACCTGGGACCTGTTCCGCTACCCCGGGGTGCGCTCCGACTCCGACATGTACACCCTCGGCTACCCGTTCAAACCCTGGCGCGAGGCCCAGTCCATCGCGAGCGGCGAGGCCATCCTCGCCTACATCCGCGAGACCGCCGTCGAGAACGGCATCGAGGAGAAGATCACCTTCAACACGCGCGTCACCGCTGCCGACTGGTCAACCGACGACCAGGTCTGGACCCTCACCGTCGAACAGAACGGCGAGACCCGCACCATGCTCGCCTCGTTCCTCTACGCCTGCGCCGGCTACTACGACTACGACAAAGGACACGCGCCGCCGTTTCCCGGCGTCGACACCTTCGACGGCACGATCGTCCACCCCCAGTTCTGGCCCGACGACCTCGACTACGAGGGCAAGCGGGTCGTGATCATCGGCAGCGGGGCGACCGCCGTGACACTGGTGCCGGCGATGGCCTCAGCGACCACCCACGTCACGATGCTGCAGCGTAGCGCCACCTGGATCAGTGCCGTCCCGAGCAGGGACAAGAAGGCCGACTGGCTGCGCGACCACCTCCCCGCAGGCATCGCCCACCGTGCCGCGCGGGCGAAGAACGTCGCGTTCAGCATCGCCTTCCATCAGTACTGCGAACTCTTCCCCAACCGCGCCCGCAAACTGCTCCTCGCCCAGACCCACCGGATCCTCGGCCCAGAGGCGATCGAGGAGCACTTCACTCCCACCTACCGGCCCTGGGAGCAGCGACTCTGCGCCGCCCCCGGTGCCGACATCTTCAAGGCCGTCAAAGCCGGCCACGCCGAGGTGGTCACCGACACCATCGACACCTTCGTCCCCCACGGCATCCGACTGACCTCGGGCCGCGTCCTGGAAGCCGACATCGTCATCAGCGCCACCGGCCTCGAGCTCCAGACCTTCGGCGGCCTCGAACCCAGCATCGACGGAAAGAAGGTGAACTTTGCTGAGGAGTTCGTCTGGAAGGGCGCGATGGTCAGCGGGATTCCGAACTTCGCCTTCTGCATCGGCTACACCCGGCTCTCCTGGACCCTCCGTGCAGACCTCTCATCGAGACTGGTGTGCAAGGTCCTCAACTGGATGACCGCCCAAGGCATCTACGCCGTGACACCGCAGGCCGACAAGACGATGGAACCGCTGCCGCTGTTCGGACTCACCTCCGGCTACATCCAGCGATCAGTCGACGCGTTCCCCAAGCAAGGCTCACATGCCCCCTGGCAGATGCAGCAGAACTACCTCCTCGACGCGATCACCACGCTCCGCAACGACTTCAGCCGCACCCTCCAGCCAGCTCCGAAGCCCGAAGCAACGGGTCGCTGCTTGGCCCCGATAACGCCACACTGCTCGAGGCAGTGAGAGCCTTACCCACCCCGCCGTCTGACCCCGCCCGCGAGAGATGGACCTGATGCGTGAACTGACCTTCCTCGGCACCGGACACCTTGAGTGGCGCGAGCGGCCCACCCCCGCACTCGAAGCGGCCACGGACGCGCTGGTGCGTCCCTTCGTCGCCAGCCGCTGCGACGGTGACACTCTGCCCCTGCACCGGCCGGTGTCGCGACCGATGCAGGCTGGCCTCAAGCTCGGCCTGATCGACCCAGTAGTCGGCCACATCGCCGGCCCCATCCCCTTCGCCGGTCCGTTCGGGATCGGCCACGAGTGCGTCGCAGAAGTCACCGCTCTCGGATCGGAAGTGACAGGGCTCGAGGTAGGGGACCGCGTAGTGGTGCCCTGGGCGCTCTCGTGTGGCACTTGCGTGGAATGCCAGCGCGGCATCACCGCCAAGTGTTCGACCATGATCGCCGACAGCCCGGGCAAGACCTTGGCCGCGTTCGGATTCGGCCCCACCTGCGGACCGTGGGGTGGTGCAGTCAGCGACGCGCTGCGGATCCCGAACGCAGACCACATGCTTGTCAAGGTTCCCCTCGGCGTCGACCCGCTCCGCGTCGCCGCCGCCGGTGACAACCTCGCCGACGCCTGGCGCTCGGTCGTCCCAGCGCTGCGCCACCGACCCGGCGGCCGCGTCCTGGTCATGGGTGGCGGCGGCAAGAGCATCGGCCTCTACGCGGCCGGGCTCGCAGCCGCCCACGGCGCCGAAGTCGACTACACCGACGACGATCCCAGCCGCCTCGCCATCGCCGCCGGGCTCGGAGCACAAGCACACCAGGTCCCCAAACGCGGCGCCACGCCAGCGCGCCTCCCACCGGGGCGCGGGTACGACATCGTCGTCGAGGCCTCCTCACGCGGCGCCGGCCTGCGTGCCGGCCTCCGTGCGCTCAACGCCGGCGGGGTCTGCACCGGCACCGGCTACTACCTCGCCAAGGACACCAGGCTGCCGGTCATGGACATGTACGCCACCAGCGCCACCCTCCACGTCGGCGTCTCCAGCGTCCGCCCCGTCCTGCCCGACCTCCTCGACTTCATCGCCGCCACTGGGTTCCCGGCCGAACGGGTCACCACCACCCTGGCCGACTGGGACGACGCACCAACGGCGTACCAGGAGCACACCACCAAGCTCGTCCTCCACCGAACCCCGCTCTCCCCGACTCTCCGGACGGCCTCACCTCACACGCAAGAGGCTCCTGCAGAACAGCCGTGAGGAGAACCTCAGGCGCTGAACCTCACGGGGAATCCAAGCCCAATGCCTCCGTGAACCACGGACAAGACCAGCCGATTCGAGATCTCACCAACGATCCAGCGATGCTCGACACCAATGCACCCTTGCAGATCCAGTACGAGCGTCAACCCGTGATCGTAGAACGGGAGCTTTAGCGCAGGCCTGCCCGGTCCGATGTGCGTTCCAAGGCACGGACCGCGACTCGAAGGTCCGCATCGCCCAACGCTGGCCGCCCTCGGTGCCAGAGAGGTGCAGATCGTCCAGCACCAGGTCCATGAGCGCGAGCCGGACGCCCTTGGCGATACCGGTGGTGGTGCCCGAGGAGTAAGAAGCACGCCTACATGGCTGGCCGGGTCAAAGACCATTTCGGGCGCGGAGTGCCCCTCAGCGGCGAGGGCGGCCAGGCTGTTCGGCCCTTGCCCGTCCAGCCAGAGGGATCTCCCAGGCAGGGTTGCGGTCGCGGCCCCGGGCGCGGCGTTCCCAGCCGACGCCGAGCGCTCGGGTGAGGTGGTCGCTGAAGATCGCTTCGTGCAGTTCGGACACGGCGACGGTCCAGTGGTGCAGCGGGGTGCCGTCGAGGGTGCGCCACTTGCCGTCGCGCACGGTCTTGACCATGTTGGAGATGACGACGTGGGTGTGCAGGTGCGGGTCGTTGGCGCGGGAGTCGTAGTGGTCGAACGCGGTCGCAAGGACGCCAGTGGTGTCGAGCTGCACGACAGATCCACGCGGTCCCTTGGCGCCGGCGCGGGTGGCGACGATCTCGCGCTCGACGAAGTCAAGTGCCTCCTCGACGGCGCGGTGGTGGGCGTCGGCGATGATCGCCTGCGTCCCCGCGTCGGTGACCGCCCACAGGATGCTGGCCGACTTCGGGATCGAGAACGTCATGTCGAACCCGGCAACCGCGTGTCTGCGCTTGCCCGTCTGGGGCTGGGCGTAGGTGCGGAAGCGGGAGCCGAGTTGCTCGCCCGTGACCGGGTGCTGTCCGTGCCCAATGAGTCGCCGGAGCTGCTCCTCGGCGACCTCGTCGCCGACCTTGAGCCCACTGCCGAGGCTGGAGACGCCGGAGCCGAGCCAGTAGCCGGGTGGAGTGCCCTCCTCGGCGTAGTAGCGCGTCAGCGGGTCACGCAAGGTCCTGTCCCCGTCACCCACCGCGACCGTGCGCAGCAGGTAGTCGACCCCCTGGCCGGCGTGCATCGACTTGATCGTGACGGTCACCGCGACCACCTCCATCCAGGAGGTAGGTGTGCGGACGCGACCCTCGCCGCGATCAGCGGTTAGCCGGGTACGGGCGAACTCAGTTGCAAGAAGCGTGGAAGGAAATCAGGAGGCGGTGGGAACGGGACGGGCGGAGGGTCAGGAGTCAGGAAGAAGACGATGAGGAAGGAGACGAGCAGGACGAAGATGAGCATGAAGAAGCGGGAAGCGAGGGTGGAGAACGGGCGGACGAGAGAATGGTGGGCGTGAGCACCCTGGCCGACGCCGTACTCCCGCTGATCCGCACGCGGTCCGACCTCTACCGGTACAGCACCGCCAACGCGCACGGCCGAGACATGCACGAGGCGGTCGACATCCTCGAGGCCGCGATCCCAACGACCGACCCGGCCGAGATCTACTCCGTCACACATAAGGCGCTCGCGTCGTCGCTGAAGGTGATCGCGCGTGCGGACGACTCCAGCGGCATCATCGGTGACGCTTGCCGTCGGCTGTTGGAGCTGCACCCGCGGGCCGCTGCCGCGGCCCGGACGCCGGTCGGGAAGCTGATCGACTGGATGATGAAGTTCCAGTTCGACGACGACGAGGTCGACTACTTCGAGCTCGACCCGGTGGCGTACGCGCCGGCCCTCGGCGAGGTCGGCATGGCGTCGTACCGGAAGCGGCTGGCGGAGGTGGAGGCAAAGCTCGGCCCGCGGCCCGCCGATCGGTGGAACTCCGGCCACTCCCATGAATGGTTCACCCTGGACTGGAACGCCCAGCGGCTCGCCGTCCTCGACCACGACATCGACGCGATCATCCGCACCCATGCCAAGGATCGGAAGGTCGCGGCATGGCTGGAGGACACCGCGGAGGCGTTCGAGGAGATCGGCGAGATCGACCTCGCCATCGACTGGGCCAAGCAGGCGACCGACTTCGACCGCGGGCACCAGTCGCTCAAGGCGGCGGACTACTGGTGCGGACTCCTGGAGGCGTATCGGCCAGCCGAGGCGCTTGACGCGCGGCTCTCGGTGTTCCGCAAGTGGCCCTCGTCGACCTCGGCGGCGCGGCTGCACAAGGCGGCGGGCAAGTCCTGGCCGGCCTATCGTGACGAGGTCGTGGCGACTCTCGCAGCGAGTCCGCGGGACGCGGTCCTGTTCGCACTGCTCACCTTGAAGGAGCCGGAGCTCGCGTGGAACCTCGCGCACTCGCTGGCCCTCGACAGCGACCACACGTGGGGCGAGCTGGTGAAGGTGTACGAGAAGGTCGATCCGATCGCCACTCTGCCGATCCATCAGCGCCTCGTAGAGAACGAGCTCGTCGAGGCCGGCGCCCAGCATTACCGACTTGCAGCGCGCAGGCTGGCCAAGATGCGGAGGCTCAGCGCTGGATCTGACAAGTCAGCCGAGGTCAACGACCTGATCGCGGAGCTGCGCGAGACCCATCGGCGCCGTCCTCGGCTTCAGCAGGAGTTCGACCGGGCAGGTTTGCCCTGACGACTGTCATTCTCGGTCGACCCGAGGCGACCTTCCCCGCGTGACCTTGACGTGAGGCGGCAGCGGCTCGTCGGGGTCGCTGGTCGCCTCAGCTTCCTCCGCCGCCAGCGCCTCGGCCTCGATCAGCGCTGCAATATCGAAGTCGGCCCGCGGCTGCGGACGGTCAGAGTCAGGCATGCCACGACCCTGCCGCCGCCAGGGCGAAGCAGCAACCCAAAAAAGCCGGGCCCTCACGCCAGATGGCGGTGCTTCAAGGCTGTGGTCAGTTCGTCTCGTTCGGCCGCCTTGAGGTAGCCCTGCGCGTGCCCACGCTCGATCGCCTGGCGCAGGAGGTACGTCGGGGTGCCGAGGGTGAGGCACTGGGCGATGGCCGTGGCCGGTGTCACCGTCGGGATCCCCTGCCACCAGCCGATCCGCTGCGGGGCAAGGTCCTCGTGGTGCACGGCGTAGTCGCCGCCGCCCCGGCGGAAGCGGCGGTGCTTGCCGACTGTGAGGTGGATGCGGTTGGGGTTCACGTCGCTCATGCCGTAAGCGTCGAGCGCGGTCTCGTGGGACAACACGGCCTCGGGCACCCGGGTCCACAGCACAGCCAACATCAGGTTGTCGTGCTCGCCGACCGGATACTGCGGGAACCGGTAGACCCCGTGCGCGACCCGACGGAGCGTTCCCCGGTGGATGAGCATCTGGACGGCGTGCTTGTCGATGCCGGCGTCAGTGGCTTGCTGTGCGGTAACGAAGCCGTGCTGCTCGGCCGCGATATCCCACAACACCGTTCGGGCGAGGGCCTTGGCGGTCACGGCAGAAGTATAACGATAACGTGACACTATTGACGGGACTCACTCGGACTTGAATGCCTTGAGAAGCGATATCTAAGCGGATATCATGGCGGACATGGCTGGGACGATCATCGAGCGGGCACGCCGCGGCAGTGGACTGTCGCAGCGGGAACTGGCGCGCCGTTCGGGCACCTCACAGCCCACGCTCTCGACCTACGAACACGGCACCAAGTCGCCGACGCTCGCTGTGGCCGAGAGGATCGTCAACAGCAGCGGCTTCGATCTCGATCTCGTGCCACGCGTCGAGTTCGCCACCCACGCCGGTGCCCGCGGTGAGCCGTTCGTCGTCCCTGATCGCCTGTGGCGCCTCGACACAGCTTCAGCCTTCGCGACAGTGACGCTCCCCCAGCATCTGCACTGGTCCGGCCCGTCGCGTCGCTACAACCTTCGCAATCGGCGCGACCGCGCCAGGGTCTACGAGATCGTGCTTCGGGAAGGTGAGCCCGGCGATCTGCTCACCCATGTCGATGGAGCACTGTTGGTCGACCTCTGGGACGAGCTCGTCATTCCGAAGGCGATCCGAAGCGCTTGGGAGCCGCTCATCACGTCGTTCGGTGCCAACCCGTGAGCGACTCACGGCTGAGCGACTTCCAGGTCGAACTGGCCAACGTGTTCTTCTCCCTGCCCGAGTCGGCAGGCTTCCTACTCGCCGGCGGCGGGGCGCTGATCGCGCAGGGGATCGTGCCGAGGCCGACCGAAGACCTCGACTTCTTCACATCGCGTCACTCAGGCAGCGTCGTGGCAGCGAGCGATGCCCTCATCGCTGCGGTCACGGCTCGCGGGTGGAAACACGAGTTGGTGCGGACCGGCGAGGAGTTTCGGCGGTGGGCGATCACCGGTCCGGAGACGGTTCTCGTGGACCTCGCCGTCGACAGTCCCGCCTCCAGCACTCCGACCGTCACGATCGCCGGCCCGAGCTTCGCGCCCGACGAGCTTGCGATCCGCAAGACACTCGCGCTGTTCGGCCGCGCGGAACCCCGCGACTTCGTCGACGTCTACGTGCTGCACCAACGATTCGCCCGCGAGGAGACGCTTCTGAAGGCAGCCGAGGCCGATCCAGGCTTCGACCTCGCGATGTTCGCTGCAACGCTGCGGACCCACGGCCGCATCGAGGATCAGGACTTCCCGGACGTCGGCGTACCCATCACTGCCATTCGGACCTACTTCGATGCTTGGGCCGAGGACCTCGACCCGCGCTAATCGTCCTCACGAGCAAACGCCTGGTCGAGCAGCTCGGCGGTCAGCGGGTTCACCTGCTCGTTGCGGCGGATGTAGTGCTCGATCGTGACCTTGGGGTCGGTGTGGCCGAGCAGCTCCGAGGCCAAGTTGAGGCTGGCCTGCTCGTTGATCACCGTCGCGACGGTGCGGCGGAACATGTGCGGGCTGACGCCTTCGATGCCGGCGTCGCCGAGGACCTTGCGCAGCTGGCGTCGCACGTTGGCCGTCGTGAGCGGCGTCCCCTCGCGACTGCGGAACACCAGCGCGTCCAGCGAGTGGTCGGCCATGATCGCCAGCCGACGGCGCAGCGCCTCGGCCGTGAACGACGGCAGCGCGATCACCCGGTTGGAACGGTCCGTCTTGGGATGCTCCTGGCGGTAGGTCCCGACCCCGCGCTCGGAGATCACGGTGCCGCAGATCCGCAGCGTCGCCGGCGAGGTGGTCAGGTCAAGGTCGCGGCGACGGATCGCCAACACCTCGCCGATCCGAGCGGAGGTGCCGAGCATGACCTCCACGTTCTGGCCCAGTTGGCCGTCGGGGTTCGGACCCGACGTGCCCCGCGACTGCTCCCACGCCTTGATGACTGCCCGGATCGCGTTGACCTCGGTTGCGGTGAGCGCGGTCGGGGTCCGCTTCGGTTTGTGCAGGCGCGCGACGCCGTCGATCGGGTTGCGGTGGATCACCTCGTGGCGGACCGCGAGGCCGAACGCGAGGCGCAGCACGGTCTTGGCCCGCTTGGAGCGGGCGTACGACTGCTTGCCGAGCTCCTGCAGCAACGCGTCGCAGCGAGCAACCCCGATCTCCCGCAGCGCGTAGCCGCGGAAGGCGGGGAGCACGAGCCGGATCATGTCGCGCTCGTAGTTGAACCGGGTCGCCGGCGCGATCCGGTTCTCCAGGTCGAGATCAGCCAGCCAGTAATCGACCAACGCCGGGAACGGGCTATCGGGCGTCAGCGTCGTGTCGACCGGCGCGAACGCGTTGCGCTCGGCCAGCCGCCGCTTCAACTCGACCTCGGCCGCCGGCCGCGACGACGCGGTCGCCTGCACCAAGCGCGTCTGCCCGTCCCAGTCGCGGAAGCGGGCGCGCGCCTCGACCTTGCCCTTCGCGCGCTGGATGAAGGCGATCTCGCCGTAGCCGCCGACGGGGATGCGTGGCCTACTCATGAAGACCACCATCACGATGATCACGACGATGATCAGCATGATCACGATCACCATGACGATCACTATCAGGTTCATGCTGATCATCGAGCCATGCCTGCACGTCGCTCACGGCGAACCGCAGGTGCTTACCGAGCTTGAAGGCTCGCGGCGCCCGGCCGGACAGCCGCCAGTCGTAGATGGTCTGCACGGGGACACCGAGGTACTCAGCGAGTTCCTCGACCTCGATGAGGGGCTCCAGCCCCAGTTCAGTGGTGTTCATGCCCATCAGGTGTGCGAGCCGAACCGAGCAGCCCCGAGGCAACCGGAACCGACGACGCAGGCGCCCGGCGGACGGCGCCGCACACCTGCTCAATGTGATGGGTAAACGATGGGATCGCATCTCGCCCCCAAAGCGAAAGTCCAGGTCAACCATGGGCTGACCTGGACTTTCTTCGTAGCGGGGGCAGGATTTGAACCTGCGACCTCTGGGTTATGAGCCCAGCGAGCTACCGAGCTGCTCCACCCCGCGTCGGCTCGCCCTACCTTACGGGACCGGGGCGCCCGACCCAAATCGGGGGCGGGCGCCTGCGGCGACCGGTGGCGGACTCAGCCCGACTGGCTCGTCGTGGCCGGCTTCGTCGGCTTGGTGGCGCTCTCGGCGAGCTCGAGGGCGCGGCTCACGAGGTCCTGGGCCTTCTGGGTGTGTTCGGCGTAGGCACCGAGGTCTCCCTGCTTGAGCGCCTGGTCGGCGAGCGCGAACTCGTCGTTGGCCTCGCGCAGCAGGGCGCGGACCTGGGCCGGGATCGGGCCGGTGGTCTGGCCGTTGCCGTTGCCGTTGCCGTTGCCGTCGGTCCCTCCGTTGTCCGGAGGCGTGGTGCCGGGCTCGAGGTCGAGGAGGTCGAAGACGGCCTGGTCGAACGTCGTACCGATGCCGACGTCCTCCTTGCCGAGCGACACCGCGACGAACTGGAGGACCGGATAGTTGCCCTCGCCGCCGGAACGCTGGACATAGATCGGCTGGACATAGAGCAGCCCGCCGTCACCGACCGGCAACGTGAGCAGGTTGCCGGACAGCACCTTGGAGTCACCCTGCACATAGCGGAGCAGGGCGTCCTTGACGCCGGTGTCCGCGTTGATCTGGTTGGCGATCTGCCCGGGCCCGGAGATCTGCTCCGAGGACGGCAGCCTCAGGATCCGCAGCGTGCCGTAGTCGTCCCGGTCGGCTTCGGAGTCGACCGACACGAAGGCCGCAAGGTTGCTCCGGTTGGTCGGCACGAACACCGACGTGAGGGAGTAGACCGGGGTGTCCCCACCGCTGGGCGTCGACACGGTCAGGCGGTAGGGCGGCTGCAGGCTGCTGCGCTGGTCGGGGTCGACCGGCACCTCCCACTGGTCGTTGCGCTCGTAGAAGTCCGCCGCGTCGGTCACGTGGTAGGAGGCGAGCTGGTAGCGCTGCACCTTGAACAGGTCCTCGGGGTAGCGCAGGTGCTGAAGGAGCTCGTCGGGGATCTCGCTGCGGTCCTTGACTGTGCCGGGGAACGCCGAGCGCCAGGCCTGGAGCATCGGGTCGGACTCGTCCCACGCATAGAGCGTGACCGTGCCGTCGTAGGCGTCGACGGTCGCCTTGACCGCGTTGCGCATGTAGTTGATCTCGTCGGTCGGCAGCGTCTGGAAGCCGCTGTTCTGCGCGAGCGCGTCGTTGGTCATCGACTCGAACGAGTCCCGCTCGGAGTTGGGGAACTCGTCGCTGGTCGTGTAGCCGTCGAGGATCCAGAGGATCCGGCCGTTCACGACCGCAGGCAACGGGTCCTCGTCGACGGTCAGCCACGGCGCGACCTTCTCGACCATCTTCCGCGGGTCGCGGTCGAAGAGGATCTTGGAGTTGTCGTGCACGCGCTGGGACAGCACGAGGTTGGCGTCGCCGAAGCGCAGCGCGAACATCAGCTTGTTGACCAGGCCGCTGATCGGGACGCCCGCCTTGCCGTCGTAGGTCGTCGTGGTCTGTTCGCTGCCGCCGGTGTCCTCGCCGCCGGGGAGGTCGAGCTCGACGTCGGTGGAGCCCGACGACGCCTTGCCGACCACGGAGTAGTCCGGGCTCTGCTCGCCGAAGTAGATGCGGCCCTCGTAGCCGCCCGACTCGTCGGTGATCTCGCCGTGCGGCGGGATGTCGCGCTCGGCCCAGGCCGGGTCCGTCCCGGTCGCCTGCGCGCCGTTGTCGGCGGGCCGCTGGTTGCCGTAGGCCGCGATCACGCCGTAGCCGTGGGTGTAGACGGTGTGCAGGTTCGACCAGTTCTTGGAGTTGTCGGGCAGGCCGTCCTGGTTGAGCTCGCGGACGCCGACGATGAGGTCGCGCTCACGACCCTGGATGGGATAGCGGTCCACGTCGAGGATCGGCGCGGTGGAGTAGTAGCCGCGGATCTGCTGCTTCTGCTCGAACAGCTGCTGCACCAGCCGGGGGTCGACGAGCCGGACACCCGGGTTGTCGACCATCTGGTCGGCCAGCGACTGGTTGTCGAGCTTGGAGACGCCGGGGTAGTTCTCCTCCTGCACGTCGGCGATGTCGTAGGCCTGCCGCGTCGCGTTGATGTTGTGCGAGATGTAGGACGCCTCCTTGTCCGCCTCGGTCGGCGCGACCTGGAACCGCTGCACGACGGCCGGCCAGATCATGCCGATCAGGACGGCGGACAGGACCATCAGACCGAGGCCGAGCATGGGCAGCCGCCAGGTGCGACGCCAGACGTTGACGAAGAACAGCACGGCGCAGATCACCGCGATGGCGGCCAGGATGTTCTTGGCCGGGAGTACGGCGTGGTCCCCGGTGTAGTTCATGCCGGTGAACCGCTCCCCCTGGTGGGTGAGCAGGTCATAGCGTCCCAGCCAGTAGTCCGCGCCCTTGACGAGCACGAAGAGCCCCACGAGCAGGGACAGATGGGCCTGCGCGCTCGGCGTGAACCGGTCACCGCGCCCCTGGAGCTGGATGCCGCCGAAGAGGTAGTGGACCACGACGGCGGCGATGACCGAGACCACGAGGACGGCCATCAGCACGTCGACGACGAAGTGCAGCCACGGGAGCTGGAAGACATAGAAGCCGATGTCGTGGTGCAGGTAGGGGTCCTCGTTCCCGAAGTCGACGGAGTTCCGCCACAGCAGGAAGGTGCGCCACTCGCCCGCGGCGGAGCCGCCCGCGAAGACCCCGACGAGCGCCGAGAAGCCGATCACCAGCCAGAGCCGGACCGGCACCACGGCCTCGCGGTAGCGGTCCAGGCCGACCTGCTCGGGTGACGAGGGCCGGAACACCGGCCGCAGCCGGTAGGCCGCGAGCATGTTGCCGGCCACGACGACGGCCATGAAGAGGCCGAAGACGAGGAACAGCACGATCCGGGTGGCGAGCAGCGTGCCGAAGACGCTGGTGAACCCGACGGAGTCATACCAGAGCTTGTCGGTCCACAGCGCCGAGAACAGCATGAACGCGATGACCAGCGCCCCGAGGATGAGCCCGGTCAGCAGCAGCGCGCGACGGCGGCCCGGCCGGGCCGAGCGGGCGGGGGCCACGTCATAGCCCTCGTCGTCGTCGAACAGCTCACTCATCGTCCTGCTCCTCCTCCAGCAAGGTCCCCTGCAGCAGCTCCAGCAGCCCGGGCACCAGGTCGGGCCCGGTGAGCACCGAGCCCGCGTCGTCGTGCGCACGCAGACGCAACGCACAGTACGTGGCCCCGTCACGCGTCGCACCCGCCACGATCCGCACCTCCTGGCGGTCGGGGTGGTGGGAGGCGTAGGCCGCAGCCTCCGCGCCGTCGTCGGGGAGCTCGGTGTCGGCGCTCGGCGGCAGCACGACCCGCTCCACCACGGCCGCACAGCCGGCGACCTCGGCGGGCCAGACGATCCGTGCGAGCAGGTCCTCGAGCTGCTCGTCGGTCGCCACCTCCTGCTCCACCGGCGTCAGCGAGTCCTCGGCCGGCTCGCCGTCCAGGCCGAGCGCGTCGGCCAGCCCGGGCTCGCGCCGCAGCAGGTCACGCGTGTCCACCAGCGCGAAGAGGCGGGCGGGCTGGTCCCAGCCCTGGCTCGCGGCGTGCGCCTCGAGCTCGCCCACGGCCGTGCCGAGGCCGATCGGGCCGGTCGGGGCGGACGAGGCGGTCGGGGCCTCGGGCGGCACGGACGGGTCGTCGGTCATCAGGAGTCCGTCTCGCAGCTGGGCAGGTCGGCGTCGTGGTCCATCGTCCAGCGCTCGACCGAGTCGAGGGCGTCGGTCATCGTGGTCGCCTTGACCAGCTCCATGTCGCCGTTGGGTGCGCCGACCGCCTCGCCGCAGTTGGCGGCCGGGACCAGGAACAGCCTCGCGCCGGCGTCGCGGGCGGCGACGATCTTCTGCTGGATGCCGCCGATCGGGCCG
This sequence comes from Nocardioidaceae bacterium, assembly GCA_046330515.1. Taxonomy (GTDB): domain Bacteria; phylum Actinomycetota; class Actinomycetes; order Propionibacteriales; family Nocardioidaceae; genus Nocardioides. The sequence goes on along the minus strand of JAXLSP010000003.1, from coordinate 1,120,976 downwards.
ACCTTGCCGCTCGCCGTGATGGTGCCGGTGCCGGCGATGGTGCTGCCGTCGGTCAGCGAGCCCGGGGTGAGGGTGTCATAGATGGCGAGCGAGAACATCAGGCCGGCGCTGGGGCCGCCGATCGACGGGTCGATGTCGACGCTGACCGAGAAGGGGAACACGAAGCCGGCCCCCGGCATGATCCCGACCCGCAGCGACCCGTCGACCTCCTTGGGCGTCACCTGGACGGTCGTCGTCCTGCCCTTCCGCAGCACCTGGAAGTCGAGGGGCTCGCCCGGCCCGGCCGAGGTGATGGCGTCGACGACGTCCTGCGGCTTGGTGATCGTGGTGTCGCCGATCCGCTGGAGGATGTCGCGCACCTCGAGCTTGCCGTCGGCGGGATAGCCCTTGCTGACGTCGAGCACCTCGATGACCGGCTTGACCTGGTAGCCGAGCTGGCGGAGCGCGGCCGCCACCGCGGCGTCCTGGGAGGTGACCATCTGCACGGCCGACTCGGCGTCGGACTGCTCGGCCGTCTGGCCCTGCGGGTAGATCGAGTCGAAGGGATAGAGCGCCTCCTCCGGGCTCAACCAGGCGGTCAGCGCCTCGAGGAGCGTCACCTTGCCGTCGACCGGGGTGACATAGACGGTGGTCATCCGCAGCTGACCCTCGTCGCGGTAGGTCTTGTGACCGCTGACCTGGATGACCTCCTGGCCGTCCTGTTCGCCGAGCACGTCCACGGTCAGACCCGGGGTGTAGGTGACGTAGGGCAGCGGCAGGAACGCCGCCGTCACGAAGAGACCGAAGAGCAGCACCACCGCCGCCAGCGTGGCGTTGACGCGCTGGCTCATGCGGCCAAGCCTCTCATCAGGCGCAACCGGCGACGTCAGGAGGCCCGGCGGGCGCGCTCGTCGTCCCCCTGGTCGGGGCTCGCGTCCGCGGGCGCCACCAGGCGTACGGCGTCCTGCTCCCCGGCCGACGGCGACGCCGGGTGCTCAAGCTGCGGCTCCGGCCGGCTCGCGCGCAGGGCGACGCCGTGCCCGCGCTCGGCGACCGGGGGACGACGTGGGGCATAGCGCACCGGCGTGCGCCGGCTCAGCGCCCGCTCCATGCGGGCCGCGGCCACGTCGGGGTCGACCTCCCGGGTCGAGTCGCGGCCCACCCACGACACCCACGCCATCGCGGCGAGGGTGACCACCAGCGGCGGCGTCAGCCACAGCAGGATCTCCACCACCACAGGGTAGGCAGCGCGAGCCTCCGATCCCGGCCGGGACACGCAGCGCCGGCGGGTCACCGATTGGACGCAAACCGCACGTTCGGCCCCGGAACTCGCGCGGATTGGGGCCAAACCGCATGTCTACGGCGTCCCGACCCACTCCTCGGTGCCGTCGGTGAACTGCTGGTGCTTCCAGATGGGCACCTGGGCCTTGAGGGTGTCGATGAGCGCGCGCGACGCGGCGAACGCGACGTCGCGATGGGAGGCCGTGGTGGCGACGACGACCGCGATGTCCCCGATGCCGAGGTGGCCGGTGCGGTGGACCGCGGCGACGCCGTGCACGTCGTACTCGGCCGCGACGGCCTCGCAGACCTCGCGCATCTTGTCGAGCGCGGTCGGGTGCGCGGAGTAGTCCAGCGCCGTCACCCCGTGGTCGTGGTCGTGGTCGCGGACCCGGCCGACGAACAGGGTCAGCCCGCCGGAGACGGTGTCGTCGAGGGCCGCCAGCACCTCGTCGACCGTCAACGGCTCCTCGTGGATGGCGACGAGGCGCACGACCTGGCCGGCGGCTCCCGGGCTCCCTGGGGTGGTGGTCACCGGGCGAGCCTAGTTGCCAGGGTCATCTCGGGGGTACGACGCCGCCGGCGCCAACCCCGGCGCCGGTACCGTGGAGGCATGACCGACACCCCCGGTGGCGACACCGGCGACCAGGGCCCCGAGGGCCCGAACCCCTTCAAGGGCACGCCCTTCGAGCAGTTCTTCGGCGGCGGCGTCCCCGACCTCAACGCGATCTTCAGCCAGATGCAGTCCCTGCTGCAGCCCCACGAGGGCCCGATCAACTGGGACCTGGCCATCGACGGCGCGCGCAAGCTCGTCGCCCAGCAGCCCGACCCGTCCCCCAGCCAGCGCCAGAAGGACGCCGTCGCCGACGCGATCCGGCTGGCCGACCACTGGCTCGACGACGCCACCGGCTTCCCGTCCGGCGTGCACACCACGGCCGCCTGGAGTCGCGCCGAGTGGGTGGTCAACACCACCGGCGTCTGGAAGGTGCTGGTCGAGCCCGTGGTGTCCCACCTCGTCACCGCGATGAGCGCCGCCATCCCGGGCGACGCCCAGGCGATGGCCGGTCCGCTGCTCGGCATGCTCGAGCGGATGACCGGCCTCATGGTCGCCGGCCAGGTCGGCTCGGCGCTGGGCGGGCTGGCCGGCGAGGTGCTGTCCGCCTCCGACATCGGCCTGCCGCTCGGGCCGGCCGGCACGGCGGCCGTCCTGACCACCAACGTCTCGGAGTTCGCCGAGGGCCTCGACGTCGAGGAGAGCGACCTGCTGCTCTACCTCGCGCTGCGCGAGGCCGCCCACCAGCGGCTCTTCGCCCACGTGCCCTGGCTGCGCGACCACCTCATCGGAGCCGTGGCCGACTATGCCGGCGGCATCGAGATCGACGTGACCGGGCTCGAAGACCAGATGAAGAGCCTCGACATCTCCAACCCCACCGCGCTCCAGGACGCCCTGCAGGGCGGGATGTTCGAGCCGCAGCCGACACCCGCGCAGACCGCGGCGCTCCAGCGGCTCGAGGTCACCCTCGCGCTCGTCGAGGGCTGGGTCGACGAGGTCGTCGGCCAGGCCACCTCCGGGCGGATGCCCGCCGCCAGCCGGCTGCAGGAGGCGTTCCGGCGGCGCCGGGCCGCCGGCGGCCCGGCCGAGGAGACCTTCGCCTCGCTGGTCGGGCTCGAGCTGCGCCCCCGCCGGCTGCGCGACGCCTCCGCCCTGTGGGGCTCGCTGCGCACCCGTCAGGGCGCCGAGGCCCGCGACGGCGTCTGGATGCACCCCGACCTGCTGCCCACGGCCGCCGACCTCGACGACCCGCTGGGCTTCCGCGAGGGCGCGACGGCGCCGGCCGAGCTGTCCGACGACGAGTTCGACGCCGAGCTGCGCAGCCTGCTCGACGGTCCGGCCGAGGGCGGCTCCGAGGGTGGGGCACCGAGCGGCGGCGACGAGCCCACCGCGTGAGCCTGCACGCCGACGCCCTGGCGGTGCTGCGCGCCTGGACGGCGCCGACGCCGGCCCAGGAGGAGCTGCGCGAGCGCTATGTCGCCCACCTCGAGGCGCACCCCGACGGCCTGGGGCGCGGCTGCTATCCCGACCACGTCACGGCGAGCACGCTCGTGGTCTCGGCGGACGCCACCGAGGTGCTGCTCACGTTGCACGCCAAGGCCCGTGAGTGGTTCCAGCTCGGCGGGCACTGCGAGCCCGGTGACCCGACCCTGGCCGGCGCCGCGCTGAGGGAGGCGACCGAGGAGTCCGGAATCGACGGCCTGCGCGTCGACCCGGTGCCCGTCCAGCTGAGCGAGCACGCCGTGCCGTTCTGCGACCCGCGGGGAGGCGTGCACCACCTCGACGTACGCTTCGTCGCGGTCGCGCCCGAGGGCGCCGACCACCTGGTCAGCGACGAGTCCCTGGCGCTGGACTGGTTCCCCCGGTCCGAGGTGCCCAACCCCGAGCTCGTCGAGCTCGTCGGGCTCGCGATGGGACGGCTGGCCGACAGCACCTGAGCCGGCCCTCGAGGTCGAGGGTCGTCAGTCCTCGGCCTGGTCCTGCTCGACGGGCGGCGGCTCGAGGTGGGCGGCCGCGGAGTAGCCGAGCAGGTAGCCCTGCGCGCGCTCGGCGCGCGGGAAGCGGTCCACCCAGGCCCAGAAGTCCGGGCCGTGACCCGGCTCGAGCAGGTGGGCCAGCTCGTGGACCAGGACATAGTCGACGACCCACGACGGCATGGCCTGGAGCCGGCTCGAGAGCCGGATGGAGCGGTCGGCCGGGGTGCAGGAGCCCCAGCGGGACTGCTGGTTGTCGACCCAGCGCACCGAGGCCGGCCGCGCCCGGTTGTCGAGGTGCTCGCGGGCCAGCCGGGTGGCCCGGGCCATCAGGTCGTCGTCGGACGGCTTGCGGCGCGCCTCGCTGCGCTCGACCCGTTTGACCATCGTGTGCACCCACTCGGCCTCCTGCGCGCGGCTGAGGGAGGCGGGGATCAGCACCACGATCTTGTCGCCGTCGCGGTAGGCGGAGACCGTGCGGCGCCGGCGACGCGAGCGCCGTACCTCGACGGGGACCTCCGAGCTGGTGGGCATCCCCCGACGCTACCCGGTGCGGCGCGACGCCCAGGCCAGGAGCCGGTCGGCCGGCCAGGTGTTGACGATCCGGTCCGCGTCGATGCCCGCCGCCTCCGCGCGCTCGCAGCCGAGGGCCAGGAAGTCGAGCTGCCCCGGGGCATGGGCGTCGGAGTCGATGGAGAAGACGCAGCCGGCGTCCCGGGCCTGCTCCAGGAGCCGGGTGGGCGGGTCGCGCCGCTCGGGCCGCGCGTTGATCTCGACGGCCACGCCGTGCTCCGCGCACGCGCCGAACACCTTCCTCGCGTCGAACCGGCTCGACGCCCGGGTGCCGCGGTTGCCGGTGACCAGGCGGCCCGTGCAGTGGCCCAGCACGTTGGTCCACGGGTTCTCGACGGCCCGCACCATCCGGCGGGTCATCGCGTCCGGCTCCATCGCGAGCTTGGAGTGCACGCTCGCGACCCGCACGTCGAGGCGCGCGAACATCGCGTCGGTCTGGTCGAGCCCCCCGTCGTCGAGGATGTCGACCTCGATCCCCTTGAGCAGGCGGAAGCCGTCGCCGAGGTGCTCGTTGACCGCGTCGACCACGTCGAGCTGCTTGGCCAGCCGCTCGGCGCTCAGGCCGCGAGCGACCTTGAGCCGCGGCGAGTGGTCGGTGAGCACGAGGTAGTCGTGGCCGAGCTCGATCGCCGTGAACGCCATCTCCTCGATGGGCGAGCCCCCGTCGGACCAGTCGGAGTGCGCGTGCAGGTCGCCGCGCAGCTGCCCGCGAAGCGCGCGGCCGCCGGCGGTGATGGGCCCGCCATAGGCGTTCTCGATCTCGGTCAGGCGGGCCGGCACCTCGCCGCGCACCGCCTGCGCGATGACGGCGGCGGTGCTGGCGCCGACGCCGGGCAGCGTCGTGAGGGTGCCGGCGTCGACGTGGGCGCGCAGCTCGGCCTCCGGCAGCGGCAGGATCGAGGCGGCGGCGTTGCGGAACGCCTTGACCTTGTAGGTGTCCTCGCGGGCGCGCTCGAGCAGGAACGCCATCCGGCGCAGTGCCGCAACCGGGCTGATCGGCCCGTCGCCCGTGCTGGTCCCCGCCATCGGCCTCCGACTTTCTTTCCTCCACACCCGGTGGAGCCCATTGTTGCTGGTCAGGCCACCGTACGGCGCCCGCCGGGTCTGCTCGTCCACAGTCTCTCCCCGACTCGGACGCGGGTCGTCCACAGCTCCTGCCGTGTTTCCACAGGCTTCTCCACAGCGCTGTCCACAGGGCGTCGCGCGTCACGTTGACCGGGTGCCCCGCGGCCTCCTAGCGTTGCCGGCAGATGAGGCCTCGGCCGCACGAAGAGACGCTCGCAAGGGGAAGGCAAGCGTCACGGAGTGCGGCGGGGGCCTCTTCTCTGTCGGGGCCCGCGAGGGTGCCGGGTCAGCGGCCCCGGAAGACCGGCCGGCGCCGCTCGCGGGAGGCCGCGATCCCCTCGTGGAGGTCGTCGGTCGCCAGCGTGACCGGCTGGGCGAGCGCCTCCCACTGCAGGCACGACTCGACGTCCGCGTGGCCGCCGTCGCGCAGCGCCAGCGTGGTGAGCCGGCTGGCGATGGGGGCCGAGCCGGCGACCGCACGGGCGGTCTCGGCGATCTCGCTCTCGAAGGCCTCGGGGTCGATGACCCGCGAGACCAGGCCGAGCCGGAGCGCCTCATCGGCATCGACCCCCCGTCCCGTCAGCAGCAGGTCGCGGGCGTGCGCCGGGCCGACGACGTTGGGCAGGAGGTAGGTCCCGGCCATCCCGGCATGCATGCCCAGCTGCACGAACGGGACGCCCAGCTTGGCGCCCGCCGCGGCGTAGCGGATGTCGCAGGCGAGCGCCAGGCACAGCCCGGCACCGATGGCGTGTCCGTTGACCGCCGCGATCGTCGGCACCTCGAGCCGCCGGATCGAGAGCCAGGCGCGGTAGAACGCCATCATCCGGGTGCGCAGGTGGTCGACGGTGGCGTCGGGCTCGCTGGTGATCCAGCTGATGTCGCCGCCGGAGCAGAACGCGCTGCCCGCGCCGGTCACCACGACCACGCGCACCGACCGGTCGGCCGCCAGCTCGTCGACCGCGGCCACCCAGGACTCGGTCATCGCCGCCGACATCGCGTTGCGCTGGTCGGGGTTGTCGAGGGTCAGCACGGCCACGCCGTCGTCGGTCCGGTCCAGCCGCAGGTGGGTCCGGGAGGTGTTCTCAGCCATGACCGGCAGGCTATCGAGGCGGCTCCCCGGCGCGCGCGGCCGATCCGGCGCGCTGCCGCGTGGCGGTGCGCCTCCCGCGAGCGTGAACAGGCGTGAAGTAGGGTTCGAGACGGCCTGGTGGCAGCTGCCGCCGGGCACCGACGGGCTTCCCCGAAACCCCGTCGCGACGACCGAAAAGAGAAATAGGCAAGGAGGCCGTCATGGCGGAGACCTGGAGCGGCGAGTTCTACTGCGTGAAGTGCAAGGAGAAGCGCGAGGCCGAGGGCGAGATCAGGGTGAACGACAAGGGCACCAAGATGGCCAAGGCCGTCTGCCCCGTGTGCGGCACCAACCTCAACCGCATCCTCGGCAAGGCGTAGCTCCGAGAAGCAGACTCGTCAGCGGCGTCGCCCGGCCTCGGCCGGCGGCGCCGCTGCCGTGTCTCCGGGGGCGGCAGTCACCCGCCGAGTTGGACCAATCGGCGCGAAAATGCGGTCCGGAGCTGTCGTTTGTGACCAATGGATGGGGTCGGGCGACTCCGGGAGGGCTCGACACGGCTACGGTGGGGCGCGTGGCGACGTGTGACTTCTGCGGCCGCCAGGCCGACGACGCGGTGGCGACGCTGACCTGGTCGACGGCCGTCGAGAACGGCCGGCACCGGACCTACTGCGACACCTGCTCGCGCGAGCACCTGCGGGCCATGGAGGGCAAGCTCGACTCCGAGTACTGGTGACCGTCTGCGGCCTCAGCCCGCGGCGAGGACCGCACCCCAGGCGCAGCCGCAGTGCGGGTGCCGGGTCCAGAGGGTCCGCGTCAGGGCCAGTCCCTCGGCGACCTCGAGCGTCGCCGACCAGCTGCTCGGCCGGTCCCCCTCCACCCAGGTGACCAGGTCCTGGACCGCCGCGGCCCAGCCCAGGGCGAGGAGCGACGGGCTGACGGGGTCGGGGAGGGAGCGCCCGCAGTCGGGGTCGGCGTACTGCTCCAGCACCACGGGGCGTCGCGGGTCGCGGTCGGCCAGGTGCGCGTCGACGCAGCGCAGGCACGCCGTGATGCCGGGGACGACGAACGGCCCGACCGTCACCCGGCCCTCGACCAGCCGCAGCAGCAGGTGGGGCTCGTCGACACGGACCAGGGGGTCCAGCGTCGACCGCCGCGGCTCGGTCGGGCAGCCCACCAGCCGGACCGCCGGCCGGTCGCCCTTCCCGGCCAGCCGCAGGCCCTCGGCGCGGAGCAGTGCCGTCAGCGGCTCGCCCCAGCCGTCCGGGACGTCGAGCACGACCGAGCCGGCAAGGCGTCGTCGCAGGCCGGCCTCTCCCGCCGCCCTCGTGACGATGCCGGCCACCAGCTGCTCGGTCAACCCGGCACGACGACCGGCGCGCTGCGCCGCGGCATAGTCGTCGCCGTCCATCAGCAGGCCCGCCGCGGCCAGGCGGTGACCGTGCCGCAGCGTCGGCTCGTCCCAGTCGACGAGGGTGCGGCCACCGGTCGACGCCGCGAGCAGCGCCCGAGCCGACGGCTCGTCGGGCAGCACCACCGCGCGCGGCCCCAGGCCGACCCGCAGGTGCCGGTCGTCCTGGCGCACCACCCGCACGCCCGGCAGCAGCAGCGGCCGCCGGGGCAGATGGTGGGCCGGAGTCGAGGGCATGGCGGCACGATGCCAGACCTCGCCGACCGAGGTCGGCGCTCCTCCACAGCGGGGCGAAGCGAGGATCGGGTGTGGACATGCGAAGGAGCCGGGTACGACGTCCGTCGTACCCGGCTCCCGTAGCCCGCGATCAGGGCTGTCCGGAGGAGTCCTGCCGGTCCGATCCCCCGATCGGGATCCGGCGGGACGAGCCCGGGGTCAAGGTGACCGTTACAGCGAGCGGGCCAGGGCGAGTCGCGCCTGTCGCGCTGCCTGCTCGGCCTTGCGGCTCAAGCGGCGTGCACGGGCCATCTGGTGGCCGCGCCGCAACTGATGCGCCTCTCCCAGGCGCGCGGTCATCTGCGCGCGCGCCAGGTCCTCGTACATGAGGTTGTTCATGATGGTGCTCCGTGTCTGTGAGGTGTGCATGAGTGATGTGTCGGGACGTACGCCGTCAGGCGGCGACGTCGTCGTCGTCGTCCCGGCCGCTCTCCTCGAGAGCGGGCCGGGTCCGGACCGGCTGTGTGAGCTGGGGCTCGTCCAGGGCTGCGGCGTCCTTGCGAGGGCGACCACGGGGCCGCTTGCGCGGGATGACGACTCCCTGGAGGAAGAGCTCGCCGCCCCAGACGCCCCACGGCTCGCGCCGGTCGAGGGCGCCGTCGAGGCACAGGGCGCGGACCGGGCAGTCCACGCAGAGCGCCTTGGCGAGCTCCACGTCCGTCGGGGACTCGGCGAACCACAGCTCGGGGTCGTTGGCCCGGCACGGCAGAAGCTCCTCGGCGGTGCGAGCAGCGACGTCGTGCAGACCGCCCAGAGTCTGCACCCCCAGCAACAGGGGTTCGGCGGCCTCGTCCCTACGGTCGAGAACGCTGATCGTCATCGGTTCTCCTCCTTCTCTTGACCTGATCGCGTTGGTTTTGTGAACCGGGTGGTGCGAAATACAGAAGGCCGCGGATCCCTGGTGAGGGTCCGCGGCCTGGAGGTCTGCCGATGCGTTGGTGTCAACAGATCGGTGGTCTCCAGGCAGAGGTCCCCGGGAAGGCGCCCTTGGTGAGCGTCACGGCGACAGCGGCGTGACCGACGACGCGGTCGCGCACAGCGATGCCGCACGTGGCGATGTCCACCTGGTCGCCGGCGGTGATGCCGGAGGTGCGGCCGTAGGTGGGCAGGCTGAAGCGCGACGGGTTCGCCATCGACATCTCGGTCTTGAACATCTGGCCACCTCCTCCGGTGGTTCGGGCGCAGGGCTTGTCGGACCCCGGTGCGCGCGTGTGCGTGTTAGGGAAACCTACTCCCGGCTAGCACGGCACTGCAAACGAATTTACGCCGGTTTCTCAGAAAATCTTCGGACGGGGCCCGAACCCGCCGCAGGAACGCCACCGACCGGTCTGGAGCACCTCCCCGGCACGGGTCACCGGAGCAGCTCCAGGACGTCCTCGCCGTAGCGCTCGAGCTTGGCCTTGCCGATGCCGCTGATGCGCAGGAGCCCACCCTCGGTCGTGGGCTTGTGCTCGGCGATGAGCTGGAGGGTGGCGTCGGTGAAGACCACGAACGCGGGGACCTGCTCGGCCTGGGCGCGCTCGAGGCGCCAGGCCCGCAGCCGCTCGAACAGCTCCTCGTCATAGGACGCCGGACAGTCGGCGCAGCGGCCTCGCTTCTTCTCCGCGGCCGTGTGCAACGCCGTGCCGCACTCGCGGCAGGTCATCGCCTTGCGGCTGCGCGAGCGACCACCGCCCCCGGCCGATGCCTCGGCGACCGGGTCGGAGGGCCGGAGCCCGTCGAGGAACCGCGACGGCCTGCGCTGTCCGCGCCCGCCCGGGTTGCGTGCGAGCGCCCACGACAGCGCCAGGTGGAGGCGGGCGCGGGTCATGCCGACGTAGAGCAGCCGGCGCTCCTCCTCGACGGCGGCGGGCGTCTCGGCATAGACGATGGGCAGCGTGCCCTCCTGCAGGCCGCACACGAACACGGCGTCCCACTCGAGCCCCTTGGCGGCGTGGAGCGTCGCGAGCGTGACCCCGTCGGCGACCGGTGCGTGCTGCTCGGCGGCCCGGCGGTCGAGCTCGTCGACGAAGGTCGCCAGGCCGGCGTCCTGGCCGGGGGCTGCCGCGTGCTCGGCGGCCTGGTCGACCAGCGCCTGCAGCGACTCCCAGCGGTCGCGGGTCTGGCCGCGGCCGGTGGGGGCGGTCGGCGTCCAGCCCATGCCGGCGAGGGTCGCGCGTACGTCGGCCACCAGGTCGCCCCCGCCCTCCCCCGCCCGGGCCGACCCGCGGAGCAGGGTGACGGCCTGGCGCACCTCGGGCCGCTCAAAGAACCGCGCGGCGCCGCGGACGACGTAGGGCACGCCCCGCGCGCTGAGGGCCTCCTCGAAGGCTTCGGTCTGGGCGTTGATCCGGAGCAGCACGGCGATCTCGGAGAGCGGGATGCCCGAGCCGTGCAGCCGCTGGGCCTCGGCGGCCACGGCCTCCGCCTCGGCGACCTCGTCGGGGAACGGGGTGTAGGTGACGTCCGGGCCGGCCGGCCGCTCGGCACGCAGCTCGACACCCCGGCTGGGGCCGCCCGCCAGCAGGGTGTTGGCGGCCGTCACGACCTGGGGGCTGGAGCGGTAGTTGCGGAACAGCTCGATCGAGGTCGTGCCGGGGTGACGCTGCGGGAAGTCGGTGAGGTAGGCGGCATTGGCGCCGGCGAAGGAGTAGATCGTCTGGGCGGGGTCGCCCACCACGCAGATCTCGTCGCGGCCGCCGAGCCACAGGTCGAGCAGCGCGGACTGGAGCGGGGACACGTCCTGGAACTCGTCGACGACGAACCACTTGTATTGCCGACGCACCTGCGCGGCGATGCGCTCGTCCTCCGCGAGCATGCCGGCGGTGAGCAGCAGCACGTCCTCCATGTCCATCCGGCCCTGGTCGCGCTTGACCTCCTCATAGCCGGCGAAGACCCGCGCCACGGTCTCGTGGTCCTGCCCGCTGACCGACCGGCCGCGGCGCCGGGCGAGGCGGGCGTAGTCGTCGGGACCGACGTTGCTGACCTTGGCCCACTCGATCTCGGAGGCGAGGTCGCGCAGCAGCGCCTGGTCGGTCTCGACGCGCTGGCGCCGCGCGGCGTTGGCGAGCATGCCCAGCTTGGACTCGGTGAGCGTCGGGAGCTCGGTGCCGCGCAGGTGGGACCAGAAGTAGCGCAGCTGGCGCAGCGCCGCGGAGTGGAACGTGCGGGCCTGCACGCCGTGGGCGCCGAGGATGCGCAGCCGGGTGCGCATCTCACCGGCGGCGCGCGTCGTGAACGTCACGGCGAGGACCTCAGTCGGGGCATAGACGCCGGACGCGACGCCGTAGGCGATCCGGTGGGTGATCGCCCGGGTCTTCCCGGTGCCCGCACCGGCCAGGACGCGCACCGGGCCGCGCAGGGCCTCGGCGACGAGACGCTGCTCGGGGTCCAGGGCGGCGAGCAGGTCGTCGGGGGTGGGCAACGGGAACAACTCCGGGGTCGAGACGGTTAGCCTGTGGCGTTGCCAGCCACCCTAGACGGCAAGGGGGACAGTCCCGACATGTCCAGCTCGTTCACGATGTACACCACCCCGTGGTGCGGCTACTGCTTCCGCCTGAAGGGGCAGCTGGACCGCGAGGGCATCGAGTACGACATGGTCGACATCGAGCAGCAGCCCGAGGCCGCCGAGATCGTCGAGCGGGTCAACGACGGCAACCAGACGGTCCCGACCCTCGTGTTCAGCGACGGCTCCGCCTTCACCAACCCCTCGCTGTGGATGGTGAAGGAGAAGCTCGACAGCCTCGCAACCACGTCGTAGGACTGGTTGCCGGCCACGGGCCCCGATGGGTCATCGGTCCCACCCGGCCCAGCCGCACCAGCGGCTGCCCGAACCTCGCACTGGTGGGCCGAAACTTCGGCCTACCAGTGCCGGTTTCCCCGCCTGAGCGGGGAAACCGTCACCACGTCCCCGGCAGCGGCCCGCCGAACCACGTCTCCACGAGCGAACGGCTGATCGAGACACCACCGGGGAGGACGACCTCGCCGGCCTCGGCGGCGCGACGCATGGAGTCGCGGGTGAACCAGCGGGCGTCCTCGATCTCGTCCTGGTCGAGCACGATCCCCTGCGACAGGGCGCGCGCGGTGAAGCCGAGCATCAAGCTCGACGGGAAGGGCCAGGCCTGGTTGCCGAAGTAGGTCACCTCGCCCACGGGGACGCCGACCTCCTCCAGCACCTCGCGGCGTACGGCGTCCTCGAGCGACTCGCCCGGCTCGCAGAAGCCCGCCAGGGTGGAGAAGCGCCCGGGGGGCCACACGGCCTGCCGGCCGAGCAGCAGCTCCTCGTCGTCGGCGCCCGGCTCGCCGAAGGTCACCGCCATGATGACCGCGGGGTCGGTGCGCGGGAACTGCGCCCTGCCGCAGCCCAGGCACACCAGCTCGTGCCCCGCCGACCGGCTCTCCAGCGAGCCGCCGCAGCGGGGGCAGAAGCGCGTGGCCCGGTGCCACTCCGCGAGCCCCAGGGCGTGGAACACGAGCGGCGCCTCGCCCGCCGGACCGGCGAGCAGCGCGGGCAGCACCGCGCGCAGCCCCACCCACGCGGCCTCGTCGCCCGGCGTCGCCTCCGGCTCGAGGAGTACGGCGAACCAGGTGGTGCCGTCGCGCTCCCCCAGCAACACCCGCAGCCCGTCGGGCGCCTCCGCCGGAGCCAGCCACGCGACCGCGTCGCCGACCGGCCGCAGCCGCGCCCCCGACACGACCAGCACCCGGGTGCCCGGGTCGGACCAGCGGTCGGCCAGCCAGGCCTCGTCGCCGCGCCGCGCCCCCAGACGGTCGTGGGCGTGGGCGGCGAGGTCCAGGTGCGGCTGCGTCACGGGGAGAACCTAGCCCGACGCCGGACGTGGGCGCCGTCCTCGCCGACCCGAGGGCACGCGCCGAAGCACGGCGGAGGCCCGGTCGTCCCTAGGCTGACGCCCATGAGCACCCACCTCGGAGCCGCCCCGGGCGCGATCGCGCCCGTCGTCCTCATGCCCGGCGACCCGCTGCGCGCCCGGTGGATCGCCGAGACCTTCCTCGACGACGCCACCTGCTACAGCGAGGTTCGCGGCATGCTCGGCTTCACCGGCACCTGGCGCGGGCTGCGCGTCTCGGTGCAGGGCTCGGGGATGGGCCAGCCCTCGTTCGCGATCTATGCCAACGAGCTGTTCAGGGACTACGACGTCCAGACCCTCATCCGGGTCGGCTCGTGTGGCGCGCTCACCGAGAAGCTCGCCCTGCGCGACGTCGTCCTCGCCTCCGGGGCGTGCACGGACTCGTCGATGAACCGGGTCCGCTTCGAGGGCCTCGACTATGCCCCCGTCGCCGACTTCGGCCTGCTGAGGGCCGCGTGGGACGTCGCCCAGGGCCTCGAGCACGACCACCAGGTGCACGTCGGCCTGATCTTCTCCACCGACTCGTTCTACAGCCCACGGCCCGAGCTGACCGCACGCATGGTCGACTACGGCGTGCTCGGGGTCGAGATGGAGGCCTCCGCGCTCTACACGCTCGCCGCGCAGCACGGCCGGCGCGCCCTGTGCGTGTGCACCGTCAGCGACCACATCGCCACCGGCGAGGAGACGACCGCGGCCGAGCGGGAGCAGACCTTCGGGACCATGATCGAGATCGCGCTCGGCGCGGCCTTCGCCACCGCCTGACGACCTCAGGACCCCTCGCCGGAGACCAGCAGCTCGAGCGCGGGACGTCCCGGCAGGTCGGGGGGCTCGACGAGCGTGTCGGTGCGGACGTAGTAGAACGCGGCCCGGACCGACTCCACCGGCACACCCTGGAGCTCCGCCCAGGCGAGGCGGTAGATCGCGAGCTGCAGCGGGTCGGAGGTCGGGGCGCGGCCGGTCTTCCAGTCGACCACCAGGAAGCCGCCGCCGGGCTCGGCATAGACCGCGTCGATGCGGCCGCGCACCACCTGGCCCGCCAGGACGAGGGCGAACGGCGCCTCGACCCGGTGCGGCACCCGCTCGCCGAAGGGCCCCTGCTCGAACCGCTCGACGAGCGCCGTCAGGTCGTCGACGTCGTCGATGCCGGCGTCGGCGCGACCGGGCAGGTCGTCGGGGTCGATGAGGTCCTGCTGGCCGAACCGGGCCTCGACCCAGGCGTGGAACAGCGTGCCGAACCTGGCCGCCGGCGACGGCGGGCGCGGCATCGGCCGGGCGAGCTCCTCGGCGAAGGCATCGGGGTCGTCGCGCAGCCGGGCGACGGCGGTCGCCGACAGGGTGGCCGGCATCGCCACGTCGACCACGGACGAGACCTCGCGGCGAGCCTCGGCCAGCAGCCGCTCCAGCTCGTCGTCCCACTCCGCGACTCGGGCGGCCTCGACGACGTCGAAGGCCGGGTCGGCGGCGCCGGGAGCCACCGCGCGCACCAGCTCCGCGGCCTCGAGACGGCGGAGGGCCTCCGCGGTCTGGTCGGTCACCGGCCACGCGACCTCGCGGGCCGTCAGCTGGAGCGGGTTGGGAGTGCCCCGCGCCGGCTTGTCGCGCCAGGCCACCGGCGTCTCGCCCCAGCCGACGACGACGTCCCGCACCACCTCCTGGTAGGGCCCGGGACCCAGCGGGGTCTTGCGGCCCTCGGTCCACACGTGCGACGACACGACCAGGTGGTGGCGCGCTCGGGTGAGGGCGACGTAGGCCAGCCGGAGCTCCTCGGTCTCCTCGTGGGCCTTGGAGTCGGCGCGGAAGCGCTCGAGCGCGGCGTTGTCGTGCCCGACGAGCGCGGGGAGGTCGCGCCGGTCGCCGCGCAGTGGCGTGGGCAGGATCTCGACCCGGGTGGGCCACAGACCGCGGCTGCGCGTGTAGGGGAACCTGCCCTCGCAGGCGCCGACCAGGAACACGCTGTCCCATTCCAGGCCCTTGGCGCGATGGATGGTGAGCAGCTTGACCGAGTCGGCCTCGGTCGGGGTGGCGATGTCGAGGCCCTGCCCGTCCTGCTCGGCCTCCAGCCAGGCGAGCAGGGCCGGGAGCGTCACCGCACCGTCGATCGCCTGGAACTCGGCGACGGCCTTGACGAACAGGTCGAGGTTCTCGCGTCGTGCACGCGCCGCGTCGCTGACCGAGGAGGCGAGCTCGACATCGATCCCGCAGGTGTCGATGATGCGCCGGACGAGCTCGAGCAGCGGCTCCCCGGCGTGGGCCCGCAGTGACCGGAGCTCGGTGGCGAGGAGGCCGAACCGCTCGCGGGCCGCCGCGGAGTAGGCCAGGTCGCCGAGGTCCTCGAGCGCGTCCGAGAGCGCCGGGACCTCGGTCGGGTCGGCCCCCGACACGGCCTCCAGCAGGGCCTCGCCCAGGCTGTCGGCCCGCGTCGGCGCCTGCCGGGCGCCGGCGAGCTCACGGGCACGGCGGCCGAGCAGCGCGAGGTCACGAGGGCCGACCGCCCAGCGGGGTCCGGTGAGCAGGGCCAGCAGCTCGCCGTTGGCGGTCAGGTCGGAGACCAGGGTGAGCGTCGCCAGCACCTCGCTCACCTCGGGCAGCCGCAGCAGGCCCTTGAGGCCCACGATCTCGACCGGGATGCCGGCGGCGGCGAGCGCGTCGAAGATGTCGGCGGCGTGCTTGTTGTCGCGGGCCAGCACCCCGATCTCGCGCCACCTGCTGCCGTCCTCCCTCGCGGAGGCGTCGTGCGCGGCCCGGACCGACACCGCCAGCCAGTCGAGCTCGTCGGCATAGGACTCGTGCACCACGACCTCCACCGACCCGTCGGCGTCGCGACCCGGGTCGAGGGGCCGCACCTGCGCGAAGGCGTCGTGCAACGGGCGGGCCAAGGCGTTGGCGACCTCGAGGACCCGCCGGTCCGAACGCCGGTTGACGGTTAGCGGGTGGGAGGGGACGTCGGCGTCACCGAGGGCGGAGGGGAAGTCCTCGCCGAACCGCAGGATGTTGGACACCGACGCCCCGCGCCAGCCGTAGATCGCCTGGTTGGGGTCGCCCACCGCGGTGACGGGGTGGCCCCGCCCGGAGGCGGCCGTCTCCCCCGAGAACAGCCGCCGCAGCATCAGGGCCTGCGCGACCGAGGTGTCCTGGTATTCGTCGAGGAGGACGATGCGGTACTTCTCGCGTTCGAGCTCGCCCACGGCCGGGTGGCGGTCGGCCAGCTCGGCGGCCAGGGCGATCTGGTCGGAGAAGTCCATCAGGCCCAGGGTGCGCTTGAGGGCGCGGTAGGACTCGACGAGCGTCAGCGCCTCGGCTCGTCGGGCGAACGCGCTGTCGACCTCGCCCACCTTGGCGCCGGAGAGCTCCGCGGCGAACCGGGGGCGCTCGCGCTCGTCGAACGCGCGCAGCTCGGGCGGGCGCACGAGATGCTCGGCCAGCTGCCCGTCGAGGGCGAGGATGTAGTCGATGACGTGGGAGGGGCTGTCGGAGAGCTGGAGGACCGGTCCGTCGTGCCGGTCGATGACCCGACCGGCGAGCTGGTAGCGCGCGGCGTCGGCGATCACCCGGGTGTCCGGCTCGTGACCGATGCGCAGCCCGTGCTCGGCGAGCAGCGAGGACGCGTAGGCGTTGTAGGTGGCGACGACCGGCTCCAGCACCTCCTCGGCACCGTCCTCGCCGAGCGTGCCGCGGGCGAAGCCGGCGGTCTCGAGGGCCTCGCGGATCCGGGTCCGCAGCTCCGACGCGGCCTTGGTGGTGAACGTCAGGCCGAGAACCTGATCGGGCCGGACCTGACCGGTGACCACGAGGAAGACGACGCGCGCGGCCATGACCGAGGTCTTGCCCGAGCCGGCGCCTGCGATCACGACCGCCGGCTCCAAGGGTGCGCTGATGGCCTCCCACTGCTGGGCCGAGTGGACATAGTCGAGCCGCATCACGGCGGCGAGGTCGGCGGCCGTGCGCAGCTCGCGCGGGTCCGGCCCGGTCACGTCAGCACCGTCCCGGCGGTCTGCGCGGGGCAGAAGCGGGCGAAGTCGCAGTAGGCGCACTGGGGCCCCGGCCGGGCCGGGAACCGCTCGTCGCGGAGGTGGCCGACGGCGTCCACGAGCTGGCGCTCGACGGGCCGCAGCCCGTCGTCACCGGGCTCCTGGGGGGGCTGGGCCTGGACCCGCATGCCCGACCGCAGCTCCTGTCGCAGCTGCCAGAGCTCGGCTCCCCCGGGGGCGACGGGGCCCGTCACGCCGTGGTCGGCCAGGGTCTCGGCGAACCCGCCGTGCTCGACGGCGAGCTGGTAGAGCCCGAGCTGCGGGTGGACGGCGAGGTCCTCGCCCGTGACGGCGGTCTTGCCGGTCTTGAGGTCGACCACGACCACCCGCCCGGCGGCGTCGAGCTCGATGCGGTCGGCGTAGCCCTGGAGCACGACGCGCTCGCCGCCCGGCAGCTCGACCTCGGTCCGGAACGGCTGCTCGGTGGCCACCAGCTCGCGCGCGTCGCCGCGCCGGTGGTGGAGCAGGAACCGCAGCAAGGCCGCCTCGACCTCGGCGCGCTCGCGCTCGCCCGACCAGGGGGTGCGGAAGGGGATCCGGCCCCAGACCCGGTCGACCTCCTCCATCAGCCGGTCGAGCAGGTCGGGCCCGAGCCGCTCCTCCCCGCGGCCGATCCGGTCGGCGAGGGCGTGGACGACGTTGCCGAAGCCCTGGGCCTGGGTGGTCAGCCGCTCGCCGCCGGCCTCCTGGTGGAGGAACCACTGGGCCGGGCAGGTCTCGATGCCGGTGAGCGCGCTCGCGGACAACGCGATCGGCTGGGCCGGTGCGCGCAGCGGCTCGTCGCCCTCGGTCCACGCGCGGGTCCCCCACCAGGTGGCGGGGTCGGCGGCGGGGACGCGCACCCTGCCGGCGCGGTGCTCGTCGGTCAGCCGCGCGAGGCGGAGGGCGGCGGCCTCGCGCAGGGCCGCCGGCTGGTCGGGGTCCGCGAGGGTGCGACGCAGCTCCGCGACCAGGCCCGCCAGGGACAGCGGCCGGCGCGGCCTCCCGGAGACGTGGCGGATGCGATGCCCGTCGTCGGCGGGATAGAGCTCCTCGAGGAACCGCGACCGCTGCTCGCCCTCGTCGTCGGTGGAGGCCACGGCCGTGACCACGAGCCGCTCCCGGGCTCGGGTGCAGGCGACGTAGAAGAGGCGCCGCTCGTCGGCCAGCAGCTCGCGCACCGAGCTCGGCGGGACCAGGCCGGTGCTCCCGATCCGGTCGGCGCGCAGCAGCGTGGCCCGGCGCCTGAGGTCGGGCCAGGAGTCCTCCTGGACGTGGGCGACCACCACGAGGGACCACTCCAGGCCCTTGGCGCGGTGGGCGGTGAGCAGACGGACCACGTCGTCGCGCACGCCCCGCTCGGCGAGCGTGTCCGCGGGGATCTGCTGGGCGCGGAGCGTGTCGAGGAAGGAGGCGGGCCCGGTGTGGCCGCGCTGGCCCTCGGCCCGCGAGGCGGCGTCGAAGAGGGCGACGATCGCGTCGAGGTCGCGATGTGCCAGCCGGGCCGCCAGGCCGCCGCGACCGACCGCGGAGCGCAGCCGGCCGGGCCAGCCGGTGCCGTCCCAGAGCCGCCACAGCAGCTCCTCGACGGAGTCGCCCGCGTCCATCGCGTCGCGGGTGTCGGCGAGCAGCCTCGCGAGCGCGGCCGCTCGTCGCTCCCCCGGCGTCGGGTCGTCGAGCCCGTCGAGCAGGCCGGGGACCAGCAGGGCCTCGCGCAGCAGCTCGGCCGAGCCCCGCGGGCTGCGCTCCTCGGCCCGAGCGGCCAGCAGCTCGCGGCCGCGCAGCCGCCGCGCCAGGGCGCGGACGTCGGTCGCGTCGAGCCCGGCCAGCGGCGACGCGAGCAGCCCCTGCGTGCGCTGGGCGTCGACGTAGGCAGGGTCCTGGGGGTCGTCGACGCGCAGGGCGACGACCGCCGACAGAGCGTCGAGGAGGGGGGCGACCGCGGGCTCGCGGACCAGGGGCGTGTCGTCGGAGGCGACCTCGACGGGCACCCCGGCCGCGGCCAGCGCCCGCCGCAGGGGCGGGATCGTGGCCCGGCCGGAGCGGACCAGGACCGCCATGTCGGACCACGCGACGCCGTCCTCGAGGTGGGCCCGGCGCAGCAGGTCGGCGAGGTGCTCCGCCTCCGCGCGGTCGGTGTCGAAGGTCACCAGGTCGACCCGCCCCGCCGTCGGGTGCGCGGAGTCGGGGTGGAGGAAGGTGTCGAGGACGTCGGCGGGCACGCTCGCGGGCAGCGGCAGCCGCGCCCCGACGGCCTGAGCGGCGCGCAGGATGCGACTGCCGAACCGGCGCGTCGTGCCGAGCACGACCGTGTCGGCCGGCGACCCGTCGCGGCCCGGGAACCGCTGGGGGAACTCGAGGATGCCGCGCACCTCGGCACCGCGGAAGCCATAGATGGACTGGTGGGGGTCCCCGACCACGACGAGGTCACGCCCGTCGCCGGCGATGGCCTGGAGCATGGCGACCTGGGCGGGGTCGGTGTCCTGGTATTCGTCGACGAAGACGTGGGCGTAGCGCGCGCGGAGGTCCTCGCGCAGCGGGTGGTCGGGGTCCTGGAGCATCCGCACGGCGGTGGCGATCAGGCCGGGGTAGTCGAGGAGGTTCTGGTCGGCGGTGACGATGTCGTACTGCTCCATGAAGGCCGCGGCCGCGACGAACTCCGGCAGCCCCTCCTGCTCGCCCAGGCGACGCAGCGCCTCGAAGCCCAGCCCCTTCTCCTGGGCGCGCGCCAGCACCTGGGCCACCTCGCCCGCGAACCCGCGGGTGCCGATGGCCCCGCGCACCGAGTCGGGCCACGTGACCGACTCGGGCGCGGTCGTCAGGATCTGCTGGAGCACGACGTCCTGCTCGGGCGCCGACAACAGCCGCAGCGGCGCGTCGTAGAGCTCCGGGAGGGAGTGCTCGCGGACCAGGCCGTAGGCGAAGGAGTGGAAGGTCGACCCCAGCGACGCCGACATGGTGCGCCCGACCCGCGCGGTCACACGGGTCCGGAGCTGCTCGGCGGCCTTGCGCGAGAACGTCAGCGCGAGCACCTCGTCGGGACGCGCGCCGCGCTCGACGCGCTGGGCGATGGCCTCGACCAGCGTCGTCGTCTTGCCGGTGCCCGGCCCGGCCAGCACCAGCAGCGGCCCGCCGGGGTGGTCGACGACGCGACGCTGGTCGGCGTCGAGCTCGACGGGCCCCGGACCCTCCGGACCCCGCCGCACCAGGTGGTAGGTCGGGTCCGCAGCCATGGCAGTAGCCAACCACGCGGCACCGACACGTCTCGTCGGCGGCGAGCGGGATAGCGTCGGACGCGTGGACGACGCGGGACCGCTCTCCGACATCCTGGTGGTCGACCTGACCCGGGCGCTGGCCGGGCCCCAGGCGGCGATGATGCTCGGCGACCTCGGGGCGCGGGTCATCAAGGTCGAGAGCGCCGACGGCGACGACACCCGGGCCTGGGGACCGCCGTGGGCGAGCGCCGGCGACGGCCCGGACGATGCGCGCGACTCGACGTACTTCATGGCCGCCAACCGCAACAAGGAGTCGATCGTCCTCGACCTCAAGTCGGCCCGCGACGTGCGCACGCTGGCCAGGCTGCTGGCCCGCGCCGACGTGCTGCTGGAGAACTTCCGGATCGGCGTGCTCGACCGGCTGGGGCTCACCGAGGAGGGGCTCCACGCGCTCAACCCGCAGCTGGTCATCGGCCGCATCACGGGGTTCGGGCACGACGGCCCGGAGGGGCATCGGGCGGGCTACGACCAGATCGCCCAGGGCGAGGGCGGCCTGATGAGCGTGACGGGCACCGACGTGCCGACCAAGGTCGGCGTCCCCGTCGCCGACCTGGTGGCGGGCATGAACCTGGCGTACGGCGTCGTGGCGGCGCTGCACGAGCGTCACCGCACCGGTCGGGGTCGCGTGGTGAGGACCTCGCTCCTCGCCGGGGTCGTGGGCCTGCACGCCTTCCAGGGCACCCGCTGGACGATCGCCGGCGAGGTGCCCGGGCTGTCGGGGTCCCACCACCCGGCGATCGCGCCGTACGGCCTGTTCGCCACGGGCAGCGCGCCCATCCAGGTCTGCGTCGCCTCCGAGGGGCTGTGGCGCACCTTCGCCCGGCTGACCGGGCTCGACGCCGACGACCCCCGCTGGCGCACCAACCGCGAGCGGGTCGCGGCCGGCCGCGCCCTCATCGACGAGATCGAGGCGATCCTGGCCGACCGTCCCGCCGAGGACTGGCTCGAGCTGCTCGTCGCCGCGGGCGTGCCCGCCGGCAAGGTGCGCTCCATCGACGACGTCCTCACCTGGGAGCAGACGCTGTCGCAGGGCCTGGTCCTCGACGTGGACCACCCCGCCTACGGTCGGCTCCGGCTGCCCGGCTCCCCGCTGAGGTTCGACGACCACCGGCACTCCGGCGGCCGGTCCGAGCACCTCCCTCCCCCTCTCCTGGACCAGCACGGAGCGGCGATCCGGGCCTGGCTGGACCGGGACGGCGACGACGAGCCATGACCCTTCTCGGCCATCCTCGGCCTTGACGAGGTGGCCTAGGCTCGCCTGATGGCCGGCACGACGTCGGCCGTGACCTTGGGGGTTTCCATGAAGCGACGCATCACTCTCGGGACGACGGCCGCCGTGGGGGCCCTCGTGATCACCGGGCTGACCACCGCCTCGACGGCCAGCGCGGCGCCGACACCGGCCACGCACGCGGTCGCGACGTCGGCCGCGGTTCCCTCGGACCTCCAGCAGGTCCGCACCCTGACCTCCCTGCTCGGCACGCACACGTGGTACCAGCAGACCTTCCGCGGCTACCCCGTCGTCGGCGGCTGGTATGCCGTGCACGCCGGCGACGACGGCCGCGTGACGGCCGACGACGGCCGCGTGGCGGAGTCCCGGCTCGCCCTCCCGTCCGGCCTCGGCCGCACCGACCTCGTGCCGAGCGCCCGGGCGGTCTCGGCCGTGACCGAGCGCACCGGCGCCCCGAGCTATCGCGTGGCCCGCGCCGAGCGCGGCGTGTCGATCCTGCCGGCCACCGCGACCCGGCCGGCACGCCTCGTCTACACCGTGCTCACCGTGGACACCCAGGGGTCGGCCTACCACTACGTCGACGCCGCCAACGCCCAGGTGCTCGCCACCGACAAGATCTCGGCCAGCGCCCGCAAGGTGACCGGCCGCGGCCGCGTCTTCGACCCCAACCCGGTCGTCAAGCTCCAGGACGAGTCCCTCAAGGACAAGAAGGACGCCAAGGACGCGGTGCCCCTGGCGGCCTACCGGGTCGTCGACCTCAACAACCTCAACTCCAACACGCTCACCGGCAGGTGGGCCAAGATCCTCAACAAGACGCGGCCGGTCAGCGCGACGCACAGCTTCAAGTACTTCCGCACCAACGACCGGTTCGAGATGGTCAACGCCTACTACGCCGTCGACGCGGCCCAGACCTACATCCGCTCGCTCGGCCAGACCGACGTCAACGCCGAGTCGCAGGACATCAGGACCAACGGCATCCCCGACGACAACTCGTTCTACGAGCCGGGCAGCGACCTGCTGCTCTTCGGCACCGGCGGCGTCGACGACGCCGAGGACGTCGAGGTCATCTGGCACGAGTACGGCCACGCCATCCAGGACGCCCAGGTGCCGGGCTTCGGACGCAGCGAGCGCGCCGGGGCCATCGGCGAGGGCTTCGGCGACTACTGGGCCGTGACCATGAGCCAGGGCAACACCACCGACACGGTGAAGACCCCGTGGGCCTGCGTCATGGACTGGGACGCCACCTCCTACACCACCACCACGCCCCACTGCCTGCGCCGCACGGATACCGACAAGGTGTTCCCCGACGACATCGACGGGGAGGTGCACGACGACGGCGAGATCTGGTCGCGCGCGCTGTGGGACATCAACCTGGCGCTGGGTCGGGACGAGGCCAACACCGCGATCCTCGAGGCGCAGTTCCTGTTCAGCCCGACCACCGGGTTCCCGGCCGCCGCCCAGCACATCGTCGACACCGTCAACAGCCTCTACGGCGCCACGGCGGCGGACCAGGCGCGGAGCGCCTTCGTCGCGCGCGGCATCCTGCCCCCGGTCTGACCGGCGGGCGCCGCGGCCGTCGGGCGGGCGCGGGTCAGGTCGCCGGCTCCCCCGGGGAACCCTCGGGATAGAGCACGCAGGCGACCTCGACCCCGCCGGCCCGGCGCAGCGTCGGGGGGTCGGCCGGCTGGAAGGTGACCGCGACACCGCGGTCGGTGTCGGCCACGTCGAGCACGCCGCGCCACAGCGGGTCCTCGGCGGTGCCGCGCCGGACCCGGTCGACCACGGACCGCACGTGCGCGGGGTCTCCGTTGCCGAGCCGCGCGACGTCGGGGTCGTGGCTGCCCAGCTCCCACAGGTCGCCCAGGGCCGCGCTCTCGCCCTCGAAGGTCTCGGGGTCGACGCTCGTCCAGTGGTCCTCGACCAGCGAGCGCAGGTCGCGGGCCTCCCAGCCGCACGACGCCACGGCCTCCGGGCAGCGCGGGTGGAAGGAGCATCCGCGCGGCGGGTCGGCGGCGTCGGGGATCTCGCCCTTGGGGAGGTTGCGCGGCAGCTGTGCCTCGGGGTCGGGCTCGGGGATGGCCGCCAGCAGCGCCTTGGTGTAGGGGTGCCTCGGGTTGGCGAAGATCTCCGCGGTCGGCCCGATCTCGACCACCTTGCCGAGGTACATGATCGCCACCCGGTCGCAGAAGAACTTCGCGGTGGCCAGGTCGTGGGTGATGTAGACGTAGGTCAGCCCGAGCTCGCGCTTGAGGTCGAGCATCAGCTGGAGGATCTTCGCGCGCACGCTCATGTCGAGCATGGACACCGGCTCGTCCGCCACCAGCACCTGCGGGTCCAGGATGATCGCACGGGCGATGACCGCGCGCTGCTTCTGCCCGCCGGAGAGGTCGGAGGGGTACTTCGACAGGAAACGCTCGACCGGGGCCAGTCCGACCCGCTCCAGAGCGGCCACGACACGCTGGCGCAGCTCCGGACCCGTGGCGACACCGTGGATGGTGAGCGGGTGGCCGATCGCCTCCTCGATGGTCATCGAGGGGTTGAGCGCGGCGTGCGGGTCCTGGAAGACCATCTGCAGGTCGGTGCGCAGGCCCCGGAGCCGCTTGCCCCGCAGGCTGGAGACGTCGAGCTCGTGGCCGTCCGCGTCACGGTAGGTGATCGACCCGGAGGTCGCGCGGACCAGCCCGAGCAGCGCCCGACCCAGCGTGGTCTTGCCGCTGCCCGACTCGCCCACCAGACCCAGCACCTCGCCGCGGCGCAGCGACAGCTCGACCCCGTCGACGGCGTGCACCCGGCGCGCGCGCAGCCCCAGGAGGCGCGACAGCGCGCCTCCTTGGAGCTCGAAGGTGATGGTCAGGTCGCGCAGCTCGAGGACCGCGTCGCCGGCCGTCGTGGACGTCTGCTGGGTCTCAGGCCTCGTCGGCACTGGAGATCACCTCCCGGACGAGCGGCTCGCGCTCCTCGGCGGTCAGGGACGCCGCGGGCTCGGGGACCCGCGCCTCCCTCAGGTCGGTGGCCCAGCACGCGGCGCGCGTGCCGGCCGCGTGCTCACGGTCGACGGGGTGACGCTCGGCGCACACCCGCATGGCGTCGGGGCAGCGCGGGTGGAAGTAGCAGCCGGACGGCGGCTCGACCAGGTCCGGCGGCGCTCCGTCGATGTAGTTGAGGCCGGTCGTGGCCAACGAGATGGTCGAGCGCAGCAGCTCGCGGGTGTAGGGGTGCTGCGGTCGCGCGAAGACCTCGCGGGCATCGCCGATCTCGACGATCTCCCCGGCATACATGACCGCCACGCGGTCGCACGCCTCCGCGATGATGCCGAGGTTGTGGGTGATGAGCAGCAGCGAGGTGTCGAACTCCCGGCGCAGGTCGTGCAGGATCCGGATGATCTGGGCCTCGACCAGCACGTCGAGCGCGGTGGTCGGCTCGTCGGCCACGACGAACGCCGGCCGCAGCACCAGGGCCAGCGCGATCATCAGGCGCTGCCGCATGCCGCCCGAGAACTCATGGGGGTAGGCCCGGAACCGGGTCGGCGGGATGCCGATCACGCGCAGCGTCTCGAGCGACCGCCGCTCGATCTCCGCCTTGGAGATGCCCGGCTCGTGCTGGCGCAGGGTCTCGGCGAAGTGGTCGGAGATCCGCATGAGCGGGTTGAGCCGGGTCAGCGGCTCCTGGAAGATCATGCCGAGGTCCCTGCCCCGCATGGCGTGCAGCTCGCGGGGCTTGAGCGAGAGCAGGTCGCGGCCCTGGAAGCGCAGCTCGCCGTCGACGGCGCTGCCGTCGGGCAGCAGCCCGATGAGGCCACGACCCAGGGTCGACTTGCCGCACCCGGACTCGCCCACCAGGCCGAGGATCTCGCCGCGGCGCAGCTCGAAGGAGACGCCGTTGACGGCCTGCACGGGGCCGCGCTCGGTGCCGTACCAGACCCGCAGGTCGGTCGCGGTCAGCACCGGTTCGAGATGCCAGGTCGGCTCGCTCACGAGGCCACCTCCTCGGTCTCGCGCGGCGCACGGCTGGGGAACACCACCGGCCGCAGCCGGCGCCGGCGCAGCGCGGGGTTGACCGTCTCGTTGAGACCCTCGCCGACCAGCGTCACCGCGGTGATGAGCAGGATGATCGCCAGGCCCGGCCAGAGCGCCGGCCACCAGATCCCCGCCTGCGCGTCGTCGAGCGCGCGGGAGAGGTCGTAGCCCCACTCCGACGCCTCGTTGGGCTGGATCCCGAGACCTAGGAAGCCCAGGGCGGCGAGGGTCCCGAGGGCGTCGGCGGCGTTGAGGGTGCCCAGCACGGGCACGGACTGGACGACGTTGCCGAAGAGGTACCTGCGCATGATGGTCAGCGGCGGCGCCCCGAGCGCGCGGGCGGCCTCGACATAGGTCGCCTCCCGCGCGGAGACCGTGGTGTTGCGGACGACCCGGTAGTACTGCGGGATGTAGATCGCCGTCAGCGACAGGGCCGCCGCGACGATGCCGCCACCGAGCGGGCCGCGCAGCAGGAACGAGAACACGATCGCCAGCAGCAGCGACGGGAACGCATAGAGCGCGTCCATGATGAAGACCATGATCTTGTCGGTCCAGCCGCCGACGAAGCCGGACAGCAGCCCGAGCGGCACCCCGATGACGCCGGAGAAGATGACCGACAGGGTGACGACCTCGATGGCCGTCCGCGCACCCCAGACGACCCGGCTGAAGATGTCATAGAACTGGTCGTTGGTGCCGAGCCAGTGCGCGCCCGAGGGCGGGGCCGTCTTGGGCAGCTTGACCCCGGCCGCGGTCGTGGTCTGGTTGAAGTCGAAGGGCGCGATCCAGGGCGCGAACAGCGCGAACGCCACGAAGACCATCGTGATGACCAGGCCGGTCCAGAAGATCCAGCGGGCCAGGCCCTGGGTGTTCCAGATCTGTCGGAAGAGTCGGCGCATGTCAGTACCTCACTCGCGGGTCGACCAGCGCGTTGACCACGTCGACCACGACGCTGACCACGACGACGATGAGCGCGAAGAACGTGACCAGACCCTGCACCGCCAGGTAGTCGCGGCTGTTGACGTACTGCACCAGCTCGGTGCCGAGGCCCGGCCAGTTGAAGGTGCGCTCGGTGAGCACCGCTCCCGAGAGGGTCAGCGCCACCTGGAGCCCGATCACGGTGATGACGGGGACGAGCGCGTTGCGGAACGCGTGCCGCCGGACGACCAGCCGCTCGGGGATGCCGCGGGCGCGGGCCGCCTCGACATAGTCGCCCTTGAGCGACTGGATGACGTTGACCCGCACGAGCCGGATGATCACGCCCGACAGCAGCAGGCCCAGGGTGAAGCACGGCAGCACGTGGTGCTCGAGCACGTCCCTGAACGCCCCGGCGTCGCCGGAGACGGCCGCGTCGACCAGCAGGATGTGGGTGTGCGGTGTGACCGTGAACTTCGTGATCGGCGAGGCGATGTCATAGAGGGGCCAGCCGGGGAACAGGTTCTTGACGAGGAGCACCAGCATGATGCCGACCCAGAAGATGGGGGCGGCATAGCTCACGACCCCGAAGATGCGGACGCCGGCGTCGAAGGCCGTATCTCGGAACCTGCCGGCGAGCCGGCCGAGCGGGAGCCCGATCAGCAGTGCGAACAGGAAGGCGCCGATGGTCAGCGTGAGCGTCGCCCCGCCCTGCTCGCGGATGATGTCGAGCACGGGCCGGTTGTCGGAGATCGAGGAGCCGAAGTCGAACCGGGCGACCTGGCCGAGGTACTCGACGTACTGCACGGCGAGCGGCCGGTCGAGCCCCAGCGCCGCGCGCCGCTCGTTGAGCGCCTGCTCGTCGAGCTTGCCGCCCACGGCCGCCGAGACCGGGTCGCCGGGCGCCACGCGGAGCAGGAAGAACACCACGGTCAGCAGCACCAGCATCATCGGGATGACCAGCAGCAGCCGGGTGAGGACGTAGCGCGGCAGCGAGCCGGACGACGAGGCGCTCATGGGGGACTCTTCCTGGCGGGGGTTGTCGGTCGGGGGGTACCCGACCAGCGGGCAGACAGACCGGGGGTGGGCCCGTCCCGTCGGGAACCGGACCCACCCCCTGCGTCGCTCAGCCCTTGTTGATCATCCAGAAGCGGAAGATGTAGGTCGGGTCGAGGGTCTCCGACACGCCCGTCATCTGCTTGCTGGCGACGGCCACGTTGAGACCGTTCCACGAGGGGATCAGCGGGACGTCCCGGGCCACGAGGTCCTGGAGCTGGCCGATCTCGTCGCTCCGCGCCGCGTCGTCGGTCTCGCCGAGCTCCTTGTCCAGCAGGCTGTTGACCTCCTTGCTGGAGTAGTTGTTGGCGAAGAAGCCGCCGTCGCGCACGAACGGCGTGAGGTAGTTGTCGGCGTCCAGGAAGTCGGGGTACCAGCCGAGCATGAACAGGTCGTAGGCGTCCTGCTTGTAGAGCGTCTGGTACTGCTCCCACTCGGCGTCACGGGTCTTGGCGTCGAACAGCCCGCTGTTGTTGAGCTGCTCGGTGAGCTCGTTGGCCTCGTCCACCGCGTTGGGGCCGTAGTGCGTGGGCGTGTAGCCGACGGTCAGGCTGACCGGCGTCTTGACGCCCGCCTCGGCCAGGATCTGCTTGGCCTTGTCGACGCTCGGGTCGCCGTAGGTCTCCTTGAAGGAGTCCTTCTGACCACCGAAGCCCGGCGGCACGATGGAGTAGGACGGCGTGACCGTGCCGTCGTAGGCGTTCTGCGCGATCGCGTCGCGGTCGATGAGCTGGGCCACCGCTTGGCGGACGGCGAGCTGCTTGCCGACCGGCGTCCCGAGCTGCCACACCCAGTAGCGGAACTCCGAGCCCTTGCCGCGGATGACGTCGACCTTGCCGCCGTCCTCCAGGGAGCTGAGGTCGGTCGGGCTCAGCGTGCGCCACGCGATGTCGACGTCGCCGGACTCGACGGCCGTCTTGAGCGGGGCCGGGTCGTTGAAGTACTGCACGAACACCTGGCCGGCCTGCGGGGCACGGTCGCCGGTGTAGCTCGCGTTGGCCTCGAACACCGCCTGCTCGCCCGGCTTGTACTGGCTGAGCTTGTAGGGACCCGAGCCGATGACCTGGTCGTCGGCCAGCAGCTTGTCGGCCGGGAAGACCTCCTCGTCCACGATCGACGCCGTGGCGGTGGTGAGGATCTTGAGGAAGGTGAGGTCGGGCTGGTTGAGGTGGAAGACCACCGTGGTGTCGTCGGGCGTCTCGATCGCGCCCTCGGCCAGGTCGGGCGCCTTGGTGTCGCCGTTGCTGATCGAGCCCAGGAGCACCGACGACCCGTTGGGGTCGGCGATCTGGATGTTGCGCTGGAAGGAGAACTTCACGTCCGAGGAGGTGAGCTCGTCACCGTTGGAGAACTTCAGGCCGGACTGCAGGGTGCAGGTGATGGTCTGCGGGTCGTCGTAGTCGCACGACTCGGCCGCGTCGGGCTCCGGGGTGTCACCGTTGGCCGGGATGACCATGAGCTGCTGGAAGATGTTGTACTGCATGTTCCACGACCCGAAGTCGTAGGAGCCGGCCGGGTCGACGGCGGTCACCGAGTCCGTGGTCCCGAGGATCCACGGCGAGCCTCCCGCGCTCGAGCCGTTGTTGTCGCCGTTGGAGGAGTCGTCGCTCCCACCGCACGCTGACAGCGTGATCGCGAGAGCCGCGACCGCGAGCGCCGCGCCTGCCTTCCGGACTGGATTCACTCGTCACCTCGTGGGTCGGGCTTCCCCTGGCGGGAAGCAATGGCTCCAGAACCTACTCTCGTCGGCCAGGCTGCTTCCACGCCGGGCTGCCGGACCCGAGGTACCGATCCGGCAACGATCCGATGACGGGCCGCAGGGTTGGCCGTGGGCTGGCCGTCGGGAGGGTCGGCGATGACAACGTTGCCACCCACCCGGGCCTGACCCGCCGTTCAGGCTGTCAAGACCACCTGGCCCGCGCGGCGGCGTTCGCTGGGTCGCGCGCCCCGACAGGGCCTAGCATGCGCCGAGGGGCGTCACCGTGCCGTACGCGCGGCGTCGCGCCCACGCACCGCGTCGTCGCCCAGACGCCGCGACCAGGATTCAGTCGGCACCTCGGCTCGGCCGGCCAGCGAAAGGCAACTCAGCACATGGCACGGCGCCGGGACAACAGGACGATGGGCTCGACAGGGATCCTGGGGCTGGTGATCGGGGTGCTCGTGGGCGGCATCGGGGTCTTCGTGGCCGCCGACCGGCTCGACGGGTCGACGAGCGACGACCCGACCGAGCCCGTGGCCGCCGCCAGCTCGGCCCCGACCCTCGAGGGCTGCGAGGACACCACCGCCGTGAGCGCGGTCGCGCCGCCCGTGGTCGTCCCGATGCTGCAGGCGGCCGCCGCCGACCTATGCATCGAGCTGGACGTGACCGAGGCGTCGGGCCGCGACGGCGTGGCCGCTAGTGAGACCACCGACCTCTGGGTCACCGACAGCAGCCTGTGGGCCGCGGCCCGCAAGACCGACCCCGGCATCGCCACGAGCATCGCGTCGAGCCCGATCGTCGGCATCGCCGACGCCGAGACCGCCACCCAGCTGGGGGGCCGGATCAGCTGGCCCGCGCTGATGTCCAAGGAGCGCAGCGTGCGCATCGGGTTCCACGACCCGACCTCGACGGCGACCGGCCTGCTCGCCGCCTGGCCGTTCCTCAAGGCCCAGCGCGACCTGTCCGACATCCCCTACGAGGCGCTCGCCCTCACCGCCAACGCCCTCTCCCAGCCCGCCATCGTCGGCGACTCGGTGCTCGCCAGCCCGCCCGCCAAGATGGTCCTGTTCGCCGGGGAGTACTTCGCCACCCCCTCGGACTCGGTGCGCGTCCTGCGCGGTCGCGAGGGCGAGTCCTACATGGACTTCCCCGCCTACAACCTGGCCACCGACGCCGACGCCCGGCTCGCCATCGCGGACCTGGTCACCCGACTCGCCTCCGCCGAGGTGGCGGCCGAGCGCGCCGACGCCCACCTGCGCGACCCCGACGGCACCGCCGAGTTCGACACCGCGGTCTTCGGCGAGGCGACCCGGCGCATGCAGCTGCCGAACTACCGCTCCACCATCAAGCTCTACGGGCTCGGCGCGTCCGGCTCGACGCCCGGCCGGATCCTGGTCCTGCTCGACGTCAGTGCCGCCATGGCCGAGCCGCAGGCCAACGGCAGCCCCCTCATGGACCAGGTCCGCACCACCGCCCTGGTGGCGATGGCCTCGCTCTATGACCACACCGCCGTCGGCATCTGGCTCTATGACGGCACCGAGGGACACCGGGAGCTGACGCCGATCACCTCGCTCGGCACCGGGCGCAAGGCGATCATCGAGCAGGTGGAGACGATCCGGGCGACCGCCAACCCCCAGGGATCGCTCTATGAGACCATCCTCGCCGGCTACCAGGCGCTCCAGACCGACTACGACCCGACCGCCGCCCAGTCGCTGGTCGTGTTCACCAACAGCTCGGCCGACGGCTCCTCGGGGATGACCCTGCGCAGCCTGATCACCCAGCTCAAGACGCAGTCCGACCCCGACGAGCACATCCGGGTGATGGGGGTCGGGTTCGGGCAGGACGCCGACGTCGACGGGCTCAAGGAGATCTCCGCCGAGATGGGCGGCACCTCCGCCCGCGTCCAGGGCGCCGTGCCGATGCTCGGCCTGTTCATCACCATGGTCGGCCAGGTGGCCGCGCAAGGCTGAGCGGCTCGTCCGCCCATCAGAGGTCAGAGGTCGAGGGGCCGGTCGTTGTAGGCCCCGGCGGGCTCCTGGCCGCTGAGCGCCTGGATGGCACGCATGATCTCGTCGGTCGCCTCGCGACGCGCGCGGCCGGTGGGCACGCCGTCGTACCTGCCCGTAAAGGAGAGCGGGGCGCCGAAGGACACCGTCACCCGGACCAGCCGGGGCAGCCGCGAGCCGACGGGCTGGAGGTCCTGGGTGCCGCGCAGCCCGACCGGCACGACCGGGACGCCGGCGCTGAGCGCGAGGTGCGCCACGCCCGTGCGGCCGCGGTAGAGCCGGCCGTCGCGCGAGCGGGTGCCCTCGGGGTAGATGCCGAACGCCTCGCCGCGGGCCAGCACCGCCAGCGCCGTGTCGAGGCTGTCGAGGGCCGACTTGGTGTCGTCGCGGTCGACCGGCAGCATGCCCAGGCCCTCGAACCACGCGCGGGACAGGGCGCCGCGCACGCCGGCGCCCGTGAAGTAGTCGGCCTTGGCGAGGAAGACCACCTTGCGCGGCACGACGACGGGGATGACCACGCTGTCGGCGAAGCTGAGGTGGTTGCTCGCGAGGATGACGGGACCCGTGGTCGGGACGTTCTCGAGGCCGTGCACCCGCGGACGCCACACGGCCTTGAGGACCGGCGGCAGCACCGCGTGCATCGCGCCATAGAGCATGGGGGCATTGTGACCCGCCGGTGGCCGCATGAGAACCGACGGTCCAGCATCCGGGGGTGCGGTGCCCGGAAATAGGTGAAGGGCCCTCATAGGTATGAGCTACAAGGGCCCTTCGGGTTGACCGGATCATGGTGACGCCTCCGGTCGACGGCCCCTCCACTCCGGTCCCAGCGACGTCGTCACCCTGCCGCTGCCACGGGTTGCCCCGCGGTGTGGACCCTCGTTTCCGAGCCATCCCGCCGCCCCCGGAGGGGCTGCGTGAGAGAAGTTCTATGCCCTCCCGACCCCCCTCCGCAAGGGGGTTCGGCCAAGTATTTCCACGGGTTTCGTCGTGTCGGCGTGTCGTCCACAGAAGGGGGTGGACCATCCACAACAGCAGCCCCATTTCCACAGAGTCAGGCGACCCTCTGTGGACAGACGGCGGTGCGGTCTAGAACGCCGAGATGCGCGGGCCCTGGCTCTCGGAGGTGGGTCGGGCGGTCTCCTCGGCCACGCCGGAGCGGCTGAACTGCACCCCCGTCACGACCAGCGCCACGACGACGGCGGCGAGGCCGCCGACCCAGACGTAGGGCGGCTCCGGGGCGCCGCGCAGCCCCCGGGCGACGGCGAACAGGACCGGGGCGGGTGCCCACACCAGGACGCCACGCAGCACCCAGAGCCGGACCAGGGCCGCCTCCGGCGTGACGCCGCCCGGGCCGGCCGCCGCCAGCATGGCGGCCAGGTGGGTGACGAGGAGCAGGGCCGAGGCGACCAGGACCATCGGGTGCAGCGGGTCGACGGGCGCCAGGGCCCACGAGGCGAGCACGAGACAGCAGGCGACGGCCGCCGCGAGCGATTCGGGCGCGACCGCCGCGCCCACCGCCAGCACGCCGACCGGGACCAGCAGCACGGGGCTCGGCCAGCTGCCGGCGGGACCGGTCGCGAGGGTCGCCCCGAGCGGGCAGAGCGCCACCAGCACCCGCAGCACCCACTGGGCACGGCTCCAGTCCGGCATGCCGAGGCCGCTCACCGGGCCCTCACCACCGGCAGCTGGGCACGGCGCGCGAGGCGGCGCAGCACGTCGTCGAGGGTGCCCGGGCCCCGCCACGGCACGACGGGGCAGCCCGTGTGGGCGAGCCGCTCGAGCAGCAGGTCGCGCTCGGCACGACGCATCCGCCAGGCGAGGCGCACCAGCTCCGGGGCGGCTCCGCCGTCGCGGCCCACCTCCTCCACGTCGTCGGGCAGGGCGTCGATCACCGTGACCGGGAGCCCGCGGCGGGTGAGGGCCGCGGCCGTCGTGACCATCACCGGGTGGAGCAGCGGCGACAGGATGAGGACCTCGGTCCCCGCCGCGGCGCGCAGGACCAGCCCCTGCTCCGGGAGGTCGCGCGGCACGCCCGGCCGGATGGCCGCGAGCGCCCCGAGCAGGACTCGCAGGTGCCGCGTGCCGGCGCCGTACCCCACGACGCGACCGCTGCCCCCGACGACCCGCAGGCCGACCCGGTCACCGACGCGCACGTGGTGCTCGGCCAGCGCAGCGGCAGCCCGGACGGTGAGGTCGAGCGAGCTGGCTCGGCCACCGACCCCGCCCGACCGGCCGACCTCGGCGAGCGCGTCGACGACCAGCAGCACGCCGGTGTCGGTCTCGGCGAGGGCGTCGACGACGTGCAGCTCGCGGGAGCGCAGCGAGACCCGCCAGTTGACCCGCCGCAGCCGGTCGCCGGCCACGAACGGGCGGATGCCCGCGAGCTCGGTGCCGGAGCCGACGCGGCGCGAGCGGTAGCCGCCCACGAGCCCGAGCGGCTGCGGCGCCTCGGCCCGGGAGTCGAAGGGCGCGGTCACGGGCAGGACCGACATCGGACGGCCGCTGACCAGCACGGGACCCCACCGGTAGCCGCCCCAGCGGGTCGTCAGCCCGACCCGCTCCTCCCCCGCGTCGACGCGTCCCCAGCGTCGCGGGCTGAGCTCGACCACGGGGCCCTCGCCGTCGCGCAGCAGGCCGGCGATGGCGCCCCCGGCCGGTCGCAGGGCGACGTACGGCGCCTGCGCGACCACCCGGGTGACCTGTTCCAGGTCCTCGACGCCGGTGAGGGTCAACCGGCTCGTCGTGCCCTGTCCCTCGTGCAGGACGGGGTGCGCCACCGACGACTGCACCGTTGGCGCGGTCGTCGGCCGGTGCGCCAGGCCCAGGCCGCCCAGCAGCGCGAACGGCACGACCAGGACGACCAGCACCGGGCCGCCGAACACGACGGCCAGCACCAGCCCCAGCCCGGCGACGACGAGAGCCCGGCGCAGGGCGGCCGTGGGCAGCCAGTGGGTCACCGGCCGCCCCGGTGCTCCAGGGTCGACGGGGTCGCGACCTCCGCGAGCACGGCGTCCACGACGCGGGACCCGGACGCCTCGGTCATCCAGAGCTCCGGCTTGACGGTGATCCGGTGGGCCAGCACCGAGCGGGCGACCGCCTTGACGTCCTCGGGGATGACATAGTCGCGACCGCGCAGCACGGCGAAGGCGCGGGCGGTCAGCACCAAGCCGAGCGACCCGCGCGGAGACGCCCCGGTGAGCACGTCCTGGTGCCGACGGGTCGCGGTGGCGAGCGCCACGCAGTAGCGCCCGACGCTCTCGTCGACGGTGACCGACTCGACCGCCTCCTGCATCGCGAGCAGCCCGGCCGCATCGGTGACCGGGTCGAGCTCGACCTCCTCGCGCCGGCGGGCCAGCCGCGCCGCCACGACGTCGTACTCCTGGGCGCCGCTGGGGTAGCCGAAGGAGACCCGGAGGAGGAACCGGTCGAGCTGGGCCTCCGGCAGCGGGTAGGTGCCTTCGTACTCGATCGGGTTGGCCGTGGCCAGCACGTGGAACGGCTCCGGCAGGGCGAACGTCTCGCCCTCGACGGTGACCTGGCGCTCCTGCATCGCCTCCAGCAGCGCGGCCTGCGTCTTGGGCGGCGTGCGGTTGATCTCGTCGGCCAGGAGCAGACCCGTGAACAGCGGCCCCGGCCGGAACCGGAACTCCTGCTCGCGCTGGTGGTAGATGAACGAGCCGGTCAGGTCGGAGGGCAGCAGGTCGGGGGTGAACTGGGCGCGCGTGAACGTGAGCCCCAGGGCGCGGGCGAACGACCGCGCGGCCAGCGTCTTGCCCAGCCCCGGGAAGTCCTCCAGCAGGACGTGGCCCTTGGCCAGCACCGCCGCGAGCACCAGCGACAGCGCCTCGCGCTTGCCGAGCACGGCCCGCTCGACCTCGGTGAGCACGCGGTCGGCGAGCTCCGCCGCCTGCGCCACCGTGAGGTCGGCATCCGGGGTGGGGTTCTGGGTCACAGCTCCTCGATTCTGGTCATCAGCGCGTCGAGCTCCGACGGCTGCAGTCGGCGGGGTGGGCCGGTGAGCACCGCGACGAGCGCCGGTCCGAGCAGGTCGTCGGCGGCCGGGTCGCCGAGCCGGAGGCCGTGGTGGATTCGCAGCCGCTCCCCCGCGAGTCCCGCCAGCCGGTCGCGCAGCGACCCGTTGGGCTCGCGCGCGGCCGCATGGTCCTCGAGGATCCGGACGTAGGTGCCGAGCCTGACGTCCGCGCCGGGTGGGCGGACGACGCTGCGGCTCTCGACGGACCAGGGCGGCCCGCTCTCGGTCACGGTGTCCGTGACCAGCCAGGCCGCCGCGATGCACGCGGTGACCAGCAGCGTGAACCTGAGCAGGTCGACGTGGTAGTCGGCCCAGCGCAGACCGGCCAGCAGCACGGCGTCGGTCGCGAGCAGCAGCGTCACCCGGGTGGCCCAGCGACGGACGAGCCAGCGGCGCCTCATGGGTGCCCCGCGCGCGGTGACCGGCGCAGGCCGGCGTGGATCGCGTCGAGCGCGTTGAGCGCCTGGTCGCGCGCATCCTCGTCGAGGTCGTGCGTCGAGAACCGGGCCTCGCGGTAGAGCCTCGCCAGCAGGCCGACGGCCGCCCGGTTCGCCTCGACGAGGTCGAGGATCCGCAGCGTGAACTCCGCGGACGTCTCCCAGGCGCGCTTCGGGACCCCCGCCTCGGAGCTCTCGACCTCGAAGCGGTGCCAGCACGCGACGATCGCGTTGCGGGGGGTCCCCTGCTGGAGGAGCGCGCGCTGGGCCGCGGCGCCCTCGGCGATGGCGCGGGCGACCCGTGGGACGGTCACCGCCTCGAAGTCGACCTCGTCCGGGGTCGGTGTGCGACGTGGCAGCTGGATGCTGTCCACCAGCGTCCGGATCACGACGCTCAGCATCCAGAGGACCACGAGGACGGCCACGACGATCAGGAGCCCGAGCAGCGTCGCCATGACCGGGTGCTCCGAGGGGTGGAAGTCCTGGCCGGCGACCCGGTCGGGCCCCACCAGCGGCGTTGGGGTCGGGGTCGGCGTCGGGACCCGCGTGCCGGTCGCCGGGCGGCCTCCGGAGATGACCTGGTCCGGCCCGATCGAGGCGGCCCACAGCACCAGCGCGCTGACCACCCCCACGGCAGCCACCGTGCCGACGCTCGCCCACAGGGCGCTGCGGCCCCGCCGGACCGGTCCCGGTCGCATGACCGGGAATCTATCCCCTGGGGTCAGTAGGACGGCTGGCTCGGGTCGATCTGGCTGACCCAGGCGACGACCCCGCCGCCGACGTGCACCGCGTCGGAGTAGCCCGCACCCTTGACGACTGCCAGCGCCTCGGCCGAGCGGACGCCGGACTTGCAGTGCAGGACGACCTGGGTGCCGGAGTCGACGGGCGGGAGCAGGCCGAGCGCGTTGCCGTTGAGGAACTCGCCCTTGGGGATGAGCACCGCGCCGGGGATCCGGTTGATCTCCCACTCGTTCTGCTCGCGGACGTCGACGAGCACGAAGTCCCGCTCGCCGTTGTCGCGCTCCTTGAGCATCTGCTCCAGCGTCGCCACCGAGATCGTCGAGCCGGCGGCCGCCTGGGCCGCGTCGTCGGAGATCGCCCCGCAGAAGGTCTCGTAGTCGATCAGCCCGGTGACCGTGGGGTCCTCGCCGCACAGCGCGCAGTGGGGGTCCTTGCGGACCCGCAGCTTGCGCCACTCCAGCTCGAGGGCGTCATAGATCACCAGCTGCCCGACGGCCGGGTCGCCGATGCCGGTGATCAGCTTGATGGCCTCGTTGACCTGGATCGAGCCGATCGACGCGCACAGCACGCCCAGCACGCCGCCCTCAGCGCACGAGGGGACCATGCCGGGGGGCGGCGGCTCGGGGTAGAGGCAGCGGTAGCACGGTGCGTCCGCGGCCAGGGTCGGGGCGAAGACGGACGCCTGGCCGTCGAAGCGGTAGATCGAGCCCCAGACATAGGGGATGCCGAGGAAGTAGGCCGCGTCGTTGACCATGTAGCGGGTCGCGAAGTTGTCGGTGCCGTCGACGATGAGGTCGTAGCCCTCGAAGATCCGCATCACGTTGTCGTTGTCGAGCCGCTCGGCGTGCACCACGACATCGACCAGCGGGTTGATCTCGGCGACGGAGTCGCGCGCGGACTCGGCCTTCGGTCGCCCGATGTCGGACTGGCCGTGGATGATCTGCCGCTGGAGGTTGGACTCGTCGACCTCGTCGAACTCGGCGATGCCGATCGTTCCGACGCCGGCGGCGGCGAGGTACATCAGGGCCGGGCTGCCGAGCCCGCCGGCGCCGATCACCAGCACCTTGGCGTTCTTGAGCCGCTTCTGCCCCGCCATGCCGACGTCCGGGATGATGAGGTGCCGGCTGTAGCGCCGCACCTCGTCCACGGTCAGCTCGGCTGCCGGTTCGACCAGCGGGGGAAGGCTCACGACGTACTCCTGGCTCGGCAACGGGACGGGTCGCGCGGACCCGAGGCTCGGATGACATGGGCCCCAACGCCGCGGGGCGGAGCCATGTTCCCCGGGCCGCCCGAGGCGGCCTCGCGCGTTCCGCCATCCGGACCCCGGCGAGCCCGTGGCGAGCGTCGGTGAGGGTGGTACCGGAGAGTAGGCTGCCCCCGCCAGGGAGAAGGAGCGACGAGGTGAGCGCAAGCCAGTACGACGAGGCGCGACCGCGCGGCGGCCGCATGCCGCGCCGCGAGCGTCGCGCCCAGCTGCTCGACTCCGCCCTCGAGGTCTTCGTCGCCTCGGGCTACCACTCCGCGGCCATGGACGACATCGCCGACCGGGCGGGCGTCTCCAAGCCGGTGCTCTACCAGCACTTCCCGGGCAAGCTCGACCTCTATCTCGCTCTCCTCGACTCCTCGTGCGACACGATCATCGACAACTGCCGTCAGGCCCTGGCCAGCACCCACGACAACAAGCAGCGGGTGGCCGCGACGATCACCGCCTTCTATGAGTACGTCGCCAACGACACCGGCGCCTTCCGGCTCGTCTTCGAGTCCGACCTGACCAACGAGCCGGCGGTGCGCGAGCACGTCGACCGGGTCACCTCCGAGTGCGCCGACATGATCGCCACCGTCATCCACGAGGACACCGGGCTCGCCGACGAGGCGTCGCGACTGCTCGCGGTGTCGCTGGTGGGAATGGCTCACGTCAGCGCGCGGTTCTGGCTGGCCGAGCGGATCGGGATCCCTCAGGCCGACGCGGCCGCCCTGGTGGCGGGCCTCGCCTGGCGCGGGATCCGCGGCTACCCCCTCACCGACGAACACTGAGCGCCCGAGCAGTCGGGCAACGAGCAAGGAGGACCCGTGGAGGTCAAGATCGGCGTGCTGCACGCACCTCGCGAGATCGTTCTCGAGACCGGCGAGACCCTCGAGGCCATCGAGGCCGCGGTCGCCGAGGCCGTCAAGGGCGGCGTGCTGTCCCTCACCGACCAGCGCGGCCGTCACATCGTCGTCCCGGGCGACCGCATCGCCTATGTCGAGATCGGCGGCGGCGTCAGCGGGCAGGTCGGCTTCCGGCACTGAGCCGGGGCCTCGTTTCCGAGCTGCGAGCCACGCCCGGCACCCGGGAAGGTTGATTCCCGCCCGCGGGGGCTGAATCATCGACATGAACGCCGCGTAGTCGGCGACCCGTGCCGCAAGGCGCGGCACCTGAAAGGAAACTCATGATCAGCGCAATTCTGTGGGCCCTCATCGGCGGCACGATCATCGGCGTGCTCGGCAAGATGGTGGCGCCCGGGGACAAGGACAGCATCCCGTTCTGGCTGACCATCGTCTGCGGCATCGGCGGCGTGCTCATCGGCACGTGGCTCTACAGCCTCTTCTTCAACACCGAGACCAACGGCGTCGACTGGTGGCGCCACATCTGGCAGGTCGCCGTGGCCGCCGTCCTGGTCGTGGTCGCCGCCGGCGTCACCGGCCGTCGCAAGGCCGCCTGACCCTCACCACGCACGACACACGTCGACCCGGCGGCACTGCCGCCGGGTCGACGCCATGTCCGGGCCGACCAGGTCGGAGCTCAGGCGTCGAGGCCCAGGGTGGTCATGCGGTCGGCGTGGCGCTCGGTGAGGCGGTTGAACATGCGGCCGATGGCGGCCAGGTCCATGCCGGGGCGGTCCACGCCGCCGACGAGCAGCACCGTGAGGGCATCGCGGTCGGCGGCGACCCGCTGGGCCTGGGACAGCGCCTCCCCCATCAGCCGGCGGCCCCACAGGGCCAGCCGCCCGCCGAGCCGCGGGTCGGCCTCGATGCCGGTCCGCACCCGGTCGACGACGAACTCCGAGTGACCGACGTCGGCGAGGGAGGCGATGATGACGTCGCGGGTGTCCTGGTCGAGGAAGGCGGCGATCTCGCGGTAGAAGTCGGCGGCCAGCCCGTCGCCGACGTAGGCCTTGACCAGACCCTCGAACCAGTCGCTCGGTGCGGTGTGCTCGTGGAACTCGTCGATGGCCGACTGGAACGGCGCCATGGCCTCGGACGGATCGGCGCCGAGCGCCTGGATGCGCTCGCGCAGGGCGGTCAGGTGGCCGAGCTCGGCGGCCGCCATGACCGACATCGCGAGCTTGTCGTCGAGGCTCGGAGCCATCCGGGCGTCCTCGGCGAGGCGGTCGAAGGCGGACAGCTCGCCATAGGCGATGACCCCGAGGAGGTCGACCACCGCCTGGCGGTAGACCGGGTCCTCGCCCGATGATGCGGCCATGGCTGCACCCTACCGATAGACTGACCTCGTTCCCGTCGCCGCCCAGCGTGGTGACAGGCGTGCGAACCGGCGCCGTCCGTCGGACGACCCGGCTCGCCGCAGCCAGCATGTGCGCGGCAGACCCTTGCTCCCAGGAGCTCTCCGAAGGAGTCCGCCGCACGTATTCGGACTCACGAAAAGAGAACTCAACATCAGTACCTTCCGCGAGCTCGGGGTGCTCCCCGAGATCTGTGACGCGCTCGAGCGCGCAGGCATCGTCACCCCGTTCCCGATCCAGGAGATGACCCTGTCGGTCGCCCTCCTGGGCACCGACCTCATCGGCCAGGCCCGCACGGGCACCGGCAAGACCCTGGCCTTCGGCATCCCCGTCCTGCAGCGTAGCATCGCGCCGCACGACCCCGACTACTCCGAGATCCCGCAGGGCAAGCCCCAGGCGCTGATCGTCGCCCCGACCCGCGAGCTGGCGCTCCAGGTGTCCAACGACCTGGCCCTGGCCGGCGCCGACCGCGGGATGCGGGTGCTCACCGTCTACGGCGGGGTGCCCTACGACCCGCAGCTCGACGCCCTCAAGTCCGGGGTCGACGTGGTCGTCGGCACCCCCGGGCGACTGATCGACCTGTGCAACCGCCGGGCGCTGGACATCTCCCACGTCCACGCCCTGGTGCTGGACGAGGCCGACGAGATGCTCGACCTCGGCTTCCTGCCCGACGTCGAGCGGCTGCTCGCCATGACGCCCGAGACCCGGCAGACCATGCTGTTCTCGGC
Source organism: Nocardioidaceae bacterium (assembly GCA_046330515.1). GTDB lineage: Bacteria > Actinomycetota > Actinomycetes > Propionibacteriales > Nocardioidaceae > Nocardioides. Next base: position 1,080,317 of record JAXLSP010000003.1, on the reverse strand, counting down.
CACGATGCCCGGCGCGATCGTCTCCCTGGCGCGGACCCACATGCGGCACCCGATGAACATCCGCGCCGAGTCGTCCTGCGACAGCCAGACGGTGCCGGCCACCGCGCAGTTCATCTTCCAGGCCCACGACCTCGACAAGCCCGAGATCGTCGCCCGGATCCTCCAGGCCGAGGACGCGACGAAGATCATCGTCTTCACCCGCACCAAGCGCCAGGCGCAGCGGGTCGCCGACGACTTGGCGGAGCGCGGCTTCAAGGCCTCGCCGCTGCACGGCGACATGGCCCAGGTCGCCCGTGAGCGGGCGCTCACCAAGTTCCGCGAGGACAAGCTGCGTGCCCTGGTCGCCACCGACGTCGCCGCCCGCGGCATCGACGTCGCCGGCGTCTCCCACGTCGTCAACTACAGCTGCCCCGAGGACGAGAAGACCTATGTGCACCGCATCGGCCGCACCGGCCGCGCGGGTGCCACGGGCACGGCGGTGACGTTCGTCGACTGGGCCGACATGACCCGGTGGAAGGTCATCAACAAGGCGCTGGACCTGCCCTTCGAGGAGCCCCAGGAGACCTACTCGACCTCCGAGCACCTCTACCACGACCTCGGGATCCCCGCCGGCACCAAGGGCCGGATCGTCCCCGAGCGGTCCCCGGAGGAGGTCTCGGCGCAGCGCGAGCAGCGCGAGAAGCGCGAGCGCCCGCAGCGCGAGCGCACCCGCAGCCGGTCGCGCAGCCGCAGCGGTCGCCCGGTCGACCGCGCCGAGGGCGAGCGCGGCCCGGACGCCCCGACCACGGGCCCCGCGGACGACGCGGGGGCATCGACCGACTCCGGTTCGGCAGCGTCCCCGGCCCGCAAGCGGCGCCGTCGCCGCCGTCGCGGATCGGGAGGCGGCGCGGCCGACGAGGGCGGCGCGCCGGCCGAGAGCCTCCCCCAGGAGGCCTGAGCCTTCGCGCCCCGAGGACCGCTGACGCCGGCCTCGGGACGGCGGACGCTAGGCGGTGACGACCACGCTGGTGCCGAGCTGGGCGAAGTGCCACATCGCGATGGCGTCCCGCTGCTGCTGGCGGATGCACCCGTGCGACAGCGGCGTGCCGAGCTGGGAGACCGTCTGGACGGCGCTCCCGCCGAGCTCGGGGATGGTGTGGAAGCCGATGGCCGCCGAGTCGCCCTGGGTGAACCGCACGAAGTAGTGCATGGTCGAGCCGTCGACCCCCCAGGCGTCCTGGGAGCGCGAGTAGACCTCGTAGCTGCCGGGGTCGAGGTTGTCGTAGAGGCTGCCCGACACGAGGTAGGTGCGCTTGACGTGCTGTCCCCCGCTGACGATCCAGACCCGCTGCTGCCCCTCGCTGAAGACCACGCGACGCCCCGAGCCGGAGTCGGCCGGCAGCGTCGGGTCCTCGAGACCGGGGACGTCGGTCTCGTCGGCCGGGCCCTTGGTGTGCGCACCGCCCGCCTCGGTCGGGCCGGACGCCGCGGCGTCGGGCTCGGTGCCGTCGGCGGCCGAGTCCTCGGCGAGCTCCGAGCTCGCCGGCGACGATGCCGGCGAGGCGGCCGACGACGAGGGGTCGGGGAACGAGGCGGCCTCGATGGCGCCGTCGGCGTCCGCCGAGACCGGCAGGGGGAGGATGCCGATCCCGCCGAGCAGCGCGATCCCGGTCACCGCCAGGGAGACTCCGGCCACGGCGATCCGGCCGAAGCGGGGGCGCACGGCCCGGCGGTGGGTGGCCACGTCAGCCCCGGCTCCCACCCGCGCCGCGGGCCTTGGCACCGGCCGCCTTGCTCGACGGGCGGCGCCCGGCGCGCTTCTGGAGAGCGGCCGCGACCTCGCGGTAGGCCTGCGCACCCTTGCTGCTGCGGCTGGTGCGCAGGATCGAGCGACCGGCCGCGGGTGCCTCGGCGAACTTGATGGTCTTGGGGATCGGAGGCTCGACGACCTCGAGGTCGTAGGTCTCGGAGATCGTCTCGAGCACCCGACGCGCGTGGTTGGTGCGGCCGTCGTAGAGCGTCGGGAGCACGCCCCACACCTCGAGCCTGCGGTTGGTGAAGCGGCGTACGTCGTGGACGGTGTCGAGGAGCTGGCCGACGCCCCGGTGGGACAGCGTCTCGCACTGCAGTGGGATCAGGACGCCCTGCGCCGCCGTGAGGGCGGCGACCGTCAGGACGCCGAGCGACGGCGGGCAGTCGAGCAGGATCCAGTCGTAGCCCGCGTCCTCGACGTCCTCGAGCGCGGCCTTGATGGCCTGCTCGCGTCCGGTGCGGGTCAGCAGGTCGGCCTCGGCGCGGGCGAGCTCGATGGTGGCGGGGAGGAGGTCGACGCCGTCCTCGGTCTCGAGGAGGGCGTCGGTCACCGGCGTCCCCTGGGTGAGGACGTGGTAGACCGACACGTCCAGGTCCTCGGGGTCGATGCCCAGCGAGAACGTCAGGCAGGACTGCGGGTCCAGGTCCACGAGCAGCACGCGGCTGCCGGCCTCGGCGAACGCCGCGCCGAGCGAGGCGACGGAGGTCGTCTTGGCGACGCCGCCCTTCTGGTTGGCGATGGCGAGGGTCGTGGTCATCGCCATCCATCATGCCGGACCCGATCTCGCGGCGTGGCGGCGACACCTGGTTTCCTTGGCCGCATGTCGACACCTCCCAGGAGCCAGGGTCTGCGGTCCGCGCTGGTCACCGGCGCGACGGCCGGCATCGGCCACGAGTTCGCCCGGCAGCTCGCCGCGCGCGGGCTCGACCTCGTCCTCGTCGCCCGGGACGCGGCCCGGCTGGAGCGGGTCGCGGCCGAGCTCGCGTCGACCTACGGCGTCGAGGTCGAGGTGCTGCCCGCCGACCTGGCCGACCGGGACGAGCTGGCCACCGTGGAGCGGCGCCTCGCCGACCCGGACCGACCGGTCGACCTGCTGGTCAACAACGCCGGCTTCGGGCTCAAGCGCCGGTTCCTCGACAGCGACGTCGAGGACGAGCAGGCGATGCTGGACGTCCTCGTCACCGCCGTGATGCGGCTGGCGCACGCCGCCCTGCGGGCGATGTCGGACCGTGGGCGCGGCGGGATCATCAACGTGTCGAGCGTGGCGGGGTTCCTGCCCCGCGGCACCTACTCGGCCGCCAAGGCGTGGGTCAACAGCTTCGGCCAGTGGGCGGCCCACGAGTACGCCCCCACCGGCGTCACGGTCATGACACTGTGCCCGGGCTTCACCAAGACCGAGTTCCACGCCCGCATGGACATCGGCCGCGACTCGGCCCCGCGCTTCATGTGGCTCGAGGCCGACTTCCTGGTCCGCACGGCCCTGGAGGACTTCGACCGGGGTCGGGAGTTCTCCATCCCCGGCGCGCAGTACAAGACCGTCCGCGCGGTCACCCGCGTCATCCCTCGCCGGGTGCTCCAGGCCTACCAGTCGCTCGGCCGCCGCTGAGGAGCTGCCGGTTCACCATGGGATGTCGGTCGGTTCGCACTTCCCATGGCGTGCACACCATGGGACGTGACAGCTCGCCTGCATCCCATGGTGAACCGTCACCTCCCCCGAGCCCGGCTAGCCCTCACCGGCGATGAAGGCGCGCACGGAGTCGGCGATCAGCTGGACGGCGATGGCCGAGAGGAGCAGCCCGGCGATCCGGGTGACGAGCAGGACGCCGCTCTCGCGGATGAGCCGCAGGATCGGCAGGGAGAAGCGCATCACGACCCACAGGCACAGGTGCACGAGCACGACGCCCAGCGCGACCGCGACGAAGTCGGCCCAGGAGTGCACCCGGCGGGAGAACAGCATCGTCGCCACGATCGCGCCGGGGCCGGCGAGCAGCGGGGTCCCCAGCGGCACGAGCGCCACGTTGGTGCCGGCGGCCGCGGTCGGCGCCTTGTCGTTGCCGGTCAGCAGCTCCAGGGCGACCAGGAGCAGCAGCAGCCCACCGGCTCCCTGGAGTGCCGGCAGGGAGATGTTGAGGTAGGCCAGGATCTGCTGCCCGAAGAAGGCGAACACCGAGATCACCAGGAACGACACGCCCACCGCCTGCCAGGCGGCGCGTCGCGCGGAGGCCGGCGACCGGCCCGAGGTGAGACCGAGGAAGATCGGCACGGTCCCGACCGGGTCCATGATCACGAACAGGGTCACGAACACCTCGGTGAGCAGCACCAGGTCGACCACCGAGCTCATGGGCGCACCACCTGGGGCGTCATCCGGCCCGACGCCCGTCCGGTCGCCGCGGCCAGGTCCAGCAGCCGCTCGAGCTCCTCGGGAGCGGTGGTGTTGCAGCCCAGCTCGTGGTCGGTCTTGCCCGCCCCGTGGAAGTCGCTGGCCCCGGTGACGAGCAGCCCGAGCTCCCCCGCCACGTCGCGCAGCCGCTCGCGGGTGGCGGGTGCGTGGTCCTGGTGGTCGACCTCGACCCCGGCGAGCCCCAGCGCCCGCAGCGTCTCGAGTCCGTCGCTGTCGAGCGCGGACGGGTCGTGGCGGGCCCACGGGTGCGCGAGCACGGCGACCCCTCCCGCGGCCGTGACGAGCGCCAGCATCTCCTCGAGCGGCGCGGCGTAGCGGTCGACATAGGCGGGCCGGCCCGGGCTGAGATAGCGGTCGAAGGCGGTCGTCCGGTCGGCGACGACCCCGAGGTCGACGAGGGCGTCGGCGATGTGGGGGCGGCCGGTGGCGCGCGCGTGCGCCGACACCCGTCGTACGTCGGCCGCGTCGATGTCGATGCCGAGCCCGCGCAGCCGCTCCAGGATCGCCGGCACCCGCGAGCTGCGACCGTCGAGGATCCGGGCGAGCGCCTCCACGAGGGGCGGATGGGTCGGGTCGGCCAGGTAGGCCAGCAGGTGCACGCCACGACCGGCCCAGCGGGTGCTGATCTCGAGTCCCCGGACCAGCGTCACCCCGGTCTCCAGGGCCGCGGCCTCGGCCTCGGCCCAGCCCGCCGCGGTGTCGTGGTCGGTGAGCCCCAGCACGTCGATGCCCGCGGTGGCCGCCGCGCGCACGAGGGCATCCGGCGTCAGCGTGCCGTCGCTGACGTCGGAGTGCGTGTGGAGGTCGATGCGCACCCCGGAACTCTAACGAGGCAGTGCGCGCGGGCTCACCAGCCCGGTGCGGGGCCCCCGAAGGCCAGCTCCACCAGCGGCGGTCCCAGCTGAGAGACGTCCTCGAGCTGCCACTCGTCGCGGAGCAGCAGGAGCGCCGACGCCGGCTGGAGCACGAGCCACAGCCAGCGGCCGAAGGCCTCGCCGGCCAGCACGCTCCGGTCGCCGCCCGGGTCGACCTCCGCGGTCGAGACCGGCCAGAGCGACACGGGCTGGCCGCCGACGCGCACCCGCGCCGCCGCCGGCCCGTCACCGACCTCGGGACCCGGGTCGCTCGACCGCAGCCCGGCGCAGCGCGCGCCCAGCCCGGTGCCGGGCTCCTCGGTCACCACGAGCACGTCGACGGGGCCGTCGAGCTCGCTCGGACCCGAGCAGGCGCTCACGGTGGCGCGCGGCTCGCGGTCGGGCGCGCTCACGGCGCCGAAGTCGCTGACCCGCCAGCCGGGACTCATCGGCCAGGGCAGGTAGGTCGGCAGTCCGGCCGAGGCGTGCAGGTGCTCGCCGAACGCGTCGTACGACGGCTCGGCCGGCCGCCACAACGGCGGCACGGGCCCGTGCACCTCGCACACGAAGAGCCCGTCGCGGCTCTCTCCGGGGTCGGGGCACCGCGGGCAGCCCGGGAGCAGTGCCATGCCTCGACGATCGGGCCTCCATCCGGCGACGTCAAGGGCGCGGACGAGGGGCGGTCGTCACCCGTTCCAGCGGATGACCACCGGCGTCTCCCGTTCCCAGCCCAGCTGGGAGACGCTCGCGGTGTCCAGCCGGAACCACGCGCCGCCGGTCGCCGGCTGCCCCACCCACCGAGCCGCGAGCGCCCGCAGCGCGTGGGCGTGGCCGAAGAGCAGCGCCTGCCCGTCGACGGCGCGGACGCGCTCGACGACCCGGTCCAGCCGTGCCGTCACCTCGGCCGCGGTCTCGCCTCCGGGGGCGGGATGGGTCCAGATCGTCCAGTCGGGGTCGGTCCGGCGGATGTCGACGGTCGTCCGGCCCTCGTAGTCCCCATAGGCCCACTCCGCCAGGTCGGGGTCCACCTCGGCGTCCGGGAACCCCGCGATCTCGGCCGTGCGCCGCGCCCGGACCCGCGGCGAGGTCAGCACGAGCCCGAACTCCTCGCCCGCCAGCCGACCGCGCAGCCCCTGCGCGACCCGCTCGCCCTCCTCGGTGAGCGGCAGGTCGGTGGTGGAGGTGTGCCGGAACGCGCGGCTCCACTCGGTCTCTCCGTGCCGGACGAGCCAGACGAGGGTGTCGCTCATGCGGTGCAGTCTGACACCATCCGCGCCATGACCCCGCCGCGCGCACGGGCGGCCATCGCGGCCGCCTTCCTCACCCAGGGCCTGGTGTTCATCAGCCTCACCACCCGGCTCCCCGCGGTGACCCGCCAGTTCGACCTGGGCGAGCTCGGGCTCTCCCTCGTGCTGCTGCTGGTGGTGCTGCTCGCGGGCGCGGGCTCGGTGGCCGCCGAGCAGATCGCCCGCCGCCGCGACAGCGCCACGATGCTGCGCACCGGCCTGCTCGTGATGGCCGCGTCCGTGCCGGCGCTGGCCCTCGCGCCCGCGCTGCCGGTCTTCGTCGCCGCGATCGGGGTGTACGGCGTCGCGCTCGGGCTGGTCGACGCCACGATCAACATGCAGGGGGTCGCCCTCGAGCACCGGGTCGACCACCCGCTGCTGCCGTCGTTCCACGGCATGTGGACGCTCGGCGGGGTGATCGGCGCGGCCATCACCCTGGCGACGTCGCACTGGTCCTGGACCGCGGTCGGCTGGCTCGCGGTCGTCCCGCTCGTGGTCGCGTTCGCGCCGTTCCTGCGCCGCGACCACGGCATCGTCGACGTCGGCGGGCACGTCGTCCCGTGGCGGCCGATCATCCTCGTCGGGATCGGGATGGTGCTCTTCTACATGGTCGACACGGCCGCCGCGACGTGGGGACCGACCTACCTCGACGGCACCTTCGACGCACCGCACCGGCTGGTGGCCCTGGCGACGTTCCCCTACCTCGTCTCCAGCGGGCTCGTGCGGCTCGTCGGCGACGAGCTCGTCGCGCGCGTCGGCCCGCGACCGGTGCTGCGGGTCGGGGCCGTGCTCGCCTGCGCGTCGCTGGCGGTCGTGGTCTTCGCGCCCGCCTGGCCGGTCGCCGTGCTGGGGTTCGCCCTGCTCGGCGCCGGAGCGTCCGTGATCGCCCCGCTCAGCTTCTCCGCGGCGGCCCGCCTCGCCGGCGACGACGGTCTCGACGCCGCGAGCCGGCACGCCCGGGTGGACACCGTGATCGCCCGCTTCAACCAGTTCAACTACGTGGGCGCGCTGCTCGGCTCGGTGCTCACCGGGGTGGTGGGCGCCGGCAACCTGCGCATCGGCTTCGCGGTGCCGATGGTGCTGATCCTCGGGATTCTGCCGCTGGCGCGGTTCTTCGACCCGCGGGTCGAGGAGCCGGCTCAGGCCTGAGGAGGCAGCTCACCGACCGGCGGGCCGGCCGGCGGGCCGACAGGCTGGCCGGGCGGCGGGCCGGCGGGCGCCGGAGCGCCGTACCCCAGCCGCCGCGCCATGTCCTTGGCCGCGTCGGTGACCGGCACGGCGACGACCGCGGTGCCATAGGCGCAGATCTCGGTCCAGGTGTCGCCCATCTCGGAGGTGTCGAAGCGCATGGCCACCACGGCGTTGCCGCCGCGCGCGCGGGCCTCCTCGAGCATTCTGCCCATGACCTCGTTGCGGCTCTGGGTCAGGTTCTGCGTCATCCCCTTGAGCTCCCCGCCGACCAGGGACTTGAAGCCCGCCCCCATCTGGGAGAAGGCGTTGCGGGAGCGGACGGTGAGGCCGAACACCTCGCCGCAGACCTGCTGGATCTCCCAGCCGGGGATGTCGTTCATGGTGACCACGAGCATGGTGGTGGCGCCTCTCTGCGGAGCTCGCGGGCACGGTCCCGTGCCCGCGAGCCCAGCCTAGGGACGTCCGGTCCCCCGCGCGGCGGAAACCGGTGCTGACACGATGGCGGGATGCGACAACTCCCCGTGGTGCTGGCGGTTGCCCTGGTCCTGCTCCCCGTTCCCGCTTCTCCGGCGGCGCCCGCGGCCCCGGCGCACGAGCACCGGCAGGCACGCGTGCTGCGGGTCGGTCCCGACCGCGCGCTGACCACCCCCAGCGCCGCGGCGGCCATCGCCCGCGACGGCGACACGGTGCGCATCGACGCCGGCGACTATGTCGGCGACGTCGCGACCTGGACGCAGGACGACCTCACCCTGGTCGGCGTGGGCGGCTGGGCCCACCTCGAGGCCGACGGTCAGAGTGCCCAGGGCAAGGCCATCTGGGTCGTCGCCGGCGACCGCGCGCGGATCCAGAACATCGAGTTCTCCGGTGCCGTCGTCCCCGACGAGAACGGCGCCGGCATCCGCGCCGAGGGCACCGATCTCACCGTGGTGCACTGCTGGTTCCACCACAACCAGGACGGCATCCTGGCCGGGGCCAACGCCGAGTCCGACATCGAGATCCGGCGGTCGAGGTTCACCGACCTGCTGCCGGGCACGGGTTTCACCCACGACATCTACATCGGCACGGTCCGGTCGTTCTACCTCAAGGGCAGCTTCGTCACCGGCGCCTCGCAGGGGCACCAGGTGAAGTCGCGTGCCCTGCGGACGACCGTCACAGCGAACCGGATCGCGGACCTCGACTCGAATGCGTCGTACTCCATCGACCTGCCCAACGGGGGCGACGTCAAGATCGCCGGCAACGTGATCGAGCAGGGGCCGAGCTCACCGAACTCGACGGTGGTCGCCTACGGCGCCGAGGGGCTCGTCAACCCGACGACGCGGCTGTGGCTGGTCAACAACACCCTGGTCAACCATCGCGACTCCGGCACGTTCCTCATGCTCGACCCCGCGTCGAGCGACGTGCACGTCTGGAACAACCTGCTCGTCGGCCCGGGCGACCTCGTCGCCGGCGCGGCGGCGCAGCGCCGGGCCAACCTACGCGTCGGGACCGGGGGCTTCGTCGACGCCGCCGGCTTCGACTTCCACCTGCGCAAGCGCTCGCGCGCCGTCGACGCCGGCGCGGCGGCCCCTCGGCAGGCGCGACCGCGCTACGAGTACGTCCACCCGCTGCGCTTTGCCGACCGCCCGACCCGCGGCCGGGTCGACGTGGGGGCCTACGAGTGGACGCCCTAGGCTCGCGGGCCTCCGCTCAGCCCTCGGCCTGCGGGCCCGGCCAGTTCCGGTCGGGCTGGGGAACGGGGCGCCCGGGCTGCTCGCCGCCGCGCGCCTCGAGATAGCTGTTCTTGGGGACCATCACCTTGCGACGGAAGATGCACACGACCTTGCCGTCCTGGTTGTAGCCGATCGTCTCCACATAGACGACGCCGCGGTCGTCCTTGGAGGTCGACTCCCACTTGTCCAGGACCGTGGTCTGGCCATAGAGCGTGTCCCCGTGGAAGGTCGGCGCGACGTGGCGCAGCGACTCGATCTCGAGGTTCGCGATCGCCTTGCCGGAGATGTCGGGGACCGACATGCCGAGCAGCAGCGAGTAGACGTAGTTGCCGACCACGACGTTCTTGCCGAACTGCGTCGTCTCGCCGGCGTAGTGCACGTCCAGGTGCAGCGGGTGGTGGTTCATGGTGAGCAGGCAGAACAGGTGGTCGTCGTACTCCGTCACCGTCTTGCCGGGCCAGTGCTTGTATGTCGCCCCGACCTCGAACTCCTCATAGCTGCGACCGAACTGCACGTCGTTCTCCTTCGAGACGCGGGCCCGGTGGGCGCGACCCACGGGGCGGGGCACGGGCCGTGCCTCACACGGCCTATGGTGCCCAACCCCGGGGGCGCGCGTCAGCGCCCGCCCGCGTGGGCTATCTCACGACGAGCCCCCGGTCGTGCCGCCGTGCGGCGGCGGCAGGAACCGTCAGGAGCCGCCCGCCTTGCGACGGTGCATGCGGCGGCCGCCGCCTCCCTCGACCTCGGAGCCGTGCGCCTTCTGGCGCACCGGTCCGTCCCCGGGCACGCCCCGGTCGTTGGCCCGCTTGCGGTCCAACGCCTCGCGCATCTTGGCCTTGAGGTCCTCGTTGGTGCCCTGGTCGTCGGTCATCACCACTCCTGTCCGTCCGGTCGTCCGTCGGCGTTCCCCTCCAGCGTGCCACTACCCGTCGACCCCTCGCGACCGGGATATGGTCGAGGACGGCCAGCAGGCCGGACGTCGGCGGAACACGGGAGAGCGCCATGACGCAGTCCGCGTCGGTCACCGCGACCGGTGTCCGGGTCCCCGCGCGCGTCACCGTCCCGGTCGACCTGCTCCTCGACGAGGTACGCGTCTGGTCCTTCCAGGCCGCGCGCGACGGCATGCCGGCCGGTGACGACCTGGAGGTCGCCTGGCCGCCCCAGCTGGCACGCTTCCTCGACGGCGTGGCGCGGGTGCGCCTCGTGGCCGGCGACGAGACGCTGCTCGACCACGAGCAGCGCTTCGGGACGGCGTCCACGCGGATCCGGGTCGTCGACGACGACGGCCGTCCGGTCAGCATCGACAAGGGCGGCCGCCTCCAGCGCGACTTCGACGCGACCTCGGCCCAGGAGAAGGGCGAGATCGTCGACGCCGTCAACGCCCTGCTCGCCGACCTGCGCGGTCGCTGGGGCCTCGACGCGTTCCTGTCCTTCGGCTGCCTGCTCGGCGCCGTCCGCACCGGCCACCTGATCGGCCACGACTCCGACGCGGACGTCTCGTTCCTGAGCCGTCACACCCATCCCTTCGACGTGGCCCGCGAGTTCCGCACCCTCGGCCACCTCCTCCGGAGGCAGGGGTACGACGTCCGCGAGATGTCCGCGGCCCACCTCAAGGTCGAGGTGCCGCTCACCAGCGGCGGCCGCTGCGGCCTCGACGTGTTCGGCGCCTACTACCTCGAGGACGTGTTCTTCATGCTGCCCAGCGTGAGCGGACCGCTGCCTCGCTCGGCGCTGCTGCCGACGTCCACCGTGGTGCTCGAGGGCCGCGACGTCGTGGCCCCCGCCGACCCGGAGCGGCTGCTCGAGCTGACCTACGGGCCGCACTGGCGCGTGCCCGACCCCAGCTTCACCTTCGCCCCCGACCGGGCGGTGGTCCGGCACGTCAGCGGCCTGTGGCGCGGCGAGGAGGCCGGGCTGCGCGCGTGGGAGGACGCCCACCGCGTGGCGCAGGAGCACGAGGCCTCGACCGCCCGGCCCGGCGACGACGCGGGCGCGGGTGACGGGTTCGCCGCCTGGGTCCATGCGCGGGTCGAGCCGGGCAGCCCGGTCGTGGAGCTGGGCTGCGGATCGGGCGCCGACGCTGCCCGGCTGGCCGCCCTGGGCCACCCCGTCGTGGCCACCGACTTCGCGGCCGCCGCGCTCGACCGGGCCCGCGCCCGCGCCGCGGCACTGCCCCCCGGGTCCGCTGCTCTCGCCGTCCGCCGCCTCAACCTCCTCGACCTGCGCGAGGTGCTGCGCTCGGGGGCGGAGCTCGCCCGCGCCGAGCGTCCCGCCCACCTGGTGGCCCGCTCGGTCGTCGAGGAGCTGCCCCAGCCGGCCCGCGACGACCTGTGGCGGATGGCCCGGATGGCGCAGCGCCGCGGCGGGCGCACCTTCCTGGAGGTGCCGCTCGACACGCCGCAGGTCCGCAAGCGCGGGGGGCGGCGTCCCCCACCGGCGGACCCCGACCTGCTCACCGAGCAGATCACCGACGCGGGCGGCCGGGTGGTCGACCGCGAGACCGGGACCGAGCCCCGGGGACGGACGGAGAGGATGGTCGTGCGATGGGACCGCTGAAGCGACGAGGCACCGAGCCCCCCGCCAGTGCGGAGGACCTCGCCGCGCTGCGCCGTCGGGTCAAGGCGCTGGAGGCGGAGGTGCAGGAGTCGCGGGCCCTCAACCGGCGGCTGGCCGACGTCGTCGACGTGGTCACCGAGCTGCTGGTGCCGGCGATGGACCGCGACGACGGACGCGTCACCGAGGCGCTGTCCCGCCTGCGGGGCGAGGAGGCGGCCGGACCGGCCGCGGACAGCTAGACGACTCGTCTAGGCGAAGCGCGCCACGATGCGGGCGACGTGGGGGTCCTCGGTCTTGTAGACCGCGAGCCCGTGACCGGTCACCAGCTCGACGACGTGCGCGCCCCGCTGCTCGAGCTCGGCCACGACCGCGTCGGGGTCGAGGTAGGCGCGGTAGTGGTCGTCCCCGAAGAGGTGCTCGTGACCGGCGTCGAGGCCGGTCCGGAACTCCAGGAGCAGCTCGCCGCCGTCCGCCAGCGCGACCGAGGCGAGGTCGAGCAGGTTGCCCCGGCCCTCGTCCTCCAGCGAGTGCAGGAGGAAGCGGCCATAGACGGCGTCGACGCCCTCGTCGGCGAGGTCCCGCGCCAGGGCCTCCGTCTCGCCCCGGTGGTAGAGGTCCAGCCCGGTGAACGTCGCGTCGAGCTCGGCCCCCGAGGCCACGACCCCGGCGACCCGCGCCGTGGCGGCGTCGACGGCGTGCTCGGCGAAGTCGAAGCCGAGCACGCGGTGCCCCTGGGCGGCGAAGTGGAGGGAGTCGCGCGCCGTACCGAAGCCGAACTCCGCGACGACGCTGCGCGGCCCGAGGCGCCCCGCGACCCACTCGGCGAACGCCGAGCAGCCGGTCGGGACGTCGCGGGACGCGAGCCCGGCATAGAAGCCGTCCCAGTAGTCGTGCAGCATCTCACCGCTCATCGGTCCCCCTCGCCGTTCAGTCGTGGCCGAGCCCACGGCTGTCCGGCCGGGTCGCCCGACGAGCTCAGAGCTTGTAGTCCTTGAGGAGGCTACGCCCGATGATCATCTTCTGGATGTCCGACGTGCCCTCGCCGATGAGCATGAACGCCGCCTCGCGGTAGAGGCGCTCGATCTCGTACTCCTTGGAGTAGCCGTAGCCGCCGTGGATCCGGAAGGACGCCTCGACGACCTCGTTGCAGTACTCCGAGGCGAGCATCTTGGCCATGCCGGCCTCGACGTCGTTGCGCCTGCCGGAGTCCTTCATCCGGGCGGCGCGGACCATCATCGCGTGGGCGGTCTCGACCTTGGTGGCCATCTCGGCGAGCCGGAACAGCACCGCCTGGTGCTCGGCGATCTTCTTGCCGAAGGTCTCGCGCTGCTGGGCGTAGGCGATGCCGAGCTCGAAGGCGCGGTTGGCGATGCCGCAGGCGCGGGCGGCCACGTTGACGCGGCCGACCTCGACGCCGTCCATCATCTGGTAGAAGCCCTTGCCGGGCTCGCCGCCGAGGAGCTGGTCGGTCGACACCCGGTGGTGGTCGATGACCATCTCGGTGGTGTCGATGCCCTTGTAGCCCATCTTGTCGATCTTGCCGGGCACCGTGACACCATGCGCGGTCTCGCCGAAGCCGGGCGTCTTGTCGATGAGGAACGCCGACATCCGCTTGTAGACCGACGGCTCCTCGGGGGCGTCCTCGTCGGTGCGGGCCAGGACGGCCACCAGGTTGGAGGAGCCGCCGTTGGTCAGCCACATCTTCTGGCCGGTGATCTCGTAGCCGCCGTCCACCGGCACGGCCTTGGTCTTCACCGCGGAGACGTCGGAGCCCATGCCGGGCTCGGACATCGAGAACGCGCCGCGGATCTCGCCGGCCGCCATCTGCGGCAGGTAGCGCCGCTTCTGCTCCTCGGTGCCGTGCCGCATCAGCATGTAGGCCACGATGAAGTGGGTGTTGATGACCCCGGAGACGCTCATCCAGCCGCGCGCGATCTCCTCCACGCACAGGGCGTAGGTGAGCAGCGACTCGCCGAGACCGTCGTACTCCTCGGGGATCATCAGCCCGAAGATCCCGAGCTCCTTGAGGCCCTCCACGATCTCGGTGGGGTACTCGTCGGCGTGCTCGAGCTCGGTCGCGACCGGCATGACCTTGTCCTCGACGAACTGCCGGACAGCCTTGAGGATCTCCTGCTGGTCGTCGGTCAGTCCATCGGTCTGGCAGAGGCGGCCCATGGCGCGATCCTTCCGGGGAGGGTCAAGATCGCAAGCGAGCCTATCGGCCGCGGAGACGCTTGTGGGCGGCCGCGACGGTGACAAAGGCCACGCGCGGCCGCCCAGCGCCGGTCAGTGGGTACGGCGTCCTGCGGCGAGGCTCACGTGGTGCTGCTGACGCTCTCGCACTCCCAGCCCTTCTCGGACCCGTCGACGTAGGCGGTGTCGTCACCGCCGCCGCAGACGATCCGGTCGGTGCCCTCGCCGCCCCAGATCGTGTCGGGACCGAAGGCGCCGTAGAGCAGGTCGTCGCCGCCCTCGCCGTAGATGAGGTCGTGGTTGTCCTGGCCGACGATCTTGTCGTTGCCGTCGCCGCCCCAGACCTTGTCGTCGTTGGCGCCGCCGCGCAGCCAGTCGTTGCCGGCGTTGCCGTAGATCACGTCGTCGTTCTGGGCGCCGTTGACGAAGTCGTCGCCCGGCCCCGTGTAGACGGTGTCGTTGCCTTTGTCGCAGAGCACCCACAGGCGGTACTTCGCGCTGAGCGAGGAGCCGTCGACGACGTCGTCGCCCAGCCGCGGCCAGATCTCGATGAACATCGTCTTGTCACCGCTGAAGACGGCCGGGATGGTGCACAGCGCGGCCACGCCCTTCTCGGGCGTCTGCTTCACGCACGACTTGGGGATGTCGCGCCAGCTCTGGGTGCCGGTGTCGGCGAACAGCAGCTTGCCGTCGACCTCGGTCACCGTGATGTTGCTGTTCTGCTGGCCGGCGACCATGCGGTAGCCCCACTCGGTGTGGATGATCCGCGCCTTGTTCTTGAGCGGCACGGGCGGTGGGCCGTCGCCCATCAGCTCGGTGGGGGGCAGCGCCTGCGCAGCCGTCATCATCAGGACGGCAGCGGCGGCCGCCACGGCACTGGGCAGGGCGAAACGTCGGAACAACATGTCTCCTCCGAGTAAGGCGGTTGTGTCGAACGTAGGGGTCGGCGACGGCGGTGTCCGGCGAACCGGAAAAGTGGTGACACGAGACCCTGCACCGCAGGTCTCGCGTGAGCGGCCGTCGCGACCTCCCCGCGAGGTCACGTGCCCAGGCTCCGAAGGGACAGTTCCCTCACACGCCGTGCGTCACACTGATGCACAAGCATCACAAAGGCAAATCGGCAAGCCGCCACGCGGGGTGGCGGCGCGTGACCCCGGACACTGAGGGTGCCCTCACCCGGTCTAGACAGGTCCCGGACGCCGAGCCCGGACGGCGAGGAGCCCAACCCGGGTGTCCGGGCGGCCATGGGCGGGCGACTCGCAGTACCGTGGCGCGGTGAGCACGACCCCGTCCCGCGTCTTCGCCGCGCGCCTCGTGGGCCTCCCCGTCTTCGACCCGCGCGGAGACCAGGTGGCCAAGGTGCGCGACCTCGTGGTCGGGCTGCGCACGGACTCCAGCCAGCCGCGGGTCCTCGGCATGGTCGCCGAGGTGTTCGGACGCCGGCGCATCTTCATCCCGATGACGCGGGTCACCCACATCGACAGCGGCCAGGTCTACACGACCGGCCTGCTCAACATGCGCCGCTTCGAGCAGCGGGCCACCGAGACCCTGGTGATGGGCCAGATCCTCGACCGCCGGGTCGTGGTCCGCGAGAGCGGTGCCGACGGGACCGTCATCGACGTCGCCATGGAGCAGACCCGCACGCGCGACTGGGTGCTGTGCCGCGTGGCCGTCCAGGAGGCCGGCCGCGGCTTCCGCCGCCGCGGCCACACCCAGGTGCTCGAGTGGGACGCCGTTGACGGGCTCACCCAGGGCGAGGACGGGCAGGGCGCCACCACCCTGATCGCCCGCCTCAACGAGATGCGGCCCGCCGACGCCGCCAGCACCCTGCACGACCTCCCGGCCGAGCGGCGACTGGCGGTCGTCATGGCCCTCGACGACGAGCGGCTGGCCGACGTGCTCGAGGAGATGTCCGACGAGGACCAGGTGGAGACCCTCGGGCTGCTGGCGCCCGAGCGGGCCGCCGACATCCTCGAGGAGATGACCGCCGACGACGCGGCCGACCTGATCGCCGACCTGCCGCCCGACACGGCGGCGGCGCTGCTCGCGCTCATGGAGCCGGAGGACGCCGAGGACGTGCGGCGGCTCATGGTCTATGACGAGGAGACCGCCGGCGGCATGATGACGCCCGAGCCGGTGATCCTGCCGCCCGACGCCACCGTCGCCGAGGCCCTCGCCCACGTGCGTCGCGAGGAGCTGCCGACGTCGCTGGCCGCCCAGGTCTATGTCTGCCGGGCCCCGCTCGAGACCCCGACCGGCAAGCTGCTGGGGCTGGCCCACATCCAGCGCCTGCTCCGCGAGCCACCCTCGGCCCTGGTGGCCGGCGTCCTCGACCAGGAGACGCCCTACATCCACGTCGACGCCACGATCCAGGACGTCGCCGCGCACGTCGCCTACTACAACCTGACCGCCGCTCCGGTCGTCGACGACCAGGGACGCCTGCTCGGCGTGGTGACCGTCGACGACCTCCTCGACCACATGCTGCCCGAGAACTGGCGCGACCAGACCAAGCCGAAGGCGCGGTGATGGCCGAGATCCGCAGCTCCCGCAGCTCCCGCCTGGACACGCCCCGCGAGACCCGGCGGGTCCTGCTGCGCCGTCCCGACCCCGACTCGGACGCGTTCGGCGTCTTCGCCGAGCAGTTCGCCCGGTTCATGGGCACCGCCCGGTTCCTCTTCTACATGACGCTCTTCGTGGGCGGCTGGATCCTGTGGAACGTCCTCGCGCCGGGTGACCTCAAGTTCGACCACTACCCGTTCATCTTCCTGACCCTGATCCTCAGCCTCCAGGCGTCCTACGCCGCCCCCCTCATCCTGCTCGCGCAGAACCGCCAGGAGATGCGCGACAAGGTCATCGCCGAACAGGACCGGCAGGCCAACGCCCGCGGGCACGCCGACATGGAGTTCCTCGCCCGCGAGGTGGCGTCGTTGCGGATGTCGGTCGGCGAGATGGCGACCCGTGACTTCCTCCGCTCCGAGCTGCGCAGCCTGCTGTCCGACCTCGAGGAGCGGCTCGATGAGGCCACGCCCGAGACGGCGCAGGAGACGGCGGCCGGCGACAGGGCTGCTGGCGCCGCCGATTAGGCTTGGGCCCCATGAGCACCCCCACCCTCGAGCAGGTCAACGCTGCCCTCGCAACGGTCAAGGACCCCGAGATCAAGCGCCCCATCACCGATCTCAACATGGTCGACTCCGTGGCGATCGGCCCCGAGGGCGCCGTCAGCGTCACGGTGCTGCTGACGGTCGCCGGGTGCCCGCTGCAGGACACCATCCGCCGCGACGTCACCCAGGCCCTGACCGCCGTCCCCGGCGTCACCGGCGTCGACCTGTCCCTGGGGGTCATGAGCACCGAGCAGCGGGCCGAGCTCCAGCAGACCCTGCGCGGCGGGGCGCCGCAGCGCGAGATCCCCTTCGCCCAGCCGGGCGCGCTCACCCGCGTCATCGCGGTCGCGAGCGGCAAGGGTGGGGTCGGCAAGTCGTCGGTCACCGTCAACCTCGCCCTGGCCCTCGCGGCCCGCGGCCGCTCCGTCGGCATCGTCGACGCCGACGTCTACGGCCACTCGATCCCGGCCATGCTCGGCGTCGTCGACGCCAAGCCGACGCAGGTCGAGGAGATGATCATGCCGGTGCCGACCCCGTCGGGGGTCTCGGTCATCTCCATCGGCATGCTCAAGCCGCGGCGCGACCAGGTGGTCGCGTGGCGCGGCCCGATGCTGGACCGGGCGCTCGTGCAGATGCTGGCCGACGTCTACTGGGGCGACCTCGACGTCCTGCTGCTCGACCTGCCGCCCGGCACGGGCGACATCGCCATCTCGGTGGGCCAGCACCTGCCCAACGCGGAGGTCGTGGTCGTGACGACCCCCCAGGAGGCGGCCGCCGAGGTCGCCGAGCGGGCCGGGACGATGGCCTCGATGATGCACCAGCGCGTCGTCGGCGTGGTGGAGAACATGAGCTTCCTGCCGTGCCCCCACTGCGGTCCGGAGCACCGGCTGGAGGTGTTCGGCTCCGGCGGCGGGGCGCGGGTGGCCGCGACCCTGGCCGAGCGGTTCGGCTACGACGTGCCGGTGCTCGGCGAGATCCCCCTCGACATCTCGCTGCGCGAGGGCGGCGACGCGGGGACGCCGATCGTGACCGCCGACCCGGCGTCACCCGCCGCACGGGTCCTCTCCTCCATCGCCGACTCCCTCGACGGACGTGGCCGCGGTCTGGCCGGTATGCAGCTCGGACTGACGCCAACCAGTAAGTTCTGACCCATGTTCGGAGTCGGGCTGCCGGAGCTGGCGGTGATCGCGTTCATCGCGGTCATCTTCACCGGCCCCGAGCGCCTGCCCGTCCTGGCCCGCCAGGCCGGCCGGATGCTGCGCCAGCTGCGCAGCTTCGCGTTCATGGCACGCGACGAGCTGCGCAGCGAGCTCGGGCCCGACTACGCCGACCTCGAGCTGACCGACCTCGACCCCCGGACGATCGTGCGCAAGCAGATCATGGAGGCGATGGCCGAGGACGACGACCCGCGCCCGACCCGCCGCCCCAGCAGGACGCTCCGCGAGGGCGAGCTGCCGCCCTTCGACACCGAGGCCACCTGACGCCAGGACGGGTCCGCGAGCCGGTCAGTCGCGGCTGGACACCGCTGCCAACCGGTCGAACGGGACCAGCACCTCGCGCCCCTCGCCCACCACGAGCTCGACGAAGTCGCGGCCGACGCGGGTGACCCGGGCCTCCAGCCGGGACTCGTCGCGCAGGTGCACCAGGCAGGCGCGGTCGGTCTCGGCCAGGCGGCGCAGCGCCGACCCGAGCCCGAGCCGGCTCACCGGCGACCAGGCCAGCTCGGGCACCGACCTGGTCGAGGCGCCCTCGAGGACCTGGACCGCCGACCACGGCACCATCCAGTCCTGACCGGCACCGGCCAGCAGCGCCCAGCCCTCGCCGACCCGGGCCAGCCGGCCGGTCAACGGCCCGACGCCGGTCACCGACACCGTCACGGTCCGGCCGACCGACGCCATCAGCCGGCTGGCCCAGCTCACGGTGGCGTACTCGGCCCGGGAGCGGTCGGCGAGCTCGTCGCCGCGCTCGGCGTCGAAGGCCGCCTCCGCCTGCGCCTCCAGGTCGTCGAGCAGCGCGAACAGGTCGTGCTCCCAGGCCATGGAGCCGACCCTCCCACGACCCGTGCCTGTGGACAACGCCTTGCGGATCGATCCAAAACATCGTTAACTAACGCACACGTAGGCAAACGCAACTGAAGAGGTCCCATGACTGCGTCCGACCGTCCGAGCCGCACCCGGTGCGCTCTTGTCGCGCTCGCGGGCTGGGGCCTCGCCGCCGCCCTGGTCTGGGTGGCCGGGCCGTGGAGCGCGGCCGGACCCTCCGGGGGTGGCGCGGACTGGCTGGTCCGCCTGTGCTCCCTGGCGGTGACCGGGTCGGCGTCGTGGCTGGCCGTGGTCACCACGGCCGTGGTGACCGACGCGCTGCGCCAGCGGCCCGCCGTCGCGGTCCGGACCTGCCCGCCCGGGCTCCAGCGCTGGCTGCTCGAAGCCTGCGGGGTGGCGGTGGTCGTGGGCCTGGCCGGGCCGGCCACGGCTGCCGACGACGGTCGGGCGCATGGGCCCGTGGTCGGGCTGCACCGGCTCCAGGGGCTGCCGCTGCCGGACCGGCCGGTCGCCGTCACCGGCGCGGCGTCCGGGCGCGACGGCAGGGCCGTCGACGCGGAGACCCCGCCGGGTCGCACCGACGCCGTGGTCACCGTGCGTCCGGGCGACTGCCTGTGGACGATCGCGGCCGCGACGCTGCCGGCCGGGGCCGCCGACGCCGAGATCGCGACGCGCTGGCAGCGGATCTGGGCCCTCAACCGGTCGGTCGTGGGGACCGACCCCGACCTGATCCGGGCGGGCCAGCGGCTCCGGCTCCCCCGGTCGTGAGAGGAGCGTCATGACCACATCGCTCGCCCTGCGCCCGCAGGCCCTGCGGGGCGGCAGCATCCAGGGCACCCTCGCCCTGGACCTGACCACGCGTCACGACCCGCCCGAGGTCGGGTGCGCCCCGGGCCGCCCCGGCGGCGACGTCGTCACCGTCGACCCGGTCCGGCGCCGACGCCTCGAGCAGTGGTGCCATCGCTATGCCCAGGCCGCCGTCGAGATCGTCAGCGGTGACCGGCCGGTCACCCAGGTCCTGCGCTGGAGCACCCCCGAGGTCTACGAGATGCTCGGCAGGCGCGCCCACCTGGTCGCGACGGCCGGCGCGCACGCGCCCGGCCAGGGACGCCGCGGACCGGCCGTCCGCTCCCAGGTGCTCGGCGTGCGCACCTGTTTCGTGACGCCCACCCGGGTGGAGGCCTCCGTGCACGTGCGTCACGGCGAGCGCTCGCGCGCCATCGCGGCCTGCTTCGAGCTCGTCGACGGCCGCTGGCAGTGCAGCGCCCTCGAGTTCGCGTGACCGAGCAGCCGAGCAACGCCGAGCGCGCTGACGCACACCCCGACCGCGGAGATTTCGACGCGCGGTCGCGACCTCGCGGGCTCGATCGCGCGCTTGCTCAATCTGACCGAGCAACGCCGAGCGCGCTGACGCGCGCTCGGCTGCTCGGTCACCCGTTGACGCGGGCCGTCAGGCCGGTGGGGCCGCCCGGAGCACCGTGGCACTTCTTGTACTTCTTCCCCGAGCCGCACGGGCACAGGGCGTTGCGCCCCACCCCGGCGAACGGGTCGTCGGCGTTGGACGCGGTCTGCCCGCTGACCTCCGCCGCGCCGTCCTCGGACGGCGCGGAGTAGGACAGCCGCTGCGGCTGCTGGGGCCGGTCGAGGCCCTTGGCCTTGATGAGGGGGTGCTCGGGGGCGGCGGGCTCCGCGGCCGGCTCGGCCTCGCCCAGCACGATCGGTGCCTCGACCAGGTCGAAGACGCCCTCGTTCTCGAGCGGGACCTCCTCCTCGACCTGGACCTCCAGGTTGAACAGGAAGCCGACCGACTCCTCCTTGATGCCCTCCATCATGGCGGCGAACATGTCGAAGCCCTCGCGCTGGTACTCCACGAGCGGGTCACGCTGGGAGTAGGCCCGGAGGTAGATGCCCTCCCGGAGGTAGTCCATCTCATAGAGGTGCTCGCGCCACTTGCGGTCCAGGACCGACAGGACCACCCGACGCTCCAGCTCGCGCATGACCTCGGCTCCAACCTCGGCCTCGCGGGCGTCGTAGGCCGCGGAGGCGTCGGCCTGGATCCGCTCGATCAGCTCCTCGCGGTCCATGTTCTCGCGACCGCCGGCCTCCTCCTCGAGGTCCTGGTGGCGCAGCGAGATGGGGTAGAGCTGACGCAGGGCCACCCAGAGCGCGTCGAGGTCCCACTCCTCCGGGAACTCCTGGGTCGCCTCGGTGACATAGCCGGCGACCACGTCGTTGATGAAGCTGCGCACCTGCTGCTCGAGGTCGGCGCCCTCCAGCACCTCGCGGCGCTCGGCATAGATGACCTCACGCTGACGGCTCATCACGTCGTCGTACTTGAGGACGTTCTTGCGGGACTCGAAGTTCTGCGACTCGACCTGTCCCTGCGCGTTGGCGATCGCGTTGGTCACCCGCTTGTTCTCGATCGGGACGTCGTCGGGGACCTTGAGGACCTGGAGGATGCGGTCGACCCAGTCGGACTTGAAGAGCCGCATGAGCTCGTCCTGGAGCGACAGGTAGAACCGCGACTCGCCCGGGTCGCCCTGGCGGCCGGAGCGGCCGCGGAGCTGGTTGTCGATGCGCCGGGACTCGTGGCGCTCGGTGCCGATGACGTAGAGGCCCCCGAGCTCGCGGACGTCGTCGTGCTCGCTCTCGACCTGGCCCTTGATCTTGTCGACCATCGCCGGCCAGGCGCCTTCGTAGGCCTCCGCGTCCTCGAGCGGGTCGAGGCCCTGCTTGCGCAGCTCCTGGTCGGCCAGGAAGTCGACCGAGCCGCCCAGCATGATGTCGGTGCCTCGACCGGCCATGTTGGTCGCGACCGTGACGGCGCCCTTGTGACCGGCCAGCGCCACCACCTTGGCCTCGTCGGCATGCTGCTTGGCGTTGAGGACGGTGTGGGGGACGTTCTTGCGCTTGAGCAGGTCGGAGAGGTGCTCGGACTTCTCGACCGAGACCGTGCCGACGAGGATCGGCTGGCCCTTGCGGTGCCGCTCGGCGATGTCCTCGACCACGGCGTCGTACTTGGCCTCCTCGGTGCGGTAGACGAGGTCGGCCTGGTCGACGCGCTGCATCGGCTTGTTGGTCGGGATCGGGACCACGCCGAGCTTGTAGATCTTGTCGAACTCCGAGGCCTCGGTCATCGCCGTGCCGGTCATGCCGGCCAGCTTGTCGTAGAGGCGGAAGTAGTTCTGGAGCGTGATGGTGGCGAGCGTCTGGTACTCCTCGCGGACCGTCACCCCCTCCTTGGCCTCGATCGCCTGGTGCAGGCCGTCGTTGTAGCGGCGACCCTGGAGCATGCGGCCGGTGTGCTCGTCGACGATGAGCACCTCGCCCTGCATGACGACGTACTCCTTGTCGTTGCGGAAGAGCTCCTTGGCCTTGATCGAGTTGTTGAGGAACGAGATCAGCGGGGTGTTGACCGAGTCGTAGAGGTTGTCGATGCCGAGGTGGTCCTCGACCCGGGTGATGCCGGGCTCCAGCACCGAGATGGTGCGCTTCTTCTCGTCCACCTCGTAGTCGACGTCCTTGGCCAGGGTGGACGCGATCTTGGCGAACTCGGCGTACCAGCGCACCTCGTCCTGCGTCGGGCCGCTGATGATCAGCGGCGTCCGTGCCTCGTCGATGAGGATCGAGTCGACCTCGTCCACGATGGCGTAGTGGTGGCCACGCTGGACGCAGTCCTCGATCGAGTTGGCCATGTTGTCGCGGAGGTAGTCGAAGCCCAGCTCGTTGTTGGTGCCGTAGGTGATGTCGCAGGCGTAGGCCGCCCGGCGCTCGTCGGGACGCATCGACGGCAGGATCACGCCGACGCTGAGCCCGAGGAAGTGGTGGATGCGACCCATCCACTCGGCGTGGTACTTGGCGAGGTAGTCGTTGACCGTGACGACGTGGACGCCCTTGCCGGTCAGCGCGTTGAGGTAGGTCGGCAGCGTGGAGACGAGGGTCTTGCCCTCGCCGGTCTTCATCTCGGCGATGTTGCCCAGGTGCAGCGCGGCGCCGCCCATCACCTGCACGTCGAAGTGCCGCTGGCCGATGACGCGCTTGGCGGCCTCGCGGACGGTGGCGAACGCCTCGGGCATGAGGTCGTCGAGGGACTCGCCCTTCTCGAGGCGGTCCTTGAGCTCGGCGGTCATGCCGCGCAGCTCGTCGTCGGTCATCGCCACGAAGTCGTCCTCGATGGCGTTGACGGCACGCGTGACCGCCTCGAGCTGGCGGAGGATCTTGCCCTCGCCGAGGCGGAGCAGCTTGTCGAGGATGGCAGGCACGTGCGTGGACTCCTGATGCTGGTCGAGGACCCGAGGCAGGCTCCCGCCCGGGCACGGGCGGAGCCTCCGGTCATGCTACCCAGGCGGCCCAGCGTGCGGGGAATCACGCGGCCCGGAGCGGGACCTGACGGGTGACCCCGGGGCGACCCCTGACGGGTGACCCCGGGGCGACCCCTGACGGGTGTCCCCTGTGGGGGTGTCGGATGTGGTCGGTGCGGGCAAAGGGCTTGAGTCCGGCGGCCGAGGGCCGATAGTCAGGACATAAGGGAACGGGGTATCAGCCGATCCGGAGCCGACCTCCTCCCAATGACGAGAGGAGACCGACATGTGCGACCACCGACTGTGGCCCGACGTGGCGGCCGTCGTCTGCCGACGCACCGACCCCCACGAGCCCGGCACGGCCTGCCACTATGTCGCCGACGTGACCTCGGACGACCCGGTCCGTGCGACCGTCGCACCCGCGACGCCCCTGGCCAGCTGACGGCAGCCCGCCGCAGGAACGCCGCAGCCGCCCCGAGATCTCGGGGCGGCTGCGGCGTTCTGGGGGGTCGGTCGGCGACCGTCGGCCTCAGGCGACGCGCGGGGGGTGCAGCATCGCGTTGACGTGGGACATCGCCCAGGCGAAGGCCATCGCGGCGACCAGCTCGACGTCGCCGATCCCGGAGCCGGTCGCCTCGCCCGCCGCGACGGCGGACTGGTAGTCGGCGACATAGCTCACGAGCTCTCCCACCGGGCCCTCGCGCCGGAAGGCGGCGGCCGCGAGCCCCTCGTCGACGTCGACGCGGGCCTCGATCTCGGAGATGTCGACACTGAGCAGCAGGTCGAGGGCGGACAGGAGGCCGGCGGTGAAGGCGAACCCGCGGTCGATGCCCGTCTGCTGGGCGCGCAGCTCGCACATCCGGGCACGGACGAGCGCGACCGCGAGGGCGTCGCTGCGGCTGGTGTCGACCTGGCGACCGAGCACGGCCAGCGCGGCCCAGCGGCGCAGCCGGGTGGTGCCCATGAGCACCAGCGCCTCGCGCACGCTGTGGACCTCGCGACGCAGCCCGCCGCCGGCGCCGAGCGACGCCTGACGCAGCACCTGGACGACCAGCGCGGGGTCGTGGTTGAGGATCGCCTCGATGCGGTTGAAGTCGAGGTCCTCGTCGAGCAGCTCGGTGGCGAGCTGCACCTGGGTCAGCGCGGACGGGGCGAGGGACGCTCCGCTGATCTGCACCGGCCGCTGGATCGCCGGACCGTGGAACAGCTCGAAGCCGACCTCGCCGGCCCACGCGAGGTCGTCCTCGGTGAGGCAGCGGGCGGCCAGCAGGGGCACGTCGTAGGGGCGCAGCCGCTCGACCAGGCCGAGCACGTGCTCGCGGGAGTTGATGGCGAGGTCGATCTCGACGGCGTCCGCGAGCTCGAGGAGGGCCTCGATGCCGGGGTACCAGCCGAACTCGTCGAGGGCCAGGGCATAGCCACGGCCCAGCATCGCCCGGCACCGCTCGATCACCTGCGGGTCGCCGCACAGGCGAGCGGGCACCTCGAGGACGGTGCGCCCGGCCAGGGTGGCCATCGGCGGCGTGCCGGTGAGCAGCCACGGGCCGGGGCGGCAGAACAGCTGCGAGTTCCCGACCAGGGCGTCGACGCTCACGGTCATGTCGCCCAGCAGGGCCGACACGCTGACCATGTCGTCGGCGTTGGGGTGCGGGACGTCGTCCACGGCGGTGGTGCGCTGGATGAGCTGGAAGCCGATGATCCGGCCGTTGCGGCTGATGATCGGCTGGCGGGCCACCACCCGCTCGACCTCGGGCTGCGTCTGCGCACCCTCGTGCAGCTGATGTGTCATCTGCGCCTCGTGTCCCTCCGTGAACCGATAGTTCTCTGGGCCTGCAATCGGTCACCGACCCGGGGACTTGAGGACTTGAGGCGACCGATGTGCGGTCGGGCACGCCGGGCGTGGAGGGGCGGTCAGGCCACGACGGCCGCGGCCAGCGCCGGGGCGAGGTCGCCGCGCGACTCGACGACGACGTCGTCGAGGCCGAGCCAGCCGGCCAGCTGCCACAGCTCCACGGCGAGCTCCTCGGCGGTGTGGCTCGGGGCGTGCGGCTCGGCGAAGGCCGACCGCGCCAGCAGCCGGCCGCCCTGGCGGTCGGCCTTGAGGTCGACGCGCGCCACGATGCGGTCGCCCAGCAGGAACGGGAGGACGTAGTAGCCGTGGACCCGCTTGGCGGGCGGGACGTAGATCTCGATGCGGTAGAAGAAGTCGAACAGGGCCTCGGCGCGGTCGCGTTGCCACACCACCGGGTCGAACGGGCTGAGCAGCGCGCGGGCGTCGACGCGACGCGGGAGCCGGGCCTCGGCGTGGAGGTAGGCGGCCCGCTTCCAGCCGTCGACGGCGACGGGGAGCAGCTCCGCCGACTCGACCAGGGTGTCGACGGCGGCCTTGGTGGCGGCCACCGACATGCGGTAGTAGTCGCGCAGGCAGGCCACAGACGCGACGCCGTGGGACCGGGCCGCTCGGCGCACGAGCTCGAGGTCGGCCTCCTCGCGGCTCGGTGTGGGCAGGGCCAGGACCTCGGGCGGCAGGACGCGCTCGGGGAGGTCGTAGAGGATCTCGAACTGGCTGTTGCGGCCGGCGATGGCCAGGTCGCCGACCATGTAGAGGTAGTCGAGCACCCGGCGGGTGCTGGACCAGTTCCAGCCCCAGTGCTCCTTGGTGCGCGGGAGCCCGTCGTCGAGGTCGCGCGCCGTGGAGGCGCCGACGTCGCGCACCTCGGCCAGCAGGCCGGCCTCCAGGTCGGGCTCGTCGACGAGGATCCCCCACTTGCCGCGCTGGGCGCGGTAGTGGTCCATGCGGTGGCGCATGACCGGCCAGAGCTCGACGGGCATGAACGCCTGGACGTGGGCCCAGTACTCCACCATCCGGCGGGGCCGGCGCTCGGAGGCGCGGTGCAGCAGGCCGATGTCATAGGGGCCCATGCGGGAGTAGAGCGGCATGTAGTGGGCGCGCTGGAGGACGTTGACCGAGTCGACCTGGAGGACGCCCGTGCGCTCCAGGGTGCGCTGGAACGTGCGCATGGTGGGCAGCGCGTGGGCGCGGTCGGCGAACCCCTGGGCGGCCAGCGCGACCCGGCGGGCCTGCGCGACGGAGAGACGGGTGGGGACGGCGCTGGTCACGTCGCGCATCATCGCACCCGGCACCGACAGTGCCGGGCCGCCGTACGGCGCCGCGGGCTCGGGCGCCTACGCCACCCGGGCGGGCCCCCGGTCAGGGCAGGTCGAGCAGCTTCTCCTTGACGGCATACATCACGGCCTCCATGCGCGAGTGCAGCTGGAGCTTCTCGAGGATGTTGCGCACGTGGTTCTTGACGGTGTTCTCGCTGATGAACAGCTGCTTGGAGATCTCGCGGTTGTTCATGCCGCGGGCGACCAGCCGCAGCACCTCGAGCTCGCGGTCGGTGAGCCGGAGGCCGGGCACGTGGGCGCGCTCGGGCTTGGACATCTGCTTGAACTCGTCGATGAGCTTGACCGCCATCGACGGGCTGATCAGGGACTGGCCGTCGGCCACCACCTTGACGGCCTGCGCGACCTCCTCGATGGAGGAGTCCTTGAGGAGGTAGCCCGAGGCCCCGCTCTTGACGGCCTCGTAGAGGTCGGCCTCCTCGTCGCTGACCGTGAGCATCACGATCTTGGCCGAGGGCACGGCCTCCTTGATCGCCAGGCACGCCTCGATGCCGGTGCGCTTGGGCATCCGGACGTCGAGGAGCACCACGTCGGGCACGGTGGTCTCGGCCAGCTGCGTGCCCTCGATGCCGTCACCGGCCTCGCCGACGACCTCGATGCCGGGCTCGGCGCCGAGCAGCATGGTGATGCCACGACGGAAGAGCTCCTGGTCGTCGACCACGAGCACCTTGATGGGCTCTGCCCCCTGCGCTTCGGTCACGCCGACATCCTCGCAGATGACGGCCGCTCCCGCGCGGACCGTCGAGCCCCCGAGACCTGCCAGTTCGACGAGCGCCCTCCCCGGCTCAGAGCTCGTCGACCTCGAGCGAGATGACGCCGTAGTCATAGCCACGTCGCCGGTAGACGACGCTGGGACGCTCGGACTCCTTGTCGACGAACAGGTAGAAGTCGTGGCCGACCAGCTCCATCTCGTAGAGCGCCTGGTCGAGGGTCATCGGCGTGGCCTGGTGGGACTTCTCCCGGACCACGAGCGGCCCCTCACCGGTCACCGTGATCGGACCGACCTGGTGCTGGAGCTCGTCGCCCGCCGGCGCCTCCGCGCCGTCGAGGCCCGGCTCCACCTCGGCCAGGGCCACGGCGCCTCCGCCGCGCACCCGGCTGCTGCGCACCCGGCGCCGGTCGGCGGCGCGGCGCATCTGCGAGGCCATCTTGTCGACGGCGAGGTCCAGGGCGGCCATCTTGTCGGCGGCGGCGGCCTCGGCCCGGATGACCGGGCCCCGGGAGAGGGCGGTCAGCTCGACGCGGACGGCTCGGTCGGCCTGCCGCGGGTTGCGCTCCTGCTCGACCTCGACGTTCACCCGCATGATGCGGTGGTCATGCTTCTCCAAGCGAGAGAGCTTCTCGGAGACATGACTGCGGAACCTGTCCGACACCTCGCAGTGACGGCCGGTGACCACAACCTCCATGTGAACCTCCTACAGGTCGCACGAGCGATGGGAGCGGACGCCCGGGAGAGGGCGCCGTGGATGAGCGGAGTCCGTCCGGCCGACCTGGTCTTCGACCCCACACCCGCCTGCTGAGGCTCTCGCAGCTTCTCCGCCACTACTGACCTTCTCCCGCCGGCCGTCGCATCTGGCGACGGTGGCGAGGCAGGACTTACGACTAAGCCGCACCGTGATCCGAGTGCTCGGCGGACGATCGCCGCCGGGCCGCTCGTTACGTGGGCCGTTTCGCCTGCGACTGGCATCGGCTTGCCATCCGGGTGACGTGTGCCTGGACACACGAACCGCCCGGGTGACGCAACCACGGACCCGGACGGACTCCATGCATCGACGCTAGTCGGTCGAGGGGCAGGTTCAAAGCGAAACCCGGCAGTCGGACACCCGACGTCGGGTCGCCGCGACGGTGGCGATGCCCACCACGTCCAGACCCACCGCCTCCAGGGCCCGTTGCGCCTCGCGCGCGGTCGCCCCGGTGGTGAGGACGTCGTCGCACACGACCGTGCGCACCGCCGGCCGCCACCGCGCCAGCCGGGCCAGCGACCCCGGCCGGACGTGCAGCGACCGGTCGAGGTTGGCCGCCCGGTCGGCGGCCGACAGCCCGGCCTGGTCGGCGACGTCGCGGCGTACGGCGAGCAGGCGCGCGACCCGCGCCTCGTGCCCCGCACGGCCGAGGGCCCGGGCCGCGGCCCGGGTGATCTCCAGCGTGGGATCGTGGCCGCGGGCGCGCACGGCGGCCGGGCGCGAGGGCACGGGCACCAGGACGACCGGCGCGTCCAGGGGCGCGGCCGCCGCGACGCCGAGGGCGAGCAGCCCGCCGAGCCTGCGACGCAGGTCCGACCGCCGCCGCTCCTTGTGGGCGAGCACCAGCTCGCGGAGCAGGCCGGCGTACTCCCCCGCCGCCCACGGCGGTGCCAGCCCCGGCGGCGTCGGCGTCGGCCAGACGAGGGAGGCGGTCTCGGGGAGTTCGGACGCGCAGCCCGGGCAGACCGCCCTGCCGGGAAGACCGCAGCCGAGGCAGGCACCGCCGAACGCGAGGTCGAGCGCCGCATCCCCCACGCTGCCCATGCCGACATCCCAGCACCGGGCAGAGGTCGGCGACAGGCCCGGCCGGCCGCATGTGGACAACCGGCTGTCGCGACCCTGGTCAGCCGACGTAGGTGAGGCTCGGGAGGAGCACTCCCTCCTGGCCCGGGAGCGTGCGCACGTCGCCGAGGGCGAAGATGCCGTCGCGGGCGACGAGATAGCTGGGCTCGGACTCGACCGGCGAGGTGACCAGGCCGCGGTAGACGCCGCGGACGGTGGCGACGGTGCGTCCTGGCGACCCGTCCAGCGGCAGGGCCTTGACCTCGAAGAGCCGGTCCAGGAGGGGGTTGAGCACCACCGCGGTGGTGGGGTCGCTCCAGCCGAGGTCGCGGGCGCGGAGCGGCGTGTCGCCGGGCCAGGGGATCTCGACGGCCCGGGTGAGCGCCACCGTGCCGTCGAGGCGGTCCCGGACGCGGCTGACGACCACCGCGTCGCTGGCCCCGTCGGCGACGACCGCCACGAAGCGCGTGCCGTCGCGGGAGACCTCGAAGGCGCGGACCCGCCGCCCGTCGATGCCCGGCGCCCGGACGGCGACGGGCGCCCCGCCGTCGACGACGACGGACACGACCGCGCCGCTCGGGCGACGGTCGACCAGCCAGAGCCGGCGCGTCAGGTCCCAGGCTGGTGGCAGCAGGTCGGCGGCCCCGGGGGCCACGGTGGCCACCCTCGCGTCCGGGGTGCTCACCGACGTGACATAGGCCTCGCGGCCGTCGGAGGTCACCCCGGCGACCTGGGTGTTGTCGGGGCTGACCGCGATCGAGCGGAGGCCGAAGCGCTTGGTGCCGAACGGGCCGGTCACCGGGGTCGGCTCGTCCACGGCGTCGCCGACCAACAGGCCCCGCCGCAGCCCGAACGGCGTCGCGTTGGCCACCCAGCCGGTGGGGTCGTACTCGGCGCCGCTGTCGACGGGCAGCCCGTCGTCCCCCGGCGAGCCGACGGCCTGGCCGTCCATCGTGAGCTTGAGGTTCTGCAGACCCGGCACCTGGCGGAGCGTCCAGGTCAGCTGGGCGAGCATCAGGGTCGTCGTATCGGCGCTGACGCGGGTGCCGCTGCCGCTGAGGCCCACCGTCGCGACCCCCTTGTCGATCGGTGGCACCGACAGGTCGAGGGTCATCCCCGGGGGGATGAACGTGCGCTCGACCCGGCGCAGCCCCGAGGGAGGCCCCGCGAGGAGCCCGGTCACCAGCGCCGTCGGCAGCTGGTTGCCGCGCGGCAGGAACACGGGCTCGGGCACCAGGAAGCTGCCGCTGAGGTCGAAGAAGAAGAGCGAGACCTGCTGGAACCGCTGGTCGAACCAGTCCTTGTTGACGATGAGCGCGTCGGGGGCCTCGGCGATCCGCCACTCGCCGTCCTCGATCTCGAGGGGGAAGCGGAGGGTGCGGCGCGCCGTCGGCAGCGGGCCGAGCCACGTGCCCCGGGCGTCGAAGTGAGCGGTGTCGAGCAGCTTGACCCGGGTGGGCGAGCTGCCGAACGGGCCCGAGTTGCTGACGTAGGTGATCGTCTCCTGCTCGGGGCTCCACGACGCCGCGGCGTCCTTGGTGAGGAACTGCCGGGCCACCGTGGTGTCGATGGGCGAGGCGCGCATCGCCTCGAGGAAGTGCTTCACCACGTCGCTGGCCGACTCCCCCGGCTGGGGCGGCTGCGGCACGATGTCGGGTGCCTCGCCGGCGCGGACGTCGGAGCTGTCCCCCGTCTCCACCACGGGACCGCGGTCGGGCACGGACACGCAGCCGGCGAGCGCCAGCGCGCCCAGGAGCCCCGTCGCGACGAGGCGGGCGGCGCGGCGGGCGGCGGGAGCGGGGCGGCGGGTCACACCTTCTCCTCCGCATCCGTGGGCACCAGCGGGATCGGGCTGTGGCGCAGGGCCTGCCCGATGTACCGGGGAAGGGTGAGGCGGAACTGCGACCCCTCGCCGGGTCGGCCCCAGGCCTGCAGCCAGCCGCCGTGCAGGTGGGTGTCCTCCAGGGCGATCGACAGGCCGAGCCCGGTGCCGCCGGTGGTGCGTGCGCGGGCCGGGTCGGCACGCCAGAAGCGGTTGAACACCATGGCCGACTCCCCCGGCGCCAGTCCGACCCCGTAGTCGCGCACCGCCACCGCCGCCGCCTGGTCGTCGCTGGCGACCCAGATGATGACGTCGCCGGTCTCGGCGTGGTCGATGGCGTTGCCGACGAGGTTGCGCACGATGCGCTCGACCCGGCGCACGTCGGCCTCGGCGAGGCACGGCTCGGCGGGCGCTCGTACCTCGATCCGCACGTCGCGCTGGTCGGCCAGCACGCGGGTGGCGTCGACCACCCGGTGCACGACGTCGACCAGGTTGACGTCCTCGGGCTCGAGCACCGCGGCGCCCGCGTCGAACCTGCTGATCTCCAGGAGGTCGGACAGCAGCGTCTCGAAACGGTCGAGCTCGGTCTGGAGCAGCTCCGCCGCCCGCGCGGTGACGGGGTCGAGCTCGCGACGGGTGTCGTGGATGACGTCGCTGGCCATCCGGACCGTCGTGAGGGGGGTGCGCAGCTCGTGGGAGACGTCGGAGACGAAGCGGCGCTGGACCCGGCTCAGCTCCTCGAGCTGGCGGATCTGCTTCTGCAGGTTGGACGCCATCTGGTTGAACGAGGTCGCCAGTCGCGACAGGTCGTCCTCGCCGCGCACCCGGAGGCGCTCCTGCAGCTGGCCGGCCGCGAGCCGCTCGGCCACGCGGCGGGCCATCCGCACGGGCGTCACGACCTGGCGCGTCACCAGCCAGGTGAGGCCGGCGACGAGCACCAGCAGGACGCCGGCCGCGGTGGCGAGCGCCCGGGCCACCAGGCTGAGCGTCTCCTGCTCGTCCTTGAGCGGGAAGAGGTAGTAGAGGGTGTAGGCCGACCCGTCGGCGGGGAGACGGATCGTGGACCCGACGACCACGCCGGGCACCGAGGTCGGCCGCTCGTCGTTCACGCGGATGCGGGTATAGCTCCAGGCCGTCGCGGTCGACTCCTCGAAGTGGCCCCGCAGCTCCGGCGGGATGCTGCCCAGGTCGAGGCCCGGCGACTTCATCGCCCCACCCGCCGGCTCGAGCTCGACGCCCGGCTTGAGCAGGGCGACGCTGTAGCCGCGCACCGTCCCCCGCTCGATGATCGGGTTCACGAGCTCGGTGCGCTGCGTGCTCGCGTCGAGGTCGGTCCCGAGCGCCCCCTCGAGGGCGAGCCGGGCGCTGCGGGTCTCGTCGTTGGCCTCCGCGACGACCGCCTTGACGCGGTGGTCGAGGAGGCCGTCGCGCGTCTGCTGGAGGAGGAACCACCCGACCCCGCTGAAGACGAGCGCCGACAGCACGACGGTGCTCAGCACCACCCGGGCCTGGATGGAGCGGCGCCAGAGGGTCAGCGCCCGGGGTACGGCGCTGGTGAGGCTCCCGCCCGTCAGCGGCATGGCAGCCTGCTAGGAGGCCGTGCCGGCCTTGTAGCCGACGCCGCGGACGGTGACCACGACCTCGGGGTTCTCCGGGTCGTGCTCGACCTTGGAGCGCAGCCGCTGGACGTGCACGTTGACCAGCCGGGTGTCGGCGGCGTGGCGGTAGCCCCAGACCTGCTCGAGGAGCACCTCACGGGTGAACACCTGCCAGGGCTTGCGGGCCAGACAGACGAGCAGGTCGAACTCCAGGGGCGTCAGGTTGATCGGCCGCCCCTCGCGGGCCACCGAGTGTCCGGCGACGTCGATGGTGAGGTCGCCGATCGTCAGCTGGTCGGTGCCGGGTGGGTCGAGCCGGCGTACGCGCGCCCGGATGCGCGCGATGAGCTCCTTGGGCTTGAACGGCTTGACGACGTAGTCGTCGGCACCCGACTCGAGCCCCACCACCACGTCGACGGTGTCGCTCTTGGCGGTCAGCATCACGATCGGCACGCCGGACTCGGCGCGGATCTCCTTGCAGACGTCGATGCCGTCGAGACCGGGCAGCATGAGGTCGAGCAGCACGAGGTCGGGACGGTAGTCGCGGAACGCGGCGATCGCCGTGTCACCGCGGTCGCAGACCCGCGACTCGAACCCCTCCTGACGCAGCACGATCGTCAGCATCTCGGCCAGGGACGCGTCGTCGTCGACGACCAGGACGCGGCCCTTGGCGGGCGAGCTGTCGACCGGATGGTTCATGAGGGCAAGTGTGCCAGCCCCGTCCCGCGCCGAGCGGGAGGCTCCGGTCAGTAGCGGTACTGGTCGGCCTTGTAGGGACCCTGGACCGGGACGCCGAGGTAGGACGCCTGGTCCGCCGTCAGCTCGGTGAGCCGGACGCCGAGGCTGTCGAGGTGCAGCCGGGCGACCTCCTCGTCGAGGTGCTTGGGCAGGGTGTAGACGCCCACGGGGTAGTCCTCGGGCTTGGTGAAGAGCTCGATCTGGGCCAGCACCTGGTTGGTGAACGAGTTCGACATCACGAACGACGGGTGGCCGGTGGCGTTGCCGAGGTTCATCAGCCGGCCCTCGGACAGCACGATCACGCCGCGCCCGGTCTCGGGGAAGGTCCACAGGTCGACCTGCGGCTTGATGTTCTTGCGCACGATCCCCGGCCAGGTCTCGAGGCCGGCCATGTCGATCTCGTTGTCGAAGTGGCCGATGTTGCCGACGATGGCCTGGTGCTTCATGCGGCTCATCTGCTGGGCCGTCACGACGTCGCGGTTGCCGGTGGCGGTGATGACGATGTCGGCGATCGGGAGGATGTCCTCGAGGGTCGCCACCTGGTAGCCGTCCATCGCCGCCTGCAGGGCGCAGATCGGGTCGATCTCGGTGACGACGACGCGCGCGCCCTGGCCGCGGAGGGACTCGGCGCAGCCCTTGCCGACGTCGCCGTAGCCGCAGACCACGGCGACCTTGCCGCCGATGAGCACGTCGGTGGCGCGGTTGATGCCGTCGACCAGCGAGTGGCGGCAGCCGTACTTGTTGTCGAACTTGGACTTGGTGACCGAGTCGTTGACGTTGATGGCCGGGAAGAGCAGGGTGCCCTCCTTGGTCATCTCGTAGAGACGGTGGACGCCCGTGGTGGTCTCCTCGGTCACGCCCTTGATCTCGTTGGCGATCTTGGACCAGCGGTCCTTGGACTCGGCGAGCGAGTCGCGGATGACGCCGAAGACGATCTGCTGCTCGTGGCTGCCGGCGCTGGCCGGGTCGGGCGCGATGCCGGACTTCTCGGCGTCCACGCCGAGGTGCACGAGCAGGGTCGCGTCACCGCCGTCGTCGAGGATCATGTTGGCGAACTGCGGGGTGCCGTCCTCGTCGTCGGGCCAGCGGAGGATCTGCTGGGTGCACCACCAGTAGTCCTCCAGGGTCTCGCCCTTCCAGGCGAACACCGGGACGCCGGCGGGCGCCTCGACGGTGCCCTCGGGGCCGACGGCGATGGCCGCGGCGGCGTGGTCCTGGGTGGAGAAGATGTTGCAGGACGCCCAGCGCACCTCGGCGCCGAGGGCGACCAGCGTCTCGATGAGCACCGCAGTCTGCACCGTCATGTGCAGCGAGCCGGCGATGCGGGCCCCGCGCAGCGGCTTGGTGTCGCCGTACCGTGCGCGCATGGCCATGAGGCCGGGCATCTCGTGCTCGGCCAGGGTGATCTCGGTGCGACCGAAGTCGGCGAGGGAGAGGTCGGCGACCTTGAAGTCCACGGGATGTCCTCCACGTCCGGGTGTGCGGCTCGGCGTCGGCCGCATCAAGCCAGGTTAGTCCGGCCTTGCCTCGGTTGAAGAATCCTCGCGCGCGGTCCGGACCTCGTCGTCCCGCAGCCCGGGTGAGGTCAGTGGCCGGCCGGCGCCGGGGGCTCCGGCCGCTCCGCGGGGACATAGTCGGCGCGGAAGATGTCGGGCTCGAGATAGATCACGCGCGCTGTCGGCTCGGCCTCCCGGATGGCGCGCTCGGCGGCGTCGATGGCGGAGGCCACCGCCGCCGCGTCGGCCCCCGACGAGGTCCCGAACTTGGCGGCCACGAGGAGCTCCTCGGGACCGAGGTGCAGGGTCTTCATGTGGATCAGCGAGTCGATCCCGGGGGTGCGGGTGAGCGCCGCCTCGATGCGGGTCTCGGCCTCCGCGCTCGCGGACTCCCCCAGGAGCAGGCTCTTGGTCTCGACGGCCAGGATCACGGCGACGACGACGAGCAGCAGCCCGATGGCCGCCGTACCGGCGACGTCGAAGTAGTAGTTCTCCGTCACCAGCGACAGCGAGACGGCGACGAACGCGAACACGAGGCCGACCAGCGCGGCCAGGTCCTCGAGCAGGATGACGGGCAGCTCGGGCTGCTTGGCGCGGCGGATGAACTGGGCGTAGGACGCCTGGCCCTTGATCTTGCTCGTCTCACGGATCGCGGTCCGGAAGGACAGGCCCTCGAGGACGATCGCCACGCCGAGGACGACCAGCGGCACCCACCACCAGCGGCCGGCGTCGTCGTGATGCCCGTCGCGCACCTCGTGGAACTTGTGCCACGCCTCGTAGAGCGCGAACAGGCCGCCCACGCTGAACAGCACGATGGCCACGATGAAGGAGTAGATGTAGCGCTCCCGGCCGTAGCCGAACGGGTGTCGCTCGGTGGCCTCCCGCTGCGAGCGCTTCCCGCCGAGCAGCAGCAGCCCCTGGTTGCCCGAGTCGGCGATCGAGTGGATCCCCTCGGCCAGCATCGAGCTGATCCCCGTGAGCGCGAACGCCACCAGCTTGGTGACCGCGATCCCCAGGTTCGCCAGCAGCGCCGCCACGACCGCCTTGGTGCCACCATCCGTTGCCATGGGACCGAACGCTAGCGGAGGTCCGTCGGCCGGGGCCGTGACGGTTCACCATGGGATGCAGCCGAGCTGTCACTTCCCATGGCATGCACGCCGTGGGAAGTGACAACAGACCGACATCCCATGGTGAACCGACACCGACGTCAGTCGGGGACGAGACCCAGCTGGAGGTAGGCGGAGGCGTAGGAGCCGGTGAGGGCGAGGGAGGCATAGCGGGCGACCTCGGTCTCGGCCGTCGTGCTGACGGTCTCGACGCGGACGCCGCGCTCGGCGGCCGCGGCCTGGAGGCGGCCACGCTCCTCGCGGGCAACGGGGTCGTCGGCTCCGTCGTCCAGGACGAGCAGCAGCGGCCGGGCGGTGGCGGCGCCCTCGGCGAAGGGGTCGTCGAAGACGTCGCGACGCGACGTCGCCGAGACCACGGGCAGGAGGTGCTCGGCGTCGCCGGCGATGGCCGAGCGGCCGCTGGCACGGCGCAGCGACTCCGCGACCCGACGGGCCGCACGCGCCGACAGCACCGAGCCGCCCCAGACGACGGGGGTCGTGTCGGCGAGCGCGATCGCCAGCATCTTGGCGGGGTTGACGGCGAGGTCGCGGTGCGGCGAGCAGGCCACGGCGACCTCGTCGAGGGCCAGGGCGACGCTCTCGGCGTCGGCTCGAGGCCCCAGGCCGACCTTGTCGAGATAGTCGAGCATCACCACCGCCGACGCGAGCTGGTCGCCCGTGACGGTCGGGAGCAGCGTGGTCCAGCGTCCCGCGGCATGCTCGGCGACGAGCGAGTGGGGCGGACAGGCGACGACCACCTGGCAGCCTCGGCGCACCGCCTCGGCCGCCGCCGAGGCGGTGCCGGCGTCGGTGCCCGCGGGGGCGAGCACGAGGACGAGGTCCATGCTCCCGGCCCAGCCGGGAAGGCCGGCGGCCGGCCAGGCGACGAACGGCACCGGGCACCACGGCTCGAGGACCGCCCGCAGCAGCCGCGAGTCGGGGCCGGCCGCGACGACCGCCCGGGGCCGGACCAGCTCACCGGCGCGCGAGACCGCGGCGAGCGTGGCGGCCGCGGCGTCGTGCGCCTCGCGGCGCACACGGGCTCCGGACTCGGCCAGCCGGCGCAGCAGCGGGTCGGCCGCGGCGAGCGCCTGCTCGTCGTCCAGCCGGGACTCGTCGAACCAGGTCGTCACGCCGCACCTCAGCCCGGACGGCGGGCTTCGTCGACGAGCAGCACGGGGATGTCGTCGCGGACGGGGTAGGCCAGGCCGCACGCCGTGCAGACCAGCTCCTCCCCCACGGCCTCCAGGTCGCCGTGGCAGTCCGGGCAGACGATGATCTCCATCAGCCGGGGGTCCAGGTTCATGGGTCGCTCCTGATCAGCTCGAGCACCTCGTCGCGGACCGCGGCCATCGTGTCGGCGTCGCGGCCCTCGGCGTTGAGGCGCAGCAGGGGTTCGGTGTTGGACGGACGGACGTTGAAGCCCCAGTCGGCGTGGGTCACGCTCAGCCCGTCGAGGTGGTCGACGACGACGTCCTCGCGAGCGCCGTACGACGACTCGAGGCGCGCGAGGACCGCGGCGACGTCGGAGACCGACGAGTTGACCTCGCCGCTGAGGACATAGCGCTCGAAGTCGGCGAAGAGCTGCGACGGCGGCCGGGTGGTCTCGG
This sequence comes from Nocardioidaceae bacterium, assembly GCA_046330515.1. GTDB lineage: Bacteria > Actinomycetota > Actinomycetes > Propionibacteriales > Nocardioidaceae > Nocardioides. Next base: position 1,042,810 of record JAXLSP010000003.1, on the reverse strand, counting down.
CGGCCGCGGCCAGCACGTGCAGCGCGGCGAGCATCCCGGAGTCGGCCCGCCAGAAGTCGCGGAAGTAGAAGTGACCGCTGTGCTCGCCTCCGAAGACCGCGTCGGTCTCGGCCATCGTCGCCTTGATGAACGAGTGACCGACCCGGGTCCGGACCGGCACACCGCCGTGCTCGGTGACGATCTCGGGCACGGCACGGCTGGTGATCAGGTTGTGGATGATCGTCGCGCCGGGCGTCCCGGCGAGCTCGCGCGTCGCGATGAGCGCGGTGAGGGTCGACGGCGAGACCGCCTCCCCACGCTCGTCGACGACGAAGCACCGGTCGGCGTCACCGTCGAAAGCGAGCCCCAGGTCGGCGCCCTCGGCGACCACGCGCGCCTGCAGGTCGCGCAGGTTCTCCGGCTCGATGGGGTTGGCCTCGTGGTGGGGGAAGGTCCCGTCGAGCTCGAAGTACATCGGCACCAGGTCGACCCGCTCCGCCAGCGGGCCGAGGACGGCGGGCGCCGTGAGGCCCGCCATCCCGTTGCCGGCGTCGACGACCACCTTGAGCGGGCGACCGCCGACCGGCACGAGCGTGCGCAGGTGGCTCGCATAGTCGTCGAGCAGGTCCATCTCGTCGATCCAGCCCGGCTTCCCCGCCCGCCGGAGGTCACCGGCCCCGACCGCGGAGCGGATCTCCGCCAGCCCGGTCTCCATCCCGACCGGCCGCGCCTCGCTGCGGCAGAGCTTGATGCCGTTATAGCGAGCCGGGTTGTGGCTCGCCGTGAACATCGCCCCCGCCCGCCCGAGGTGCCCCGAGGCGAAGTAGAGCTGGTCGGTCGAGGCCAGCCCGATCATCGTGACGTCGGCACCCGCGAGGGTCGCGCCCTCGGCGAACGCGCTCGCGAGCGCCGGCGAGCTCGGCCGCATGTCGCGTCCCACCACGACGGCCCGGGCACCGGTGACCGCGACGAAGGCGTTGCCGACCGCGTGGGCGAGGGCCTCGTCGAGCTGCTCGGGGACCAGGCCGCGTACGTCGTAGGCCTTGAAGACCGCGTCGAGCTGCGAGGGCTCGGGACGTGGCGGCATGAGGTTCACCCTATCCACCGGACGGGGCGCGGTCGGGGCACAGGCCCCGCCCCGGACGAGGGGTCAGTCGGTGGTGAGGACCCTCAGGTGGCCGCGCCGGGCGACCTCGCGTCCGGTCTCGTCGGACGGCCGCCCGCCCACCGGCGGCGCGGGCGCCGGCCGGGCCGCCTCGCGGACCGCGTCGGCCAGGGCGAGGAGGTCGTCGCTCGAGGGGCCGACGGTCGAGGGATCGGGCGCCAGCCGGAGCACCTCCCACCCGCGCGGCGCCGACAGGCGCTCGCTGTGCTGCTCGCAGAGGTCGTAGGCGTGCGGCTCGGCATAGAGCGCCAGCGGACCCAGCACCGCCGTCTGGTCGGCGTAGACATAGGTGAGCGTGGCGACCGCCGGACGGCCGCAGGCGGTGCGCGAGCAGCGACGGGTGGAAGTCACGCGGCCGACGGTACCGCCCACGCCGGTCCCCTCCGATTAGGCTCGCGGTGTGGAGGAGACCCGGCCGGTACGACGGCGCACGCGAGACCGCCGCGGCCGTGGGATGCGTGGGCCGGGGGTGCTGCCGACCCGGCTCGGCACCCCGGCGACGCGCACCGGCCGGGCCCGCTTCGACGACCTCGTGCTCGACGTGGTCGAGAGCCTCGAGGAGCGCTGGGCCGACCGGCTCGGCCTCGTGGAGTACGCCGTCGAGGACGCCCCCCAGATCCCCGACGACTGGCACCCGACGACGGTGCCCCTGTCCGCCCTCGTCCGCGGCAGCGGCGCCAAGACCACGCGGCTGGTCGTGTTCCGACGGCCGATCGAGCACCGCGCGGAGACCCGCGCCGACCTCGAGGCCCTCGTGCACACCGTGGTGGTCGAGCAGGTCGCCGAGCTGCTCGGCCTCGACCCCGAGCAGGTCGACCCCCGCTACGAGCGCGACTGACGGCCCACGCGACCCCAGCTCGGTGGGACCCGGCTCAGGGCAGCGCCGGGCCGACGGAGGGCAGCAGCGCGTGCTGCGGGACCTCGCTGACGGGCACGACGACCAACCCGGCCTTCCCGGTCACCAGCACCGCTGCGGCGACCGGCGTGCCGGCGGGAGTGATCGCGACGAGGGCCGCCCCGTCGGGCAGGTCGAGCGAGCCGCCCCGGTCGGGCGAGACGTCGACGGTCCTGTCGAGCAGGGTCCTGCCCGACGCGTCGCGCACGGTGACGGCGACGCTGCCGTCGGACTCGGCGCCGCTGAGCAGCAGCGTGGCGGTGCCCTCGGGCACCAGTGCGGCACCGGACTCGACCACGGAGGCGGCCGCCGTCGCCAGGGCGACGTCGCCGCCGACGGTCGAGCGGACGGCCGCCGTGACCGGCTCGCTGGCCTCGACGAGGATGCCCGTGGCATCGGCGGCGGCCTTGGACGCGAGCACCTTGCGCAGCGGGACGCCGACCAGGGCGCCGGGCTTGACCCGGAACTCCTCGCTGCCCGCCGGGGTGAAGGTGGTCGACGGGGTGATGACGCGCAGGGACACCACGGCCTCGTTGTCGCCGGTGTTGGCCACCGAGAGCGTACGAGCGCCCGTGCCGCGCGGGAGACCGAGCACGACGTTGGTGTCCGACGGCTCGACCTGGGCCGGGAGCCAGTCGGTGCGCAGCCCCTCGCCCGGGCGTCCGGAGCCGTCGCGGGCCGTCACGGCCGCCCGGCCGCGCGACACCGCGACCTCGACGGCGATGTCGCCGCGCCGCGGGATCCGCGCCGCGAGGTCCACGGTGACCGAGGTGCGACCGGGGATCCGGATCCCACGGAGCTCCGGCGCCGCCACGATGCCCTGGCGGGAGAGGACGACGACGTCGACGACCGCCGCCCCGACGTCGGGGTTGTCGATCTCGAGGACCGACGCGTGCGAGGACCGCGCACCGAGCCCGGTGAACCACGCGTCCGAGGTCGGCACGGGGCAGGGCACCGACGCCAGCGGCTTGGGTCGCGTCCGCGCCGCGAGCAGCCCGACCGCCTGCTCGTCGTCGGCGCTGACCAGGGCGGGCTTGCCGGGCACCGGGGCCTCGGTCACCTGACCCGCGCCGAGCTGGAGCGGCTCGGGCTCGGTCTGGGTCCCGGCGAGCATCCGCAGCGTGACCTCGCCGGGCGTGGCGGTCGAGCTGCCGACGACCAGCGTGCCCTCCCCGGGCAGCGCGGCGGGGCAGCCACGGTCCAGGTGCGCCAGCGGCGCCTGGGTCGGCGGGTTCGGCGTCGGCTGCTCCACGCGCGGGGTCATGAGGAGCGCGGCCCCCAGGGTGAGCACCGGCAGGGCCGCCGCCAGCAGGGTGGCGGTGTCGAGTCGCCCCTTAGGCAGCAGCGCGGCGCGACGGCCGCGGCGCGCCTGCGCCTCGGGCTGCGGCGTGTCCGCGCTCATCGCTGCCTCCTCCGGGTCGGGCCGCAGAGCACGACCACCAGCAGCAGGGCGGCGAGCTGGACCACGACGAGCACGGTGTGCAGCCAGGACGACGGCCCGGACACGGCGTCGGGGTCGAGCTCCTTCTGGACCAGCCAGGCGCGGGTGCTGCGGTCCTGGGCGCTGGCCTGGCTCAGGCCGGTGGACGCGTCGAGCGTCGCGGCGACCTGCCCGTCGGCGGGCGCGGTGAGCACGACGTACTCGATGCCGGCGTCGCCCAGCACGTTGGCCGCGGTGACGGTGGGGCGCGAGACCAGCGTGCTGACCGCGGTGGTGAAGTCGTCGTCGGCGGGCGTGAGCGCCACGATCTCGTCCTCGCCGAGCGTGGTGCCGTCGCCGCGCCGGATCGAGTAGTGCAGCCCGTCCTCGACGGTGCCGCTGATGATGAGCACCCCGTGCTGGGGGCCGCGCAGGGAGCTCTCCTCCATGTAGGCGGGCACGGCCGACACCGGTTCGGACGTCAGCCGGTCGTGGCCGCCGAGGGCGAACCAGCCGGTGCCGACGAGCACGGCACCGCCGAGGAGTACGGCGCCGGCGACCGCGACCACCCGGCGCCACGCGCCGCTCACCTGGTGGGTCAGCTCCTCGCCGGCGAGGACCACCGCGGTCACGAACGCCGCCTGCACCACCACGACGAGGACCCCGACGCCCGGACGGGAGGTCGCGCCCAACACCGGGACGTGCACGCGCGAGACCAGCAGCGCGACCAGCGCCGCCGCCAGCGCGATGATCCAGCAGCCGGTGACGAGGATGCGTGGGCCGCGGGGCACGAGCGAGAGGACCGCGAGCACCGCCACCACGGCGCCGAGCACCACGGGAGCCGGCTGACTGCCGGCATGGCCGGTCAGCAGGTCCCAGCGCGACACCTCGGCGGCGGGCAGCCGGCCCGCCTCGAGGAGCAGGCCGCGCAGCGGGCCGTCGGCCAGCAGCCCCACGACCCAGGGCAGCAGCAGCACGGGGACGATGCCCAGGGCGACGAGCGGCGGCCCCGAGACCGAGCGTCGTCGGACGGCGTCGGGGGCGACGCGCACGGCCAGCCCCAGCACGACGACGGCCACCAGGACGGCCGCCGGCCAGAGGACCGGGGTGAACGCGGTGGCCAGCGACAGCAGCAGCCCGGTGCGCCAGGCCGCGCGCCACCGGCGGTCCGGCTCCGGGTCGCCGAAGCCCAGCGCGGCGTGGGCGAGCCAGGGCAGCAGCGTCGTCGACACGACCGTGCCGAGCCGGCCGTCGCCCCAGGCGCCGCTGGTGACGGGCACGAGCGCATAGGTCGCCGAGCCCCACGCCAGCAGCCAGCGCGACGCGCCCTCGGCGCTGCGCAGGTGGCCCGCCACCCGCAGGAACCGCCACGCGCCCCAGAGCGCCGTCGGCACGGCCAGCAGCAGGAGGGCCGACACCAGGGCCGGCGCATGGCCACCGAGAAGGGTGCCGCCCACCGCCATCGGCAGGAGGTAGGGCGGCGCGGGAGCGCTCGTGCCGGTCAGCAGGGGATGCCAGTGCTCGGTCACCGTGCGCCACCACGACGACGCGGCCTCCGGGGCCGGGGACAGCGCTCCCCCGGAGACGGCCCCGAACGCAGCGCGGGCGCCGACCAGGGCCGCGACCACGAAGACGGCGAGCAGCACGGCCACCGGGTTGGTGAGGAAGCGCACGAGCAGCCCGGACTCCTCGGCGAGCTCGTCGTCCTCCACCACGCGCGGGCGGACGGGGCCGCCCTCCGCCTCGAGCTTGGCGGCGCGCCGCCGCTCGGCGACGTCCTGGGCCTGCAGGGTGAGGGCGGCGGCGAAGTCGCTGAGGAAGTCGAGGCCGTGTCGGTAGGGCAGCCAGCCCGGAGCAAGGAGCGGCTTGACCTCCCGGGGGTCGACGCTGACCATCCCGCGGCGGCGCCGGCGGGCGGCCGCGATCTGGCCGGGCCGGGAGTAGATCGACACCAGGGCCGCGAGCTCGTCGAGCGCCTCGCCGACGGAGCGGACGAGGAGGAAGCCGATCACCCGCCAGAAGGTGCCGAGGGCCAGCCGCACCGTCCGGAAGGGCAGGAAGCGGGCGGGCGAGTTGGCGAGCAGCGTGAAGAGGGCGCTGCGTCGTTCCTGGAAGTGGGTGTGCCGACCGGTGAGCGGCGTACGTCGGATGCCCCGGTGTGCGGCCTCGGCATGGAAGACGACGGCCTCCGGCACGACGACGGTCCGGCGGCCGGCGAGGGCGGCCCGCCAGCCGAAGTCGAGGTCGTTGCCGAAGATCGGGAGGTCGCGGTCGAAGCCGCCCAGCTCCTCGAGGACGGACCGCCGCACGAGCATGCCGGCGGTGTTGACGGCCAGCACCCGTCGCTGCTCGTCGTGCTGGCCCTGGTCGTACTCCCCGCGCTCCAGCCCGGTCTCGCGGTGACCGGTGCCGGTGATCGTGATCCCCAGCTCGAGCAGGCGGCGCAGGGACGGCCACTCCCGCAGCTTGGGCCCGAGGACGTCGACGGTCGGGTCGGCCTCGGCGGCGGCGAGCAGCGCGGCGAGGGCGGTGGGAGCCGGGTTGGCGTCGTCGTGCAGCAGCCACACCCACTCGGTGGGCTCGAGCGCCTGCAGGCCGATCTCGACGGCCTCGGCCCACGACGTGCTCCGCGAGGCGGTGTGGACGGCGTCGGCCCCGAAGGCCGAGGTCACGAGCTCGACGCTCTCGTCCTTGCTGCCGGTGTCCACCGCGACGCGGTGGTCGACCGGACGGGTCTGGGTGGCGATGCCCTCGAGCACGGCGGGCAGCCACGCGGCGCCCCCGTGGCTGACCAGGAGCACCGCGACAGTCACCGGGGCAGCCTAGCGACCGGACACACGTCCGCCCGAAACGAGGCGAGCCTCACCCGGCGGTCGCGCCGGGTCGACCGCGAGGGTCAGATGGCGCGCTTCTTGAGCTTGCGGCGCTCACGCTCGGACAGGCCACCCCAGATGCCGAAGCGCTCGTCGTTCATGAGGGCGTATTCCAAGCAGTCGTCGCGGACCTCGCACGTCAGGCAGACCTTCTTGGCCTCCCGCGTGGATCCTCCCTTCTCAGGGAAGAACGCCTCGGGATCGGTCTGCGCGCAGAGCGCGCGCTCCTGCCATCCCGCTTCCTCGGCGTCCGGTTCGAGGAGAAACAGCTCTCTCACGGTGTTCGCCCTTTCGACCCGGTAGTGCGAGATTCACATCTTGGCCTCCGGCTCCCCCACCTCGCAGGGTTTTCCGCCGAAAAACACATTGGGGGAATTACATGCCTGTCTTCCAGCAAAGTCAAGCCCGGATCTGCTATGGAGATGTGGTATGGCGGCGCACGCGACGCCCACGGGGGCGGACCGGGGGCCGCGCGTGGGGCCGCATGGGGCAGGGTTGCCCCATGCGTGAGATCACGGTGCTGTCCGGCGGGATCGGTGGCGCAAGGTTCCTGCAGGGCTTGCTGCACGCCCTGCGCAGCGGCCTCGTGCCCGGCGCCGCCCCCGACGCGCGGGTCACGGTCGTGGCCAACACGGCCGACGACCTGTGGCTCCACGGCCTCAAGGTCTGCCCCGACCTCGACACGGTGATGTACACCCTCGGCGACGGGATCGACACCGACCGCGGCTGGGGCCGGCGCGAGGAGACGTGGAGCGCCAAGGAGGAGCTGGCGGCCTACGGCGTGGAGCCGACCTGGTTCGGCCTGGGCGACCGCGACCTCGCGACCCATCTGGTGCGCACCCAGATGCTCGACGCGGGCTACCCGCTGTCCGAGGTCACCGAGGCGCTGTGCCGGCGGTGGCAGCCGGGGGTCCGCCTGCTGCCGATGTCCGACGACCGCGTCGAGACCCACATCGCGATCGCCGACCCCGACAGCGCCAGCGGCCGCCGCGTCGTGCACTTCCAGGAGTACTGGGTGCGCCTGCGTGCCGAGGTGCCCGCCGAGGCGGTGGTGGTCGTCGGGCTCGACGACTCCTCCCCCGCACCGGGCGTCGTCGACGCGATCACCGACGCCGACCTGGTCGTGGTGCCGCCCTCGAACCCGGTGGTGTCGGTGGGCACCATCCTCGGGGTGCCGCGGATCCGCGAGGCCGTGCGAGCGACCAAGGCCCCGGTGGTCGGTGTCTCTCCGATCGTCGGGGGCACCCACGTGCGCGGGATGGCGCAGCAGCTGCTCACCGCGATCGGCGTCCCGGTCACCGCGTCGGGGGTCGCGCTGCACTATGGCGCGCGGTCGGCCGACGGCGTCCTCGACGGGTGGCTGGTCGGCGACGTCGACGCGGCCCTCGTGCCGGAGGTCCGGGCCGCCGGCATCGCGTGCGCCGCCGTACCCCTGATGATGACTGACCTCGACGCGACCGCCGCGATGGTCGTGGCCGCGGTCGGGCTGGTCTCGTGAGCGGACGCCTGGAGGTCCTCGCGCCCGACGGCGTGCCCGAGGTCCGCCCGGGCGACGACCTCGCGGGCCTGCTGCTCGCGGTGCTCGACCTCGAGGACGGCGACGTCGTGGCGGTGACCAGCAAGGTCGTCGCCAAGGCCGAGGGGCGCCTGGTGCGCGGCAGCCGGGAGGACGCCGCGGCCGGGGAGACCGTGCGGGTCGTGGCGCGCCGGGGCGGCACGCGGATCGTCCGGACCCGGATCGGTGTGACCCTGGCCGCGGCCGGCGTCGACGCCTCCAACGTCGAGCCGGGCGTGGTCGTGCTCCTCCCCCAGGACCCCGACGCGTCGGCCCGGGCCCTGCGCGACGCCGTCCGGGAGCGCGCCGGAGCCAACGTCGGGGTGCTGGTCACCGACACCGCGGGCAGGGCCTGGCGGCACGGTCAGACCGACCTCGCCGTCGGCGCCGCTGGCCTGGTGGTCGCGGAGTCGTTCGCCGGCCGTGTCGACGGCTACGGCAACCCGCTCCACGTCACCGCGCCCGCCGTCGCCGACGAGCTCGCGAGCGCGGCCGAGCTGGCCCAGGGCAAGCTCACCGGTCGCCCGTTCGCCCGGCTGCGCGGCCGGCCCGACCTCGTGCTCCCGGCCGGCGAGCCCGGACCCGGCGCGGCCGCGCTCGTCCGCGAGCCCGCCTCCGACATGTTCGGGTACGGCGCCCGCGAGGCCGTCGTCCGCGCCCTGGCACACGACCCCGCGGACCGCGAGGGGTTCGGCGCGGCGGCCTCGGGCGACGACCTCGCCGCGGCACTGCGGGAGGTGCTCGGTCCGGACGCCGTCGACGTCGCGGGCGACGGGCTCCTCGTCCGCGGCGACCCGCGGGTGGTCGCGGCCCTCGCCTTCGCCCACGGCTGGGAGGCGACCGACGGGCCCGAGCCGGGCACGACGCTGCTGGGCGGCACCCACCCGCAGGGCTAGAGCAGGTGCTGCAGGCCCGCCGCCGACAGCGACTCGACGACGGCCTTCACGTCCTGGGCCCGCTCGGTGGTGGTGACGAGCAGCGCGTCGCCGGTGTCGACGACGACCACGTCCTCCAGGCCGACCACCGCGACGACGCGGTCGGTGTGGCTCACCACCAGCCCGCTGGCGTCGACGACGCGGACCCGGTCGGGGTCGCCGAGCACGCTGACCCCGCCCTCGCCCGCGGGCAGGAGCGTGCGCAGGTTGGCGAAGTCGCCGATGTCGTCCCAGCCGAAGGCCCCCGGCACGACGGCCACCCGTCCGGCGTCGGCCGCGGGCTCGGCCACCGCGTGGTCCAGCGCGATCCGGGGCAGGCCCTCCCACACGTCGGCGAGGGTGTCGGGCTCGGCGGCGATGCCGCGGAGCGCCGCCGCGAACTCGGGGTGCGACAGCGCCAGCAGGTCGAGCAGCACGCTCGGCCGGACGACGAACATCCCGGCGTTCCAGCGGTAGCCGCCGTCGGCGAGGTAGCCCGCGGCCACGTCGGCGGGCGGCTTCTCCACGAAGCGCAGCACCCGGTGGACACCGGGGTGGCCGTCGAGCTCGGCGCCCTGCGCGATGTAGCCGAAGCCGGTCGACGGGTGGGTCGGCTCGATGCCGATGGTGACCAGCCAGCCGTCCCGGGCGGCCGCCTCGGCGCGCCGCACGCACGCGGCGAAGCCGTCGGGGTCGGTGATGGCGTGGTCCGCGGCGAAGGAGCCCATCACGGCCTCGGGGTCGCGCCGCTCGAGCAGGGCGGCGGCCAGACCGATGGCCGCCATCGAGTCCCGCGGCGACGGCTCCGCAACGACCGCGTCGGCGGGCAGCGCGTCGAGCTGCGCGAGGACGGCGTCGCGGTGGGCCCGACCGGTGACGACCAGGACGCGGTCACCGGCGAGCGGAGCCAGCCGGTCGACCGTGGCCTGGAGCAGGGTCCGCCCGCTGCCGGTCAGGTCGTGCAGGAACTTGGGCTCCTCGCGCCGCGACAGCGGCCACAGCCGGGTGCCTGCGCCTCCGGCGGGGACCACCGCCCAGAAGTGCTCGAGGACGCCCATGGAGCGGCAGCCTACGCTGGCGCGGTGACCACGTTCCGCGACCTGCTGACGGCGCGCCTGAGGACGCGTCCGGGCGACCCGATGGTCACGTTCTATGACGAGGCGACCGGGGAGCGGACCGAGCTCTCGGCGACCACCTATGCCAACTGGGTGGCCAAGAGCGCGTCGCTGCTGGTCGACGAGCTCGGACTCGACCGTGGCGACCGGGTGCTGGTGGACCTGCCGCCGCACTGGCTCGGGCCGGTGTTCCTGGGCGCCGCCTGGTCGGCCGGTCTGGAGGTCGTGTGGGACGGCCCGGCCGAGGCCGTCGTCTGTGGTCCCGACGGGCTGGAGGCGCGTGCGGGCTCCGCCGGCGGTGTGCCGGTGGTGGCGTCGGCGCTGCTGCCGCTCGGGGTGCGCTTCCCCGACGGCGTGCCGGCGGGTGTGCACGACTTCGGGCTCGAGGTGTGGGGCCAGCCGGACGCGTTCGTGGCGCCCGACCCGCCGCTGCCCGCCGATCCGGCGGTCGCGGGCACCAGCCATGCGGAGCTGTGGTCGGCGGCTCGGTCGGGGTCGCTGCTGGCCGACGGGGGCCGCCTGCTGTCGACAGCCAACCCGTGCTCGCCCACCGGTCTCGCGACCTTCACCCAACCGCTGGCGCTGGGCGGGTCTCTCGTGCTGGCCGTGCACGCCGACGAGGCGCGGCTGGCGGCCATCGGCGACGCCGAGCGCGCGACGTCCTTCGCCGGTCCGGAGCCGGAGGCTCAGCCGACGAGGTCGTAGCCGCCGAAGCCCTGGGATGGTGAGTGTCCCGGCTGGTCCGGTGAGTGGCGTCGAGACGGGCTCTGGGGTGTCGGCCTGCGGGTCGGTGGCCCCGTTCGGCTGATTGCCATCGCTGGTCTGGCCACGGATGCCCCGGATGAGGGAAGTGGACCGGCCCAGCGAGGTCGGGTCCGGTTTCAGCGCATGAGTGGGAGCCGTCGTCAGATCGCTCGCCCGCTCTTGGGACCGTGGCCGTGAGGTAGCCCGCTCGGCGGACCTGTCGGAGTCGATATCGAGGACACGACAAGAAGGTGAGCAATGGGGTCCAGGAGGCTGGTCGGGATCGACCTGGGTATCGCCAGCGACCACACGGTGCGGGTGCTGGCCGAGGACGGGCGCGAGGTGTGTCGACGACGATGCCGCCCGACGGTGGAGAGCCTGACGCTGATCGAGCAGGCGGCGTTGGCCGGCGCGGATCCGGGCACGCGGTTGGAGGTGGTCTTCGAGCCGACCGGGCCGGCCTGGCTGCCGATCGCGGTGTTCTTCACCGCTCGGGGCCATCTGGTGTTCCGGGTGTCCTCGGCCAAGGCCGCGGACCTGCGCCGGTTCTTGTCCCGGCACGCGAAGAGCAACGGCATCGACGCCGACACTCTGGCCCGGCTTCCGCTGGTCGCGCCGGACTCGGTGCGCCCGCTGCAGCTGCCTGATGTCGAGGTTGCTGCGCTGGACCGACGGGTCCGTGCCGTCGACCGGCTCACCCGGCTCGCGTCCGAGCACAAGGTCCGGATCAAGGACCTGGTCCGGCAGCTGATGCCGATGACGCCGCTGACCGGCGACTTGGGCGCAGCCGATCTGGCGGTCTTGGAACGGTGGGCCGACCCACGCGCACTGCTCAGGGCCGGGCGGGCCCGGTTGACGGCGGTCATCGTGAAGGCGTCCCACAACCACCTGGGCGCCGCTCGTGCCGAGCAGTGGCGCGAAGCTGCGGCTGCCGCGGTCGAGCTCTACGGCGACCATCCCGCGATCGCATGGTCCGACCTGGCCGCCGAGATCGTCACCGAGGTCGCCCTGCTGCGCGCGGTTCAGGCCCAGCTCGTCCAGCACGCGGCCGCCCGCGAGGAGGCCTACCGATGGGTCGACGTCGGACAGCTCGCCCGCACCCTGCCCGGTGTCGCCGACGTCAGCGGTCCCGTGTTGGCCGCAGCGATCGGGGACCCGCGGCGGTTCCCCAGCGGCAGGCACTTCAAGTCCTTCGCCGGGCTTGCCCCCAGGGCGAGTGAGACCGGAGAGACCGACCGCAAGGGCCAGCCGATGAGCAAGGCCGGGTCGAGCCTGCTGCGCGTCACCTTGATCCGGGCCGCCGATCACGCCCGCAAACACGACCCCCAGTTGGCGCGGGTCTACTACCAGCAGATGGTCGAACGCGGCGCGGACCACCTCAAGGCCAACTGCGTCGTTGCCGGCCACCTCGCCGAACGCTTCTGGGCCGTCATGCGCCGCGGCATGCCCTACGTCATCTGCGACACCGACGGCACCCCGGTGACCCCAGAGCAGGCAAAACGGATCATCGCCCAGCAGTGGACCGTGCCGCCCGAGGTGCGCTCGCGCCGCCGCAGCAAGAAGGCGGGGAAGGCCCCTCACCAAGCCCCAGCGGGGCATGCAAAGCCAGACACCCAACGGCGTCGGCAACACGAGGCGACCTTCCCCACCAACGATCCTGACAACCGGCATCGGCGACGTCAAACAACCGCCACTTGACGCCCGATCCCCAATAGGGAATCAGCCGACGAGGTCGTAGCCGCCGAAGCCCTGACCGAGGAACCGGCGCGGCGCGAAGCCGCCCGGGGTCCCCTCGAGCAGCCACAGATAGCCCGTCGCGCGCTCACGGACGACGAGGTCGGCGTGGCCGGCCGGGTCGAGGTTGCCCGGGCCGACGACCCAGTCGTAGCGGGACAGGTCGAGCTTGAACGTGTGGATGTCGTTGACCAGCCCGCCCGGCCCGTTGCCGGGGAACAGGCGCAGGGTGGCGCCCTTGCGCAGCAGGCTGTCGGGCGCGCCGTCGCCGTCCCACAGGCCGACGCCGATCTGCCGGCCGGCGTCGATCGGGCCGTAGGCGACGTACGACGGCCGCAGGCCGTCCAGCCCGGCTCCGGGGTAGATCCGCATCTGGCCGCCCCGCGGCTGCCCCATCAGGTCGGGGTAGCCGTCGCCGGTCATGTCGCCGACGGCCGCGAGAAGCCGGACCGCGCCGAAGCCCCGCCCGATCCGCTGCGCCTTGCCGAAGTGCCCCTCGCCGTCCCCCAGGTGCAGGTAGAGGTCGCCGTTGCCGGCACGCGCCACGACGTCCCCGTGGCCGTCGCGGTCCCAGTCGCCGACGTTGAGAACGGCGTTGGCGTTGGCCAGGTTCATCCGGGTGTTGACCGGGGTGCCGAGCTCGAACGTCCCGGCGTTGGCGGCGACGACCAGCGCACCGTCACGACGGGCGACGACGTCGGCCTCCGGGGAGCCGGTGAGGTCGGCGCCGCTGATCCCGACGACGCCCCGCAGCCGCGGGAAGGGGCCGAGCGGGTGGCCATAGCCGGCACCCTCGGCGGGCAGCACGTAGGCCTGGCCGGTGCTCGCCGACCGGGCGAACAGGTCGGGCCGGCCGTCGTGGGTGAAGTCGCCGATGCCGGTGAGGGCGGCATAGGCCGAGAAGTCGCCGGGGAGCGTGGCCGGTGCGCTGAAGCGGCCGTCGCCGGTGCCGCTGCGCAGCATCAGGTGACCGTCGGCCGTCGTCGCGACGAGGTCGGCGTGACCGTCGCCGTCCAGGTCGCCCGCGCCGGTGATGGTCCGGTAGCCGTTCCACCCGGTGGCGAGCCGCTTGCGCGTGAACGTCCCGTCGCCGTGCCCGCGCAGGACCTCGAGGCGCCCGGTCGCTGGGTTGCGGGCCACCAGGTCGTTGTGGCCGTCCTCGTCGAGGTCACCGGCCGCCGAGATGCGGTCGCGGCCCGCGAGCATCCGCGTCGGGTCGGTCGCGGCACCGAAGCCGCCGTCGCCGTCGCCGGGGTGGATCGCGAAGCCTCCGTCGCCGCGACGGATGCCGAGGTCGCCCAGGCCGTCTCCGGTGACGTCGGGCGTCGCCACGAACGTGTCGTCACCCGTCCAGCCGGTCGACTCCTGGTGCAGGGCGAAGCGCGTGAGCCCCCCGGTCGGGACCACGAACGCCTGTCCGTCGCTCGCCCGGCGCATGATGAGGTCGGGGCTCCCGGTCGACGCGAGGTCGGTCTGGCGGTCCCGGCCCGACCAGCTCTCCTGGTCGGCCGCGGCCAGGGCCCGGATCTCGGGGAGCTTGGCATAGAGGTTGCGACCCGGGCAGGCCGTCGAGGCGGCGTCGCGGTGGCCGTTGATGGCCTGGAACACGGTCGGGCCGACCTGCTGGCTGGTGGACGAGGCGTCGACGCCGTGCAGGGAGAGCTTCCAGGCGAAGAGCCTGCCGTAGGCGTTGAGCATCTTCTGCCGCGGCTGGACGAGCTCGAAGTTGCCGATGGCCGACATCGCGAACGCGTAGTCGTTGTAGCCGAGCGTGTGCGCGCCCACGACCGGGCGGTCGACGCCGCCGTACCGCCCCTCCCAGATGCGCCCGAACCGGTCGACCAGGAAGTTGTAGCCGATGTCGCTCCAGCCCCGCGAGCGCACGTGGTAGGCGTAGATGCCGCGGATCAACGCGGGCACCTCGGCGCGGGTGTAGTCGTTGGCGTTGACGGTGTGGTGGACGAAGCCGGCGTGCACCTCGAAATAGTGCAGCGAGCTCGCGTCGCGCATCCGCTCGTCGGCGCCCCACTGGGCGCGGGAGAAGATCTGGGGCTTGGGGGTGTAGGTCGAGGCCTGCAGCTGCAGGGCGCCGGACGCCGCCTTGACCGAGTCGTCCTCGGGGTCGCCCGGGGTGCTCGTCGAGGGCTCGTCGAGGGTGCCGGTGTCGATGGCCGCCTTCTCGGTGCGGGTCGCGCCGTCGGCTCCGGGGTCGATCACCGCCATCTTCATCCCCGAGGGCAGCGGGGCGCTGGTCCGCTCGCGCAGCTGGACCTCGTCGACGTCGCCGACCAGCAGCGGGTCGGTGCCCGGGCGGGCGTTCCGTCCCTCGCGGCTGTCGGGGTCCGGGGCGTGCTCGGGGTCGTAGGGCAGGGTGGTCCAGCCCGACCAGGTCTCACCGGTCCGGGTGCGCACCTCGAAGCTGGCGGCGTCCTGGGGGACGGTGGCGCCCTGCTCCCAGGTGACGCCCACGGCGCCGTACCCGCTCACCGGGAGGGGCTGGCTCAGCAGCTCGGTCGTGCCGGCGCGCGTGCCGGCCGTGGTGCGGGCCTTGAGCGCTCCGGCCGCGAGCTTCTGGCCGGGGCTCGGGGTGAGGGCGTACTCCGTCACCACGGGGTCCACGACCCGCGTGGGCACGCGCGCGGTGTCGGTCGCCGAGGCGGTGCTCCTCAGGCGGGCGTCGGTCGGCCGGCTGGCGTGTCCCGGCGCGCCGTCGCCGGCCACGTCGAGGCTGATGACGCTCGCCGCCGGGGTGAGCACGGCCAGCACCGCCGCGAGCGCCAGCAGCTGCTGGCAGGCAGTGACGAAACGGGCCTGACCGGGACGCATTCACAACTCCAGTGCGAGGGGAAGTATTCACACGAGTTGCAAGTTTCACACCAGTCACACTGGTCCCGGAAGAAGAACTGAGTAACTACACGACTGTAATTTCCACTCGACACGCCGATGACGTCCGGATTTGTCAAGTTTCTGTGACGCGCGGAGCAGGGACACCACGGAGCGACGACGCACGGGCGACTCAGATGTCGTCGCCGGTGTCCTCGTCGCCGTAGTCGTCCTCGGCCTCTTCGCCGGCCACGCCGTCCTCGTCGTCGCCCTCGTAGTGGAGATAGCGGATGCCCTCGTCGACGTCGCCGTCGAAGCCGACCTTGCCCTGCTCCAGGACGATGACCCGGTTGCACATCTTGCGCACCGAGCCGGCGGCGTGGCTGACGTAGAAGAGGGTGCGGCCGCCGTCGCGGACCTCGGCCATCTTCTTGATGCACTTGCGCTTGAAGGGCTTGTCACCCACGGCCAGGGCCTCGTCGGCCAGGAAGATGTCGGAGTCGACGTGGATGGCGATGGCGAAGCCGAGCCGCGCGCTCTGCCCCGAGGAGTAGTGGCCGACCTGGGTGTCGAGGCGGTTGCCGAGCTCGGCGAAGTCCACGATCTCGTCGAACTTGCGCCGGGTCTCGGCCTCGGACATGCCGAGGATCGCGGCGTTGAGGTAGAGGTTCTCCCGGCCCGTGAGCTGGGGGTGGAAGCCCGCGCCCGTGGCGATGAGGCCCGCGATCCGGCCCCGGGTCAGCACCTCGCCGCTGTCGGGTCGCATCACGCCGTTGATGAGCTTGAGCAGCGTGCTCTTGCCCGAGCCATTGAGGCCCATCAGCCCGATGGACTCGCCCTGCTCGATGGTGAAGGAGACGCCGTCGACCGCGCGCAGGGTGCGGCTGGTCGCCTCGCCGCGCAGCTTGGCCACCGACATCTGCTTGATGGTGCGCTGGTAGCGGAGCGTGAAGGTCTTGGTGACGTCCTTGCAGACGATGGAGGTGGTCACAGGCGCTCCGGGATGCGGTTCTCGAGCCTGCTGAAGACGAGCTGCGACAGGGCGAGGATGACGATCGAGACGCCGAGCATGCCGAGGCCGATGAGGACGATGTGGTCGGGCATGTCGGTGCGCATGGTCTGCTGGGGGTGCGGGGTGCTGCCGACCCAGAAGGCGCGCTGCATGAGGAGGACGGCGTCGGCGAGGGGGTTCCACAGGTAGTACTGGGCCGCCGGGCCGAAACGGTCCTGCACGATGCTGTAGGGGTAGATCATCGGGACGCCGAACCGCACCAGGTGGTTGAGGATGTTGACCACGTTGGAGAAGTCGCGGAAGAAGACGTTGGCCGCGCTGAAGAGCAGCGCCGAGGCGGTGCCGAGCAGGGCGATCATCAGCACCGCGATGACGAAGGCGACCGCGCCGGCCGGGTCGGGGACCCAGCCGGACAGCAGCGCGGCGATCGCCAGGATCACCACCTGCGGACCCACGTGGAACAGCGAGACCAGCATCGTCGCGACCGGGAACATCTCGCGCGGCATCGCCATCTTCTTGACGATGGTGCGGTTGCGGACGATCGACCGGGTGCCGGCACCGAAGGTCTCGACGAAGAAGTGCACGACGACCATGCCGGCGAAGATGTGGATGCCGAAGTTGGGGATGGTCTTGTGGAGCTGGAGCAGCCCGCTCATCAGGCCCCAGTAGATGAGGAACTGGGTGAGCGGGTTGACGTAGGACCACAGCAGCCCGAGGAACGAGCCCTGGTAGCGCGCCGAGATCTCCCGCTGCACGAGCAGCTTGAGCAGGTAGCGACGCTCGAACACCCCGAGCAGCCCGTTGCCGACCGTCGGCGGCGCGAGCGGGACCCGGCTCAGCTCCGGCTCCGGCTCCATCACCGGAGACGCGCTCATGCCTCGACGGCGCCTTCGAACGTCGGCTTCCAGGCCTCGGGCGAGGTGAGCTCGGGCAGGGCCGCCCGGTAGCGCGCGGCCAGCTCGGGCCACTCCCGGTAGAGCCGCAGGTGCAGCGCGGTCGAGCGCCGCACCTGGTCGCGGAAGGCGTCGCGGTCGCGGCGGTACCACGACGCGGAGACGCCGTCGGCGCTGGAGACGATCGCGGAGTCGAAGTGGGCCAGCCGGAACCAGCGGTGGTCGACGTGCGGGACCAGGCTCTCGGGCGCCTCCTGCGACAGCTCGCGGACCGGCAGCAGCTGGCGGGCCAGGCCCGTCATCGCCATCATCCCCTTGCCCACGAGGTGGGTGGGGACCGGCACGCCCTTGCCGCGCCGCGGCGGCTTCTTGAGCCTCGGCGTCGGGAACCGGTCGAGGGTGGCCTCGACCCGGCCGTCGTCGTACTGGTCACGCATCGCGCGCACCTCGCCCAGGCGGTAGGTCACGTCGCGGTGCATGCGCTCGGGGCCGTCGAGGACGTCCTGGAGCGCGAGCATGATGGTCTCGCCGGTGCCGTACTGCATGGACATCAGCCGCTTGACGTGGTTCTCGAGGCTCTCGCGGACGAGCTTGCCGCCGCGCTCGTAGGGCGAGTGCAGCAGACCGGAGATGAGCCGGTTGCGCTCGTGGAAGTAGGCCTGCCAGTCGAGCGTGTCGTCCTTCTCGGTCCACGGGACGTGCCACACGGCGACACCGGGGAGGCTCACCGTCGGGTAGCCCGCCTCGCCGGCGCGCAGGCCGTACTCGGCGTCGTCCCACTTGATGAACATCGGCAGGGACAGCCCGATCTCCTTGACCACCTGGGTCGGGATCAGGCACATCCACCAGCCGTTGTAGTCGACGTCGATGCGGCGGTGCAGCCACGAGGTGGAGCGCAGCGGCTTGCGGGCGAAGTCGTGGCCGTGGGAGGTGAACGGCGCCGGGCCCCAGAACCAGCGGTACTTCTTGATCGTCTCGCCGTAGGCGTGCATCACCGAGCGGTCGTAGAGGCTCAGCATGTGGCCGCCGACGAGCACCCGCTGCTTGGCGAGGTCGGCGAGCGCCACCGCGCGGTGGATGCCCTCGAGCTCGCACACGACGTCGTCGTCGAGGAGCAGGACATAGTCGGACGCGCCGCCTTGGACCGCCTCGTTCATCGCGCGCGAGAAGCCGCCCGAGCCACCGAGGTTGGGCTGCTCGAGGACCGCGAGCCGGTCACCGAGGGCCTCGGCCACCGCGGCGAAGCGCGCCTCGTCCTTGACCTTCTGGCTGCCCTGGTCGACCACGACGATGCGGTCGATGATCTCGAGCACCTCGGGGTCCTGCGACAGGTTGACGAGCTGGTCGACGCAGAAGTCGGGGCGGTTGAAGGTCGTGATGCCGATGGTGACGTGGCCGACCCGGGCGCGGTCGGTCTTGACCGACCAGCTGGCCTCCTCGAGGAAGACCTCCTCGTGTCCGGCCTCGACGTCGAACCAGTACCACCCGCCGTCGATGAACGGCTTGAGCGGCAGGTCGAGGACGAAGACCTGCGACTCCTCGGACTCCACGAGCACGGACTCGGCGCGCAGCAGGTGGCCCTTGGAGGTCGAGCGGTAGACGATCAGGTTGCCGTGGCCGCGCAGGCGTACGACGAGGCGCACCGACTCGAAGTCGGTCCAGCGCCGCCAGTAGCCCGCCGGGAAGGCGTTGAAGTAGGTGCCGAAGGTGACCCGCTTCTCGGCCTCGACGGCCAGCGTGCCCGACTCCTCGATGCGTCCGAAGCCGCTCAGGCCGCCGATCGCCTCGACCGCGGCCGCCGTCTCCTTGGCCGACTTGTCGGCCTCCTCCGAGCCGGACTGGCGCATGGAGGCGTCACTGCCGGTGAACGCGGCGATGCCGCCGAGGTAGAGGGCCCGGACGTCGAGCTCCTGGTCGGCCCGGATCAGGGTGCGGTGGACCACCCGGTAGCCGTCTCCCTCCACTGCTGTCGTGGCCTGTGGGGAGCGGGCGTCGTTCACGCGAATTCCTTCGTCAGGGGGCAGATCGAGTCAACGATAAGGTACCAGCGGGCACGTCCCCGAATGCCCGAGCCTGCTAGCGTTCCGGCCATGGTCAGCCGCTGGCTTCGCCGCGTCGCGGGGCGGCCCGCAGGCCCCCGGATCTTCCTGCACATCGGTGCGATGAAGACCGGGACGACGTTCCTCCAGGGACTCATGGACGCCAACCGCGGCGCGCTGCGCGACGCCGGGGTCGTGTTCCCCGGTGAGCGCTGGTGGGACCAGAGCATGGCCGTGCGCGAGATCCTCTGGCCGCCGGCCGACGCGCGGATGCGGGACCTGCTCGCCGGGCACTGGGACCGCATCAGCCGCGAGATGCTCGACCACCCGGGCACCTCGGTGCTGTCGATGGAGTTCCTCAGCTTCGCCGACACCGAGCAGGCACGACGGGTGCTCGACTCCCTGGAGGGCGCCGAGGTGCACGTGGTCCTCACCGTCCGCGACGCCAACGCCTCGATCCCCGGGCAGTGGCAGACCAGCTGCCGCAACGGCGGCCGGATCAGCTACCAGCGGATGGTCCGGGCGGTGCGCTACGTCCTCAACGACGAGCTGCCACCCCAGGGCAAGTCGGCCCGGCTGTTCCAGCGCACGCAGGGCATCCCGCAGATGCTCGACGTGTGGGTGCCCCTGGTGGGGGCGCGACACGTCCACGTCGTCACGGTTCCGCCCCGCGGCACCGACCCGATGGTGCTCTGGCGGCGCTTCGCCGGGGTCGTCGGCGTCGACCCGGCGGTGTGCACCGAGCTGCCCGAGGACGCGAACCCGTCCCTCGGCCACGCGTCGAGCGAGCTGCTCCGGCGCATCAACGCGGGCCTCGGCACCTTCCACCGCATCGACTACAACCGGATCATCAAGGGCCGGCTGGCCCGCCGGGTGCTGGCCGCCCGCTCCGACCTGGAGCAGACCGTGGTGCTCAACCGGCGGGGCCGCACCCTGGCGGCCCGCTGGAACCGCTCGGTGCGCGAGGCGATCGCGAGCCAGGGGGTCGAGCTCGTCGGGAGCCTCGACGACCTGCCCGTCGAGCCCGGTGGTCCGGACGACCCCCAGGACCTCCCCGCCCCGAGCGCCGAGGAGCTGATCGCCGCGGCCGTCACGGCGCGCGACGGTCTCGCCAACATCCGCGAGCGGCTCAGCGCCCGGGTGGGCGGGCCGGCGCCCGAGCCGCTCCCCGACCTCCCCACGCCGGCGGACCGGTGGAGCTCCGAGCCCGACCCGGTGGCCGCGGCGGTCGAGGAGGTCACCGCCCTGGCGCGCGTCTGCGTCGACCTGCGCCACCGGATCCCCGACAAGAAGGGCGGGTGGGGCCCTGCCGACGACGACTTCGAGGACGACGACGAGCAGGACGACGACCTCGACGCGACCGGGCTCGACGGCGACCTCGACGACGAGAGCGACTGAGGGAGCCCGGCGGCAGGAGCCGGGCAGGAGGAGCCCGGCACGAGGAGCCGGGGCGCGCCCGGTCCTCAGCGAGCCGTGCGGGCGACCAGCTCGTCGACCTGGGCACGGCTGCGGGCCGCGTCCAGGTCGAGGTGCTCGAGGATGGTGAACCGGTCCGGCCTCGTGCTCGGCGCGGCCAGCACGGCCTCGGTGAACTGCTCGGCGGTGAGCCCGATGTCCAGCGGGTTGCGCCCCAGGTCGTGGCGCAGCAGGCACGCGGCGATCTGGTCGAACCGCTGGTCGTCGCCGCGCAGCAGCGTGGCGTAGAGCGCCCCGATGCCGGCCAGCTCCCCGTGGTTGGAGACCCCCGGGAAGGCCGCGTCGACGGCGTGCACGATCTCGTGGCAGGCGCCGCTGCAGGGGCGCGAGGTGCCGGCCACCGACATCGCCATGCCGGACAGCACGAGCGCCTCGGCGAGCGCGACCAGGAAGCCCTCGTCCTCGACGGAGTCCGTGCGCTGCAGCACCGCCTCGGCGGCAGTACGCGCGAACGCCACCGCGAGCCCGTCGACGGGCTCACCGCGCTCCCGGTGCGCCAGCATCCAGTCCTCGATGGCCGACAGGTTGCTCACCGCGTCGCCGACACCGGCGGTCACGAGGTGCCGCGGGGCGGCCTTGACGTAGTCCAGGTCGACGACGACCGCGAGCGGCAGGGCGACTCCGAAGGAGCCCTTGCCGTGCATGTGCTCGAGCGAGGCCACCGGCGAGCAGATGCCGTCGTGCGCCAGGTTGGTGGCCACCGCGACCATGGGCAGGGCGGCGCGCGTGGCGGCGTACTTCGCCACGTCGATGGTCTTGCCGCCGCCGATGCCGACCACGGCGTCATAGCCCCGCTCCCCCAGCAGCCGCTGGAGCTCGGCCGCCGACTCCAGGCTGGCGTCGGGCACCGAGAAGACTGTCGCGTCGCCGAGCGAGTCGGCGATGCGGGCCCAGATCTCCTCCCCCTGGGACTGCCCCACGGCGACCAGCACGCTGCCGGTCGTGGAGATGTAGCGCGCGTGCAGCAGCTCGGAGAGGTTGTCGACCGCCCCGGCCCGGATGTCCAGCGACAGCGGGCTCGCCAGCATGCGGGCTAGTACAGGCATGCGATCTCCCGGGCGATGGCGAGGTCGCGGTGGTCGTCGACCTCGACCCAGCGGGTGCCCGACGGGATGGTGACGATGTCGACGCGGCCGCCGCGGTCCACGAGCTCCTGGTAGCCGTCCTCGTAGTAGAGGTTCGGGTCCCGCTCGAAGGTGGCCTGCAGGGCGTCCTTGAGGCTGGGGATCACCGAGCCCTCGAGCAGGGTCGCGCCGATGTACTCGCCGAACGCGGTCTCGGGCTCCATCAGCTTGGTGATCCTGACGAGCTCGCGGTCCTCGCCCACCCGGACCTTCATCTCCTCCTCGCGCAGGCGCTTCTCGGCGTCGATGGCGAGCAGGATCTCCGGGCCGCGGGCGGCGAGCAGCGTCTCCTCGACCGAGACCGGGTGCACGGTGTCGCCGTTGACCATGAGGACCCCGTCGGACATGTGGTCGCAGGCGAGCCAGAACGAGTAGGCGTTGTTCCAGATCTCCGCCTTGTCGTTGTGCACGAGGGTGAGGTCGACGCCGTAGGCCTTCTCGAGGGCGGCCTTCCGCGACTCCACCGCCTCGGCGGCGTAGCCGACCACGATCACGACGTCGCGCAGCTCGACGGCGGCGAGGTTGCGCAGCGCGATGTCGAGGATGGTGACGTCGCCGTCGACGGGGACCAGCGCCTTGGGCAGCGTGTCGGTGTAGGGGCGCAGGCGTCGCCCCGCTCCGGCCGCGAGGACCATGCCGATCATGAGTTCGTGGGTTCCCTTCGTGAGCTGTCCCCGGAAGGCTATCCGCCGCGCGCCGGGCGGGCACATCGGCGTAGTAGGGTCGGCATCCCCTCCCGTGACCGGGGGGTTGACCCTCGTCGGATCAGGGGAAGACCGCAGTGAACGAGCAGGCGCCGGGCCGGCTGCACCTCAACGACCGGGTGGTCGGGATCCCGAGCGACCTCGACCAGGACGGCATCTACGACGTCCTGCTCAACGGCGGCCACGTCTGGTCCCTCCAGCCCTCCCGCGACGCCCAGACGCGCGGCACCCGGCTGGTGGCGCCGTGGCCCAAGAGCCTGCGCCGCTACCTCGTCGGCAGCGCCGACGTGGTGCTGCGCGACAACGCCCGGGGCACCGTCCTCGCCACCGGCCACCATGTCTTCAAGGGGGCCGACGACAAGCGCGTCAGCGTCACCGACAAGGCCGGCCACGCGCTCATCCTCGACAAGTACGGCAAGCTGATCCGGCCGCTGGCCTCCGAGGGCGAGGACACCCTCGGCGAGCTCATGGACCAGGTCGAGCAGCTCCTCGAGGTGTTGAACGACACCTGCGGGGTGCCCGCCTTCATCGCCTACGGCACCCTGCTCGGCGCCGTCCGCAACGGCCGGCTCATCGGGCACGACAACGACGTCGACCTCGGCTACGTGAGCTCCTTCGAGCACCCGGTCGACGTCGTCCGCGAGGGCTACCGCATCGAGCGCGCGCTCGCCGACGCGGGCTGGCTGGTGCGGCGCGGCTCCGGCACGCGGACCAACGTCCGCATCAAGCTCAGCGACGGCACGGTGCGCTTCGTCGACATCTTCACCTCGCACTGGACCGAGGGCGTCTACTACATGCCGCAGGACACCGGCTTCGAGATCGGGCGGGAGACGATCCTGCCGCTGACGACCGTCGAGCTGGTGGGGCGGCGGCTCCCGGCCCCGGCGGACAGCGAGAGGCTGCTCGCCCTGACCTACGGCGAGGGCTGGCGGGTCCCCGACCCGTCCTTCAAGTACGAGACCCCGCGCTGGCTGGCCCGCCGGATCAGCGGCTGGTTCGGTGGCCTGCGAGCGGGACGCAAGCAGTGGGACACGTTCTATGCCGCCCACCGCAAGACGCTGACCCGCGAGGCCACGCCGTTCGCGGGCTGGGTGCAGGAGCACTACCCCTCCGACCGGCCGGTCGTCGACCTCGGCACCGGCAACGGACGGGACGCCGTGTGGTTCGCCCAGCAGGGCCGCGACGTCGTCGCGGTCGACTACAGCCTCGGCGTCCTCGGCCGCTCGGCCCAGCGTCCGGCGTTCCGCAACCTGCCGGTGTCCTTCGCCACGACCAACCTCAACGACACCCGCGAGGCACTGGCGCTCGGCACCCGGCTGGCCCGCCAGGAGCAGCAGGTCGACCTCTACGGCCGCTTCCTGCTGCACTCCCTCGCGGAGCCGGGACGCGACAACCTCTACCGGCTGGCGTCGATGGCGCTGAGGCGGGGCGGCTGCCTGTTCCTGGAGTTCCGCACCACGCAGGACCGCAGCCGCTCCCATCACTTCAAGACCGCCAACCGCCACTATCTCGACCCCGACCAGGTCGTGGCCGAGCTCGAGGCGCGGGGAGCCCGGGTCGTGCACCGCTCGGCCGGCACCGGGCTGGCCCGCTTCGAGGGCGAGGACCCGCACGTGGCGCGCATCGTCGCCCGGTGGTCCGACCCCGGTGACGACCAGGGGCCGGACGCGCGGTCGGACGCGGCCGCCGGGCGCGCCGCCGCCCCGTAGTAGCCTTCATCCGGTCTCACCGACCACCTCGACGCGACGAGAGCCTGGAGGGGCAGTCCACATGAACGACCAGCAGGGCGGCGGCCGCGAGCTGCTGCGCAAGGTCACGAAGGTGCGCCCCGGGATCACCCAGGCCGAGCTGCTCAAGCTGCGGACCCGGGTCGCCGACCTGGAGGCCGAGGTCCAGGAGAACCGCCGCCTGACGATGCGCGTCGCCGAGCTGCTGGACCTGGTCGAGGAGCTGCTGGTCCCCCTGGCCCAGCGTGACGAGGAGAAGGTGCAGCGCTTCCTGGACCGACACTCGGGCTCCCTGTGAGCCGTCCGGCGAGGAGCTGACGAGGATGGCGCGGCGGGTCTACCTGCACATCGGGCTGCCCAAGACAGGGACGACGTTCCTGCAGACCACGATGTGGCACAACCGTGCGGCCCTGAGCGAGCAGGGGTTCCTCTACCCCGGGCGGGACCGCATGGAGCACTACCGCGCCTCCCAGGAGGTGCGTGAGGCCCGGGCGGCCCGGCTCGGCCGGCACGTCGGGGTCTGGGACCGGCTCTGCCGCAAGCTCGGCAACTGGCCGGGCGACGGCCTGGTCTCGCACGAGTTCTTCAGCATGGCCACGCCCGAGCAGGCCGAGGCCGCGGTGGCCGCGCTGGCGCCGGCCGAGGTCCGGGTCGTGGTCACCGTCCGCTCCTACGTGCTCCAGTTCCCGGCGGTGTGGCAGGAGGCGCTGAAGATGAACTCCACGCTCTCCTTCGACCAGTTCATGGACGCCGCCCTCGCCGGGTCGCTCAAGGGCGCCTGGAGCTGGGACTCCCAGGACGTGCCAGCGGTGCTCGACCGGTGGACCCGTGCGGTGTCGCCGGAGCAGCTCACCGTCGTCACCGTCCCGCCGCCGGGAGCCCCTCGCGACCTGCTGTGGAAGCGCTGGGTGGAGGCCGTCGGCATCGACGACAGCGACTTCGACTTCGACGTCGCCTATGCCAACGAGTCGATCGGCGCGGCCCAGGCGGCGCTGCTGCACCGGGTCAAGCCGCTGCTCTCCGGCCCGCTGACCGCGGGCAACGTCCGCCACCGCTGGGTGCGTCAGTACTTCGGCCACGAGGTCCTGGTGCCGCAGCGCGGCGCCAGGTTCGCGCCCCGGCCCGAGCACGCCGCGCGGCTCCAGGAGCGGGCCGCCGAGGCGGTCGACCGCATCCGGACCGGCGGATTCCCCGTCATCGGCGACCTGGCGGACCTGACCGCGTCCTCGTCCGCGGCGACCGACGCCTATCCCGACGACGTCTCCGACGCCGAGATCGTGGAGGTCGCCGCCCGGGCGATCGAGCAGATGATCCGCGACGTCAAGGCGCTCACCGAGGAGCGCGACGCCGCGCTGCGCGAGGCCAAGCACCGTCCCAAGGACCTGGCCGACCGGGTCGTCCGCAGGCTCGGTCGCCGCAGCCGCGACTGACCGCACCCACCCTCACCGGGGGGCGGCTCGCCCGGCCGGGCGCCGGGCGGGGCTCACTCCGCGGGTGCGGGTGCGCCCGGGCAGATGTCCTGGTGGTGGGAGAAGCAGGCCTTGCTGGCGTAGCGGTAGTCCACCACCAGGGGCCGGTGGTCGGAGTGCAGGCCGGTCAGGATCGTCTGCGCGGTCGGCGAGACGAACCGGGGCTGGGAGGAGTAGCTGTAGTCGATGAGCCGCTTGTCGTAGCCGTTCGGCAGCACGTGCGTGCCGTGCTCGGGCAGGCCGAGCTTCTCATAGCTCGCCTGCATGCCGACCAGCCCGAGGCTGTGGAACGGGAAGACGTCCGGCGCGACGACCCGGTCGGTGCGGTAGTTCACGTTGAGGTCGCCGACGACGAAGATCGAGCCGCCGGTCGTCGTCTTGATGGAGTCGACGAAGGACTCCAGGCCGGCCATGTGCTTGGCATAGACCGCGACCCGCTTCTTCAGCCGCATGTTGGGCTGGCCGTCGCCGCGCTGCACGGTGGGCACGCCGTGGTTGTTGAGGATGTAGACCTGGCGACCGGTGGCGACGGTGCGCAGCCGCACCCAGGTCACCCAGCGGGCCCGGATCGTGGAGGGACCGGCGCCGCGCGGACCCACATAGGTGTCCTTGGTCAGCTGGCTCATCCCGGAGTCGAGGAGGGTGAACCTGTCGGAACGGTAGAGGATCGGCTGCCCGCCGGGCACCGCCTGCACCGGGACGTAGCCGTCATAGAGACAGGTCTCGCAGTCGAGGTACTTCTCGCGGATCTTGACCCGCTTGGTCCAGCTCGACATCTCCTGGAGCGCGATGATGTCGACGCCCTGGTCGATCAGGGCCTGCACGTCCTTGACCGTGCCCTTGACGCCGACCATGGAGCCGGCGTTGTAGGACGCGATCCGCACGCTCTCCACCACGGGCTCGCCGCGGCGGGTCGGCACCTGCGCGCCTGCCGGCGACGACAGCGCCGGCTGCGTCAGCAGCGCGCCCGTCACGAGGGCGACCAGGACGCCGCGGAGGACCCCGCGAGCCGTCCCGCGAGCGCCACGAAGATTCCCGGATTCTCGGCGTGTCGCACGGGCTGAAGTGCCAGAGTGCGTGACAATGAGCGATTGCACGCGTGCACTCTAGTCACGCTTGATGCCTTCTGTCACACGTTTCACTCGAATCACGAGAACCCCACCAGCTCCAGGAGCACCCCGTCAGGGGGACGTCGGGGGGCCCGGCCGCGGCTCGACGCCGGCCGGCGGAGACGACGGTGGGCTCAGCCGCGACCGCGTCGCGCGCGGCGGTAGGCGCGCTCGGCCCGGCCCAGCAGCGCGTGCTTCCGGGCCGCCTGGGCGAGGGCGAAGCGCACCGGCCGGGTGCGCGCGGCCCGCGCGAGCTCCTCGAAGTCCTTGCCGCCACCGGAGCGCTTGTCGAGCACGGCCATCAGGTCGGCGATCACCGCCACCGCGTCCGCCGTCAGCTCCTCGTCGGAGGGGGTCCAGTAGGACGCCGCCCCGGAGCCGGTCCGCGCGGCCGGGACCAGCTCGGCGAGGTCGCCCACCACGTCGAAGCCGCGCCCGGCGAGGCGCTCGGCGATGTCGGCGGACCGGGCCGAGGCGAAGGACGCGTCGTCGTCGGTGAGCGCGAGCGGGGTGCCGCGGCGCTGCTCGAGGATGCCATGGGCCAGCACGTTCTTGACCACCAGCGGGTAGGGCCCGGGGATGGGCAGCCGGTCGCCGAGCGCCTCGTTGACCCGGCGCAGCAGCTCGGCCTGCTCCACCCCGAGCGAGGAGTTGGATCGCGGCAGGTCGGTCGTGAACGCGTCGGCATCGAGGCCGAGGACGCTCGCGAAGCGGCTCCACAGCAGCTCGGCCGGCGTCCCCGCGGGCGGCACCGTGACGACGTGCACGCGCTCGGGCGGGAGCAGCGAGCCCCAGCGCGCGAGGACGTGGTCGAAGTCCTGCACCTTCCAGAACCAGGAGTCGCGGGCCACGTCCGCGCGGACGTCGGCCACGAACTGCTGGAGGGTCTTGGTCGAGCGGTGCTTCACGTGCTCCTGCCACTCGGCCGTCAGCTGGCGGACGAGGTCGCGGGCGGTGAGCACGACGTGCACCTCGCCGCTGTCGCGCAGCAGCGAGGACATCGCCCGCTCGGCCTGGGCCAGGTCGGCGGCGGCGAACAGCTCGTGGGAGATGAGGACCGTGCCGTCCCAGGCGACCGACCGCGCCACCATCCGGTCCCACATCCCGATGGCACGGTCGGGATGGACCGGGAGCCGCGAGAGCCCACGCACGTCCAAGGTGGCGAGGAAGTGGTCGTGGAAGCGGTCCATCGGCAGCAGCAGACCCTGCTCCCGGGCCGTGGCCCGCTGAGACCACAGGACGTTCTGCAGGAAGGTCGTCCCGGTCTTGGGGCTGCCGACGTGCACGAAGACGCGGGCGCGCTGACGGGGGCTGGGGGCGCTCACGACCTCAGCCTCTCGCACGCCGGAGGCGACGGCGAACGCGCGTCCCCCACGACGGCTCGTCGACCGGGTCGTCCGCGGGCTCGACCGGACGCGCGACCCTCCCGGCCCGGCGGGTGGCTCGGTCGACGAGCAGGTCGGCGATCGCGTCCACGGCGGCGGCGAGCACCTCCTCGGTGGCCACCTGGTCGGGGGCCGTCGTGGTCTCGCGTGACTGCGGCAGCAGGTCGGCGAGGTCGCCGTAGACGCGGTAGCCGCGCGCGCGGATCTCGGCGTTGCGCTCCTCGGCGAAGGCCCGCAGACGCTCGACCAGGTCGGGCGGGCAGACCGGCTTGGTCGCCTCCTGGGAGGCCAGCATCTGCTGGGCGAAGTAGTCCTTGACCACGCGGGCGTAGTGGGGCTGGCGGATCCGGCCGGCCAGCGCCTTGTTGACCCGGCGCAGTACGGCGACCTGCGCGATGCCCAGCGTCTGGTTGGCCGCCTTGCCCGTGGTGACGGGGTCGAAGAGCGCGCCGTCGAAGCCGACGGCCTCCCCGAACCGGCGCCACAGCAGGTCGGGAGCGGCGCCGGCGCGAGGCGCGACGACGACGTGCACCCGCTCCGGCGGGAGGTGGGCCGCCCACCGGTCGAGGATGTCGGTGACGTGCTGGTAGCGCCAGAACGAGGCGCTGAAGTCGCCGCGCTCGATCTGCCGCTCGATGCGCCGGCTGAAGCGGCGGAACGGCGAGGTGGAGCCGTTCTTGATCCGCTCCTGCCACTCCGAGGTCACCTGGAGCGACAGGTCCCGGACGGTCAGCACGACGTGGGTCTCGAGGTCGTCGCCGAGCCGCTCGTAGGCCGACGCCACCTCCTCGGGGCTCGCGGCGCTGAGCAGCTCGTGGCTCATCACCGACGTGCCCGGGAAGCGGCGTGCGTCGGCGCACATCCGCGCCCAGGTGCCCGTCAGTGCCGCCCGGTCGTAGCCCCACTTGTCGAAGACGTCCCGGACCTCGATGGCCGCGTGGAACATGTCCTGCGGCCGGTCGCCGGGAGCGGTCACGCCGACGGCACGGAGCTCGTCGTGGTTCTTCCACAGCGCGCGCTGGAGGAAGGTCGTGCCGCTCTTCGGTGTGCCCACATGGAGGCAGACCCGTGGGACAGGCGTGCTCACAGGGTGCTCATGGGGTGGTCGCCGGGTCGGTCAGGGAGTCTCGGGCGGGGGGAACTCGCTGAAGGGCAGCCGGTTGGAGTGGTTGCGGATGGCGACCCACTCGCGGATGTACTTCAGGTAGGCCGACTTCATGTTGATGTTGAGGCTGTTCTCGTCGCCCTTGGACAGCGAGCCCGCGACCCAGTTCTGGGTCCCGGTCCACACCTGCCACGCCGAGCGGTCCTTGCCGACCGTGCCCTTGACCGCGATCCACTTGCCGTGGGTGCGGACGTCGGCGACGCCGTCCTCGTTGAAGTCGCGGCGGCTGTCCCACAGGTTGATGACGTGGCTGGTGGCCGCGGCCCGCAGCCGGCCCGCGATCGCCCGTGACGGCGCGCCGTAGATGATGTTCACCGCGCAGCCCTGGTGGGCCAGGCTGAGCAGCTTGTTGGCGATGTAGTCGCCGCGGGTGCCCTTCCAGTAGAACATCGAGATGTTGATCTGGGTGCGCCCGATCGCGCTGCCGCAGCGGATCTTGTTGAGGTCGCGCATGGTCGGGTCGTTCTTCTTCGACGCCTTGCGCATCGGGAAGAAGCGGCTCGTGAACGGTCCGTCGACGACCTCGACCTTGTCCACCGGCGCCCGCACGTCGTCGGTCATCTCGCGGTGGATGCGCTTGTAGACGGCCAGGCTCTTGGGCCTGTTCTTCATGACGTAGAGGTCGTTCCAGCCCAGCTGGGCCCCGCCCCGGTTGAGGTTGGAGGAGCTGACCATCACGACGTTCTTGGCCGTCCCCGTATGGGAGAAGACATAGAACTTGGAGTGCATGTTGCCGCCGGGGCCACGGCAGCTGCCGTCGCAGCGCTTGACATAGCTCGCGTCCTTGCCCCAGGTGACCGAGGCACCGGTCGGCAGCTGGACGCTACGTCGGGCCGCCTTGGTCGACATCGTGTGACGGGGCGGGACGACGACCTCGTTGCCCATCTTGTCCTTGCGGTGCAGCTTGCGGTTGCACGGTCCGCGACGGGGCTTGGTGTCGGGCCGGCCGTCGTGGTTGCGGTCCTTGACGTTGTCGGAGTTGAGGGCCGTGACCAGGCGCCGCTCCGAGCGGTTGATGATGTCCTCGTCGAGGATCACCCGGACCGAGACGCCGCGCTTGCAGGCGGCGATCAGTGCATCCACCGTGGGCCGACGGTCGAACAGGTAACTCGTGATGAGCATGAAGGGCTCGGGGTCCTTCTTGGTGGGCTTGGTGTTGCGGATGGCGTTCTCGATCGTGTGCACGATCTTGTAGCGCTGCGCCGTCGTGCCCCACGGATGGGGGGTGTTGAACGTCGCGCCGCCGGGCGGCTCGTAGGCGACCGCTGGCGTGGATGCCGCGAGCACCCCGAGCGCACTCAGAACAGCGATGAAGATGTGAAGACGGCGCACCGAACCCCCGAACCTCGTCAGGACGAATCCCCCACCGGAACCTGTCGCCCCCAGGATAACCAGTGGAAGGCAGGACAAAGACCCACGGGGGCCCCTGCGGTCCAGTATGCTGGTCGGGCAACGTCATCGGCGGCTCGACGCGCACGCCTTTTTCGCGCCCGGGCCCCGCCAGGACTCCGTGAGGGCATCGAACACGTGGGCACACACGCCAAGCAGCGACCGCCGCGGTCGCTCCGTGTCGTGGGGTCCTTCGCTCTCGCCCTGGTGATGCTCGGCGGCGCCGCGGTCGCGGCCCGCGCGCTCTCCGACAACGGCGACGGCGAGCTCGCGCAGTCGTCGATCGCGGCCGGGGCGGACGCCACGTCGTCGCCCGAGATCGAGATCTCCCGCGCCACGCTCGAGCCACGCGCCGTCCGGCTGGCCCCCGATGCGCTGCCGTCGCCGAAGAAGTCGGGCGTCGACAAGAAGAAGGCCGACAAGCTCCGCACCAAGACCGAGCAGCAGTCGCAGGTCGCGGCCACCGCGGTGTTCAAGGTCGCCAGCCTCAACGTCCTCGGCGCCTCGCACAGCGACGGCGGCAACGCCGGCCGCTATGCCAACGGAGCCGGCCGCACCTCGGCGGCCGCCGCCAAGATCCGGGCCCTCGGCATCTCGGTGGTCGGGCTTCAGGAGTACGAGCCCGAGAACCACAGCGCCTTCGTCCGCTCCACCGGGTGGGGTGTCTGGCCGGGCATGCAGCTGGGCGTCAAGGGGGTCCGCAACTCGATCGCGTGGAACCCGTCGGTGTGGCAGCTCGTCGAGGCCCACACCAGCACGTTCCCCTACTTCCGCGGCCAGCCGGTCCCGCTGCCCTATGTGCTCCTCGAGCACCAGGCCACCGGCCGCAAGGCGTGGTTCATCTCGATCCACAACCCCGTGAGCAACGGCCAGCGCGGCAACAACCAGCACTGGCGGGACGTGGCCACCGCCAAGGAGGCCGCCCTCGTGCGCAGCCTCAAGGCGCAGTACGGCTACCCCGTGTTCCTCACCGGCGACTTCAACGAGCGCGACGAGGCCCTGCGCGGCATCACCGGCGGCGGCGGCATCGTCGCGGCCGGGGTCAGCGGCATCGACTGGATCTTCGGCACCTCCGACGTCGCCTTCTCGGGCTACGTCCGCGACAACAGCACGATCGGC
Organism: Nocardioidaceae bacterium; assembly: GCA_046330515.1. GTDB lineage: Bacteria > Actinomycetota > Actinomycetes > Propionibacteriales > Nocardioidaceae > Nocardioides. The sequence continues at coordinate 1,010,982 of JAXLSP010000003.1, read as the reverse complement.
AAGATCTCCGACCACCCACTGGTCTACGCGACGGCGACGCTCAGCGGGGAGTGACGCCTCGGCGCTGCCGGGTCACCCGGGTCCGGGTCACTCGTCGACGCCGCCGCTCGTGAGCGGGGTGCCGTCGGCGAAGTGCGGCCGGAGCTTGTTGTCGAACATCGAGAGCGCCGACCCGATCGCCATGTGCATGTCGAGGTACTTGTAGGTGCCGAGCCGGCCACCGAAGAGCACCATCGGCTCCTTCTTGGCCAGGTCGCGGTACTTCAGCAGCTTCTCGCGGTCGTCGGCGGTGTTGACCGGGTAGTAGGGCTCGTCGTCCTCCTGGGCGAACCGGGAGTACTCGTGGACGATCACGGTCTTGCCCGGCAAGTGGGTCTTCACCCGCTCGGGGTGGAAGTGCTTGAACTCGATGATCCGGGTGAACGGGACGTCCTGGTCGTTGTAGTTGACGACGCCGGTGCCCTGGAAGTCGTCGACGTCCTCGACGGACTCCTCCAGGTCCACGGTCCGCCACGACAGCCGGCCCTCGCAGTTGCCGAAGTACTCGTCGACGGGGCCGGTGTAGACGATCGGGACCTTGCCCTTGAAGTCGTCGGCCACCTCGAAGAAGTCGGTGTCCAGCCGGACCTCGATGTTGGGGTGGTCGGCCATCGCGGTGAGCCAGGCGGTGTAGCCGTCGACGGGGAGGCCCTCGTGGGTGTCGTTGAACCAGCGGTTGTCGAAGGTGTAGCGCACGGGGAGCCGGGTGATGATGTCGGCGCTCAGCTTGGTCGGGTCGGTCTGCCACTGCTTGGCGGTGTAGCCCTTGATGAACGCCTCGTAGAGCGGGCGGCCGATGAGGGAGATCGCCTTCTCCTCGAGGTTGGTGGCGTCCTCGGTGGCCATCTCGCTGGCCTGCTCGGCGATCAGGGCCCGGGCCTCGTCGGGGGTGTGGCTGCGCCCGAAGAACTGGTTGATGAGCCCGAGGTTCATCGGCAGGGAGTAGACCTGGCCCTGGTACTTGCCGAAGACCCGGTGCTTGTAGTCGGTGAACGACGTGAACCGGTTGACGTACTCCCAGACCCGCTCGTTGGAGGTGTGGAACAGGTGCGCGCCGTACTTGTGCACTTCGACGCCGGTGGCGGGGTCCTTCTCGGAGTAGGCGTTGCCCCCGAGGTGGTGCCGGCGCTCGAGGACCAGCACCCGCAGCCCGAGGTCGTTGGCGCACCGCTCGGCGATGGTGAGGCCGAAGAACCCCGAGCCGACGACGACGAGATCGGGCAGGTCAGCGGATGCGGAAAAGGACACGGGACAGCACTCCTGAGGGTCGAGGACGGCGCCACTCTAGCGGCGGGCGAGGGAAGTTCCTGCATGCGCAGCGTCGTCCGGGTGCGGTCAGCGCAAGGCGGAGGAGTGGAGGCGTGGCGGAGCCACGGCGACCGACGACAACGCAGCGATGGCCGTGCCTGGGCGGGGCTGCGCGGCAGATGACTTCCCTCGCCGGCCGCTCAACGGCGGGCGTGCCGCGGAGCCTTGTCGCGCGTGAGCCGCCGAGCGTCACGCATGGCATGGATCACGTTGGCGGCCTCGGGCCGCTTGCCGCGCAGCGGGCTGAGCGCCACGACCGCCGCGGTGATCGCCCACGGCTTGGCGCGGACCAGGGCGTTGGTGCCGTGACGGCGGTGCACCACGAACAGGTTGCGGTACATGTAGTAGCCCTTCCACGTGTCCAGGGCGTGCTGCTGGTCGAAGTCCAGCTGCCGCACCAGGACGGCGTCGCGGACCGCCCAGATCCGGAACCCCGCCCGCCGCGCACGGAGCGCGAAGTCCACGTCGTCATAGAAGATGAAGTAGGACGGGTCGGGCAGGCCGATCGCCTCGACGACCCTGCGGTGCACGAGGAAGCCCTCGAAGGCGACCACCTCGATCTCGACGAGCTCGGGCATCGCGTCGCGGCGCCCGTAGGCCGTCTCCACGCTGTCGCGCTTGGGGCGGACGGCCAGCGGGCTGCGCAGGTCGAAGCGCACGGCCGACTTCTCGACGAGGTGGCCGTGCCGGTCCTCGCGGACCGCCATGAGGCACGCCTCGTCGTGGCCGAGCAGCACCTCGAGGCAGTCGGGCGCGGGGACCACGTCGTCGTCCATGAGCCACATCCGGTCGGCCCCGCGGTCGAACGCCTCCTTGACCCCCGTGTGGAACCCTCCGGCGCCACCGGTGTTCTCCGCCTGGTGGACGACGTGCAACGGCAGGTCGTCGCGGGCGGCCAGCACCTCGGCGGTGTGGTCGGAGCTGGCGTTGTCGACGACGACGACCAGGTCGGGGACGCGCGTCTGCGCGGCCAGCCCGTCGAGCATCCGGCCCAGGAGGTCGGCGCGGTTGAAGGTGACGACCACGACGGCAACGCTCTCGGTCACGGCGGTCACCCGAGGAACCTCTCGTGGCCGGTGAAGTCGCCGCGGAGCCCGGCCCACATCGCCCGGGCGCTCAGCCGCAGCCGGGCGGCGCTGGGCCGGGTGAAGGTGTAGAACCACACGGTCTTGGCGACGAACGCCGCCGCGTGCAGGGGACCGCGGTAGGTGCGCAGGTTGACCAGGTTGTTGCGGGCCATGCAGTAGTGCTTGAGGTCGCTCGGGCTGTGGTTGTAGGTCGTGCGCCCGAAGGCCATCGGCGTGCCGAGCTCGCCGACCGAGGGATGCCGAACCACCGCGTCGACGACGGTGGCGATCCGGGCGCCCGCCGCCTCGGCGCGGAGGCGGTAGTCGTGGTCGTCCCCCCAGATGAAGAACTCCTCGCGCACCAGGCCGATCCGCTCGACCAGCTCGCGGGTGACGAGCACCCCGTTGAAGGGGATCACGACGTCGCGGATCAGCCCGTCGCGGGCGGCCCGGCGCACGTCGGCCATCGCGGCGACGACCGCGGCGCGCCCGGGCAGCCGGATCGGGAAGACCAGCCGGTCGGGGTCGGCCTCGTCGACCACGACCGGGCCCCAGAAGTCGAGGTCGCCACGCAGCTCGAGCAGGCGGGCCAGGCAGCCCTCGTCGGGCAGGCCGTCGTCGTCCATCAGCCAGGCGAGGTCGGCGCCGCGCTCCATCGCCAGCCGCAGTCCCTCGTGGAAGCCGCCGGCGCCGCCGGTGTTGCGGTCGAGGGTGCGCCCGACCACAGGCGGACCGTCGCCCCCGAGGCCCGCGAGCCACTCCCCCGTGCCGTCGCTCGAGGAGTTGTCGACCACCACGACCTCGGCCACCTCCGGCACCTCGCGGAGCCGGGAGACCAGCCGTCGCAGCAGCGCGAGGCGGTTGAACGTGACCACCACCGCCACGACGCGCGGCGGCTGGGGCTCGGTCACGCTCGTCACCCTACGGGGCCGAGCGTGCGCTCAGCAGGCGGCACCCAGGTCGCTCGACTGGTTGGCCGCGTAGCCGTCGGCATAGGAGCCCAGCGAGCCGCCGCTCTCCTGCTGCGCCCGCTTGTGGTGCTTCTTCCGGGTCCCCTTGTCGGCGGGGTGCTCGGAGCCGTCGATCGCGGCGGCCACCGCGTCGTGGATGGCACCGATGTCCGGGTCGGCCGTGTTGACCAGCGGGGGCACGAGCGAGACCGTCGAGATCGGCTGGTCCTTGGCCTTGAGCGCGAGCGCGATGAAGCGGTCCACCTCGCCGCGCGGCACGTCGGTGGAGATCATCGCGGAGCTCGCCTTGGCGATCTTCTCGAAGTTGCGCAGCGCCGTCTGCGGGCTGATCTGGTGCAGCATGGCGTTCATGACGCACTTCTGCCGGGCCATCCGGGAGTAGTCGTCGGAGCCCTCGCGGGCCCGTGCGAACCACAGCGTCTTGAAGCCGTTGAGCTTTCGCACGCCGGGCTCGATGTAGCCCGTCACGTCGTCGCCGAGGCCGCCGATCGGGATCCGGTCCCGGACGTTGAGGGTGACTCCGCCGACGGCGTCGACGAGGCCCTTGAAGCCCTCGAGGTTGACCATGGCCCAGTAGTTGATCCGGAGGCCGGTGATGCCCTCGACCGCCATGATCGTCGCGTCCACCCCCGGGTTCTTGGAGTGCGGGAAGAGATCGGTGTGGTCGCCGGCCCAGGTGCTGACCGAGTTGAGGTAGCACTCCTGGCCGCAGTCCTTGAAGCCGGTCGGGAACTGCTTGTCCATCACCGAGCCGTCGGCGAAGGTGAAGTCGGTCATGTTGCGGGGCAGGCCGACGAGGACCGTCCTGCCGGTCACCGCGTCGATGCTGGCGACGGTGATCGAGTCGGGGCGCAGGCCCCAGCGGCCGGCGCCGGAGTCGCCGCCGAGCAGCAGCACGTTGAAGCGGCCGTCGTGGGCGCCGCTCGCCGTACCGTCGCCGAACATCGCGATCATGAAGTCACGCTGGACCGAGACCAGGTGCGCGCCGAAGAGCAGCGTCCCGGCGACGGTGAGGGACAGGAAGCCGTTGAGGCCGACCGCGGCCAGCCGCTGCTTCTGCTGGAGGCCGAGCGGCTGGCCCAGCCGCCACGCGTCCATGAACAGGCCGGCCCAGCCGAGAGCCAGGACCACCAACAGCAGGCGCATGACGCCGAGCAGGAAGGTGTTGGAGACCAGCGAGAAGGCCAGCTCGCGGTGCACCGCCACGGCGATCCCGAGGGTCAGGCCGACCAGCAGCAGCAGCATCCAGATGCGCAGCGCGATCCGGCCGATCCGCTTGTCGCCGGCGACGAGCTGGGCGGAGCCCGGCAGCAGCAGCGTCATCAGCATGAGGGCGACGGCGCGCCGGAAGCGCACGCGTGCGGCGCGGTCGGCGTTGGCCAGACGGGGACGGCCGTCGAGCGACCCGGGGGAAGGGCGGGCGGGCATCGAGCTGCCTCTCTTGCTGGCGAAGTGGCAAGGGTGGTGCAGCAAGTATCACCAGTCACACCCGTCACAGACGGCTGCGACGCGCCGCGGGAGGTCACCTGCGCGGGTTCTGCGTGGATATGGGTCCGCTGGGCGTCGTTGGCTACCGTCGTGGCCATGGCGAACGGTCCTCAGCGGCCCGGCGGGCCCGAGCGAGGGACCCCGGAGTACGACTGGCTCTACGGCTCCGGCCAGGGTGGCTCCGCCGCCTCCGGCGCGGCCGACGAGACCCAGCAGCTCCCCACGGGCTCGGCGCGCCCGGACGCGACCCGCGTGATGCCGACGGTGCCGCGCTCCGGCGGGGCGGCGACGCCGACCAGCCCGCGGCGCACGGCGGCAGCGCCCACCCGGCCGGTCGCCCCCACGCCCCCGTCCTCGCCACCCGGCGCCGAGCCCCGCACCGGGCGGCGCCGCTTCGGCGGCGGCCGGTTCCGGCCCCGCTGGCTCGGGCTGGTCGTGCTGCTGTGGGTGGTGTTCCTGGTCGCCGTCCCGCTCTTCGCCTGGTCCAAGGTCGACAAGGTCGACGCGTTCCCGGCCAAGGGCCGCCCCGGCGAGCAGGACGGGACGACCTATCTCATCGTCGGCAGCGACTCGCGCGCCGGGCTCAGCAAGGAGGAGCGCAAGCAGCTCGGCACCGGCAACGCGTCGGGACAGCGCACCGACACGATCATGCTGCTGCACATCGGCTCCGGACCCAACCTCCTCATGTCGATCCCCCGCGACTCGATCGTGCCCATCCCGGGTCACGGGGAGACCAAGATCAACGCGGCGTTCGCCTATGGCGGCCCTCAGCTCCTCGTGCAGACCGTCGAGAACGCGACCGGCATCCGGGTCGACCACTACGTGGAGATCGGGTTCGGCGGCTTCGTCAACGCCGTGGACGCCGTGGGCGGCGTGGAGATCTGCCCGACCCAGGCCATGAAGGACCCGCTGGCCAACCTCGACATCCCAAAGGGCTGCCAGCAGGCCGACGGGATCACCGCCCTCGGCTACTCGCGGTCGCGGCACGTCTATGCCGACAGCGACTTCACCCGGGTCCTGCACCAGCGGGAGGTCGTCTCGGCCGTGGGCCACGAGGCGGTCTCGCCCTGGTCGGTCATCAACCCGGTCCGCTACTGGCGGCTCAACATGGCCATGGACTCGCTGCGGGTCAGCGAGGGCACCGGCCCGATCGCGCTGGGCCGGATGGCGTGGGCCATGACGCACGTGACCGGCAAGGACGGGCTGAGCTGCACCGTGCCCGTGGCCGACAGCGCGATCCACTGGGACACCGAGCGCGCACGGCAGCTGTTCAAGCGCATCATCGCCGACGACACCGCCCACGTCGGCAAGTCGCTGTGCACCCCCAAGGGCATCGCGGGCTGAGCCGACCGTGGTCCCCTTCCCGCCGAGCGCTCTGCGGGACTATGCGGTCCTCGCCGACGGGGAGCGGGGCGTCCTCGTCGGCCCGCACGGCGAGCTCGCGTGGCTGTGCTTCCCCGGCTGGGACGACGACGCGGTGTTCGCCGGGCTCGTCGGCGGCCGCGGCGGCTATGCCGTCACGCCGTCGGCCGCGTCCTTCGTCTGGGGCGGCTCCTACGAGGACGGCTCGCTGGTCTGGCGCAGCCGCTGGGTGACCACCGACTCGATCATCGAGTCCCGGGAGGCGCTCGCCCTGCCGTCGACACCCGACCGGGCCGTGGTCCTGCGCCGGGTGGAGGCGTCCCGGGGCGACGCCGTCGTCCGCGTGGTGCTGCAGCCGGCGGCGTCCTTCGGACGAGCGGCCGCGGACGACGTACGCCGGGCAGCGGACGGCTCGTGGACGGCGAGGGCGGGTCAGGTGCACCTGCGCTGGACCGGGGCCGCGGCTGCCCGGGCCGACGACGACGGCACCCTGACCCTGGAGCTCCGGGTGCCCGAGGGCCGGCACCACGACCTCGTGCTCGAGCTCGCGACCACACCGTTCCCCGACCGGCCGCCGGACGTCGACGCGGCCTGGCTGGCGACCGAGCGCGCCTGGGCCGAGCTCGTGCCGACGGGGCTCCACACGTGGGCGGAGCGCGACGTCCGACACGCCTACGCCGTGCTGCACGGCCTGACCGCCGCCAGCGGCGGGATGGTCGCGGCGGCCACGATGTCCCTGCCGGAGCGGGCTCGGGCGGGACGCAACTACGACTACCGCTATGTCTGGCTGCGCGACCAGGCCATGGCGGTGCAGGCCGTCGCCGGGCACGGGAGCAGCGACCTCGTCGACCGGGCGGCGGCGTTCGTCACCGAGCGGGTCCTCGAGGACGGCCCGGGCCTGCGCCCGGTCTACACCGTCCGGGGCGGGACGCCGCCCGCCGAGCACACGCTCGACCTGCCCGGCTACCCGGGCAGCCGGGCCGTCGTGGGCAACGCGGCTCGCGACCAGTTCCAGGTGGACGTGTTCGGCGAGGTGCTCGAGCTCTATGCCGCCGTCGGTCGGCTCGACCGGCTCACCAGCGAGCACTGGCGGGCCGTCGAGCTGACCGTGGAGGCGCTGCGCACCCGGAGGCACGAGCCGGACGCCGGCATCTGGGAGCTGCGCCGCAACGGGCGCTGGGCCCACTCACAGCTGATCTCGGTCGCGGGGCTGCGCGCGGTCGCGGCGCTCGCCCCGCCTGCCCAGGCGGCCGACTGGCGGGCCCTGGCCGACACGGTCCTCGCCGAGGCGACCGCCGACTGCCGTCGTCCCGACGGCACCTGGCAGCGCGGTCCCGAGGACCCGCGCGTCGACGCGTCGCTGCTGCTGCCGGTCATCCGTGGTGCCGTCGTCGGCGAGAGCGCGGCCCGCACCGTCGACGCGGTGCTGCGGGACCTGGGCGACCAGCACCACCTCTACCGCTTCCGCTACGACGAGCGACCGCTCGCCGAGGCCGAGGGAGCCTTCCTGCTGTGCGGCTTCCACGCCGCCCTCGCCCTGTCGGGGCTCGGCCGGCCCGTGGAGGCCGCCCGGTGGTTCGAACGCAACCGCTCGGCCACGGGGCCGCCGCGGCTGTTCGCCGAGGAGTACGACGTCGGCCAGGGGCAGCTGCGCGGCAACCTGCCCCAGGCGTTCGTGCACGCGGCACTCATCGAGGCCGCACGGGTGCTCGCTGCGGCGGGCTGACGACCCACCGTCACCTGCCTCAGCGGTCGCGGAGCCGCGCGGCCACCGTCGCCGCGGCCACGCCCGCGAGTCCGCCCAGCACCATCGACCGGCGCCGGCGGAGCTCCTCGCTGTCCGACCCCCTGGCGTCGCCGCCCCGGGGGCCGAGCCGCACCGCCGCCAGGACGGCACCCGCGGCCAGGTCGGGCCGTTCGTCGGACCGGTCGGGGAGGGTGACCGTGCCGAGGCGGACGGCGCTGCGCTCCCGGTGCAGCTCGCGGCACAGCCCCTCGGCGAACCCCTGCAGGCTCTCGGCCGCCTCCTCGACGGCGGTCGGCAGCGAGGCTCCGCCGCGCGGCGGAGCCCACGCGACCTGGACCACGACGCCCCAGCCCCGGGCGCGCATCCTCCGCAGAGCCGCCGCGGTGCCGTTGACGAGCTCCAGACGACCACACCGTGCCACCCGGTCGAGCTCCTCGTCGGTCGGTCGCCCCGAGGAGGCCAGGGTGAACGCCAGCTCCCCGTTGACCCAGGCGTCGACCGGCCCGACCTCGTCCTCCACCCAGGACGCGGCCCACTCGACCTGGTCCGGCACCGCCACGTCGGTGACGACGCAGTCGACGGCGAACCCCGCTCGCCGCACCTGCTCCTGGACACGTGCGAGCCCACCACGCTCCCGGCCGAGCAGCACCACGCGGTGCCCTTCGCGCGCCAGCGCCCGCGCCGTGGCCGCACTGACGGGTGTGCCTCCACCCGTCAGCACCGCGACACCTGCGTGACCGTCACCCCCGTGGGCGGTCACTACACGGCCGCGAACGTGCCGTCGGGAGTGCGCGTCACCAGCCCGTCGGCGACCGACAGCGCCAGGGCGCGGTCGAACCGGTCCGCCTCCCAGTAGGCCCCACCCACGAAGTCGGCCAGTTGCTCGGGGCTCAGCGGGCCGCGGTCCTCCAGGGCGCGGACGATCTGCCCCATCTCGTGGAAGACCTGGCGGTCGCGGCGCCCCTCGGTGGTGGGCTTGGGCGGTGGCATCGGCATGGTGGCTCCTTCGACGGGGTGGCGCTCAGGCGTCCACCGCGGTGAGCGGCTGGGCGATGTCCTCCAGGGACTGGCCCTCCGCCTTGACCCCCAGCAGCAGCTCGGCGACGCCACCGGCGACCATGAGGAAGGCACCGATCCAGTAGCCGCTCGCGATCGCGGTGATGTCGTGGCTCGCCGAGGCGCGGTCGATCAGGCTGCCGAAGAGCAGTGGCCCGCTGATGCCGCCGGCCGCCGTACCGATGGCATAGAAGAAGGCGATGCACAGGGCCCGCGTCTCCATGGGGAAGATCTCGCTCGCCGTCAGGTAGGCCGCGCTGGCTCCGGCGGAGGCGAAGAAGAACACGATGGCGCCCATGAGCGTCAGCGTGCCCGCGGACAGGCTGCCCAGCATGCCCCCGGTGAGCGCGAGCAGCACGCCCGAGAAGACGTAGGTGAACGTGATCATGGTGACCCGGCCGATCCGGTCGAACAGCGGGCTGAGGGCGAGCGCGCCGACGAAGTTGCTGACCGCGAAGATGGCGAGGTACCAGCCGGTCTGCTCGACCCCGAGGAACGTCGTGAGGGTGTCGCCGTAGGTGAAGAAGAAGGCGTTGTAGAGGAACGCCTGGCCCAGGAAGAGCATGAAGCAGAGGGCGGTCCGCCGTGGGTACAGCGTGAACACCGTGCGGGCGATGAGGCCCATGCCGATCGAGTGCCGCTGCCGGATGGTGATGGTGTCGCCGGCCTCGGGCAGCTCCCGCCCCGTCTCCTCGCGGATGGTCCGCTCGATGTCCTGCACGACGTCCTCGGCCTCCTGCTCGCGGCCGTGGATGAACAGCCAGCGCGGGCTCTCGGGCACGTTGCGACGGACGAGCAGGATGCCGACGGCCAGGACGGCGCCGAGGCCGAAGGCGAGTCGCCAGCCCAGGGCCGCGTCCACGACGGTCGGGTCGAGGAGCGGGATCGTCAGCAGAGAGCCACCGGCCGCCCCCACCCAGAAGGAGCCGTTGATCGCGATGTCGACCCGGCCGCGGTACTTCGCCGGGATCAGCTCGTCGATGGCCGAGTTGATGGCGGCGTACTCGCCACCGATGCCCATGCCGGTGAGGAAGCGGGCACCGAAGTACCACCACGGGTGCATGGAGAAGGCGGTCAGCACCGTCGCCACGGTGTAGACGCCCAGCGTGATGAGGAAGAGCTTCTTGCGACCGAAGCGGTCGGTCAGCTGACCGAAGAGCAGCGCGCCGATGCAGGCACCCGCGACGTAGGTCGCCCCCGCGAAGCCGACGTCGAAGCTGCTCATGCCGAGGCCCGTGTCCGAGGGCTTGAGCGCCTCGGACATCGAGCCGACGATGGTGACCTCGAGGCCGTCGAGGATCCACACCGCGCCCAGGCCGATGACGACGAGCCAGTGCCACCGCGCCCACCGCAACCGGTCCAGCCGAGCCGGGATGTTGGTGGTGATCTGGCCGGTCTCGACCTGCGACATCGCGCCTCCTGATGTGAAGTTGCCCGCGAGTCGGTACCCCGCGCCCCGGCCGGCATGCACGGCCGCGTCGGGGTCGCCCACCCGCCCGGCACGGGGTGCCCGAGCGTCGCGCAGCGGGCACCGCAAGGGCGTGTGACCCAGAGCACACGCGCGTCGCACGCGTCGCGTGGTTTGTGACCGACGGCGCCGGGTACCCCCTGCTCACTCGCCTGCCCCGCACCACACCCTTCGGGCAGCACGTCCGCCTGGAGCAGCCATGACCACCGAACACACCGCCCCCTCCGTCGAGGCTCTCGTCGGAGAGATCGCCTCGGTGGAGCGGGCCATCGCGGACATCCCCGACGACGGTGTCTTCGGTCCCGACGGCCGCGTCGACCCGGCGCTGGTCGACCTCATCGTGCGGGAGTACGACGCCGTGGCCGAGCTCGGGCGCCAGGGGCTCTGACCCCCGCCGCCTCGACCTCCGCCGCCTCACGGCGGTCCGCCTCGACGGGGCCTGGTGTCGGTGCGGCCGCTGGGCGGCGGGTCACCAGGTAAACATGGTGCGTCCGCACTGTGCATGGTGGGTACGCCGTGCACAGTGCCAGGTCACCATGTTTACCTGGTGATCGGCTTCCGACCGCCGGCCTGGGAGGCTGGCGCCATGGATGACCCGGACGACCGCTACACCCTGGTGCCCGAGGGCCCGGCGCCGGAGGACTACCAGCGGCTCCGGCTCGAGGCGGGGCTGACCCCGCGGAGCCGCGACCAGGCCGAGCTGGCCCTCGGCGGCGCCTGGGCGGCGTGCCACGTCGTCGACTCCCGCGACGGCTCGACCGTGGCGATGGGTCGGCTGATCGGCGACGGCGGCTGGTACTTCCACGTCGTCGACATGGCCGTGCTGCCCGAGCACCAGCGCCGCGGGCTCGGCGACCGGGTGCTCACCCGGCTGCTCGACCGGATCGCCGAGGAGGCACCCCCGGATGCCTACGTGTCCCTGATGTCGGACCCGCCGGGGCGTCGGCTCTATGAGCGGCACGGCTTCGCCGAGTCCCAGCGGTCCGTCGGGATGGTGCGCTGGCTGGGCCGCGACGGGTGACGGCCGCGCGAGGGGGGTGGGCCGTCAGACCTTGAGCACGTCGGCGAGCAGCCGGGCGGCCTCGCCCCCGGCTCCGAGCGCGACCTCGAGGGCACGCGGCACGTCGAGCTCGTGGAGGAGCGCACCGAGCACCTGGTCGGTGCCCCCGGTGGCCGTGCTGCCGGCGGCCGCGTGCAACCGCTCCAGCGTCGCGGTGGCCTCGGTCAGCGACTCGGGACGGTAGTCCCACGACTCGGCCCACGGCCGGTCGAGGAGCAGCACCCGCAGCACGGGTCCCGGCACCTGGGCCAGCAGGTCGCGCACGAGCACCAGGTTGCCGGTCGACTTGGCCATCTTGCTGCCGTCGTGGCACACGGTGCCGACGTGGACCTGGCGACGCGCGAACGGGGAGACGCCGCTGGCCGCCTCGCTGATGGCCGCCTGGTAGGCGTGGTGCGGGAACGCCAGGTCGGCTCCCCCGACCAGGATGTCGACGCTGGCGCCGAAGACGGTCGCGGCCATCGCCGCGCACTCGACGTGCCACGCGGGCCGGCCCCACCCCCAGGGGCTCGGCCAGGCGGGATGCTCCTCGGGCGACGGCTTCCAGAGCGGGACGTCCCACGGCTGCTCGCGGCCGTCGTCGGCCCGGTCGCCGAACTCGGCGAAGGCCTCGAGCGCCTCCCGCTCCCCGAGGCCGTGCCGGTCCAGGTCCCCGGGCGCCCGGAAGAACACGGTGCCCTGGCGCTCGTAGGCGCGCCCCAGCCGGAGCAGCGCGTCGGTGAGCTGGACGACCTGGGTGACGTGCGCCCGGGCGTGCGGCGTCGCGTCGGGGCGGGCGACCCCGAGGTCCTTCATGTCGCGGTCGAACAGGAACTCCTGGGTGACGGCCAGCTCGTCGTAGTGACGGCGCCGCTCGCCCGCCGCCGCCGTCAGGACGTCGTCGACATCGGTGACATTGCGGCTGGTCAGCGTCCGGACCTCGAGCGTGCGCGCCAGGGAGGTCAGGAGGTCCGACCAGACGAAGGTCGCGGCGTGGCCGAGGTGGGTGACGTCGTAGGGCGTGATCCCGCAGGTGTAGACGCGGACGGTGCCGGTCAGCGGCAGCGGCGCCCCCGCGAGCACCAGGTCGGCGGCGCGCGGCGCCGTCGAGGACGGCAGGTCGTAGCGTCCGGCGAGGCCGAGGACTCCGGAGGTGCTCACGGGCATGCGCCGATCATCCCTCACCCGAGCGGCTCAGCCGAGCCGCTCGGCGATCGAGACGACCAGACCGCCGAGCAGGAAGGCGCCCACGGCCGCGGCGAGAGTCGTGGTCGCGAACGCCGGGACCAGCCGGCGCCAGCCCTCGGCCGCGACCTCGGCGCCGTGGAACTCGTGGGTCAGCGCGTGGCCCTGCCCGCGCCGCAGCAGCGCACGGTTGACTGGATAGGCCGCCGCGAACGCCGCGACCAGGGCGAGCGCCATGCTGACCCAGAAGGTCGGGTTCACCAAGCCCGCGTCCATCGCCCCCGGGACCACGGCGACGACGAGGTTGTCGACGACCTCCATGGTGAGGATCGACAGCGTGTCGGCGACGAGCACGATGCCGAGCGCGCGCCGCAGGGCCAGGCCCGAGCGCAGCAGGGGCATCGCGGACAGCGTGTAGCCGAAGACGAAGGCCAGCGCGACCGAGATCGCGATCGTGGCGGCGTTGGTCAGCCCGGCGGCGGTGCCGACCACCAGGCCGACGACCTCGCCGATCGCGCAGCCGGTGAGGCAGTGCAGGGTCGCCGACGCCGCCATGGCGTTGAGGCTCCCCAGGTCGTGATGGGCGTGGGCGTCGTGCCCGCTGTGGTGCCCCGCGTGGGCGTGCTGATGGGTGGCGTGGCTGGTCATCGGGTCTCCGTCCGGCCCGCGATGCTCAGGAGCTCGCGCAGGCAGTGGTCGAGGAGCTGGTGGGGGAAGCCGTCGGCGAGGCGGTAGAAGACGACCCGGCCCTCGCGTCGCGTCTGCACGAGGCCGGGACCGCGGAGCTGCTTGAGGGCATAGGAGGACTGGTCGTCGTTGATCCCGAGGGCGAGGGCGAGGTCGCCGACGCAGAGCTCGGGCACCGAGCCGAGGGCGAAGAGCACCCGGAGCCGGGTGGGGTCGGCCAGGAGCGACATCAACGTGCTGAGCCCCTGGGCCTCGTCGACCGGCAGCGCCTGCGCGCCCACCGTGCCGACGCCCTCCCGGTCCACCGGGTGGTCGTGGTCGAGCGGTGTCATATCCGTATAGTCGCACGGATGTCCGGATGAATCAAGGCCGAGGGGCCACCGTCCCCGGGCGAGGGGTCACGTCGGAGGGCCGAGTCGACGCGGCCGGCGGCACCACCGCGATGGAGCCACCTGATCGTGCCGCGGTCCCGTCGAGCTAGACCTGGCTCTGGATGCCGGCGAGGAGCTGGCGGGCCATCACGATGCGCTGCACCTGGTTGGTGCCCTCGTAGATCTGGGTGATCTTGGCGTCGCGCATCATCCGCTCGACGGGGTAGTCGCGGGTGTAGCCGTAGCCGCCGAGCACCTGGACGGCGTCGGTGGTCACCTCCATCGCGACGTCGGAGGCGAAGCACTTGGCCGCCGCCCCGAAGAACGTGAGGTCCTTGGCGCCGCGCTCGGACCGCCCGGCCGCGGCGTACGTCAGCTGCCGGGCCGCCTCGACCTTCATGCCCATGTCGGCGAGCAGGAACTGGAGCCCCTGGAAGTCGGCGATCGGCTTGCCGAACTGCTCGCGCTCCTGGGCATAGCCGAGGGCATAGTCCAGGGCGCCCTGGGCGACGCCGACCGCCTGGGCGGCGATGGTGACGCGGGTGTGGTCGAGGGTGCGCATCGCAGTCTCGAAGCCGGTGCCCTCGGCGCCGATCATCCGGTCGGCGGGGATCCGCACGTTGTCGAAGTAGACCTCGCGGGTCGGGGAGCCCTTGATGCCGAGCTTGCGCTCCTTGGCGCCGAACGAGACGCCCTCGTCGGACTTCTCGACCACGAAGGCGGAGATGCCGCGGCTGCGGGCGGCCGCGTCGGTCACGGCCATCACGGTGTAGAACTCCGACTCCCCCGCGTTGGTGATCCAGCGCTTCACGCCGTTGAGCACCCAGTCGTCGCCGTCACGGACGGCGTGGGTCGACATCGAGGCTGCGTCGGAGCCGGCCTCGGGCTCGGACAGGCAGTAGGAGAAGCCCTCACCGGCGACCAGGCGCGGGAGGTAGGCCTTCTTGAGCTCCTCGGAGCCCGAGATCATCACGGGCAGCGAGCCGAGCTTGTTGACCGCGGGGATCAGCGAGGCCGACACGTCGACGCGCGAGACCTCCTCGATCACGATCACGGTCGCCAGGGCGTCGGCCCCGGCGCCGCCGTACTCCTCCGGGACATGCGGCGCGTGGAAGTCGTAGGCCTGCAGCGCCTCGGCCGCCTCGACGGGGTAGCGGGCCTCCTCGTCGACCTCCGCGGCGTGCGGGGCGATCTTCGCCTCGCACAGGGATCGGACCACCTTGCGCAGTTCCTTGTGTTCGTCGGAGAGGTCGAAGAGCGGGTAGTCGTCCATGTCAAGTCAGTCTACGAACGCGCGCCGTCTGGATAGCGTGGGGGCCATGAAGACCAACTGGCACGATCCGGAGGCGATCGCGCTGATGCTCGACGAGTGCGAGACATGGGCCGTCGTCGGGCTGTCGGGCGACCCGTCGCGGACGGCCTTCGAGATCGCGGCGCTGCTCCAGGACCGGGGCAAGCGCATCGTGCCGATCCACCCGGACGCCCCGACCGTGCTGGGCGAGCCGGGCTTCCCGAGCCTCGCCGACGTGCCCTTCGGGATCGACGTCGTCGACGTGTTCCGCCGCTCCGAGTTCGCCGGGGAGTTCGCCGACCAGGCGGTCGCCGTGGGGGCGCGCGGCGTGTGGTTCCAGCTCGGGGTCATCGACGAGGGCGCGTTCGAGCGCACCCTCGCGGCGGGCGTCCCGATGGTGATGGACACCTGTCCCGCGATCGAGTGGCGCCGCCGGTGACACCACGCGGGCGCCGCCTGCTGGCGGTCGTCGTGGTGCTCGTGCTCGTGGGCGGCGCCTATGCCGGCTGGCGGGTCTGGCAGGGGCGGGGAGCGACGGTGCCACCCGACGCCTCGCTCACCGAGCAGTGCCGCGAGGTGCCGTCCTCGGCGCAGCGGATCACCCTCACCGCGAGCGACGGCGAGATCCTGGGCGGGGCGCTCGTGGGCTCCGAGGACGCCACCGTCGGGCTCGTGCTGCGCCACGGCGCCTCGCAGACCATCTGCGACTGGCTGCCGTGGGCGGGCTCGGTCGCGGACTCCGCCGGGGTCCGGGTGCTGCTCTTCGACCGGCGTGGTTTCGGCTCCTCCCCCGGCACCCCCAGTCTGTCCGCCGAACCCGGGGACACCGTCCTCGCCGTGGACCGGCTGCGCCAGGAGGGCGTCGACCGGGTGCTGACGATGGCGTCCTCGATGGGCAACTCGGTGATGTTCAGCGCCCTGCCGGACCTTCCGGAGAAGCCCTGCGGCGTGATCTCGGTGTCTCCGGTGCTCCGTTCCGGCGACGCCGGCGGGTCCGTGGACGGCAGCCGCATCGCGGGCCTGCCCGACAACCTGTGGGTCACGTGGGAGTCGGGCAACCCGTCGATCGTGGCCAACGCGCAGCGGGTCCTCGACGCGGCAGGGCCCGGCGCCCACGCCCACGCGGTCGACACCACCGACCACTCGATCGTCCTGGTCGACAACCATGCCGACGTGCGCGACTTCCTGGCCGAGGCCGCCGCCTCCTGCGGGTCCGGGTCGTGAGCGCGCCCGGCGAGGACCTCGTCGTCGCTCCCGGGCCGGGGCTCACCTCCGGGCTGGTGATCCCGACGAGCGAGCTGGTCGAGCGGTTCTCGCGGTCGTCGGGCCCTGGTGGGCAGTCGGTGAACACGACGGACAGCCGCGTGGAGCTGGAGTACGACGTCGCGCGCAGCGTCGTACTCACCGACGCGCAGCGGCGCCGCGCGCTTCGTGGGCTGGAGGGCCGTCTCGTGGACGGCCGGGTCGTGCTGGTGGCCTCCGAGCACCGCTCCCAGCACCGCAACCGCGTCGCCGCGCGCGAGCGGCTGGTCGAGCTGCTCCGCGCGGCCCTCGCCCCGCCGCCTCCTCCGCGCCGGCCCACCAAGCCCAGCAGGGCCGCACGGCAGCGCCGCCTCGACGAGAAGAAGCAGCGCGGCCACACCAAGGCGCTGCGACGCCCGCCGGCCGACTGACCGCCGGGCGACCGACCTCCGGCCGCACGACCTCCGGGGGCGGCCTCAGCAGACGCGGTCGGCGGGCAGCTCCGTCATGGCGTCCTCGGCGACCTGCCGCAGCTCGGCCTGGACGTCGGCGGGCACGTCGACGGTCGTGAGGGTCGAGAAGCTCGTCGCCCGCTCCCCCGAGACGGCCGCGGCGAGGACCGCGGAGGCCAGGAACGCACCGGCAGGCGAGGAGTGGTTGCCGTCGGCCGCGTGCAGCACGAGGTCCGGATCCCGGGCCAGGGCGAGGTCGAAGGCCTCCGGCACCGGCGGCAGGCAGGCCGGCTCCCGGTCGGTGACGCGGCGGTAGGCGTCGAGGATGATCCCGGTCTCGTCGATGCCGACGCGCGCCCACTCGGCGAAGAGCACGGGCTCGGCTCCCCCCTGGCGCGCCAGCCGGATGAGCTCCTCGGCACCGTCGGTGGGGAAGTCGTAGGTGCCGCTCAGGCTGTAGTTCTGCGCCTGGAGCACCACGAAGTCCCAGGACCGCCCGCTCACGCTGGCGAGCGAGGCCTCGTCGCCCTCGCGCTCGTCCAGGTGCAGCGACCCCGGCCCGAGCACGGCCTCCACGTCGAGGCCCGGCTCGGCGCTCTCGACCAGGGCCGCGACCGTCCCCGGCACGTCGTTGCGGGCCGTGTGGCTGTTGCCGAGGAAGAGCATGCGGGTCACGCCCGGGCCCGGGTCGCCGGATGAGGGGGGCGTGGCGGGGGTCGTCGTGGGCGCGTGAGCGGGCGAGCAGGCCGCGAGTACGGCGCCGAGCGCCGTCGCAGCCACGCCCCTGAGCACCCGACCCCGCACCCGGACAGGATGCCACCGTCGCGGTACCGTGCTGGAGTGTCGTGGTCGCTCGCGCAAGGGACACGCAGGCCGCCGGTCCGTCTCGAGGGTCGGTGGCGGGTGGTCGCGGCCGTCTACCTGGTCCTCGAGACCGTCCTCGCGGCGGTCGCCTTCTCGTCCCAGCAGGACAGGCCTCTCGTCGAGTGGGTGGCGTTCCTCCTGCTGCTGCCCAGCGTCGTGGTGGCGTTCCCGGTGATCTATGTGGGCGGCGCCGTCGGCTGGAGCCTCCGCGACGCCATGCCCGGTCACCCGATGTGGCCCGTGGCCGTCACCTTCGCGGTCCTCATGCTGGCCACCGCGGTGCTCAACGTGCTCGTGGTCCGGACCGTCGCGGCGAGGCTCCGACGCCACCGCGGCGGTCACCCGTGAGCCGGCCGCAGAGACCGGGCTCCGCGCCGCCACGCTGACCTGGTCGGTGAGTCCGACGGCGTCTCCGAGCCGTCAGGACAGGTGCAGGAAGCAGGCGCCGGGCTCGGCGAACGGCTCGAGCCGCGATCCCTCGGGCTCGCCGCCGAGCTGGTCGAGGGCGCCGCGCACGATGCCCAGGTGCACCCCGCAGACGACGTCGGGGTAGCGCTGGGCGGTGCTCAGCAGCGGGCACTCGGTCAGCCGTACGACGGTGGCGGGCTCCTCGGCCGCCGGCGCGAAGCCGAGCCGTCCGAGGAGGTCGACCACCTCGTGTCGGGCGGACTCGCCGTCCCCGGGACTCGCGTCGAGCTCCCCGGCGAGCTCGGCACCCCACGCCTCACCGGCCTGCACGGCGTCGCCCCAGGGGTCGGCGCTCGTGCGGTGGATGGACGACGCCAGGGCGGCCGCCAGCCCGGCGTACTCCGACCGCTCCTCGGCCACCTGGTAGAGCCACGCCGGCCGCCCGCGACCCTGGGGCCGCTCGGAATGGCGCGTCACCAGGCCGTCGTCGAGCATGCCGTCGAGGTGCTCGCGCACCGTGTTGTGGTGCAGCCCGGCCTCGCTCGCGAGCACCGACAGCGACGTCGGCTCGCCGCGCTCCCGCAGCAGCGCCCACAGCGCGGCCCGGGTCCCGGACAGCGCGCGCCTCGGCGTCACCGACGACTGACGGGGACCGAGGGCGGGGGGCCTTTTTTCCACAGATTTGAGTGTAGTAAATTGGTGCAGCGTCCACCACCGACCGGCCGAGGAGCCGGGCCATTCCAGGAGACAGCAGTGCGCAGCCCGATGTGCCCCCTGCGGCCCGGTGACGCGTGCACCCTGTGCGTGCCCGGCGCCACCGGCCCCGCGGACTGCCCGACGGTCGCCGAGGTCATGCGAGACCCCGAGCTGCGCGCCCGCCTCCACGAGCTGCGCGCCCAGCATCGAGCCGAGCTGGCCGCTCAGTAGGCGAACTGGCTCAGGCGTCGTCGTACACCCGCGGCGCCCGACGGCGGGCCAACACCTGGAGGGTCGCGAGGAACACCAGCACCAGCAGGAACGCCGGGATCATCACCACCGGCTGCGTCAGCTCGCAGGACACGTTCAGCCCGGCGGCGTTGGAGCAGGTCGGCGGGTTCGTCTCCTCACCGGCCACCGCGCCGACGAGCCGGAACACCAGGTCGGCGACGACCACCGCCACCAGAACGTCAGATCGCCGCCCGCTCTTGGGACCGTGGCCGTGAGGTAGCCCGCTCGGCGGACCTGTCGGAGTCGATATCGAGGACACGACAAGAAGGTGAGCAATGGGGTCCAGGAGGCTGGTCGGGATCGACCTGGGTATCGCCAGCGACCACACGGTGCGGGTGCTGGCCGAGGACGGGCGCGAGGTGTCGACGACGATGCCGCCCGACGGTGGAGAGCCTGACGCTGATCGAGCAGGCGGCGTTGGCCGGCGCGGATCCGGGCACGCGGTTGGAGGTGGTCTTCGAGCCGACCGGGCCGGCCTGGCTGCCGATCGCGGTGTTCTTCACCGCTCGGGGCCATCTGGTGTTCCGGGTGTCCTCGGCCAAGGCCGCGGACCTGCGCCGGTTCTTGTCCCGGCACGCGAAGAGCAACGGCATCGACGCCGACACTCTGGCCCGGCTTCCGCTGGTCGCGCCGGACTCGGTGCGCCCGCTGCAGCTGCCTGATGTCGAGGTTGCTGCGCTGGACCGACGGGTCCGTGCCGTCGACCGGCTCACCCGGCTCGCGTCCGAGCACAAGGTCCGGATCAAGGACCTGGTCCGGCAGCTGATGCCGATGACGCCGCGACCGGCGACTTGGGCGCAGCCGATCTGGCGGTCTTGGAACGGTGGGCCGACCCGCGCACTGCTCAGGGCCGGGCGGGCCCGGTTGACGGCGGTCATCGTGAAGGCGTCCCACAACCACCTGGGCGCCGCTCGTGCCGAGCAGTGGCGCGAAGCTGCGGCTGCCGCGGTCGAGCTCTACGGCGACCATCCCGCGATCGCATGGTCCGACCTGGCCGCCGAGATCGTCACCGAGGTCGCCCTGCTGCGCGCGGTTCAGGCCCAGCTCGTCCAGCACGCGCGCCGCCCGCGAGGAGGCCTACCGATGGGTCGACGTCGGACAGCTCGCCCGCACCCTGCCCGGTGTCGCCGACGTCAGCGGTCCCGTGTTGGCCGCAGCGATCGGGGACCCGCGGCGGTTCCCCAGCGGCAGGCACTTCAAGTCCTTCGCCGGGCTTGCCCCCAGGGCGAGTGAGACCGGAGAGACCGACCGCAAGGGCCAGCCGATGAGCAAGGCCGGGTCGAGCCTGCTGCGCGTCACCTTGATCCGGGCCGCCGATCACGCCCGCAAACACGACCCCCAGTTGGCGCGGGTCTACTACCAGCAGATGGTCGAACGCGGCGCGGACCACCTCAAGGCCAACTGCGTCGTTGCCGGCCACCTCGCCGAACGCTTCTGGGCCGTCATGCGCCGCGGCATGCCCTACGTCATCTGCGACACCGACGGCACCCCGGTGACCCCAGAGCAGGCAAAACGGATCATCGCCCAGCAGTGGACCGTGCCGCCCGAGGTGCGCTCGCGCCGCCGCAGCAAGAAGGCGGGAAGGCCCCTCACCAAGCCCCAGCGGGGCATGCAAAGCCAGACACCCAACGGCGTCGGCAACACGAGGCGACCTTCCCCACCAACGATCCTGACAACCGGCATCGGCGACGTCAAACAACCGCCACTTGACGCCCGATCCCCAATAGGGAATCAGGCGTCGTCGTACACCCGCGGCGCCCGACGGCGGGCCAGCACCTGGAGGGTCGCGAGGAACACCAGCACCAGCAGGAACGCCGGGATCATCACCACCGGCTGCGTCAGCTCGCAGGACACGTTCAGCCCGGCGGCGTTGGAGCAGGTCGGCGGGTTCGTGTCCTCACCGGACACCGCGCCGACGAGCCGGAACACCAGGTCGGCGACGACCACCGCCACCAGAACGTCCGCGACCGCCAGCACCCAGACCCGATGCCGCACGGCCGTCACCCCTTCAGCGGGCCTCGAGGACCAGCTCGTCGCCGACGTCGCTGCGCAGGTGGAGCCCGTCGTCCCGGATCGACCAGGTGACCCCGCCGGTGTCGAGGACCGCCACCACGGCCGCCTCGACCTTCGCCGCCGGGGGCCGGCAGGCCATCTTCGTCAGCATCAGCGGGCCGAGCTCGAGGGTGTCACCGGTGACGGTCACCGACGCGCTGCCCCGGTTGCAGCCCGTGTCGACGAGCAGCCGGCCGTCCTGGAAGGTCAGCGTGGGCTCGACCTTCTCGGGCACGCTCGCCATGCTGCCGGAGTCTCCGTCGGTGTGACCGAGGGCGGACAGCCGCCAGGTCGTGCCCTCCAGGCTGGGCGTCGCCGGGGCCGGGTCGTCACCGGTGACCCGCCAGCCGAGGAACCGGCCGTCCGGCGCCGTCAGCGTGAGCGACTGACCGTCGACGACGACCTCGAGGGGCTGGGAGAAGACGTCCATGATCTCGCGCTCGACGTCGCCGCGCGCGTCCTCGCAGGCCATCATCGTCGACACCAGCCGGGAGACGGTGAGCGTCGAGCCGTCGACCACGGCGTTGCCGCCGGCGGAGTTGCAGCCAGGTGAGAGCTGGATGCGGTCGCCGTCGATCTGGAACCACGCGGTGACGCCGGCCGGGACGCTCGACACCGAGCCGTCGTCCCCTCCGGCGCCCATCGAGTCCAGCGTCCACCGGGTGCCGACCAGCGACGCGTCCGCGACGGGCTCCTGCCGGTCGAAGGTCATGACGGTCCCTCCCTGGGTGAGCACGAAGCCGCTGCCCTCACGGTCGACCTCCAGCGTGCCCGAGAAGACCGACGAGAGCCAGGTGTCCTGCTGCATCAGGGGCTCGGCGCACGCCATCTCGGTGGAGGCCAGCGCGCCCAGGGTGAGGGCGTCGCCGGACCAGTCGGCGTCGCCGGACATCTGGTTGCAGCCTCCGGTGAGCGAGATGCGGCCTCCGTCGACGGTGAGCACCACCTGCGCGCCGTCGACGAGCGGGTGGTCCTGGCCGTCGACGGTGGCGGTGGTGACGACGTAGGCACCGTCGTCGGGCGCGCCGGACCCGCCACCGTCGCTGGCGGAGCCGGTCTGGGAGCCGCAGGCCGCGAGCGCCAGCGCGAGGACGGGCAGGAGGGCCGAGGTCCGGCGCAGAGAGGTGTTCATGCCCGTGGGACGGGCGACCGCGTCATTGCGTTCCATCCTCGTCGTGCCGTCCGGACCGGTGTCAGGCGAAGCCGACGCGGGGCTTGTCGGCCGACTCGCGTCGCACGACCTCGCCCTTGGCGACGGCGGCCTCGCGCAGCTGGTTCTGGAAGTGCACCATCCGCTGCCGCAGGTCGGGGTCGCCCGCGGCGAGGATGCGTACGGCGAGCAGCCCGGCGTTGCGGGCGTTGCCGACGGCGACCGTGGCGACCGGAACCCCGGCGGGCATCTGCACGATGGAGAGCAGCGAGTCGAGTCCGTCGAGGTGCTTGAGCGGCACGGGCACGCCGATCACCGGCAGGGGCGTCACGGCGGCCAGCATGCCGGGCAGGTGCGCGGCTCCACCGGCGCCGGCGATGAGCACCGACAGGCCGCGCCCGGCGGCCTCCTTGCCATAGGCGATCATCTCCTCCGGCATGCGGTGCGCCGAGACGACGTCGGCCTCGAAGGCGATGTCGAACTCGCCGAGCGCGACGCCCGCCTCCTTGAGCACCGGCCAGTCGGAGTCCGACCCCATGACGATCCCGACCCGCGGGGCTTGCTCACTCACTGTGGTCTCCCAACTCACCGGCGAACCACGCGGCTGCGTGGCGTGCCCGTTCCAGGCAGTCGTCCAGGTCCTCACCATAGGCGTTGACGTGTCCGACCTTGCGCCCCGGCCGGAGCTCCTTGCCATAGAGGTGCACCCGGAGCCGCGGGTCGCGTGCGAACGCGTGCGGGTAGCCGCTCCACAACGGCCCGGCGTCCTGCGGCCCGCCCAGGATGTTGACCATGACCGTCCACGTCTCCCGGGCCGCGGGCGAGCCCAGCGGCAGGTCGAGGACGGCGCGCAGGTGGTTCTCGAACTGCGAGGTCTCCGCACCGTCCTGGGACCAGTGCCCCGTGTTGTGCGGGCGCATCGCGAGCTCGTTGACCAGGATCCGGCCGTCGGTCGTCTCGAAGAGCTCGACCGCCAGGATGCCGGTGACGTCGAGGGCGCCGGCCACCGTCAGGGCGATCTCCTGCGCCTGGCCGGCCAGCGCGGTGTCGAGGTCGGGGGCGGGGGCGATCACCTCACGGCAGATGCCGTCGACCTGGAGGGTCGCGACGACGGGGTAGGCCGCCGCCTGGCCGCTGGGCGACCGGGCCACCAGGGCCGACAGCTCACGGCGGAAGTCGACCAGCTCCTCGGCCATGAGCCGCACCCCGGTGGACGCGGCCGTGGCGAAAGGCTCGGCGCACTCGTCTTCGGAGCGCACCACCCAGACGCCCTTGCCGTCGTAGCCGCCCCGCGTCGTCTTGACCACGCACGGGAACCCGAAGTCGGCCACGTCCGCGGCCGACGTCACCACGGCGTTGCGGGGGCACGGGACGCCGAGCGCTGCGAGCCTCTCCCGCATCACCGCCTTGTCCTGGGCGTGCACCAGCGCCTCCGGCCCGGGGCGTACGGCGTGGCCGGCGGCGGCGAGGGCGTGGAGGTGCTCGGTCGGGACGTGCTCGTGGTCGAAGGTGACGACCGAGCAGCCGTCGGTCACCTGGAGCAGCGTCGGCAGGTCCCGGTAGTCGCCGACCAGGTGGTCGGGGATGACCTGCGCAGCGGAGACGCCCTCGGCCTCGGCGAGGAGACGCAGCGGCAGACCCAGCGCGTTGGCGGGCTCGGCCATCATCCGCGCCAGCTGGCCACCGCCGATGACGGCGAGCGTGGGCGGGGGCGAGGCGGCCGGCGTCGTCACGAGGCAGAAGCCTAGACGGGTCCTGCCCAGGGGGCAGCGCGGCCTCAGACGGCCGAGCGCTCCTCCTCGGGCGCGGACCGCTCGAAGCGCAGGCCCTGGCCGCGCACGGTCGTGATCAGCGTCGGGTTGCGGGTGTCGTCGCCGAGCTTGCGGCGCACCCACCCCAGGTGGACGTCGATCGTCTTGGAGGAGGTCCAGAAGTTCGTGTTCCACACCTCGCGCATGAGCTGGTCACGCGTGACGACCTGGCCGGCGCGCGAGATCAGCGCGGCCACCAGGTCGAACTCCTTGCGTGAGAGCACGACCTCGTGGTCGCCACGCCACACGCGGCGGTCAACGGGATCGACCCGCACGTCTTGGACTGAGTACACGCGAACACCGTAAGAAGTCGTTCCGTTCCGCGTGGGGGAATGGGCAAAAATGGCCCGAAATGGTGACTCCCGACTGACATCCGACGACGAGCGGGGAGACGTGCGTCACGGATGCCGGCGCACGGCCAGCGGCTCGATGAGCCCGAAGCCCCGGATCGGCCGCGGCGGCAGGTGCCGCACGGCGTACTCCTCCGACGGAAGCCCGTCGGCGGTCGCCTGGTCGACGATGACGCGGTTGCGGCGCGCCACCGCGGTGAGCCGGGCCGCGAGGTTGACGGGCCGACCGAAGACGTCACCCATCCGCAGGACCACGGGACCGGTCGCCAGGCCGAGGCGCACGTCGGGCATCCGCGGGTCGCGGCCGATCTTGTCGACGATGCCGTCGGCCATCGCCAGCGCCGCCGCAGGCGACTCGTGGACGAAGAGCACCGAGTCGCCCAGGCTCTTGATGACCCGGCCGCCGTGGGCGGCGACGATGTCGGCGCAGCGCGACTCGAAGACCTCGACCAGGTCGCCGATCCGGCCCTCGTCGAGCTGGTTGGACAGCGCGGTGAAGGCGACCATGTCGGCGAACCCGACCGTCACCAGCGCGGTGCTCAGCGCCTCGTCGTGGGCCCCCAGCGCCTCGACGCGGGCCGCGGAGGCGGCGAGGTGCCGCCGCCAGGCATAGAGCAGCAGCTGCTCGAACGCGGGGTTCACCTGCTCCGCGAGCACCATCGCCGTGCTCATCCGGCTGCCTCGGGCGGCGTCGCTCGACTCGATGTGCTCGATGACGTCGACCAGGGTGCCGACCTCCCAGTCCGCCAGCCGGGCCATGGTCTGGCCGACGGCGCGGGTCAGGTTGAGCGCGGTGTCGAAGTCCAGCATGCCGGCGCCGACCAGCTGGGTGACCTGGCGCAGCGCCTCCACGTCGGCGGCCGTGAAGGCCGGCTCGCCGCCGTGCTCGGGGAACCCGAGGGCCCGCCACAGCCGCCGGGCCTGGTCGACGGGCACGTCGGAGGCGTGGGCCACCTCCCGGGCGGTGAGGCCCGGCGACTCCCCGAGGATGGCCTTCTCGAGGTCCTCGCGAGACGGCCGGGAGGGCGTGACGGAGGGCTCAGGTTCCGTCATGAGCCGATCGGCCGTCGCGGTGGTGAAGGAGGTCGTTGAGGCGCCGCTGGGCGTCCTCGACCTGGGGGATGTCGTGGAGCAGCACCCGGCCGTTGGTGCTGGCGTCGCTGACGATCAGGGTGCCGCAGCCGAGCATCCGGTCGATGATGTCGCGCTCGTAGGCCACGTCGCTGATCCGGGCCAGGGGGATGTCGTGCCCGCGCCGGGTCAGGATCCCGGTGCGGGTGATCAACCTGCGGTCGGTGATCGTGTAGGTCGAGGTGAGCCACTCCAGCAGGGGCCGCAGGCAGAACCACAGCGCCAGCACGGCGGCGGCCACCCACACCACCCACGCCACGACCCCTCCGGCGAACGTCGTGTCGGCGAGGATCGCCAGCGCCAGGATCACCAGGAGCAGGAAGAACGGGACGAGGAGCGCCTTGGCGTGTGTGCGCGTGCTGATGACGACGTTCTCACCGTCGTTGAGCACCTTGGGATTGATGGCCACGGGGGGATCCTCTCACTGATCCGCCGGGCGCAGGTGGACGACATCACCGGCGTTCACGGTCACCTCGCCCTCGTCGGTGACGACGACCAGGCCGCCCGACTCGGCGAGGTCGCGCGTGGTGCCGGTGAGCGACCGGCCGTCGGGGAGCAGCACCCGCACCCGGCGGCCGGGCACGGTGGCGCAGCGGTCGACATAGGCCGCACGCAGCGTCGCGGGGTCCGCGAGCCAGGCGGCATAGCGGTCGGCCAGCGCCTCCAGGACCGCCGCCAGCAGGGCGGTGCGGTCCACGACGACGCCCTCCAGCGCGAGCGACGTCGCCTCGGGGACCGGGAGCTCCTCGACGGTCGTCGACACGTTGATGCCCACGCCGGCCACGGCTGCGGGCCCGACCGGCGTGTCCACCCGCTCGACGAGGATGCCCGCGACCTTGCGACCGCCGATGAGGACGTCGTTGGGCCACTTGAGCTCGGCGGCCGCGCCCCCGCCGCGCAGGGCGTCGGCGACCGCGACGCCCATCAGCAGCGGGATCCAGGGCCACTGACCGGCCTCCACCTCGGGCCGCAGCACGACCGACAGCGTCAGCGCGGCGCGGTCGGGGGTCTCCCAGACCCGGTCGAGCCGGCCGCGGCCCGCGGTCTGGTGCTCGGCGACCACGACCAGGCCCTCGGCGGCCTCGCCCTGGGCCCACTGCGTCGCCAGGCCGTTGGTCGACAGCGCCTCGTCGACGATGTGCACCTCGAAGCGCAGGCCGTGATGGTGCAGGCCGCGGAGCCGCTCGGCATCGAGGGGTGGCCGTGCTGCAGGGGGTGAGTCCATAGCCACTAGATTGGCACTCGTCACTTCGAGGAGGCCAGGAACGTGAGCGCACAGCCCGGTGAGGGGACCAGCGTCCCGCCCACTTTCGACGTCCACACCACGGCCGGCAAGCTGGCCGAGAAGGAGTTCAAGCTCGACGAGGCCGTGCGGGTCGCCGACGAGAAGGCCCGCGAGAAGCAGCACAAGAAGGGCCGCAAGTCGGCGCGCGAGCGCATCGAGCTGCTCTTCGACGAGGGCTCGTTCGTCGAGCTCGACGAGCTGGCCCGGCACCGGTCGACCAACTTCGGCCTCGAGAAGAAGCGCCCCTACGGCGACGGCGTGATCACCGGCTTCGGCACCATCGACGGTCGCCAGGTGTGCGTGTTCTCCCAGGACTTCTCGATCTTCGGCGGGTCCCTCGGCCAGGTCTACGGCGAGAAGATCTGCAAGGTCATGGATCTCGCCATCAAGACCGGCTGCCCCATCATCGGCATCAACGAGGGCGCCGGCGCCCGCATCCAGGAGGGGGTCGTCTCCCTCGGCCTCTACGGCGAGATCTTCAAGCGCAACGTGCACGCCTCGGGCGTCATCCCGCAGATCTCGATGATCATGGGCAACTGCGCGGGCGGCCACGTCTACTCCCCCGCGGTCACCGACTTCACGATCATGGTCGACCAGACCTCCGCGATGTTCATCACCGGCCCCGACGTCATCAAGACGGTCACCGGGGAGGACGTCACGATGGAGGACCTCGGCGGCGCCCGCACCCACAACACCAAGTCGGGCAACAGCCACTACATGGCGACCGACGAGGACGACGCGATCGACTACGTCAAGGCGCTGCTGTCCTACCTGCCGCCCAACAACCTCGACGAGCCGATCATCTACGACGTGGCCGTCGACCTCGAGAACAACGACCTGGACCGGTCGCTCGACACGCTGATCCCCGACTCGCCCAACCAGCCCTACGACATGCACGAGGTGTTCACCGCGGTCCTCGACGACCAGGAGTTCCTCGAGGTGATGGGCCTGTTCGCGCCCAACATCATCGTCGGGTTCGGCCGCGTCGAGGGCCGGCCGGTCGGCATCGTGGCCAACCAGCCCATGCAGTTCGCCGGCACCCTCGACATCGACGCCTCCGAGAAGGCCGCCCGCTTCGTGCGCTTCTGCGACGCCTTCAACCTGCCCGTGCTGACCTTCGTCGACGTCCCCGGCTTCCTGCCCGGCACCGACCAGGAGTGGGACGGCATCATCCGGCGCGGCGCCAAGCTGATCTACGCCTACTCCGAGGCCACCGTGCCGCTGGTCACGATCATCACCCGGAAGGCCTACGGCGGCGCCTACGACGTCATGGGCTCCAAGCACCTCGGCGCCGACATGAACCTCGCCTGGCCGACCGCGCAGATCGCCGTTATGGGCGCCCAGGGTGCGGTCAACATCCTCTACCGCAACGAGCTCAAGGCGGCCGAGGACCCTGAGGCGATGCGGGCCCAGCTGATCGAGGACTACGAGACCACGCTCGCCAACCCCTACCAGGCGGCCGAGCGGCTCTACATCGACGGCGTCATCTCCCCACGCAACACCCGGGCCGAGGTGGTCAAGGCGCTGCGGGTGCTGCGCACCAAGCGGGCGACGCTGCCGGCCAAGAAGCACGGGAACATCCCGCTGTGAGCGCCGCCGACCCGCGCCCGGACGAGGGCCGGCCGCTGCTGCGGGTGGTCAACCCGGACGCGACGGCCGAGGAGATCGCCGCGCTGGTCGCCGTGTTCTCGGCGCTGGGCTCGCAGCCGGCGCCCGCGCCCAAGCGGGCACGCGACGAGTGGAGCGCACCGCACCGCCAGGTGCGGGTGCGCTACTCACACGGCTACGGCGGCTGGCGCGCGAGCGGCCTGCCCCGCTGACGCTCCGCGCCCCTGGGTGACCCCGCCGCGTGCCGGGAAAGCGCGTGGCCGGGAGCCGGTCGTCGTGCGTAGGCTCGCGACGTGACCAGCGAACGCGCCATCGATGCCCTGACCGACCGCTACGTCGACGACTACGCCGCCCTCGACCCGATCACGGCGACCTACGCCGGGATCACGGGCCACGACCACGAGCTGACCGACTTCTCCCCCGACGGCTTCGAGGCCCGCGAGAGCCTCGGTCGTGAGGCCGCGGCCGCGGTGCGGGGCGCGGCGCCCGCCGACGAGCGCGAGGCCGTCGCCCGCGAGGCGTTCCTCGAGCGGGTGGGCCTCCAGCTGGAGGTGGCCGACGCGGGCTACAGCCGCTCCCAGGTGAGCGTGATCGCCAGCGGGCTCCACGAGATCCGTGAGGTGTTCGACCTGATGCCGACCGAGGGCGAGGATACCTGGGCCAACATCGACGCCAGGCTCGCCGCCGTACCGGGGGCGCTCGCCGACTACCGTCGCACCCTCCTGGAGGAGGCCGACCGCGGCCGCGTCGTCGCGCAGCGGCAGTACGCCCAGGTCGCCGACCAGGTCCGCAACTGGACCGGGCAGCAGGGCGAGGGCGGCAACTTCTTCACGTCCCTGGTGGCGCGCAGCGACGCCGACGGCGCCCTGCGCACCCAGCTCGACGAGCACGCCGGCGCCGCGTCCGACGCCGTCGCGGAGTTCGGCCGGTTCCTCGAGTCCGAGCTCGCGCCGCGCGGCCGCGCCAACGAGGCGGTGGGCCGTGAGCACTACGCCCTGGCCTCGCGCTACTTCCTGGGCGCGGAGATCGACCTCGAGGAGACCTACGCCTGGGGCTGGGAGGAGCTCAAGCGGCTCGACGACGACATGACCGCCACGTCCGGCCGGATCGTGCCGGGCGCGTCGGTGCGCGAGGCGGTCGAGGCCCTGGATGCCGACCCCGCCCGCCGCATCGAGGGCAAGGAGGTCTTCCGCGAGTGGATGCAGGCCCTCGCCGACAGGACCGTCGCCGAGATGGCCGGGATCCACTTCGACATCCCCGAGCCGATCCGTCGCATCGAGTGCTGCCTCGCGCCGACCAACGACGGCGGGATCTACTACACCGGGCCGTCGGAGGACTTCACCCGTCCGGGTCGCATGTGGTGGTCGGTCCCGGACGGCGTGACGTCGTTCTCGCCGTGGCGTGAGGTGACGACCGTCTACCACGAGGGCGTCCCGGGCCATCATCTGCAGGTGGCCCAGAACGCCTACCGCAAGGACGTGCTGAGCCGATGGCAGCGGCTGTTCTGCTGGGTCAGCGGCCACGGCGAGGGCTGGGCGCTCTATGCCGAGCGGCTCATGGACGACCTCGGCTACCTCGCCGACCCGGCCGACCGGCTCGGCATGCTCGACGGGCAGTCGATGCGAGCCGCCCGGGTCATCGTCGACATCGGCATGCACCTGGAGCTCGAGATCCCGCGCGACAACCCGTTCGGCTTCCACCCCGGCGAGACCTGGACGCCCGACCTCGGCCTGGAGTTCATGCGCCAGCACTGCCTGATGGACGACGCCTTCATCCGGTTCGAGGTGGCGCGCTACCTCGGTTGGCCGGGCCAGGCGCCGTCCTACAAGGTGGGCGAGCGGATCTGGCTGCAGGCGCGCGAGGACGCCAAGGCCCGCAAGGGGGCGGACTTCGACCTCAAGGAGTTCCACTCGGCCGCGCTCGACCTCGGCTCGCTGGGGCTCGACCCGCTGCGCGCCGCGCTCGCCCGGATCTGAGGGTGCGGGTGAGCAGCGTGCTCGTCCTCGCCTCGGCGTCCCCGGCCCGGCTGACGACGCTCCGCAGCGCCGGCGTCGAGCCCGTGGTGATCGTGTCCGGCGTCGACGAGTCGCAGGTCGACGACCTGCCGCCGGCCGAGCACGCGCTCCAGCTGGCCGAGCTCAAGTGCGCGGCCGTCGCCGGACGCGACGACCTGCCCGCGGACGCGGTGGTGCTGGGCTGCGACTCGGTCCTCGAGCTCGACGGAGACGTGCTCGGCAAGCCCGACGACGCGCGCGACGCCGTCCTCCGGTGGGAGCGGATGCGGGGCCGGTCCGGGGTGCTGCACACCGGTCACGCACTCCACGACACCGCCTCCGGGCAGGTCGCCGCGGCCACGGCGTCGACGGTCGTGCACTTCGCCGACCTCACCGACGACGAGGTGCGGGCCTATGTGGGCACGGGCGAGCCGTTGCACGTGGCCGGCGCCTTCACCGTCGACGGACTCGGCGGCGCGTTCGTCACCGGGATCGAGGGCGACCACCACAACGTGGTCGGCGTGAGCCTGCCGCTGCTCAGGGAGCTGATCGCGGAGCTCGGTCGCTCGTGGACCGATCTGTGGGACTCGTGACGTCGAGCCGGCTGCCGGCCAGCTCGGGGTGGCGGAACACCCAGGTGCGGAAGAGATAGAACCGCGCAGCGGTCCCGAGCCCGAGGCCGACCACGTTGGCCGACAGGTTGTCCCAGAACGGGTCGTTGTGCCCGAGGACGTTGCGGCTGAACCAGAGGCAGGCGATCGGGAACGCCATGGTCACGATGTTGATGAGCACGAAGGCGGTGCGTCCGCCGTCGGCGTGGCTGGTCTCGCGGTGCTTGAACGCCCAGGACCGGGTGCCGCGGTAGCTGATGACCATCCCGACGAAGTTGGCGATGACGTAGGCCGACAGCGGGTGGTCGTTGAGCACCGGGTGGTCGAAGACCCAGTAGCCGTGGACGAGCAGGTTGAAGAGCACGAACGCGACCAGCGTGGCGAGCCCGCCGACGGCGAGGAACCTGCTGGCCTCGACCAGCAGCCGCCGCCCTCGCCGCCCCATGCGCACGAGGGTATCCGGCGGCTCACAGACGACCGACAGGGCACGCCTGTCGTCGGGCGAGGTCCTGCCGGGCGCGGCAGGCACCGGCCTACTCCACGGGCAGGCCGAGACCGCGGGCGATGAGCATCCGCTGGATCTCGGAGGTGCCTTCGCCGATCTCGAGGACCTTGGCGTCGCGGTAGAAGCGGGCGACGGCGTACTCCTCCATGAACCCGTAGCCGCCGAACACCTGGGTCGCGATCCGGGTCGCGGTCACGGCCGACTCGGTGGCATAGAGCTTGGCGACGGCGGCGGCCTGCTTGAACTCGGCCATCGACGGGCCGCGGCCCGCGGCCCTGGCGTCGCGCATCGCGGCGGCCTTGTAGGTGAGCAGCCGCGAGGCGTCGAGCATCACCTGGAGGTCGGCGACCTGGAACGCGAGGCCCTGTTTGCGGCCGATGGGGACGCCGAAGGTCTGCCGCTCGCCGGCGTAGGCGAGGCTGAGGTCCAGGCAGGCCTGGATGCAGCCGACCGCCAGGGCGGCGATGGCGACGCGTCCGTCGTCGAGGATGGCCAGGAACTGGGCGAAGCCGCGGCCACGCTCGCCCAGCAGGTTGGCCTCGGGCACGCGGGCGTCGACGAACGTGAGCGCGTGCGTGTCGGAGGCGTGCCAGCCGAGCTTGTCGTAGGGCGGCTCCGCGGTGAACCCGGGCGTGCCGGCCGGCACCAGGATCGCGCTGATCTCGGGGCGGTCGGTCCGCTCGTTGGCGCGGGTGGCGCCGACGGTGCCGGTCTTGGCGGTGACGGTGACGACGCTGGTCATGTCGGAGCCGGAGTTGGTGATGAACTGCTTGGCCCCGTTGACGACCCACTCGCCGCCGACGAGCTCGGCCTTGGTCCGGGTGGCACCGGCGTCGGAGCCGGCGCCGGGCTCGGTCAGCCCGAAGCCGGCGAGCGTCCGGCCCGCGACCAGGTCGGGCAGCCACTCCTTCTTCTGGGCGCCGCTGCCGAAGGTGAGGATCGGGTTGATGCCGAGCCCCACGGCCGCCTCGAGGGTGATGCCCATCGACTGGTCGGCACGGCCGATCTCCTCGATCGCGAGGCACAGCGAGGTGAAGCCGCCCTCGTCGCCCTCGAGCCCCGCACCGCCGTACTCCTCGGGCGCGGTGAGCCCGAACAGCCCGAGGTCGCCCATCTGCCGGACCACGTCGGTCGGGAAGTGGTGCTCGCGGTCCCACCGGGCCGCGTGCGGCGCGATCTCGGCCGACGCGAACTCGCGCACGGTCCGGCGGAACTCCTCGTGCTCACGGGACAGCTCGAACGTCATGCGCGCCATGCTAACCCGATTGGTTAGCGTTTGTTAACCGCGCGTCGCTCGACGCGGGACGTCATAGGAGGTGAGGGTCAGGACCCACGATTCCCATGACGTCCGGGGGGCACGCAGGGGTCAGGCACCCCAGTGAGCCGGCCGCTGGAGCCGCGCGGGGAGCAGCGTGGCGGCGTCGCCGAGGCACGCGTTGAGCTGCGGCTGGGTCAGGAACAGGGTGCGCGACAGGTCGGCGCCCCGGACGTCCGCGTCGCGCAGGTCGGCACCGAGCAGGTCGGCGCGGTCGAGGTCGACGGCGCGGAGGTCCGCCGCGAGGAGCAGGGCGCCACGATGGCTGGGACCGCCGGCATGGGCGGCCACGCGGGCGAAGAGGTCGCCCGCCCCGGCCCGGACCGCGCCGAGGTCGGCGGAGAGCAGCCGGGCGGGCCCCGAGCCGGCGAGCGCGGCCAGCTCCCGGTCGAGGGCTTCGCCCTCCTGGGCGTACGGCGACCCGGCGACGGCCGGGTCCTGGAGCAGGAACCGCACCTCGTGGAGGGCGCGGACGACCTCGAAGACGGCGAACATCTCGTCGGCCGTCGCGGGGTCGTCGCGCCACGTGCGGCCGCCGTAGGTCACCTGCACGACCTGCTGCCCGGCCCCGAAGCAGTCGAACACGACACACCCGCGCCACCCGCCCTCGAGCAGGCCGGCGTGGATGCCGCACCGGAAGTCCTCCTCGAGGTGGCGGCACGGGACGGCCGCCGGCTTGTCCTCGGGGAACTCCCGGCTCCGCGCATAGGGCAGGGCGGCACAGCACAGCGCGGCGCAGCGCGCGCAGTCGGCGACGAGCTCGGTCAGCGGACGACCCTGATGTTGAAGGCGGCCGTGCCGAGCGCCCCCATGGCGCGCAGCCACAGCGGGAGATACATCTCCGTGCCGCGAGCGGTCGTGATGTCGCCGAGGTCGATGACGTCGGTGTGGCCGAAGGAGCCGAGCAGCGCGGTGACCGTTGCCTTGGCCTCCGCGTCGTTGCCCGAGACGAACACCGACGTGGGCTCCGGAAGCGTCTCCGGATGGGTCATCAGGTCGGCGTTGAGCGTGTTGAGCGTCTTGACCACCCGCGCGTCGGGATGGGCCCGCTGGATCTGCTCGCCGAGGGAGTCGGTGTCCTTGACCGCCAGGGTGGGCGGGAAGCCGTTGCTGAAGTCGAGCGGGTTCGAGATGTCGACCAGGACCTTGCCGGCGAGGTTGTCGGCACCGGCCTGCGCCAGCACGTCCAGGGCGACCAGCCCGCCGATGGCGTTGACCACCAGCTCGGCGCCGGCAGCCGCGTCGGCGAACGTCGCGAGGCCCACGCCCGGGTGCTCCCCCAGCCAGGCCGGCATGTCGTCGCCGCGGTCGCGGGTGCCGTCGGGGTCCCTCGTGCCCATCGTCACGGCGTGCCCGAGCTCGGCCAGGCGTGCGGCGATGGCGCGGCCCACCATGCCGGTGCCGAGGACTGCGATCTCCATGGGGACATGGTGCCAGCGTGCCGGTCATCCGGCGCCATGCCAGGATCGGGGCATGGCCCTGTTCCGCAAGAAGGCCCGCTTCGCCCGTGAGGCTTCCGCCGCTCCCGGTCAGGGCATCGAGTCCTTCTGGACGTGGTGGAGCGAGGACGGTGCCGCGCGCACCGCCGACGCCGTCGCGGCACGCGACCCGCGGCGGATGGTCGAGGAGCTCAGCCGGCGGGTGAACGCCGTCCATCCCGGGCTCGCCTGGGAGCTCGCCGCCGGGACCGACGGCGCCGAGCACCTGCTGGTGGTCAGCCCGGAGGGCAACCCCGAGCTGCGGGCGACCGCGCGCCGGTGGCTGCGGGCCGCACCACCGCCCGACGAGACCTGGGAGTTTGCCGACGCACGGCAGCCGGTCGCCGACCTGGACGACATCCGGCTCGGCATCGACGGCAACGAGGTCGGCTTCGGCGAGATGGTGGTGACCGCCCGCCGGGTCGGCTACCGGTTCGACGTGACGGTGCACCACCCGTTGTTCGCGGACCTGCCGCCCGAGACGCAGCTGCAGATCACCTACCTCGCGCTGGACGCCGCCGTCGGAGAGACCGACACCGAGACCTGGATCGGCGACGTGGCGCCTGCCTCGGTCGCCCCCCTCGACGCGTTCCCGCTGGCCCTGCTCCGCGGGCTCGTCGACCAGCTGGTCGCCGAGACGACCGACGAGTACGGCGAGCCGACCTGGGTGCTGCTGCGTGGCGACGGACCCAGCGGTCCCGTCCTCGCGTCCGCCCAGGTCCCCCTCTGCCCGACGGCGGCGCCCGAGCTCGACCTGCACGTCGCGGTCGTCGTGCCCTTCGCCGAGCGGACCGAGGAGGGCTTCCCCGGCGACGCCTCGCTCCAGCAGCTGCGCGACCTCGAGGACCACCTCGCCGCGCGGGTGGGCGACAGCGGCCGGCTCGTGGCGCACGAGACCTCCGCGGGGGTGCGGACCCTGCACTTCTATGTCGACTCGACCTCGCCGTCGGCCGGCGTGCTCGAGGGCGCCGTCCGGGGCTGGACCGAGGGAAGGGTGAGCGTCTCCGACGAGCCCGACCCGGCCTGGGACGCGGTGCGGCACCTGCGGGCCTGACCACGCGACGGCCCCGAACGCGTCCCACCGACCGCTGGGCGCGGCGTCGCGCCGTACGGCGTTCCCCACTGCGGGCCCTGGGACTGCCCTCGCCCGGAGGGCGATACGCTGCCCGGAGGTAGCGCCAGGTCGTTCCAGCGAGCAGGAGAGTCACGCGTGCCCGAGACCAGTGGGTTGCAGAAGGTCCTCATCGCCAACCGCGGCGAGATCGCTGTCCGGGTGATCCGTGCCTGCAAGGACGCCGGCATCGGCAGCGTCGCCGTCTATGCCGACCCCGACCGCGACGCCGTGTTCGTCCGGCTCGCCGACGAGGCCTACGCGCTCGGCGGCTCCACGCCCGCCGACACCTACCTCGACATCGCCAAGATCATCGACATCGCCCTGCGCGCCGGTGCCGACTCCGTCCACCCGGGCTATGGCTTCCTCGCCGAGAACGCGGGCTTCGCCCAGGCGGTCATCGACGCCGGCCTGGTCTGGATCGGCCCGCCTCCGAAGGCCATCGAGCAGCTGGGCGACAAGGTGCAGGCGCGCCACATCGCCGCCAAGGTCGGCGCCCCGCAGGTCGTCGGCACCCCCGACCCGGTCAACGGCGCCGACGAGGTCATCGAGTTCGCGAAGACCCACGGCCTGCCGATCGCCATCAAGGCCGCCTTCGGCGGCGGCGGACGTGGCCTCAAGGTGGCTCGCGAACTCGAAGAGGTCGCCGAGCTCTACGACTCCGCCGTCCGCGAGGCGGTCACCGCCTTCGGACGCGGCGAGTGCTTCGTCGAGCAGTACCTCGATCACCCGCGGCACGTCGAGACCCAGTGCCTCGCCGACCAGCATGGCAACGTCGTGGTCGTCTCGACCCGCGACTGCTCCCTGCAGCGGCGACACCAGAAGCTCGTCGAGGAGGCGCCGGCGCCGTTCCTCAGTGCCGAGCAGATGGACCGGCTCTACTCCGCCTCCAAGGCGATCCTGCGCGAGGCGGGCTACGTCGGCGCCGGCACCTGCGAGTTCCTCGTCGGCAAGGACGGCACCATCTCCTTCCTCGAGGTCAACACCCGACTCCAGGTCGAGCACCCGGTCTCCGAGGAGGTCACCGGCATCGACCTGGTGCGCGAGATGTTCCGCATCGCCGCGGGCGAGGAGCTCGGCTATGACGACCCGGAGATCTCCGGTCACTCCATCGAGTTCCGCATCAACGCCGAGGACGCCGGTCGCAGCTTCATGCCCGCCCCCGGGACGCTGACGACCTGGCACCCGCCGAGCGGTCCCGGCGTGCGGGTCGACGGCGGCTACGTCGCCGGCGAGACCATCCCCGGCTCGTTCGACTCCCTGATCGCCAAGCTGGTCGTCACCGGCCGCGACCGCACCCAGGCGCTCGAGCGCTCCCGCCGGGCGCTGGCGGAGTTCGAGGTCGACGGCATGCCGACGGTCATCCCCTTCCACCGCGCCGTGGTCTCCGACCCGGCGTTCATCGGCGACGGCGACCGCTTCGGGATCTACACGCTGTGGATCGAGAACGAGTTCGACAACCAGATCGCGCCCTACGCCGGCGCCGGCGGCGAGGCCGCCGAGCCCGAGGAGCGCCAGCGCGTGACCGTCGAGGTCGGCGGCCGCCGGCTCGAGGTCGTGCTGCCCGGCGGGCTCGGGGGCCTCTCGGTCGGCGGGGGCGCCGTCGCCGGTGGAGCCAAGAAGACCCAGCGGTCGGCCGGCAAGAAGCTCGGCGCCGCGGCCTCGGGCGACTCGGTCGCCTCCCCCATGCAGGGCACCATCGTCAAGGTGGCCGTCGAGGAGGGCCAGCAGGTCGAGGAGGGCGACGTCGTCATCGTCCTCGAGGCCATGAAGATGGAGCAGCCCCTCAAGGCCCACAAGGCCGGCACCGTCACCGGGCTCAAGGCCGAGGTCGGGGCCACCGTGGCCAACGGAGAGGTCATCTGCGAGCTCAAGGGCTGAGTCGGCCCGCCCTCGCCGAGTTGGACCAATCGGCGAGTTTTTCGGCTGCTGAGCTGTCGTTTGTGACCAATCGGCGACCTCGTGGCGCCGCCCGACGCCCCGCCGCCCGGCGCCCCGTCAGCCCGCGCCGAGCACCCGTCGGATCACCGCCGCCACGCCGGCCATGCCGGACGCGAAGGGGTGGAAGGCCAGGGCCTGGCCGAACACCGACTGGCTGCCGTTGACCCAGGCGCGCCGACCGGCGCAGATGTCGTGGCCGCGTGAGGCGGTGGCCACGTCGACGTAGGTCGCCCCGCCCGACTCGGCGGCCCGGCGCAGGGAGCCGTTCAGCGCCGCGCCGACCCGGTTCAGCGGACCGTAGGCGGCGGCGGGGAACGGCACGGCACGGCACGACCCGCGGTCGGGCAGGAGCTGCGGATAGCCCACCACCAGCACCCGCGCGTCCGGGGACCGGCGGTGGATCGCGGCGAGCACGCGACCGACGTGCCCCTCGACCGCGCGCGCGAGCCGCAGGAAGCGCGCCAGCTCGCCCGGCGCCCCGGGCACGAACGTCCCCGACACCAGCGACCCGAAGAGCCGCCCGTCGTTGCCCCCGATCCCGACGGTCACGAGGTCGGTCCCCGGCCCGACGGCACGCAGCTGGGTCCGCAGCACGTCGGCCGTCGTCGCGCCCGAGCAGGAGGCGTCCTCGAACGAGGTCGCGCCGAGCTCGTCGGCCAGCAGCGAGGGATAGTTGGCCGCCGAGCGCAGGCAGCCACCCGCCGAGTCGGCGTACGGCGCCAGCAACGGCCCCGCCGTGAACGAGTCACCGAGCGCCACATAGTCGAGCTCCCGCGCCGGCCGCGCCGACCCCGACGACCCGGCGGACGACGAGCACCCGCCGACGAGCAGGGTCACGCCGAGCAGCCCCGCCACCAGGCGGAGCGGGAGAGCGGGGCGGGCGGGCACCCTTCGACGCTAGCCGGTCGGGGCCAGCCGGTCCCACCAGCCAAGCGGACCACCCCCCGGCGAGGAAGGGCACACTAACCTCTCGGACATGTTCTCGAAGGTGCTGGTGGCCAACCGTGGCGAGATCGCGATCCGCGCGTTCCGCGCGTCCTACGAGGTGGGAGCCGCGACCGTCGCGGTGTTCCCTTGGGAGGACCGCTGGTCCGAGCACCGGCTCAAGGCCGACGAGGCCTACGAGATCGGCGAGCGTGGTCACCCGGTCCGGGCCTACCTCGACGCCGACGCGATCGTCGCGGTCGCCGTGCGAGCCGGAGCCGACGCCGTCTACCCCGGCTATGGCTTCCTCTCCGAGAACCCCGCCCTCGCCGAGGCCTGCGCCGCCCACGGGATCGCCTTCGTCGGCCCGACCGCGGAGGTGCTGACCCTCACCGGCAACAAGGCCCGCGCCGTCGAGGCCGCCCGGGCCGCGGGCGTGCCCACCCTCGCCAGCGTCCCGCCCTCGACCGACGTCGACGAGCTGATGGCCGCGGCGAGCGGGCTCGCGATGCCGCTCTTCGTCAAGGCCGTGGCCGGCGGGGGCGGCCGCGGCATGCGCCGCGTCGAGGACCAGGCCGCGCTGCGCGAGGCCATCACGACCTGCATGCGCGAGGCCGACGCCGCCTTCGGCGACCCCACCGTCTTCATCGAGCAGGCGGTCGTCGACCCCCGGCACATCGAGGTGCAGATCCTCGCCGACGCCGAGGGCAACGTCATCCACCTCTTCGAGCGCGACTGCTCGGTGCAGCGCCGGCACCAGAAGGTCATCGAGATCGCGCCCGCGCCGCGTCTCGACCCGGCACTGAGGCAGCGCATCTGCGACGACGCCGTCCGCTTCGCCCGCCAGATCGGCTACCGCAACGCCGGCACCGTCGAGTTCCTCGTCGACCCCCAGGGCAACCACGTCTTCATCGAGATGAACCCGCGGATCCAGGTCGAGCACACCGTGACCGAGGAGGTCACCGACGTCGACCTGGTGCGCTCCCAGCTGCGCATCGCGGCGGGCGAGACGCTCGCCGACCTCGGCCTCTCGCAGGACACCGTGCAGCTGCGCGGCGCCGCCCTGCAGTGCCGGATCACCACCGAGGACCCGGCCAACGGCTTCCGCCCCGACACCGGCAAGATCACGACCTACCGCTCCCCCGGCGGACCGGGCGTGCGGCTGGACGGCGGCACGGTCTACACCGGTGCCGAGATCAACGCCCACTTCGACTCGATGCTGTCCAAGCTGACCTGCCGCGGCCGCACCTTCGACGTCGCGGTCGACCGCGCCCGTCGAGCGCTGGCGGAGTTCCGGATCACCGGCGTCGCCACCAACATCCCGTTCCTCCAGGCCGTCCTCGACGACACCGACTTCACCGCCGGCGGCGTCACGACCGCGTTCATCGAGACCCACCCCCAGCTGCTCACGGCACGCTCGCACGGCGACCCGTCGAGCCGGCTGGTGCAGTTCCTCGCCGACGTCACCGTCAACCAGCCCTACGGCGAGACGCCCGTCAGCATCGACCCGGTCTCCAAGCTGCCCGAGGTCGACCTCGCCACCACCCCGCCCGACGGCAGCCGCCAGCTCCTCCGCAGCGTCGGCCCCGAGGAGTTCGCCCGCCTGCTGCGCGCCCAGTCGACGGTCGCGGTCACCGACACGACGTTCCGCGACGCCCACCAGAGCCTGCTCGCCACCCGGGTCCGCACGCGGGACCTCCTCGACGTCGCGGGGCACCTCGCGCGGACCACGCCGCAGCTGTGGTCGCTCGAGTGCTGGGGCGGAGCGACGTACGACGTCGCGCTGCGCTTCCTGGCCGAGGACCCCTGGGAGCGCCTGGCCGCGCTCCGCGAGGCGATCCCGAACGTCTGCCTCCAGATGCTGCTGCGCGGGCGCAACACGGTGGGCTACACGCCCTACCCGACCGAGGTCACCCAGGCGTTCGTCCAGGAGGCGGCCGAGACCGGCATCGACGTCTTCCGGATCTTCGACGCGCTCAACGACGTCGAGCAGATGCGACCCGCGATCCAGGCCGTGCGCGAGACGGGGACGACCGTCGCGGAGGTGGCGCTGTGCTACACCGGCGACCTGTCGAGCCCCGACGAGCGGATCTACACCCTCGACTACTACCTCGGCCTGGCCGAGCGGATCGTCGACGCCGGAGCCCACGTGCTGGCGATCAAGGACATGGCCGGCCTGCTCCGTGCCCCCGCGGCGACCCGGCTCGTCACGGCGCTGCGTGAGCGCTTCGACCTGCCCGTGCACCTGCACACCCACGACACCCCGGGCGGGCAGCTCGCGACCCTCCTCGCCGCGATCGACGCGGGGGTGGACGCGGTCGACGCCGCCACCGCCTCGATGGCCGGCACCACGTCGCAACCGCCGCTGTCGGCGCTGGTGTCGGCGACCGACCACTCGGCCCGCGAGACCGATCTCGACCTCGCCGCGGTCTGCGCGCTCGAGCCCTACTGGGAGGCGACCCGCCGCGTCTATGCGCCCTTCGAGTCCGGCCTGCCCTCCCCGACCGGTCGCGTCTACACCCACGAGATCCCCGGCGGCCAGCTCTCCAACCTGCGCCAGCAGGCGATCGCGCTCGGCCTCGGCGAGAAGTTCGAGCAGATCGAGGACATGTACGCCGCCGCCAACGCGATCCTCGGCAACATCGTCAAGGTGACCCCGTCCTCCAAGGTGGTCGGCGACCTCGCGCTGCACCTCGTCGCGGTCGGTGCGGACCCCCGGGACTTCGCGGCGGACCCCGGGCGCTTCGACATCCCGTCGTCGGTCATCGGCTTCCTGCACGGCGAGCTCGGCGACCCGCCCGGCGGCTGGCCCGAGCCGTTCCGCACCAAGGCGCTGGCCGGCCGGACCTGGCAGGCCCCGGCCGAGACGCTGACCGACGAGCAGCGGGCCGGCCTGGCGGCCGACCGGCGGCACACGCTCAACCGGCTGCTGTTCCCCGGTCCGACCCAGGAGTTCACCGAGTCGCGGGAGCGCTTCGGCGACGTGTCCGTGCTGCCGACGCGGGACTACCTCTATGGCCTCGTCCAGGGCGAGGAGCACCGCATCGACCTCGCCGAGGGCCGCCACCTCCTGGTCGGCCTCGAGGCCATCGGCGAGCCCGACGAGCGCGGCTTCCGCGCGGTGATGACGACCGTGGACGGCCAGCTCAAGCCCGTGAGCGTGCGCGACCGGAGCGTCGCCTCCGAGGTCGCAGCGGCCGAGAAGGCGGACCCGGCCGACCCGGGCCAGGTCGGGGCGCCCTTCCAGGGGGTCGTCACCCCGGTCGTGGCCGCGGGCGACCAGGTCAGCGCGGGCGACACGGTGGCCACCATCGAGGCGATGAAGATGGAGGCCGCGATCACGGCCCCGCGCGACGGCGTCGTCCAGCGGGTCGCGCTCGCCGGCACCCAGGCAGTCGAGGGCGGCGACCTGGTGCTGGTGCTGGGCTGATCAGGCGGCCTTGACCACGAACGTCAGCAGCGTGGAGCGCAGCCCCATCGTGGAGCGGAACGAGTCGCCGGACACGGTGACGCGCGCCTTGCTGCCGATCAGGGTCACGCTGCTGACCCGGCCGCCCCAGTCGCCGTTGCCGTCCCGGGCGTCGACGCGCAGCCGGGTCAGGTTGCCGATGGCGGGGTACCGCGCCTCCACCGCGTTGTCGGTGAACGTCACCGACCAGCTGTGCACCGGGTTGCCGGACCAGTCGTCGTAGGGGTCCGCGTGGGCGCTGAGGTAGGGCACCGAGCCCGCCGCCGTCCAGCCCCCGCTGCTGGAGGAGAACTGGGTGAACGCCGCGGAGCCGTCGACCAGGAGCACCTGGTGCGCGGTCGCGGCGATCGCCGCGTCCGAGGCGGGGTGCTCGGCCGCCGTGCCGCCATAGACCTGGCACGAGGTGGTGTCGCAGATCTGGTAGTGGCCCGCCTGCGGGTGGTTGCGCCCGTAGTCGGCGTACGTGCGCGCGGCCACCGCCTGCGCCCGGACGGCATCGGGGCTCCAGAGCGCCGGCATCTCGCGAGGGACGACGCCGCGCAGGTAGTTCTCCAGCGTCAGCACGTTGACGGTGTCCCGGGCCGAGGAGCCGGCCGTGGGCGACGCCGCGCGGATCCGGCCGCGGTAGGCCGAGGTGGCTCCCGGCATGACGACCGAGATCGGCTGCCCCATGGCATAGAACTCCCCGTCCCCGGGCAGGGTCCGCCAGGAGTGCCAGGAGCCCGAGGACAGATAGGACACGACCGTCGAGGCGCCCTTGCCGACCATCCGCCAGCGCTTGGCGGCCACGTCGGTCGGGAGCACCGTGCTCGTGTCGGAGACGAGGTCGTGGACCCGGAGGTTGTCGGTCGGAAGCACGACGACGTCGTCGGAGGTGTCGGCGCTCAGCAGCACGCTGATCTTGCCGGTGGCGCTCCCCCAGGTGGTGCCGGGGTAGTAGAACTCGGCGATCCTCCGCCACGACAGTCCCGCGCGCGCGGCACCCTCGGCGCCGTACTGCGACATGCCGTGCCCGTGCCCGTAGCCGTGTCCCTTGACCACGACCTTGGCGTCCGCCGGGACGCTCCAGCCGTCTGCCCCGGCGGCCGGGGATGCCGTCCCGAGGGCGGTCACGAGAACGGCGAGGACCGGAGTCGCGAGAGCGAACGGTCGGTGCAGGCGCATGTCACAGCTCCAAAGCAGCCTCCGCGGAGGAGACGGCGGGGTCGTCGAGGGGGTCGGGTCGATCGCAGCACGGATCCCCGAGCGGTACCCACCGAACGGGCCAACCACACGGGTGTAATTCCTGGCCCGTTCGGCCTAGGGAACACCCGGGTAGGGTCCGAGACATGATCGTCGTGGTCCTGGTCGTCGTGCTCGTCCTGCTCGCCGCGGTCTGGGCCACCAACCGGTCGGCCACCCAGCGCCGCGAGCTCGAGGCGGCCGAGTCGCTGCGGCAGGTCACCAAGGTCGCCGACGAGGACGTGACCCGGTTCGGCGAGGAGCTGTCGGCGCTGCACGTCGACACGCTCACCAGCGAGCTCGACGACGCCGCCCGCCAGGACTACCAGCGGGCGCTCGACGCCTATGAGAACGCCAAGTCGCTGCTGGCCGAGGCCCGACGACCCGAGGACGTCACGCCGGTGACCCGCACCCTCGAGGACGGCCGCTATGCCAAGGCCTGCGTGCTGGCCCGCGCGTCGGGACAGCCGCTCCCCCAGCGCCGACCACCGTGCTTCTTCAACCCCGCCCACGGACCCGCCCAGGCCGACGTGCAGTGGGCGCCGACCGGCGGCCAGTCGCGCCAGATCCCGGTCTGCCTCGCGGACGCCGACCGGCTCGCCCAGGGCGCCGAGCCGGACACCCGCCAGGTGCGGCGCGGCAACCAGATGGTGCCCTGGTATGCCGGAGGTCCGGCCTATGCGCCCTATGCCGGCGGCTACTACGGCGGCTGGGCCACGAGCGGGCTCTTCCCCGCGTTCGTCCTCGGCTCCATGCTCGGCGGCGGGTGGGGATGGGACGGGGACGGCAGCTATGCCGACGGCTTCGCTG
Organism: Nocardioidaceae bacterium; assembly: GCA_046330515.1. Lineage (GTDB taxonomy): Bacteria > Actinomycetota > Actinomycetes > Propionibacteriales > Nocardioidaceae > Nocardioides. The sequence goes on along the minus strand of JAXLSP010000003.1, from coordinate 967,184 downwards.
ACGGTCAGGCCGACACGGGCGACGGTGGCGACTCCGGCGACGGTGGCGACTCCGGCGACGGTGGCGACGGTGGCTGGGACTCCGGTGACTCTGGCGGCTGGGACGGCGGAGGGTTCGACGGGGGCGGGGACTTCGGGGGCGGGGACTTCGGCGGGGGCGACTTCGGGGGCTTCTGAGCCCTCGTCAGACCCGGTGCAGCCGCCGCGCGGCCTCGGCGACCGACCCGCTCATCGACGGGTAGACCGTGAACGCCTGGGCCAGCTGGTCGGCGGTCAGGGACTCCGCGACCGCGACCGAGACGGGGTGGATCAGCTCGGAGGCCCGCGGCCCGACGACCACCCCGCCGACGACGATGCCGGTGCCGGGCCGGCAGAACAGCTTCACGAAGCCGTCGTGGACGCCCTGCATCTTGGCCCGGGCGTTGCCCGACAGCGGCAGCATCACCGACTCGGCCTGGATCTCCCCCTCGTCCACGGCCTGCTGGGACCAGCCCACGGTGGCGATCTCGGGGTTGGTGAAGACGTTGGCGGAGACCTTCTTCAGGTCGAGCGGGAGGACCGCGTCGCCCAGCACGTGCCACATCGCGATCCGGCCCTGCATCGCGGCGACCGAGGCGAGCATGAGCACCCCCGTGCAGTCACCGGCCGCATAGACACCGCGCGCCGACGTCCGCGAGACCCGGTCGACCCGGATGAAGCCGCCCTCGTCGAGGGCCACGCCGGCCTCCTCCAGCCCGAGCCCGGCGGTGTTGGGGATCGAGCCGAGGGCCAGCACGCAGTGGGAGCCGGTGACGGTGCGTCCGTCGGTGAGCGCCACGGTCACCTCGTCGCCGTGCCGCTCGACCGAGGCCATCCGCGACCGGGCGAGCACGTTCATGCCGCGACGCGTCAGCACGTCCTCGAGCACCTGCGCGGCGTCGGCGTCCTGGCCGGGCAGGACGTGGTCGCGCGAGGACACCAGGGTGACCTCGCAGCCGAGGGAGAGGTAGGCCGACGCGAACTCGGCGCCCGTGACACCGGACCCCACGACCACGACGTGGCGGGGCAGCTCGGTGAGGTCATAGACCTGCTCCCAGGTCAGGATCCGCTCGCCGTCGGGCTCCGCGGTCGGCAGCGTGCGGGGGGCCGCGCCGGTGGCGACGAGCACCGCGTCCGCGTCGAGGACCTGCTCGGTGCCGTCGGCAAGGGTGGCGACGACCCGCTGCGGTCCGTCGAGCCGGCCGCGGCCGCGCAGCACCTGCACCCCGTCGCGCTCGAGGCGACGCAGGATGTCGGCGGACTGGTCGGCGGCCAGCCGCTTGACCCGCTCGTTGACCAGGCCGAGGTCGACCGAGAGCCGGGTCGCCGGGTCGCCGGCGTGGTCGGAGAACTCCACGCCGAGCTCGGCGGCCCCGCCCATCTCGGCCATCAGCTCGGCGGTGGCGATGAGGGTCTTGCTGGGCACGCAGTCGGTGAGCACGGCGGAGCCGCCGATGCCGTCGGAGTCGACGATCGTCACCCGGGCGCCGAGCTGGGCGGCGACGAGCGCGGCCTCATAGCCACCGGGGCCGCCCCCGATGATGACGACGCGGTCCCAGGCGGGCTGTCCGGCGTCCGGCTGCTGGGTCATCAGAGGTTGATCATGTGGCCGGCGATGCCGTGGACGGCCTCCTTGACCGCCTCCGAGAGCGTCGGGTGGGCGAACACGTTGCGCGAGACCTCGTCGGCGGTGAGGTCCCACTGCTGGGCCAGGGTCAGCACCGGCAGCAGCTCGGTCACGTCGGGTCCGATCATGTGGGCGCCGAGGATCTCGTTGTGCTCGGCGTCGGCGACGACCTTGACGAAGCCGACCGCGTCGCCGAGGCCCTGGGCCTTGCCGTTGGCGGCGAACGGGAAGGTCGAGGTCCTGACGTCGTAGCCCTTGTCCTTGGCCTGCTGCTCGGAGTAGCCGAAGGAGCCGATCTGCGGCTGGCAGTAGGTCGCCCGCGGGATCATGTCGAACGCGATCTCGAGCGTCTCGGCGCCGGCGATGGTCTCCGCCGCGACGATCCCCATGGCCTCGGCCACGTGGGCGAGCATCATCTTGCCGGTGACGTCGCCGATCGCATAGACGTGGGGCACGTTGGTGCGGCCCCGGCCGTCGACCTCGATGGCGCCGCGCTCGGTGACGGTCACCCCGACGTTCTCGAGGCCATAGCCGTCGACCCGCGGCGCGAACCCGAAGGCGGCCAGGAACTTGTCGGCCTCCAGCACCTGCTCGTCGCCGCCGCCCGCGGGTGCGACGGTCACGCGGACACCCGAGCCGGTGTCCTCGACGCCCTTGACGGCCGTGCTGGTGAGGATGTTGACGCCCAGCTTCTTGTAGTGCTTGAGCAGCTCCTTGGAGACGTCGGCATCCTCGGTCGGGACCATGCGGTCGAGGAACTCGACGATCGTGACGTCGACCCCGAAGTTCTTCATGACATAGGCGAACTCGACGCCGATGGCACCCGAGCCGCCGATGACGATCGACCCCGGCAGGTTCTCGTCGAGGATCTGCTCCTCGTAGGTGACGACGTTCTCGCTCAGGGTCACCCCGGGCACGAGCCGCACCGTCGCGCCGGCGGCGATGATCAGGCTGTCGAACGTGTGGGACGACACCTGACCCTCGGGGCTCTTGACGTCGATCCCGGTCGGGCCGGTCAGGTGGCCCCAGCCGTCGATCTCGGTGATCTTGTTCTTCTTCATGAGGAAGTGGACGCCCTTGACGATGCCCGCCGACACCTGGCGGCTGCGCGCGTGCGTCGCGGAGTAGGACATCGTGACGTCGCCCTCGATGCCGTACTTGGCCTTCTCGTGCTGGAGCACGTGGGCCAGCTCGGCGTTCTTGAGCAGCGCCTTGGAGGGGATGCAGCCGACGTTGAGGCAGACGCCCCCCCAGTACTTCTCCTCGACGACCGCGACGGTCTTGCCGAGCTGGGCTGCGCGGATGGCGGCGACGTAGCCGCCGGGGCCCGCACCGAGGACGAGGACATCGAAGTGGGTCACGCAGGCCAGGCTAGTGGCTCGGCGAAGGGGACGCCGCTCCCGGTCCAGCGTGGATCCGGGTCCTCGGGCCGCTAGCCTGAGGCGCGTGACGCTCTATGCCGCCTACGGGACCAACCTGGACCCCGCCCGGATGGCCGAGCGGTGCCCGCACTCCCCCCTCCAGGCGACGGGCTGGCTCACCGGGTGGCGCCTCACCTTCGGCGGCGAGGAGCACGGCTGGGACGGCGCGCTGGCCACCATCGTCGAGGACCCGATCGACCAGGTCTTCGTCGCCGTCTATGACGTCACGCCCGAGGACGAGCGGCACATGGACGTCTGGGAGGCCGCCGACACCGGCCTCTATCTCAAGACCCGGGTCCGCGTCTCGACGCTGACCGGCGAGCTGGTCGTCTGGGCCTACGTCCTCGACGCCTACGAGGGTGGGCTGCCCTCGGCGTCCTACCTCGGCGTCCTGGCCGACGCCGCCGAGGCCGCCGACGCCCCGGCCGACTATGTCGCCGCCCTGCGGCGCCGGCCCTGCCGCTCCATCGGCCTGTGACCAGCACCACGGTCGCTGGCGCCCACTCACAGTGACCTGACAGGTCCGGCACCGGTCGCGCACACGGCCCGCTGATGGGCTGCTGCCCGAGTCGACGACGGTCGACGCCATCGAGCAGAGAGGCCGGACATGCCGCGCGTGACGTGGGGGGCGGTGAGCCGGCCGTCCCTCCTGGTCAACGGGGTCCTCGCGCTGGCCGTCCTGGTGGTGGCGGGGCTGGCCTGGCGGGCCGTCACCGCCGGGTCGACCGACACGGGGACATCGCAGACGACGACCACGGTCGACACCGGGACGGTGGTGGCCAGCGTCTCCGCCTCGGGCAACGTCGCCGCCGCCACGACCGTCGAGGTCGCGTTCGAGGACCAGAGCCAGGTCGTCCGGCGCATCCTCGTGGCCCAGGGCGACCACGTCCGGAAGGGCCAGGTGCTGGCCCGGGTCGACCGGACCTCGGCCCGGCAGACCCTGAGCTCGGCCCAGGCGCAGCTGCGGGCCGCCCAGGCGGCCTACGCGGACACGGTGGCCGGGCAGACGAGCGCCGAGGAGGCCGTCGACTCCGCGTCGGTCGCCTCGGCCCAGCAGTCGGTCGGCAACGCCGAGCTGGCCCTGCGGCAGGCCGAGCAGAGCGCCCGGCTGGACCGCAGCCAGGCCGACGCCACCGTCGCGCGTGCCGAGGCGGCCGTGCGGACGGCGCAGGCGAGCGTCCGCAGCGCCCAGGCGGCCTATGACGCCGACCCCTCCACCGAGAACGCCCAGACCCTCCAGACCGCCCGGGCCGACCTGGCGGCGGCGCGGGCCTCGCTGACGACGGCACGCCAGCAGCGCGCCCAGACCCTGCTCGCCGGGCAGCAGCAGATCCGGTCGCAGCGCGCCAACCTGGCGACGGCCCGCCTGCAGCTCACCTCGACCCGCGCACAGGTCGCGGTGAACGGTCAGGGCGCCACGGACTCCCAGGTGGCCTCCGCGCAGGCGAGCGTGGACACCGCCCGGACCACCGTCGAGCAGGCACAGACGGCGCTGGCCTCGACCGTGCTCCGCGCCCCGGTCGCCGGCACCGTCGCCGCGGTCAACGGATCCGTGGGCCAGGCCGCCTCCTCGACGGCGAGCTCGTCGTCGAGCACCTCGACCGACTCCACGTCCTCCGCCTCGTCGGGCTTCGTCACCCTGACCTCGACGCACGTGCTGGAGGTGACCACCTACGTCGCCGAGGCCGACATCGACCGCGTCCACACCGGGCAGGCCGCCGCGGTGACGCTGTCGGCGAGCGACCGGCAGCTGGCCGGCACCGTCACGTCGGTCGACACCGTGCAGACGGTCACCAACAACGTCGTGGAGTACGGCGTCACGGTGCGGCTGGACCGGACGAAGGCCGTCAAGCTCGGCGCCACCGCCGAGGTGGTCATCACGACGGGCAGCAAGGACGGCGTCCTGCGCGTGTCCAGCTCGGCCCTGACGACGGTCGGCAACACCACCACCGCCATGGTGCTGGCCGGCGACGGGTCGACGCAGACCGTCCGGGTCGAGGTGGGCCTCCAGGGCGACTCGCAGACCCAGGTCGTGAGCGGCCTGTCCGAGGGCGACGAGCTCGTGGTGCCCGAGTCCGACAGCACCTCCAGCGGGTTCTCCTTCCCCGGTGGCGGCGCACCGGCCGGCGTGCTCGGCGGTGGGCGGTGAGGCCTCCGGTCATCGAGATGACCCGGATCTCCAAGACCTACGGGTCCGGCGAGACCAGCGTCCACGCGCTGCGCGAGGTCGACCTGGTCATCGAGCGTGGCGACTACGTGGCCATCATGGGCGCCTCCGGCTCCGGCAAGTCGACGCTGATGAACATCGTCGGCTGCCTCGACGTCGCGTCCGCGGGCCGCTACCGCCTGGACGGGATCGACGTACGACGCCTGACCGAGCGCCGGCTCTCGCTCATCCGCAACCGCAAGATCGGCTTCGTCTTCCAGAGCTTCAACCTGATCCCCCGCACCTCGGCGCAGCACAACGTCGAGCTGCCGCTGGCCTATGCCGGCGTGGACGCCGCAGCACGGCGCGACCGCGCCGCCGAGGCCCTGGCGCGGGTGGGGCTGGCCGACCGGGTCGGCCATCAGCCGTCGGAGCTGTCGGGTGGCCAGCAGCAGCGCGTCGCCCTGGCCCGGGCCATCGTGACCCGACCGGTGCTGCTGCTCGCCGATGAGCCGACCGGCGCCCTCGACAGCCACAGCAGCGCGGAGGTGCTCGGCCTCTTCGACGAGCTGGCCGCCGGCGGCCGGACGGTCGTGATGATCACCCATGAGGACGACGTCGCCCGCCACGCCAAGCGGATCCTCCGGTTCAGCGACGGCGAGATCGTCTCCGACGAGCGCCAGGTGCCGCTCGAGGCACCGCCGCCGCGATGGCAGGCGGTCGGCGCGTGAACGTCCGCGAGATGAGCCGGTTCGCCTGGCGCGGGGTGAGCGCCAACAAGACGCGGTCGGCCCTGACCACCCTCGGCATCCTGATCGGCGTGGCCGCCGTCATCGTCCTGGTCGCCGTCGGCACGGGCTCGAGCAAGGCCGTGCAGGACCAGATCAGCTCGCTGGGCAGCAACACGCTCACCGTGACCGCGAGCTCCACCGGCGGGGGCGGGTTCGGCGGCGCGGGCTTCGGGCCGCCGGGGAGCCAGTCCCAGCCGACCAGCCAGAACGCCACGAGCACCCGCGAGGCGCGGCTGACCATGTCGGACGCCAAGGCGATCGCGTCCAGCGCCGACGCCACCCACGTGCTCGGCGTGGCACCCGTGGTGAGCGCCACGTCGGTGACGGCGACCTACGACGGCGCCGAGCACAGCGTCGGCACGTTCACCGGCACGACGCCGTCCTACCTGCTCATCGACAACACCCAGGTGGCCGACGGCAGGTCGTTCACCGACGAGGAGTACACCGACCACACCCGCGTCGCGCTCGTCGGCACCAGCGTGGCCGAGGACCTGGTCGGCACCGACACCTCCGACCTCGTCGGCAAGCAGGTCTCCTTCAACGGCGTCGCGTTCACGGTGGTCGGGGTCCTGGAGGCGAAGGGCAGCCAGGGACCCAACGACTCCGACGACCGGGTGATCGCGCCGGCGACATCGGTCCAGGACACGCTGTCCGGGTACGGCGACCTCAGCTCGATCTCGGTCAAGGCGACCTCCGCCGCGTCCGTGGACGCCGCCACGTCGGAGGTCGAGGCGATCCTCAACGCCCGGCACCACGTGACGTCCGACGAGGAGGACTACACGGTCAGCAGCGCCTCGTCGATCCTCGAGGCGGCCACGTCGTCCAACGAGACGTTCACCGTGCTGCTCGGCGCGGTGGCCGCGATCTCGCTGCTGGTCGGCGGGATCGGGGTCATGAACATCATGCTCGTCACCGTCACCGAGCGGACCCGCGAGATCGGCATCCGCAAGGCGATCGGGGCCTCCCGCGCCGACATCATCGGGCAGTTCCTCGCCGAGGCGGTGCTGCTGTCGCTCATCGGTGCGGTGGCGGGTGTCGTCGCCGGCCTGGTCGGGTCGCGGTTCACGATCATCGGCATCGAGCCGGTCGTGGCGCCGTACTCGGTGTTCCTGGCGTTCGGCGTCGCCATCGCCATCGGGCTGTTCTTCGGGCTCTACCCCGCCAACCGCGCGGCCTCGCTGCGCCCGATCGAGGCGCTCCGCTATGAGTGAGCGCGCCACGGAGGAGGACACGGTGACCCATCAGGCGACCGTGGACGACAAGCTCGGGGACGGCACCTGGGACGAGGAGTGGCTGGCGGCACCGCGCCGCAGGTCGCGGACGCGGCCGGTGCTGGTCCTGGCACTCGGAGCGTCGCTGGTGTTCCTCGCCGGAGTCGAGGTGCAGCGACACTTCGGCACGGCGGCCGCGTCGGCCTCCGCGAGCGCCTTCCCCGCGGGCGCCATGCCGTCGGGTGGCCCGCCGTCGGGGATGGCCATGCCGTCGGGCGCCGCCGCGACCTCCGGCGGCCAGCCGTCCGACGCGCCGGCCACCGACACCACCGCCGGTGCGGCCGGCGAGGTCATCGGCACGGTCGTCGCCAAGCACGGCTCGGTCTGGGTCGTGCAGGACCTCGGCGGCACCCGGCACCGCGTCACCGTCACCGGCGACACCGCCCTGGTCCGCGAGCAGCCGCTCGCGGCCGCCGAGGTCCGGCGGGGCGCCACCGTCGACATCACCCTCGGGTCCGACGGCGCCTCCGCCGACTCGGTCACCGTCCGCTGAGCCCGACCCCCGGGCCACCCGTCAGGAAGGCACCACCCATGCAGAGAGTCGCCGTCATCACGGTGGCCGTCCTCGCCACCGCACCCCTGCTCGCCGGCTGTGGGGGCTCGGGCGACACCACCTCGGCCGCCGAGCCGACCGCCTCGAGCTCGGCGCAGGCCGGCGCCCCACCCTCGGGCGCCCCCGGCGCCGGGGGCATGTCGGCGGCGCAGCTCAGGAAGATCCGCGCCTGCCTGAAGGCGGCCGGTCTCGACGACGCGCTGCCCACGGGCATGCCGACCGACCGGCCGAGCGGGACGCCCGGCGACCTGCCCAGCGGCTCACCGCCGAGCGGGATGCCCACCTCGATGCCCAGCGGTGGTCCCGGCGGCGCGGGGATGTTCTCCGAGGAGGTGCAGCAGGCGCTCACGGCCTGCGGCATCGAGCTGCCGGCCGGCCCCTCGGGGGCGCCCAGCTCCCCGAGCTAGGACTCGCCGTCGCCGGTGTGGCAGACGGCCTCGACGTTGTTGCCGTCGGGGTCGCGCACGAAGGCGCCGAAGTAGTGCTCGTGGTATTCGGGCCACAGCCGCGGCTCGTGCAGGCTCTCGGCGCCCAGCTCGAGCGCGGCGGCGTGGAAGGCGCGCACGGTGGCGGCGTCGGGGGCCTGGAAGGCGACGTGCACCTCGCGGTTGGGCCCGACGCCCTCGAACGTGGAGATCCAGAAGGCCGGCATGGTGGTGCCGTAGCCGATGGCGGCCCCGAAGTCCATCATCCGGTGGTGGCCCAGCACGCCGAGCACCTTGTCATAGAAGGCGGCAGCCGCCTCCATGTCGGAGCAGTTGATCCCGAAGTGGTCGATCATGGGACCAGCCTGCACCAGACCGGGGACAGCGGCGAGGGGGCGGGCGTGTCCTAGAGTCGCCTCGTGACCGACGCACAGAACCTCGCCACCGACGCCGCAGCCCGACTCCGCGAGCTCACCGGCATCGACCGGCACGACATCGCCCTGGTGATGGGCTCAGGCTGGCTCCCGGCCGTCGACGCCCTCGGCGAGGCGGTCTCCGACATCGCGACCACCGACCTGCCCGGCTTCGCGCCCCCGGCGGTCCAGGGGCACGCCGGCCGGATCCGGTCGGTGCGCGCCGGCGACCGGACGCTGCTGGTCTTCCTGGGCCGCACCCACTTCTATGAGGGCCTCGGCGTGGCCGCGGTCGTCCACGGCGTCCGTACGGCGGCCGCGGCCGGCTGCCGCGCCATCGTGCTCACCAACGGCTGCGGCGGCCTGCGCACGACCTGGCAGCCCGGCACCCCGGTGCTCATCAGCGACCACATCAACCTGACGGCGACCTCGCCCATCGAGGGTGCCCACTTCGTCGACCTGACCGACCTCTACTCCTCGCGGCTGCGGGCGCTGTGCCGCGAGGCCGAGCCCGGCCTCGACGAGGGCGTCTATGTCCAGCTCCCGGGTCCGCACTACGAGACCCCCGCCGAGATCGGCATGGTCCGCGCCATCGGCGGGGACCTGGTCGGCATGAGCACCACGCTCGAGGCGATCGCCGCGCGCGAGGCCGGCATGGAGGTGCTCGGGATCTCGCTGGTCACCAACCTGGCCGCGGGCATCACCGGCGAGCCGCTCAACCACGAGGAGGTGCTCGAGGCCGGGAAGGCGGCGGCCACCCGGATGGGCGACCTGCTCGGCAAGATCGTCCCGAGGATCTGACCTTGCGGGTCCTCGTCGCCGGCGCCGCCGGCAGCATCGGCCGGGTCGTGGTGGTCGGGCTGGCCGAGCGCGGCCACGACGTCGTGGGCCTCGACGTGCTCCCGGAGCCCGAGGGCTTCGACGGCGCGTTCTTCACCCTCGACTGCTCCGACGCCGACGCCGTCGCCGAGGTCTTCGCCGACGAGAGCCTCGACGCCGTCGTGCATCTCGCGGGGATCCCCGACGAGGCCAGCCTCCCCGACTCCCTGCACTCCCACGTCCTCACGACGGGAGCGCTGCTCGACGCGATGCTCGAGCACGGCGTTCGCCGCATCGTCTATGCGTCCTCCAACCACGCCGTCGGCCGCGTCCCGCGCACCGACCTCGTGTCCGACGACGTGCTGCCGCGACCGGACACGTTCTATGGCGTCGCCAAGGTGGCCGCGGAGGCGCTGCTGCGGCTCCACGTCGACCGCTATGGCATCGACGCCGTCGCGTGCCGGATCGGCTCCGCACTCCCGCAGCCCGAGACCGTGCGCCACCTGTCGACCTGGCTGTCGCCCGACGACTGCGTGCGGATGGTCGAGGCGGCGCTCACCTGCCCTGCGCCAGGGTTCGCCGTGGTGTGGGGGATCTCCGCCAACACCCGTGCGTGGTGGGACCTCGAGCCCGGTCGCCGGATCGGCTACAACCCCCGCGACGACGCCGAGGAGTTCGCGGCGTCGGTCGCCGCGCGGCCCGAGGACGGGGCCGAGGGTGCCTTCGTCGGCGGCCCCTTCACCTCCGAGCGCCTCCACCGGCCGGCCCTGGACCGCACCCCGGAGGCCTCCGGCTGACGGAACGCCCGGGCCGTCCGGGTTGGCCTGTCGGGTTGACTGGCCCCATGACCTCCCTCGGCACCCGCACCCTCGGCACGACCTCCCCGCTCACCGTCTCGACCCTCGGCCTCGGCTGCATGGGGATGTCGGAGTTCTACGGCACCGGCGACGAGGACGAGGCGGTCGCGACGATCCACCGGGCGCTCGACCTCGGCGTGACCTTCCTCGACACCGCCGACATGTACGGCCCCTTCACCAACGAGCGGCTCGTCGGCCGGGCGATCGCCGACCGCCGCGACGAGGTGCAGCTCGCCACCAAGTTCGGCAACGAGCGACTGCCCGACGGCACCCGCGTCGGCGTCAACGGCCACCCCGACTATGTCCGTCGCGCCTGCGACGCCTCGCTCGAGCGCCTCGGGGTCGACCACATCGACCTCTACTACCAGCACCGGGTCGACAAGACGGTGCCCGTCGAGGAGACCTTCGGCGCCATGAAGGAGCTCGTCGACGCCGGCAAGGTGCGCCACGTCGGCATCTCCGAGGCCTCGGCCGACACCATCCGCCGGGCGCACGCCACCCAGCCGCTGACGGCGCTCCAGACGGAGTACTCCCTGTTCACCCGCGACCTCGAGGACGAGATCCTCCCCACCCTCCGCGAGCTCGGCATCGGCCTGGTGCCCTACTCGCCGCTGGGCCGCGGCATCCTGACCGGCGCGATCACCGGCCCGGAGTCCTTCGCGGCCGACGACTCGCGGCGCACGGGCTACTTCCCTCGCTTCGACGACGAGGCCCTCGCCGCGAACCTCGCGCTCGTCGACCACGTCAAGGCGCTCGCCGAGGCCAAGGGCTGCACGCCCGGCCAGCTCGCCCTCGCCTGGGTCGTGGCGCAGGGCGACGACGTCGTGCCGATCCCCGGCACCAAGCGGCGCTCCTATCTCGAGGAGAACGTCGGGTCGCTCGAGGTGTCGCTCACCGCCGACGACCTCGCCGCGCTGGCCGCCGCCGTACCCCGTGACGCCGTCGTCGGCACCCGCTACCACCAGTCGGCCATGGGCAGCATCAACGCCTGACGCCTGCCGCCTGGGACGTCATGGAAATCGTGGGTCCTGACCCACGGTTCGTATGACGTCCCGTCCTCGCGAACCGACCACCGACCCTCCTCGCCTCGCACCGCCGACGGCGGGCGGCGTAGCGTGCGGGCATGACCAGCGCCGACACCACCAGCCTGCTCGACCGCGCCCGTGCCTGGGCGGCCGAGGACCCCGACGAGCAGACCAGGCAGGAGCTCGAGGCGATCGTCGCGACGGTGGCCGCCGGAGGCGACACGGCCGACCTGGCGGACCGCTTCGACGGGACGCTCGAGTTCGGCACGGCGGGGCTGCGCGGGGCGCTCGGCGCCGGTCCCAACCGGATGAACCGGGTCGTCGTGCTCCGCGCCGCGGCGGGGCTGGCGGCCTATCTCCGCGACCAGGGCGCGGCGCCGCGCAGCTCGGTCGTGATCGGCTACGACGCCCGCCACAACTCCGACGTGTTCGCGCGGGACACCGCCGAGGTGATGACCGGAGCCGGCTTCACCGCCCTGCTGCTGCCGCGCCCCCTGCCCACCCCGCTGCTCGCCTTCGCGATCCGCGAGCTCGGGTCGGTCGCCGGCGTCATGGTGACGGCGAGCCACAACCCGCCGCAGGACAACGGCTACAAGGTCTACCTCGGCGACGGCAGCCAGATCGTGCCGCCGGCCGACGGCGAGATCGCCGAGCGGATCGCGGCGGTGGGCGCGCTCGCCGACATCCCGCGGGGCGGGGCGGGCAAGGTGCTCGACGAGGAGATCATCGACCGCTACCTCGACACCATCGCCGGCCTCGCCGACGACGGGCCGCGCGACCTGTCGGTCGTCTACACGCCGATGCACGGCGTCGGCGGCACCTCGGCCCAGCAGGTGCTCGAGACCGCCGGCTTCGACGCTCCGCACGTCGTGACCGAGCAGGAGGAGCCGGATCCCGAGTTCCCGACCGTCGCGTTCCCCAACCCGGAGGAGCCCGGCGCCATGGACCTCGCGATGGCGCTCGCCCGCCAGACCGGCGCGGACCTCGTGGTCGCCAACGACCCCGACGCCGACCGGTGCGCCGCCGCCGTCCCCGGCCGCGACGGCTGGCGCATGCTCCGCGGTGACGAGGTCGGCGTGCTGCTCGCCTCGCACCTGCTCGCGAAGGGGCGCGAGGGCGTCTATGCGACCTCCATCGTCTCGTCGTCGCTGCTGGGCAAGATGGCCGCCGCTGCCGGGCAGCCCTATGCCGAGACCCTGACCGGGTTCAAGTGGATCGGGCGCGTGGACGGGCTGGCGTTCGGCTATGAGGAGGCGCTGGGCTACTGCTGCGACCCCGAGCACGTGAAGGACAAGGACGGTGTCTCGGCGCTGCTGCTCATCTGCGAGCTCGCCGCTGAGGCCAAGGCCGCCGGGCGCACGCTGGAGGACCTCCTCGACGACCTCGCCCGCACCCACGGCCTGCACGCCACCGACCAGCTCTCCCTGCGGGTCAGCGACCTCAGCCTCATCGCGAAGGCGATGGACACGCTGCGGAGCACTCCTCCGACGTCACTCGCCGGCCTCGACGTCCTGCGCGTCGACGACCTCGCCGCGGGGTCGGCGACCCTGCCCCCCACCGACGGCCTGCGCTTCACCCTCGCCGAGGGCGCGCGGGTCGTGGCGCGTCCGAGCGGCACCGAGCCCAAGCTCAAGTGCTATCTCGAGGTCGTCGTCCCCGTCGACGGCGACGACGTGGAGGCCGCGCGCGCGACGGCCCGAGCGCGGCTCGACAGCATCAAGGCCGACCTGGGAGCCGCGCTCGGCATCTGACCGGCGCGTGGCGCGACGAGGCGTCAGCGGTCGCGCCAGACCACCACGTTGTCGAACCAGCCGTTGGTCTCCCAGATGTGACCGACGCCGACCCCGCCGAAGTGCAGCGGCACCGGGTCGTGCGTGCGGAGGATGCACTCACCGTTGACGACGACGACGATCCGGGAGCCGTGCACCCGCACGACGATCTGGTTGGTCCCGGTCACGGTGTTGGTGTGCCACCGCATCCCCAACGTGGTCGTCTGGCCGGCGACATAGCGCTGGACCGAGGCCAGGCCCTGGCTCATGTCGTGGTCGGAGCCCGTCGGGTCCGGCATGCCCGGGTCCCAGATCGTGATCCGGTAGTAGGTCCCGGTCCCCGTCGCCCCGGTGTCGGACACCCGCACGAAGAAGTCGGCTCCGTGCACCTCGGCCGGGCTCCCTCCGACGTTGGAGGTGTCGAACGTCGCCGCGAACGAGTAGCTGCGCCATCTGCGGTCACCCACGTGGGTCATCGCCCACCCGTCCCGGCCCCACGGCTCGGCGACGTAGCCGCCGTCGATCACCAGCTGCCCGCCGGCCACCCGGCCCTCCCGGTTCACGAACTGCCAGGCGGGGTCGGGTGAGACGTTGAAGTAGTCCTCCAGGAGCACCCGTCCGCCGTGGTGGTCCTGGACGGCGGCCGGCGTCTGCAGGGGCCTGGCCGAGGGTGCGGCCACGGCGACCGTGACTCCGGCCGCCACGACCGCAGCGACCGCGAGCATCACCACCAGGGCGAGCCTCGAACGACCCCGACCGAGCGCCGAGCGGGTCATGACACACCTCCGAGCTGAGAGCCGTCGGACTCGCGGGTCCCGGAGCGCCCGTCGGGCGCGCTGCCGACACCGACCCTGTCGCGGGGACGACGTCAGCAGCCCCGCGGGTCCTCACCCCCAGCCTTCATCGGGGCGGCGAGCCTCGCCAGAGGCCAACGTCCCGCGGGGAGGCCCAGCCTGGATCCGCTCTCAGAACGCGATCGACAGCACCAGGGCGACGCCGGTCACGGCCAGCAGGCCGATCTCCAGCCAGGCCGGCTCGCGGCGTGTGGCGTCCGCGAGGGCGAGCTGCTCGGCCGAGCCCCGCTTGACCCCGGCGGTGGCGCGCGCGTCGTCGACGAGCTGGCGGATCCTGGACTCGACGAAGGTCGGGTAGTCGGGAACGGCCTGGGTGCCGCCGCCCGTCTCGGCCTTGGGCTGGGTGAAGGAGGACCGCACGAGGGAGCGCCAGCTCCGCCCCAGCGCCGGGGACACATAGCGCTTGTCGCCGGCCCGGACGGCCAGCATCTGCCGCAGCGCGAGCTCCTCGACGGCGGCCAGGGGCAGGTGCACGGTCTCCAGCATGTTGCGCAGGACCAGCGTCGTGGGCGTCACCCCGACCCGGGGACGCAGCATGGCCGCCCAGATGAGCACGCCGCCGAAGAGCGCGCCCAGGGCGATCGAGATCGACGAGTCGTCGCGCCAGTAGCGGACCGCCGTACCGAGCACGAGCACCGCGGCCACCAGACCGACGACGCCGAGGACGCGCCCGCTCGTCGGCCGGAACCACTCCACCGGCTCAGCCATCCCGACTCCTCGCCACCTCGGCCACACGACAGATTGTCTGACGCTTCCCCATCAACCCTATGCTGGGTCGGTGACGACCACCTCTCGCGCGACACCCGTTGCCGACTTCTCCCACGTCACCTCCAGCGAGGCCTCGCTGCGCCGGTTCCTGCACGGACTGCCCGGCGTCGACCAGGTCGGCGCGGAGGCGCGGGCGGCCGGGCTCGGGACCCGCTCGATCAAGACGAGCGCCAAGGACTATGCCATCGACCTCGCCATCCGGATGGTCGACCTGACCACCCTGGAAGGTCAGGACACCCCGGGCAAGGTGCGGGCCCTGGCCAGCAAGGCGATCCGCCCCGACCCGGCCGACCCGACCTGCCCGTCGACCGCCGCCGTGTGCGTCTACCCCGACATGGTCGGCGTCGCCAAGGAGGTGCTCGGCACCAGCGGGGTCCACGTGGCCGCCGTGGCCACGGCGTTCCCCAGCGGCCGTGCGGCGCTCGACATCAAGCTC
Source organism: Nocardioidaceae bacterium (assembly GCA_046330515.1). GTDB lineage: Bacteria > Actinomycetota > Actinomycetes > Propionibacteriales > Nocardioidaceae > Nocardioides. The sequence continues at coordinate 951,992 of JAXLSP010000003.1, read as the reverse complement.
GCCGACACGCGCGACGCGGTCGAGGCCGGGGCCGACGAGATCGACATGGTCATCGACCGTGGGGCGTTCCTCGCGGGTCGCTACCTCCAGGTGCACGACGAGATCGTCGCCGTCCGAGAGGCCTGCGCCCGTCCCGACGGCAGCAGCGCCCACCTCAAGGTGATCTTCGAGACCGGCGAGCTGCAGACCTACGACAACGTGCGCCGCGCCTCCTGGCTGGCGATGGTCGCGGGCGCGCACTTCATCAAGACCTCCACGGGCAAGATCCAGCCGGCCGCCACCCTGCCGGTCACCATGGTCATGCTCGAGGCCGTCCGCGACTTCCTGGAGCAGACCGGCCAGATGGTGGGGGTCAAGCCCGCCGGCGGGATCCGCACCAGCAAGGACGCGATCAAGTACCTCGTGATGGTCAACGAGGTCGCCGGCGACCGCTGGCTGGATCCCGACTGGTTCCGGTTCGGCGCCTCCACGCTGCTCAACGACCTGCTGATGCAGCGCACCAAGATGAGGACCGGCCGCTACTCCGGCCCCAACTACTTCACCCTGGACTGATCATGGTTCCCGAGAATCCCTTCACCTACGCCCCGGCCCCCGAGGGTCGCGGCATCGTCGACCTCAAGCCGTCCTACGGCCTCTTCGTGGACGGCGAGTTCACCGAGGCCCACGGCCGCAGCTTCAAGACGATCAGCCCCGCCACCGAGGAGGTGCTGGCCGAGGTCGCCGAGGCCGACGCCAGCGACGTCGACGCCGCGGTCAGAGCCGCCCGGCGCGCCCACACCCGCATCTGGTCACGGATGCCGGGCAAGGATCGGGCGAAGTACCTCTACCGCATCGCCCGCATCATCCAGGAGCGCGGTCGCGAGCTCGCCGTCCTCGAGTCGCTCGACAACGGCAAGCCGATCAAGGAGTCGCGCGACGTCGACATCCCGCTGGTCGCGGCCCACTTCTTCTACTACGCGGGCTGGGCCGACAAGCTCGAGTACGCCGGCTTCGGCACGCGGTCGCTCGGCGTGGCCGGCCAGGTCATCCCGTGGAACTTCCCGCTGCTCATGCTCGCGTGGAAGGTCGCGCCGGCGCTCGCCTGCGGCAACACCGTCGTCCTCAAGCCCGCCGAGACGACCCCGCTGACCGCCCTGCTGTTCGCCGAGATCTGCCAGCAGGCGGACCTGCCCCCGGGCGTGGTCAACATCATCACCGGCGCCGGCGACACCGGGGCGGCGCTCGTCGCCCACCCCGACGTCGACAAGGTGGCGTTCACCGGCTCGACCGGCGTCGGCCGCGCCATCGCCAAGACCGTCGCGGGGACGCGCAAGAAGGTCACCCTCGAGCTCGGCGGCAAGGCCGCCAACATCGTCTTCGACGACGCCCCCGTCGACCAGGCGGTCGAGGGCATCGTGGACGGGATCTTCTTCAACCAGGGTCACGTCTGCTGCGCCGGCTCGCGGCTGCTGGTCCAGGAGAGCGTCTTCGACGACGTCCTGGACCGCCTCAAGCGCCGGATGTCGACACTGCGGGTCGGCGACCCCCTCGACAAGAACACCGACATCGGCGCCATCAACTCCGGCGAGCAGCTCAAGCGCATCCGCGAGCTGTCCGAGGTCGGCGACGCCGAGGGCGCCGAGCGCTGGGAGGTCGCGTGCGACCTGCCGACCAGCGGCTTCTGGTTCCCGCCGACGATCTTCACCGGCGTCTCCCAGGCCCACCGGATCGCCCGCGAGGAGATCTTCGGCCCGGTCCTGTCCGTGCTGACCTTCCGCACCCCCCAGGAGGCGGTCGAGAAGGCCAACAACACGCCCTACGGCCTCTCCGCCGGCATCTGGTCCGAGAAGGGGTCGCGCATCCTCTGGATGGCCGACCAGCTCCGGGCCGGTGTCGTCTGGGCCAACACGTTCAACAAGTTCGACCCGACCAGCCCGTTCGGCGGCTACAAGGAGTCGGGCTACGGCCGCGAGGGCGGCCGCCACGGTCTGGAGGGATACCTCGCATGAGCCCGCGCACCACGACGGCCGACGCCCGCGTCGACGTCCGCAAGACCTACAAGCTGTTCATCGGCGGCGCCTTCCCGCGCTCGGAGTCCGGCTACTCCTACGAGGTCACCGACACCCGGGGCCGCTTCCTCGCCAACGCCGCCCTGGCCTCCCGCAAGGACGCTCGCGACGCGGTGGCCGCGGCCCGCAAGGCGTTCGGCGGCTGGTCCGGGCGGACCGCCTACAACCGCGCGCAGATCCTCTACCGGGTCGCCGAGATGGTCGAGGACCGCCGCGCGCAGTTCGTCGACTCCGTCCGCCGCGCCGAGGGGCTCACCGCCGCACGCGCCGAGCGGGTCGTCGACGACACCGTCGACCGGCTCGTCTGGTATGCCGGCTGGGCCGACAAGGTGACCCAGGTCGTCGGCGGCGCCAACCCGGTCGCCGGGCCCTACTTCAACCTCTCGACGCCCGAGCCGACCGGGGTGGTCGCCGTCCTGGCGCCACAGCAGTCCTCGCTCCTCGGCCTGGTGTCGGTCGTCGCTCCGGTGATCGTGACCGGCAACACCACGGTGGTCGTCACCTCCGAGACGCGGCCGCTCCCGGCGGTCAACCTCGCCGAGGTGCTGGCGACCTCCGACGTGCCGGGCGGGGTGGTCAACATCCTCACCGGCTCCTACGCCGGACCCGCACCCTGGCTGGCGTCCCACATGGACGTCAACGCGATCGACCTCACCGGCGCCGCCGGGGACCCCGAGTCGGCCACGTCCTTCGAGGAGGCGGCCGCCGAGAACCTCAAGCGGGTGCTGCGTGCGCCCGACGCCGAGCCCGACTGGACCCGCGACCCCGGGACCGACCGGATGACGACGTTCCTGGAGACCAAGACCGTCTGGCACCCGGTCGGGATCTGACCTGCCGGCCCCCGGACCTCAGTCGTCGGGTCAGGCGCCGGGGCGGCGCCGCGGTCAGCGCGAGGCGATCGCCTGGGCGAAGACCTTGACGATGTCCTCGGGGTTCTCCGCCAGGTAGGCCTGGCCGCCCGTGGCGGCTGCGATCTTCTGCAGAGAGGCGAAGTCGGCGTCCTGGCTGATCGCGATGCCGATGATGCGGACCGGCCGCTGCGGGTCGCGCAGGCCGCGCAGCTCGCGCAGCAGGGCGGGCAGCTGGATCGAGCCCGGGTCGTCGTTGGCGCCGTCGGTGAGCAGGATGACCGCGTTGGAGTAGTTCTCGTCGTAGTCACGGACACCCTGGCGGTAGGCCGCGAGCGTGGTGTCATAGAGGCCGGTGCCCCCGGTGGTCAGCTCGGCCAGCCGGCCCGACCACTCGGTGAGCAGGGCGCGCTGGGTCCGCCCTCCGGCGACCGCGTCGAGGCGCCGAACAGGCTCCAGGACCCGCCAGTCCTGGCCAGGACCGCCCTGGTCGATGGAGAAGGCCCACAGGCCGACGCGGGCGTGGTCGGGGAAGATCTCCAGCGCCTTGAGCGCCACCCCGGCCGCGAGCTGGATCCGGGTCTGGGTGCCGGCCACGAAGTCCATCGAGCCCGACACGTCGAAGACCGCGAGCACGCTCGACGGCACGCTCAGCACCGCCCAGCTCCGCAGGTCGGCCTGGACCACTGCGGCGGCGGGCATCTTCAGGTAGGACACCTTGCCCACGCCCCCGCCGGCGCCGGCGGTCCCGTCACCGGCGCGGAGCCCGTCGGAGGTGAGCTCCCGGCGCCCGTCGGCGCTGTCGAACCAGGCGGCCAGGTCGCGGGCCGCGCCGACGATCTCGGTGCTGCTGCCCGCCCGGGCGACCACCGGGAACGCCATCATCATCGCCCCGCTGCCGGGGACGATGGCCTGCAGCGCGTCGTTGGCGCGGTGCGCCTTGAGGAAGTCCTGCTCGGTCGCCGGCACGAGCCTCGGCGACGACGTCGTGATGGACCGGAGCGAGACGTTGTCGCGGGCGCCGTCGGCGCGGCGCTCGGCGTAGGCCTGGGCGAGCGGCGCCAGCACGGCCTTGGCCTGCTCGGCGGTGCGACCCACGGTCGACGCCTCCGCCTGGGGGGCGACCAGCGACATCACGCCGACGGAGGTGGTCGAGGGGTCGGGGATGGCGACGCGCCCGCTCTCCAGGGCGGCGCCCCAGCTCGTCGCCGGCTGGGCGGCCGGGCCGCCGACCAGGACGACGGGGGTGCTGGCGATGCACGGGGAGACGACCTGGGTCTCGTCCCCGGTGGTGTAGAGGCTCTCGAGCGGCCAGGTGGCGTCGGGCACCCAGATGTCGGGGAGCGCGTCGCCGTCCTGGACGCCGGCGACCACGTCGGCGGTGCTGCGCCGTACGACGTCGAACCGGAGGCACTTGTCGGCGAGGTCCGCCGCAGCGGCGGTCACGGCCCGCTCCACGGCGGGGACGACGGCCACGTCGACCGTGGTCACCTTGCACTCGTCCTTGCCGGCGACGGTGTCCGGCAGCAGCTGGAGCTGCAGCGCCGCCCAGACCGCGCCGGTCGTGAGCAGCAGACCCAGGACGAGCGCGACCAGCGCACCCCGCCCGCGCCGCTGTCGGTTGGCGTGGGCACCGGATGTCACGACTCCGCCTCCTCGCTGCATGGCCGTCCCCCGTGACCGCGCAGCAGACTAGCGGACCCGAGATGATGGACTCATGCTGCCCCCGGACAGGCACACCTCGCCTGCGAATGGCGCGATTGGCTCGGGCAGAATGCTCGCGTGCACGCCCGCGTGATCGTCCTGGCCGGACCGTCCGGCGCCGGCAAGTCCCGGCTGGCCGGACGCCTCGGGCTGCCCGTCCTGCGGCTGGACGACTTCTACCGCGACGGCTCCGACCCGGACCTGCCACGGATCGCCGACGGCGCCAACGCCGGACTGGTCGACTGGGACGACCCGGGGTCCTGGCTCCATGACGACGCGGTCGCCGCCACGTCTCAGCTCTGTGCGGCCGGGAGGGTCGAGGTCCCCATCTATGAGATCGCGCAGAACGGACGCCGCGGGAGCCGGACCCTCGAGCTCGGCCCGGCACGCTTCTTCGTGGCCGAGGGCATCTTCGCCCAGGAGATCGTCCCGGAGTGCGCGCGCCTCGGGCTGCTCGGCGGCGCCTTCTGTGTCACCCAACACCGGATGCTGACGTTCTGGCGGCGGCTGGTCCGGGACCTGCGCGAGCGGCGCAAGCCGCCCGTCGTGCTGGTCCGCCGCGGCCTCGCGCTCATGCGCCAGCAGCCCCAGGTCGTCGCCCATGCGGTCTCCCTGGGCTGCCGGGAGGTCCACCCGGACGAGGCCTTCGCCGAGATCCAGGCACTCACGTCGTGAGCGGGCCGGGTCGCTGGGCGGGTGAGCTGCTGCGGACGCGGCTCGTCCAGCCCGACGCCCGGTCCTGCGGCGCGGCCTCGCTCGTGGTCGCCCGGGCGCTCGTCGACGAGGCCTACGCCGAGCTGCTCGCCGCGGGTCGTCACCCCGGCACCGGCTTCGCGATGCCCGGCACCTGCTCGGACCGGTTCCACCGGGAGACGCTGGCCATGCACCGCAGGGTCACCGGCCCGGCGGACGCCGCCGGGCGACTCCAGCTCCCCTGGCCGCGGGCCCTCGGCACCCCGCCCTGGGCGGTGGCGCACCAGCTCTCCGCCTCGGGGGTCGCCTATGTCTCCCGGCCCGCCGTCGTGCGCCGTGCCCAGGTCGTCGAGTCGCTGCTCCCGGCACTCGACCGGGGGCGGCCCGTGGCCCTCTTCGTCGGCAACGCGCTGCTGCCCCGTCACGTCGTCCTGGCGGTCGGGCTCGACGGCGATGCCCTGCGGGTCTATGACCCCGCCGCCGGCGCGGTCCGGCTCGTCCCGCGGGCCGCCTTCGAGTCCGGTGACCTGCCCTTCGGCCGCTGGAAGCGGCCCTGGTTCGTGGTCCGGCCGGCCTGACCGCGCCCCGGGGACGACCCTCGGCTAGCTCGCGCCCAGAGCGGCGTACCCGGGCTTGACCACCTCGTTGATGATCGCCAGCCGCTCGTCGAACGGCAGGAACGCCGACTTCATCGCGTTGATGGTGAACCAGCGGAGGTCGCCCAGGGTGTAGCCGAACGCCTCGACCAGGCTCGCCATCTCGGCCGTCATCGAGGTGCCGCTCATCAGCCGGTTGTCGGTGTTGACCGTGACCCGGAAGCGCAGGTCGGTCAGCAGCCCGATCGGGTGCGTGGCGATCGAGTCGGCCGCGCCGGTCTGCACGTTGGAGGCGGGGCACATCTCCAGCGGGATGCGCTTGTCGCGCACATAGGCGGCCAGCCGGCCCAGGTGGGCGACGCCGTCGTCGTCGACGGTGATGTCGTCGATGATCCGGACGCCGTGGCCGAGCCGGTCGGCGCCGCACCACTGGATCGCCTCCCAGATCGACGGCAGGCCGAAGGCCTCGCCCGCGTGGATGGTGAAGTGGAAGTTCTCCCGCTGGAGGTACTCGAACGCGTCGAGGTGGCGGGTGGGCGGGAACCCCGCCTCCGCGCCCGCGATGTCGAAGCCGATGACGCCGCGGTCCCGCCAGGCGACGGCGAGCTCGGCGACCTCGCGGGACCGGGCGGCGTGCCGCATGGCGGTGAGCACCTGGCGCACGACGATCCGGCCGCCGGCCGCCTGCGTCCCCTCCTCGAACCCGGCCTGCACGGCGGCCACGACGTCGTCGAGCGTCAGCCCGCCCAGGCCGTGCTGCTCCGGGGCATAGCGCACCTCGGCATAGACGACCCCGTCCGCCGCCAGGTCCTCGACGCACTCGCGTGCGATCCGGGTCAGGTTGGGGGCCGTCTGCATGACGGCGACCGTGTGGTCGAAGGTCTCCAGGTAGCGCACCAGCGACCCGCTGTCGGCCGACTCGGTGAACCAGCGCTCCAGGGACTCGGCGTCACCCGCGGGCAGCTCGTGACCCGACGTGGCGGCGAGCTCGACGATCGTCTGGGGGCGCAGGCCGCCGTCGAGGTGGTCGTGCAGGAGCACCTTCGGCGCAGCGAGCACCTGGTCGCGGGTGGGCCGCTCGGGGCGAGTAGGTTCAGGGGTCGAGGGGACGGTCATGGCGGTCATCCTCGCACCGCCCCCCGAGTTCGCAGAACGGAGCAGTCATGCGCGTGTTCACCACGCTCGACGAGGTCGCCGCGGCGGCCGGCCAGGAGCTCGGTGCCAGCGACTGGGTCACCATCGACCAGGAGCGCGTCGACCGGTTCGCCGACGCGACCGGCGACCACCAGTGGATCCACGTGGACGTGGAGCGGGCAGCCTCCGGCCCGTTCGGTGGGACCATCGCGCACGGCTACCTCACCCTCGCGCTGGTGCCCTGGCTGGGTGGCCAGGTGTTCGGCCTCGACACGCCCGGCGCCAAGCTCAACTACGGCGTCAACAAGGTCCGCTTCCCCGCGCCCCTGCTCGTCGGCAGGCGGATCCGCGCCCACGTCACCTTCGGCGACGTCACCGACCTGCCCGCCGGCAAGCAGCTCACCATCCGCTACTCGGTCGAGATCGAGGACGAGCCCAAGCCCGCCTGCGTGGCCGAGACCGTCGTACTCCTCCTGCCCTGAACCTCCGTCGCGCCTGCACCGCGGAGCCGACGGAAGGGCTGGCGAACCAGACCTGGACTAGGTAGAATAAGAGCATGGTGGCACGACTGACCATCCCGACCCGGCTGGTGCTGGGGGTGCTGCTGGCCGACGCCGAGGCCGAGCGCTACGGCCTGGAGATCGCGGAGGCCTCGGGGCTGCCGAGCGGGACCCTGCACCCGATCCTCGCGCGGCTGGAGGGTCTGGGCTGGGTGACCTCCCGCTGGGAGGATGTCGACCCGCGCGCGGTCGGCAGGCCCGCCCGCCGCTACTACCGGCTCACGAGCACCGGGCGGCGCGAGGCGGAGCGTCGCCTGACCCAGGCACGGCCGATCCCCCGGCTCGGCGTGCTCACCCTCGCACCCGGACACCGGCCATGAACGGGCCGCGGCTGGTGACGCGAGCCGGCCTCAGGGTGCTGCCCTCGTGGGCCCGGGACCGCTACGAGGCCGAGGTCGACGCCGAGCTGGCCGAGCTCCCCTGGCTGCGCCGATGGGCCCACGCGACCGCGTTCGCGGCGACGAGCTGGCCGCTCCGGCTCGAGGTGCTGCGCGGGGCCGCCGAGGCACGGGGGTTCTCGGCGGTCCCGTGGAGCTGCCTGTGGGGGGTCCACCACCGCTGGCGGTTCGCCTGGACCGCGGACGGCACGCGCTATCGCTGCTGCGCCCGGTGCGGCCTCGACGACCCGCGCTCCGGCCACACCCGGACCAACCCGTCCACGGCCGGCGCCCTCATCATGGGCCCGCCCCAGTAGCCGACCCGGCACCAGCGCCGCCGGGCGGCGGAGGTCAGTCGGCGGAGACGCGGTCGATGACCAGCGGGTCGGGGGTGTACGGCGAGCCCGCGGGCTCGATGTCGAAGCCGCCCTCGAGCGACTCCAGGGCGCGCGTGAAGCGGTCGGGCTCGTCGGTCAGCAGGGTGAGCAGCGGCTGTCCCTGGGTCACGGTGTCGCCGGGGCGGGCGTGCCAGACGACGCCCGCGCCGGCCTGGACCGGGTCCTCCTTGCGGGCGCGGCCCGCGCCCAGCCGCCAAGCAGCGAGGCCGACCGCCATGGCGTCGAGCCGGGTGAGCACGCCCGACGAGGGGGCGAGGACGTCGTGGGACTCGCGGGCGACGGGCAGCGCGGCGTCGGGGTCCCCGTCCTGCGCCCGGATCATCGCCTTCCACGCATCCATGGCCGAGCCGTCCGCCAGCCGGTCGGCGGGGTCGATGTCGTCGACACCGGCGCCGAGCAGCATCTCCCGGGCCAGGGCGAGGGTCAGCTCGACGACGTCGGCGGGGCCGCCGCCGGCGAGCACGTCGACCGACTCGGCCACCTCGATGGCGTTGCCGGCGGTGAGGCCGAGGGGCGTGCTCATGTCGGTCAGCAGGGCCACGGTGTGGACGCCTGCGTCGGTGCCGAGCGCGACCATCGTCTCGGCGAGCTCGCGGGCGCGGTCGACGTCCTTCATGAAGGCACCGGTGCCGACCTTGACGTCCAGCACCAGCGAGCCGGTGCCCTCGGCGATCTTCTTGGACATGATCGACGACGCGATGAGCGGGATGGCCTCGACCGTCCCGGTCACGTCGCGCAGGGCATAGAGCTTCTTGTCGGCGGGGGCCAGGCCGGCCCCGGCGGCGCAGATGACCGCGCCCACGGACTCGAGCTGGGCGAGCATCTCCTCGTTGGACAGCGCAGCGCGCCAGCCGGGGACCGACTCCAGCTTGTCCAGCGTGCCCCCGGTGTGGCCGAGGCCGCGCCCCGACAGCTGGGGGACGGCGACCCCGCACGCGGCGACGAGCGGGGCGAGCGGGAGCGTGATCTTGTCGCCCACGCCGCCCGTGGAGTGCTTGTCGGAGGTCGGCCGCGACAGGGACGAGAAGTCCATCCGCTCGCCCGACCGGATCATCGCGTTGGTCCACCGGGCGATCTCGCGACGGTTCATGCCGTTGAGCAGCACCGCCATCGCCAGCGAGGACATCTGCTCGTCGGCCACCTCGCCGCGGGTGTAGGCGTCGATCACCCAGTCGATCTGGCTGTCGGTGAGCTCCCCGCGGTCCCGCTTGGCGATGATCACCTCGACGGCGTCGTGCTGCTCCACGGACCTGCTCCTCTCGCTGGGGTGTGCCGTCACGCCAGGTCGGCGACCGGCACGGAGTGGTAGCCGCGCAGCACGAACGTGCCGCGCGACTCGGGCTCGCCGGCCAGCCCCAGCCCGGGGAAGGCGGCGAACAGGGCGGTGACCGACTCGAACAGCTCCATCCGAGCCAACGGCGCACCGAGGCAGAAGTGCACGCCGACGCCGAACGCCACGTGCGGGTTGGGGTCGCGGTCCAGCCGCATCTCGTCCGGCGCGTCGAAGACGGCCGGGTCGCGGTTGGCTGCCCCGAGGAGTACGGCGATCCGCTGCCCCTCCTCGACGGTCACGCCCCCGACCGAGACGGGCTCGACGGCGGTGCGCTCGAACAGCTGGAGGGCCGAGTCGAAGCGCAGCATCTCCTCGACGCACAGCGCGATGTCGCCGCTGGGGCGCAGCCCGCGTCGCAGCAGGGCGGTGAGGCCGTTGCCGAACACGTTGACCGACGCCTCGTGACCCGCGTTCAGCAGCAGCACCGCCGAGGCCACCATCTCGTCCTCGGACAGCTCGGTCGTCGCCAGGTCGCTCAGCAGGTCCTCGCGGGGGCGCGCGGCGCGCTCGCGGATCAGCTCCCGCACCAGACCCGCGAAGTCGGCGGCGGCGGCCACCGCCGCGTCGACGACGGCGGGCGACGGCTCCACCTCATACATCCGCACGATCGCCTGCGACCAGGCGCGCAGCTCGGGCACCGAGGACGACGGGACCCCCAGCAGCTCGGCGATCACCAGGACCGGGAGCGGCTCGGCGAACTGCCCGATGACGTCGAAGCCCGCCGGGTCGACCTCGCCCAGGAGCTGGCGGGCGAGCTCGCCGACCCGCGGCCGCAGCCGCTCGACGTGCCCACGACCGAAGACCTGGGCGACCGGCCGCCGCAGACGGGTGTGCTCGGGCGGCTCGTTCTCCATCATCTGGTTGCGGTGCAGCAGGTTGAACGGCTCGAGATAGGCAGCGGGCTCCTTGTCGTGCCAGAGCCGCCCCAGCCGGCGGTCGCGCTGGACGGCGCTCACCGAGGCGTGGTCGAAGGCCAGCCACCGACCCGTGGGCTCGTGCCACGCGACCGGGTGGGCCGCCCGCTCGACCGCGAAGAAGGGATAGGGGTCGGCCACGACCTCGGGCGACGTCAGGTCAAGCGAGGTCGTCGGGACCGAAGGCATCCGGCAGCACCTCATCCATGCGTCTCACGCCCGACACGGTCATCAGCAGCAGGTCGGGCCCGCCGTTCTCGAACAGCAGCTGCCGGCACCGGCCGCACGGCATGATCACCTCGCCGTCGCCCCCGACACACACGAAGTGGGTCAGCCGGCCGCCGCCGGTGAGGTGCAGCTGCGACACCAGCCCGCACTCGGCGCACAGGCCCACGCCGTAGGCGGCGTTCTCCACGTTGCAGCCCGTGACCAGCCGGCCGTCGTCGACGGTCGCGGCGGCCCCCACGGGGAAGGAGGAGTAGGGCGCGTAGGCGCGCCGCATCGCCTCGGCCGCCTGGGCGCGGAGCTCCTCCCAGCGCCCGGGCGACCAGTCGCCCGACGTCACCCCACCGCTCCCTTGCGGTAGACCTGCCCGTCGGCCTTGGGCATCCGCAGCCGCTGGGAGGCGAACGCGAGCACCAGCAGGGTCGCGATGTAGGGCGTCATGCCGGCGAACTGGCTGGGCACGGTGTCGGTGAGGAAGAACCACAGCAGGAAGCCCACGCCGAAGCCGCCCAGCACCCAGGTGCTGACGGTCATCTGCTTCCTCCAGACCTTGAACAGCGCGAAGACCACGAGCCAGAAGCCGATCAGGGCGAGCAGCGCGTGGATCACGCCGGGGTCGCGGAGCTGGAGGCTGTCGGTGTAGCCGAACATGCCGGAGCCGACCAGGATCCCGCCCGGACGCCAGTTGCCGAAGATCATGGCGGCGAGGCCGATGTAGCCACGACCGTTGGTCTGGTTGGTGTGGAAGCCGGGCGACGACACCAGGGCGAGGTAGCCGCCACCGAGACCGGCCATGCCGCCGGAGACCAGCACCGCGGCGTACTTGTAGAGCCGCACGTTGACGCCGAGGCTCTCGGCGGCGTGGGGGTTCTCGCCGCAGGAGCGGAGCCGCAGGCCGAAGCTGGTGCGCCACAGCGCCCAGCCGGTCACGGCGACCAGCACGAACACGATGAGCGTCACGATCGACACGTTGTGGGTGATCGCCGCGACGAACGCGGCCAGGTCGGACACCAGGAACCAGTGCTTGCCGGCGAGCGACGCCGCCCCGTCGGAGATCCCCGGGATGGTGATCGACAGCGGCTTCTGGAGGCCGGTGAGCTGCTGGGCGCCGCCGTGGCCATACGGCGAGTCGAGCTCGGCGAACTTCTGCTCGGCGAGGAACGTCGTCAGGCCGAGGGCGATCACGTTGAGCGCGACACCGGACACGATGTGGTCGACGCCGAAGGTGATCGTCGCCAGCCCGTGGATCACGCCGCCGGCGACGCCGAACAGGACCGCGCCGATGAGACCCCAGTAGGGGCCGTAGTAGTAGGTGAAGTAGGCCGCGCCCCACGTGCCGAGCAGCATCTGGCCCTCCAGGCCGATGTTGACGACACCGGACCGCTCGCTCCACAGGCCGCCGAGGGCCGCCAGGAGGATCGGGCAGGTCGCGACGATGGCCGCCCGGAGGCTGCCCTCGGAGTCGATCTCGTGGGCACCGGTGATCACGCGGATCGTGGCGACCGACAGCAGACCGAGCAGCAGGTAGATCCAGACCATGCCGCCGGTGCGGCGGACGGTCTCGCGGCTCTCGGCGGGCTCCACCAGCATCGAGGTGCTCATGCCGCCACCCCTTCCGGCTTGGCGCCCGTATCGAGGGCCCGGCGCAGTGCACGCTGCTCGGCGGCGGCGCCCCAGCGCTGGACGACGGCGTAGGCGACGACGACGGACAGCACGACGACGCCCTGGGTGATCTGCACGACCGAGGGCGAGATGTCGGCGGTGAGCTGGAGCTTGTTGGCCTGCTCGGCGAGCCAGGCGAACAGCACCGAGCCGAAGAAGATGCCCAGCGGACGGTTGCGGCCCAGCAGGGCGACGGCGATGCCGGTGAAGCCCAGCGTGCGCTGGAAGGTCGGCCCGTAGTAGCCCGCCTGGCTGAAGAGCGCCGGCATCCAGATCAGGCCGGCGATCGCGCCGGAGAGGAGCATCGAGACGACCACCATCCGCTTGACGTTGACGCCGGACGCCACGGCGGCGGCCTCGTTGGCGCCGGTGGCGCGCAGGTCGAAGCCGAAGCGGGTCCGGTTGATGAGGAAGGACATCGCGATGCCCGCGACGAGCGCGAGCAGGACGAGCGTCCACACCTGGCCGTCGCGGGACTCGAAGGGCTGCCAGCCCTCGAACATGCTGGACTCGGGCAGCGGCGGGGTGCGCCGGCCCTGGCCGTACTGGTCACCGAAGTTGGACAGCAGGTAGCCGACCAGGGTGATGGCGATCGCGTTGAGCATGATGGTCGCGATGACCTCGCTGACCCCGCGGGTCACCTTGAGGATGCCCGCGATGCCGGCCCACAGGGCCCCCACGACCATCGCCACGAGCAGCGCGAAGAGGACGTTGAGCTTGCCCGGGAAGAACGCCTGTCCGGCGACGAGCGCCGCGACATAGGACGCGAGGGTGTACTGGCCCTCGATCCCGATGTTGAACAGGTTCATCCGGAAGCCGATCGCAGCCGCGAGCGACGCCAGGAAGATCATCGAGGTCTGGTTCATGATGTTCACCCAGTTGCGCCCCGTCGGCGCGGTGAAGATCACCGACCAGAAGTCGCCGGCGGAGGCGCCCGCGAAGATGAGCACCAGGCTCGTGACGATGACGGCCACGACCACCGCGATCAGCGGTGCGAGGACCGCCTGCAGGATCTTGCCGAGCGCGCCGGTCATGCCGACTCCTTCCCTCCGGTCATGGCGGAGCCGAGCTCCTGCGGCGTGACTGTCTGCGGGTCGAACTCGCCGACGAGCTCGCCGCGCAGGATCACCTCGATGCGGTCGGACAGGCCGATCAGCTCGTCGAGGTCGGCCGAGATGAGCAGCACGCCGAGGCCCTCGCGGCGGGCCCGCTTGATGTGCTCCCAGATGGCGGCCTGGGCGCCGACGTCGACGCCGCGGGTCGGGTGGGAGGCGATGAGCAGGACGGGGTCGCCGCTCATCTCCCGGCCGACGATCAGCTTCTGCTGGTTGCCTCCGGAGAGCGCCCGGGCCGTGGTGTTGATCGACGGCGTACGGACGTCGTACTCCTCGACGATCCGTTCGGTGTCCGCCTTGGCGCCCCGCCGGTCGATGAGGCCGCCCTTGCTGGACGGCGCCTGGGTCTGGTGGCCGAGCATGCGGTTCTCCCACAACGGCGCGTCGAGCAGCAGGCCGTGGTGGTGGCGGTCCTCGGGGATGAAGCCGATGCCGGCCTCGCGCCGCTCACGGGTGCCCCAGGACGACATGTCCTGGTCGTTGAGCTCGATGACGCCGGAGGCCTTCATCATGCCCATGACGGTCTGGACGAGCTCGGACTGGCCATTGCCCTCGACGCCCGCGATCCCGAGCACCTCGCCCTTGTGGATCGTGAGGTCGATGTCCTTGAGCAGGTGGCGACCGGTGTCGTTGACGAGGTTGACCCCCCGGAGCTCGAGCAGCTCGACGTCGGTGACCGTGGACTCCTCGGTCTCGGGCGACGGCAGCTCGGAGCCGACCATCAGCTCGGCGAGCTGGCGCTTGGTGGCCGTCTTGGGGTCGGCCTCGCCGACGGTGGTGCCGCGCCGCATGACGGTGATGTCGTCGGCGATCGCCAGCACCTCGTCGAGCTTGTGGGAGATGAAGAGGATCGTGTGGCCGGAGGCGCGCAGCTCGCGCAGGTTGGCGAAGAGCGCGTCGACCTCCTGGGGGACGAGCACCGCGGTCGGCTCGTCCAGGATGATGATCCGCGCGCCGCGGAAGAGCACCTTGAGGATCTCCACGCGCTGCCGCTCGCCGACGCCGAGGTCCTCGACGAGGGTGTCGGGGTCGAGCCCGAAGCCGTAGGCGTCGGAGATCCGGCGGATCTCGGCCCGCGCCCGGTCGCCGATGCCGAAGAGCCGCTCGCCGCCGAGGACGACGTTCTCGAGGACGGTGAGGTTGTCGGCCAGCATGAAGTGCTGGAAGACCATGCCGATCCCGACCTTGATGGCGTCGGTCGGCGAGGAGAAGTGCAGCTCGGTCCCGTCGAGGCTGACCGTCCCCTCGTCGGGCTTCTGGACGCCGTAGAGGATCTTCATCAGCGTCGACTTGCCGGCGCCGTTCTCACCGATCAGCGCGTGCACCGTGGCCGGCCGGATCGTGATGTTGACGTCGTGGTTGGCGACGACACCGGGGAACCGCTTGGTGACGCCGCGGACCTCGATCCCCCCGCCGGTGACCTGCGGGCTCGTGGCCTCGTCGGTCGCACTCGTCATGCTCGCTCCTCTCCTGACACCCGGGAAGAACTCGGGCCCGGTGCGCACGCTACCGCGTGGCACCGGGCCCGAGTCAGGTGGAACCCAGTTCAGCTAGTCGTGCCGCATCACGGCGCGGTGGGAACCTTGATCTCGCCCGACTTGATCTTCGCGGCGTACTCGTCGATCTGCGACGAGATGTCGTCCACGAAGCCACCCGAGGTGGCGTAGCCAACACCGTCGGCCTTCAGGTCGTAGGTCTGGTAGCTGACGAGCGGCGAGCCGTCGGCCACGGACTGGATCATGTTGAAGGTCGCCACGTCGACGCGCTTGAGCATCGAGGTGAGGATGTGAGGCTGCTGGTCGGCGGGCGCGGTGAGGTACTGGTCGGAGTCGACACCGATGGCCCACTTGCCGTCGCCGGCCTCGGTCGCGGCCTCGAACACGCCGGAGCCGGAGGCGCCGGAGGCGTGGTAGACGATGTCCGCACCGTTGTCGAACTCGGCCGCAGCGGCCTGCTTGCCACCGGCGGGGTCGCCGAAGCCGGAGAGGTCGCTCTCCTCGATGTACTTGACGTCGACCTTGATCTTCGGGTTGACGGCCTTGGCGCCGGCCACGTAGCCCGCCTCGAACTTCTTGATCAGGTCGTTGTGCACGCCACCGACGAAGCCGATGTGGTCGGCCTGGGTCTTGAGGGCGGCGGCGACGCCGACGAGGAAGGAGCCCTCGTTCTCGGCGAAGCCCAGGTAGGCGACGTTGTCGTTGGCGTCGGCGTCGGGGTCGAAGCCGTCGATGACGCCGAAGGAGATCTCCGGGTAGTCAGGAGCGACCGCGTTGACGGCGTCGCTGTAGGCGAAGCCGACACCGATGATCGGGTTCATCCCGGCGTCGGCCATCTGGCGCAGGCGGTCCTCGCGGGCCGACTCGGCCTCGCCGTCGGACGCCTCGCCCTCGGTGCAGGTGGCACCCAGGTCGTTGACGGCCTTCTCGAGACCGGCGTAGGCGGAGTCGTTGAAGGACTGGTCGCCTCGGCCGCCCACGTCGTAGGCCAGACCCACCTTGGGGCCGTCTCCGCTGGCGTCCTTGCAGACGTCGTTGCTCGTTGCGGCGCTGCTGCTGCTGCTGTCCGTGGCAGTCGGCTCCGAATCGTCGTTCTTGCTGCAGCCGGCGAACGTCAGCGACGCCACCGCGGCTACGGCCACAATCTTGGTCAGACGACGCAAGATGTCCTCCTGATGTTTGTTTCTTCCTGCACGCCGGGCGGCGTCCCCGGTCACATTAGTACGCGCCTAGGGGGCCGACGGAACAAGGGTGACCGACTTGTTATCGGGAGGTGACAGGGATCTCACGGGTGCGTGATCGCACCCACCGCCGCCTCGGCGAGAACCCTTGCACCGAGCGCGATCGAGCGCTCGTCGACCCGCAGATCACCCTGGTGCAGGTCATAGGTCGGGCCTCCCGGGGTGCGGGTCCCGAGACGGGCCATGGCGCCCGGCACGGACTCGAGGAACCAGCCGAAGTCCTCGCCACCGAGGCTCTGCGAGGTCGCCACGTGCCCGGCCTCGCCGACCACCCGCTCGATGGCGGCACCGAGCAGCTGGGTCGGCCCGTGCCGGTTGACGACCGGCGGCACGCCGCGGTGGTAGGTGATGGCCGCCTCGACGCCGTACGGCGCGATGATCTGGCCGACCATGCGGCGCACCAGCCGCTCCGCGTCGGCCCAGGCCACGGCGTCGAGCATGCGGATGGTGCCGGCCACCCTCCCCGAGGCGGGGATGACGTTGGGGGCGCCGCCGGCCTGGACGATGCCCCAGACCACGCTCACGCCGGCGCGGGGGTCCATCGTGCGCGACAGGATCGCGGGCAGCTCGGTGATGAGCTTGCCGAGCGCGAAGGTCAGGTCCTCGGTGAGGTGGGGACGGGAGGTGTGCCCACCCTTGCCGGTCAGCCGGACGTCGATCGAGTCGGCGGCGCCGGTGAGCGGCCCTTCGCGCAGCCCGACGGTGCCGACGTCGATGCTCGGGTCGCAGTGCAGCGCGAAGACGTGCTCCACCCCGGCGAGCGCTCCGTGCTCCATCATGAGCAGCGCGCCGCCCGGCATCATCTCCTCGGCCGGCTGGAACACCAGCCGCACCCGACCCGGCAGCCCGCCCTGCGCGTGCAGCTCGGCCAGCGCGAGGCCGGCGCCCACCAGGCAGGTCGTGTGCACGTCGTGGCCGCACGCGTGGGCGATCCCGGGCCGGGTGCTGGCCCACGGGTCGCCGGTGGTGTCCTCCACCGGCAACGCGTCGAGGTCGGCCCGGAGTGCCACGAGCGGCCCGTCGTCGCCGAGGTCGGCCAGGAGCCCGGTGGCGGCCGGACGGGTGACCCGCCAGCCCGCCCGCTCCATCGCGCCGGCGACCGCGTCGGTCGTGCGCTGCTCGGCGAACGCGAGCTCGGGGTGGGCGTGCAGGTCGCGACGCAGGTCGAGGAGCTCCGCGAGGTGCTTGTCGACGACGGCCTCGATGAGTCCCGAGGCGGCGGCGAGGGTCGGTGGCGTGAGCATCAGGGGGCAAGCCTATGTGAAAGGTAGCCTCACCACTCGTGGGTCTGGCCGAGGAGGACGTCAACCGGCGGCTGCTCCGCGCCCGCGACCTGATGGACCGGCGCTACGCCGACCCGCTCGACGTGCCGCGCCTCGCGCAGGTGGCCGTGATGGCGCCCTCCCACTTCATCCGCGAGTTCAAGCGGGTCTTCGGCGAGACGCCGCACCGCTATCTCCAGAGGCGTCGCATCGAGCGGGCGATGTCCCTGCTGCGCATCACCTCCGAGCCGGTCACCGAGGTCTGCCTCGCGGTCGGGTTCACCAGTCTCGGGACGTTCAGCCGGGTCTTCCGGGAGGTCGTGGGCCTCAGCCCGACGGCCTACCGCGAGCATGCCGCGCCCGTCCCCCTGCCCGCCCCGACGGCGTTCACGATGCGCTGGAGCAGACCGGTCAATTTCGGAGAAGCGCCCACCGTCCGGCGTCCGTAGGGTCGGGGCCAGCCCGGCCGGCGATCCCGCGACATCGACCCGACAGTCCCCAGGAGGACTCCCATGCTGACCCGGAACAACATCTCCTCGATCTTCGTGCTCGACCAGGACCAGGCCCTCGACTTCTATGTCGGTGTCCTCGGGCTCGAGGTGTCCGCCGACTTCGACTTCGGCCCGATGCGCTGGCTCACCGTCCGTGCCCCCGGCGACGAGAAGGACATCCTGCTCGAGAAGCCTGGCGCCCCGGCCCACGACGACGCGACCGCCGCGCAGGTGCGCGACCTCGTCACCAAGGGGGCCGGCGGCGGCTGGCTGGCGTTCACCACCGACGACGTCGACGGCACGTTCGCCACGCTCGAGGCCGCGGGCGTCGACATCACCCAGGAGCCGACCGACCAGATGTATGGCCGCGACTTCGCGATCCGCGACCCCTTCGGCAACCACATCCGCATCGGCAGCATCAAGGCGTGGAGCTAGCCGCGCCGTTCGGGCGGTCGTCGCCCCAACTCCTGCGGGGTTGTGGTGGGTGAGTGACCGGTATACCGGTCACTCACCCACCACACCCGCGCACCAGACCCGACAACCGCGCGGAAGATAGGCCGCCACCAGCGCGAGGCGCGGACCCACGCCGGACGTGGTGCCGGGCTCGCGGACAGGCGCCTAGGCGTCGTAGGCCGCCAGGATCCGGTCGGCGGCGACCGGAGCGGCGAGCTCGCCGGCGAGGACGGCGGCGCGCACCTCGTCGCGGATCGCCGCGACGCCGGGTGAGCGGCGCAGCCGCTGGTCCAGCTCGTCACGGACCAGCGCCCAGGTGAACTCCAGCTGCTGGGCGGCGCGCTTGCGGGTCAGCCCGTCGGGTCCCAGGTGGTCGCGGTGGCCGATCACCTGGGCCCAGACCTCGTCGACGCCCTTCTCCTCCAGCGACGAGCAGGTGAGCACCGGCGGGACCCAGCGCTCGGTGCCGCGGTAGACCATCCGCAGCGCGCCCGACAGCTCCCGGGCGGCGGCCCTGGCCTCGATCTCACGGTCGCCGTCGGCCTTGTTGACCGCGATGACGTCGGCGATCTCGAGGATGCCCTTCTTGATGCCCTGGAGCTGGTCGCCGGTGCGGGCCAGGGTGAGGAAGCAGAACGTGTCGACCATGCCGGCGACCGTCACCTCCGACTGGCCGACGCCCACGGTCTCCACGAGCACGACGTCGTGTCCCGCGGCCTCGAGCACGATCATCGCCTGGGCGGTCGCCCGGGCCACGCCCCCGAGGGTGCCCGCGCTGGGCGAGGGACGGATGTAGGCGTGCGGGTCGGCGGCGAGCCGCGACATCCGCGTCTTGTCGCCCAGCACCGACCCGCCGGAGCGGACCGAGGACGGGTCGACGGCCAGCACGCCCACCCGGTGGCCGGCCGCGGTCAGGCGGGTGCCGAGGGCCTCGATGAACGTCGACTTGCCGACGCCCGGCACCCCCGAGATGCCCACCCGCACCGAGGCTCCCCGGTCCGAGGGCGAGGCCATCAGGAGCGACAGGAGCTCACGCGCGGCGTCGCGATGGAAGGGCAGGGTGGACTCGACGAGGGTGATCGCGCGGGAGACCGAGGCACGCTGCCCCGCACGGATCCCCTCGACCAGCGCAGGGACGTCGACGGGGCGCGGCATCGAGCTCCGACCGTCAGCCCTGCTCGGCCCGCAGCTTGGCCAGCAGGTCGAGCGCGGACTCGGCGATGACCGTGCCGGGCAGGAACACCGCCGCGGCACCCATCTCCCTGAGCGTCTCGACGTCGTCGGGCGGGATGACGCCGCCGATGACGACCATGATGTCGGGACGGCCGAGGTCGGCCAGCGCCCGCTTGAGCGCGGGCAGCAGCACGAGGTGGCCGGCGGCCAGCGAGCTCACGCCGACGATGTGCACGTCGGCGTCCACGGCCTGCTGGGCGACCTCCTCGGGCGTGGAGAACAGCGGGCCCACGTCGACGTCGAAGCCGAGGTCGGCGAACGCGGTGACGACGACCTTCTGACCGCGGTCGTGACCGTCCTGGCCCATCTTGGCGACCAGGATGCGGGGCCGCCGGCCCTCCTCGGCCTCGAACTCCGCGGTGGCCTCGATGACCTCGGCGGCCTTGGCGTCGCCGTCCTTGACGGCTTCGTCCCGGTACACGCCAGAGATGGTACGGATCACGGCCTGGTGACGCCCGTAGACCTTCTCGAGCGCCTCGGAGATCTCGCCGACCGTCGCCTTGGCGCGGGCCGCGTCGACGGCAAGCTCGAGCAGGTTGCCCGAGCCGCTCGCGGCCGCGTTGGTCAGCGACTCGAGCGTCCGGCGTACGTCGTCGCCGTCGCGCTCGGCGCGGAGCCGCTCCAGCTTGGCGATCTGCTGGCGGTAGACCTCGTCGTTGTCGACCTTGAGCACCTCCAGCGGGGCCTCGTCGGCCTGCCGGAAGGTGTTGATGCCGATCACGGCCTGGGCGCCGGAGTCGATCCGGGCCTGGGTGCGGGCCGCAGCCTCCTCGATGCGCATCTTGGGGATGCCCTGCTCGATGGCCTTGGCCATCCCGCCCGCCTCCTCGGCCTCGGTGATGTGCGCCCAGGCGCGCTCGGCGAGGTCGTGGGTCAGCTTCTCGACGTAGTAGCTGCCCGCCCACGGGTCGATGATGTGGGTGGTGCCGCTCTCCTGCTGCAGGAGCAGCTGGGTGTTGCGGGCGATCCGCGCCGAGAAGTCGGTCGGCAGCGCGATGGCCTCGTCGAGGGCGTTGGTGTGCAGCGACTGGGTGTGACCCTGGGTCGCGGCCATCGCCTCGATGCAGGTGCGCCCGACGTTGTTGAAGACGTCCTGCGCGGTCAGCGACCAGCCGGAGGTCTGGGAGTGCGTCCGCAGCGACAGCGACTTGGGGTTCTGGGGGTCGAACTGGCCGACCAGCTTGGCCCACAGCGCCCGGGCCGCGCGCATCTTGGCGACCTCCATGAAGAAGTTCATGCCGATCGCCCAGAAGAAGCTCAGCCGCGGCGCGAAGGCGTCGATGTCGAGCCCGGCGCCCAGGCCGGCGCGGATGTACTCCACGCCGTCGGCCAGCGTGTAGGCGAGCTCGAGGTCGGCGGTCGCCCCGGCCTCCTGCATGTGGTAGCCCGAGATCGAGATGGAGTTGAACCTCGGCATGTTCGCGGCGGTGTAGGCGAAGATGTCGGAGATGATCCGCATGCTGGGCAGCGGCGGGTAGATGTAGGTGTTGCGGACCATGAACTCCTTGAGGATGTCGTTCTGGATGGTCCCCGCGAGCAGCGAGGGCTTCACGCCCTGCTCCTCCGCGGCCACGATGTAGAGCGCCATGACGGGCAGCACCGCGCCGTTCATGGTCATCGAGACGCTCATCTGGTCGAGGGGGATGCCCTCGAAGAGCGTGCGCGCGTCATAGATGGAGTCGATGGCCACGCCCGCCATGCCGACGTCGCCGCGCACCCGCGGGTGGTCGGAGTCGTAGCCGCGGTGGGTCGCCAGGTCGAAGGCGACGCTGAGGCCCTTCTGGCCGGCCGCCAGGTTGCGGCGGTAGAACGCGTTGGACTCCTCGGCGGTGGAGAAGCCGGCGTACTGCCGGATCGTCCACGGCTGGGTGGTGTACATCGTCGGGTAGGGGCCGCGCAGGAACGGCTTGATGCCCGGGACCGTGGCCAGCGCGTCGAGACCGTCGAGATCGCGCTCGTCATAGGACGTCTTGATCTCGATGCCCTCGGGGGACAGCCACGGCTCGCCGTCGCTCCACGACATGCGCCAGCCGGACTCGTCGGCCAGCGGGAGCCCGGCGAAGCTGCTCGGGACGGTCATGACAGGGCCTCTCGGGTGCGGGTGAGGAACGCCAGGGCGTCGACGCCCAGGGCGCACGAGTCGTCGACCGCGTCGGCGGCGACGGTGCGGTCGCCGGGCTTGCCGGCGAGGATCACGCGGCGCGCACCGGCCTCGCGGAGCGCGGTCGCCAGGTCGGCGCCCCACTCGGCGTAGGCCGCGTCGGTGCCGGCGAGGCAGACGACCGGCTGCCCGCCGTACGCCGCGACGACGTCGGGCGGTCCGGAGGAGACGCCGCCGACCTCGACGGCGACGCCGCCGGCGGCGAACAGGTTGGTGGCGAACGTCGCGCGGGCGGTGTGCTCGGCGACGGTGCCCATCGTGGCCAGGAAGACCGGGGTGGCGGCGGGCTCGTCGCGCAGCGCCTCGAAGGCCTCGCCATAGGGACGGACGCCGGCCCAGTCGTCGTAGGGCGCCCGCTCGGGGCGCGTCTCGGCGAGGTTGGGGAACTCGCTGAGTCCCGTGATCGGGCGGCTCCGCTTGGCGACCTGCGCGGCCCGCGTCGCCGCGACCTCCGCGATCCGGGCGTGCAGGGCGTCGACGCCCTCGGCCTCGATGCGGCCGAGCTCGGCCCAGGCCGCCACGGCGACGTCGTCGGTCAGCTTCTCGACCGCGAAGGCACCGCCGGCCGGGTCGGCGACGGCCGCGACGTGGGACTCGGCGACCAGGAGTGTCGAGGTGTTGCGCGCGATGCGGCGCCCGAACGCGTCGGGACGACCGAGCGGGCTGTCGAACGGCAGGACCGTCACCGCGTCCGCTCCGCCGACGCCCGCGCCGAAGGCGGCGACCGTGGTGCGCAGCATGTTGGCGTAGGGGTCGAAGCGGCTCATCATCGGACGGCTGGTGACGACGTGCTGGCGCTGCTCGACCGAGCCCGCACCGGAGAGCTCCAGCATCCGCGCCCAGAGGCGGCGGGCGGCGCGGACCTTGGCGATCGTGAGGAACTGCTCGTCGGTGGCCGCGAACCGGAACTCGACCAGCGCGGCCGCGTCGTCGACGGCGACACCGCCCAGCTCGAGCGAGCGGAGGTAGCCGGCGGCGACGGCCAGCGCGAAGCCGAGCTCCTGCGCCTCGGACGCACCGGCGTCGTGCACGGGCGTCGCGTCGACGACGAAGCCGAGCACGCCCGCCTCACGGGCCAGGGCCGCGCCCTCGGCGCTCGCCTCGGCGGCGTCGAGGCCCAGGTTGGTCTGCGGGTGCAGCGTCGTGCCGGCGGCGTGCGCCAGGAAGGCGCGGGCGGTGTCGAGGGGGTCCTCGTCGGCGTCGAGCACGACGGGCGCGAGGTCGAGGCGGACGCCGTCGAGCGCCGCGGCGAAGTCGGTGCCGGGACCGGCCTTGAGCCAGACCGAGGTGGCGCCACCCTCGAGGTCGCCGATCGCCTCGGCGCGCTGGGTGCCGGCGTCACCGGCCGGGACGTAGGTCCGCACGTCCCACGGTCCGCTCCGGGCCGGGCGGCCGGAGGTGGCCAGGCCGTCGAGGTCGGAGGGGAGGCCGAGCGGGGTGACGCGGATGCCGTCGAGGGTGGTGCGGGCGAGCTTCTCCCACACCAGGGAGTCGGGGTCCTCGTCGGACAGCCGGCGGGCCTTGCGCAGCACCGCTGCCGCCGCCCTCTCCCACTGCTCGCGCGCGTGCCCGTCGTTCTCGATGTCCAGCCGGAGGGACCCGCCGGCCGGAGCCGGGGACGATGTGGTCATGGCACTCAGGGTAGGAGCCTTCGGCCCCGGGGGCTCCCCTCGGTTGTGACATGTGAGACCCAGGCCACCCTGACCGGTCGGGGCGCGGTTTCCCGATATGTCGGACGGCCTCGGCGGCTGCGACCAGAATCGGGCCGTGACCGACACGCAGCCTGGGTGGTACCCGGACCCCTACCTGCCCGATGCCCTGCGCTGGCACGACGGCTCCTCGTGGACCATGCACTCGGCCCGGCGCACGACCCCGCCACCTCCGCCGCAGCACCCCGTCACCCCGGGCTGGTTCACCCTCACCCGCGTCGTCCAGGCGCTCCTGGGGGTGGCCGTGGTCGTCGACGTGTGGTCGATCGCGGACAGCCTGCACAGCCGCTCGGTCTTCGAGCGCTGGCGGAGGGACCCGATGTCAGCGACGCCGGCCGAGGCCCAGGACGTGGACCGGATGGCCATGATCGTGTCCGTCACGTCACTCGTCGTGTTCGTCGTGTGTGGCGTGCTCTTCATCACCTGGCTGTTCAAGGTCCACCGCAGCTCGGACCTGGACCGTGCGCGCATGGAGCACGACTCCGCGTGGGCGATCGCCGGCTGGTTCGTCCCGATCCTCAGCCTGTGGCGACCACTCGGGATGGTCCAGGACGTGCTCCGCGGCGCGACGGGGCAGGTCTACGCCTCGATGCTGGCCGTCGGCTGGTGGCTGGTCTTCCTGGCCTCCCTCGTCTTCAGCCGGTTCGTCACGCTGGTCGTTCCTGCGGAGGACTCCGACGTGGACGGCTATCTCGACACCCTCATCACCCGGATGAACCTCGACGCCGTCGGCGCGGCAGTGGAGATCGTCGCGGCCGTCCTGGCCGCACTGACCGTGCAGCAGGTGGCGAGCGCCGTACGCCGCCGGCTGGCCGCCGCGGCCCCGGTGCCACAAGTGACCGGCGGGTAGCCGGGCATTTCTCACACCGACCCTGGGGGAAACGCCCGAGCGCGGGGCGGTACGGTGACCGGGTGGCATCGACGACTCTCGTGAAGGGTGCACGCGCGTCGCGCTCGACCGTGGCACTGAAGATCCTGATGGCGGGAAGCGGCGTCATCTTCGTGCTGTTCGTGCTGTTCCACATGTACGGCAACCTGAAGATGTTCTCCGGGCACGACTACTTCAACGCCTACGCCCACCACCTGCGCACCTTCGGTGAGCCGATCCTGCCCTATGGCGGTCTGCTCTGGATCCTGCGCGCGGTGATGATCGTGTCCCTGGCCGCCCACGTGTGGTCGGCGATCGCGCTGTGGCGCCGGGCCAACGGCGCGCGACGCGTCAAGTACGTCGCCCGACCCAAGACCGCCTCGTCGATCAGCTCGCGGTGGATGCGCTGGGGCGGCATCACGCTGCTGCTGTTCGTCCTCTGGCACCTCGTCAACTTCACCATCGGCAAGGTCAACGTCCAGGGCGGCGCGACCGACGACCCCTACAACCTCGTCGTCGACACCTTCGACACCTGGTGGATGACGATCATCTACCTCGTCGCGATGTTCGCGCTCGGCATGCACCTGCACCACGGCGTGTGGAGCGCGAGCCAGACCCTCGGCTTCACCAACTCAGCGTCCTCCCGGGCGCGCGCCAAGGCACTGGGCGTCATCACCGCGGTCGTGATCGCGGGCGGGTTCTCCCTCGTCCCGGTCTTCGTCCTCGCCGGCGTCATCACGAAGTAGGAGACAAGGACTCACATGGCTACCCCGAAGACCGCGAGCAAGGCTCCGGAGCAGACCTCCGACGACGCCCACGGCTACTACGTCCTCGGCGACAAGATCGCCGACGCCAAGGCGCCCGGCGGCCCCATCTCCGAGCGCTGGGACACCCGCAAGTTCGAGGCCCGGCTGGTCAACCCGGCCAACCGCCGCAAGCTGTCGGTGATCGTCGTCGGCACCGGGCTGGCCGGTGGCGCCGCCGCCGCGACGCTGGGCGAGGCGGGCTACAACGTCAGCGCGTTCTACTACCAGGACTCCGCGCGCCGGGCCCACTCGATCGCCGCCCAGGGCGGCATCAACGCGGCCAAGAACTACAAGGAGGACGGCGACTCCACCCACCGTCTCTTCTACGACACCGTCAAGGGCGGCGACTACCGCGCCCGCGAGTCCAACGTCTACCGCCTGGCCGAGGTCAGCGCGAACATCATCGACCAGTGCGTCGCGCAGGGCGTCCCGTTCGCCCGCGAGTACGGCGGCCTGCTCGACAACCGCTCGTTCGGCGGCGTGCAGGTCTCCCGCACCTTCTATGCCCGCGGCCAGACGGGGCAGCAGCTGCTGATCGGCGCCTACCAGGCCCTCGAGCGGCAGGTGGCGGCCGGCACCGTGACGCAGTACGCGCGCCACGAGATGCTCGACCTGATCATGGTCGACGGCCGGGCGCGCGGCATCGTGGCCCGTGACATGGTCTCCGGTGAGGTGCAGACCCACCTGGCCGACGTCGTCGTACTCGCGACCGGCGGCTATGGCAACGTCTTCTTCCTGTCCACCAACGCGATGGGCTGCAACGTCACCGCGACCTGGCGGGCGCACCGCCAGGGTGCCTACTTCGGCAACCCGTGCTACACGCAGATCCACCCGACCTGCATCCCGGTCTCCGGCGACCACCAGTCCAAGCTGACCCTCATGTCGGAGTCGCTCCGCAACGACGGCCGGATCTGGGTGCCCAAGCGGCGCGAGGACTGCGACAAGGACCCGCGGGACATCCCGGAGGAGGACCGCGACTACTACCTCGAGCGGATCTACCCGGCGTTCGGCAACCTGGTCCCCCGCGACATCGCGTCCCGGCAGGCCAAGAACATGTGCGACGAGGGTCGCGGCGTGGGCCCGCTGGTCGGCGACTTCCGGCGCGGCGTCTACCTCGACTTCGCCGAGGTGATCTCGCGGATCGGGCGCGACGCGGTGGCCGAGCGCTACGGCAACCTCTTCGACATGTACGCCCAGATCACGGGCGAGAACCCCTACGAGACGCCGATGCGGATCTACCCCGCCGTCCACTACACGATGGGCGGGCTGTGGGTCGACTACGACCTGGCGTCCAACCTGACCGGCCTGTTCGTCACCGGCGAGGCCAACTTCTCCGACCACGGCGCCAACCGGCTCGGCGCCTCGGCGCTCATGCAGGGCCTGGCCGACGGCTACTTCGTGCTGCCCAACACGATCCGCGACTACCTCGCCGACGGCCCGTTCGAGCCGCTGACGCAGGACCACCCGGAGGTCGTGGCGGCGCGCGAGGCGGTCGAGCAGCGCATCGACCGACTGATGTCCATCGGCGGCACCCGCTCGGCCGACAGCTACCACAAGGCGCTCGGCCACATCATGTGGGAGTACTGCGGCATGGAGCGGACCGAGGAGGGCCTGCGCAAGGCGATCGACATGATCCGCGAGCTCAAGGCCGACTTCTTCAGCAACCTCAAGGTGCTCGGGACCGCCGACAGCCTCAACCAGTCGCTGGAGAAGGCCGGACGGGTCGCCGACTTCATGGAGCTCGGCGAGCTCATGTGCATCGACGCCCTCAACCGGCGCGAGTCCTGCGGCGGCCACTTCCGTGCCGAGTCCCAGACCGAGGACGGCGAGGCGCTGCGCCACGACGACGAGTTCGCCTACGTGTCCGCGTGGGAGTTCGGCGGGGACGGCGGACAGCCGATCCTGCACAAGGAGGACCTGATCTACACCGCGATCGAGATGAAGCAGAGGAGCTACAAGTGAGGCTGACACTGAAGATCTGGCGTCAGGCCGACAGCTCCTCCCCCGGCGCCATGCACACCTACCAGCTCGACGACGTGTCGCCCGACATGTCGTTCCTGGAGATGCTCGACGTGCTCAACGAGCAGCTCAACGAGCAGGGCGAGGAGCCGATCGCGTTCGACTCCGACTGCCGTGAGGGCATCTGCGGCATGTGCGGCCTGATGATCAACGGGTCGGCCCACGGGCCGCTCACCACCACGACCTGCCAGCTGCACATGCGCACCTTCACCGACGGCGAGACGATCACGATCGAGCCGTGGCGCGCCGACCCGTTCCCGGTGCTCAAGGACCTGGTCGTCGACCGCTCGGCGTTCGACCGGATCATCCAGGCGGGCGGCTTCATCTCCGCCAACACGGGCTCGGCCCCCGACGCGCATGCCACGCCCGTACCCAAGGCCGACGCGGACCGCGCGTTCGCCATGGCGACCTGCATCGGCTGCGGCGCCTGCGTGGCCGCCTGCCCCAACGGCTCGGCCTCGCTCTTCATGGCCGCCAAGGTGACCCACCTGGCGATGCTGCCCCAGGGCCAGCCGGAGCGCGACGACCGCGTCGTCGCCATGGTCGCCCAGCACGACCACGAGGGCTTCGGCGGCTGCACCAACATCGGCGAGTGCTCGGCCGCGTGCCCCAAGGAGATCCCGCTCGACGCGATCTCGCAGCTCAACAAGGACCTGCGGACGGCGCTGAAGCACGGCCACTGATCCACCTCAGACGACTCGAGGGCGCCGGCATCGGCCGGCGCCCTCGGGCATTTCCTGCTGCGCTGCTTCGCTGGCGACCTGCGTGGCGTCCCACCCGTCACACGGGGTGACGCAAGCCTGCACTTGTTGGCCGAAACTTCGGCCGCTCAGTGCGCGTTTCCCCGCTCGAGCGGTGACCCTGCGCACAGCCCCGCCGGGCCCTCGGCTCACGGGACGACGCGGCGGGGCGTCAGCGGGTCAGGCCGGCCTCGGCGTGCGCCGCGTCGCGGACCCAGCCGTGCAGCAGCGACCGGGACATGGTGGTCTGCTGAGCGACGGTCTGGATGGCCATGCCGTCGAGGAGGGCGAGGACCCGCCAGGCCGCGGCCTCGGGGTCGGCGCAGTGGAAGTCCCCCGAGGCGATGCCGTCGCGGAAGAGGTCGGCCATCAGCTGCTGCCACTCGGTGTTGGCGCGCTGGGCGGCCTGGAGCAGGGTCGGGTGCCGGGCGGCGACGCTCCAGACGTCGAGCCAGACCTGGTACTGCCAGTCGTCGCCCGTCGGCGCGAACACCTCGATGAGCACGTCGAGCCGCCGCACCGGGTCGGGGATGTCGGCCAGCGCCTCCCGGACGCGGTCGAGGTCGGCATGGGCGACCTCCTCGAAGGCCGTCGCGAGCAGGTCGTCGAAGGTGTCGAAGTAGTGGTGCACCAGCCCCGCGCTGACCCCGGCCGCCTTGGTGACGTCGCGGCTGGTCGCCTCGCCCATGCCCTTCTGCTCCATCACCGCGATGGCCGCGTCGATGAGGTCGCGACGCCGCCGCTCCGCCGGCTTGTGCACCTGGGCCATGGCTCGACGGTAGTGGCCGCGCCAGCGCCGCACCCACTCGACCGGCCCACGGCGTGACGGGGCCTAGGCTGTCGCGGGTGAACCTCACCCCCACCGAGGTGGACCGGCTGCTCCTCCACCTGGCGGCGAGCCTGGCCCGGGCCCGGCGCGAGCGCGGCCTGCTCCTCAACGTGCCGGATGCGACCGCCCTGGTCGCCGACGCCGTCGCCGAGGCCGCCCGCGACGGTCGCGACCACGCCGAGGCGGTGGCCGTGGGTCGCTCAACGGTCGGGCCCGGCGAGGTGCTGCCCGGGGTCGCCGACATCCTGGGCGAGGTGCACGTCGAGGCGGTCTTCGACGACGGCTCGCGGCTGGTCACGGTGTCCGACCCGATCGGCGGCGGCCACCTCGGGACCGACGCCCCCGGGGCGCTCCTGCCCGGTCGGCACCGCGACGACGAGGGCACCCACGTGGGCGAGGCGACCAGGTCGGCCGACACCGTCGAGGTCGTCGTCGTCAACGAGGCGACGGTCCCGGTGTCGGTGTCCAGCCACTTCCACTTCTTCGAGACCAACCCGAGGCTGCGGTTCGACCGCGAGGCCGCCTACGGTCGCCGGCTCGACGTGCCCGCGGGGTCGACGGTCGCCTTCCCGCCCGGCGAGCCGGTCACCGTCGCCCTCGTCCCCATCGGCGGCGCCCGGGTCGTGGTCGGGTTCTCCGGACTGGTGGACGGTCCCCTGGACGCGCCCGGCGCTCGGGAGGAGGCGGTCGCCCGGCTGCGGACCGCGGGCTTCGCGGACACGGCGGGCCCCGCCGGGGGTCCCACCCCCGACGACGCGGTCGCCGCCGTCGTACGGCGCCTGCACAGCGGCCCGGAGGACGGGCGGTGAGCCGCGGACCCTGGACCGACCTCGCCGTCCACGGCCCCCGTCTCGGGGACCGCGTGCGGCTCGGCGACACCGGCCTGACCCTCGAGGTGATGGCCGACGACCGGCTCGCGGGCGACGAGCTGCTGCTCGGGTTCGCCAAGACCGGCCGCGACGGCATCGGCCTGCGGTCGGTCCGGACCACCGAGTCGTGCGATGTCGTCGTCACCAACGTGCTGCTGCTCGACCCGGTGCTCGGCGTGCGCGTCACCTCGCTCGGCATCCGCGAGGGGCGCGTCGCGGCGATCGGCCGGGCCGGCAACCCCGACACCACCGACGGGATCGAGGTCGTCGTCGGCAGCGGGACGGTGATCATCCCCGGTGAGGGCCTGGTCGCCACCCCCGGCGCCGTGGACACCCACGTCCACGGCCTGTCCCCGCGGGTCATGGAGGCCGCGCTGTCCTCCGGGGTCACCTCGCTCATCACCCAGGAGTTCGGCCCGTTCTGGGGCGTCGGGGTGGGGTCGGCGTGGGCACTGCGCCGCGCCTACGCCGCCTTCGACGCCTGGCCGGTCAACGTCGGCGTGCTGGGCCGCGGCTCGGCCGCCACCGCCGACCCGCTGCTCGAGGCCCTCGAGGCCGGCGTCTGCGGCTTCAAGGTGCACGAGGACACCGGTGCCCACCTGCGCACCCTCGACACCGCGCTGACCGTCGCCGAGGAGCACGACGTCCAGGTGTGCCTGCACACCGACGGCCTCAACGAGGGCCTCACCGTCGACGACACCCTGGCGGTGCTCGACGGCCGCGCGATCCACGCGTTCCACGTCGAGGGCTGCGGCGGCGGGCACACCCCCGACGTGCTGCGGCTGGCCGGTGTCGACCACGTGCTCGCGTCGTCGACCAACCCGACGCTGCCCTACGGCGTCAACGCGCTCGCCGAGCACCTGTCGATGATCATGGTCTCCCACGGCCTGCACCCCGACCTGCCCGGCGACGTCGACCTCGCGCGCTCCCGGGTCCGCGCGGAGACGATGGGCGCCGAGAACCTCCTCCACGACCACGGCGTCATCCCCATGACCTCCTCCGACGCCCTCGGGATGGGCCGGGCCGGCGAGACGTGGCGGCGCACCTTCGCCGTCGCCGCGGTGACCAAGGGCGCCCCCGGTGCGCACGTCGACGGCCACGACCTCGAGGTCGACCACGACAACGACCGGGTGCTCCGCTACCTCGCCAAGCTGACGGTCAACCCGGCCCTGACGCACGGGCTGGCCCACGAGGTCGGCACCCTCCAGCCGGGCAGGCTCGCCGACATCGTCTTGTGGCGGCCCGCCTACTTCGCCGCCAAGCCGGCCATGGTCATCAAGGGCGGGATCCCGGCCTGGGGGCCCCAGGGCGACCCCAACGCCACCATCCACACCGTGGAGCCGCTGCGCCTCGGCCCGCTGTTCGGCGGCTTCGGCGCCGCTCCCCCGCAGCTGTCCGTGCTGTTCACGAGCTCGGCCGCCGACGAGTCCGCCGAGCCGTTCCCGACCCAGCGGCGACGGGTCCCCGTGCGGGGCACGCGGTCGGTGCGCCTCTCCGACATGGTGCACAACGCCCGGCTCGCCTCGGTCGCCGTCGACCCGGTGTCCGCGACGGTCACGATGGACGGGGAGCGGCTGCACTTCGACGCCGTACGGCGGGCTCCGCTGCAGCGGCTCTACTTCCTCTGAGGGCCGGCCGCCGCCGTCGGTTGCTCCGCGGACTCGTCAGCGCCGGGAGCGGCGGCGCAGCAGCGCGAGCACCGTGAGGGCCGACCCGACACCCGCGGCGAAGCCGACGAGGCCGAGTCCGGGTCGCGCCCCGCCCCCGGGTCGCGCGCCCGTCGCCACGGGAACGGCGACCGAGGCGGGCGGCGGCTCGGAGGCGTGCGCCGGCCGCGGGTCGACCGTGGCCCTGGCGGCGTCCCGCTCGGCCCGGCGGGTGCGCGAGCGCCGGGTCGTGTCGGCCCAGGCGGCGCCATAGAGGGTGATCCGCGCGAAGTAGTTGATCCAGACCACGACGATCAGCGCGATCCCGAAGATCTGGAACGCGGGCTGCCCGGCGGTGTGCCCGAGCAGCCAGGTGGCCAGCAGCTTGAGGACCTCGAACCCGACCGCGGCCAGCAGCGCACCCTGCCACAGGGCCCGGCGCGGGGTGGGCGGATGGGCGAGCAGGAGGTACATCGACCAGAACAGGACGGTGCTGGCGGCCACGGCGACGACGACCGATGCGACCCTCAGCAGCGGGTCCAGCCCCTCGGACAGGGCGAGCCAGTCCAGCAGCTGCGGCGAGAAGCGGGTCACGACGGCCGACACGGCGACGCTGACGGCCAGGGTGACCCCGAGGACCGGGAGCGTCATCACGTCCCGGAGCCGCCCGACGAGCAGGTTCGGGCGCTCGTCGGGGGTCAGCTCGAAGATGTCGACCAGCGCGGTGCGCATCGCCGACATCCAGCCGAGGCCCGTGAGCACCGCACCGGCCAGCCCCAGCCAGCCGAGGGTGGCGGCCGCCGACTGCACGTCGGCCAGCGAGACCTGGTGCTCGGCCGTGCCGATGATGCCCGGGAAGGCGGAGGAGATCGCCGAGGTCAGGTTGTCCTCGGACTCGGGGAAGACATCGGCGATCCGGCCGACGACGAAGAGCGCGAGGGCGAGCAGCGGGAAGAACGACAGGAAGCCGTAGTAGCCGATCCCCCCGGCGTTGAGGCCACCCTGCGCCTTGTCATAGCGGGCCTGGGTGCGGATGATGTGGTCGACGAGCGGCGCGCGGCGCCGTACGTCGTCGACGCCGGCCGTCGCGCGGTCGACGATCGAGGACAGCCCGGCCATGTCAGCAGGCCATCTCAGGTGAGGGCGGCCGCCGGCGCGAGGGCGAACTCGGAGGTGGGCCGCCAGCCGACCTCCGGGTCGTGCTCGTAGAGGTGGATGGCCGCGGCGTCGAAGACGCACTCGAAGTCGGCGAGGTCGTCGAAGGCGCGGTCGAGGTCGTCGTCGCTGAGGTGGTGGGCGACGGTGACGTGCGGGTGGTAGGGGAACTGGAGGGGTACGGCGAGGGGTCCGCTCCGCAGCTCGGCGGCCAGCTGCTCGCACGCCGAGATGCCCTCGGCGACCATCACGAACACCACGGGCGACACGGGGCGGAAGGTGCCCGTGCCGCGCAGGTGCACCCGGAAGCCCTGGAACCCGGCCGCGGCCTCGGCGAGGTGGGCGCGGATCGGGTCGATGGCGGACGCGTCGGCGTCGACCGGAGGCACCAGCGTGATGTGGCTCGGGATGTGCCGCGCGGTGTCGTCGCCGAGCGAGACGCGGTAGTCCTGGAGCTGGCGACCCCACGGCTCCGGGATGGCGAGAGCGACACCGATCGTTGGCATTGGGACGACCCTAGCGGGTGGTGGGAGGTGCGAACCCGACCCGCTCGTAGACGTCCCGCAGGGTCGCCTCCGCGACCGCGCCGGCGCGGTCGGCGCCGTCGGCCAGCACGGCCAGCAGCTCGGCCTCGTCGTCGAGGAGCTCGAGGGTCCGGTCGCGGAAGGGCGTCACGAACTCGACCACGACATCGGCCAGGTCCTTCTTCAGGTCGCCGTAGCCGCGGCCGGTGTAGTCCTGCTCGAGCTCGGCGATGCTGCGGCCGGCCAGCGAGGAGAAGATCGTGAGCAGGTTGCTGACGCCCGGCTTGGCCTCGGGGTCGAAGCGGATCTCGGTCTCGGAGTCGGTCACCGCGGACCGGATCTTCTTGGCGCTGACCTTGGGGTCGTCGAGCATCTCCACGATGCCCTGCGGCGAGCTGCCGGACTTGGACATCTTGGCGTTGGGGTCCTGGAGGTCGGCGATCTTGGCGGTCGCCTTGAGGATGTAGGGCTCGGGCAGCCGGAAGGTCTTCTTGAACCGGTGGTTGAACCGCTGGGCGAGGTCGCGGGTCAGCTCGAGGTGCTGGCGCTGGTCCTCCCCCACCGGGACGAAGTGGGGGCGGTAGAGCAGGATGTCCGCCGCCTGGAGGATCGGGTAGGTGAAGAGGCCGACGCTCGCCGCGCCTTCGCCGCCCTTGGCCGACTTGTCCTTGAACTGGGTCATCCGGCGGGCCTCGCCGAAACCGGTCAGGCACTGCAGCACCCACCCCAGCTGGGCGTGTGCGGGCACCTGGCTCTGCACGAAGATCGCCGACCGGGCCGGGTCGATGCCGGCGGCGAGCAGCTGGGCGGCCGCGCTCAGGGTCCGGCGGCGCAGCACCTTGGGGTCCTGCTCCACGGTGATCGCGTGCAGGTCGGCGATGAAGAAGAACGGCTGGTAGTCCTCCTGCAGGTCCACCCACTGCCGCAGCGCGCCGAGGTAGTTGCCGAAGTGGAAGGAGTCGGCCGTCGGCTGGATGCCGGACAGCACGCGCGGCCGGGCCGACCCCGTGGCCGCCTCGGCGACCTGGGTCTCGGGCGCGACGGAGACATCGGACACGGCGGGCATGGGCGGCATTGTGTCAAACGTCGGAGGTGCGGTCGTCGTCGGTCCGGGGGACATGCGGTTTGGACACAATCCGCGCGAGAACCGGGGTCGAACATGCGGTTTGTGGCCAAACAACGACGTACGGCGCCACCGGGGTCGCCGCCCGCCCCCGGCGCGGAGCCGGGTCCGCTTCCTCAGCCCAGCTGGGCGAGCGCCGCGTTGAACGTCGCCGACGGGCGCATCACGGCGGTCGTCTTGTCGTCGTCCGGGCGGTAGTAGCCGCCGATGTCGGCCGGGGAGCCCTGGACGCCGATCAGCTCGGCCGCGATCGTCTCCTCGGCGCCCGCGAGCGTCTCGGCCAGTCCGGCGAAGGCGGCCGCGAGGTCGGCGTCGTCGGTCTGGGACGCGAGCTCCTGGGCCCAGTAGAGCGCCAGGTAGAAGTGCGAGCCCCGGTTGTCGATCTGGCCGACGCGGCGGGCCGGCGACCTGTTCTCGTTGAGCAGCGTGCCGGTGGCGCGGTCGAGCGTGTCGGCGAGCACCTGGGCGCGGGCGTTGCCGTTGGCCTGCGCGTAGTGCTCGAAGCTCGCGGCCAGGGCGAAGAACTCGCCGAGGCTGTCCCAGCGCAGGTAGTTCTCCTTGACCAGCTGCTGCACGTGCTTGGGCGCCGAGCCGCCGGCGCCGGTCTCGAACAGGCCGCCGCCGTTCATCAGCGGGACGATCGACAGCATCTTGGCCGAGGTGCCGAGCTCCAGGATCGGGAACAGGTCGGTGTTGTAGTCGCGCAGCACGTTGCCGGTCACCGAGATGGTGTCCTCGCCGCGGCGGATGCGCTCGAGGGAGTAGGCCGTCGCGGCCGGCGGGGCCATGATCTCCAGCGTCAGGCCCTCGGTGTCGTGCTCCGGGAGGTAGTCGCGCACCTTGGCGATCAGGTTGGCGTCGTGGGCCCGGCCCTCGTCGAGCCAGAAGACGGCGGGCACCCCCGCCGCGCGGGCGCGGGTGACGGCCAGCTTGACCCAGTCGCGGATCGGGTCGTCCTTGGTCTGGCAGGCCCGCCAGATGTCGCCGGCACGGACCGCGTGCTCGATCAGCGCGGCCCCGGAGGAGTCGACCACCCGCACGGTGCCGTCGGAGGGGACCTCGAAGGTCTTGTCGTGGGAGCCGTACTCCTCGGCGGCCTTGGCCATCAGGCCCACGTTCGGCACCGAGCCCATGGTGGCGGGGTCGAAGGCCCCGTGGGCCCGGCAGTCGTCGATGACGGTCTGGTAGACGCCGGCATAGCAGGAGTCGGGGATCACCGCGAGGGTGTCGGCCTCCTGGCCGTCGGGCCCCCACATGTGTCCGCCGATGCGGATCATCGCCGGCATCGAGGCGTCGACGATCACGTCGGACGGCACGTGCAGGTTGGTGATGCCCCGGTCTGAGTCGACCATGGCCAGCTCGGGACCCTCGGCCAGCCCGGCGGCCACGGCGGCCTTGATCGCCTCGGCCTCCGGGAGGCTCGCCGCGCCGGCGAGGACGGCGCCCAGTCCGTCGTTCGGGGAGAGGCCGGCGGCGCGCAGCGTGTCGCCGTACTCCGCGAACAGCTGCGGCAGGAACGCCTGCACGACGTGGCCGAAGATGATCGGGTCGGAGACCTTCATCATCGTGGCCTTGAGGTGCACCGAGAAGAGCACGCCCTCGGCCTTGGCGCGGGCGATCTGCTCGGTGAGAAACTCGCGCAGCCGGGCGACGTCCATGAAGGTGGCGTCGACGACCTCGCCGGCCAGGACCGGCAGCGACTCCTTGAGCACGGTGACGGTGCCGTCGGCGGCGACGTGCTCGATGCGGAGGGTGTCGTCAGCCTCGACCACGACCGACTTCTCGTTGGAGCGGAAGTCGTCGTGGCCCATGGTGGCCACGTTGGTGCGGGAGTCGGCGGACCAGGCACCCATCGAGTGCGGGTGGGTGCGGGCATAGCTCTTCACCGACGCGGGCGCCCGGCGGTCGGAGTTGCCCTCGCGCAGGACCGGGTTGACCGCCGAGCCCTTGACCTTGTCATAGCGGGCGCGGACGTCCTTCTCCTCGTCGCCGACCGGGTTGTCGGGATAGTCCGGCAGGTCGAAGCCCTGCTCGCGCAGCTCGGCGATCGCCGCCTTGAGCTGCGGGATCGAGGCGCTGATGTTGGGCAGCTTGATGATGTTGGCCTCGGGCCGCTTGGCCAGCTCGCCAAGCTCGGCGAGGGCGTCCCCGCCCCGCTGCTCGTCGGTCAGCCGCTCCGGGAAGTGGGCCAGGATCCGGCCGGACAGCGAGATGTCTCGGGTCACGACCGGGACGCCTGCCTGGGCGGCGTAGGCCTGGACGATGGGGAGCAGCGAGTAGGTCGCCAGCAGCGGCGCCTCGTCGGTGTGCGTGTAGATGATCTGGGGGCCCGATGCAGTGTCCGTCACCGTTGGGACGGTAGCCGGTCGCCCCTCCGGCCCGACAGCGGGGGTCACGTGACGGACCCGCTGGCGAGCTCTTGGCTAGAGTTCACAGGACGTTTGAGCAGCACGTGGCCACGAAAGGGGCACTCGCATGTCCGACGCAGCGGTGGAGACCTCCGCACCGACCCTCGCCCAGAAGCTCGCTGCCGAGGTGCTCGGCACGTTCGTGCTGGTGGTCTTCGGCGTGGGGGCCGCGATCATGAGCGGCGGTGACTACGTCGCGACCGGCCTGAGCTTCGGTCTCGCCGTGCTCGTCATGGCCTATGCCGTGGGGCGCATCTCCGGCGGCCACTTCAACCCGGCCGTCTCGATGGGGGCCGCCGCCGGCGGACGCATCTCCTGGCGCGACGCCGGCCTCTACATGGTCGCCCAGGTCGTCGGCGCCGTCGTGGGCGCCTTCGTGCTGTGGGTCCTGGTGCACGGCGTCCCCGAGCTGTCGCGCCCCGACGGGCTGGGCCAGAACGCCTTCGGCGACGCCGGCAACGGGTTCGCCTGGTGGGCCGCCTTCCTCATCGAGCTCGTCATGACGGCCATCTTCATCACCGTCATCCTCGCCGTCACCGACGTGCGCAACGAGCACCCGGCCCTGGCCCCGCTCGCCATCGGCCTCACCCTCGCCGTCATCCACTACGCCTCGATGGGCGCCACGGGCACGTCGGTCAACCCGGCCCGCTCCATCGGCCCCGCGCTGTTCTCCGGGAGCGGCGACGCGATCCTCCAGCTCTGGCTGTTCATCCTGGCCCCGCTGGTCGGGGCCCTCGCGGCCGGCGCCGCCTACCACGTGGTCTTCGGCCGCGCCGACGAGCCCGTGACCGGCTCCGGGCTCCGGTTCAGCCGTCCCGCTCCCCAGCCGGCCTACCCCTCCGACGCCTACCAGCAGCAGTGGAACCAGGCCTACGGCCAGCAGCAGGGCTACGCCGCGGGCTACGGCGGCCAGCAGTACGCCACGGGCCAGCACCAGGCCTGGGACCAGCAGACCTGGCAGGACTCGCCGCAGCAGTCGCAGAGCTGGGAGGGCCAGGCGTGGGAGGGCCAGCAGGTGCAGCAGCCGCCGCAGTCCCCGCAGGCACCCCAGGCGCAGCAGCCGCAGAGCTGGGAGGGCCAGGCCTGGGAGGGTCAGGGCTGGGAGGGCCAGCCCCAGCAGTGGCCCCAGCAGCCTCCGCAGTCGGCGACCCAGCAGCCGTGGAACCAGACCCAGCCGTTCCCGCCCGC
Source organism: Nocardioidaceae bacterium (assembly GCA_046330515.1). Taxonomy (GTDB): domain Bacteria; phylum Actinomycetota; class Actinomycetes; order Propionibacteriales; family Nocardioidaceae; genus Nocardioides. The sequence continues at coordinate 914,164 of JAXLSP010000003.1, read as the reverse complement.
TCCCACCGAGCCCTACTGGTCCCAGCAGCTGCCGGAGAACTGGAACGACACGGGTCCCGAGGAGGACGAGGGCGGGCAGACCCAGATCCGCCCGCCCGAGCGCTCCTGACCCGGCGGCCCCGGCCCCGGGGAACCGCGGCTAGGGGTCGACGAGCGTCCAGCGCTCGGCACCCACGCTCCCGGTGAGGTCGGCGAGCAGCAGGCCGCGCCCGCGCAGATACCACTGGCGCGCCGACCCCGCCTGCTTCAGGCTCGTGGTCTCGACATAGAGCAGGCCGTCGAAGGACGTGCCGTCGACGACCTGGCCCGCGTCCAGCGACCACACGCGCGTGCGCTCCTCGGCGACGACCGCCTTCTCGCGGAGGTAACCGTCCCCCACCCGCGGGTGAGCGGGCATCGCCAGCCCCGCCAGGGCGCCGTTCTCGCCGGCCCGCCAGGCCCCCGGGCCCGTGCCCTCCCCGAAGAGCCAGACGTTGCCGGCCCGGTCCTGGGCGTAGGACGCCACCCCCGACCGCAGCGTCCTCCCCGCGGCGTCCTCGACGACCGTGCGCACCTGGGTCGTCGCCACCCCGGCCACCACGGCGGTGTCGGGCAGCACGCGCACGACGGCCCGGGCCGCCGTGGACGACGCGTCGCCGACGACGTCGTAGGTCCAGCTCGAGCCCGGTGCCAGCGGCAGCCACGGGTTGTCGACGACGTCGACGAAGTCGCCGGGGTCCGGCGACTGGGTGGGGATCTGGAGCTCGTCGACCCCGGTCGGCGAGACGACCCCGGCGCTGCCGCCGCAGCCGCTCAGCAGCAGGCCCAGCGCGAGCGCGCAGGCGAGGACGCGGGCGGCTGAGGGCATGGGCCCAAGCATGCCGCACGGGCTCGGAGCGGCCGGAGGGCCGGGTCACACCGCCGCTCACCCGCTGGCCGGGACGGACGCCGCCGCTGCTAGCGTCGGAACCACTCAATCGTCGTCCCCGAGGAGTCCTCGTGAGCACCACTCCCCTCAAGGTCGCGGTCACCGGCGCGGCCGGCCAGATCGGCTACAGCCTGCTCTTCCGTCTCGCCAGCGGTTCGCTGCTCGGCGCCGACCGGCCCGTCGAGCTGCGGCTGCTGGAGATCGAGCCCGCCCTGAAGGCCCTCGAGGGTGTCGTCATGGAGCTCGACGACTGCGCGTTCCCGACCCTCGCCGGCGTCCAGATCGGCGCCGACCCGACGAAGATCTTCGACGGCGTCAACCTCGCCCTGCTCGTGGGCGCGCGTCCGCGCGGACCCGGCATGGAGCGCGGCGACCTGCTCGAGGCCAACGGCGCGATCTTCACCGCGCAGGGCAAGGCGCTCAACGAGGTCGCGGCCGACGACGTCCGCATCGGCGTCACCGGCAACCCCGCCAACACCAACGCGCTCATCGCGATGACCAACGCTCCCGACATCCCGCAGGAGCGCTTCTCGGCGCTGACCCGCCTCGACCACAACCGGGCGATCTCGCAGCTCGCGGCCAAGCTCGGCGCTCCGGTCACCGACATCTCGAAGATGACCATCTGGGGCAACCACTCCGCCACCCAGTACCCCGACCTCTTCAACGCGCAGGTCGCCGGCCGCAACGCCGCCGAGGCCGTGGGCGACCAGGACTGGATCGAGACCACCTTCATCCCGACCGTCGCCAAGCGCGGCGCCGCGATCATCGAGGCCCGCGGCTCCTCCTCGGCCGCCTCGGCCGCGTCGGCCACCATCGATGCCGCTCGCGACTGGCTGCTCGGCTCGGCCGAGGGCGACTGGGTCTCCATGGCGGTCGTCTCCGACGGCTCCTACGGCGTCCCGGAGGGCCTCCTCTCGTCGTTCCCCGTCACCACGAGCAACGGCGACTGGTCGATCGTCCAGGGTCTCGACGTCAACGACTTCTCCCGCGCGCGCATCGACGCCTCCACCGCCGAGCTCGCCGACGAGCGCCAGGCGGTCAAGGACCTCGGCCTCATCTAGGGCGAGGCAGCCACTGCCCCGGAGCGAGGGGTCGGCCCGCGGAAGCCGACCCCTCGACGTCGGCCTCGTCAGCGTGAGCCCACGCTCAGCCCTCGGCCTGGATCAGACGGGCTGGTCGGGGATCGAGCCGGCGAGGAAGATGAGCACGGCGCCGGCGAGGACGAGCAGGACGGCGTCGACCACCTTGTTGCGGACGCCGAGCATGCCGGCGTCGACCGGACGCAGCACGACACGGACCAGGGCCGCGAACAGCAGCGACCCGCCGACGATGCGGACGCCGAAGCGCCACTCCCCGAGCGCCGTCACGACCAGGCCGGCGATCGTCAGGACGAGCACGAGGAGATAGAACGCACCCCCGATGGTCGAGGGATAGCGCCGCGGGGGCGGCGGTGGCGGCTCGACCTCGGGCTCGCCGTCGACCAGGTGCTCGGCGGAGACGGGCGGGATGTCCTCGGGCGGCTCGATCGGGGACTCGGTCACCGGGGGTCAGCCCAGCGACTTCTCGGCGATCGAGACAATGTTGGACAGCAGCATCGCCCGGGTCATCGGGCCGACGCCGCCGGGGTTCGGGGAGACCCACCACGCGACGTCCCAGACGTCGTCGGCCACGTCGCCGGCGATCTTGCCGTCGACGCGGGAGACGCCCACGTCGAGGACGGCCGCACCGGGCTTGACCATGTCACCGGTCACGATGCCGGGGACGCCGGCCGCGGCGACGACGATGTCGGCCGTGCGGACGTGCGCGGCGAGGTCGACGGTCCCGGTGTGGCACAGGGTGACCGTCGCGTTCTCGGACTTGCGGGTGAGCAGCAGGCCGAGCGGACGCCCGACGGTGATCCCGCGGCCGACGACCACCACCTCGGCGCCGGCGATCGGCACGTCGTGGCGACGCAGCAGCTCGACGATGCCGTAGGGCGTGCAGGGCAGCGGCGCCTCGTGGCCCAGCACCAGCCACCCGAGGTTCGTCGGGTGCAGGCCGTCGGCGTCCTTGGCCGGGTCGATGAGCCCGAGGACACGGTTCTCGTCGCGCCCGCGCGGCAGGGGCAGCTGCACGATGTAGCCGGTGCAGGCCGGGTCGTCGTTGAGCGACCGGACGGCCTCCTCGATCTCCGCCTGGCTCGCGACCTCGGGGAGATCGACGCGGATCGACTCGATGCCGACCTCGGCGCAGTCCTGGTGCTTGCCGTTGACATACCAGCGGGAACCCGGGTCGTCACCGACGAGCACCGTCCCGAGGCCCGGCGTGACGCCGTGCTCCCTGAGCGCGGCCACCCGGCCGACGAGCTCGGCCTTGATGGCCTTGGCGGTGGCTGTTCCGTCGAGTCGCTGTGCGGTCACAGGCGGCATCCTCTCATCGACCGCTTGGCGGCCGACGGGAGGCTCAGTGGAAGAAGTGCCGCGCCCCGGTGAAGTACATCGTCACCCCGGCGGCCTGCGCGGCGGCGACGACCTCCTCGTCGCGGACCGACCCGCCCGGCTCGACCACCGCGCGCACGCCGCCGTCGAGGAGGATCTGCAGCCCGTCGGCGAACGGGAAGAACGCGTCGGACGCGGCCACCGAGCCGGCCGCCCGGTCGCCGGCCCGCGCGACGGCGAGCTGGGCCGAGTCCACCCGGTTGACCTGCCCCATCCCCACGCCCACCGAGGCCCCGTCGGAGGCCAGCAGGATCGCGTTGGACTTGACCGACCGGCACGCCCGCCAGGCGAACGCCAGGTCGGCCAGGGTCGCCTCGTCGGCCGGCTCGCCCGCGACCAGCTGCCACGTGGCGGGGTCGTCGCCCGCGGCGTCCACCCGGTCGCGCAGCTGCATCAGCAGGCCGCCGGAGATCGGGCGGGTCTCGGCGCCGGCGGCGGTGAGCGGCGCGCACTCGAGCAGCCGCACGTTCTTCTTGGCGGCCAGCACCTCGACGGCGCCCTCCTCGAAGCCAGGCGCGACGACGACCTCGGTGAAGATCTCGGCCACCTGACGCGCCATCTCGACCGACACCGGCCGGTTGGTGGCGATCACCCCGCCGAAGGCGGACTTGGGGTCGCACTCGTGGGCCTTGCGGTGCGCCTCGGCGAGGTCGGAGCCGACCGCGATGCCGCACGGGTTGGCGTGCTTGATGATGGCGACGGCCGGCTCGTCGAAGTCGAAGGCGGCCCGCCGGGCCGCGTCGGCGTCGACGTAGTTGTTGTAGGACATCTCCTTGCCGTGCAGCTGGGTCGCCTGTGCCAGGCCGGGCGTCGGCGCGAAGCCGCTGACATAGAGGGCGGCCGGCTGGTGCGGGTTCTCGCCATAGCGGAGCACCGCGGCACGGTCCCAGGTGGCGCCCGCCCAGGCGGGGAAACCGGTGCCCTGGGACGTGTCGGTCAGCACGTTGCCCATCCAGGAGGCGACCGCGACGTCATAGGTGGCCGTGTGCACGAAGGCCTCGGCCGCGAGCAGCTGCCGCTCCTCGAGCGTGAAGCCCCCGGCCTCGACCGCGCCGAGCACGTCGACATAGCGGTCGGGCGAGGTCACGATCGCCACGGAGGGGTGGTTCTTGGCCGCGGCGCGCACCATCGACGGTCCGCCGATGTCGATCTGCTCGACGCACTCCTCCGCGCTCGCCCCCGACATCACGGTCTGGGTGAACGGGTAGAGGTTGGACACCACCAGGTCGAACGGCTCGACGTCGAGGTCGGCGAGCTGCTGGACGTGGGACGGCAGCCGGCGGTCGGCCAGGATGCCGGCGTGCACCCGGGGGTGCAGCGTCTTGACCCGTCCGTCGAGGCACTCCGGGAAGCCGGTGAGGTCCTCGACCCTCGTCACCGCGATGCCCAGCGACTCGATCAGCGCGGCCGATCCCCCGGTGGACACGAGGGCCACGCCGGCGGAGTCCAGCCCCCGCACGAGGTCCTCGAGACCGGTCTTGTCATAGACGGAGACCAGCGCCCGCCGGATCTCGATCCTGCCCTCGTCCGTGCCGTTGCTCATCGGCCGAACCTGACCTTCCTGTCGGTGACGGTGAATCCCTCGCGAACCATGCGGCCGACGCTGTCGACCAGCATCCGCCGCTCGGCGACCTTGATGCGCTCGTGCAGCGTCTCGACGGTGTCGTCGTCCTCCACGGGGACGGCGCTCTGCGCGACGATCGGGCCGGTGTCGACGCCGGCGTCGACGAGGAACAGCGTGGCCCCCGTGACCTTGACGCCGTGGGCGAGTGCGTCGGCCGCGCCGTGCATGCCGGGGAACGACGGCAGCAGCGCCGGGTGGGTGTTGACATAGCGGTCGCCGAAGGCGGCCAGGAACGCCGGTCCCGCGAGCTTCATGAACCCGGCGGAGACCACGAGGTCCGGCTCGAACCGGGCGACGATGTCGGTGACGGCGCGGTCCCAGCCCTCGCGGGTCTCGAACTGGCCGACCTGCCGGACGAAGGTCGGGACGCCCGCCCGCTCGGCGCGCGCCAGGCCCTCGATCCCCTCCCGGTCGGCACCGACGGCGACGACGCGGGCGCCGTACGCCGGGTCGGCGCAGGCGTCCAGCAGGGCCTGGAGGTTGCTGCCCGTCCCGGACACGAGCACGACCAGTCGCGCGGGCTGGGGGCTGGGCACGGCCGCAGTGTATCCAGCGGCGAAGGGTGCCCGCGGGGCCGGCTCAGGCCTCGGGAGCCGCGGGCGAGGGGCGGCTGCGCCGGCGCTGGAGGAAGGTCGTCAGGAGCGCGCCGACGAGCCCGCCGATGGCGAACGCCGGCAGGCCGTGCACCAGGACGGCGAACGTGTCGACGCCGACGTTCCGCATCCGGCCGGGACCCACCGACCCCCCGGCCGTGGCGGCGAGCAGCGCGAAGGCGAGGCCGGCGAGCATGCCGCCGATCCCGCCCCGCAGCGCCGCCTGGTCCCAGCGCAGGGTGGGACGGGCGCGCTGCGTCCGGGCGGTCGCGACCGCGGCGACGACCACCGGCGCGGCCATGAGGTAGGGCGTCCAGGCGGGCGTCGTGCCCGCGTCGGGGAGTGCCGCGAGCATCGGGAAGAGCGGGAGCGGCCCGAGCACGACCGCCGTCGGGGAGACCAGGGTGCCGGTCCCGACGGCGAACCCGGGACCGAGCAGGTAGGAGCCGGAGAAGAGGGTCGCGTTGGGCACCAGGAGGGCCGAGAGCCCGACGAAGGCGACGGTGTCGGCCGTGCCGAGGTGGAGCTGGGACACGACGTTGGCGGCGGAGGCCCCGTCGACGGCCAGCGAGACCAGCCAGAGGGCGAGCGAGACCCCGAGGACGTGGGTGAGGATGCGCCGGGCGGTCACCAGGGTGTCGCGCGCCGTGTCCGGCACGAAGGTCGCCCAGATGGCCAGCCGACCCGAGCCCGCGGCGATCGCGGGGCCGGCGACCAGGAAACTCAGCAGGACGGTCCAGAGCACCGCGCGGAACAGCGAGGGAGAGGTGGCCGCGGTGGCGGCGAGCTCGTGCGTCACCAGGACGACCGCGGCATAGCCGACGCCGAAGAGGACGGTCGCCGACGGGACCGTCCAGTCGCGCTCGCCATCGGCGATGCGGTCGGCGTCGGGACCATGGCCCGACACCGAGTCGCCGATGCGGTGACCCAACCGCCAGCAAGTCCACGCGCAGAGCGCCGTGAGCCCCAGGGGCATCGCGGACACCCAGGCACCGCCGACCCGGACGCCGGAGCCGTGCGCCATCAGCCAGCCGAGCGCTCCGGTGCGCAGCGCGTCACGGGGGACGCCGTGCGCGCCGGCGTCGGCGGCATACCACCCGACGACGCCGACCGCGAGGCAGACCAGCAGCGTCGTGAGCGCCGCGCTCGCCCCGCCGAGCAGGGCGATCAGGACCAGCGGCCGCCGGTGTCGGAGGTCGGCGGCGGTGGCGTCGCTGCGAGCCGAGAGGAGGGACGTCATGACCCGGCCATCATCACCCGGACCGCGCTGCCGGAGTCGGTCCCACGCCGCAGCCGGAGGCACGGCACCGGTGTGTCCAACGATGTGCGGAGGCCCGCCCGGCTCACGTACCGTGGACGGGCCATGATGGATCCGAGCCGCTTCGACGCGTTCTATGCCGACGCCCGACAGCGCCTGCTCCACCAGACCTATGCCCTGACCGGCGACCAGAAGGCCGCTCAGCTGGCGGTGCGGGACGCCTTCATCGGCGCCTGGCACCACTGGGGCAAGGTGTCGCGGCACGAGGACCCCGAGCGCTGGGTGCGGCCCCTGGCCTGGAGCCATGCGCAGCGCCGCCACGGCGCCCGCATCTGGCGTCGCGACAAGAGCACCGACGCCGAGCGTGCCGCCACGCACGAGGCGCTCAGCAGGCTCCCGGTCACCCAGCGCAAGATGCTGCTGCTCGCCCACCTCACCCCCGGCTCGATGGACGAGCTCGCGCGCGAGGTCGGGCTGCCCCTCGCGGACGCCCAGCGGGAGCTGCAGAACGCCACCTCGGCCTTCTCGACCCACCGCGGGATGGACTCCACGGCCATCCGAGGCGCCCTCGAGGCGCTGGCCGAGCCGGTGGCGGAGGCCCGGTGGCCGCGCGCGACCATCGTGCGCCGGGCCGGCTCCGCGCGCCGCCGTACGGCCACCCTGCTGGGCGTCGCCGGCGCGGTCGCGGCACTCGTCGGCAGCGGCGTCGCCGTCCACGCCGACGACGGGGTGCGCCCCCAGCTCGCCCACCGCAGGCTCGCCCCCTCCGCCCCGGCGTCGCCCACGCCGACCGTCCAGGAGCCGGCTCCCGTCGAGCTGTCCGCCGACCGCCTGCTCGTGGCCGACCAGCTGACGCGGGTGGCCCCGCGGCTGCAGTGGACGGAGGAGGCCACCTCGCCCAACACCCAGGGCAAGGGCCTCGTGCTGCCCTGCCAGACGGCGCGGTTCGCCGACCCCGACTCCTCGGGCTTCCTGGTCCGCACGTTCCAGGGCATGCCCGCCAAGGGCCCCGCGGTGGGCAAGGGTGCCGCCGCCACGCCGGCCGCGTCGGCGATGCAGTCGACCGAGCTCTCGGCCGACCAGCGCAGCGCCAAGGCGGCCTTCGGCACGACCCGCGGATGGTTCGCCGGCTGCACGGCCGCCCAGACGCATCTCGCCCGCACCGAGCGGGTGACCGGCATCGGTGACGAGGCGACCCTCTTCCTGCTGAGCACGTGGGGCAAGCCCTCGTCCTCGCTCGTGGTGGGGGTCGCGCGCACCGGCCGGGTCACCACGACCACGGTCGCCCGCACCGCCGACCCCTCCCCCGACCTGCGGGTGGGCATGACCCTGCTCGCGGCCGCCGTCAACGGGCTCTGCGGCTCGCCCGGCACCGGCCACTGCGCCGGACCGGCGCGGATGAGCGAGATCGCTGCGCTGCCGACCGGGTCGGCGCCCGGCATGATCAGCACCGTCGACCTCCCGCCCGTCTCCCAGGTGGACGAGACCTGGGTCGGCACCGAGCCCCGCAAGGCGGTCGGCAACGCCGCCGCCACCCAGTGCGACAACGCTGTGTTCGCCGCGCCTCCCATGGGCGTCGCCCTGACCCGCACCTTCCTGCTGCCCCGTGCCGACGTCCCGGACACCTTCGGCCTCACCGAGACCGTCGGCACCCTGCCCGCGGGGAAGGCCAGGCAGTTCGTCGAGACCATCCGCCAACGCGTCGCCGGCTGCGAGGACAAGAACCTGGGCACGACCGTGACCCGGATGGCCGAGGAGAGCGACCAGGACTCCGACCTGTCGGTCTGGCGGCTCGCGGTGGAGCTGACCGACCAGCGGACGGTCACCTACCTGATGGGCATCACCCGCAACGGCACGGCCGTCGGCCAGATCGGCTTCGTGCCCGCACCCGGTGTGACGATGACCGCCGAGGACTTCCTCGGCCTCGTGCGCCGGGCCCAGGACCGGCTCGCCAACATGCCGGCCCCCGGCGGGTCCGGCACTCCCTGAGCCGGTGTGCGGGCTTCCCCGGCGCGGGCTGTCGACCCGCACCGGGGACGCGGGTCAGTCCTTGGGCCCCAGCGCGTCGAGGACCTCGCGCAGCAGCGTGGCGGTCTCCGAGGGCGTCTTGCCGACGCGCACGCCGACGGCCTCGAGGGCCTCCTTCTTGGCCTGCGCGGTGCCCGAGGACCCGGACACGATCGCACCGGCGTGGCCCATCGTCTTGCCCTCGGGGGCGGTGAACCCGGCGACGTAGCCGACGACCGGCTTGGTGACGTGGTCCTTGATGTAGGCCGCCGCCCGCTCCTCGGCGTCGCCGCCGATCTCGCCGATCATCACGATGACCTTGGTCTCGGGGTCCTGCTCGAAGGCCTCGAGGCAGTCGATGTGGGTGGTGCCGATGATCGGGTCGCCGCCGATGCCGACACAGGTCGAGAAGCCGTGGTCGGACAGCTCGTACATGAGCTGGTAGGTCAGCGTGCCCGACTTGGACACCAGCCCGATGCGGCCGGAGCCGGCGATGGTGGGCGGGATGATGCCGACGTTGGAGCGGCCGGGGCTGATGAGGCCCGGGCAGTTGGGGCCGATGATGCGGGTGCCCTTGCTCTCGGCGTACGCGCGGAACGAGGCCGTGTCGTGCACGGGCACGCCCTCGGTGATCACCACCACCAGCGGCATGCCGGCGTCGATCGCCTCGACGACCGCCGCCTTGGTGAAGGCGGGCGGCACGAACACCACGGAGACGTCCGCGCCGGTGGCGGCCATCGACTCGGCGACCGTGCCGAAGACCGGCAGGTCGGTGCCCTCGATCGTGACGGTCTCGCCGGCCTTGCGGGGGTTGACCCCGCCCACGATGGTGGTGCCGCAGGCCAGCATCCGGCGGGTGTGCTTCATCCCCTCGGAGCCGGTCATGCCCTGGACGACGATCTTGCTCTTCTCGGTCAGGAAGATTGCCATGTCTGTGCTCAGTCCTCTTCGTCGTCAGGTCTCAGGCGTTGGCGAGCTCGGCGGCCTTGTCGGCGGCGCCGTCCATGGTGTCGACGAGCGTCACCAGCGGGTGGTCGGCCGCGAGCAGGATCCGGCGGCCCTCGTCGACGTTGTTGCCGTCGAGGCGGACGACCAGCGGCTTGTTGGCCGTGTCGCCCAGCATGGCCAGGGCCTGCACGATGCCGTCGGCGACCGCGTCGCAGGCGGTGATGCCGCCGAAGACGTTGACGAACACCGCCTTGACCTGCGGGTCGCCCAGGATGATGTTGAGACCGTCGGCCATCACCTGCGCCGAGGCGCCGCCGCCGATGTCGAGGAAGTTGGCCGGCTTCACCCCGCCGTGCCTCTCGCCCGCGTAGGCCACGACGTCGAGGGTCGACATCACCAGGCCCGCGCCGTTGCCGATGATCCCGACGGCGCCGTCGAGCTTGACGTAGTTGAGGTCCTTCTCCTGGGCCTCCAGCTCGAGCGGGTCGACCTCCTCGGTCAGCTCGAAGCCGGCGTGGTCCTCGTGCCGGAAGTCGGCGTTGCCGTCGAGGCTGACCTTGCCGTCGAGCGCCTCGAGCCGGCCGTCGGCCAGCTTGACCAGCGGGTTGACCTCGACCAGGGTCGCGTCCTCCTTGACGAAGACGTCCCACAGCCGCAGGATCACGTCCTTCGCCTGGTCGGCGACCTCGGCCGGGAACCGCGTGGCCGCGACGATCTCGGCGGCCTTCGCGTCGTCGACGCCGACCAGCGGGTCGATGGAGATCTTCGCGACGGCGTCGGGGTTCTCCACCGCCGTCACCTCGATCTCCACGCCGCCCTCGATCGAGGCGATGCAGAGGTAGTCGCGGTTGGCCCGGTCCACCAGGAAGGAGAAGTAGTACTCCTCCGCGATGTCCGCCGTCGGCGCGATGAGCACCCGCCGGACCGTGTGGCCCTTGATGTCCATACCGAGGATCTCCTCGGCCTTGACCACCGCATCGGCCGGGTCGGAGGCCAGCTTGACGCCGCCCGCCTTGCCGCGGCCGCCGGTCTTGACCTGGGCCTTGACGACCACGCGGCCGCCGAGGGCCTCGGCCGCCGCCGCGGCGTCCGCGGCCTCGGTCACCACGGTGCCCAGGGTCACCGGAACGTTGTGCTTCGCGAAGAGCTCCTTCGCCTGCCACTCCATCAGGTCCACGATGCAGCCACGTCCTCACATGCTGTCGACGGTCGGGGGGAGACTGCCCGGCAGCCTATTCCGGTCCTCGGCGGGGGGCCACGTCGGACCGACCGTTCACCGCACCAAACGACCCGTTCGGCCCCCGAATGTGACGCATCCCACTGGCTGCGTCCCGCGGCGGTCACACGTGGGCGACGACGTAGAGCCGCTCGGTCGTCTCGCCGCGGGACTCGAGCGGACCGCGCAGGAACCACTCCGCGACGCTCAGGCCGGCGTCGGCGACGACCTGGCGCACATAGGCCGGGTCCTGCCAGACGCCGTCGAGGTCCACCTCGACGCCGAGCCACTCGTCGGAGTGCCGGAGGCCGGGGCCGGCGTGCAGCGCGAGCACCAGCCAGCCTCCCGGCCGCACCACCCGGGCCAGGGCGCCGACCGCGGCCGGCAGCTCGGAGGGGGCGAGGTGGATGAGGGAGTACCACGCCAGCACGGCTCCCCAGCCGTCGTCGGTGCGAGGCCGCAGCAGCCGGTGGAGGTCGAGCACCTCCACGTCGAGGCCCGGCACGGTGGCCCGGGCCTGCTCGACCATGCCGGGCGACAGGTCGAAGGCGCGGACCGAGGCCCCGCGCAGCGCGAGGTAGGCGGACACGTGTCCCGGTCCGCAGCCGACGTCGGCGACCGGGTGCCCGGCGGCGGCGTCGGCGACCCGGTCGAGCAGCCAGCGCTCGAAGGGGAGCCCGGCGAGCTCGTCGGCGAACTCGGCCGCATAGGCCGGCGCGAGCGCGTCGTAGGACGCTCGCACGCGCGCCGTGCGCGCCTCGGGACCGTCGCGCAGGACGCTCTCCAGGTCGAGGGTCTGCTCCGGCTCCGGCGCCCCGCCCGTGTCGACGGGACCGAGCAGGTGCACCCAGCGGTGGTCGTGCTGGCCGGGTCGCCGCTCGAGCTCGCGCACCAGCGGGGTGGGCAGCGCGGCCATCCGGCGCAGGCAGGCCTCGACGTCCTCGCGGTCGACGAAGGGGTGCAACCGCTCGGTGCGGGTCTTGAGCTCGCCGGGCGCCTGGGCTCCGCGCAGCAGCAGGACCGTGACGAGCGCGCGCTCGTCGGCCTCGAGGCCGAGCCGCTCGTCGAGGAGCTGGTGGTACTTGAGCGTGCGCCGGCCGGTGTCGGCCCACACCACCCGCACCAGGTCGCGGTGCCGCAGCGAGGTCAGCGCCTCCTCCAGCGTGGCGTCGTCGTAGTCGACCACCGGCTCGCGGCTGCTCGTCTGGTTGCAGGCACTGCGCAGCGCGTTGAGGCTGAGCGGATAGGTCGCCGGCACCGTCCGCTGCTTCTCCAGGAGGCTGCCCAGGACACGCTGGTCGATGGCATCGAGGAGGGGGAGCTCTGCCACGGCGCCAGCGTAGTGCGGCCCGCTCGCCCACGACCCGGCACGTGCTGCCCGGGGCTGCCGTCCTCGGCTGGGTGCCGTCCCCGCAGGGTGACGCGCGCGGTGCTCGAGGTGAGCAGGCGGACGGCCGAGGCTGACTAGACCGCGAGCGCTCGCCGCTCGGGTGTGCCACCCCGGTCCCCGGGGTCCCGACCACGTGCCGGTCACGCTCAGGACACGCGGAAGCGGGCTGGACCGGCACGGTGACCTCCCCCACAGGGAGGGCCCGCCGACAGCGCCGTTGAGCGCGACTTTCGTCGTTCCGGCCCATATCCCGCGGCGCTTTTGCACAATCGGTAGGGCGCCAAGTTCTGTCTTCGTGATGAATCCGTTACAGTCAGGGGTCGTTGTCACGATCCCCCGTCAGTGAGGACCTCCGTATGGGTAGCCACCGAGCCGCGGACAGCGGCCTCGGCCACAGCTCCTCGGGGACCTCCGGCACACACGTGGCCGGCAGGCGCCGCGCGGACGTCGCCCCGGTCGAGTCGTCGACTCCCGTGGCCTACGTCGGCAAGCGCGTCGCCCGCGCCGCGACCGAGCCGCTGCCGGCCGTGGCCGCGCCCGCCCCGGTCGCAACGGTCGTGGAGGCGCACCCGGCCGTCGAGCTCGAGCCGGTCCTGGCGCCCGTCCTCACCCTCGAGGACGCTCCCGAGCCCCCCGCGGCCCGCGTCGAGGTCGCCGGGCCCCTGACGCTGCCGCACCGCGACGAGCGGTCCATCGCGGCGACCCTGGAGATCTTCCGCGGCATCGCCGACGAGGTGACGACCGCGACGCCCGCGCCCGCCGTCACCCCCAGCACCCTCGACGACACCGCGATCTCCACGACCGCCGTGCTCGAGGCCGTCGACCCGGCCACCCCGGGCAAGCGCCGCGCCTCGCGACACAGCGGGCGCCGCGGACCACTGTTCAAGGGCTTCCCGTCGGGGCCGGTCCTGGCGGGCATCGCCACCATGGCGGTCGCGGTCGGCGGAGCGCTCACCTCCGGGGTGAACAGCGACCTGATCAGCACCGTGTCCGGAGGCTCCCACGTCGTCCAGGCCTCCGCCCTCAGCGGTGCGGCCGGCCAGTCGGCGACCAACCTCGTGGGTCGCTCGCCCGCCCTCAGCCGTGACGGCCAGCGTGACGCCCAAAGTGACGCCGCCTCCAGCCCCCTGGAGCAGCAGACCGAGGTGCAGGCCAAGCAGCGCGACAAGGCACTCCAGAAGTTCGCGGCACAGGCGCAGGCCCAGTCCGACAAGATCGCGGCCGACCTGTGGGTCCTCCCGGTCGAGGGCTACCACATCACCAACACCTTCGGCATGGCGCGCAGCTACTACTCCTCCGGCTACCACACCGGACTGGACTTCGCCGCGCCCTACGGCACCCCGATCCACGCGATCGCCGACGGCGTGGTCACCTCGGCGTCCTACGACGGCGCCTACGGCAACAAGACCGTCATCACCCTCGACGACGGCACCGAGCTCTGGTACTGCCACCAGTCGCAGTTCGCCGTCAGCACCGGCGACACGGTCTCGCAAGGCGAGCTCATCGGCTACATCGGCGAGACCGGCAACGCCTACGGCGCGCACCTGCACGTCGAGGTCCACCCGGGCGGTGGCGACGCGGTCGACCCGTTCCCCGCGTTCGTCCAGCACGGCGTCACTCCCTGACCGTCGCCCGGCTCCCGCTCCCGCGGGAGCGGCCCATCCGGTCAGGAATCGAGAAGCACCGCTCGGTCGGTGCGACCTAGCCTTCCTGTCATCGGCCGGCACCTCCGTCGGCCCCGACAGCGAAGGGACGTGGCGACGATGGCCGCGACGACGAGCAGCACCACCTCCGACGGGTTCAGCGCCGCCGAGCGCGCCGCGATGAAGGAGCGCGCCGCCGAGCTGCGCGCCGAGGGCAGGAAGGGCGCGAAGAAGGCCGACGGCCTCCAGGCGGTGCTCGACGCGATCGCCAAGATGGAGCCGGCCGACCGGGTCCTCGCCGAGCGGGTGCACGTCGTCGTCTCCACCGTCGCCCCGGGCCTCTCGCCCAAGACGTGGTACGGCATGCCCGCATGGGCCAACGAGGACGGCAAGGTCGTCGTGTTCTTCAAGGACGCCGGCAAGTTCGACTCCCGCTACGCCACCCTCGGCTTCGAGGAGTCGGCCCACCTCGACGACGGCGACATGTGGGTGACCTCCTTCGCCCTCCTCGCCTGGTCCCCCGAGGTCGAGACGCGCGTCACCCGGCTCGTGGAGACCGCCGTCTCCTGACGCCCGCGGCCGGGCTGTCTAGCCTGGCCCGCGGACCGCCGCACCCGTGGGAGCGCGGTCTGGTGCGGGCAAACATCGCCAGCCGGGGCCAAACGCACAGGTGACCGGGACAAACGTCCCGTTCGGCCACAACTGACGAGCGTCGGAGTGGTCGACGCCGATAGTGAACTCGTGACGACCACGAAAGCTCGCCCCACCGGCGTGGAGCGCACCTTCGGCGCGGACGAGATCATCGTGTCCAAGACCGACCTCCAGGGCCGGCTGACCTACACCAACGACGTGTTCATCCGGGTGTCGGCCTACGACGAGCACGACCTCATGGGTCAGCCCCACAACATCATCCGGCACCCGGACATGCCCGGAGGCGTGTTCAAGCTGCTGTGGGACACCATCGGGCCGGGCTCGGAGATCTTCGCCTACGTGCTCAACCTGGCCGACGACGGCGCCCACTACTGGGTCCTCGCCCACGTCACGCCCAGCCGCGACACCTCCGGCGCGGTGGTCGGCTACCACTCCAACCGACGACTCCCGTCCCCCGCTGCGATCCGCGAGGTCGAGCCCCTCTACCGCACCCTGCTCAGCGAGGAAACGCCGGCACGACCACGGACCGCGCTCCGCGGTCGCCGGTCTCGCCCTGCTCGAGGAGACGCTGGCCGGGATGGGCGTGACCTACGAGCAGTGGGTCTGGGACATCACGAACAGGTACACACGATGATCGGCAGCTTGAGGCAGCGCGAGAAGGCGACCGACAACGACGCGTTCTTCCGCGCAGTCACCTCCGAGTGGCTGCGCGTGGTCCGGGCAGCCGCCGAGGGTGACTTCGAGGAGCGGGTCCGCTTCGTGCCCGGGTGCGAGGTCGTGCCCGACGCCGTCGAGTTCCGCGACTCCTTCAACCTGCTCCTGGACCGCATGGACGCCTATGTCCGCGAGTCCGCCGCGTCGCTCGAGGCGGCCAGCTCCCAGCGGTTCTGGCGGCGCTTCCTGCGCACCGGCATGGCCGGCTCCTTCGAGGTCGGCGCCAAGACCATCAACGGGGCGATCACGTCCATGGCGGCCACCCAGCAGTGCCTCGACGAGGCCAACCAGCGCCGGATCGAGCTCGCCGACGAGCTCGAGCAGACGGTCCTGCACGTCGCCGAGCAGCTGGCGAGCGCCTCCACCGAGCTGAGCGCCACCTCCGTCGGGCTCGCCGACTCCGCGCGGGCCGCCGTGGCCGACGCGCAGGCGGCGGACTGCACCGCCCACCAGGTGGAGACGGCGGCCGGCGAGATCGAGGGCGTCGTCAAGCTGATCTCGGCGATCGCGTCCCAGACCCAGCTGCTCGCACTGAACGCCACCATCGAGGCCGCCCACGCCGGCGACGTCGGCCGGGGGTTCGCCATCGTGGCCAGCGAGGTCAAGAAGCTGGCGGACACCACGACCCACGCCACCGAGAAGATCACCGGGCAGGTGCACGCCCTCCAGACGGGCACCGAGGCCAGCGCCAAGCTGATGGACTCCGTGGAGGCCAACGTCCAGGAGATGGCGCCGCTGGCCGATGCCGTGCGGATCGCGGTCGACGGCACGCCGACGGACGGCTCCTACACCGAGGAGTACGGCCAGATCATGGGCCTGGCCCGGATGGCCGAGCTGCTGCGGGCCGAGGTCACCTCGTTCCTCTCCACCATGCGTGGCGAGTCCCAGGCCTGCTGAGCGTCAGAGCTTCTCGACCGGGGCATAGCGCAGCAGCAGGCGACGTACGCCCTCGGAGCCGAAGTCGATCGACGCGACCGTCTTGTCGCCGACGCCCTCGAGCGAGACCACGGTGCCCATCCCCATCGAGGGGTGGAGCACCCGGTCGCCCGGGTCCAGCGAGGGGATCTCGCGGGCGGGCTTGGACTTGGCGGCGGCGTCCATGCGCAGCGCCGCCGAGGAGAAGTTGCGCCGGCCGGCGGCCGTGGGCATGCCGAGGCGGGCCGAGGAGCCGACCAGGTCCGGCCGGTTCCACCGGGTCTGCGCCGACTCCTCGCGACGCCAGTCGACGAGGTCGATGGGCAGCTCGCCGAGGAACCGGGACGCCGGGTTGTGCATCGGGGCTCCCCAGGCCGACCGCATCAGCGCCCGGGAGACATAGAGACGCTGCTGGGCCCGGGTCACCCCGACGTAGGCCAGCCGCCGCTCCTCCTCGAGCTCGGGCTGGTCGCCGAGCGACCGGGAGTGCGGGAAGACGCCGTCCTCGAGGCCGGTCAGGAAGACCACGGGGAACTCCAGACCCTTGGCGGTGTGGAGCGTCATCAGCGTGACGATGCCGTTGTCCTCGCCCTCGGGGGCGTCGGGGATCTGGTCGCTGTCGGCGACGAGCGCGACCCGCTCGAGGAAGTCGGTGAGCCCGGGCGTGACGATCCCGGCGTCGACGTCGGCCGGGTCGGCCGACGGCCCGGCGACGGGGTCGTCGGAGAACTCCCGGGCCACGGCGACGAGCTCGCCGAGGTTCTCCACGCGGGTCGCGTCCTGGGGGTCCTCGGAGTCCTCGAGCGCGGCGAGGTAGCCGGACCGGTCGAGGGCGGTCTCCAGGATGACGTCGGCCCGCTCCCCCGCCTCGACGAGCTGCTGGAGCTCCTCGACCACCTCGACGAAGGCGGAGATGCTGTTGAGCGACCGGGTGGCCAGGCCCGGGGCCTCGTCGGCCCGGCGCAGCGCCTCCCAGAACGTGAGCCCGTCTCGCTCGGCGAGGGCCGCGACGCAGGCCTCGGCCCGGTCGCCGATGCCACGACGCGGCGTGTTGAGGACCCGCCGGAGCGAGATCTCGTCGGCGGGGTTGGCCAGCATCCGGAGGTAGGCCAGGGCGTCGCGCACCTCGCGCCGCTCATAGAAGCGGACCCCGCCGACGACGCGGTAGGGCATCCCGACCCGGATGAAGACCTCCTCGAACACCCGGGACTGGGCGTTGGTGCGGTAGAAGACGGCGACGTCGCCCGGTCGGGCGTGCCCGGCATCGGTGAGCTGGTCGATCTCCTCGGCGACGAAGCGCGCCTCGTCGTGCTCGTCGTCGGCCACATAGCCCACGATGGGCGCCCCCGCCCCGGCGTCGGACCACAGCCGCTTGGGCTTGCGGCCGGCGTTGTGGCCGATGACGGCGTTGGCGGCGTTGAGGATCGTCTGGGTCGAGCGGTAGTTCTGCTCGAGCAGGATCGAGGTGGCGTTGGGGAAGTCCTGCTCGAAGTCGAGGATGTTGCGGATGTTGGCGCCCCGGAACGCGTAGATCGACTGGTCGGCGTCGCCGACGACCATCAGCTCGGCCGCGGGTGCGCGGTTCTCGCCGTCGAGCGGCTCCTCGCCCTCGGGGTTGTCGGCACAGAGCTGGTGGACCAGGGCGTACTGCGCGTGGTTGGTGTCCTGGTACTCGTCCACCAGCACGTGCCGGAAGCGGCGGCGGTAGGTCTCGAGCACCTCGGGGAAGGCCGCGAACAGGTGGACGGTGGTCATGATGAGGTCGTCGAAGTCGAGGGCGTTGGCCTCGCGCAGGCGGCGCTGGTAGAGCGTGTAGGCGGCCGCGCAGGTCTCCTCGAAGGAGTTGCGGGCGTCCTTGGTGGCGTCCTCGGCGTCGCGGAGCTCGTTCTTCTGGTCCGACACCCAGTTGAGCACCGCGCCCGGCTGGTAGCGCCGCGGGTCGACGTCGAGGTCCTTGAGCACGAGAGTCATCAGCCGCTTGGAGTCGGCGGCGTCATAGATCGAGAAGCTGGACTTGAAGCCGAGCCGGTCGATCTCCTTGCGCAGGATCCGGACGCAGGCGGAGTGGAAGGTCGAGACCCACATGACCCTGGCCCGGCGGCCGACGAGCGCCTCGACGCGCTCCTTCATCTCGGCCGCGGCCTTGTTGGTGAACGTGATCGCCAGGATCGAGCCGGGGTGGGCCTGGCGCTCGGCCACCAGCCACGCGATCCGCCGGGTCAGCACGCGCGTCTTGCCCGAGCCGGCACCGGCCACGACCAGCAGCGGGGCCCCGGCGTGGGTGACCGCGGCACGCTGCGGCTCGTTGAGCCCTTCGAGCAGCTGGTCGGGGGTGGGTCCGGCGGGGGTGGTGCGCGGCTGGTCGGCCAGCTCGAGACCCGGGATCGGGAAGGTGTCGCTCATGTCGCCGACCACCCTACGGTGCGCCGGGGACCGAGCCGTCGGTCACCAGAAGATGGCCACGCCGATGTTGCCCAGGGTGAGGGCGAGCAGGTCCCAGTAGAGGCCCGCCGGGATCCGCTCCTTGCGCATGTTGGCCATCGTCAGCACGAGGATGACCAGGGCCACGACGAACTTGACGGCGACCTTCGCGTTGTTGACCTCCTCGTCCCCGCCTTCGAGGACGCCGACCAGCAGCAGCCCGGCGAGGAACGCCAGCCCGATGCCGTCGCGCATGGCGGAGTTGACGCGCTTGTCCGGGTCGCGCAGCTGGACGACCAGCCCGCCGAGGAGGGACCCCCAGCCGATGAAGTGCAGGAACAGGACGACGTGCTCGAGGAGCTCCATGCGCGCAGGCTACCGTCACGGGTGAGGTCGACCGCACCACCGGGGTCGGGGTCGAAGATCGGGGGGATCCCTGTGGCGCCGGAGGCAGGGTTGCGGGCAGGGTGGTGGTCGTGACGCATGCAGCGATCCCTCCCGACACCGGGGTGGCCGAGCCGACCGACACCCCCGTCATCCGGACCTCGGGTCTGACCAAGGACTACGGCCCCGTGCTGGCCCTGGACACCCTGGACCTGCAGATCGGTGACGGGGTGACGGGGCTCGTCGGCGCCAACGGAGCCGGCAAGTCCACCCTCATCAAGATCCTCCTGGGCCTGCTGGAGCCGACGTCGGGCCGGGCCTGGGTGCTCGGGCACGACATCGCCTCCGACGGCCTCGCCATCCGCGGCCTCGTGGGCTACATGCCCGAGCACGAGTGCCTCCCGCCCGACGTGAGCGCCAGCGACTTCGTGGTGCAGATGGCGCGCTTCTCCGGCCTGCCGCGGACGGCGGCCCGCGAGCGGGCGGCCGAGGTGCTGCGGCACGTGGGGCTGGCCGAGGAGCGCTATCGCCCGATGGGCGGCTACTCGACCGGCATGAAGCAGCGGGCCAAGCTGGCGCAGGCGCTGGCCCACGACCCGCGCCTCGTGCTCCTGGACGAGCCGACCAACGGTCTCGACCCCGCGGCCCGCGACGACATGCTCCACCTGATCAGCCGGATCGGGCGTGACTTCGGGATCGCGGTCGTGGTCACCTCCCACCTGCTCGGCGAGCTGGAGCGGGTGAGCGACCACGTGGTGGTCCTCGACGCCGGCCGGCTGCTGCGGGCGTCGGCGACCGACGAGTTCCTCGGCTCGACGGGGCTGCTGCTCGTCGAGGTGCTCGGCGGCGTCGACGCCCAGAACGCCCTGGGGCAGGCGCTCGCCAACGCGGGGCTGCCCTGCCGTCCGCGCGGCCGCCTCGTCGAGATCGACCTGGACGCCGTCCCCGAGAGCCCCGTCCACGACCTGGTCCGCGACACCGCGGCCGACCTCGGGCTGGGGCTCGTCCGCATCCAGGCCGACCACCGCCGCATCGAGGACGTCTTCAACGAGGGAGGTGCCCATGTCGGTCACACCGCCTGACGTCCCGCCCCGGGGTGTCATCCACGACCTCGGCTACCGGCCCTATGACGGCGTCCGGCAGGGCGAGGGCGCCATCGCGGCCTCGCTGTTCGTCACCGGGCTGCGCAACGTCTTCGGCCTGGGCCGCTCGGGCCGGTCCAAGATCCTGCCGTGGGGCCTGCTGGCGCTCAACCTGCTGCCGGCCGTCATCATCGTCGGGGTCATGGTGATGATCGGGCTCGACGCGCTGCCGCTGGGCTATGCGCGCTATGCCTCGACCACCCAGATCCTGGTGTCGATCTTCGTCGCCTCGCAGGCCCCGATCCTGTTCTCCCACGACCTGCGGCACGGCTCGATCGTGCTCTACCTCGCGCGCCCGCTGCGGTCGGCCACCTATGCGCTGGTCCGGTTCGCGTCGCTGTGGGCCGCGGTGCTGATCTACCTCGTGCTGCCGATCCTGGTGCTGTGGGTCGGCGCGCTGCTGGCGGAGCTGGACCTGTGGGAGCAGACGGTGGACGCCGGCCAGGCGCTCGTGCTCGTCCTGCTGCTCGCGGCGATGCTCGCCGGCGTCAGCGGGATCATCTCCTCGTGGTCGACGCGCCGCGGCTTCGCCGTGGTCGCCACGATCATGGTGCTGCTGGTCGCCGACGGGGTGGTGGCCATCATCCAGGGGATCTCGTCGGTGCAGGACGCCGACAGGCTGGGCCAGGTCGCGGGGCTGCTGTCGCCGTACGCCGTCTATCGCGGGACGCTCAGCCTCTTCGACCTCGAGAACGCCTCGCCGACGCCGCCCGAGGGCGCCATGCAGGCGGTCTATGTCGGGTTCGCGCTGGCGCTCGTGGCGGCCTGCCTCGGGCTGCTGGTCGCGCGCTACCGGAAGGTGGGCAACCGATGAGCGTGCTCCAGCTGGACGCGGTCTCGCGCTGGTACGGCAACGTGGTCGCGGTCAACGGCGTCACCATGAGCCTCGGGCCGGGTGTCACCGGCCTGCTCGGCCCCAACGGCGCCGGCAAGTCGACGCTGATCGCGATGATGTCGGGCTTCCTCGCCCCGTCGGCCGGCACCGTCACCCTCGACGGCGAGCAGATCTGGAGGCACCAGGACGTCTACCGGATGATCGGGCTGGTGCCCGAGCGCGAGGTCAGCTTCGGCTACCTCACCGGCCGGCAGTTCGTGCGGGCCAACGCCGAGCTGCACGGCCTGGGCGACCCGGGCGCCGCGGCCGAGCGGGCGCTCAAGGTCGTCGACCTCGTCGAGCCGGCCGACCGGCGCATCGGCACCTACTCCAAGGGCATGCGGCAGCGGGCCAAGCTCGCCTCCGCACTCGTCCACGAGCCGGCGGTGCTGCTGCTCGACGAGCCGTTCAACGGTGTCGACCCCCGCCAGCGGCTGCACCTGATGACCCTGCTGCGTCAGATGGGGGCCGAGGGCCGCACCGTGCTCTTCAGCTCCCACATCCTCGAGGAGGTCGAGCAGGTGGCCCGGCAGATCGAGGTCGTGGTCTCGGGGCGGCACGCCGCCTCCGGCGACTTCGGCGCGATCCGGCGGCTGATGACCGACCGGCCGATGCGCTATGTCGTCGTGACCGACGACGACCGGGCGATGGCCGCCACGCTCATCGCCCTGCCGGCGGTGCTCGGGGTGTCGCTGCGGCCGCGCGGCGGACTGGAGATCGAGGTCTCCGACTTCGGCGCGTTCGCCGTCGCCCTTCCCCGCCTGGCCCGCGCGCGCGGCGTACGCCTGCTCGAGCTCACCCCGACCGACGAGTCCCTCGAGTCCGTCTTCGCCTACCTGGTGGCCTCATGAACCCGACCATCGTCCGCCTGGCGCTCCAGGCGCTGCTGGGCCGCCGCCGCGGCCTGCTGCTGCTCGCCCTGCCCGTCGTCGTCATCGCCCTGGCGGTGGTGATCCGGCTGCTGACCGACCCCGGCGTCGGCTATGACGTCGTCAACACCCTCGGGTTCGGGCTCGCGCTGCCCTTGGTGGCACTGCTGTCCGCCTCGGCCGTGCTCGGGCCCGAGATCGACGACGGCTCGATCGTCTATCTGCTCGCCAAGCCGGTGAACCGGCACGTCGTGGGCGTGAGCAAGTACGTCGTCGCCGTGCTCGCGACGCTCGTCTTCGGCGCGCTGCCCATCCTGGCGGCCGGGCTGGTCATCGACTCCGGCGAGCCCGGGGAGGCGTTCGCCTGGTTCCTGGGCGGTGCCCTGGCCGGGATCACCTACACCGCGCTGTTCCTCGCCCTCGCGGCGACGACGCGGCACGCCGTGGTGATCGGCCTGCTCTTCGTGCTGCTGTGGGAGGGGCTGCTCGGCGGCCTCTTCACCGGCATCCGCTGGGTCTCGATCGGCGCCTGGGGTCGCGGCCTCGCCGCCGAGGTGAGCTCGGTCGCCGACGCCCCCCACACCGGCGTGACCTATGCCGTCGCCGCCTCCGCGATCCTCGTCGCCCTCGCCGTGTGGTTCACCGGTGACCGGCTGCGGTCGTTCTCGATGCGCGGGGAGACGTGAGATCTGACCCGCCGATTTGGACCAATCGGCGCGAAATCCCGGGTCGGACCTGCAGTTTGTGACCAATCGACGGGTGTCGGCCCGGGGCTGACGAGGTCCGTGGTGGGCGCGACCTCGCCCGGCCGAGCCTCAGAGGAGGCGCCGGTCGGAGGCCCAGCGGGTGAGTTCGTGGCGCGACGACAGCTGGAGCTTGCGGAGCACCGAGGACATGTGGGTCTCGACCGTCTTGATCGAGATGAACAGCTCCTTGGCGACCTCCTTGTAGGCATAGCCGCGGGCGATCAGGCGCATCACCTCGCGCTCCCGCTCGGTGAGCCGGTCGAGGTCCTCGTCGACGGCGGCGACCTCGATCGACCCCGCGAACGCGTCGAGCACGAAGCCCGCGAGCCGGGGCGAGAACACCGCGTCGCCGTCGGCCACCCGACCGATCGCCGCGACCAGCTCGGGGCCGGTGATGGTCTTGGTGACATAGCCGCGGGCGCCGCCACGGATGGTGCCGATGACGTCCTCGGCCGCGTCGGAGACCGACAGCGCGAGATAGCGCGTGTCGGTCGCGGGGTGCTGCCGCATCACCTCGACTCCGCCGCCGCCGGGCAGGTGCACGTCGAGGAGTACGACGTCGGGCCGGTGCTGGGCGATCGCGGCGACCGCCTCGGGGACGTCGGCCGCCTCGGCCACCACCTCGACGGACTGGCCGATCTCGGCCTTCACCCCCGACCGGAACATCGCGTGGTCGTCGACGACCACGACCCGGATCCGACGACGGGCGCGTGGACGGGCCCCGCCACCGGTCGGAAGTCCGGCGGTGCCGGGAGTCGCGTCAGTCATCAGGGGTCCCTTCTCGTGGCAGCCGGAGCCGCACCTCGGTGCCCTCGCCCGGAGCGGTGCGCAGCTCGGCGGTGCCGCCGTGGCGCTCCATGCGGTCGAGGATGCTGTTGCGGACGCCGTAGCGGTCGGCCGGCACGGCGTCGAGGTCGAAGCCGGCTCCCCGGTCCCGGACGAACACCTCGACGGCGGCGTCGGTGACCTCGGCATAGACGTCGACCCGGCCCGTGCCGGCGTGCTTGGCGGCGTTGGTGACCGCCTCACGGGTCGCGTTGACGATCGGCTCGAGCCGCTCGTCGAGCTCGCCGTCGCCCACGGTCACCAGGTCGACGGTGACGCCGTGGTCGTCCTCGGCCGTCGCTGCGATGGCCCGGAGGGCGGTGGCGACGGTGGCACCGCCGGACGGAGCGACGTCATAGAGCCAGGACCGCAGGTCGCGCTCCTGCGACCGCGCGAGCCGGGCCACCATCGGGGCGTCGGCGGAGTTCTTCTGGATCAGCGCCAGCGTCTGGAGGACCGAGTCGTGCAGGTGGGCCGCCAGGTCGGCGCGCTCCTGGGTGCGCACGCGCTCGGCCCGCTCGGCCCCGAGGTCTGTGGCGAGGCGGTAGACCCACGGCCCGATCACGATGGCCAGACCGGCGATGCCGAGCAGGCCGGCGACCACCAGGTCCCACGCCACGCGCAGGTCGCCCGAGCGCAGCGCGAACACCACGAGGGCGGTGGCAACGAGGGCGAGCCCGGCCAGGACGCGGGCGTACGCCGCCCAGCCGCCGGCGCCGAAGACGGCCCGGAAGGGGTCCATCCGGCCGGTGGTGTCGAGCCACCGCTCCCGCTGGGCCTCGTCGGCCTGCCGCCACAGCAGGGCGACGCCGGCGACGCCCAGACCGAGCGGCCACCACAGCCCGCCGGTGCCCAGCAGCGCGTCGAGCAGCAGCGCGACGCCGATGCCGAGGGCGCCCAGGGCGATCGCCGGCCCGGCGTCGCTGAGCCGCCGCCCCCGGCGGGGCCGCTTGCCGCTGCGGGCCGCGCTCTCGAGCCCCGGCGCCTCGGGCGAGAACGCGGGCTCCGCGGGCAGGAACAGCCAGAGGGCGAGATAGAACAGGACCCCGGAGCCGCCGAGCACGGCCAGCAGCACGAACGCCGCGCGTACCCACAGCACCGGCAGGCCCACATGGCGCGCCAGACCGGCGGCCACGCCGCCGAGCACCGGCTGCTGCGTGTCGCGGTAGGCGCGCCGGAAGGCCGGCATGGACTCGCTCATCTCACCGTCATCGTCACACAACGCGGGGGCGCGAACCATGAGGCCCACCCCCGGTCGGACCCTGACCTCGACCCGGGGGTCTCGGGACCGGATCAGGGTCGTCCCCGATGGTGGGCGACGCCTCCGGGCACCAGAGTGGAGCTATGACCACGACACCTCCGCAAGCACCCCACGAGCCCGGGCCGCAGCCCGACGGCGCTGACCGGCCCCGCCCCACCGGCGACCAGCTGCGCGACGTCTCCCGCCTGCGCCGCACCGTCGGTGTGCAGCGCAAGGTGGCCGGCGTCGCCGGCGGTCTCGCCCGGCACTTCGACATCGACCCCGTGATCGTGCGGGTGGCGTTCGTGGTGTTGGCCATCTTCGGCGGCGGCGGCGTGCTGCTCTACATCGCCCTGTGGCTGCTGCTGCCCGACGACGAGGGCTCCTCGGCGACCTTCTCCCTCGACCACCGCAGCCTCTCGGTCGTGCTGGTCGTCCTCGGAGCCGTGGCCGCGCTCGCGCTGCTGGGCAGCTCGTGGGGCGGCTACCACTTCCCGTGGCCGCTGGTCCTGATCGGCCTGGTGATCGCCCTCGTGGTGGTCAACCGCCAGAAGAACGACCCGCAGCACCCCGGAGCGCCCGGGCCGATGGCCCCACCGCCACCCGGCGCGCAGCCCCCGCCCTACCAGCCCTTCCAGCCCTACCAGGCCTACGACCCGCAGGCCCCGCAGACTCAGGAGACCACCGTGCAGACACCCGTCGGCACCCCCGGTGACACCGGCACCACCGGCACCGCGACCTACCCCACGACCGGCTACCAGCAGCCCACCTACGGCACGGCCTACCCGGGCTACCAGACCTACCAGCCGCCCACGCAGCCGCCGTACGGCGCCGGCTACCCCGGCACGATGCCGGCCCCGTTCCCGCCGAACCCGCGCAAGCGCGGACCGATCCTCTTCTGGTTCACCCTCGCGCTGGTCGTCCTGGCGCTCGGCGTGCTCGGCATGGTCGACGTCGGCGGCGCCGACATCCCCGGGTCGGCCTACCCGGCGCTCGCGACCGTCATCAGCGGCGTGATGCTCGTGGTCGGCTCGTTCTTCGGCCGCGCCGGCGGGATCATCCTGCTCGGCCTGATGAGCGCGGTCGGCCTGGCCGGCGCCAGCGTCGGCGAGCACGTCACCGACCGCACCACGACCGAGGCGCCGCAGTTCGCGGCCGGTGTGCAGAGCCGCTACAACCTCGACGCCGGTGAGCTGGTGGTCGACCTGACGCAGGTCGACGACGTGCAGGCGCTGGACGGCCGCACCATCCGCATCGACGGCGGCGCCGGCCGGATCGTCGTGATCGTGCCCGAGGACATGGACGTGGACGCCACGGCCGTCGTCGACGGGCCCGGTCGGGTCGAGGTCTTCGGCACCGAGCGCGACGGCATCGACAACCGGCTCAGCGGCAGCCACGACGTGATCGGCGAGAACGGCTCGCTGGACATCCACGCCGAGCTCGGCATCGGCGAGATCGAGATCAGGACCCGGTGAAGGAGCACACCATGACCACCCAGACGACCACCCGAGACAACATGTCCCGCAGCACCCACCCGGTCCACGTCGGCCACCTGGTGATGGGCCTGGCCTTCCTCGGCCTGGTCGGCATCTGGGCCGCGGAGCAGTACGGCGGCGTGTCCGGCGAGGACCTGCGCTGGCTGCTTCCGCTGCCCTGGGTCTTCGCCGGCGGCGCCGGGCTCCTGGCCCTGGCCTTCAGCGGCCGGCGCCGTACCCCCTCGCCCGTCCCCGCGGGCACCCCGCCCTACCAGCCGGCCTACGACCTGGCGCCGGACGACACCGACCTCGGCCCCGAGACCGACCCGGCCTCGTCCGCCGACATCGACACCCACGAGGAGAACCGATGACCACCCACCAGCCCCCGCCCGCCGCCCACCAGCCCAAGCGCCTGGTCCGCCGCACCGACGACAAGATGATCGCCGGCGTCTGCTCCGGCGTGGCCGACTACCTCGGCATGGACGTCACCCTGGTCCGGCTGCTCGCCGCCATCGGCGCCGTCTTCGGGTTCGGCAGCCTCATCGTCGCCTACGTGGTGATGTGGGTGCTGGTCCCCGAGAGCTGACCGGCCGCCCGTCCTCCTGAGGACGACCACAACTGAAGATGCAGGTCCCGGACAGGGGTCGCGGCACGGGGGTGCGCGACCCCTGTTCCGTTCGTGACTGTCCCCTGTTCGTGCCACGATGTGCGCCAACACCGCACTGCCTTCCGGGGGACCGCATGCATCGGCTCACCACCACCCTGGCTGCGCTGGCGCTCGCCGCCACGGCGCTCAGCGCCCCCGCCCAGGCCGTCGCCCCGGTTCGTGGCGTCGGGTCCGACTGCACGGTGGTCGGGACGCCGCGGGCCGACCGTCTCGTCGGCACCGCCGGCGACGACGTGATCTGCGGCCGCGGCGGCGACGACGTGCTCAGGGGGCTCGCAGGCGAGGACGAGCTGCGCGGCGGTCCCGGCGACGACCGGCTCTTCGGTGGCGTGGGCCTCGACCAGCTGGACGGCGGCACCGGCACCGACAGGGTGGACGGCCAGGCCGGCAGCGACCGCTGCCGCTACCGGCCGGAGGACGATCTCCGCAGCTGCCTCTTCGACCTCGAGGCGCCGGAGCTCGTCGAGCTGACCGTCAGCGCCGACACCGTCGACGTCAGCGAGCAGTCCGAGGACGTCGTGGTCCGGATGCACCTCACCGACGACATCGGCGTCACCTCCGTGAGATCCCACCTGATCGCCGACTCGCCCAGCTCCCTGATCGCCCAGCCCGCCTACCAGCGGGTCAGCGGCACGGCCCGCGACGGCTGGTGGGAGGCGACGGCGACGATCCCCCGTGGTTTCGCTCCGGGGCCGCTCGAGCTGAGCGCCTCCTTCTCCGACGTCGGCGGGCACCGCGGCGGCGTCTCCACCGACGCCGGGCTGACCGTGGTCGACTCCGCACCGGACCTGACACTGCCCACGGTGCAGATCGTCACCCCGGCCGTCCCGACGACCGTCAACGTGAGCACAGGCCCCAAGGTGTTCCACGTCGAGGCCCACCTCGTCGACGTCGACACCGGAGTGGCCGACGACCCGGTCGGCATCGAGGGGCCGACCCTGTGCGCCTCACGCCTGACGCTGGCCGAGGAGGCGCCGGTGACCGTCGACTGCCAGGCCCTCACGCTCCAGTCGGGCGACGTCCACGACGGCCTGTGGTCCGCCGACCTGACGATCCCCGTCGCGCTCCCCAGCGGCGATCTGCTCCTGAGCGCCCACGTGACCGACGAGGCGCACCCGTCCTCCCTGGCCCGCCAGTGCGGAGACGAGGAGTGGGCGTGGGGCCACTACGGCCCGCTCCGCAGGTGGACAGCGGTCCAGGGCGCCACGAACGCCGACCACCTGCTGCGCGGCTCGCTCTCCGACACCCCGCCCGTGCAGGCCGGCACGACCCTGGACAAGTCCGTCGTGACCGCGGGCGAGACGGTCACGGTGTCCGTCGACGCCGAGGACCTCGGCGTGTTCGGCGTCTCGGCCGTCACGGCCGCGCTCGTGAACGCCGACGGCGTGACGCTGACCCTGCCGCTCGCCATGGTCGAGGGGGACCCGTCCGACGGCATCTGGACGTGGACCGGCGTCCGCCCGTCCGGCCTCGCGGCCGGCCAGTACCGTCTCGTCGTGATGATCCGCGACCGCAACCACCTGAGGATGTTCGCCGGCAGCACCCTCCAGTCGGAGGCCGGCATCGACATCGGCGACCTGCCGGGCGACCCCATGGTGACGTTCGAGTGACCGCCCCCGTCCTCGGCGCCCTCGTCGGCCTGCCCGTCTCGGAGAGACGCGACCTGCTGGCGCCGTCGGTGGTCGGGGCGCTGGCGGGCTGGCCGCACTCCCCCGATGCGGGCGTCGTCGAGATCGACCCGGAGCTCGCGGACACGGCGGCCTGCTCCGCGGCCTACGAGCTGCCCCTCGAGGCCGGCGCCAACTGTGTCGTGGTGGCGGGGCGACGCGACGGCGTCGAGCGGGTCGCGGCGTGCGTCGTACCGGCCGACAAGCGCGCCGACGTCAACAACCTCGTCAAGCGCACCCTAAACGTGCGCAAGTGCTCCTTCCTCGCGCTCGACCGGGCGGTCGCCGAGTCGGCCATGGAGTACGGCGGCATCACGCCGCTCGGGCTGCCCGAGGGCTGGCGGGTCCTCGTCGACAGCAGCCTGCTCGCGGTGCCGGTCGTCGTGATCGGCTCCGGCGTCCGGCGCTCCAAGATCCTGCTGCCCGGCCGGCTGCTCGGCGAGCTCCCCCGCGCCGAGGTCGTCGAGGCGTTGGGCACCTAGGGCGTGCGGCTTCCCGTCCTGGCCCTCGTCTCCCTCCTGCTGGTGGGGACGACCGGCTGCGAGGACGGGCCGGACCGCGACGTCGCGGGCACCGTCGTACCCGGCCACATCTCGACGGTCATCCACGGTGACCACGGGTTCCTGCTCGTGCCCGCGGGTCGCATCGACGTGACCATCGGCGAGCCCATCACCGGGACGCTGCCCGCCACGAGCGCGGCCGACGGCGTCCCGCACCGTCCGCCCGAGGGGGGCAGCTTCGTGCCGGTGGGCTGGTCGCACAACCCGTTCGCCCTGCCCGCGGCGATGGGGCCGGTGAGCACGGACCCGAAGCCCGCCGAGATGGCGCTCGTGGTGGGCAGCGACAGCTTCCCGCTCGGGTCGCCCTACGACGTGCCCGCCGTGGGCGGGACCGTCGACGCCGCCGTGCAGGTGATGTACGTCGCCGTGGCGGGCGTGCCCGACAGCGTCCACCTGACGGCGGCCTACGACGGGCTGACGCAGACGCTCGATCCGCGCAGCGGCCAGCTGGGCTCCGGTGCCGCGAGCCCGCTCTACCACCACATCGAGCACCCTCCGCCGCCTCGGTGCCCGCCCGCCGGCTGGGACCGGCACGGCCGGCTCACCGCGCTCGTGGCGTGCCGGGTGGGCGAGCCGGCACGGCTGCCCTACCTGCCGGGGCAGGGATGGGCCGCGGCGGGACGAGCCTGGGTGGTGGTCCCCTACCGCGTCGCGGTCGACCGGGTGCGCGCGGCCGACGGGCCCCCCGAGCGGTGGCGGGCGACCTCGCTGCGCGTGGACGCGACCCTCGACGGCCGCGAGCCGGTGAGCGTCGGCGCGCTGCCCGGGGGCGACGGGCCCGGTGCAGGCCGGTCGGGCACCCTGACCTTCGACGGACCGCTCGAGGGCGGCCGGCTCGAGCTGCGGGTCACCGCCGAGGCGAGACTGGTGGATCCGCCCGACGGCGACCCGCGCCCGAGCACCCTGGAGCTCTCGAGACGTCTCCGGCTGCCGTGAACCAGACCGCCCCGGACGTGTGCGGGTCCGGGGCGGCTCGTCACCGAGGTTGGTGCCGGGGGGGCTTTCGGTGGCGTTCCGTGGCATCCGGAGAGCCCGAGAATCTTCGGATATCCGAAGCCTAGATGTATTTGCGAACTGCACCTAATCCTCGGCACGTTGCTTCGCTCACACCGCCACCGTCCCGGCGGCACTAGGCTCGGGCCCGTGGTGAGTCGGTTCCCCTCCGAGGTGGCCAGCGTGATCCGCGGCCTGCTCGCCGAGCACAACGTGTCCGGCGCCAGGCTGGCCGAGGCGCTCGACCGCGCGCCGAGCTATGTCTCGGAGCGTCAGACCGGCCAGCGCTCGTGGACGATGTCCGACCTCGACGTCATCGCCGAGCTCCTCGAGATCGAGCCGACGATCCTGCTCGCCGAGGTCAGCCGCCGGGCCCGCCTGGCCAAGGACGCCCGCGACGCCTCCCTGCTCGGCAAGCCACGCAGCCGTCCGCGCGCACCCGAGCCCCGCGAGGTGCCCCAGCCGCGTCGCAAGCGCCGGTCCGCCTAGGAGTCCCCATGTCCCTCGTCACGCAGATCGTGCTCACCTCGGTGCTGACCTGCATCGGCGTCATCCTGCTGCTGGTCGCGGTCCTGGGCGACCACCCCCACGCGGCCTGGCTGGCCTTCGGCTTCGGCATCGTCGCCCACGCCTCGTTCCTCGACGTCCGCATGCGCTGGCGCGAGGCCCACCGCTACGGCGACAACGTGCACCCGCTGCGCTGAGGGGCTTGCCGGTTTCCCCGCTCAGGCGGGGAAACTGTCACTTGTGGGCCGAAACTTCGGCCTCCCAGTGCAGGGTTACCCGCTCGAGCGGGGAAACCGACACCCCTCGACCTACGGCGACCCACCCACCACTCACACCAGGCACGCCGCGGGGAGCTCGAACCACCGCAGCTGGTCGAAGTCCGCGGACAGCGAACCGGCCTCGCCGTCCGGGGGCTCGGCGGCGGCGAGCACCTCCTCGGCCAGCTGGAGGTAGCCCTGGAGGGCGGCCGCGGGGGCGGTCGTCCGGGTCGACGGCCAGGTCATCGACCCGTCGACGCCATAGCCGACGTCCGACAGCCGCAACGGCGGCTCGACGGGTCCCGCCCGGTGGTGCCACAGGCCGGCGGCGGGGTCGAAGCGGTAGTCGCCCAGCAGCCGCCACCCGTCGCGCGCGACCATGCGGACCGCCTCGACGATGTAGTCGGCCACCTCGTCATCGACGAAGTAGTTGAAGTTGACCCGCACCCAGCCCGGCTTGATCCCCTCGCACCCCGTGGCGATCTCGCGCTCGAAGCGGTGCGACCGCTCCAGGTCGATCCCGAGCAGCCGGTGGCCGTAGGGCCCGGCGCACGAGCACCCGCCGCGGGTCTGGATCCCGAACAGGTCGTTGAGCAGCGCCACCACGAAGTTGTGGTGGAGGTACTTCCCCGACGGCGCCCGCACCACGAACGACACGATCGACAGCCGCCGCGCGTCCAGGTTGCCCAGGATCTCCAGAGCCGGCTCGACCTCCCAGGCGGCCACCGCCCGACGCAGCAGCCGCTCCTCGCGCGCCTGGATCGTCTCGACGCCCACCGCCTGCTTGAGCTGGAACACCAGCCCCGCACGGATCGACTCCACGATGGCCGGCGTGCCGCCCTCCTCGCGATGCGCGGGGTCGTCGAGATAGCGGTGCTCGGAGGGGTTGACGTACATCACCGTGCCGCCGCCGGGCACCACCGGCACCCGGTTGGTCATCAGCTCGCGCCGCACGACGAGCACCCCGGGGGTCCCCGGGCCGCCGATGAACTTGTGCGGCGACAGGAAGATCGCGTCCTTGAAGGCCGACGCGGGCCCCGCCGGAGGCGCCAGCATCTCGATGTCGACGTAGGGCGCGCACGCCGCGAAGTCCCAGAACGACAGGGCCCCGTGCTCGTGGAGCAGCGCGGCGATGCCGTAGGTGTCGGAGACGATGCCGGTCACGTTGGACGCGGCCGAGAACGAGCCGATGAGCAGCGGACGGTCGGCGTGGCGCTCGAGCTCCTCGCGCAGCCGCCTCTGGTCGATGTGCCCGTCGGCGTCCTCGGGGATCGTCACGACGTCGGCGATCGACTCGCGCCACGGCAGCTCGTTGGAGTGGTGCTCGAACGGGCCGATGAACACCACCGGCCGCTCCTCGGGCGGGATCTGGTCGGTGAGGTGGTAGCGGTCGTCGAGTCCCGCCGGCACCCGCAGCCCGAGGATGCCGACCAGCTTGTCGATCGCGGCGGTGCTGCCCGACCCGGTGAAGACCACGACGGTGTCGTCGTCGCCCCCGACCGCGTCGCGGATCAGCCGTCGCGCGTCCTCGCGCAGGCGTGTGGTCTGCAGCCCGGTGCCGCTGGCCTCGGTGTGGGTGTTGGCGTACGTCGGCAGCACCTCGGCGCGGATGAAGTCCTCGAGGAACGACAGGCTGCGCCCCGAGGCGGTGTAGTCGGCGTAGGTCACCCGGCGCGGCCCGTAGGGCCCGAGCATCACCTGGTCGTCGCCGATGACGCCCTCGCGGATCCGTCGCAGGAGCGCCTCGCCTGCCGTCGTGCCAGCCACGCGGCCACTGTAGGGGCTGGGGCCGCGCGCACCCCAGCCTCCGCGGCCGGCCGTACTAAGGTCACCCTCATGTCCGACGACGACCGCGACGAGACCGAGGAGGAGAAGCTCGACCGCAAGTGGAACGACCAGCTCCAGGAGCTGCGGGTCATGCAGACGGGGGCCCAGCTGACCTCGGGCTTCCTGCTGACGCTCCCGTTCCAGTCGAGCTTCGGCGACCTGGACTCCTTCCAGCGCGGCCTCTACCTCGCCCTGGTGTTCCTGGCCGCGGCCACCCTGGTCTTCGTCATGACCCCCGTCGCGGTGCACCGGCGCATCTCGGGCCAGCACGTCAAGGAGCGCCTGGTCCGCACGGCGCACTGGGCCCTCGTGGGGGTCCTGCTCTGCGTGTCGTCGCTGGTCGTCGGGATGACGACGCTCATCGTCGACGTGGTCGTGGGACGCAGCGTCGGGCTCACCGTCGGCGCGGTCTTCGCCGTCGCCGCGGTCGCGCTCCTCGCCGTCCTGCCACGACGCCTCGACCCCCAGCGCGCAGGCGGCCCCACGTCGTCCTGATCACGCCAAAACCAGTCGCCGCCGGACGGGCCGGTCCGTAGCGTAGGCACGGTGCGCCCGCTGCCCGTGACCGACCCCGGAGTGGCGGACCACCGGTCCCCCGGCCGCCTCCTGCTGTGGATGGCGCGCGGCCAGTGGCAGACCCTCGCGGGCGGCATGTTCTTCGGCATCATCTGGATGAGCGCCCAGGCGGTCATGCCGGCCGTCCTCGGGCGGGCCATCGACCGCGGCGTCGCCGCCCAGGACCGTGACGAGCTGGTCTTCTGGGCCGGACTGATGTTCCTCATCGGTCTCGTCCAGGCCGTCAGCGGGATCCTGCGGCACCGGTTCGCCGTCACCAACTGGCTGACCGCGGCCTACCGCGTCGTCCAGCTGATCGGCCGGCAGGCCGTGCATCTCGGCGGCGCTCTGCCCCGCCGGGTGTCCACCGGCGAGGTCGTCGCGATCGGCATCAACGACATGTCCAACATGGGCCAGGTGATGGACGTCAGCGCCCGCTTCTCCGGCGCGGTCGTGTCCTTCCTGCTGGTGGCGGTGATCCTCCTGCAGACCTCGGTCACGCTGGGGCTGGTGGTCCTGCTCGGCGTCCCGCTGCTCATGCTCGCCGTGGGGCCGCTGCTGTCGCCGCTGCAGAAGCGCGCCGCCCACCAGCGCCAGCTGATGGGCGAGCTCGCCAACACCGCGAGCGACATCGTCGCGGGACTGCGCGTGCTGCGCGGCATCGGCGGCGAGCAGGTCTTCTCCGACCGCTACCGGCGCGAGTCGCAGAACACCCGCCGCGCCGGCGTCGCCGTCGCCCGCCTGCAGTCGGTCCTCGACGCGCTCCAGGTGCTGCTGCCCGGGGTCTTCGTCGTCGTGGTCGTCTGGCTGGGCGCACGCTATGCCGTCACCGGGCGCATCACCCCCGGCGAGCTGGTCGCGTTCTACGGCTACTCCGCGTTCCTCATGATCCCGCTCCGGACCGCCACCGAGTACGCCAACAAGATCATCCGCGCCCGGGTCAGCGCCGCGCGGATCTGCCGGGTCCTCGCCCTGGAGCCCGACTACCTCGGCCCGGAGCTCCCGGCGCTCTCGCCGCCCGCCGACTCCGACCTCGAGGACCTCCGCACGGGGCTGCGGGTCCGCGCCGGGCACCTCACCGCGCTGGTCGCCGACGTCCCCGACGCGGCCGCCGCTCTCGCCGACCGGCTGGGGCTCTGCGCGCCCGAGGTGGACGACGACGTCCTGCTCGGCGGCGTCCCCTTGACCTCGCTGGCGCGGTCGGAGGTGCGCCGCCGCATCGTCGTCTCCGACACCGGGGCCGTGCTGTTCTCCGGCCGCCTGGGCGACCGGCTCGACGTGCACGGCGGCGGCAACCTCAACCACGCCCTCGAGACCGCCTCAGCCGGCGACATCCTGGAGGCGCTTCCCGAGGGGCTCGACGCGGTCGTGGCCGAGCGCGGTCGGACGTTCTCCGGCGGCCAGCGTCAGCGCCTGGTCCTGGCGCGCGCCCTGACCGCCGACCCGGAGATCCTGGTGCTGGTCGAGCCGACCTCCGCCGTGGACGCCCACACCGAGGCCCGGATCGCGGCCCGGCTGCACGCCCACCGCCACGGTCGGACCACGGTGGTGGTCACCTCGAGCCCGTTGATGCTCGACGCCGTCGACGAGGTCGCCTGGATCCGGGACGGGCGGGTGGCCGCGGTCGGCGGGCACGTCGAGCTGCTGGCCAGCGAGCCGGCCTACCGCGCGACCGTGACCCGCGAGTCGGGTGAGGCCGACGACGAGCCGCCCACGGTCGACCAGGAGCACGAGGAGGTG
Source organism: Nocardioidaceae bacterium (assembly GCA_046330515.1). Lineage (GTDB taxonomy): Bacteria > Actinomycetota > Actinomycetes > Propionibacteriales > Nocardioidaceae > Nocardioides. The sequence goes on along the minus strand of JAXLSP010000003.1, from coordinate 879,072 downwards.
AGCCGATGAGCACGACCCTGCCGGTCGCGGACGCCCCCGCGCTGCGCCGCTATGTCCGCCGCCTCGCCCGGACACACCCCCGCATCATCGTCGGCGCCCTCGTGCTGCACTCCGCGGCCGCCGTCGCCGGCCTCGCCGCCCCGCGCCTGCTCGGGGACCTCGTCGAGGAGGTCAAGGACGGCTCGACGCTGGGCCACGTGGACCGGATCGCCCTGCTGCTCGCGGGCTTCGTGCTGCTCCAGACGGTCCTCACCCGCTATGCGCGCTATGCCAGCCAGGTGCTCGGCGAGCAGGTGCTGGCCGAGCTGCGCGAGGACTTCGTCGACAACACCCTGGCCCTGCCCGTCGGCGTCGTCGAGTCCGCCGGGTCCGGCGACCTCCTGACCCGCACCGGGCGCGACGTCGAGCAGCTGGGCTGGTCGGTCCGCTGGGCGCTGCCCGAGTGGACGATCGCGCTGGTCCAGGGCGTGCTGACCTTCGCCGCCGCCATCGCCGTCGGCTGGTGGGTGGCGCTCCCCTGCCTGCTGGCGCTGCCGCCGCTCCTGGTGGGGCTGCGGTGGTATCTCGCGCGGGCGAAGGACGGCTACCTGCGCGAGAGCGCGTCGTACTCCACCATCAACGCCACCCTCACCGAGACCGTCGAGGGTGCGCGCACCGTCGAGGCGCTCGGGCTGGGCGCGGACCAGGTGCGGCAGATCGACGAGGACTGCAAGGCGTCGTACGGCGCCGAGCGCTACACCCTCTTCCTGCGGACGGTGTTCTTCCCCGCGATGGACATCGCCTACCTCCTGCCGACCGTCGCGACGCTGCTCTTCGGAGGCTGGCTCTATGTGCAGGGCTCGGTGTCGCTCGGCGACGTGGCCGCCGCGACGCTCTATGTGCAGATGCTCATCGACCCGGTCGACCGGATCGTCGGCATCCTCGACGAGCTCCAGATGGGCGCCGCGTCGCTGTCGCGGCTGCTCGGCGTGGCCGAGGTCCCCGACGACCGGACGGTCTCGGGCGCGCAGCCGCTGGATGAGAAGCTCGACGCCGCCGACGTGCGGTTCGCCTATGTCGAGGGGCGCGACGTGCTGCACGGCGTGTCGATGGACGTGGGCGTCGGCGAGCGGATCGCGATGGTCGGCCCCTCCGGGGCGGGCAAGTCGACGCTGGGCCGGCTGCTCGCCGGCATCCACCCACCGCGGACCGGGTCGGTCACCGTCGGGTCGGTCGGGCTGACCGAGCTGCCGCTCGACGACCTGCGCGGCCACGTCGCGCTGGTCACCCAGGAGCACCACGTGTTCGTCGGGACGCTGCGCGAGAACCTGGCCCTGGCCGCCCCGCCGGGCGCCTCCGACGAGCAGATCCGCGACGCGCTCGAGGCCGTCGACGCGCTGGAGTGGGTCGACGCGCTGCCCGAGGGGCTCGACACGGTCGTCGGCTCGGGCGGTCGCGCCACCAGCGCCGCGCAGGCACAGCAGATCGCGCTGGCCCGGCTCGTGCTCGCCGACCCCCACACCCTGGTGCTCGACGAGGCGACCTCGCTGATCGACCCGCGCGCCGCTCGCCACCTCGAGCGGTCGCTCGCCGCCGTGCTCCACGGCCGCACCGTCATCGCCATCGCCCACCGGCTCTTCTCGGCCCACGACGCCGACCGCGTGGCCGTCGTGGAGGACGGGGTCATCTCCGAGTTCGGCTCCCACGACGAGCTCGTCGTCGCCGACGGCTCCTATGCCGCGCTGTGGGACTCGTGGAACGGGCACCAGCGGGACTGAGGGGCCGTCCCGGGGCGTGCAGGTTTCCCCGCTCGAGCGGGGAAACCAGCACTGGGCGGCCGGAACTTCGGCCTACAAGTGCCAGCTTCGGGCGTGCCGCGTGACTCCTGGGACAGGCGGTACGACGCCCGTGCCGGCGCCGCCCCTCGCCCGCCCCTCGCCAGGTCCTACGGCCCGGGCTCGACCCGTACGTCGCCCAGCACCCCGTCCGCGCCGAGCTCGACGAGCCGGGCGCGCATGCGGGAGGCGACGGTCCACGGGTCGATGGTGTTCACATAGATCCGGGTGCCGCCCTCGAACCCCGCCGGGGTCGAGACCCGCCACTTGACCACGGCCCGCAGGGGGCTGTCGAAGCCCACGGTCGGCAGCTGGTGGTGCCACTCCTCGTTGGTCGGGACCGCGGCGCCGGTGGCGGCGTGCACGGCGTGCAACAGGTCGGAGAAGTCGCGCAGGACGTGGCTGGACAGCTCCCACGGACGCCCGGCCACCCGGGACCACACCTCGACGGCGGGGAAGCGGTGCCCGACACCGGCCACCGCGACCGCGTGCCCGTTGCGGGCGACCACCAGCCCCTGCTCGGCGGCATAGCGCTCGCCCCACCGCTCATAGAGGTCGGGCTCCCGCGACAGCCGCACCAGCTGCTGCTCCAGGTCCGTGCCGAGCTCGTCGATCGCGACGAGCTGCTTGTGCAGGTGGTCGAAGGACGCCCCGGCGGGACGCAGCCAGTTCTGGAAGGCCACGACCTGCAGCGCGTGCGGGTTGGCGTCATAGAGCCGCTTGACCGAGCGGACCGTCAGGGCGACGTACTGCTCGTGCTCGTCGGGGGTCAGCGACCCCGAGCTCGCGTGCTCGTCGTCGAGCCGGGCGCCGTCGACATAGTGCCTCCGGGCGACGATCACGTCGTGGCACCCCGCGAAGAAGCGGCTCGAGCGTTCGGCGACGTCGTGGCTGTCGACCTTGCCGAACCGCGCCCGCAGCAGCGCCTCCAGGTGGGCGACGCCCGCAGGGTGGGCGAGGTAGGACGCCTGGTGGGCGACGGCGCGCGCCGACGGGCGGTAGCCGTGGTTGCGCACCCAGTAGTCGAAGGACACGATCTCGAACAGGTTCGCGAACAGCCGGAAGTCCGCCTCGGTGTCGAAGAGCCGGTCGGCCCCGACCTCGACGAGCCGCTTCCAGCCGTCGTGGTGCCGCACGACGCGCTCCCGCTCGGGCGGCGTCTCGAGATAGCGGGACGGGCAGAAGGCGCAGTACTCCCCGTGCAGCCGGCCCTCGATCACGGCGGGACGTCGTACGGCGGCCGGCACCAGCGGCCGGTCGGCCCGGCCCGGGACCGTCCACACCTGCGTCCCGGTGAACGGGTTCACCTGCTTGACGGTCCCGTCGGGAAGCCGGGTCAGCGGCGTGATGCCAGGGGTGGAGCCGGACGGTCGGGACGGCACGGGTCCAGTCAACACCCAGCGCCGCTCGGCGACGCTGCCGACCGGCCCGGCACCTTGCTAGCGTGACGGCTGCCACGCGAAGCGACCGGGCGCCACCCCCGAGAGACGGGCCACCATGAAGATCTCGCACCCCCTGATGTATGCCGGCAACCCCCGCGAGGCGGCCGACCAGGTCGCCGCCCTCGAGCGGGCCGGGCTCGACGGGGTCTGGGTGCCCGAGGCCTACGGCTTCGACTCCCCGACCCTGATGGGCTACCTCGCCGCCAAGACCGAGCGGCTCGAGATCGGCTCGGCGATCATCAACATCTACTCCCGCACGCCCTCGGCGATCCTCCAGACCGCCGCCGGCCTCGACAACGTCTCGGGTGGCCGGGCGATCCTCGGCCTCGGCGCCAGCGGTCCGCAGGTCATCGAGGGGTTCCACGGGGTCGCCTACGACAAGCCCCTCACGCGGACCCGCGAGATCGTGGACCTCGTCCGGCGCGGCCTGCGCCGCGAGACGCTCACCCACGAGGGCACCTTCACCCTGCCCCTCCCCGAGGGCAGGGGCACCGGGCTGGGCAAGCCGCTCAAGCTCCTCACCAAGCCCGAGCGGCCCTCCATCCCGATCTACATCGCCGCCCTCGGCAAGAAGAGCGTCGAGGGCGCGGCGTCCTACGCCGACGGCTGGCTGCCCTTCCTCTTCCTGCCCGAGAAGGCCCACCTCGTGTGGGGCGACGCCCTCGCCGCCGGCGCCGCCAAGCGCCAGGAGGGACTGGCCCCGCTGGAGGTGTGCGCGGGCGGCATGGTCGCGATCGGCGAGGGCCCTGAGACCAAGGCGCTGCTCGACTTCGTCCGGCCGCTGTTCGCGCTGTACGTCGGCGGCATGGGCGCCCGTGGCAAGAACTTCTACAACGACCTCGCCTGCGAGTACGGCTTCGAGAAGGAGGCCAAGGAGATCCAGGACCTCTACCTCGGCGGCAACAAGCGCGACGCCGAGGCCAAGGTCCCGCTCGAGTGGCTCGAGGCCGCCAACCTGGTCGGCCCCGCCTCCTATGTCCGCGAGCGGATCGCGGCCTTCCAGGAGGCCGGGGTCACCAACCTCCAGATCACCCCGGTGGCCGAGGACCCGGCCGCCGTCGTGGCGCAGGTCAAGGAGTGGGTCTCGTGACCGCTCGCCGCATCTTCACCGAGGAGCACGAGGCCTTCCGCCAGGTGTGCGGCACGTTCCTCGACCGCGAGGCCGTGCCGCACCACGCCCGATGGGAGGCCGACGGCGTCGTCGACCGCGACGTGTGGCGCAAGGCGGGCGAGCAGGGACTCCTGGGCCTCCAGCTCCCCGAGGAGTACGGCGGCGGCGGGACCGCCGACTTCCGCTTCAACGCGGTGCTCGGCGAGGAGATGACCAAGCGCGGCATCCACGGCTGCGCGTTCACGCTGTTCAACGACATGATCGCGCCCTACCTCCTCGCCAGCGCGACCGAGGAGCAGCGCAAGCGCTGGCTGCCCGGCCTCTGCTCCGGCGAGCTGATCGCCGCGATCGCGATGACCGAGCCGGGTGCGGGCTCCGACCTCCAGGGCATCCGCACCAGCGCCGTCGACGCGGGCGACCACTATGTCCTCAACGGGCAGAAGACCTTCATCTCCAACGGCATCCTCGCCGACCTCGTCGTGGTGGTGGCCCGCACCGACCCCGAGGCCGGCCACCAGGGGATCTCCCTGCTCGTGGTCGAGCGCGGGATGCCCGGCTTCGAGCGCGGCCGCAACCTCGACAAGATCGGCCAGCACGCCCAGGACACCGCCGAGCTCTTCTTCTCCGACGTCCGCGTCCCCAAGGAGAACCTCCTGGGCGAGGAGGGCTCCGGCTTCGTCCAGCTGATGACCAACCTGTCGCAGGAGCGCCTCTCGATCGCGATCTCGGCCGCGGCCGCCTGCGAGCTGGTGCTGGAGATGTGCCTCGGCTACGCCAAGGAGCGCACCGCGTTCGGTCGGCCGATCGGCCGCTTCCAGCACAACCGCTTCCTGCTCGCGGAGATGGCGACCGAGGCGCACATCGCCCGGGTGTTCGTCGACGACTGCATCGACCGGCACGTCCGCGGCGAGCTCGACGCCGCGACCGCCTCGATGGCCAAGTGGTGGGCGACCGAGCTCCAGGTCAAGCTGGTCGACCGGGGGGTCCAGCTGCATGGCGGCTACGGCTACATGACGGAGTACCCCATCGCCCGCGCCTACCTCAACTCCCGCGTCCAGACCATCTATGGCGGCACCACCGAGATCCAGAAGGAGATCATCGGGCGCTCGCTGGGGATCTGATGCTCCCCGACGGCTTCGACCTCCAGGCACACCGCGGGGGCGCCGGCCTCACGGTCGAGAACACGCTCGCGGCGTTCGGGCATGCCCTCGACCTCGGGGTGACGACGCTCGAGTGCGACATGCACGTGACCCTCGACGGGGTGCCGGTGGTGCTCCACGACCGGCGGCTGGGGAGCGAGAAGTACGTCGACACGGGCCCGGCCGTCGAGGGCGACCCGCTCTTCCCCTACGTCGGCGGCCTGGTCACCGACCTGACGGTCGACCAGCTGCGCACGGTCGACGCCGGCTCCCGGACCCTCGACGCGTTCCCGGGCCAGGCGGCGTCGCCCGGTGCGCGGGTGCCGCTGCTGAGCGAGCTCTTCGACCTGGTGTCCGCACGCGGGGCCGACGAGGTGCGCTTCAACATCGAGACCAAGTTCGACGCCGTGGCCCCCCACGAGACGTCTCCGCGGGAGCGGTTCGCCGAGGTGGTCGTGGGCGCGGCCCGGAGGGCCGGAGTGGTCGAACGGGTCAGCATCCAGAGCTTCGACTGGGCGGTGCTGCGGATGGTGCGGCGGCTCGAGCCGAGGCTGCGCCTCAACGCGCTCGTGGCGCCGAGATATCTCGAGACCGGCAAGGCCGGGTCGTCGCCCTGGCTCGGCGGGATCGACATCGACGACTTCCCCGACGTCGTGGACGCGGTCGCCGCGGAGGGGTTCGACGCCATCTCCCCCGCGCACGGCTACCCCTTCGCCCGGGGCGCCGGGGACCCGTCGTACGTCCCCTTCGCGAGCGCGCAGATGATCGTCCGGGCGCACGAGCTGGGGCTCCGCGTGCTGCCCTACACGGTGGACGTCCCGGCGACGATGCACGCGCTGCTCGACGCGGGGGTCGACGGGATGATCACCAACTACCCCGACCGGGTGCGAGCCGTGCTCGCGGAGCGCGGGATGCCACTGCCCCGGGCCCGTCCGGAGGGTCACCCCGAGGTCGCCCCGGGGGTGTCGGGGTAGCCACCTGGAGGGGATCGGGGAAATCCCCGATGCGACCTGTGAGCCGGCTGTGGTGAGGTAGCCCTATGCACCGTCGTATCGCAGGCACCCTGACCGGCCCCGTCACCAAATGGATCATCGCCGCCGCGGTGATCTTCCTGGCCGTCGCACTCTCCCCCTTCGCGGGCAAGCTGACCGAGGTCCAGAACAACGAGACCTCCTCCTGGCTGCCCGAGAGCGCGGAGTCCACGAAGGCGCTGGACAAGATGGCGGCCTTCAAGGACCCCAACGCGATCTCGACGGTCGTCGCCTACGAGCGCGCGTCCGGGCTGACCGAGGACGACCTCGCCGCGGCCCAGGCCCAGGTCGCCCAGCTCAAGAACCTCAAGGGCGTGACCGGCGAGGTGATCGGCCCGATCCCCTCGCCCGACGGACAGGCCGCCCAGACGGTCGTGACCTTCGACCTGGGCAAGAACGGCTACCAGGACATGCCCGACATCGTCGACCAGATCGAGAAGATCGCGCCGAGCGGAGACGGGCTCACGGTCTATGTCACCGGTCAGGGCGGCCAGGCCGCCGACCAGGCCGAGGTGTTCGGGGGCATCGACACGACGTTGCTGTTCGCCACGGTCGGCGTGGTCATCGTCATCCTGCTCTTCACCTACCGGAGCCCCATCCTCTGGCTGCTCCCGGTCATGTCGGCCGGCGCGGCGCTCATGATCGCCCAGGGCGTCATCTACTTCCTCGCCAAGAACTTCGACCTCACGGTCAACGGCCAGAGCCAGGGCATCCTGACCGTGCTCGTCTTCGGCGCCGGCACCGACTATGCCCTCCTGCTGGTGGCGCGCTACCGCGAGGAGCTGCGCCGCCACGACAACCGGCACGAGGCGATGGCCTTCGCTCTGCACCGGGCCGCCCCCGCGATCATCGCCAGCGCCTCCACCGTGATCCTCGGCATGCTCTGCCTGCTGCTCGCCGAGATGAACTCGACGGCCGGGCTCGGACCGGTGTCGGCGATCGGCATCGCCGTCGCCCTGCTGGTCATGCTGACCCTGCTGCCGGCGCTGCTGGTCATCACCGGCCGGTGGATCTTCTGGCCGGCCCGGCCCACCTTCGGCTCCCACGAGCCCACCACCACCGGCTTCTGGGCCAAGGTGGGCAGCCGGATCGCGCGCGCGCCCCGCAAGGTGTGGGTGGTCACCGTGGTCCTGCTCGCCGTCTCGAGCCTCGGCATCCTCAAGCTCGACGCCACCGGTCTGACGACCGAGGAGTCCTACACCAAGGACTTCGACTCCGTGACCGGCCAGCAGATGCTGACCGACCACGGCCTGGCCGACGCGTCCAACCCGATCATGGTCGTCGCCAACGCCGACAAGGCCGCGGACGTCGTCTCGGCGATGTCGGGGATCGACGGCATCGACAAGCCGTCCGAGCCCGTCGTCAAGGACGGCCTGGCCTTCATCACCGCCCCGGTGCAGGGTGACGCCACCTCACCGGCCGCCTTCGACATCGTCGACAACGTGCGCGCCGCCGTGCACGCCGTCGACGGAGCCGACGCCCTCGTCAGCGGCACCACCGCCATCTTCGATGACATCGAGAAGGCATCGTCGCGTGACAACGGCGTCGTGATCCCGGCGGTGCTGATCGTCGTGATGCTGATCCTCATGATGCTCCTCCGGGCCCTCGTGTCGCCCCTGCTGCTGGTGGCGACGGTGCTGCTGTCCTACGGCGCCGCCCTGGGACTGTCCGCGCTCCTGTTCCACTATGTGTTCGGGTTCGCCGGAGCCGACGCCTCGATCCCACTGTTCGTGTTCGTCTTCCTGGTGGCCCTGGGCATCGACTACAACATCTTCCTGATGACCCGGGTCCGCGAGGAGACGGCGGAGCGCGGCACGCGTCCGGGCAGCCTGGTCGCCCTCCGGGCCACCGGAGGCGTGATCACCTCCGCGGGTGTAGTGCTGGCCGCCACCTTCCTGGTCCTGTCGACCTTGCCGCTGGTGGCGTTCGTCGAGATCGGCGTGGCGGTCGCCCTGGGCGTGCTCCTCGACACCCTGATCGTCCGGTCGGTGCTCGTCACCGCGCTCAACCTCGACCTGGGCAGCAGGATCTGGTGGCCCAGCCGGCTCGACCACGGCGACCCGCACGACGCCGGTCAGGCGGACCCGACCCAGGAGACGGTCCCCGCCAACGCCTGATCCCACGGGGTCGGCTCGAGGCCGAAGGTCTCGGCCGTCCTCGTGGAGTCCAGCACGAAGGGCCGCTCGAACTGGTGGCGGGTCTCGTCGAGCTCACGCACGACCGGCGAGACCCGGGCCACCAGCTTGACCGGGCCGGGCATGGCCGCGACCTTGGGCTCCGGGTGACCGGCGGCCGCTGCGGCGTCGCGGGCCACCTCGCGCGCCGTCCTCGGTGCGCTCGTCGGGACGTGCCAGACCCGCCCCCAGGAGCGGTCGTCGGTGGCCAGCACCGCCGCCAGGGCACCGATGTCGGGCAGGTAGGTCCACGAGTGCGGCACGTCGGGCCCGCCCGAGATCAGCCACACCCGCTTGCCCCGGCTGGCCGGCCGGATGACGAACCGGTTGAGCACGCTCACGGCGTCGCCGGCGCCCGGCCCGAAGTAGTCGGAGGCCCGCAGCTCGGTCGCCCGGATCCGGCCGGCCTCGTGCGTGGCCAGCGCGTCTCGCCACATCTGGGCGCGGATCCGGCCCTTGGTGCCGGCCGGGCGCAGCGGGGTCTCCTCGGTCATCGGGGCGTCGACCCTGCCATAGCCATAGAGGTTCGAGACGACGACGAGACCGGCGCCGCTCCCCTCCGCCGCGGCCAGCATCGCGGCGGCGACGGGCGGCCAGTCGCGGGGCCACTGGTGGTAGCCCTGGGGGTTGACCGCGTTGACGATGCTGTCGGCGCCGCGTGCGAGTGCGGTCAGGGCCGTGGCATCGGCGGCGTCGACCACTGCCGCGCGTACGCCGGGCAGGTGGGGGTCGGTGCCCGACCGCGACGCCAGGGTCACCTCGTGCCCGAGCTCCACCAGGCGGGTGGCGGTCGCGCGACCGATGCCACCGGCTCCGACGACGACGTGGTGTCCCATGGTTATCTCCTCGAAATGTGAGCAGTGCTCTCGTTTCGTCCATCTCAGCACACTCCAGCCGAGAATGCAAGAGCAGTGCTCGCGTTTGTTGCCAACGCTCGCGTTGTGCGGCACACTCGATCCCATGAGCAGCGTCGCCGGCATCCGCGCCCGCAACCGGGCGGCCATCGAGGGGGAGATCCTCCGCGTCGGGCGCGAGCACCTGGCGTCCCATGGCGCCGCGGGGCTCTCGCTCCGAGCGGTGGCGCGGGACCTCGGCATGGCGTCGTCGGCGGTCTACCGCTATGTCGCGAGCCGGGACGAGCTGCTGACCCGGCTCATCGTGACGGCCTACGACGCGATGGCCGACGCCGTCGAGGGGGCGCTCGCGGCGCTCCCCGCGACCTCCGGAGCCGACCGGCGGTTCCGTGCCATCGCCACCGCGAGCCGCGCGTGGGCGACGGCGAACCCGCACGAGTACGCCCTCATCTACGGCTCCCCCGTGCCCGACTACCACGCCCCGGCCGAGCGGACCAACGACGCGGGCACGCGGGTGCCGGCGATGCTGACCGGCGTGCTCGCCGGCATCGACCGGGCCGGGCGGCGCGACACCCGCCGTGACCGGGCGGCGCTGGGCGCCACGCTCGACGACCCGTTCTTCGCCGGCAGCGGGCTCACCGCGGGCGCCGTACGCCGCGGCTTCACCGCCTGGATCCTCGTCCTGGGCACCATCAGCGCCGAGCTCTTCGAGCAGTTCGGCGCCGACACGGTGGGCGACTGGGACGCCTTCTTCGACGCCGTCGTCGACGACGCGATGGGGATCGTGACGGGCTGAGCCGACTGGTTGCCCCGCGGGGCCGCGTCAGCGCAGGCCGAGCCGCGTGCAGTCGGCCAGCACGGTGGCGTCGCAGATCTGGGCGATGCTGAAGATGCCGTCGCGGACGACGGTGTCGGTCAGGTTGTCGATGGTGACGACCAGGGGCTCGAAGACGAAGGACGGGACGCCCTCCTGCTCCACGGCGTCCTTGACCTCCTGGCCGGTCACCAGGGACACGGCGACGTCGGCCGCCTTCTCCGCCTCGCGCGGGAACGACTTGAAGACCGTGAGGGTCTGCTGACCCGACACGATGCGGCGGATCGCCTCCAGGTCGGCGTCCTGGCCGGTCACGATGGGCCAGCTGCGGGCCGGGACCCTGGCCTGGGCCAGCGCGGTGGCCACCCCTTGGGCCTGCACGTCGTTGGCGGCGATGATCGCGTCCACCCGACCCACGGGCGTCTTGCCGAGCTGCGAGCGCAGCCAGCCGCCGGCCTCCTCGGCCGACCAGGTCTGCGGGTCGAGCTCCGCCAGGACCTCGACCCCCGCCTGCTTGAGGACGCGGTGGACGGCCTTCTTGATCGCCACGCCGTTGCTGTCGGTCTGGGCGCCGTTGACGACCAGCACCGCCGCCTTGCGGGGCAGTCGGTCCACGACCGCGGTGGCCATCTGCCGCCCGATCGCGCCGGCGTCGTAGGAGACATAGAAGTCGGCGCCCGCCACGAACCGGTCGTAGGCGACGACGGGGACGCCGGCCTTGTCGGCCTTGACGACGAGCTCCTCGCCCTCCTCACCGCTCACCGCGTTGAGCACCACGACGTCGGCCCCGGCCCGGACGACCTTGTCGAACTGGGCGGCCTGCGTGTCGGCGTCCCCGGCCGCGTTCTCATAGACATAGACGCAGTCGGGGCAGTGCAGCCCGACGAAGTCGGCGAACGCGGGCTCGTCGCTCTCGGCCCAGCGGGGTGACTGGTCGGAGGCGAGCAGCAGCGCCACGACCATCCGGTCCTCGGCCTTGCACCCCGTCAGCCCGGCCGCCAGGAGCACGGCAGCGCACAGCAGAGCGAGGATGCGGGGCACAGCGTCACCCTAACGGCGGGGCCGGCAGGCCGTGTCGGTTCACCATGGGATGCAGACGAGTTCGCACTTCCCTAGGTGTGCACACCATGGGAAGTGACAGCCGGCCTGCATCCCATGGTGAACCGTCAGCCCCCGGTACGGCGGGCGGCGGCCGCGGCGACGAAGCCAGCGAAGAGCCGCACCCGGTCCGCCTCGGGGCCGTCGTCGTCCTCGGGGTGCCACTGCACGCACACCAGCCACCGGGAGGGGTCCTCGAACCCCTCGACGATCCCGTCGTGCGCCCGCGCGGTCACGACGAGACCGTCGCCGAGCGCGTCGACGGCCTGGTGGTGGCCCGACCGGCCGACGACCCGGTCGGCCCCGAGCAGGCCGCGCAGGCGGGTGCCCGGCTCCAGCAGCATCTCCTCGTCGAGGAACATCGGCTCTCCCGGCCCACCCCGGTGCAGCCCGTAGTCGTCGATGTCGGGGATGATCGTGCCTCCGTAGGCGACGTTGACCAGCTGGGCGCCCCGGCAGATCCCGAGGACGGGCAGCTCGCCGGCGAGCGCCGCCCCGATGGCGTCGATCCCGTCCCGGTCGGCCCGCGCGTCCACGCCGTACTGGTTGGGCACCTCCTCGTGCGTCGCGCCATAGAGCGCGCCGTCGACGTCACCGCCACCGAGCAGCAGCAGGCCGTCGCAGGCGGCCACCGCGGCGGGGTCGGGCAGCGGGTCGGAGGTGTCGAGGACCTCGAAGGACGCGCCCAGGTCGAGCAGCGTCTCGAGGGCCACCCGGGTGAACCGGGTGACCAGCTCCGCGGTGTGCTCGGTCATGTCGGGGAAGTTCAGCGACACGAGCACGGCCACGTGGGCGACCGGGTCTGCCGGCATCGGCCGCGCTGGGACGGCCTCCTCCCGCAGCACCACGATCGGGGAGGAGGGGGCACTGTCGTCGGCTCGGGTCACGTCAGCTCTCGTCGAAGGGGAAGTCGAGGGTGGGCAGCCAAGCCTGCCAGACCTCGCGCAGCCTGCCGTCGGCGACGACGGCCGCGAGCGCGTCGTCCAGCTCGGCGAGCAGGTCGGCACGCTCGGGCGGGACGGAGATGCCCCAGAGGTTCCCCGTGTGTACGACGAACGCGAGCTCGAAGTCCGGGTGGGTCTCCCCCAGCGGCACGAACACGACGTCGTCGTCGACCACGGCGTCGACCTCGCCCGCCTTCAGAGCGGCGAGCATGTCGGCATAGACGTCGTCGGACTCCGCGCCGAACGGCACCTGGACCGCGCCCTCGAAGGTGAGGGCCAGCGCCATGTTGGTGCTGTTCTCGATGGCCGCGACCCGCTTGCCGACCAGGTCGGCCGCCGAGCCGATCGGGTCGCCGCGCCGCACCAGGACGCCCTCGTGGAAGACGGCATAGGGCCGGGTGAAGGACATGACCTCCTGCCGGGCCGGGGTGATGCCCTGGCCGCACAGGACGGCATCGGCGTCACCGCGGAGCGCCGCCGGCACCATGTCGACCCAGGGCACCCGGACCCACTCCAGCCGCCGGCCGAGCACGTCGGCGAGCAGCTGGGCGACCGCGGGCTCATAGCCCCGTCGGCCGTGCTCGGGCGTCCACAGCGAGAACAGCGGCGGAGCGTCGGAGTCGAGGCAGGCCAGCCGCAGCACGCCGTCGTCGGCCGCGCTCACGGGGTGTCGTCCCAGTAGGTCTGCTTCTCCCAGTCCGTGACATAGCCGCAGAACCGCGCCCACTCGTCGCGTTTGAACTGCACGAGCAGGTCGGCCAGCTCGTCGCCCAAGGTCGTCCGCAGCAGCGGGTCGGCCTCGAACGCGTCCACGGCCTCGCCCAGGGTGAGCGGCAGGCGGGGGAAGCGCGGGTCCTGCACCCCGTCGTACGACGACCCGACGGTCGGCTCGCCGGGGTCGATCCCGTGGGTGAGCCCGTCCTCGCAGGCGGCGATGAGGAGTGCGTGCGACAGGTAGGGGTTGACCGCGGCGTCGGGGAGCTTGAGCTCGAGCCGGCCGTTGGCCGAGAGCCGCACCGTGCAGGTCTTGTTGTCCAGGCCCCAGTTGATCTTCGACGGGGCGAACTGCCCGGAGTCCCAGTAGCGCTTGTAGGAGTTGACCGTCGAGCCGAAGACGAGCATCGAGCCGGCCGCGTGGCTGAGCACGCCGCCGAGCGCGTGCCGGCCGACCTCGGACAGGTGCAGCTCGGTCACCCCGGGGTCGGCCAGGACGTTGGTGTCGCCGCGCCACAGCGAGAAGTTGTGGTGGCAGCCGTTGCCCATCATCCCCGTGGCCGGCTTGGGCATGAACGACGCCTCGACGCCGAGCTCCCGGGCCACCTGCTTGCAGACCTGGCGGTAGGTCACCAGCCGGTCCGCGGTCGCGTCGGCGTGGTCGTACATCCAGTTGAGCTCGAACTGCCCCTCGTCCTCGTAGTCGCCCTCGATCATGTCCAGGCCCATCGCCTGGGCGTAGGTGATCACCTTCTGGAAGATCGGGCGGCCGCGCTCGAGGTGCTCGATGTGGTAGGCCGGGCTGGACTCGGGCCGGAACGTCGCCTCGAGGCCCGGCCCACGCCAGGTCATCTCCGGCTCGGTCCCCGAGCGCAGCTCGAGGCCGGTGCGCGCGGTGAAGCCGGCGTGCACGCGGTGCAGGAGCCCGCGGGAGTCGCAGGCGTAGGGCGCCCCGGCGCCCTCGGCCAGGTGGTCGGGCTCATAGAGCCGGCAGAACACCCGCGCCATGCGCGTGTCCCAGGGCAGGACGGCGAACGTGTCGAGGTCGGGGACGGCGGTGTACTCCGCCGCGTTGACCCCGCCGCCCATCAGCTCGCCCTCGCGGGTCGCCTGGAGGTTCGCGGCGGCGGTGCGGTGCTGCTGGATCCCCTTGGCGGCGAGCCGCTCGAAGTGGCGGGCCGGCAGCACCTTGCCGACGACCCGGCCGGTGATGGTCACCGACTGGTAGTAGACGAACTCGACGCCCTGCTCCTTGATCGTGGACAGGACGCTCTGGAGGTCGTCGCTCGTGGCGTTCTCCTCGCGATGCGTGTCGAGCGCGGTGCTGGTCATCAGGTCCTCGCTTCCGTGAGTGCGACGAAGGCGTCGCGAAGCCCGCGCTGACGAGCGGGAGGCAGGTTGACCGCGACGGTGCCGACGTGGCGACCGCCGCGGTGGTGGGTGGTGAGCACGCCCCCGGCGAGGTCGCCGAGGTCGCCCTCCTCGAGGCGCACCTCGTCGGCCAGGGCCGGCGAGCCGAAGCTCTGGAACCGCAGGTCTCCCTGGTCGCTCCAGAACGAGGGGATCGGGGCGAACGGTGCCTGGTCGGGCTGCTCGCCCCGCAGCAGGGCGACCAGGGTCGGTGCCGCTCGCTTCGCGGTGTCGGTCGGGACCGACCAGTGCTCGACACGCCGCGGCGTGTCGTCGAACAGCGGGTTGGGGAAGCGGGCGACGTCCCCGACCGCGACGGCGTTGCCCGCGCCGACGACGGCGAGCCGGTTGTCGGTCAGCACCCCGTCTGCCAGGTCCAGCCCGTTGCCGTCGAGCCAGCCCGTGTTGGGGCGCGACCCGACCGCCTCGACGACCAGGTCGGCGGGCAGCCGGGCGCCCTCGTCGAGGACCACGCCGGTCACCCGGTCGTGGCCGTCGAAGGCCACGACCCCGGGACCGGTCACGAACGCGATGCCGGCCGCCTCGTGGTGGCGCTGCACGGCTGCGGCGAGGTCGGTGCCCAGGACCCGGTTCATGGGCGCGCCGGTGGGCTCCACGACGGTCACCCGGTGGCCGGCGGCCGCGAGCGTGCAGGCGGTCTCGCAGCCGATGAAGCCGGCGCCGATCACGACGACCCGGCTGCCGGGGGCCAGCGCCGCGCGCAGCCCCAGGCAGTCGGCGATGGTGCGCAGCACGTGCCGCCCCTCGAGAGGACCCGCGACGTCGAGTCGCCTCGGCGACAGGCCGGTCGCCACGACCAGCCCGTCGAACTCGTCGGTGCCGTCGCGTGTCCCGTCGCTCATCCAGCGCAGCCGCCCGGCCGCCAGGTCGGCGGTGAAGACCTCGGTGCCGAGCCGGAAGTCGACGTCGTCGACGCTGGGCCGCCTGCGGAACGCGAGCCTGGCCACGAGCTCGTCGACGCCGGCGGGGGCGGCGTCGCCCAAGACGTCCTTGGAGAGCGGCGGTCGGTTGTAGGGCGGCAGCGGCTCGGCGCCGTACACCGTGACCGGGCCGGTGTGACCGGCCTGGCGCAGCTGCTCGGCCGCACGCAGGCCGGCCAGCGAGGCTCCGACGACCGCGACCCGGAGGTCGGCCATCAGCCCTCGATGAGGATGGCCTGGACGGGACAGACGTCCGCGGCCTCCTCGACGGCGAAGCGCTCGGACTCGTCGGGCGTCGCCTCGAACTCGAGCTTGCCGTCGTCGTTGATCCGGAACACGTCGGGTGCGGCGATGGCGCACTGGCCGTGGTCCTGGCACAGCGCCATGTCGACGATGACCTTCATGGGTCCCTCCTGGGGGGCTGGGGCGGTGGGCGGTCAGGAACCGGGCGTGAAGCCGACGGGCAGCCGCATCGGGCCGGTGTTGCCGGAGTCGGGCAGCCAGGTGGCTCCCTCGAGCGGCCGCGGGTCGCGCATCCGGCGGGCGAGCAGGGGCAGCGCCTCGCTCATGTCGGAGCGCGCCACGAAGTGGCCGAGGCAGTGGTGGGCGCCGCCGCCGAACCCGAAGTGCGGCTTGCGGTCGGTGGCGGTGATGTCGAAGCCGCCCTCGAAGGCGCGCGGGTCGGTGCCCGCCGACTCGCTGTAGAGGTGGACGGTCGTCCCGGCCTCGAGCCGCAGACCCTGGTAGTCGAAGTCCTCGAGCACCTCACGGGTCACCCAGCGCACGGTCGGGTTGACGCGCATGACCTCCTCGACGGCCGCCTTGCCCAGCTCGGGGCGCTCGGCGAGCAAGGCCCACTGGTCGGGGTGGTCCAGGAAGGTCTGCATGGCCAGGCCGAGCTGGTTGCGCGTGGTGTCGTAGCCCCCGAAGACGAGCAGCACGAGGCCGTCGCGCAGCTCGTCGCGACTGAGCCGGCCGTCCCCGTCCCGCGAGGCGTTGACCAGGGCGGTCACGAAGTCGTCCTTCGGGTGGGCCAGGCGGTCCTCCACCAGCGCGTCCGCGTAGTCATAGAGCCGCGCCAGCGCCGCCTCGATGCGCGGGAGCTCCTGGTTGAGGGTCACCCCGAGTGCCAGACCGATCGTGGTCGCCTCCTTGGCGATGATGGGCCACTCCTCCTCGGGCAGCCCGAGCATGATGGCGATGACCCGCGCGGCGTAGGGCTCGGCGAACTCCGACATGAAGTCACAGGAGTCGGGGTGCCGGAACCCGTCGACCAGCTCCCCGGCGAGCGTCTGGAAGCGCGGGACCAGGCCCTCGATCAGCTTGGGCGAGAACGCGGGGTTCATCAGCCGGCGCAGCCGGTGGTGGGCCTCGCCCTCCTGGTTGAGCAGCCAGCTGGCCCACCAGCGGGCGAAGGGCCCCTCGGTCACGCCGTTGTGCGCCGGCCAGGCGACGCTGCCCTGACGCAGCTTGGGGTGCTTGATGAGGCGGCTCATCTCGTCATAGCGGAGGACGGCGATGCCGTAGGGCGTGGTGGCGTACCAGCTCGCCTCTCGGGCCGCGTGCACCTCCTCGGAGGTGATCGAGAAGCCGGGGGCGGTGACGTCCAGGGCGGGGACTGCGGGCTGGGCGAGGGTGGTCATCGGGCGCTCCAGAGGGCCGGGTGCAGGTGCTGGAGCGTAATCCTCCAAAACTAGAGGATTAATGTCAAGACCCACGAGTGCGCGAACCGCCAGCGGGCCCGGCCGCCCGACGCGTCAGCGGAGCACGGGGCGGTCGCCGACCGCGATGCACCACCCGAGGCCGCGGGGCACCTCGGCCACGTCGGTGAAGACGCCGTCGCCACGCGCCGGCGGCTGCGCGAGGCGCTCGCCCACCACCCAGCGCGAGGTGTTGGCCGCCACCACCCGGCGCTCGCCGTTGACGGCCACCGCCTCGACGCCGCTGGTCCGCAGGATGGCGATGACCCGGCGCTCCAGCTCGGCCATCACGATGTCGGCGCCGGTCACGCCGAGGAACGAGTCGTCGGCGACCACGGGCACGCTCGCGGTGACCACATAGAGGCCGGAGCCGGAGTAGTCGACATAGGGCCCGAAGGCGTTGCGGGCCCCGCCCGCCTGCGCCTCCTGGAACCACTCCATCTGGAGGTAGTCGTAGACGTCGACGCTCGACGGGTCGAAGTTGAGCCGGAGCCGGGCCAGGTCGTCGCCGGACCGCTGCCACCAGATCAGGAACCGGTCCTGACCTGCGACGACTCCGGGCGCGGCCACATAGCCCATGCCCGCGAGCGCCGGGTGGGCGGCGAGCCGGGGTGCGATGGCGGCCTCCAGGGGCGCGAAGCTGCGCTCCGTGCTCGGCCCGGGGGCGTCTCGGCGGCAGCTCACCACCTCGCCGGCCAGGTCCTCGAGGGAGGCGAACACCGGCTCGATCATGGCCTGGACGGCGGCCGCGAGCTGGTGGGCGGACGGGTGGACCGATGCGTCACTCACGGACGTCATCCTCCTCGTCGGTCAGGAGCAGATGGAGAGAGACGAGTCTGCGGAGCGAGGCGTCGACGTGCTCCTCGGCGAGACGACGCGCCTTGTCGCCGTCCTCCGAGACCACCGCGGCCGCGATGGCGTGGTGGTCGGCGACCACCTTGGGGACGTCGACGGGAGGGCCGACCGGCAGCCAGAGCAGGCCGGAGACCTCGGCCTGGAGGGCCACCTCGCGGCGGGTCAGCCGCTCGGACTGGGACGCGACCGCGATCTCGATGTGGAAGCGGCAGTCGGCGCGGATCCGGTCACCGAGCGTGGCGGCGGTGCCGAGCTGCTCGGTCAGCCCGAAGAGGCGGCGGACGTTGACCGCGGCGGACCGCTCGGCTGCCAGCCGGGCGGCCTGGCCGGCAACGGAGACGTGCTCGTCGGCCAGGTCTCGGATCTCCGAGACCGTGAGCCGGGTCAGCCGCTCGCGCAGGAAGTCGACGGGGGGTCCCGCCGGGCGCGTCACGAACGAGCCGCCCCGCCGCCCCCGGCGGGTCTCGACCAGACCACGCTCGCGCAGCTCGGCGAGCGCCTCGCGGGCGGTCATCGGGGCCACGCCGAACTGCCGGGCCAGCTCGACCTCGACGGGGAGCTGCTCGCCGTCGTTGAGCAGCCCCAGGTGGATCGCCTCGATGATCCGCTGGACCACCTCGTCGGCGCGGCTGGCGGAGGTGACGGGACCGATGAGCGGCGACAGCGCCGACACCCGCCACCTCCCTCCCCTGCGACGCCCCGGACAGCGCTCGGTCGAGAAAGTCTGGCACGACCCGTTGCGCTTTAACCAATAGAATTGTAGTTTTTCGACCCATCAGTGGCTCGGGCCACCCGTCCACCTCGCTTCGTGCCTCACCGACCGGGAGAAAAGCGAACCCATGACCTCTCCGACCCAGCCGGCGCATCGCCACGATGCCGACGGTTTCTACGAGTATCACGACCACGACGACGCGGCTCACCTCAACGCGCTCGGCTACAAGTCCGAGTTCAAGCGGGACATGAGCCCCTGGGCCAACTTCTCGCTGGGCTTCACCTACCTGTCCCCCGTCGTCGGCATCTACTCGCTGTTCGCGCTGTCGCTCGCAGCCGCCGGACCGCCGATGATCTGGAGCCTGCTGATCGTCGGCGTCGGCCAGCTGCTCGTGGCCCTCGTCTTCAGCGAGGTCGTCGCGCAGTTCCCCGTCGCGGGCGGCGTCTATCCCTGGGCGCGCCGGCTCTGGGGCCGCAAGTACGCCTGGATGACCGGCTGGGTCTATCTCGTGGCGCTGCTCACCACGATCGCCTCGGTGGCGTTCACCGGGGGCTTCTATGCCGCCCCGACCCTCGGCCTGGACGCCTCGATCGGCAACGTCATCTGGACGGCGCTGCTCCTGCTCGCGATCGCGACGGCCATCAACTTCATGGGCACCAAGGTCCTCGCGCAGGCGGCCATCATCGGCTTCACCGCGGAGATCGTCGGCGCCCTCGCCGTCGGCGGCTGGCTGCTGATCGCGCACCGCGAGCACGGCTTCGGTGCCCTGTTCGACAACTTCGGAGCCGGCGACGGCAGCTACTTCTCCGCCTTCGCCGCGGCGGCGCTGATCGGCATCTTCCAGTACTACGGCTTCGAGGCCTGCGGCGACGTGGCCGAGGAGGTCCCGGACCCGGGCACCCTGATCCCGAAGGCCATGCGGCGCACGATCTACATCGGCGGCGCGGCCGCGACCTTCGTCTGCCTGGCACTGACCCTGTCGGTCGTCGACATCCCCGCCGTGATCGCCGGCGAGGACCTCGACCCCGTGGGCACCCTGATGAACGACGCGTTCGGCACCGTGGGGTCCAAGATCGTCTACCTGATCGTGCTGATCTCGTTCGTGTCCTGCGCGATGAGCCTCCAGGCGGCGGCGAGCCGGCTGGCCTACTCCTATGGCCGCGACCAGATGATCATGGGGCACCGGCTGCTGGCGAAGTTCTCACCGACCCGGCACGTGCCGCCGTACGCCCTCATCGTCGCGGCCGTCATCCCGGCCCTCATCGTCGCCGGTGCCTACTTCTCCACCAACGCGACCACCAAGATCATCAGCTTCGCCGCCCTCGGCATCTACATCGCCTTCCAGATGGTGGTGCTCGCCGCGCTGCGGGCGCGGCTCAAGGGCTGGGTGCCGAGCGGGAAGTACCGGCTCGGCCCCTGGGGCCTGATCGTCAACATCGCCGCCCTCGCCTACGGCATCACCGCGATGGTCAACATGGCGTGGCCGCGGACGCCCGACGCGGCGTGGTACGACAACTGGATCGTGCTGCTGTCGGCCGCCATCGTGATCGGTGTCGGCGCGGTCTACATGATGATCCACCCGCTGCACGACCGCTCCGAGGCGCCCTACGACGACGCCATCCCCAAGACGAAGGCCTGAGCCTCAGGACCGGGCCTTCACCAGCGCGAAGCCGCACACCCTCCCCCACCGGGTGTGCGGCTTCGTGGCGTTCGGGGTGCTGCCGGATCACCATGGGATGCAGGTCAGCTGTCACTTCCCTCGGTGTGCCCACCATGGGAAGTGCGAGCTCGTCGACATCCCATGGTGAACCGTCACCTCAGCGGAACGCCGCGTGGCCGGTCAGGGCCTGGCCGACCACCAGCGTGTGCATCTCGACCGTGCCCTCGTAGGTCAGCACCGACTCGAGGTTGTTGGCGTGCCGGATGACGGGGTACTCCAGCGAGATGCCGTTGGCGCCGAGGATCGTGCGCGCGGTGCGGCAGATCTCGAGGGCCTCGCGGACGTTGTTGAGCTTGCCGAGGCTGACGTGCTCGGGGCGGAGCCGGCCGGCGTCCTTCTGGCGGCCCAGGTGCAGCGCCAGGAGCTGGCCCTTGACGAGCTCGAGGGTCATGTCGGCGAGCTTGGCCTGGGTGAGCTGGTAGGCCGCGATCGGCTTGCCGAACTGGGTGCGCTCGCCGGCGTACGACAGGGCCGCGTCGAGGGAGGACCGGGCGGCGCCCAGCGCGCCCCAGACGATGCCGAACCGGGCCTCGTTGAGGCAGGACAGCGGTCCCTTGAGGCCACGCACCTCGGGGAAGACGGCCGACTCGGGGAGGCGGACGCCGTCGAGCACGAGCTCGCTGGTGACCGAGGCGCGCAGCGACATCTTGTGCTTGATCTCGGGCGCCGAGAACCCGGGGGTGTCGGTCGGGACGACGAAGCCGCGGATGCCCTCGTCGGTCTGGGCCCAGACGACGGCGACGTCGGCGATCGAGCCGTTGGTGATCCACATCTTGCGGCCGTCGAGGACCCAGTCGGAGCCGTCGCGGCGGGCGCGGGTCCGCATCCCGCCGGGGTCGGAGCCGTGGTCGGGCTCGGTGAGACCGAAGCAGCCGACGGCGTCGCCGGCGGCCATCCGCGGGAGCCACTCCTGCTTCTGCTCCTCGGTGCCCCACTGCCAGATGGCGTACATCGCCAGAGAGCCCTGCACCGACACCATCGACCGGATGCCCGAGTCGCAGGCCTCCAGCTCGACGCAGGCCAGGCCGTAGTCGACGGCGCTCATGCCGGCGCAGCCGTAGCCCTCGAGGTGCATGCCAAGCAGCCCCATCTCGCCGAAGCTCTTCACGAGGGCGCGGGGGTCGTCGATGCGCCCGGTCTCGAACCAGTCGGCGACGTAGGGCGTCGCGACCTGCTCGACGAGCTGGCGGACCGAGGCGCGGACGTCCTTCTCCTCCTGGCTCAGCAGGTCGTCGATGCCGGCCGGGTCGTGGACGTCGAACGGCGGGAGGGGGGTGCTGTTGCTGCTCACGAGTGCTCCTTGTGCTGGGCGCCCAGCCGGGCGCGGATCTGGTCGGTGTGCTCACCGAGCGCGGGGGGTGGGGTCGGGGTCGGCAGCACGCTGCGGCCCCAGGTCACGGGATGGCGCACCTGGTCGGGGTGGCCCGCTCCGGTCGGGACGGTGGGGGCGAGGCCGAGGGTCGTCGCCAGGTCGAGGGCGGCCCCGATGTCGTTGACCGCGCCTGCCGCGATCCCGGCGGCGTTGAGCCGCTCCACCCAGGCCGCCACGGTGTCGTGGGCCAGGGCCCCCTCGAGCGCCTCGACGAGGGCCTCGCGGTTCTCCACACGGTCACGATTGGTCACAAACGACAGGTCCGACCCGGGTTTTCGCGCCGATTGGTCCAACTCGGCAGGTGGTTTCGCCAGCCCCGGCCGCCCGATCTCCTGGCACAGCCGGACGAACTGGGCGTCGTTGCCACACGCCACGGCGATGAGCCCGTCGGCGCAGTGGAGGGTCTCGTAGGGCGCGATGGAGGGGTGTCGGTTGGCCATCCGACCGGGGCTGCGCCCGGTGGTGAGGAACGACGACGCCTGGTTCACGAGGGACCCGAGCAGGCTCGAGAGCAGGTTGACCTCGACTCGCTGGCCCCGCCCCGAGGAGTCCCGCTCGCGCAGCGCGGCGAGGATCCCGATCACCGCGTCCTTGCCGGTCAGCACGTCGACGAGGGCCACGCCCACCTTGGTCGGGTCGCCGTCGGGGGCACCCGTGATGGACATCAGCCCGCCCACGGCCTGGACCACGAAGTCATAGCCGGGCAGCGCGGCGCCCGCCCCGGAGCCGAAGCCCGTGATGGAGCAGAAGACGAGCCGCGGGTTGGCGGCCGACAGCTCGTCATAGCCCAGCCCCAGCCGGTCCATGGTCCCGGTCAGGAAGTTCTCCACGACGACGTCGGCCCGCGCGGCCAGCTCGCGCGCCACCGCCAGGTCGGTGGGGTCGCGCAGGTCGAGGGCGATGCTCTGCTTGGAGCGGTTGACGCACTCGAAGTACGACGTCGCGTGCTCGGTCCACGGCGGCCCCCAGTGCCGGGTGTCGTCCCCGAGCCCCGGACGCTCCACCTTGACCACCTCGGCGCCGAGGTCGGCCAGCGTCATGGTGGCCAGCGGCCCGGCGAGGACGCGGCTGAAGTCCGCGACCAGCACCCCCTCCAGGGGGGCGCTCACGAGGCGGCCCCGGGCGTCGGCACGAGCACACCGTCGACCCGACGGGGCAGCCCCCACGGATTGTCGTCGCGCAGCGCGGGCGGCAGGGCCGAGCCGGGGACGCTCTGCCAGGCCACCGGCCGGGTGAAGCGGTCCAGCGCGCCCGCGCCGACCGACGTGGCCGACGCGACGGTGGTGGCGGGCCAGGGCCCCCCGTGCTGCTGGGCCCACGTGAACGCGACGCCGGTCGGCCAGTCGTCGACCATCACCCGGCCGACCCGCTCGCCCAGGGCGGCGACGAGACCCGGGACCTCGGGGTCCTCCGCGCCCCCGCTCTGCACGCTGCCGGCCAGGGCGCCCTGGAGCGCGCCCAGGACGGCGTCCAGCTCCGCGCGGTCGGCGTACTCCGCCACCAGCGCCACCGGCCCGAAGCACTCCTCCAGCAGCCGCGACCCGGCCCGCAGGCCCGCGGAGGGGACCTCGAGCAGCGTGGCCGCGGCGGCCCAGCCCTCCTCAGGGGCGGGCACCCGAGCGAGGGTCCGAGCGCCCTCGGCGACCAGCTCCTCGACGCCGGCGGCGAAGGACGACGCGATGCCGCTCGTCAGCAGCCAGCCCTCGGGTGCGGCGGCCGTGAGCGCCTCGGCGAGGCGCGCGGGCAGGTCGTGGCCCGCTGGGACCAGCAGCAGACCGGGCTTGGTGCAGAACTGGCCCATGCCGAGGGTGAAGGAGGCGACGAAGCCGGCCGCGACCTCCTCGGCGCGACCGGTGGCGGCCGAGGTCATCACGGCGGGGTTGATGGTGCCCATCTCGGCGAACACGGGGATGGGGACCTCGCGGTCCTGCGCCAGCCGCCACAGGGCGAGCCCGCCGTGCTGGGAGCCGGTGAACGCGACGGCCGCGACCTCGGGCGCCGTGACCAGGGACGACCCGGCCTCGAACCCCGACAGCAGCGCGAACGCCCCGGGCGGTGCGCCGGCCTCGGCCAGGGCGGAGGAGGCCACCTCGCCCAGGAGGCGACTGGTCACGGGGTGGGCGGGATGCGCCTTGGCCAGGACGGGACACCCCGCGGCCAGCGCCGACCCGGTGTCGTTGCCGAGGACGCCGAACCCGAACGGGAAGTTGCTCGCCCCGAGCACCGCCACCGGGCCCAGCGGCACCTGGAGGCGGCGCAGGTCGGGTGTGGTCGCGGTGGCGTGGTCGAGCGTCGCCGCGAGCCAGGAGCCCTCGACGGCCACGTCGGCATAGAAGCGCAACTGGTGGGCGCCGCGCGCGAGCTCACCGGTCAGCCGCGGCAGCCCGAGGCCGGTCTCGCGGTCGGCGGCGGCCACCAGCCGGGCCGCGGTGTCCTCGACCTGGAGGGCGTCGGCCACCGCGCGCAGCCATCCCGCGCGGACGGCCGGCGGCGCGGCGGCCACGGCCGCGGCGGCGGCCCGGGCGGCGGTGAGGCTCGCCGCGACCTCGGCGGCGTCGCTGGCGGGCAGCTGCTCGACGGCGGCCCCCGTGCGCGCGTCGAAGCTGGTGTCGGTCGTCATCGGCGTCCTCTCGGGTCCCGGACCTCGGGGCCGACGCTGCCGTCGACCCCGGCGACCACGCTAGACCCTCCTCGAGGCTGACGGGGACTACACTCTGTCCAGTGGAGAGTCTCCGATCTGCCGATCTGGACACGACGACGGTCGATGCCCCCGAGTCGGTCCCGCTCTCCTGGCTGCTGGCCCGCCCCGACCTCGGACTCGTCGTGCATCACCTCCCCGACCACCCGGTCGGGCTGGAGTGGGCGCACGCCATCGAGCTCGACGACCCGGCGCCCTGGCTCCAGGGCAGCGGCCTCGTCCTGACCACGGGGCTGCGGCTCCCGCGGACCAAGCAGGGCCAGGAGGAGTACGTCGCCCGGCTGGTCGCCGCCGGCGCGACGGCGCTGGGCTTCGGGACCGGTATCCGCTTCGCGGCGATCCCGTTCGCCGTGGCCGCGTCGTGCCGGTCCCGGGGCCTCGCCCTGGTCGAGGTCCCCCTGCCCACCCCGTTCCTCGCGGTCGTGCAGGCCCTGACCGGCCGGCTCGGCGAGCTGCGGCGGCTGCGCCTGGTCGAGACCCTCGGCGACCAGCGCCGCCTGACCCGCGACACCCTGCGAGACGGGGTCCCGGGACTCGTGCGGGCCCTGGCTCGCCGGCTGGGCGCCTCGGTCGCCGCCGTGGGTGCCGACGGTGCGGTCGTGGCGGCCGCGGGCTCCCTCACCGCCCAGGACGTGCTCGCCGAGGTGGCCGACCAGCCCGGAGCGGTCAGCGTCCTGACCCCCGGACGGGTCCTGGAGGTCCAGCCGCTCGGCGGCGGTCCGGCCGAGGGTGCCGGGTGGCTGGCCGTCGCCCGCCGTACGCCGCTGTCGTCGACCGACCGGCTCCTGCTCGCCCACGCGGTCTCGGTCGCCACGATCGAGCTCGCCCGTCCCGCCGCCCAGGCCGAGCCGGCACTCGGGGCGGCGGTCCTCGAGGCGCTCCTGGCGGGCCGCTCCCTCGAGGTCGCGGACGGGCTGGATGCCGCGGGCATCGACCCCGGCTCAGCGGTCACGCTCGTGGCCGTCCGGGGCGAGCGTCCGGACGCCGTCGAGCGCGCACTCGCCGCCCTGCGCCGGCAGCGCCACCTCCTCGACACCGCCGCGAGCGACCCGGCGACGAGGCTGGTGCTGGTCGCCGCGGCGGACGCCGACCCGCTGATGGGCGCCCTGCCCGCCGCCCTGGCCGCCGCCGCGGGCGCCCCCAGCCGGTGCTCCGACGTCGCGAGCACCGCACCCGCCGTGCTGCGCCTCCTCGACGAGCTGCCGTCCGGCGGGCGCGGCCACGTGGCCGACGACCCGGCCGCCCGGGTCGCGGCGGACCCCACCGTGCGCTCGGCCGCCGACCCGTGGCTGCGCGCGCTGCGGGTCTACGACGCCGACCAGGGGACCGAGCTGGTCACCAGCCTCCGCGCCTTCCTGAGCAGCCACGGCGCGTGGGACCCGGCCGCGCAGGCACTCGGCGTGCACCGCCACACCCTGCGGCACCGCGTCGAGCGCGCCGCCGAGGTGGCAGGCTTCGACCTCGCGGACGCCGGCCACCGCGCGCTGCTGACGCTCGCGCTCGCCTGACCGGGAGCGACCCGCGTCAGGTGCCCGGGCGCAGCCAGGCGGTCCAGCGCTCGACGGCGACGAAGCCCATGTGCTCATAGAGAGGGCGACCGTCGTCGCTCGCGATCAGGATGGCGGGCAGGTCGGGCTCGCACAGGGTCGCGGCCCACGTCGCCGCCGCCCCGGCGCCCCTGCCGCGGGCGGTGTCGAGCGCGGCGACGTACTCCACGAGCACGGCGTCGCCCGCCACGTGGGCCGCCGCCACGGCCGCCGGCTCGCCGTCGACATCGGCCGTCCACACCCGCGTCGGGCCGTCCAGGATCGGCGGCGCGAGGACGCCTCCGGGCGGCAGGTCCTGGAGGTCCGGCATCGGGTAGCCGTCGACCAGCACCCGCTCGGCCACCGCCAGCGCCTCGGCGTCGCGGACCTCGCGCAGCGTGACCCCCTCGCGCAGCCCCGGCGCCGCGCCGCCGGGGAAGCGCACCATGACCGGCGGGTGACCGATCCGGGCCAGGCCCTGCCCGGACAGGTCGGGGGTGGGGAACGGGCTGACCAGGAAGTACGGCACGTGCGCCGGCACCAGCTCGTGGACCTCCGCCAGGACGTCGGCCCACTCGGCCTCGTCGCGCGGTGGCCGCACGATGACCACGGGGTTCGTGAGCGGTCCCCGGTCGCCGATCCAGCCGCCGGCCCAGCGGTCCGTGTGGCGGTGGGGGCGCCCGAGTGCCTCGGCGACGGCGACCGCCCAGGAGGCGTGGACGAGCACCGCGCGCCTCACCAGGGTGTCCGACGCCGGCAGGTCGGGCTCCCAGCCGGTGGCCAGGTGCTCCTCGGGCGGCGGCACGATCGAGTCGGTCATGCCCCATGGTGCACCCGGTGGAGCGAGCAGGGAAGCCTTCCCTCGCACGCCCGCGGGGGTGGCCGCAGCGGCGCCCGGCGAGGGACACTCAGCGGATGGGCCACCCCGACGAAGCGGCGCCCGCCGCCGAGCTGCTCGAGGTCGGCCGGTCCGCGCGTTCGCGCCGGTGGCCGCGGCCGTCACCGCGGGTCGTCGCCGCCGTGGCGGTCGTCGCGCTGCTCCTGGGCATGGGAGCCGTCGCCGCCGACCGTCACCTCCGCGCCGGCGAGCAGCAGGCGGTCGACCGCTGCGCCTCGGCGGCGCGGGCCGCCGCGGACGACGCGTGGAGCCGGGTCTCGGCGATGGTCACCTATGTGCGTCCCGTGCTCGACAGCGGTGGCTCCGCAGAGCTCCGGAGCAGCATGTATGCCCTGGTCAGCAGCTCCGCGACCGGGTCGGCCGCGTCCCTCGACGACGCCCGGGCGCGCTGCCACGCCGTCCGTGTCCTGCCCCTGCACACCCGGCTCGGCGCCCGGCGCGACGCCTGCCTGCGGGGGCTCGCCGACACCACGGCGTTCCTGGACCGGCTCGCGCTCGACGGCCGGGTGGTCGCCGAGCGGTGGCCGCGGCAGCTCAGTGGCTGCTGAGCCGCCTCCCGGCGGGGCGGGTCACTCCCACTCGATGGTGCCTGGGGGCTTGGACGTCACGTCCAGCACCACCCGGTTGACCTCGGCCACCTCGTTGGTGATCCGGGTCGAGATCCGCTCGAGCACGTCGAAGGGCAGCCGCGCCCAGTCGGCGGTCATCGCGTCCTCCGAGGTCACCGGTCGGACGACGACCGGGTGGCCGTAGGTGCGCCCGTCGCCCTGGACCCCCACCGAGCGCACGTCGGCCAGGAGCACCACCGGCATCTGCCAGATGTCGCGGTCGAGGCCGGCCCGGGTCAGCTCCTCGCGGGCGATCGCGTCGGCGGCGCGCAGGATCTCGAGCCGGTCGTGTGTCACCTCGCCGATGATCCGGATGCCGAGGCCGGGCCCGGGGAACGGCTGGCGCCAGACGATCTCGGCGGGCAGGCCGAGCTGCTCGCCGACCAGCCGGACCTCGTCCTTGAAGAGGGTGCGCAGCGGCTCGACGAGCTCGAACTCGAGGTCCTCCGGGAGGCCGCCGACGTTGTGGTGGGACTTGATGTTGGAGGTGCCGGCCCCGCCGCCCGACTCGACCACGTCGGGATAGAGGGTGCCCTGCACCAGGAAGGCCACCTTGTCGCCCTGGTCGGCGGCATCGCCGAGGACCTGGGCCTCGGCGGCCTCGAAGGCCCGGATGAACTCGCGGCCGATGACCTTGCGCTTCTCCTCGGGGTCGGTCACCCCGGCGAGCGCCTCGAGGAACCGCTGCTGGGCGTCGAAGACGTGGAGCGTGACGCCGGTCGCGGCCACGAAGTCGCGCTCGACCTGCTCGGCCTCCCCCTGGCGCAGCAGGCCATGGTCGACGAACACGCAGTCGAGCCGGTCGCCGATGGCCCGCTGGACGATCGCGGCGGCGACGGCGGAGTCGACGCCGCCCGACAGGCCGCAGATGGCCCGGCCGGTCTCGCCGATCTGGGCGCGCACGCGCTGGATCTGCTCCTCGGCGATGTTGACCATCGTCCAGGTCGGGCGGCAGCCCGCGATGTCGTGGAGGAAGTGCTCGAGCACGCGCTGGCCGTGCTCGCTGTGGAGCACCTCCGGGTGCCACTGCACGCCGGCCAGGCGGCGGTCGAGATCCTCGAAGGCCGCCACCGTCGCCCGCGGCGAGCGGGCCATCACCGTGAAGCCCTCGGGGGCAGCGGTGACCTCGTCGCCGTGCGACATCCAGGACGAGAAGCCGTCGGGCACGCCCCGGAGCAGGGCACCCTCCGCGAGGACCGACACCGGTGTGCGCCCGTACTCCCGCTGTCCGGTGTGGGCCACCGTGCCGCCGAGCTCCTGGGCCATCGCCATGAAGCCATAGCAGATGCCGAACACGGGGACCGTCCCGTCGACCAGCGCGGGGTCGAGGCGCGGCGCCCCGGGCTCGTAGACCGAGGACGGACCGCCCGACAGGATGATCGCCTTGGGCTCGCGCGCCAGCATGTCCGCGGCGCTCATCGTGTGCGGCACGATCTCGGAGTAGACCTTCGCCTCGCGCACGCGCCGCGCGATCAGCTGGGCGTACTGCGCACCGAAATCGACCACCAGGACCAGGTCGTGATCCGTCACCCTGCGGGCTCCCTCCCGATGATCTGAGGTCGCGAGTCTAGTGGCCCGGCAGGCCCGTCCGCGCACCGGCCCGTGCCGTGGATCACCCCCGGGACGGGGCCCACGGGGCCGCGGGTGACGGGAGAATACATTCGTGGTCGGGCCGGCCCAGGCCCGCAGCCCGAGGAGACGCGATGGCACGCGTGAAGCCCATCCTGGTGGTCAACATCGCCTTGACCACCTCGGAGTTCGACTACGACGAGAAGGTCCGCTTCCTGGACCGCACGTTCCGGATCATCCGGATCGGCACCAACGGCAAGGTCAAGAGGGCCGAGCGGCTGGTCCGCGAGTGGGCCGCCGAGGCCGACGCCATCGCCGTCACCGGCGTGCGCGACGCGCGGGTGCGCGGGCTCTATGACGGCGACAACGAGGCCGTCGACCGGGTCATGCGCGCCGCGGCCGGGGTGCCCGTGACCGACGGGCACGCACTGCGCGACGTGCTCCAGGAGTGGGCGGTCCGGCACGTCCACACGCAGATGCCGGGCTACTTCAGCAACGCGCGCACCGTCGTACTCGGCCACGCCAACCACGACAGCACCGTGCGGATCCTGCGCGAGTTCACCGACAACATCACCTTCGCCGACCCGCTGCTGCGGATGGACCTGCCCGCGCGCCTGCGCGAGCAGCCGCTGCTCGGGATGGCGGCGGACGCGGCGCTGCTGCCGCTGCGGCTGCTGCCCGGGATCGTGAAGTCGCAGATCAACCTGCCCGGGCTGCGCCTGGGCGAGGCGATGACCCGCAAGGCGGCGCGCGACAGCGACGTCGTGGTGGCGACCTACCACGAGCTCGTCGGCTTCGGCCTCGAGGACCTCGCGGCCAAGACCGTCATCAGCTCGGCGATCTCCGACGAGCGGCTCGCCGAGCTCGGCTCGCGCGGCGTCGACATGGTGCTCGACACGGTGCCCCAGCCGTTCGAGCAGACCGTCGTCGCGGCGGTGCTCGAGGCGATGATGCTGGCGCTGGTCGCCGGGTCGGGCGAGCTCACCAACGACGACCTGCTCGACATGATCGACTCCGCCGGGCTCGAGCCGCGGGTGCTCTATCCCAACGGGCCGCACCGCAAGAGCCGGTTCGCGTTCGTGATCCACCCGCTGTCTCAGGCGTTCTTCCGCAACGTCGAGCCACTGGCGACCATCCTCAACTACTCACCCGACATCGTCGTCGACGTCACCGAGAAGGCGCTGGCCTATGCGCCGCCGTTCATCTACAGCCACGTCACGGGCATCAAGTCCCCCACCGGCGCGGAGGCCGAGGGCTGGCTCATCACCGTCGGTGGGACGCCCAAGGAGCTGATGGCGCACAGCCCCGAGTTCACCTATGCCCGGCTGCTCGACGCCGCCGAGATGGCCCGCAAGCTGGGCGCCCAGGTGATGGGGCTCGGCGCCTTCACCAAGGTCGTCGGAGACGCCGGCGTCACGGTCGCCAAGAAGGCATCCCTGCCGATCACGACGGGCAACAGCTACAGCGCGTCCGGCGCCCTGTGGGCCGCCCACGAGGCGGTCAACCAGCTGGGCCTGCTCGAGGTCGACCCGGACGGCCGGATCAAGGGCAAGGCGATGGTCGTCGGCGCCACCGGGGCGATCGGCTCGGTCTGCGCCCGGCTGCTGGCGCTGGCCAGCGACGAGCTCTGGCTGGTCTCCCCCGAGACCGCCAAGCTGCTCGCGCTCAAGCGCGAGATCGAGCAGCAGCACCCGCGGGCCGAGGTCCACGTCGCAGCGACGCCCGACGAGCACCTCGGCGACATGGACGTCATCGTGACGGCGACCTCCGGTGCCGGCAAGCGGGTGCTCGACATCATGGCCGTCAAGCCCGGCTGCGTGATCACCGACGTCGCCCGCCCGCTCGACCTGTCGAAGGAGGACGTGGCCAAGCGGCCCGACGTCCTCGTCGTCGAGTCCGGCGAGATCGAGCTGCCCGGCGACGTGCACATGCGCGACATCGGCCTGCCCAAGGGCGTCGCCTACGCCTGCATGGCCGAGACCGTCGTGCTGGCGCTCGAGGGCCGCTATGAGACCTTCACCGTCGGCCGCAACATCGAGTGGGAGAAGGTCAAGGAGATCTACGGTCTCGGCCTCAAGCACGGCATGAAGCTGGCCACGATCTCCGGCGTCAACGGGGTCTTCACCCCCGACGACATCGCCCGGATCCGGAGCCTGGCGCTCGAGGCGCGCTCCGCTGCCGGCGCCACGTCGACCGACGCCGGCTGACCATCGGTCTCAGGAGACCCCGACGATCGGCAGCCGCAGCGCGGCCGGAGCGTCCTCGGGGACGACGGGGTTCTTGGGCTGCACGGGCGTCAGCCGCTGGTAGGCCGTGCCGAGGTCCGGGCGCGCGTCGAGCTCACCCTTGTTGGGCCAGAACGACATGGCGCGCTCGGCCTGGGCGGTGATCGTCAGCGACGGGTTGACGCCCAGGTTGGCCGAGATCGCGGAGCCGTCGACGACGTGCAGGCCGGGGTAGCCGAACACCCGCTGGTAGGCGTCGATGACCCCCTCCTCCGGCGTCGCTCCGATCGTGCAGCCGCCGATGAAGTGCGCGGTGAGCGGCATGTTGAACGGCTCGCCCACCGAGCCGCCGGGGATGCCGTTCATGATGCGGGCCATGCGTCGTACGGCGTCG
Source organism: Nocardioidaceae bacterium (assembly GCA_046330515.1). Lineage (GTDB taxonomy): Bacteria > Actinomycetota > Actinomycetes > Propionibacteriales > Nocardioidaceae > Nocardioides. Next base: position 847,309 of record JAXLSP010000003.1, on the reverse strand, counting down.
TTGGCCAGCGGGATCCAGGTGGGGTTGGGGTCGCCGTGCCCCTGCCGCGACGTGAGCACGAGACGACCCGTGACCCGCGACTTCTTGAGGTAGGTCGTGATCGAGTTGTCGCGGCTCTGCATCACCAGGGCGATGACCGCGCGCTCCGACCAGTGCCGCAGGTCATAGAAGTGGGGCAGCTTGCGCTTCTGCCGCCACATCTCCTTGACCCACGTCCGCCAGCGCGGGCCCGGCCCGTCGCCGTCGGTGAGCACGGTCTGCAGCAGGCTCATCACGTTGCTGCCCTTGCCATAGCGCACCGGCTCGATGTGGGTGTGCTCGTCGGGGTGGAAGGACGAGGTGATCGCGACGCCCTTGCTGTAGTCGGTGCTGGTGTCGGGCGCGATGGCGCCGAGGATCGACTCGGAGTTGGTCCGCGCGAGGAAGCCGAGCCGCTCCGACAGCCGGGGCAGGTGCCCCTCGGCCTTCATGCGGTGCAGCAGCCGCTGGGTCCCCAGTGCGGAGGCGGAGACGACCACCTGGTCGGCCGAGAGCACCCGCTCGGTGGCGGCGCGGTTGCGCTTGGCCTTGGTGCTGCGGACGTGGACGTCGTAGCCGCCGGCCGCCCTCGGCGTGATCCGCGTGACCGTGGTCAGCGGCATCACCGTCGCGCCGTTCTGCTCGGCGAGGTAGAGGTAGTTCTTGACCAGGGTGTTCTTGGCGTTGTGCCGACAGCCGGTCATGCACTCGCCGCAGTTCTTGCACGGGTTGCGGTCGGGGCCGGCGCCCCCGAAGAACGGGTCGGCGACGGTCCTGTGCGACGGCTGTCCGGGTCCGCCGAAGAACACGCCCACGGGGGTCGGGTGGAAGGTGTCCTCGCAGCCCATCTCCACGGCGACCTGCCGCATGACCTCGTCGGACGGGGTGTGGAGCGGGTTCTCGACGACACCGAGCATCCGCTTGGCCTGGTCGTAGTAGGGCGCCAGCTCGGCACGCCAGTCGGTGATGTCCTTCCACTGCGGGTCGTCATAGAAGGCGGGCAGCGGCTCATAGAGCGTGTTGGCATAGACGAGCGACCCGCCGCCGACCCCCGCGCCCGACAGGATGAGGCAGTCCTTCAACGCGTCGATGCGCTGGATGCCGTACATCCCGACCTCGGGCCGGAAGAGGTACTTCGAGGTCTGGAACGACGTCTCCGGGAAGTCGTCGTCGGCGAACCGGGCGCCGGCCTCGAGGACGCCGACGGAGTAGCCCTTCTCGGTGAGCCGCAGGGCGCTGACCGAGCCGCCGAAGCCCGACCCGATGACGAGGACGTCGAAGTCCATCATGCCCTCCCGAGCTTCTTCATCAGCTTGAGGTTGGCGGTCATCAGCTTGGCGTAGGTGTGGTCCGACATCCCGAACATGGGGGCGAACCGGATCGCCCGCTGCGTCGCGACCGACTGCGGCTCGGTGTAGCGCAGGATGCCCTCGGCGCCCTGGCGCCGGCCCAGGCCGGACTCGCGCATGCCGCCCATCGGCGAGTCGATCGAGGCGAAGGTCGCTCCGAAGGCCTCGTTGATGTTGACCGTCCCGCACTTGATCCGCTTGGCCATCGCGCGGGCGCGCGCGCCGTCCTTGCTGTAGATCGCGGCGTTGAGGCCGTACTCCCCGTCGTTGGCGCGGGCCACGGCCTCGCCCTCGTCGTGGAAGCGGTAGACCGAGATGACCGGGCCGAACGTCTCGTTGCCGAAGCACTCCATGGACGGGGTCACCCCCTCGAGGATGGTCGGCTCGAAGACGAACGGGCCGAGGTCGGGGCGATGCCGGCCACCGGCGAGCACCCGCGCCCCCTTGGCGATGGCGTCCTCGACGTGGGCCTGCACCCCGTCGAGCTGGGTCTGGGAGATGAGCGAGCCCATGTCGACGCCCCAGTCGAGGCTGGCCCCGAGCGACATCGCCTGGGTGCGGGCCACGAACCGCTCCATGAACCGGTCATAGACCTGGTCGGCGACGAACATCCGCTCCACCGACACGCACAGCTGGCCCGCGTTGGAGAAGCAGGCCCGGACGGCACCCTCGGCGGCCTTCTCGAGGTCGGCGTCGCGCAGGATCAGGATGGGGTTCTTGCCGCCCAGCTCGAGCGAGCAGCCGATCAGCCGCTCCGCGCAGCCCTGGGCCACGAGCTTGCCGGTGGCCGTGGAGCCGGTGAAGCAGATGTAGTCGGCGCGGGCGATCATCGCCGGGCCGAGCCGGCTGCCCGGGCCCGCGACCACCTGCCACAGGTCGGGCGGGAAGCCGGCCTCCTCGAGCAGCTGGGCGCCGAGCAGGCCGGTCAGCATCGAGTGGTGGTCGGGCTTGGCGACGACGGCGTTGCCGGCCAGGAGCGCGGGCAGCCCGTCGCAGAGGGCCATCGTGAAGGGGTAGTTCCACGGGGACACGATCCCGACGACGCCCTTCGGGATGCGGTTGACGTCGACCCGGGTCAGCACGGGTACGACGCCGAGGTGGCGCCGCGAGTCGAGGTGCTGGTGCGCGGTCCGGGCGTAGTAGCGCGCGGTCAGGGCCACGTGGAGCGGCTCGTCGAAGGCGTGCTTGCGGGCCTTGCCGGACTCCAGGACGGTCAGGTCCATGATCTCGTCCTGGCGGTCCAGGATCAGGTCGTGCAGCCGCAGCAGGGCCGCGGACCGGGTCTCCAGGGAGGTCCGGCTCCAGGCCTCCTGGGCCTTGCGGGCGCGGGCGAACGCCTCGGCGACGTCGGCGTCGGAGGACTGTGGGATGTGCGCGAGCGGCTGCCCGTTGAGGGGGGACCGGGTCTCGACCGTCTGGCCGGTGGTCGACACGATCCGCCGGGTCAGGGACTCGACGTACTCGGGCTCGAGGGCGTAGGACGCCGCCGGGTCGTGCTCGGGATCGCGGGGGCCGTCGACGAGCGGCCCGCCGGCCGACGAGGGAGTCTGGGCGGTCATAACCGGAGCCTAGGTCAGCCCCCCGGGCGCTGCCTACCCTCAAGTAACAAAGCCTCCACCCCCGCGAGCATCTCGGGACCTTCGTCCCCCACCCGCCGAGGTGGGACTCGCGGCTCACCGAGGTGGGACTCGCGGTCCACCGAGGTGGCACTCAGGTACGCCGAGGTGGCGCTCAGGTACGTCGAGGTGGCGCCGCACCTGGCTAGGGTCGGGCCATGGCACAGCAGACGCGGATCCTGGCGGGGGCCCTCATGGGGGCCCTGATCATCATCGGCATCGCGCTGTGGGTCGTGCTCTCGGCCACCGAGGACCTCACGGTCGTGCCGCCCCTGTGGCTGCTGGGGACCCAGGTGGCGGCGGGGCTGGCGGTGCACTTCTTCACCGAGGCGGCGGGCTACCGGACGCCCGCGATCGCGCCCGGCACCCCGCGCGACCAGGCCGAGACCCAGGGCCGGATCGCCTTCCAGTCTGCGATGGTGCGGCGCTTCGCGTTCTCCGAGGTGATCGCCATCGCGTCGGTGGCCGCGGCCTTCGTCGTCACGGACGGCGGCTTCCTGGGCTATGTCAGCGGCGCCTGCGTCTCCCTGGCGCTCATGATCGTGCACGTGTGGCCCTGGGCGCGGCCCGTGGGCAGGACCGCGGCGAGCCTCGACCGGGACGGCGGCCGGTCGCACCTCCTGGAGGCGTTCGGGTTCAGCGGTCCCGACGGTGGTGCGATCCAGCGACTCTGAGGACCGCGAGTCCCACCTCGGTGCGCCCTACCTCCCACCTCGACGGACCCCCGGTCCCACTTCGACGGATCTGAGCGCCACCTCGACGTACTTGAGCGCCACCTCGACGTACCCGGGCGCCACCTCGGCGGGGAGGGTCAGACGACGTCGACGATCTCCTTGGCGCTGACGCGGGCCTCGTCGGCCTCCTGGTCGGTCATCTTGAGCTGGCTGTCGCGCTCGGCCTGGACCCGGCGGAGGTAGTGGTCGACCTCGTCGGCGGTGCGGGCCTCGTCCCAGCCGAGCTCGCCGGCCATCAGCCGGGCGGCCGGCTCGGCGGCGCTGACCCCGCGGTCGAAGGTCTCGATCGAGATGCGGGTGCGACGGGTGAGCATGTCGTCGAGGTGCCGCGCGCCCTCGTGGGTGACGCCGTAGACGACCTCGACGGACAGGTAGTCCTCGGCGCCCGGCAGCGGCTCGGCCAGCTCGGGGCGCTCGCGCACGAGGTCGAGGACCTCGTCCACGAGACCGCCGTAGCGGCCGAGCAGGTGGTCGATCCGCCCCACCGGGATCCCCGTCTTGCGCGACAGCATCACCCGCTGGTTGGTGCGGGTCTCGAAGCCCTGGGCACCGGCCAGGGGCACCCGGTCGGTGATCGACTCGCGGACCGACGAGCCGGTGAGGTCGCGCAGCGTGGGGACGGCCGCGTCGATCGCGTCCTTGGCCATCACGCGGTAGGTCGTCAGCTTGCCGCCGCCGATGAGGACCAGGCCCGGCACCGGGGTCACGACGGTGTGCTCGCGCGACAGCTTGCTCGTCGCCTCCGACTCCGCCTTGAGCAGCGGCCGCAGCCCGGCATAGACACCCTCGACGTCGTCGTGGTCGAGCGGGTCGTTGAGCAGCGTGTTGACGTGGTTGAGCAGGTAGTCGATGTCGGCCTTGCTCGCGGCCGGGTGGGCCTTGTCGAGGTCCCAGGGGGTGTCGGTCGTGCCGATGATCCAGTGCCGCCCCCACGGGATCACGAACAGCACGGACTTCTCGGTCTTGGTGATGAAGCCGGCCTCGGAGCGGATCCGGTCGCGGGGTACGACGAGGTGGATGCCCTTGGACGCCTGCACGTTGAGGGACCCGCGCCCACCGACCATGCTCTGGATCTCGTCGGTCCACACCCCCGCGGCGTTGATGACCACCCGGGCGCGGACGTCGAACTGCTCCTCGGTCTCGAGGTCCTCGGCCCGGACCCCGACGACCCGCTCACCCTCGCGCAGGAACCCGGTCACCTTGACCCGCGGCGCGATCAGCGCGCCGTGCGAGGCAGCGGTCCGCGCGACGACCATCGTCAGCCGGGCGTCGTCGACCTGGCAGTCGTAGTAGCGGATCGCGCCGTGCAGCACGTCGACCTTGAGGTCGGGCGCGATCCGGGCGATCTGACGCTTGAAGAGGTGCCGGTGCCGCGGCACGCCCATGTCGTACTTCCCCGCCATCGCCATGCCGTCGTAGAGCACGAGCCCGGCGCCGACGTAGGGCCGCTCCCACGGGTGGTGGAGGGGGTAGAGGAACGGGACCGGTCGCACGAGGTGGGGGGCCAGCTTGGTGAGCAGCAGTCCGCGCTCCTGCAGCGCCTCGCGCACCAGCCCGAAGTCGAACATCTCCAGATAGCGCAGGCCGCCGTGCACCAGCTTGCTCGACCGCGACGACGTGCCCGAGGACAGGTCGCGCTGCTCGAGCAGCCCGGTCGACATGCCGCGGGTGATCGCGTCGAGGGCGATGCCGGTGCCGGTGATGCCGCCGCCGACCACCAGCACGTCCAGCTCGGCCCCGGGCTCCGTCGTCGCGCGGAGCCCGGCCAGGGACTCGTCACGGGCTGCGGGGCTGAGGGCACTCGTCTGCGTCATGACCCCATTCTGGCGCCCCGGTCCAGGTCCCCGCAGTGGCCATGGGGACCGCTTCTGGTGTGTCGTCCACGACACCGCGGTTTGTGACGAGACGTCCGGGCAAAAGTGCGGCAGAGTGGGAGGTGTCTCGATGCCCTCGGGCAGTTTGACGCGTGCCCCCCGGCCTCCGCGCCAGTGTCAGGGGGTCGGCGTCAACCTTGGCAGGCAGCACATGCAGAGCTCGTTCCCGATCGTCGCTCGCGAGGACATCTCCGACGTCACCTTCCTGCTCGAGGTCGAGCACCCGCTGATGGCGAGGGCGGCGCACCCGGGACAGTTCGTGATCGTCATGTCCCACGCCGAGGGCGAGCGCATCCCCCTGACGATCGCCGACTTCGACCGGGAGCGGGGAACCGTCACCCTGGTCATCCAGGCGGTCGGCAAGACGACGTTCGAGATGCAGGAGACCTGCCGGGTCGGTTCGGCGCTGCACGGCATCGCGGGCCCCCTGGGCATCCCCACCCCCATCCGCGACGGTGGCACCGTCGTGTGCGTCGGCGGCGGGCTCGGCGTCGCCCCGGTCTTCCCCCAGGCCCGGGCGTTCCACGAGCACGGCGCCACCGTCATCGGCATCCTCGGGTTCCGCACCGCCGACCTGGTCTTCTGGGAGGACAGGTTCCGCGCGGTCTGCGACGAGCTGGTCCTGTGCACCGACGACGGCTCGGCCGGCATCCACGGCCTGGTCACCGACGGGCTCAAGCTGGCGATCCAGACGCACCCCCACATCGACGAGGTGGTGGCGATCGGTCCGCCGGTGATGATGCGCGCCTGCGCGGAGACCACGCGTCCGCACGGGATCCGCACCAGTGTCAGCCTCAACCCGATCATGGTCGACGGCACCGGCATGTGCGGCGGCTGCCGGGTCCGGGTCGGCGACCAGGTGCGGTTCGCCTGCGTCGACGGTCCCGACTTCGACGGCCACCGGGTCGACTTCGACGACCTCGCCGTCCGGCTCACGCGCTACCGGGCCGAGGAGCGGGCTGCCGTCGACGAGTGGCACGAGTGCCGCCGCGCGGAGCGGGCGGCCACCGACACCCTGGTCTCCGAGCTGCCCACGGCAGCCGCGAGCCGCGAAGGACAGGACCACTGACCCATGGCCGCGAAACGGACGATCCGCAGCATCCCCCAGGAGCGGACGCCCGTCCGCGAGCAGCCCCCGGCCGAGCGGGCGGTGAACTTCCTCGAGGTCAACCTGGGGTACGACGAGGCCGAGGCCGCGCGTGAGGCCGAACGGTGCCTGTTCTGCGCCGAGCCGGTCTGCATGGACGGCTGCCCCGTGTCGATCGACATCCCCGGCTTCATCCGCAGGATCTGCGACGAGGACTACCAGGGCGCCTACGACACCATCGCGCGGACCAACCTGCTGCCCGCCGTGTGTGGCCGGGTCTGCCCGCAGGAGACCCAGTGCGAGGGCGTCTGCACGGTCGCCGACTCCCTGGAGCCGGTCGCCATCGGACGGCTCGAGCGGTTCGTGGGCGACCTGGCCATCGAGCACGGCTGGGCCAGGCGGCCCTACATCGCCCCGACCCCCCACCGGGTCGGCGTCGTCGGCTCCGGCCCCGCCGGCATGGCCTGCGCGGCCGACCTCGCCAAGGCCGGCTGCGAGGTCACCGTCTTCGAGGCGCTGCACCTGCCGGGCGGGGTGCTGCGCTATGGCATCCCCGACTTCCGTCTGCCCAACGAGGTGATCGACGCCGAGATCGCCAACCTCGAGAAGCTCGGTGTCACCTTCCAGTGCAACACCGTCGTCGGCCGGCTGTTCACCATCGAGCAGATGATCGAGGAGCTGGGCTTCGACGCGGTGTTCATCGGCACCGGCGCCGGCTACCCCACGATGCTGGGCATCCCCGGCGACTCGCTCAACGGCGTGCTGTCGGCCAACGAGCTGCTCACCCGCGCCAACCTGATGCAGGCCCGCGACTTCCCCCACCACGACACCCCGATCCCCCTCGGTCGGCAGGTCGCCGTGGTCGGGGCGGGCAACACGGCCATGGACGCCATGCGCGTCTGCCTGCGGCTCGGCGCCGAGAAGGTGCACTGCATCTACCGCCGCTCGCGCGCCGAGGCGCCCGCCCGCGCGGAGGAGGTGCACCACGCCGAGGAGGAGGGCATCGAGTTCCACTGGCTCACCAACCCCGTGGAGGTCCTCGACGACGGCGAGGGCAACGTCCGCGCGATGCGCTGCGTGACCATGGAGCTCGGCGAGCCCGACGACTCCGGCCGCCGCCGCCCGATCCCGGTGCCCGACAGCGAGTTCGAGTTCGCCTGCGACCAGGTCGTCTTCGCCATCGGCACCAACGCCAACCCGATCATCGGCCAGACCTCGCGGCTCTCCCTGAACACGTGGGGCTACCTGCAGGCCAACGCGGACCTCGCGACGTCGATGGCCGGCGTCTTCGCCGGGGGCGACATCGTCACCGGCGCCGCCACGGTCATCGAGGCGATGGGCGCCGGGCGCAAGGCCGCCGCCGGCATCAAGGACTTCCTCGGCATCCGCGACGCGACGCTGAGGTACGACGAGGGCGGCGCCGACGCGGTCTTCGGCATCGCCCCGCACGAGCACGGATTCGTCAGGGTGAGGACGGTGTCCCGATGACCACCACGACCGGCGCCACCGACCTCCCCACCGCCGTCGAGCCCACCACGCTGACCGAGCACATCGTCGAGATCATCAGCGACTCCGGTGAGGGCGCCCAGCGCTGCGGCCAGTCCTTCGGGGCGATCGCGGCCCGCGCCGGCAACGGCGTGTGGACCGTCGAGATCATCCCCGCCGAGATCCAGCCGCCGGCCCGGAGTGTCGCGGGGGCCAGCGGCAACCGGGTCCGGCTCGGCGCCCAGCGGGTCACCAACGGCGGCGACGAAGCCGACCTCGTGGTCGCCTTCAACGAGCAGGTGCTGCTGGGCCGCGTGCACATGAAGGAGCTCAAGCCCGGCTGCACGATCCTGTTGGAGAACATGTGGCGCGACCACCGCGACCCGCGCATCGCGACGTCGTACGCCGAGACCTTCGACGCCCTCGTGGCCGCCGGCTACCACCTGGTCGAGGTGCCGATGGAGACCGAGTGCCTCAAGCTCGTGCGTGACCCCCGACGCGGCAAGAACATGTTCGCCCTCGGGATGCTGTGCGCGATCTACCAGTTCGACCTCGACCTGGCGCGCGACCAGGTGGCGCTGACGTTCCGCAAGAAGTCGGCACAGCTCATCGAGACCAACACGAGCCTGCTGACCGCGGGCTACCGGTGGGCGCGCGCCCACCTGGACCTGGCCTTCCGCATCCCGGCCGTGCCGTCGACGGAGCGCCAGATCGTCACCAACGGCAACACCGCGCTGGCGCTCGGCGTGGTCGCCTCGGGCATGGAGATCTGCGCGATGTACCCCATCACGCCGGCCACCTCGGCCTCCCACTACCTGAGCGAGATCTTCCCGCAGGTGGGCGGCGTCGTGCACCAGGCGGAGGACGAGATCGCCGCCTGCACGTTCGCGATCGGCGCGTCCTATGCCGGCAAGTGCGCCGTGACGATCACCTCCGGCCCCGGCTACTCCCTCAAGCAGGAGGGGCTCGGGCTCGCGGTCATGGGCGAGATCCCGCTCGTCGTGGTCAACGTGCAGCGCGGCGGACCGAGCACCGGGCAGCCGACCAAGGTGGAGCAGGGCGACCTGCTGACGACGATCTTCGGCAGCCACGGCGACGCCCCCAAGGTGGTGCTCGCGCCCAGCTCGATCGAGGACTGCTTCTACTCCGTCATCGCCGCGCGCCGGATCGCCGAGACCTTCAACATGGTCGTCGTGGTCCTCTCCGACGCGAGCCTGGCCACCGCGCAGCAGCCCTTCGCCCGCCCGGAGTTCGACCCGGCCTGGCTGGCCCCGCCGGTCGACCAGAGCCAGGTGCCCGAGGGGCTGGCGCCCTATGCCTGGGACCCCGGCACGGGCCTGGCCCGGCGCTTCGTCCCCGGTCAGCCGGGCGGCATGTACACCCTCACCGGGCTCGCCCACGACACGGTCGCCGCGGTCGCCTACGACCCCGACGACAACGAGCAGGGCATCCACGCCCGCAGTCTCAAGCTGGCGGCGCTGCAGCGCACGCTCAAGCCACCACCGGTGTTCGGCGACTCCGAGGGCGACCTGCTCGTCATCGGCTGGGGCGGCACCAAGGGGGCCATCGAGGAGGCCGTCGAGCGGCTGCGCGACGAGGGCAGGCGGGTCTCCTCGCTCCACCTGCGGTTCGTCAACCCGATGCCGTCGGGGCTCAAGGAGATCATGAGCGGCTTCGGCCAGGTGATGACCGTCGAGGGCAACTGGGGCGACCGGCCCGACGACCCGATCATCGACGAGGACAACCGGCGCCACTCCGCGCTGGCGATGCTGCTCCGGTCGCGCCACCTCGTCGACGTGGACTCCTGGTGTGAGGTCGGCGGGCAGCCGATCAAGCCCGGCCGGGTGCACGACGCCATCCTCAGGAAGCTGGACCGGCCATGATCGACGTGACCCACGACAGCGCGGCCGAGTGCCTGCTCCGCCTCTATGACGAGCGCGTCGAGATCGAGGGCTTCCAGAAGGGCGTCCCCCGCTGGTGCGCCGGCTGCGGGGACAACGCCGTCCTCGCCGCGCTCCAGCGGCTGCTCCGCGACGAGGGCCTGCGCCCCGAGAAGACCGTGTTCGTGTCCGGGATCGGCTGCTCCAGCCGGCTGCCCCACTACATGAACACGTATGGCTTCCACGGCATCCACGGTCGCGCCCTGCCCGTCGCCGAGGGCATCCGGCTGGCCCGGCCCGACCTCAACGTGTTCGTCAACTCCGGCGACGGCGACTCCTTCAGCATCGGCGCCGCCCACTGGATCCACGCCATCCGCTACAACATGCGGATGGTCGTGATGGTGCACGACAACCAGATCTACGGGCTCACCAAGAAGCAGGCGTCGCCCACCTCGCCCCGCGGCACCAAGAGCAACACCACCCCGCGCGGCTCCTACCTCGAGGGGCTCAACCCGCTCACCGTGACCCTCGGCGTGCAGAACGTGTCGTTCGTGGCGCAGGCGGCGGACTGGATCCCCGAGGTGCTCTTCGACATCATCCGGGCCGCCTTCCACCACGACGGGCTGTCGTTCGTGCGGATCGTGCAGCGCTGCCCCGAGTGGATGCCCGACAGCTTCGAGCCCTGGCTCCACGACCCGTCGCGGGTGCTGCTCCTCCACCACGAGAAGGCGCTGTCGGTCAGCTCGGGGCTGGCGCAGATCTATCCCAACCGGCTCGAGCACGACCCGTCCGACATCCACCGCGCCCGCGAGATCGCCTCGACGCTCGACCCGATCCCGGTCGGGATCCTCTTCCACGACCCGGCGGTGCCGCGCTATGAGGAGATCGTCCGCTCCGGGGAGTCGCACTCCTCGGCCGCCGTACGCCGTCTGCTCGAGGCCGAGTTCGACCGGTTCGCCGTGACCTCCGGGGCCGGCGCGACCGGCGGCGCGGGGGGTGCCCTCGATGACTGAGACCACCGACCTGCGGCGACGCAACGAGCTCCAGGACCGCGCGTCGTTCTATCTCACCGGGCACCGCATGGACACCCGGCTCGGCAACGTGGAGGGACTGGGCCTGCGCTCGGCGCAGTTCGCGCCCTACCGGCATCTCGGCGAGCTCCGCTACGACTACCCGCTCGTGCTCGCCGACGGCGACGACGTGCGGACGACGCTGCTGTCCCTGTCGGGCGTCATGGACGAGCTGCTCGCCGCCTTCGAGGGGGGTGACGACACCGGCCGCCTGCGGCACGACGCCCTCCGCCTCGAGCGGGAGATCCGGGTCCGCGCCGACCACGGGCCCCGACGCCTGTCGGTGGTGTGGGCCGAGGCCGTCGCCGACCTGACCACCGCGGCGGACGACGACGACGTGCTCGCCGCGAGCCTGGCGCGGCTGTCGGCGGCACGCGCCGTCGACGGCGAGCTGATCGGCTGCACCCGCGACACCCCGCGCCACCTCGTCGGACACCTGTGGGGGCTGGTGCAGCGCGAGCGCATGGGGCGCCTGGCCGCCCGGATCGCGCGGCTCCGCGAGGCACTGACCGACATCCTGGACGCCGAGCAGGCCAACTCCCCCGCCGGCCTCGCCGGTGACCGCCTGGCCCAGTCGCTCGGGCCGGTCTTCGGCGACGAGCTCGACGCCGACGCGCTGTCGACGATGCTCACCGAGAACCGGCCCCGCTTCACCCTCTCCGACGCGCGCCGCGACCGCGTGCGCAGGCTGCTCGAGGTGCTGACCGACCAGCACTTCGTCCCCGTGAGCGTCGGGGGCGGCACCCCGGGGAACGACCTCTACGGCTTCGTCTACACCGACGCCAGCGACGCGATCGCGGCCTACCACGAGCGCTACGCCGCCACGACCGAGCTCGCCAAGGCGCTGATCATCGCCGAGATGGAGGCCGACGGACGCTACCGCGAGGAGACCCACGACGTGCTCTTCGAGAAGTGGAGCGTCGCGGACCTCGACGCCGAGTCGCTCGAGATCTTCCCGGAGTACCTCGTCCGCGTCGACGCCGAGGACATGGAGTCCGAGGACAGTGTCGCGCTGCTCGAGGCGCTGGCCGCGGGCATCCCGCTCAAGGCCCTCGTCCAGGTCAACGACCTGCTGCGCGACTCCTCGTCGAAGTCCCGGCGCCCCGACTTCGGGCTGTCCGGCCGGATGCTGGCCAGCGCCGCGCTCGCGTCCGGCGAGTCGTTCGTCCTCCAGTGCGCCAGCGCCGCGCTGTTCCACGCCCGCGAGCGGATCGTGGCCGGGTCGCGGGCGCCGGGGGCCGCGCTGTTCGTCGTCTACTCCGGCGAGGGCGAGTGGCTCGACGACCTGCCCCACTACCTCGCGTCGGCCGCCGCGATCGAGTCCCGGGTCTTCCCGTCCTTCGCCTACGACCCGGCCGCCGGCGACACCTGGGCGGAGCGGTTCACCCTGGCCTGCAACCCCCAGCCGGAGCTGGACTGGCCCGTGCACCGGCTGACCTACCAGGACGAGGCGCTCCAGACCGTGGCCCTCGACCAGCCGTTCACGGCGGCGGACTTCTGGGCCTGCGACGCGCGGCTCGTGCCACACCTGGCCCTGGCCGCCGACGACGGCTCCGACGGCACGGTGGTGCCGTTCGCCGAGCACCTGGCGGCCAACCCGGGCGCCTGGGCCGACGAGCTGCCCTTCCTGCTCATGGTCTCGCGCGACGACCTGCTGCACCGGGTGCTGGTCGACCGGCCACTGGTCCACCTGACCCAGCGCAGCGTCGAGCAGTGGCACCGCCTCCAGGAGCTGGGCGGCATCCACAACTCGTTCGTGGCCCGCGAGCTGGCGGCCCAGCGCGAGCAGTTCGACGAGGAACGCGCACGGCTCCTCGAGCTCGGGTCCGCTCCCGCGGCCGCCGTGCCGGCGGGTGCCACGTCGGGTGCCGCGGTCGGTGCCGCCGCGGCCGCGAGCGCGGCCTCACCCCCGGACCCGGCGGAGGACACCGACGACCTCGACGAGCCGCAGGCCCACGATCCCTACCTGCCCTGGGTCGAGACGCCGCGCTGTTCGACCTGCAACGAGTGCACGATGATCAACGACCGGATGTTCCACTACAACGACAACAAGCAGGCGTTCATCGCCGACCCGGACGCCGGCAGCTATGCCGAGCTGGTCCTGGCGGCGGAGAGCTGCCAGGTCGCGATCATCCATCCGGGCAAGCCGCGCAACCCCGCCGAGCCGGGACTCGACGAGCTCGTCAAGCGGGCCGAGGCGTTCGCCTAGGCGCCGAGCCGCCACCGGAGGTGACGAGCCGGCACGGCGGAGGGCCGTCCGACCGCCGCTCCCCTCGTGGCGGCGGTCGCCGGCCTCCTGTGCTCGTGGGGGTCAGACGCGCCCGGAGCGGATCCGGTTCCGCCCGCCCGGCAGGATGGGCACATGGACGAGCAGGTCGCGCTGTATGACGAGCAGGGCCGGCCGTGCGGCAGCGCCCCGCGGTCGCGGATGCGCGCGGAGAACCTGCGCCACGCGGCGACGGCCGTGGTGGTGCGCGACCCGTGGGGCCGGGTCTATGTGCACCGGCGGACCGACACCAAGGACGTCTATCCCGGGCGTCGCGACTTCGCCGCCGGTGGGGTCGTGGCGGCCGGGGAGGACCCGTTCGTGGCCGCCGTCCGCGAGCTCGAGGAGGAGCTCGGCGTCGCCGGCGTGCCGCTGACGTCCCTCGGGGAGGGTGACTATGCCGACGCGCACACCGACTACCACGGGTTCTGCTTCACCTCCGCGTGGGACGGCCCCGTCCGGTGGCAGCCCGAGGAGGTCGTCTCCGGGGAGTGGATGACGACCGAGGACCTCGTGGCGGCGTTCACCGACGACCCCGAGGACTTCATGCCCGACACCGTGGGCCTGCTGGGCGACTGGATGCGCTCGCTGGCCGCGGACCGGGTCCGGCCCGAGCAGGGCTGGGACTGCGTGACCGAGGTCGTCGAGGGCCGGTGGGTCGACCGCCGCCCGCGACGGCCGGAGGTCGACTCGCACCTGCTCGTCGAGGCCCTGGTGCTCCCTCGCATCGCGGACTCGCTGCCCCTGACCGTCCCTCGCCCGGTCGTCCTGTCGCGCGCGCCCCTGCTGGTCAGGCACGCGCTGGTGCCCGGCGAACCGTGCGACCCCGACCGTCTGACGGCCGAGGACGGACGGCGGGTCGGGGAGTTCCTGCGCGCCCTGCACGCGATCGACCCGGTGGAGCTCCCCGAGCTGCCCTCGGCCGAGGAGGAGGGCGCGCGCCGCCTGGACGAGGTCGCGGACTTCCGCGCCCGGGTGCTGCCGCTCCTGACGTCGTCGGCCCGCTCGGCGGGTGCGGACCTGCTCGACGAGATCTCCGAGCAGGAGCCGTTCGTGCTCACCCACGCCGACCTGGGACCGTCACACCTGCTGGCGGACGGGCCGCGCGTCTCCGGCGTCATCGACTGGGCCGACGTGCGCCTCGGCGACGCCGGTCTCGACCTCGCCTGGACGCTCCACGGCACGCCCGAGGTGTTCGCGCAGGCGCTCTCGTCGTCGTACGGCGTCGACGAGGCGCTGCGTCGCCGCTCGCTGCTCTGGCACCGCCTCGGCCCCTGGTGGGAGGTCATCGCCGGCCTGGACCACCTCGGCCCGGCCTTCGTCGACTCCGGCCTCGCGGGTGCCGTGTCCCGACTGCCGACCGCCGGGACGTCATAGGAATCGTGGCCCAGGACCCTCTGTTCCTATGACGTCCCGCTCCGACGTGCCGTCGGGCTACTCGACGACGACCTCGATGCGCTGGAACTCCTTGAGCTCGGTGTAGCCCGTGGTGGCCATGGCGCGGCGCAGGGCGCCGACGAGGTTCATGGTGCCGTCGGCCACCCGGGAGGGGCCGAAGAGGATCTCCTCGAGGGTGCCGACGGTCTCGAACCGGACCCGCTCGCCGCGGGGCAGCTGCGGGTGGTGGGCCTCGCCGCCCCAGTGGAAGCCGCGGCCGGGCGCGTCCGAGGCGCGGGCGAACGGCGAGCCGACCATCACGGCGTCGGCGCCGCAGGCGATCGCCTTGGCGATGTCGCCGGAGCGGCCGATCGACCCGTCGGCGATGACGTGGACATAGCGGCCACCGGACTCGTCGAGATAGTCGCGGCGGGCGGCGGCGACGTCGGCCACGGCCGAGGCCATGGGGACGGCCACGCCGAGGACCGTGCGGGTCGTGTGGGCGGCGCCGCCGCCGAAGCCGACGAGCACGCCGGCCGCGCCGGTGCGCATGAGGTGGAGAGCGGCCTGGTAGGTCGCACACCCGCCCACGACGACGGGCACGTCGAGCTCGTAGATGAACTCCTTGAGGTTCAGCGGCTCGGCCTGCGAGGAGACGTGCTCGGCGGACACCGTCGTCCCGCGGATCACGAACATGTCGACACCCGCGTCCACGACGGCCTTGGCGTACTGCTTGGTCCGCTGCGGCGACAGGCTCCCCGCGACCGTGACGCCCGACTCTCGGATGGTGCGGAGCCGCTCGGTGATGAGCTCGGCCTTGACCGGCTCGGCATAGATCTCCTGCATCCGCTGGGTCGCGTCGGTCCCCTCGAGGGCCGCGACCTCCTCGAGCAGGTCGGTCGGGTCCTCGTAGCGGGTCCACAGCCCCTCGAGGTTGAGCACCCCCAGCCCGCCGTGCCGGCCGAACGCGATCGCGGTCTCCGGCGACATCACCGAGTCCATCGGCGCGGCCAGGATCGGCAGCTCGAACCGGTAGGCGTCGATCTGCCACGCCAGGCTGACCTCCTCGGGGTCGCGGGTGCGCCGCGAGGGCACGATCGCCACGTCGTCGAAGGAGTAGGCGCGGCGGGCGCGCTTGGCCCGTCCGATCTCGATCTCGGTCACCGGGTCAGCCTAGCGAGGGGCCGACCCGGCGACCGAGCGAGCGTCTCGTCAGCCGACGCGGACGGTGAGCGCCGTGCTCCGCGTGCTCGCACCCGCCGCGTCGGTCACCGTGAACGTCACGGTGTAGCGCCCGGCGGTGGCATAGGTGCGGGTCTGCGTCACCGATCCGGGAGTGGCCGCGGAGCCGCTCGCCGTGCCGTTGCCGAACGCGAAGGCGTGGGTCCACGGGCCGTGGTCGGGGTCGCTGAACGAGCCACGGAAGGTCACCGTGCCGCCGACGGGGATCCGCAGCGTCGTCGTGGCGGCGAGGGTCACCGTCGGCGCCGTGTTGGTGGTCCCGCCGCCCGTGCCGGTGCCGGTGTCCCAGCGCAGGGCGTGGGAGACGCCGCCGTTGACGATGCTGCCTTCGCCGATCACCTGTCCCGCGTTGTTGATGCCGAGCGCCCGGCTGCGCTGGCCGGTGCCCGCGCGGCCGAGGTCGATGGCCTTGCCGCCGCGCCAGAGGATCGCGGTGTCGAAGCCGTTGGCCCCGGGACCGTAGCCGACGACGTCGCCGGCGTTGTTGACGTCGGTGACGACGTAGCCGTAGGCCGGTGTGGAGCCCGCGAGGCTGGGCAGCAGGGTGCGCACGCCGTTGCGCCAGATCGCGGGCTGACCGGTCTGGTAGTGCCCGACCACCAGGCCGGCGTCGTTGATGTCGACGGCACGCCCGACACCGAGATCGGTGAAGGCGCCACCGCGGTTGACCCACGCGTGGTAGGTGCTCCCGAACAGGCTGTCGCCGACGATGTCGCCGGCCTCGTTGATGCCGCGTGCGCTCATGTACTGCACGAAGCCCGCGTCGGCGCGGCCGAGGAAGCCGAGGTCGCGGGAGAAGGAGCCGCGCTGCCACACCACCGCACGCCGGTTGAGGGTCCCCGACTCGACCGCCTCGCCGACGATGGTGCCGGAGCCGTTGATGTCGTAGGCGAGCTGCCAGTTGGTGGCGACGGCGGGGTTCGGCGGGAGCACGACCGAGTGCCCCTGGCCGTCCCAGTAGACGGCGTCGGTCGCATAGCCGAGGTTGTTGGTCCCGGCCGCCTCGCCGCCCGCGTTGAGGGCCCGCGGCGTCGCGGCACCGAAGCAGCAGTCGGGAAGCTGGGCGACGGTGCCCGCCTGGAAGCGGACCGGGGTGCGCTGTCCCGCCAGGTCGGACATGCCGACGGCGACGCCGAGGTCGTTGATCGCGGTGCCGTTGGACGTCGTACCGCCGGCGAGCACGCCGAGGTCGCTGACCGGGAAGGACGCGGCCGAGGCCGGTGTGGTGAGACCTCCGACCGCCAGCGCGGCGGAGGTGAGGATGAGGGTGGCGGCGGAGCGCCAGCCGGTGCGAGCGAGCATGGGGTGTCCTTGGTTCGAGGTGCTGTCTGCACCACCGAACCTAGGGCGGGCGAGGGTCGGGACGGCAGGTGTCCTTTGGTACTAGCCCCGCCGTGCAGCGAGGTCCCCCTCAGCCTCGGGCTCGGGCGCGCCCCGGACGGGCACCGCTCGCTCAGCGCACGGTGTAGTTGGGTGCCTCGACGGTCATCTGCACGTCGTGCGGGTGGCTCTCCTTGAGGGAGGCCTGGGTGATCCGGACGAACCGGCCCTTCTCCTGGAGCTCGGGGACGGTCCGGGCGCCGATGTAGAACATCGACTGGTGCAGGCCGCCGATCAGCTGGTGGGCGACGGCGGCGAGCGGGCCGCGGTAGGCCACCTGGCCCTCGATGCCCTCGGGCACGATCTTGTCGTCGCTGGTGACCTCGGCCTGGAAGTAGCGGTCCTTGGAGTAGGACTTCTTGCCGCGGCTGGACATGGCACCCAGCGAGCCCATGCCGCGGTAGGACTTGTACTGCTTGCCGTTGACGAACACGAGCTCGCCCGGCGACTCCTCGCAGCCGGCGAGCAGCGAGCCGACCATCACCGACTCGGCGCCGGCCACGATGGCCTTGGCGATGTCGCCGCTGTGTTGCAGGCCGCCGTCGGCGATCACGGGTACGCCGGCCGCCCGGCACGCCTGCCAGGCGTCGTAGACGGCCGTGATCTGGGGCGCGCCGACGCCGGTGACGACCCGGGTCGTGCAGATCGAGCCGGGACCCACGCCGACCTTGACCGCGTCGGCGCCGGCGTCGATGAACGCCTGGGCACCGGCCCTGGTGGCGACGTTGCCGCCGATGACCTGGACGCTGCGCGTCGCCGGGTCGGACTTGAGCCGCTGCACCATGTCGAGCAGCATCCGGACGTGGCCGTGGGCGGTGTCGGCCACGAGGACGTCGACGCCGGCCTCGATGAGGCGGGTCGCTCGCTCCCAGGCGTCGCCGAAGTAGCCGATGGCGGCGCCGACCATCAACCGGCCGTCCGCGTCCTTGGAGGCGTGGGGGAACTGCTCGGACTTCACGAAGTCCTTGACGGTGATCAGGCCCGCGAGGCGCCCCTCGTCGTCGACGAGCGGGAGCCGCTCGAGCTTGTGCTGGCGCAGGAGCGCGGTCGCGTCCTCGCGGGAGATGCCGCTCGGCGCGGTGACCAGCGGCATCGGGGTCATCACCTCGTCGACCTTGGTGGTGCCCCACTCGGCGACCGGCGTGAAGCGCAGGTCGCGGTTGGTCACGATGCCGATGAGGTGGCCCTCGACGTCGAGCACGGGCAGGCCCGAGATGCGGTACTCCCCCGCCAGCTGGTCGAGCTGCTCCAGCGTCGCGTCGGGGGTGATGGTGACGGGGTTGGAGATGATCCCGGTCTGGGTCCGCTTCACCAGGTCGACCTGGTAGGCCTGGTCGTCGATCGACAGGTTGCGGTGCAGCACGCCGAGTCCGCCCTGACGGGCCATCGCGATCGCCATCCGGGACTCGGTGACGGTGTCCATCGCGGCGCTGACGAGCGGGACGCGGATCGAGATCTCGCGCGTGAGGCGCGTCGTCGTGTCGATGTCGGTGGGCGCCAGGTCGGACTCGCCGGGCAGCAGCAGGACGTCGTCGTAGGTCAGCCCCAGCGCCGCGAACTTGGGCGGCACACCCTGGGTCGGACCGTCGTTCAGGGCGTGCTGCTCGTCCATGAGGCGTCCGCGGACCTTTCGTCGGGGTGCGAGCGCTCAGTCTAGTGCCGAGGTGCTGGTCCGGCCGGGTGCCCTCCAACCTTCGGGGCCCGTCGCGCGTCCAGGGGGCATGGGGAGCGGGAGGACGGGGCTAGCGAGCGGGCGACGGCTCGGCGACGGGGACGCGGACGGTGAGCCGGTCCGAGGTCATCCTGATCCGGCTGCGCAGGCCCGACGCCAAGATGAGCGGGAGCACCGCCTGGTTGTCGGCACGGGTCGTGAAGACGATGTCAGTGGCGCCCTGCCGGGCGGCGAGCCGCGCGATGTCGGTGAGCAGCCGGGAGCCGATGCCGCGGCGCTGCCAGGCGAGGTCGACGCTGACGCTGACCTCCTGGACGCCCGGGTCGCCCGCCTCAGGACGCAGCACCGCCAGGCCGACCGGCGTGTCCTCGACCAGCGCGGTGACGCGATCGTCGCCGACGACGTAGGTCGGCACGGCGCCGGACGCCGTACGCCGGCCCGCGAGCGGCACGGAGGCCTCCGCCCGGGCGCGGGCCAGGACGTCGGTGACCAGGTCGGCCAGCGCCGCGCCGCGCGCGAGCTCGGTGGCGGTGAACGGCGCGCTGCGGCGCACCTGCACCCCCACGTCGCCCACCTGGAGGTCCATGACGTCGAGGTCGTGGCCACTGCCCGGGGCCGGGTCGGACTCGGCGTCGAAGAGCCCGGCCACCACCTCCGGGAACGCCGCGGGCTGGGCCAGGATGGTGCGGGCGGCCTGCACATAGCGGGTGGGCTGGTCGGTGAGTGCGGCCTCCGTGCACGGGGCCGCACCCACCGCCGTTCCGCCAGCGGACACGACGAGCCGGGACAGCTCCTGCTCGGACCAGTCGTCGGGTGTGCGCAGCACCAGCTCGTCGGTCACCGTGTCGACGCCCGGGAACACCTGCATCCCCAGGATGTTGAGCCCAGCAGCCCCACACTGCTCGGCCAACGCCGCCAAGGTGCCCGGCTGGTCACCCAGCTGGACGCGCACCCTCCACAGCATCCCGCTCCTCCTCTTCCCCTCGGCGAGCACCAGCGTGCCCGGCCGACGTTGCACGCACGGGTCACCCTCGTTTCGGGCAGGAAAACTCCTCGGGCGGGGGTCGTGGGGTGAGGCGGCTGTCGGTGATCGCCTGGTGCGCGCTGGTCGCCGCGGCGGCCAGGCTCCCCGGGGCGCTGTGGCCGATCCGCCCGGACGAGGCCGGGTTCACCATGGTGGCGCGCGTGTGGGACCCCGGCCCGGAGTCGGTCTACGGCCCCTACTGGGTCGACCGGCCGCCCCTGCTGCTGGCGGTCGTCCGGCTCTCCGACGAGCTCGGTGGGCCGCTGTTCGTCCGGATCCTCGGGGCGGTCGGCTGCGCGCTGCTCGTCCTCGCGGCCGCCGGGGTGGCGCGCGAGGGCGCACGGCTCGTCGACGCCACGGCCGCGCGCGAGCGGGTCGCCGTACGGCTGACGGCCGTCGGGACCACCGCGCTCACCAGCAACGCGATGATCGACCTCGTGGCGGCGAAGGGCGAGCTGCTGAGCCTGCCGTTCCTCGTCGGCTCGTTCTGGCTGTCGCTGCGCGGCCTGCGGACGCGGTCGACGTGGTGCGCGTTCGCGGCGGGCCTGGCAGGTGCGGTGGCCCTGGGCCTGAAGCAGAACATGGCGGGCGGGCTCGTCTTCGCGGGGGTGCTGCTGCTGATGGAGCTGGCACGCCGCCGGCTGCCGCCGCGTCGCTTCGCCCGCCTGGCCCTGGCCGGGCTCGCCGGCGCCGCGGTCCCGGCCGTGGCGACCGTCGGGTGGGCGATGCTGGCCGGGGTCCGGCTGTCGGCGCTGTGGTATGCCGTCTATGGGTTCCGCTCCGACGCGATGCGGGTGATCTGGTCGCAGCCCGCGGCCGCCCCCGAGCGCCGGGCGCGCGAGCTCGTGCTGATCTTCGTCGGCAGCGGCCTGGTGCTGCTGATCGGCTGGCTGGCCCGGCGGGCGTCGGCGCTGCTGCGCGCCCAGCCGACGCTGGCATCCGCGACGCTGGCCGTGCTGCTGGTCGACCTGGCCGGGGTGGCGATGGGCGGCAGCTACTGGCGGCCCTACCTCTTCGGGCTGGTGCCGTCGGCCGTGCTGGTGCTCACCCTGCTGTCGCTCCGGCTCGTCGACGGGTCCCGCCAGCCGGCCGGCCTGCGGGCCCGCGCCGCGGAGGCGGTCGTCGCCGCCCTCGTGGTGTCGGCGGGCGTCGCCGGTGTCGGCTGGGGTGCGGCATGGGTCGGCGGCGTCGAGCCGCCCACGGAGGTCTACACCGGCGAGGCCATCGAGCGGGCCTCGGCCCCCGGGGACACGATGGTGGTCTTCGGCGGCCGGGCCGACCTCCAGCTGACGACGGGCATGCCGTCGCCGTACCCCTATCTGTGGAGCCTGCCCGCGCGCACCCTCGACCCGGGCTCGCGACAGCTGGCGCGCCTGCTGGCGGGGCCGCGGGCACCGACGTGGTTCGTCGCGTGGGTGCCGCTGGGCGCGTGGGACCCGCGATCGGAGAGCAACCTGCACCGGGTGCTGAGCCGGAGGTACGACGTGCACGGGAACGCCTGCAACGGCCACCCCGTCTATCTGCGCCGCGGCCTCGCGAGGCCGCCGCTGCACCTGGGCTGCACCCGGCCCTACCGTCCGCGGCCCGCCGACGACCGGGCGGGAATGGGCCCCGAGACGGGTCAACGCCCGTGGTGACCTCCTCCCCGTGGGGGGGGTTCAGTCGGCCTCGGGCTCGGGGGCGGTGACGAGCAGCCGGCGTGGGGACCGGGCGAACAGGTAGGCCGCGCCGGCCCCGGTGGTGAGCGCCATGATCGCGAAGATCACCCGGAAGCTGACCAGCGAGACCAGCAGCGACCCGACCGCGAGCGAGATCGCCTGGGGCGTGCCGAGCACCACCTCGAGGGCGGTCGAGACGCGGCCCATGATGGCCTGCGGCGTCCGGAGCTGGACCAGCGTGGTGTAGGCGACGAACAGCAGCGGCAGGCTGTAGCCCAGCACGACCACGCCGCCCAGCATCAGCCAGATCGAGCGGGCCACGACCACGACGACGAACGAGGAGGCCATGAGCGTCAGGGCCACCGCGATCGCGGTCGGCTCACCGGTCCGCCTGATCACCCGGCTCGACGTCAGCCCTCCGACGACCGCCCCGACACCCTGGACGGTGACGACGATGCCCGCCCACTCCACCGGCTTGCCGAAGGCGTCGAGGATGGCATAGATCGAGGCCTCGGCGAAGCCGAGCGTGAGCAGCATCAGCCCGAACGCCACCATCACGTGCTTGAGCACCTCGTCGTGGACGAGGTGCCGGATGCCGGCGGTCATCTCGATGACCCAGTGCTGCGCCTCGTGGACCGGCCTGGCCTCGACGAGCCCGATGCGCGCGATGCAGGCCGCCGCCACCGCGAAGGAGAGCGCGTCGACCAGGACGACGCCCCAGCCGCCGGTCAGGGCATAGAGACCGGCGCCGATCAGCGGCCCGACGAGCCGGAAGCTCTCCTTGACCGTCTGCATGCTCGCGTTGGCGTCGACGAGCAGGTCCTCGGGAAGCAGCTCCTTGAGGAGCCCGTTGAGCCCGGCCGGCAGCACGACGAACGAGAAGCCGTAGAGGACGGCCACCGCCCACACGACCCAGACGTCGCCCGCGTCGTGCACGGTGAGCAGCGGCAGCACCATCAGCGCCGAGGCGAGGTTGCCCCACACCAGCAGCGGCTTGCGGCGCACCCGGTCGATGGGGCCGCCCAGCAGGGGGGCGACGAGCGACGGGAGCACCATCCAGAAGAAGGTCAGCCCGGCCTGGGCGTTGGACCCGGTGAGGTCCTTGACCCACATGCTCAGCACCAGCAGCATCACCGAGTCGCCGAACATCGAGGTGGTCGTGCCGGCGAACAGCAGCGCGAAGCCCGGCCGCCGGAACGTCGCGCGCAGGGAGCCACCGGTCACGCCCGCCATCCTGGCACCGAAATGCCACCGACCCGCCCGTGGTGACGGGCGGGTCGGTGGGTGCAGCGAGCGGGCCGGAGCCCGATGGGTCAGTGGCCGTGGCCGTGCCCGTGGCCGGCGGCCGGGGCGGGGTCCTCGTCCTCGGGCTTGTCCACGACCAGGGTCTCGGTCGTGAGCAGCATGCCCGCGATGGAGGTGGCGTTGACCAGCGCGGAGCGGGTCACCTTGACCGGGTCGAGCACACCCTGGGCGACCAGGTCGCCGTACTCGCGGGTCGCGGCGTTGTAGCCCGTGCCGGGACCGGCCTCGCGGACCTTGGTCACGATGACGTAGCCGTTCTCACCACCGTTCTCGGCGATCCAGCGCAGCGGCTCGTCGACGGCCTTGCGCACGATGCGGACACCGAGCGCCTCGTCACCGGTGAGGCCGAGGTCGCCCTCGAGGACCGCGGCGCCGTGGATGAGGGCCGAGCCGCCACCGGCGACGATGCCCTCCTCGATGGCCGCGCGGGTCGCCGAGACGGCGTCCTCGATGCGGTGCTTCTTCTCCTTGAGCTCGACCTCGGTGGCCGCGCCGACCTTGATGACGCAGACGCCGCCGGCGAGCTTGGCGAGGCGCTCCTGGAGCTTCTCGCGGTCCCAGTCGGAGTCGGTCGTCTCGATCTCGGCCTTGATCTGGTTGACCCGGCCCTCGACCTCGGCCGAGTCGCCGCCGCCGTCGACGATCGTGGTGTTGTCCTTGGTGACCACGACACGGCGGGCGGTGCCGAGCACCTCGAGGCCGACCTGGTCGAGCTTGAGCCCGACCTCGGGGGCCACGACCTGGCCGCCGGTCAGCGTCGCGATGTCCTGCATCATGGCCTTGCGGCGGTCACCGAACGCGGGGCTCTTGACCGCGACCGCGGTGAAGGTGCCGCGCAGCTTGTTGACCACGAGGGTCGACAGCGCCTCGCCGTCGACGTCCTCGGCGAGGATGAACAGCGCCTTGCCGGTGCCGATGACCTTCTCGAGGACCGGCAGCAGCTCGGCGACCGAGGAGATCTTGCCCTGGTGGAGAAGGATGTAGGGGTCGTCGAGGACGGCCTCCATGCTCTCCGGGTCGGTGACGAAGTACTGGGAGATGTAGCCCTTGTCGAACTGCATGCCCTCGGTGAACTCCAGCTCGGTGCCCATGGTGTTGGACTCCTCGACGGTGATCACGCCGTCCTTGCCGACCTTGTCGAACGCCTCGGCGAGCAGGTCGCCGATGACGTCGTCGCGGCTGGAGATCGTGGCGACGGACGCCATGTCCTCCTTGGTCTCGACCTCGCGGGCGGCCTCCCGCAGCGCGTCGCCGACGGCCTCGGCGGCGGCGTCCATGCCGCGCTTGAGACCCATCGGGTTGGCGCCGGCAGCGACCGAGCGCAGGCCCTCGTGGACCATCGCCTGGGCGAGCACGGTGGCGGTGGTGGTGCCGTCACCCGCGACGTCGTTGGTCTTGGTCGCGACCTCCTTGGTGAGCTGGGCACCGAGGTTCTGGAACGGGTCGTCGAGCTCGATCTCACGGGCGACGGTCACGCCGTCGTTGGTGATGGTCGGCGCGCCCCACTTCTTGTCCAGCACGACATAGCGGCCGCGGGGACCGAGGGTCACCTTCACGGCGTTGGCGAGCGCGTCGACTCCGCGCTCGAGCGAGCGACGAGCACCCTCGTCGAACTCCAGGATCTTGGGCATCTTCGGGGACGCTCCTTCGGGTCAGGCCGGACACTCCGCGACGAAAAGCACGGCCCTGATCGACTCAGGGGTGCTCTTCGTCGCGGACTGTCGCGAGGGGTGGGTCAGCTGACGACAGCGAGGACGTCGCGGGCGGAGAGGATGAGGTACTCCTCGCCGGCGTACTTGACCTCGGTGCCGCCGTACTTGCTGTAGATGACCTTGTCGCCGACGGCCACGTCGAGCGGGACGCGGTTGCCGTTGTCGTCGATGCGACCCGGGCCGATCGCGAGGACCTCGCCCTCCTGGGGCTTCTCCTTCGCGGTGTCCGGGATGACCAGGCCCGAGGCCGTGGTCTGCTCGGCGTCGAGCGGCTTGACGACGATCCGGTCCTCGAGGGGCTTGATGTTGACCGACACGATGTCGACCTCCACTTTCTCCACTTGTTCGAAACGATGAGGGTGGGCGCGCCCCGGAGGGGCGGCCCGGCACGTTTGAGCCTGCGCGTGAGGTACGCCGTCGCGGGGGTCGCACTTCATCGCAAGCGCTGGCACCCTCGGGTCGAGAGTGCCAGATCAGACGTTAGCACTCAGGGTTGAGGAGTGCCAGAACGGGGGTTGCGGGCGGCTCCGGCCGCGGGGTGGCGGGGCGCCGTACGTCGCCACTCGCGTCACTCCGGAGGGGCGAAGCTGTCACTTGTCGGCCGAAGTTTCGGCCGCTCAGTGCGGGTTTCCCCGCTCGAGCGGGGAAACCGCCACCCCCAGCCCCCAGGCTCAGTCCTCCTCGGGCGGCCGGCCGGCGGCGCGGAGGACGGCGGAGCCGGAGCGCACCTCCGACCAGGGACCGGACACCTCGAGGACGGCGAGGGCGGAGGTCGGCATGGCGACCCAGTCGCCGGTCAGCGCCTCGACGAGCTCCTCGACGCCGGGGTTGTGGCCGACCAGCACGGCGACCTCGGCCCCGGGCGGCAGGCCACGCACCACGGAGAGCAGCACGCCCTCGGAGCCGGCATAGACCCGGTCGTCGAAGGACGGCTCGGGCGCCAGGCCCCCGAGCTCGGCCGCCACGAGCTCCCACGTCTGGCGGGTCCGTGCGGCCGGGGACACCACGGCCACGTCGATGCGGCCCAGATGCTCGGCCAGCCAGGTCCCGGACTCGGGCGCCTGCCGCCGGCCACGCCGGGAGAGCGGCCGCTCCCGGTCGGGCTCACCGCCGGACCAGTCGGACTTGCCGTGCCGCATGACCACGAGCGTGCGATCCGCCATGCCCGCAGTCTCACAGACGGACCCGGCCTCGTCATGCGCAAGGATGGCGGGGTGGATCTGGAGACCTTCCGCTGGCTGCTGACCGACGACGGCCAGCGGCTGCTCCTCCGGGCCACCGAGGCCTTCGTCGACGCCGACGGGGACCCGGTGGCGTCCGCGACCGCCGTACGCCGGCACGAGCCCGACCCCGACCGGGCCGCGGCCGCGCTGACCCAGGTCCAGCTGCGGGTCCGGGCGGTGCCCAAGCTGGGTGACGACGCCGTGCGCATGTACTTCACCCCCGACGCCCTCGAGCAGGCCACCCGGACCCGCGTCGCCGCGCACCGCGCGGCCAGGGTCGCGGCCACCGAGCTGGGGACGGTCCTCGACCTGGGCTGTGGCATCGGCGGCGACCTGGTCGCGTTCGCCCGCGCGGGCCTGACCGCGGCCGGCGTGGACCTCGACCCGGTCCGCGTCGCCATCGCCGAGGCCAACCTGGCCGCGCTCGGCCTGCCCGGCGCGGTCCAGGTCGCCGACGCGACCGAGGTCGACCCTGCCGGCTTCGGCGTCGCCTTCGCCGATCCCGCTCGTCGCGGGGCACGGGGCCGGGTGTTCGACGTCGACGGGTGGACCCCGTCGTGGGACTTCGTGCAGCGGCTGCTCGGCGGCCGGGCCGTGGTCAAGGCCGCCCCCGGCATTCCCCACGACCTGCTGCCCGACGGCGTGGAGGCCGAGTGGGTCAGCGAGGCGGGCGAGGTCAAGGAGGCGGCGCTGTGGTCGCCCGTCCTCGCGACCGCGCGGCGGCGCGCCACCGTCCTTCCTCGTGGCGGTGGCCTCGCGACGCTGACCGAGGAGGACGACCCGTTCGACGGCGGCGACCGGCCGGTCCGCGGGGTCGGCGCGTTCCTCTACGAGCCCGACGGGGCGGTGATCCGGGCGGGGCTGGTCACCGCGGTTGCCGCGGGCGTGCACGGCGGGCTCGTCGACGAGCACATCGCCTACGTCACCTCGGACGAGTCGTTCCACACGCCCTTCGCCCAGGCCTACCGCGTCGTCGAGCAGCTGCCCTACCGCGAGAAGCAGCTCAAGCTCGCCCTCCGGCAGCGCGGCATCGGGCGGCTCACCATCAAGAAGCGCGGGGTCGAGATCTCCCCGGAGGGCCTGCGCAAGCGGCTCTCGCTGACCGGCGAGGACGAGGCGACCCTGGTGCTCACCCGGGTGGCGGGCGCCGGCACCGCCCTCCTGGTCAAGCCGTTCTGAGCCGCGGGACGCGAACAGGGCCCGGCGACTCGCGTCGCCGGGCCCTGGTTCTGCCAGCAGCCTCCAAGGGGTTCAGCTGGTGGCCACCGCAGCCTTGTCGGCCCACGACTCGTCGGCGACCGACGCCTTCTTGGCGTGGCTGAGGCCGAGCAGGCCGAGGAGCAGCATCAGGGCGGCACCGACGAACGACGCGATCGCGGCGATCATGGCGATCTTGGCGATGGTGCCGAAGGCGTAGGCGTTGAGGAGCAGGCCCCGCAGGGTGCTGCCCATGAACAGCGTCTGGCGCTGCGCGCCGAGAGTCTGGCAGGTCTCGTCCGAGGCCTTGGCCGGGTCCGTGCAGCCGCCGCCGATGTAGGCGCCGCTGACCTCGGAGTAGGTCTTGCCGTCCGCGGTCTCGTTGAGGTGCGCGAGGATGTAGTGGTCGGCGTAGGCCTTGGCCTGCTCGCCGGTCGTCATCTTCTGGCCGGCGTACTTGCCGAGCGCGGACTTCATGTCGGGCGTGGCGAGGGCGTCGCCCTCGGGCATCGTGATGTGCTGGTCGGCCAGCTGCTGGCTGACGCTGTCACTGGCGAAGTTGCTCGCCCAGGTGAGCAGGACGCCGGCAACGAGCAGCACGACGGCGAGCAGCAGTCCGGTCCACGAGATGAGCTTGTCGAGAGTTGCACGCATGGTGGTGGGTGCCTCCTTAACCCCTCGGGATCTCGGGGCTTTCCCGAATTGATCCCGGCTGGTTGTTATTTAATCTTCAACCAGGCAGGGCGCGTAGGGTTTGGCTCACATTGCTCCTGGGGTGTCTGTCACGCAGGAAAGCCTTACCAGACAAGGCTTTCCGCCTCGCTGGCCCTCGTTGCGGCGGGTCAGCCGAGCAGCGCTCGCTCGGCCCCGATCGTCGTGTCCGAGCCGTGGCCGGTGTGCACCACGGTCTCGTCGGGCAGCTCGAAGAGCCGGGCGCGGATCGACGCCTCCAACGTCGGCCGGTCGCTGAAGGACCGACCCGTCGCGCCGGGGCCGCCCTGGAAGAGGGTGTCGCCGGTGAACACGCAGCCATGGTCCTCCGCCACGAGGCACACCGCTCCGGGGGCGTGCCCCGGCGTGTGCAGCACCCGGAGCGACGTCCCCCCGACCTCGAGGACCTGGCCGTCGGCGAGGTCCACGTCCCACAGCAGGTCGGGGTGGGTCAGCTCCCACAGCGGGCGGTCGTCGGGGTGCAGCAGGATGGGCGCGCCGGTGCGCTCCCGCAGCTCCGGAGCGACGCGGACGTGGTCGTCGTGGGCATGGGTGCAGACGATCGCCTTGACCCGCCGGTCCCCCACCGCCGCCAGGATCGCCTCGACGTCGTGCGGGGCGTCGATGACGAAGCACTCCGTGTCGTCGCCGATGATCCACACGTTGTTGTCGACGTCGAAGGTCTCGCCGTCGAGGCTGAACGTGCCGCTGGTGACCGTGTGGTCGATGCGCCCCGGAGGGCAGGCCGACGAGGTCACAGGATCACCACCGAGCGCAGCACGTCGCCGTGGTGCATCTTCTCGAAGGCGGCCTCGACGTCGCCGAGGCCGATCTCCTCCGAGACGAAGGCGTCGAGGTCGAGCCGGCCCTGACGGTAGAGGTCGACCAGCATCGGGAAGTCCCGGGTGGGCAGGCAGTCGCCGTACCAGCTGGACTTGAGGGCGCCACCGCGACCGAAGACGTCGATGAGCGGGATGTCGGGGATGCGCATGTCGGGCGTGGGCACGCCCACGAGGACGACGGTGCCCGCGAGGTCGCGGGCATAGAAGGCCTGCTTCCAGGTCTCGGGGCGGCCGACCGCGTCGATTACGACGTCGGCTCCGTGGCCGCCCGTGAGGGACTGGATGCCCTCCACCGGGTCGGTCCCGCGCGAGTTGATGGTGTCGGTGGCGCCCATGCGGCGCGCCCACTCGAGCTTGCGGTCGTCGATGTCCACGGCGATGATCCGGCTCGCCCCCGCGAGCGCCGATCCCGCGATCGCGGCGGAGCCCACGCCGCCACAGCCGATGACGGCGACGGTGCGGCCGCGGCCGACGTTGCCGGTGTTGATCGCGGCACCCAGGCCGGCCATGACGCCGCAGCCGAGCAGCCCGACGGCCGCCGGCCGCGCGTCGGCATCGACCTTGGTGCACTGGCCGGCGGCGACCAGCGTCTTCTCCGCGAACGCCCCGATGCCGAGCGCCGGGGACAGCTCGGTGCCGTCCTCCAGGGTCATCTTCTGGGTCGCGTTGTGCGTGGCGAAGCAGTACCACGGCTCGCCCCGGTTGCAGGCGCGGCAGTTGCCGCAGACCGCACGCCAGTTGAGGATGACGAAGTCACCGGGGGCGATGCCGGTGACGCCCTCGCCGACGGACTCCACGGTGCCGGAGGCCTCGTGGCCGAGCAGGAACGGGAAGTCGTCGTTGATGCCGCCCTCGCGGTAGTGCAGGTCGGTGTGGCAGACGCCGCAGGCCGAGATCTTCACGACGGCCTCGCCCGGCCCCGGGTCGGGGACGTTGATCGTCTCGACGGTGACCGGTGCGCCCTTGCTGCGCGCGATGACGGCCTTCACCTGCTGCATGCCCTGCTCCTCGGGTCGGTGGGGTCGGGGGGTCCGACGTGACCGCACCCTGCCAACTGCGGGCGGGCTGCGCAAGGGCGGCGCGGCGACGGTGGGCCGGGCGGGTCAGGTCGCGGCGGGGTGGTCGCCGTACATCGCCTCGACCGCGGCCACCAGCCGGGTGCGGGCCCGCTCCATGGCGAGCACCTGCTGGGTGAGCACGTCCTGCTCGATGGCGGCCGCCATCGCGCCCAGCTGACGGTCCTTGAGGCTGCCCACCAGCCAGCGCGAGACGTCGCGGTGGGCGAGGTGGCGACCGATGACCTCGGGGCTGAGCGTGCGGAGCTGATGGAGGAACGAGGCCATGTTCTCGGCAGAGCCGACGGGCTGGCCGTCGGTGTCGACGAACTCGAACCAGTGCTCGCGGGCGAGGGGCGCGGTGACGTACTTGTGCCAGTGCCGGACGTGTGGCGTGTGTCGCGGTGACAGGGTGAAGGGCCGGTCGACCCCACCCGGACCGTGCAGCAGCGCGGTGCCGGAGAGGTCCGGCGCGCGTCCGGTCGCGGTGATCACGACGTCCATCGAGCCGAGGACGCCCTCGGCGAGGTCCCCCGGGCGGAAGGTCACCACGCAGTAGCCGTAGTCGCCGAGGCTGAGCAGCCCTTCCAGCGCCCCGCCCGTGCTGACCGCGCCGTGCGCCTCGTCGAGCACCACCCAGTGCGGCAGGCCCCAGCCCGCCCGCTCGGCCTCGAGGACGGCGCCGAGCTGGGCCAGGTAGTCGCCGGCAGCACCGGCCGGCAGCGGCGACAGATCCAGCACCACGGAGATCGAGCGCTGGCGCAGGAGCGCCACCAGCTCGGAGTGCGTCGGAGGCACCTCGTCGTCGAGCACGACGACGTCGGGCAGGTGGCCGAGGCCGTGGTAGTCGCCCTCCATGTCGATGACGAGCACCGTGTAGCCGGCCCGCACCCAGCCCTCCACCAGCAGCCCGGCCAGGTGCGACTTGCCCGCGCCGCTCTCGCCGCGGATGAGGATGTTGGCCCAGGCCGACGGGACCAGCACGGCCTTGCCGTCGGCGAACGTGCCGACCCGGACCGTACGGCGCGCCGTCAGCAGCCGCTGCCCGCCCCGGACGAGCGGGCCCTGGAGCAGCTCCACGATCCCGGCTCCGTCCGGCTGCTCGAGCACGACGTCGGCCCGGCTGCGCAGCGACGGCACGGCGTTGGCGACGGCCACTCCGATCTCCGCGGCCTCCAGGAGCGACAGGTCGTTCTCGGCGTCGCCGATCGCGAGCACGTTGTGGCACGACAGCCCGAGCTCCCGGGTCGCGGCGAGCAGGCCGCCGCCCTTGGACACGCCGGCCGGCAGCACCATCAGCCGCTCGCGGTTGCGCACCAGCTGGGCGTCGACGCCGAGGCCGATGATGAGGGAGGAGATGCGCGACGCGTCACTGGCGTGGCAGTCGATCACCGAGCGGCCGGTCCGGAACTCCACACCCGCGTCGGCCAGCGACTGGGCCAGCTCGCGGTCGAAGCCCCCGGCGATCGGGATCTCGGCCTCGGACGTCTCCACGAGGGCGCCGTTCTCGGTGACCACGGCGTCGAAGCAGTCCCGCAGCCCCGGGAACTCGCGATCGAGCTCGGACCCGATCCGGCCCGTCACCAGGATCGTCGTGAGGCCCGCCTCACGCACCTCGGCGAGGGCGGCCAGCGTCTCGTCGGCGACGTGACCGTCGCTCGTCAGCGTGCCGTCGAGATCGGTGGCGACCACGCGTGTCATCACGGCCATCCGGACCATCTCCAGGGACTCGGAGGGAGCGGACTCCACGCTACTCGCGATCCGGGAAACCGGATGCAACCCGGGGACCGGCTGCTGCGTCATCCGTGCGACACGGTCGGTGGGAGCACCGACGACGAACGCCGTGACGAGAGACTGGAGGGAGGGAGCAGATGTCCATCTCGGTGGAGTTCGGAGGGGTGCCGATGGCCGCGACGTCGCGCGACGAGCAGTTCACGGCCTACCTCCAGGCCCGGCAGCCGGCCCTGCTGCGCACGGCCTATCTCATCACCGGCGACCGCACGACCGCCGAGGACGTCCTGCAGACCTCCCTCGCCAAGCTCTACCTCGCCTGGGACAGGGTCGAGCGTCGGGAGGCCGTCGACGCCTACGTGCGCCGGATCATGGTCAACGAGACCCGGTCCCTGTGGCGCAGCGCCTGGCGGCGGCGCGAGATCGCCGTCGACGAGGTCCCCGAGACCGTGGGCGTGAGCGACCGCTATGACGACGGCGAGTCCGACCGGCTCTGGGCCTTCGTCCAGACCCTGCCACGCAAGCAGCGGGCGGTGGTCGTGCTCCGCTACTACGAGGAGCTCTCCGAGGCGGAGGTCGCCGACATCCTCGGCATCTCCGTCGGCACCGTGAAGTCGCAGGCCAGCCGGGCGCTCGCCGGCCTGCGTCAGCGCGTCCCGAGCGCCCTGCGGCCCGAGGGGTCGCACCCGTCCCCTGATGTCACCCCCGACGGCAAGGAGGAGGACCGATGACTCCCGTCACCCCGTCCTTCGACGACGACGAGCGCGCCCTGGCGCGCGCCCTCCACGGAAGGGTGGATCACATGAACGAGTCGCCCCTGGGTTTCCAGGACGTGAGTGCCACGGCCCACGGCATCCGGCGTCGCCGCCGGGTCGCAGCCGCTGCCGGGATCGCCGCCGCGGTGGTGGTGCTGGTGCCGGCCGTCATCGCGGCCGGAGGCCTGTTCGACGACAAGCCGGCCGGGCCGCCCGTGATGAGCCAGAGCGCGTCCCCCTCGCAGGGGTCGACGCCCTCGGAGTCGCCGACCGCGACGCCCGAGCTCCCGACCTCGCAGGTGCTGGACGTGTCCGGCCTCGTGCTCGGTGACGGCCCGCTGCTCGCCTGGGCGGAGCTCGACTATGTCCAGGGGGTCGCCGATGGCGGCACCATCCACGGCACCGACGGCACGGACACGCCCCTGCCCTCCGGGTCACTGCGACAGCTCGCCCCGCTCGGTGACGGCTATGTCGTCGACATGGGCGACAGCGAGGGCAACGAGACGGTCTATGTCCTCGACCGCGACGGTCGCACCGGTGACCCCTATGAGGCCTCGGGCGGCATCGCCGTCTCGCCCGGCGGCAACGTCGTGGCGTGGACCGCCCCCGACGGCACCGTCTCTGCCGCGCACGGCGAGACGGGCGACGTCCTGACTCTTCGTGCGGTCCCGGGTCCCGGCCCCTACCGCACCATCGGTGTCACGACGGAGGACTGCAAGGAGGGTCGCAGCAACGACGGTGGCTGCACCGTCTTCGTCACCAGCAACGGGCGGAAGCCGGCGGCCTACTACACGACCTCCCACGGCATCGTCGACCGGCTGCCCGGGCTGATGAACGTGTCCGCCTCGGACCTGCGCCGGGTCGGCGGGATGACCAGTGTCGACGAGTCCGAGCCGGGGTCGTGCAGCCGGATGCTGCAGGACTTCGAGACCGAGCTGTGGGAGACGTGCGACAACAGCCTCGGCCCGATCTCGCCGGACGGGAGCCTGATGATCGGCCTGCCCGACTATCTCGACGGCTTCGGCCCCAACTCGATGGATCTGCTGGACATGACCGACGGCACGCCGGTCCGCTCGTGGACGAGCAACGCCCGCTCCGCGACCTTCTTCGACGAGGTCTGGGAGGACGCCGGCCACGTGCTGGTCGTGACCTACCAGGGCGGGGACTGGGCCATGGTCCGGCTCGGCGTCGACGGCTCGATGGAGTACGCCGTCGCGCCGGTCGCCGCCTCCGACTACGAGCGTCCGTTCGTGGTCGCCCTCCGCTGACCTGCCCCGCCGAGGTGGCGCTCCGGTACGTCGAGGTGGCGCTCGGGTACTCCGAGGTGGCGTTCCGGTACGCCGAGATGGCGCTCCTGTACGTCGAGGTGGCCCACCTCGGTGGATCTCAGCGCCACTTCGGTGGATCTCAGCGCCACTTCGGTGGATCTCAGCGCCACCCCGGTGGATCTCAGCGCCACCCCGGTGGATCTCAGCGCCACCTCGGCGTCAGGCGACGACCGTGGTGATCGGGAGCGAGGAGTCGGCGGGGAGGTCCAGCGCCGAGGGCGCCCGGCCCCGGGAGACCAGCTCCGACCCGAGGGCGGCGACCATGGCGCCGTTGTCGGTGCACAGTCCCGGCCGCGGGACGCGGACCCGGATCCCGACGGCCGAGGCACGCTCCTCGGCCATGGCCCGGAGCCGCGAGTTGGCCGCGACTCCCCCGCCGATCAGGAGGTCCTCGATCCCCTCGGTCCGAGCCGCGTCCAGTGCCTTGCGGACGAGGACGTCGCAGACGGCCTCCTGGAACGACGCCGCCACGTCGGCGACGGGCACCGGATCCCCGGATCGCTCGCGGGCCTCGACCCAGCGGGCGACGGCGGTCTTGAGGCCGGAGAAGGAGAAGTCGAACCGGTGCCGCTCGAGGTCGCGGCGCGAGGTGAGGCCCCGCGGGAAGTCGATCGAGACGCGGTCGCCCTCGCGAGCGGCGCGGTCGATGTGGGGCCCGCCGGGGAACGGCAGCCCGAGCACCCGGGCGACCTTGTCGAAGGCCTCGCCGGCCGCGTCGTCGATGGTCGAGCCGAGCGGCTCCACGCCGACCGTGACGTCGGTGACCCGCAGCAGCGAGGAGTGCCCACCGGACACCAGGAGCGCGAGCACCGGCTCGGGGAGCGCCCCGTGCTCGAGCTGGTCGACGGCCACGTGCGAGGCGAGATGGTTGACTCCGAACAGGGGCTTGCCCAGCCCCAGCGCCAGCGCCTTGGCCGCCGCGACACCCACCAGCAGGGCGCCGGCCAGTCCCGGACCGCTGGTCACCGCGACCGCGTCGACGTCGGAGAGCCGGATCCCGGCGGTCTCGGCGGCGCGCTCGAGGGTCGGGACCATCGCCTCGAGATGGGCGCGGCTGGCGACCTCGGGGACGACGCCGCCGAAGCGCGCATGCTCGTCGACCGAGCTCGCCACCGCGTCGGCGAGCAACGTGTGCCCGCGCACGATGCCGACCCCGGTCTCGTCGCAGGAGGTCTCGATGCCGAGGACGAGAGGACCGTCGTTCACAGCGCCGAGCCTAGATCGAGCGACATGACCAGGGCGTCGGAGCCGTCGGGGTAGTAGTGGCGACGTCGGTCGACCACCGCGAAGCCGTGTCCGGCATAGAGCGCCCGGGCCGCCGCGTTGGCGTCGCTGACCTCGAGCATCATTCGCTCCGGGGACGGCTCGTCCTGGCGCGCTGCGTCCAGCGCCGCGGTCAGCAGGAGGCCGCCGAGGCCGTTGCCCTGGTGGTCGGGGCGGACGCCGATGCGGAGCAGGTCGACGACCTCGCCCGCGGTGGTCGTGACGACATAGCCCGCGACGCGACCCTGGGCGTCCATGGTGACCCGCACCCAGCGGTCCGCTCCGTCGGCACCGAGCAGGTCGGCGGGTCTCCAGGCCCCGGTGCCGAACAGCTCGACCTCGAGGCCGCCGAGCTCGGCCTCGTCGCGGGGGTGCGCCGGACGGATCACGAGACCCGCTTGGGGGCGCCGGGCACGGCCGCGTCGGGGCGCCGGAGATAAAGGGGCTCGGGGTCGCGCAGCTCGACACGCTCCTCGGCCACGACGCGCGCCAGCCAGCCGGCGCTCGGGCGCACCGGGCCTCGAGCGTCGGGGAAGGCGGCGGGGTAGAGGACGGCGCCCTCACCCACGACCGGACCGGTCGTCGCGGCGTCGTCGGGTCGCAGCACGTGCGGCCCGTCCAGGCGGCCGCCCTCGTCGTCGTACGACGCGAGGTAGACCTCCTTGCGCCGGGCGTCCGTGGCGACCACGAACTCCTCGGCAAGGACGGTGCCGGTCTCGACGGCCTCGACCGCGAGCACGTCGAGGCTGCAGACGCCATAGACGGGAATCTCGAGCACGAAGCCCAGCGTCCGCGCCGTCACCAGACCGACCCGCAGCCCGGTGAACGGGCCGGGCCCGACGCCGACCGCGATGGCCGTCAGATCCTGCCGGACGATCCTCGCGTCCGACAGGCACCGCTCGACGAGCGGGGCGAGCTGCTCGCCGTGCTTCATCGCCCGCTCGGACACGTGCTCGGCGACCACCCGCTCGCCGTCGAAGAGCGCGACGGTCACCTGGGGGGTCGCGGTGTCGAAGGCGAGCAGCACGCGACGAGGCTATCCGGCCGCCCCTTGTCACCCCGTGTCGGCACTGCTACCCGAGTGCTGCGGCGCCGGGGCAGCAGGGACAACACCGAGCATCAAGGCTCGGCTCGCCCCTCAGCGCGCCGGGCCGACCCAACGCGGGCCCCAGCCGCGGACCCGCACGACACGGGGGTCGAGGCCCGTGGCGGTGTCGCCGAGGGCGCGCTGGATGCGCACCTCGAGGTGCGAGTCGGACAGGGACTCGGCGAGCCCCTCGCCCCACTCGACCACGGTGACCGCCCCGTCGAGGGACGCGTCGAGGTCGAGGTCGTCCAGCTCGGCCAGCCCGCCGAGCCGGTAGGCATCGGCGTGCACCAGGTCCGGCCCGTCGCCGAGCGAGGGGTGGACCCGGGCGATCACGAACGTCGGAGAGGTGACGCCGCCGCGCACCCCGAGCCCGGCACCGATGCCCTGCGTCAGCGTGGTCTTGCCGGCCCCCAGCTCGCCGGTGAGCACCACCAGGTCGCCGGCCCGCAGGCGGGAGCCGAGCTCCACCCCGAGCTCGCGCATGGCGTCGGCGTCGGGTACGTCGTAGGACGCCACGAGCGGCCGCCGCAGCTCGACATAGGGCGGCTGGGCCCCGATCCGGACGAAGCCGGTCGACTCCCAGAAGCCGATCGTGGCGGGCAGCTCCTGCCGGGCGAGGACCCGCACCTCGTCGGCCTCGACCACCGAGTCGCACGCGGCGGCGACGAGCCGGTGCGCCAGGCCGTGGTGCTGATGGACGGGGACGACCCCGAAGCGTCTCAGGAAGACGACGCCGTCGACCGGGTCGAGCACGAGGGTGCCGACGGGCTCGCCGTCGAGCTCCGCGAGCAGCCCGCCTCCGTGTGCGAGCGCGGCGGCGATCGTCTCGGGGGTCTCGCCGAGCGCGGCCGCGGGCGGGTCGAGCGGCGGGCGCGCCGCGAAGGCGGCGTGCACGACCTGCCACACCACCTCGGCCGACTCGGGACCGACGTGCCGGATGCGCAGCGTCATCGCGCCCCGGCGCGGTCGATGGCGGCGTTGATCAACGAGTCCAGCTCGGTGTTGACGCTGGTGTAGCGCTCGATGTTGACCATGTGGCCGGCGCCCTCGCACTCCAGGAGGTCGGAGCCGTGGATGCGGGCGTGCAGCTTGCGGCTGTGGCCGATCGCCGTGATCTTGTCCGACGTCCCGCAGATGATCGAGGTCGGGACCTGGGCGAGGGTGGGGCAGGAGCGCCACGTGTCGAGGGTCGCGAAGGCGGGGTAGAAGTCGGCGATCACGTCGAACGGCGTCTGGTTGAGCAGGTCGTAGACGAACTCGACCTGCTCGTGCGGCACGTCGGAGCCGAACGCATAGGCATCGGTCATGACCATGGCCAGGTCGTGTCCGCGGTTGCGCAGGGCGTCGACCGCCCGGTGGCCGAGCGACAACGTCCCGACCACGCGCTTGACGAGTCCGCTGCCGAGGCCCGCGGGGAGCATCGGGAACAGGATCCGGCCCGGGTCGAGCCCGCCCGCCGTCGTGGACATGAGGACCGTGCCGACCACCTTGGTGCCGAAGAGCTCGGGGTGCTGCTCGGCGAAGGAGAGGATCGTCATGCCCCCCATGGAGTGCCCGATGAGCACGACCGGGTCGTCGTGGGTGAGGTCGAGGACCCGCTTGAGGTCACGACCGAGCTGGTCGATGGTCGAGTTCTCCTCCGGCGACCGTCCCGATCGCCCGTGCGAGCGCTGGTCATAGAAGACCTGCCGGATCTGGCCGCGGTAGGCCGCGCGCTGGAAGTGCCAGCAGTCCAGGTTGAGGGAGTAGCCGTGGCACCAGACCAGGGTCACGGGCGGCGCGACCGGGTGTTTGGTACGGCGCCGCGGCGGCTCGACGGGGAAGACCGGCTCGTCGATCTCGGCGTGCAGGGGGA
Source organism: Nocardioidaceae bacterium (assembly GCA_046330515.1). Classification (GTDB taxonomy): domain Bacteria; phylum Actinomycetota; class Actinomycetes; order Propionibacteriales; family Nocardioidaceae; genus Nocardioides. The sequence goes on along the minus strand of JAXLSP010000003.1, from coordinate 809,510 downwards.
CACCGTCGTCGGTCACGACGGTGATCGCGTGGCCCCGCAGCGACCCCAGCGCGAGGGCCGGGTCGACCGGCCGGTGGGCGATGGGCGTGTGCTCGCCGAGGGCCCGCGCGGCCGAGCCGGAGCCGACGGCGCCCAGCAAGGGACTTCCGGCGCTCATGAGCTCTCCTCGTCGACATAACGCCTGACCATGCGGCCACCGATCCTGGTGACGATCTCATAGCTGATCGTGTCGCACGCCTCCGCCCAGTCCTGGGCGGTGGGCTCGCCCCGGTCGCCCGGACCGAAGACCAGCACCGGGACACCGGGCTCGGGCAGCTCGCCGTCGAGGTCGACGACGAACTGGTCCATGCAGATTCTGCCCCGCACGGGGCGACGGCGTCCCGTGATCAGCACCTCGGCGCGGGAGGAAGCGTGCCGCGGGATGCCCTCGGCATAGCCGGCGGGGACCAGCCCGACGGTGGTGTCCTGTGCGGCGACCCAGGTGTGGCCATAGGACACCCCCGCACCCGCGGGGATGCGCTTGGCCATGGCCAGCGGCAGCTGCACGGTCATGGCCGGGCGCAGCCCCAGGTCGGGCAGGATGCCGGGCGCGGGGTCCAGGCCATAGCAGCAGAGGCCCACCCGGACGAGGTCGAAGCGGGAGGACGGCCGCAGGACCGCCGAGGCGGAGTTGGCCAGATGGCGCACCTCCGGCCTCAGGCCGGCCTCCTCGGCGACGGCCAGCGCCGCGAGGAACGCCTCCTCCTGGGCGTCGTTGGCCGGGTGCTCCGGCTCGTCGCTGCACGCGAAGTGGGACCAGATGCCGGTGACTCGCAGCTGGCCCTCGATCTCGAGGCGACGCCCCTCGGCCACGAGGGCCGGCCAGTCCGCCAGGGGGCAGCCGCCGCGCGAGAGGCCCGTGTCGACCTTGAGCTGCACCCGGGCGATGCGGCCGGCGAAGTCCGCGCCCTCGGCGATCTCGCGCAGCTCGCGCCGGGAGTAGGCCGTCATGTCGATGTTCTGCCGGGCCGCCTCCTCATAGCGGACGTGACCCGGCAGGTCGAGCCAGGCCAGCAGCCGGCCCGTGTCGCCGTTGCGGCGCAGCTCGAGGCCCTCGGCGACGGTGGCGACGCCCAGCCAGGGAACGCCGGCCTCCCGCGCCGCCCGCGCGACGGGGATCAGGCCGTGGCCGTAGGCGTCCGCCTTGACGACCGCCATGAGCTGTGCCGGCGCGACCACGTCGCGCAGGACCAGGCAGTTGTGCCGGACGGCCGCGAGGTCGACGACGATCTCGGCGCCCTCGACGCCACCCGGTTCCATGTCCGCGATTCTTCCACCAGGGCACCCGGGAGCAGTGTGTGCGGCGTCACGGGGGTGTCGCGGGGCCGGTCGAGCGGGCCGGTCGACGGGGGCGGCCGGCAGGGCCGGTCGCTCAGCCGGCGGCCTCGAGCACCAGCCCGATGGCGCGGGGCAGGGCCCGGGCCACGTCCCCCGCCACGATCGGGCCGTCGTCGGCTGCGAGCGTCGCGGCGGAGCCGTGCAGCCAGGCGCCGACGCTCGCCGCCTCGAAGGGCGCGAGCCCGCCGGCCAGCAGTGCTCCGACCAGCCCGGCCAGGACGTCGCCGGCACCCGCCGTCGCGAGCCAGGCCGTGCCCGTGGTGTTGGCGGCCACCCGGCCTCCCGGCTCGGCCACCAGGGTCCGGCGTCCCTTGAGCAGCACGACCGCTCCGAAGCGCTCGGCCGCCCGGCGCACGTGGTCGAGCGGGGCCGCCTCGACCTCCTCGCGTGCGACTCCCAGCATCCGGGCCAGCTCGCCCGCGTGCGGCGTGAGCACGGCCGGCACCGGCAGCGGCGACGCGAGGTGGGCGAGGGCGTCGGCGTCCACGACGACGGGCACCCCGTCGGCCAGGCAGGCGGCGAGCGCCTCGCCGGCGGTCTCGCCCCCGCCGCAGCCGGTCACCCAGGCCTGCACCTGGCCGGGGCCCACGGTCTCGGGATGGGCCCGGCGGCAGGCGTCCGTGGCGCTGCCGTCATAGCGCACCATGCCCGCGAGGCCGCAGGAGGCGCCCGAGACCGAGAGCACGGCGGCACCGGCGTACTGCTCGGAGCCGGTGCGCAGCCCGACGACGCCTCGCGAGTACTTCTGCCCGTCCGGGGTGGGGCGCGGGAGCAGCCCGGCGACGTCGGTGGCCTGCAGCGCCGTGACCGCCGGTGCCCCCTGGTCGGGCAGCACGGCGTCGAGGCCGATGTCGACCAGGTGGACGACGCCGCAGGCTGCGGCGGCTGGGTCGACCAGGTGGGCGACCTTGTGGGTCCCGAAGGTGACCGTCAGGGCCGCGCGCACGTGGTCGCCCTCGACCTCCCCGGTGTCGACGCCGACACCCGAGGGGACGTCGACCGCGACGACCGGGGCGCCGCCACACGCGGCCAGCGCGGCCGCGGCGCCGGACCGGAGGGGTCCGGACGCCCCGATCCCGACGATCCCGTCGAGCACCACCTCCGGGTCGACGCCGCCGGCGCCGTCGCCGGCGAGGACGCTCCCGCCGGCTGCCCGCAAGGCGGCGAGGCCCGCCGCGTGGGCCCGCTCGGGGCTGAGCAGCACCGCCTCCACGAGCGCGCCGCGGCGAGCCAGCATCGCCCCGGCGAAGAGCGCGTCGCCGCCGTTGTCGCCCGAGCCGACGAGCAGCCGGACCCGACGACCGTAGGTCGAGCCGAGCAGGTCAGCGGTCGCGGCGGCCAGCCCCGCCGCCGCGCGCTGCATGAGGGTCCCGTCGGGGACCCGGGCCATCAGGGCGGCCTCGGCGGCCCGGACCTGAGCGACGGAGTGGGCCTCACGCACGGCGGCTCACCGCTCCAGGACGACGATCGCCGACGCGATGCCGGCATCGTGCGACATCGAGACGTGGACGTCGGTGACGCCGAGCGTCTCGGCGCGGGCCAGGACCGTGCCGCGCAGCTCGAAGGACGGGTTGCCGTCCTCGCCCGACCGCACCTCGGCGTCGGTCCACACCATCCCGCTCGGGGCGCCGAGGGCCTTGGCGAGCGCCTCTTTGGCGGCGAAGCGGGCGGCCAGGGAGGCGAGGGGGCGGGCCTGCTCGAGCGGGGTGAACAGCCGCGCGCGCATGCCCGCCGTACGGTCGAGGACCACGCCGAACCGCTCGATGTCCACGACGTCGATGCCGACTCCGACCACGGCCATGGCGGCTGCTCCTCGGGTGCTACTCGACGGTGACGGACTTGGCGAGGTTGCGCGGCTGGTCGACGTCGTGGCCGAGCTGGGAGGCCAGCTCGCACGCGAACAGCTGCAGCGGGACGACCGCCACGAGCGGCTGGAGCAGCACCGGCACCTCCGGCAGCGGGATCACGTGGTCGGCGTAGGGCGTGATCGCCGTGTCGCCCTCCTCGGCCAGGCAGATCGTGCGGGCGCCCCGGGCGCGGACCTCCTGGATGCCGCTGATCATCTTCTCGTGCAGGACCTTGCGGCCCCGGGGCGGCACCACGCACAGCACCGGGAGGCCGTCCTCGATCAGCGCGATCGGGCCGTGCTTGAGCTCGCCGGCGGCGAAGCCCTCGGCGTGGAGATAGGCGATCTCCTTGAGCTTGAGCGCGCCCTCGAGGGCGACGGGGTAGCCGGCGTGCCGGCCGAGGAACAGCACCGTGCCGTCGCCGACGTGCTCGCGGGCCAGCGCATAGACGGCCTCGTCGTTGTCGAGCACCCGCTGGATCAGCGCCGGCATCCGCTCGAGCTGGTCGAGCACCTCGGAGATCTCGTCGTCGTAGCGGAGCCCCTTGACCTGGGCGAGGTAGAGAGCGAGGAGGTAGCTCGCGATCACCTGGGTCATGAAGCCCTTGGTCGACGCCACGCCGATCTCGGGACCGGCGTGGGTGTAGATCACGGCGTCGGACTCGCGCGGGATCGTCGAGCCGTTGGTGTTGCAGATCGCGAGCACCTTGGAGCGCTGGAGCCGGGCGTGCCGGATCGCCTGGAGCGTGTCGGCCGTCTCGCCCGACTGGCTGACGGCGACCACCAGGGTGGAGTGGGTGAGGATCGGGTCGCGGTAGCGGAACTCCGAGGACAGCTCCACCTCGACCGGGATGCGGCACCAGTGCTCGATGGCGTACTTGGCGACCAGACCGGCATAGAAGGAGGTGCCCGCGGCGATGATGATGATCTTGTCGATCTCGCGGAGCTCGTCGTCGGCGAGCCGGACCTCGTCGAGCTGCAGCTTGCCCGACGGCGTGCGCCGGCCCAGCAGCGAGTCGGCGACCGCGCGCGGCTGCTCGTAGATCTCCTTGCGCATGAACCAGTCGTAGCCGTCCTTCTGGGCTGCCGAGAGGTCCCAGTCGACGTGGTACTGCCGGGCCTGGGCGGGCGCCCCGTCGAAGTCCGTGACCGCCACGCCGGCGCGGGTGATGGTGACGACCTGGTCCTGGCCGAGCTCGAGCGCCTCGCGGGTGTGCTCGATGAAGGCCGCGACATCGGAGCCGAGGAAGTTCTCGCCCTCGCCGAGCCCGACCACCAGCGGAGAGTTGCGACGCGCGGCCACGACCCGGTCGGGGTCCTCGGAGTCGAGCGCGACGAGCGTGAAGGCGCCCTCGAGCCGGCGGCACACGCGCTGCATGGCCGTGGTGAGGTCGGCGCCCGCCTCCACCTCGCGCTCGAGCAGGTGGGCGGCGATCTCGGTGTCGGTCTCCGACAGCATCTCGTGTCCCTCGGCCTCGAGCTCGGCGCGGAGCTCGGCGAAGTTCTCGAGGATCCCGTTGTGGACGACCGCCACGCGGCGGTGCCGACCGAGGTGCGGGTGGGCGTTGCCGTCGGTGGGCGCCCCGTGGGTCGCCCAGCGGGTGTGCCCCATGCCGGTCGTCGCGGCCGGCAGCGGCGACTCGTCGAGGGCCTTCTCGAGGTTGGCCAGCTTGCCCGCGCGCTTGTCGGTGTGGAGCGACCCCTCGTGGATGAGGGCGATGCCGGCGGAGTCGTAGCCGCGGTACTCCAGCCGCCGCAGGCCGTCGATCACGACATCCTGGGCGGTCCGGTCACCGACGTAGGCCACGATTCCGCACATGCGGCGCAGTCTATCGACGCGTGCTCGCGGGGCAGGCTTCGCGCGTGACGCCCGGAGCGTGCTGCAACAATGCGGGCATGGCGAACGGCGCTGGCGAGGACACGCCGTACGTCGAGCTCGACCGCGACGCGTGGGCGGCGCTGGACTCCAGCGAGGAGAGCCCGCTCTCGCCCGAGGAGATCACCCGGTTGCGCGGTCTGGGCGACGCGCTGGACCTCGACGAGGTGCGACAGGTCTATCTCCCGCTGTCGCGTCTGCTCTCGATGTATGTCGAGTCCGCCGCGACGCTGCACCGGCAGCAGGAGGAGTTCCTGCACCGCCGGCAGCCGCCGCGCACGCCGTTCGTGATCGGGCTCGCCGGGTCGGTGGCCGTCGGCAAGTCGACGACCGCGCGCGTGCTCGCGCAGATGCTGGCGCACTGGCCGGCGCACCCCAACGTCTCGCTGGTGACGACCGACGGGTTCCTGCTGCCGAACGCCGAGCTGGAGCGGCGCGGGATCCTGCACCGCAAGGGCTTCCCGGAGTCCTACGACCGACGGGCGCTGCTGAAGTTCGTGATGGACATCAAGTCCGGGTGCGACGAGGTGGAGGCGCCGACCTACTCCCACCTCGTCTATGACGTCGTCCCCGACCAGCCGGTCGTCGTCGCGCACCCCGACATCGTCATCGTCGAGGGGCTCAACGTCCTCCAGCCGGCCCGGTCGCGCCTCGACGGCCGCTCCGGGCTGGCGGTGAGCGACTTCTTCGACTTCTCCGTCTATGTCGACGCCGCCGAGCGCGACATCCGACGCTGGTACGTCGAGCGCTTCCTGCGCCTGCGCGAGACCGCCTTCCGCGACCCGGCGTCGTACTTCTCCCGCTATGGCTCGCTCAGCGAGGCCGAGGCCATCGCCGAGGCCACCCGCATCTGGGACTCGATCAACGGACCCAACCTGGTGGAGAACATCGTCCCCACCCGCTCCCGCGCCACCCTGGTGCTCCGCAAGGACGCCGACCACTCCGTGAGGTACGTGCGCATCCGCAAGCTCTGAGATCCGGTGCGGCCCCGCCGGGACGCGCGGACGTCATAGGAACCGTGGCCCAGGGGCCACGATCCCTATGACGTCCTGCGCCTCCGGGACGTCGCCCGGGTCCAGCCCGCAGCCAGGAGGGCGGTCTCGATCTGCTTGAAGAAGGCGTCGGGTGTGACCCGGAGGCCGAGCACCGGCACCCGCAGCACCGTCGTGTGAGCCAGGGTGACGTCGTTGTGGCGTAGTGCGTCGGGGACGACCGCGTCGGCCCACGTGTGGTGGATGCCGTCCACCTCGACGGCGACACCCCAGGGGTCGAAGAGGGCATCGAGGTAGCAGCGACCGCCCCTCCCGCGGCGCACGGCCTGGCGTGTGGGCTCGGGCAGCCCCCGTCGGCGGCACTCCCCCGCGAAGTCGAGCTCCCCCAGTGACCGCACGCCACCCATGAGGTCGAGCAGCACCGCGTGGATGAACCCGCGTCGCCTGTCGCGTCGCACCCGCAGCATCTCGACGGCGATCCGGTCGGCCGTCGTGAGCCCCTGCTGCACGACCATGGTGAGCACCAGCGCCGCCTGCCGGTCCGACCGCGCCCACAGCGCCGCGCGGACGGCGGCCACCTCCACGCGACTGCGCGGCACTCCGCCCGCGGCGATGTCCTCCGCACACCAGCGCCGGGTCTGGCGCACGTCGATGCCCCTGCCTCGCCGGCGCTGCACTCCCTGCGGCACCGACACACGCAACGGGCCGGCGTCGAACTTGTCCAGGCCCCAGGCCACGAGGGCCGAGGCCCCGTCGAGGTAGGCGCGGGGTCCCGCCTCCAAGACGGCCGCCCACTGACGCGACCCGAGGCTCAGAGGCCCGGTGTAGGTCGCCACCGACTGGGACCCGGCTCGGCGCCACCTCCGGGCGCGGAGGTTCGCCTCGACCTCCCACCGCGTGACACCGAGACGGTAGAGCTGTCGGCGCGACAGCACCCCCGCCTGGGCCTCGACCAGGTCGGCCACCGAGGCATCGCGGCGGGCACGGTCTCCGGTTCGCACGAGTCATTGATGCCCGTGCACCGAACGCTGAAACCGCACGCCCCCGGCCCTGTGGACAAGCGCGGTCCGGGCGGCGCGGACGTCATAGGAACCGTGGCCCCTGGGCCACGGTTCCTATGACGTCGCGAACCTCAGTAGCGCTGGCCCCGGTGGCTCGCGATGAGCATCGAGTCGGGCACCCGCCGCAGCGGGGCGGTGGAGCCGGACTTGAGCATCGAGTCGGGGAAGCCGAGGTCGGCGCTGGGCTTGGGCCGGTTGGGCTGGTCGAGCCACTCGTCGAAGAACCGCGTGAGGTCCTGGCCGGAGATCGACTCGGCGAGCGCCTCGAACTCGGGGACCGTGCCGTTGCCGTCGCGGTGGTCGGCGGCCCACTGACGCATCAGCTGGTAGTGGTCGGCCGACCCGATGACGTTGCGCAGCGCCTGGAGGGCCAGGGCGCCGCGACCATAGACGGCATAGTCGAACAGGCGCTGCCTGCCCGGGTCGGAGATCGGCAGCTTCCAGAAGTCCGGGAACTGTCGCAGCTGGCGGTAGTTCGCCCGGAAGACGTCGTTGAGCGTCAGGTCGGCACCCGGCTCGTTGACCAGGTAGAACCACGACGACCAGGTCGCGAAGCCCTCGTTGAGCCAGATGTGCTGCCAGCGCTCGACGCTCACGGTGTCGCCCCACCACATGTGGGCCAGCTCGTGCGCGATCACCTCGTGGTTGACCCCGCCGCTGAAGAACACCTTGGAGTAGTTGGGGCGGGTCTGGTTCTCCAGCGAGAAGCCGAACGACGCGTTGGCGAGGGTGCCGCCGGTGTTGTCGAAGGGGTAGAACCCGAACTTGCTGGTGAAGAAGTCGACGACCCGCGGCGTGATCCTGAGGCTGCGGCGGGCGTTGCGATCGAGCGCGCCCTTCATGTGCTCGGTGATGCCATAGATGTAGGGCACGCCGCCCGGCGTGGTGCCGCGGTCGATCTCGTAGTCACCGATGACCGCCGTGGCGAGGTAGGTCGCCATCGGAGTGCGCATCTTCCAGTGCCACCGGACGTCCTTGCCGACCGGCTTGCGCCCCTGGAGCAGCCCGTTGCTGATCACCTGGGTGCCCTTGCGGGTCTGCACGAAGATGTCGAAGGTCGCCTTGTCGGACGGGTGGTCGTTGCTGGGGTACCACAGCGGCGCCACCTCGGGCTCGCCCGCGGCGATCGCCCCGTCGGGCGTCTCGAACCACGCCCCGATGCCCGGCGACCGGACCTGACCCGGCACCCCCGCATAGCGGACGCGCACGTCGAACGCCGCCCCGTTCGTGAGCCCGGTCGCAGGCGTCACCACCAGCTCGTGCTTGCTCTGCGTGAACGACGCGACGTCGCCGTTGACCCACACCTTGCTGGCGCGCAGCCGCAGGTCGAGGTTGAAGCTCGACAGGTCCTGGGTCGCGGTCGCCGTCAGCGACGTGTCGCCGCGCAGCTTCTCGGACCCGACGCCGTAGCGCACGTGAATGTCGTAGTGCCCGACGTCGTAGCCGCCGTTGCCGTAGTTGGGGAAGTAGGCGTCGCCGATGCCCGGCGCGCCGGGCGACCCGACACCCCCGGCCTCGGCCGGCGACAGGCCCGAGGACACCGCGAACGGCGCGACCAGCGCACAGGCGGCCACGGCCGCCGCCCAGCGAACCTTCGGGACAGCAAGGACACTCATGGGAACCCCCGATCCGAGAGAAGATCTCGTCGACATTACCCCTGAGTGCCCGCTCCGCCGGGGTTCAAACCCGGCCGGCGGCGCGGCAGCGGGCTAGAGCGCGAGCTGCGTGCGTACGACGGCGGCGAGTCGCTCGGCCACCGCGTGCGCCTCGTCGGCCGACGGCGCCTCCACCATCACCCGGACCAGCGCCTCGGTGCCGGAAGGACGCAGGAGGATCCGGCCGGTGTCCCCCAGGGCGGCCTCCTCCTCGGCGAGCGCCGCGGCGAGGACGGCGTCCTCGTCGGCCCGGGACTTGTCGACCCCGGGGACGTTGACGAGCACCTGCGGCAGCCGCGTCATCACGCCGGCGAGGTCCTTGAGGCTGCGCCCGGTGGTCGCCATCCGCTCGAGCAGCTGGAGCGCCGTGAGGATCCCGTCGCCGGTGGTGGCGTGCTCGCTCATGATCACGTGGCCCGACTGCTCGCCCCCGAGGGAGTAGCCCGACACCTTCATCGCCTCGAGCACATAGCGGTCGCCCACCTTGGTCCGGCGGACGTTGACATCGTTGGCCTTCATCGCGTGGAGGAAGCCGAGGTTGCTCATCACGGTCGCGACCACGGTGTCCTTGACGAGCCGGCCGGACTCCTTCATCGAGAGCGCGAGGACCGCCATGATCTGGTCGCCGTCCACCACGTTGCCCTCGTGGTCGACGGCGAGGCAGCGGTCGGCGTCGCCGTCGAGCGCGAAGCCCACCGCGGCGTCGTCCTTGAGCACGGCCGCCTGGAGGTTCTCGAGGTGGGTGGAGCCGCAGCCGTCATTGATGTTGAGGCCGTCGGGCTGCGCGTGGATCGCGGTGACGTCGGCGCCCGCGTCGGCGAGCGCCTTGGGACCGGCGTCGGAGGCCGCGCCCTCGGCGCAGTCGATCACGACCCGGATGCCGGTCAGGGGGTGGTCGATCGTGCGGACCAGGTGGGCGGTGTAGTCCTCCAGCGCCGTCGGGTGGTCCCACACGCGCCCGACGCCGCCGCCCGTGGGCCGCTGCCAGTCCTCGCGCATCCGCTGCTCGATCGCCACCTCGATCGCGTCGTCGAGCTTGTGCCCGCCGCGCGCGAGAAACTTGATGCCGTTGTCGGGCATCGGGTTGTGCGAGGCCGACAGCACGACGCCGAGGTCGGCACCGAGCTGGTCGGTGAGGTAGGCGACGCCCGGCGTGGGGAGCACGCCGAGCGTGAGCACGTCGACGCCGGCGGACGCGAGCCCGGCCACCACCGCGGCCTCGAGGAACTGCCCCGAGATGCGGGTGTCGCGGCCGACCACAGCCAGCGGACGGTGTCCGGCGAACTCGCCGCGGTCGCCCAGGACGTGGGCGGCGGCAACGGAAAGGTCCAGGGCCAGCTCAGCGGTGAGATCACCGTTGGCCAGGCCCCGGACCCCGTCGGTCCCGAAGAGTCGCGGCATCGTCGCGGGCTCCGTCGGGTCCGGTCAGCGCTTGCTGTACTGAGGCGCCTTCCGGGCCTTCTTGAGACCGGCCTTCTTGCGCTCGATGACGCGGGCGTCACGGGTGAGCAGTCCGGCCTTCTTGAGCGAGGGGCGGTTGGCCTCGGCGTCGACGGCGTTGAGCGCCCGGGCCACACCCAGGCGCAGCGCGCCGGCCTGGCCGGTGATGCCGCCGCCGTGGATGCGGGCGATGACGTCGAAGCGGCCCTCCAGGCCGGTCGTCACGAAGGGCTCGTTGACGACCTGCTGGTGCAGCTTGTTGGGGAAGTAGGAGTCGAGGGTGCGGCCGTTGACGCGCCAGGAGCCGGTGCCGGGGACGATCCGCACGCGGGCGACGGCCTGCTTGCGGCGGCCGGTCGCGGCGGCGGGAGCGATGGTGGCGGGCTTGAGCGGGGCGTCGGCGGACGGGCCACTCTCGGAGGTGTAGGCGACACCCTCCTCGTTGGCCTCGTAGGTGGTCTCGTCGAGCTCGGCGGTGTTCTCAGTCACGTGGAAGTCCTTCGTCAAAGCGCTTACTGGGAGACCTGGGAGATCTCGAACGGCTTGGCCTGCTGGGCGGCGTGCGGGTGCTCCGGGCCGGCGTAGACCTTGAGCTTCTTGAGCATCTGACGACCGAGCTTGTTCTTGGGGAGCATGCCCCAGACAGCCTTCTCGATCGCCTTGCGGGGGTCCTTGTCCAGCAGCTGCCCGAAGGGCGTCGCGGTCAGACCACCGGGGTAGCCCGAGTGGCGGTAGGCCATCTTGGTGACCTTCTTGTTCCCGGACAGGGAGACCTTGTCGGCGTTGACGACGATGACGAAGTCGCCGGTGTCGACGTGGGGGGCGAACATCGCCTTGTGCTTGCCGCGGAGCAGGTTCGCGACCTGGACCGCCAGACGGCCGAGACGGACGTCGGTGGCGTCGATGACGTACCACTCACGCTGGACGTCGCCTGGCTTGGGGCTGTACGTGCGCACGGTTGAGCCTCATTCGTTCGTCGTGCCCGGTCAGGCGGCTGCGCTGCCCGGGGTGGTGGAGCCGCGACCTCTGACGAACACTGCCCGGCCGGCCCGCCTGGGGCGGGGCTCCGGGACTGCCCCGTATCCCTCGCACGAGGGGGTACGGCGCGGCAGGAGTCGCGACTGACCAGACTACGCGGACCCCGTCGGGACGGTCAAAACGCGGGTCGTCGTACGACGGCGCGGAGCGCACGCCCCAGCGCTCACCTGGGGGACCGACTGACGCATCTCGCCACGCGCCGACTAGTTTAGGTGGTTCAGCGACCCCACAACTGAAGGAGCCGACGTGACCGACGCCCCGGCCCCCGGCACTGCCTCCCTCACCGTTCGCGACAACCGGACGGGCCAGGAGTACGACCTTCCCATCACCGACGGCACCATCAAGGCCGCCGACCTGGGGCGGATCCGCGCCGTCGAGGACGACCCCGGGCTGGCGGTCTATGACCCCGGCTTCGTCAACACCGCGTCCTGTCGTTCCTCGGTCACCTACATCGACGGCGACAAGGGCATCCTCGAGTACCGCGGCTACCCGATCGGGCAGCTCGCCGAGAAGTCGTCGTTCCTCGAGGTCGCCTACCTGCTGATCCACGGCGACCTGCCGACCAAGGACCAGTACGACGAGTGGGTGCACCACATCACCTACCACACGTTCGTCCACGAGAACGTCCGCGGCTTCATGCAGGGCTTCCGCTACGACGCCCACCCGATGGGGATGCTGATGGCGTCGGTGGGGGCGCTGTCGACCTTCTACCCCGAGAGCCGCAACATCTCCGACGCCCGCAACCGCGAGATCCAGATCATCCGGATGATCGCCAAGATGCCGACGCTCGGCGCCTGGGCGTTCCGGCACGCGCAGGGCAAGCCCTACATCTACCCCGACAACGACCTGAGCTACACGGCCAACTTCCTGTCCATGCTCTTCAAGATGAGCGAGCAGAAGTACTCCGCCGACCCGCGGCTGGTCCACGCCCTCGACGTGCTGTTCATCCTGCACGCCGACCACGAGCAGAACTGCTCGACCAACGCCGTCCGCTCGGTCGGCTCCTCCCAGGTCGACCCCTACTCCGCGGTCGCCGCCGGCATCGCCGCGCTCTTCGGCCCGCTCCACGGCGGCGCCAACGAGGCCGTGCTGCGGATGCTGCGCCGCATCGGGTCGATGGACAACATCCCCGCGTTCATCGAGGGCGTCAAGAACGGCGACGAGCGGCTGATGGGCTTCGGCCACCGGGTCTACAAGAACTACGACCCGCGCGCCAAGATCATCAAGCAGGCCGCCGAGGACGTCTTCGAGGTGACCGGCGTCAACCCGCTGCTGAAGATCGCCCAGGAGCTGGAGAAGATAGCGCTCGAGGACGAGTACTTCGTGTCCCGCAGGCTCTACCCCAACGTCGACTTCTACTCCGGTCTCATCTATGAGGCGCTCGAGTTCCCGCCGGAGATGTTCACGGTCCTGTTCGCGATCGGCCGCACGCCCGGCTGGCTGGCCCAGTGGCTGGAGCTGACCCAGGACAAGGAGCAGAAGATCGCGCGGCCCAAGCAGATCTACACCGGCGAGCGCGGGCTCACCTTCACCCCGGCCCGCGAGCGCTGGTCCTGACCCCTCCTCGCACCTCCCCTCGCAGGTGAGGGTGTCCTGTCCGGATTGTCACGGTCGGGGTGGAGCATCATGCGAGTGTGGGCACGACGACGCAGCGGCTGACCGGGCTCGACGCCGCGTTCCTGGCGCTCGACACCGAGCACTCCACCGGGCACGTCGGCGGCGTCTCGGTCTTCGACCCCTCGTCCGCGCCCGAGCCGCTCGACCTGGAGCGGGTGCTGCGGGTCTATGAGGAGCGGCTGCCGCTGGTGCCCGTCCTGCGCCGACGCCTGGTGTCGCTGCCGTGGGGGGTGGACCAGCCCTACTGGGTCGACGACCCGGACTTCGACCTGCGCTACCACGTCCGCGAGGGCGCGCTGCCTGCTCCCGGGACGCAGGCGCAGCTGGCGGCGTACGTCGCCCGCCTGCACGAGCGGCCGCTGGACCTCACCCGGCCGCTGTGGGAGGCCTACGTCATCACCGGTCTCGAGGGCGGCCGGGTGGCGGCGTACATCAAGATCCACCACGCCGCCATGGACGGTGTCTCCGGCAACGACCTGATCGGCGCCCTCATGGACGTCGACCCGGCGGGCCGGCCGCTGCCCCCGGCCACGCCGTGGGACCCGCCGCCCCTCCCGACGCCGTGGCGGATGGTCGGCCGGGCCGCGGGCGACCTGGCGCGGCGCCCCGTCGAAGCCGCCCGGATCGCCGCCGACGCGGCGCGCGCCGTCCCCGGCGTACTCCCCTGGGCCGGGCCGCTCGTCGGACGCCTGCTCGGGCGGGGCTCCCCCGACGGCGAGCTCATCGAGGCCAACGCCGGCCGCGCACCGCAGACGCCGCTCAACCAGGACATCACCCCCCACCGGCGGCTGGGGCTCGCGAGCCTGTCGCTCGAGCAGGTCAAGACGGTCAAGGCCGCCTTCGGGGTCACCGTCAACGACGTGGTGATGGCCGTCTGCGCGGGAGCGATCCGGTCCTGGCTGGTCCGGCACCGCGGCCTCCCCGACCACCCGCTCGTGGCCATGGTCCCGGTATCGATCCGGACCGCCCGCGGCGACGGCGGCGAGCTCGGCAACAAGGTGTCGGCCATGCTGGCCCAGCTCCCGACCCACCTCGCGGACCCGGTCGAGCGGCTGCGCGTCTCCCACGAGGCGACGCGGCACGCGAAGTCGCAGCAGGCGTTCATCCCGCAGGGCCTCGTCGACGAGGTCATGTCGTTCACCGCCCCCGCGCTGATGTCCCGGGGCTTCCGGGCGGTCTTCGGCTGGCACGTCCTCAACCGCGTCCCGATGTTCAACGTGGTGATCTCGAACATCCCCGGTCCGCAGGTGCCGATCTACTTCTGTGGCGCAACGCTCCTCGCGCACTACCCCGTCTCGATCATCACCGACGGGCTCGCGCTGAACATCACGGTCATCAGCTACCAGGGGGAGCTCCACTTCGGGCTCCTGGCTGACCGCAAGATCGTCCCCGACGTCGACCGGCTCGCCGCCGACCTGCAGGTCGAGCTTGACGCGCTCTTGGCGGCTGCCGGGGCGTGACGGTTTCCCCGCTCGAGCGGGGAAACCCGCACTGAGCGGCCGAAACTTCGGCCACCAAGTGCAAGCTTCGGCCGGTCCGTGTGACGGGTGTGACGGGCGGGGGCGTACGGCGCCGCGCGACTCGGGGCCCGGCGGCCTCCCCGGATCTCCGGGGAAAGGTGCGGTTCTCGACCGGCACTTCGCACGAGAAGCGCCGGCCTCGGTCGAGCGGTGTGACCGCAGTGACGCCAGAGACCCAGCGCGTCACACGATCGAGCGGTCCCGGCCCTCCCAGTAGGGACGCCGGAGCTCCCGCTTCAAGATCTTGCCGGTCGGGTTCCGGGGCAGGGCGGGGATGATGTCCACCGACGTCGGACACTTGTAGGACGCAAGCGACTCCCGGCACCACGCGACCAGGTCGGACTCGGACGCGACGGCGTCCGGCTTGAGCGACACGACCGCCTTGACCGTCTCACCCCAACGGTCGTCGGGGACGCCGATGATGGCGACCTCCATCACCGCCGGGTGCTCGGCGAGCACCCGCTCGATCTCGGGCGAGTAGATGTTCTCTCCACCCGAGATGATCATGTCCTTGAGCCGGTCCTCGACGAAGACGAAGCCCTCGCCGTCGACGCGGCCCATGTCGCCCGTCCGGAACCAGCCGTCCGACATGATCACCTTCGCCGTCTCCTCGGGCTTGCCCAGGAAGCCCTTCATCAGCTGCGGTGTCCGCAGCCAGATCTCGCCGTGCTCCCCCACCGGAAGGTCCTCGAGCGAGCCGGGGTCGACGATCCGCACCTCGCAGCCGGGGATGGGCTGCCCCGCCGACACCAGCCGCTCGGGGTGCTCGGCGTCGTGGTGCGCCTCGGGCATCAGGTGGGTCGCCACGCCGGCCACCTCGGTCAGGCCGTAGACCTGGATGAAGTCGGTCTCCGGCCACTCCTCGAGCGCCGCCCGCAGCAGCGGCAGCGGCATCGGCGCGGCGCCGTAGGTGTAGGTCTTCAGCGCCCCGAACAGCCTCACCGCGTCCGGCCCCGCCTGGAGCACCTGCGCCAGGACGGCGGGCACGAGGAACGTCCGGTTGGCACCGGCCAGGATCGCGCCGGCGAGCGACGCCGCGTCGGGCTCCCGCGTCATCACGCTCGGGATGCCGTCGTGGATCGAGAAGAGCACATAGGACGAGCCGCCCACGTGGAACAGCGGCATCGACACCATCGACTTGTCGCCGGGCTCGAACTCCCAGCCCTCGTGGGCGTTCAGCGTGTGCTGGACCATGTTGCGGTGCGTGAGCATCACGCCCTTGGGGCGCCCCGTGGTGCCGGAGGAGTACATCACCAGGCACACGTCGTCCGGCTCCACCTCCTCCGACCGTCCCCGGGGCGCCGAGGACGCGAGCAGCGCCTCCCAGTCGTCGCCCTCCTCGCCGTCGGGCGTCAGCTCGAGGACGTGGCGTACGGCGGGCAGGCGGTCGCGCAGTGCCTGGACCATCGGCATCAGCTCCCGGCCCACGACGAGCACCGTGGCCCCGGAGTCGTTGACCGTGTAGTCCACCTCGTCCCCGGCCAGCCGCCAGTTGACGATCGCGTTGGCGGCCCCCAGCGACGCCGCGGCCAGGGACAGCTCGACGCAGGCCGGGTGGTTCTTGTCCAGGAACGCCACGACGTCACCGCGCCCCACTCCCAGCGACGCGAGGCCGCCGGCGGCGCGGCGGATGCGCTCGTCCCACTCCGCCCACGTCCAGCTGCGTGCGCCGTAGGTCATCGCCTCGGCCTCCGGCGTCCGCTCCGCCCACCAGGCCACCCGGTCGTCGACGAACGTGGGCTCGGGGGCGGTGGCGGTCATCTCGGCTCCTCGGGCTCGGCGAAGGACGGATGCCCGGGACTCTGGCACGCGCCGACCCGAGTGACAAGGGTCACACGGGGACGGCGACCGGCTGCCGGGACACGGACCCGGGGCAGCCCCGACCGCCCGCCGGCCGTACCGTGAGGCACGACCGCCCAGCAGAACCGCCCAGCAGGACCGGGCAGAACCAGCAGGAGCAGCAGGTGACCCAGGAGCCACGCACCACGCGCCGGGGACTGCTGGGCTATGCGGGATCCACCGTCGCCGGGGCCGCGGCCGGCGCCGGCATCGCCGCGGCGGTCGCGTCCAGGGGCGACGACGACGCCGTCGAGCAGGTCCGGCCCGTCCTCCCCGGGACCGTCAGCCCCTTCGGCGCCCACCAGCCCGGCGTCACCGCACCCACGCCGGCGGTCACCCGGCTCCTCGCCCTGGACGCGAAGGACGGCCTGGACCGCGACGCGCTCGGACGGCTGATGCGAGCCTGGACCGGCACCATCGCCGCGGCGACCCAGGGTCGTGCCGCCCCCGGTGACACCGCCCGCGACCTCGCCCAGGCCAACACCGACCTCACCGTCACGGTGGGCTGGGGACCCGGACTCTTCGAGAAGGCCGGCCTCGCGGACCAGCGCCCGCCGGCCCTCGCCGACATCCCGCCGATGGAGCACGACCGGCTCCAGGACGCGTGGTCGGGCGGCGACCTGCTGCTGATGCTCTCCGCGGCCGACGACACGACCGTCACCCACGTCGCCCGCAGGCTGCTCCTGGACTCCGAGCCCTTCGCCCGGACGCGCTGGGAACAGGAGGGCTCCTGGCGCGGTCTCGGCGCCGACCACCTGCCCCACACCGGCCGCAACCTGTTCGGCCAGGTCGACGGCACCGCCAACCTGCCCGAGGACGACCCGCTGTTCGACTCGACGGTCTGGGCCAAGACACCCGGCTGGTTCGCGGGCGGCACCACGATGGTGGTCCGCCGGATCCGGATGGACCTCGACCTCTGGGACACGCTCACCCGTCAGGAGCAGGAGCGCGCGATCGGCCGCGACCTCGCCGTCGGGGCACCGCTCACGGGCACCCACGAGCGCGAGAAGCCGGCCTGGCTGGCCAAGGACGACGCCGGCAAGCCGGTCATCCCGCTCGACGCGCACATGCGCATGTCGCACGCGGAGTTCGTCGGCGGGGCTCGCATGCTGCGCCGCGGCGTCAACTACACGACCTTCGACCCCCACACGGGCGCCCGCGAGTCCGGGCTGGTCTTCTGCAGCTTCCAGGCCGACGTCGACGCCCAGTTCACGCCCATCCAGCGCAACCTCGACAAGGGCGACGCCCTCAACGCCTGGACCACGGCGATCGGCAGCGCGGTCTTCGCGATCCTGCCCGGCTTCACCGAGGACGGCTGGCTGGGCGACACGCTGCTGGCGTGAGCGGGCGAGAACCGGCGGGCGCCGGAACCCCGCAACTGCCAGACTCGGCGCCATGTCCCTGGTCACCACCACCCAGCTCACCGACGCCCTCGACCACCTGAGGGCCGCACCGCACGACGAGGGCCCGCTGGTCCTGGTCGTACGGCGCCCGCAGCGCGGCGAGCGCGAGCTCCTCGACGAGGCGACCCTGAACCTCGAGCACGGCCTGGTCGGGGACGGCTGGCTCGACCGGGCGACCGACCGTGCCAAGGCCGCCGGGACGCATCTCCAGGCCCAGGTCACCGTGATGAGCGCCCGCATGGTGGCCCTCCTCGCCGACACCCCCGAGCGGCGGGCGCTGGCCGGGGACCAGCTCTACGTCGACCTCGACCTGTCCCACGACAACCTGCCGGCAGGGGCCAGGATCGCGGTCGGCGACACCGCGGTCCTCGAGGTCAGCGCCCGGCCCCACACCGGCTGCGCCAAGTTCCAGGCCCGGTTCGGCGACGACGCGCTCGCGTTCGTCAACTCCGACGAGGGCCGGCACCTGCGCCTGCGCGGTCTCAACGCTCGGCTCGTCGCCCCCGGCGTGGTCCACCCCGGCGACGTCGTACGACGCCTCCCCTGACGACCCGCAGACGGGGGCTACCTGACGAACACCGCCGTCGTCCTGGCCGGCACGGAGGCGGCACCACCCGACACGGCGGCGGTCCTGACGACCGGGTCGGAGCCCGAGGCCTGCACGGGGTGCAGCGACCAGCCGTCGCCGACACCGGGCACGGACGTGGCGTCGGGACCCGCGTTGACGACGACGAGGATCCCGTCGCGGGCCGGGTCGGCGTCGGCTCCGGCGGTGTCGTCGACGAGCATGACGACCACGCCGGGGTCCGAGGGCAGGAACGACACCTTGTCCTGGATGGCGCTCGCCGAGCCCAGCCGGAACAGCGGTGACGAGGCACGCATCTGCAGCAGCGCGGCGGCCCCGGCGGAGGCGTCGGCCATGGCGGCCGGCGTCGGCCTCAGCGCGGGGTCGCCCAGCAGCGGACGCATGAAGTCCCACTTCGCCTCGTTGTCCCCGCGCGGCGGCAGCCCCGAGCCGAACGTGCTCTCCTGGCCCGTCCAGTCGACCCGGTTGAACCAGTCGCCGGAGTCGAAGGAGTTGCGGTCCAGCGACTTCGAGCGCATCAGGTCGGTGCCGGCGTGCCAGAAGACGACGCCCTGGCCGAGGGTCACCGTCGACAGCGCGACCGTGTTCATCCGGGCCCGGTCGGCCATCGACGTGTCGGCCGGCAGCTTGTAGGCCTGGGAGTCGAACAGCGTCTCGTTGTCGTGGGCGTCGACATAGGTGACCGTCTCGCTCGGGTCCTCGGCATAGCCGGCGGGCTGCCCGTTGTAGTCCACGTCGCGTCCGGTCAGGGTCGAGCCGTCGGTGCCGAGGAACGTGAAGTCCGCGAGGTTGCCGGCCATCCCGAGCTTGACGAGGTCCTCGGCGTGCGCGAGCCGCGCCTCCTGCTCGGCCGGCGACCCGTTGACGGCGGCCCCGTTGGGGTCGGTCGCCAGCCCGGAGCCGAAGCCCTGGAGTCGCGGGTCCTCGTCGAACGGGCCGCCACCGCGCACGGCGTCGCGCAGCCGGTCGGAGAACGACCCGATCCCCGAGCCGCCGAGGTTGAGCTGGGAGGCCTGGACGAAGAGCCGGTTGTCGGCGACCTCGCCGAAGTTCCAGCCCTCGCCATAGAGGTAGATGCCGCGTCCGTCGATGCCGTCGCGCCGCAGGGTCAGCCGGTCGAGGGCCGCGCGCAGGCGCTGCATGGTGGCCAGCGAGTGGTGACCCATCAGGTCGAAGCGGAAGCCCTGGATCTTGTAGTCCCGTGCCCACGTGAGCACGGAGTCGATCATCAGCTTCTCCATCATCGCGTGCTCGGTGGCGGTGTTGGAGCAGCACGTCGAGCTCTCGACACCACCCGTGGCGTTGAGCCGCTGGTAGTAGCCCGGCACGACCCGGTCGAGGACCGAGTGCGGGTCCTGGCCGCTGGCCGCGGTGTGGTTGAAGACGACGTCCATGACGACCTGGAGCCCGGCGGCGTTGAGCCCCTGCACCATGCGGCGGTACTCCAGCGTGCGGACGGCTCCGTCGGGGTCGGTGGCGTAGGAGCCCTCGGGCGTCGTGTAGTGCAGCGGGTCATAGCCCCAGTTGAAGCCGTCGGTCGGGCGCACGGGCTCGATGCAGGCCTGCTGCTCGGTCGAGTCGGGGGCGTACGACGCCAGGTCGCAGGCGGGCGTCTGCTGGTCGGCACGCCGCTCCTCGATGGTGGCGATGTCGAAGGTCGGCAGGAGGTGCACGGTGTTGAGCCCGGCCTCCGCGAGGTCGCGCAGGTGGGTCATGCCGGCCGACGCCGGGTGCGTGAACGCCAGGTAGGTGCCGCGCTCGGCGGCCGGCACCGTGGGGTCGCCGACGGAGAAGTCCCGGACGTGCAGCTCATAGATCGTCCGGTCCTCGGGCTGCGCGATCCGCGGCTGGCGCAGGCCCCGCCAGCCGGGCGGCGCCAGCGCGGGGTCGTCGAGGTCGGCGACCACGGAGCGCTCGGAGTCGGTCGTGAGCGCGACGGAGTAGGGGTCGGTGACCTGGTTGTCGACGACCTCGCCGACCGACGGCGCGAACACCGTGACGTCGTAGAGGTAGGTCGCTCCCTTCCACGACGGCCTCCCCCGCACGGTCCAGGTGCCGTCGTCGCGCCGCGTCATGGCGACCCGCTCGGGCGAGGTCGCCGCCCCCGGCCACAGGAGCAGGTCGACGTCCTGGGCGGTGGGCGCCCAGACCGCGAGCGACGGCTCCCGTCCCTGCCAGACGACGCCGAGGTCGCGCCCAGTGGCGCCGGCATAGACGTCGTCCAGGACGCCGGGCAGCTGGACCCCGGTGGCGTCGAAGAGGCTGCCGTCGAGGGAGTACGACGCCACGGCGACCTGGCCGCGCAGGATCTCGGGAACCCTCCCCAGGTCGCGCGGCCGCAGGCGGAACGCGCTGAAGCCGTCGAGCTGCGGGAACCTCGCGAGCACCGCGTCGGGCAGCCCGGCGGGGTCGAAGGTCAGCGGGACCGACCGGCCGCCGACCGTCTCGGCGTCCACCTCGAGGTCACCCGCGGCCGACCAGTGCAGCCGGTAGCGCCGGCTCGCAGGGTCGGTGACCTTCCAGGCGACGAGGCCCCGCGTGACCCACTGGGCCTTGGCCTTCCCCAGGTCGGGGTTGGCTCCGGCCGCCCGGGTGGTGATCGTCAGCACGTGGCTGGCGAGGTCGTAGGAGAAGACGACCTCGAGCCCGTCGGTGGGCACGTCGAAGCCGATGTTGGCCCCGTTGGGTGCGCCGCCGGCGCCGTAGTTCTCGTCCCAGGAGAGCCCGTGCGCGGCCTTGGCCTCATAGCTGCCCGCCGGCAGCTGCGTGGTCGAGAAGGTGTAGACGCCGTCGCCGTCCGGGTCCTGGAGCCACGAGCGCATGCAGTCGGGCGCCCAGTCGCCCGGGCAGCCCAGCTCGCTCTGGAAGCTGCCCGGGGCGGTCACGATCGGGCCCTGGGCGTTGGTGGTGATCCAGTGCGTCGCGTGGTCGTAGAAGAAGGTCACGTCCCGGGCGGCGGGCAGGCTCAGCGGGATGTTCTTCCCGTTCGGCTCCGCTCCGAGCCCGTAGTTCTCGTCCCACTTCTTGTCGATCGCCGCCTTGTACTCGAAGTCCCCCGCGGGGAGCGCGACGGTGCGCTTCCAGACGTCGTCCTGCGGGTCGAGGGTCAGCTGCGCCTGGTCGCAGTCGGGCTGCCAGTCCCCGGTGCAGCCGAGCTCGGAGTTGTGGGAGCCCGGCATCGAGACGGCCGGCGGCTGGGTGACCGGCCCGCCGCCACCTCCGCCTCCGCCACCACCGGGTGCCGGGCTACCGACGGAGGCGTAGGTGGAGGTGACGGACAGGTTCCCGCTGCTGTCGCGCAGGACCGCGCGGTACTCCAGCAGGGTCCCGGTGGGCATCGACGACACGTCGTGGAAGACGCGGTAGGGCGCGTTGTCGTCGGTGCCGAGCTTCGTCCAGTCGGCGGCCCCGGCGGGACGCCAGGCGAAGGTGACCTGGTTGAAGCCTCCGTCGGGGACGCCGACGCCGATCTCGGAGCGACCGCCGACGACGCCGCCCGCCGTCGGCGCGGCGAACTGGAGCGCCGGCGGGAAGCGGCGCCGGTCGACGGTCGTCGTGGCGCGGAAGACCACGGCCGAGAGGGGCGGGACCGTGACGGTCGTCCGGGCCTCGTCGTCGGTGGTCAGCCGGCCGGAGGTGGCAGGCCAGACCTGGCGGAAGGTGCCGCGACTCGTGGCCGTGACGAAGGAGGCCGTCTTGGCCGTGGTCGCGTTGTTGAGCGCGACGACGTACTCCCGGTTCTCGTCGGCGTCGATGCGGCTGACCGCGAAGACGCCCGCCCGGCTGCTGGCGAAGCGGTGCAGCTGGGCGCCGTCGGCCAGGGCCGGGTAGCGCGCGCGGAGCCGGGCGAGGGAGGCGATGGTGCGGTAGAGCGGGTGCCCGGCGTCGAAGTTCGCGTCCGCCGTGGTGGCATCGGTGCCGATCAGGTCGTCGTCGTTGTAGGTCGCGACCCGGCTCGGGAACATGTCCTGGCGGGCGTCCTGGTCGCCTCCGTCGCCCGTGAAGCCCTGCTCGTCGCCGTAGTAGACGACGGGCTGGCCGCGGGTGAGGAACATCAGCTCGTGGGCGAGCTCGTCGCGCGCGAGCAGCTCGTCGCCGCTGGAGTCGGCCGCGAGGAAGTGGCCGATCCGGCCCATGTCGTGGTTGCCGAGGAACGTGGGCAGCTCGTAGGCGTTGGAGTCGGTGTCGGTGAACCAGTCGTCTCCGGCGTAGTAGTCACGCAGCCCGGTCGTCGGCTTGCCCTTGGCGAAGGCCGTCCCCGCGCCCTGGAAGCCGAAGTCGAGGGTGGCGTCCAGCCTCCCGGTCGTGGTGTAGGACGACACGAACTCCTGGTTGGAGTCGAAGACCTCCCCGAAGGCGAAGAAGTCGTGGTTGCCGACCCGGTCGGCCTCGGCACGCATCGCCGGGGCGAACTGCTGCCAGAACTCCATGTTGACGTGCTTGACGGTGTCGATGCGGAAGCCGTCGACCCCGAAGTCGACCCACGCCTTGTAGATGTCGGTCATCCCGTCGACGACCTCGGGCTGCTCGGTGAAGAGGTCGTCGAGGCCGGCGAAGTCGCCGTAGGTCGAGGACTCGCCGGCGAACGTCGAGTCGCCGCGGTTGTGGTAGCGCCGGGGGTCGTTGAGCCAGGCCGGCACCTTGACCGTCTCGTCGGCGGCGCTGTGGAAGATCGGCGTGTAGGGGAAGGACTTCTGGGCGTCCAGCTCGGGGAAGGTGGACCCACCGGCGAAGTCGCGGTCGTCGAACGGCTGCTCGTCGGCGTCGAGGTAGGGCTGCGCCTCCTTGCTCACGTAGGCGTGGCTCCCGGCCTCGGCATAGTCGATGACGTCGGCGGTGTGGTTGGTGATGATGTCGAAGAAGACCTTGATCCCGCGACGGTGCGCGCGGTCGATGAGGGTGCGCAGCTCGGCGTTGGTCCCGAAGTGCGGGTCGAGCCGCGTGAAGTCGGTGACCCAGTAGCCGTGGTAGCCCGCCGAGGCCGTGGCGCCGGACCCCTGGACCGGCCGGTTCTGGAACGAGGGGGTCAGCCAGATGGCGGTCGTGCCGAGGCCGGCGAGGTAGTCGAGCTTCCCCGTGAGGCCGGCGATGTCGCCGCCGTGGAAGAACCCCTTGTCCGTGGGGTCGAAGCCGGTGGCCATGCGGTCACCGGCGAGCCCGCCCTCGTCGTTGGCGGTGCTGCCGTTGGCGAACCGGTCGGCCATCACGAAGTAGAAGCGCTCGCGGGTGAGCGGGCTGCGCAGCGAGTCCCCGGCGAGGCGCCGGTCCTCGGCCGTCGGCTCCCCCGACGGGAGCTCGGCCGGGGCGACGGCCACCTGGTGGCTCGTCTCGTCGAAGGACACGGTGAGGTCGGCCTCGTGGGTCAGCGCCAGCGGGATGTTGGCC
The DNA here is from genome assembly GCA_046330515.1 of Nocardioidaceae bacterium. Lineage (GTDB taxonomy): Bacteria > Actinomycetota > Actinomycetes > Propionibacteriales > Nocardioidaceae > Nocardioides. Next base: position 785,875 of record JAXLSP010000003.1, on the reverse strand, counting down.
GAGCCCCCGTTGGCGCCGTAGGACTCGTCCCAGCTGCCGTTGAGGGCGACCTTGAGCTCCCAGGCCCCTTCCGGCACCGTGAACGTGCCCGACCACACGCCGCCGTCGCCGGCGGTGAGCCGGGTCGCCTCGCAGGGCGGGGACCAGTCGTCGGCGCAGCCGAGCTCGGTCTGGAGCGACCCGACCAGGGTGACGGTCACCGGGGGGGCCGCCGCGCCGGCCACGCCCACCGCGCCGACGAGAGGGCCGGCTGCCGCGGGCAGGGCCAGCGGCAGGGCGACGACGGTGCCGAGCGAGACGACGAGGCTGGTGGCGAGGAGGTGATGGACGCGCATGTCAGGCTCCCGAAAGCGCTGAGGGGTGGCTACCGACAACGTAGGGGCCGCTGTCACACGATTGCAATGGCTGCAAGATCTTTCATAAAGGCTCCCGGCGCCTCGGTCTTTTCGCGGACGCAAAGCGCAGCCTCAGCGTGCTCACAGGTCCGCGAGCGAGGTTCGGTGACATGACAGAGACCACCCCCTACGGCCCGCCCGCGGCGCCGGCTCCCTCGACCCCCACCCCGCCGCCGCCGTCCTGGCAGCAGCCGGCGCCCTCGTCGATGCCCCCGGGGCAGGGTGGTCCCCCTCCGGGCTTCGGCGGTCCCTCGCAGCCGCCGAGGGCGCCGCGGCGCAACGCGCTCGCGGCCACCGTGGTGGCGGCGTCGCTCGTGGTCGGCGCCGGTGCCGGCCTGGGCGGCGCCGCCCTGTGGACCGCCACCCATGACAGCGCCTCCCCCACCGCCTCGGCCGACGACGGCGTCGCCCCGGCGGTCCACCAGGGCGCGGCCCCGGCCACCGGATCGGTGGAGGAGGTCGCCGCCGCCGTCCTGCCCTCGGTCGTCAAGATCGACGTCTCGGGCACCCAGGGCGCCGGGTCGGGCTCGGGCATCATCCTCAACGCGGACGGGACGATCCTGACCAACAACCACGTGGTGGCGCTCGCGGGAGACTCCGGCAAGATCGAGGTGTCCTTCAACGACGGGTCGCACGCCGCCGCGACGGTCCTCGGCACCGACCCGCTCACCGACACCGCCGTGATCAGGGCCGACGGCGTCGGCGGTCTGACCGCCGCCACCATCGGTCAGTCGTCCCAGCTGGACGTCGGGCAGGAGGTCGTGGCGATCGGGTCGCCGTTCGGGCTCGAGTCGACCGTGACGAGCGGCATCGTGAGCGCACTGAACCGGCCGGTCAACGTCGGCACGGACGCGCAGGGGAACGCGACGACCTACCCCGCCATCCAGACCGACGCGGCGATCAACCCCGGCAACAGCGGCGGGCCCCTCGTCGACATGAACGGCGACGTCATCGGCATCAACGCCTCGATCCGCACGGCCACGTCCACGACCAGCGGTCAGGAGTCCGGGTCGATCGGGCTCGGCTTCGCGATCCCCATCGACGAGGTCATGCCGATCGTCGACCAGATGACGCAGGGCGAGACCCCGACGCACGCCAAGATGGGCGTCTCGGTCGGCGACGTGACCAGCGGGTCCACGGGGACCATCGCCGAGGGCGCCGTGGTGCGCGACGTGACCGCCGGGTCCGCCGCCGCGAAGGCCGGGCTCCAGCAGGGCGACGTGATCACCAAGGTCGACGACCACCAGATCGTGAGCGCCGACTCCCTGGTGGCCACGATCCGCTCCTACCGCCCCGGGGACACCGTGACGGTCACGTGGGAGGGCGACGGCAAGGACGAGACCGGCAAGATCACCTTGGACTCCGACTCCGCGTCCTGATCCCGCGGAGCCGGGGGTGAGTACGGTCCCGACTCGTGGTCCACACGCCGACGGAGCCACGGAGACGGACCGTACTCACCCAACTGCACGCCTCGGGTCGTACGGCGGGTCAGCGCGCGCGCTGGACCCGGCTCTCGTCCCACACCGGCCCGTCGGACTCATAGACCCGGCCGTCCGCGCCATAGACGAGGAACCGGTCGAAGCCGCGGGCGAACCAGCGGTCGTGGGTGACCGCGAGCACCGTCCCGTCGAACGCCTCCAGCCCGTCCTCCAGCGCCTCGGCGGACTCGACGTCGAGGTTGTCGGTGGGCTCGTCGAGGAGCAGCAGCGTCGCGCCGGACAGCTCGAGCAGCAGGATCTGGAAGCGCGCCTGCTGACCGCCCGAGAGCGACTCGAACCGCTGCTCGGCGGCGTGCGCGAGCTCATAGCGGTCCAGCACCCGGCTCGCCTGCTCGCGCGGCATGCCATCACGGTGGTGGTCGCCGCGGTGCAGGATCTCCAGGAGGGTGCGGCCGACGAGCTCCGGGTGCTCGTGGGTCTGCACGAACCAGCCCGGCCGCACCCGGGCGCCGAGCCGGGCCTTGCCGGTGTGGCGCACCGGCTCGATCGGGACGTCGCCCACCGGTCGGTGCTCGACGTCGGGGTCGCTGCCGCCGGCGGCGAGCAGCCGCAGGAAGTGCGACTTGCCGGAGCCGTTGGAGCCCAGCACGGCCACGCGCTCGCCATACCAGACCTCGAGGTCGAACGGCCGCATCAGCCCGGTGAGCTCGAGGTCCTCGGCGATCACCGCGCGCTTGCCGGTGCGTCCGCCCTTGAGCCGCATGGTGACCTGCTGCTCGCGCGGCTGCTCGATGGGCGGCCCGGCCTCCTCGAACTTGCGGAGCCGGGTCTGCGCGGCCTGGTAGCGGCTGGCCATGCCGTCGTTGTAGGTCGCCTTCTGCTTGAGCATCATCACCAGGGCCTTGAGCTTCGCGTGCTCCTCGTCCCAACGGCGGCGCAGCTCCTCGAAGCGGGCGAACCGGTCCCGTCGGGCCTCGTGGTAGGACGCGAAGCCGCCCGGGTGCGTCCACACCAGGTTGCCGGCGCTGCCGAGCTCGACGGTCACGACCCGCGTCGCGGTGTTGGCCAGCAGCTCGCGGTCGTGGGAGATGAACAGGACGGTCTTCTCCGACTCCGAGATGCGCTGCTCGAGCCAGATCTTGCCCGGGACGTCGAGGTAGTTGTCCGGCTCGTCGAGGAGGAGGACCTCGTCGGGGCCGCGGAGGAGGTACTCCAGCACCAGGCGCTTCTGCTCGCCGCCGGACAGGGTGGAGAGCGAGCGGTACTTGGCGCGGTCGAACGGCAGCCCCATCGCGGTCGTCGTGCACACGTCCCAGGTGACCTCGAGCTCATAGCCGCCGGCATCGGCGTACTCCGCCAGCGCCTCGGCATAGCGCATCTGGGTGCGCTCGTCGTCGGTCTCCATGAGGGCGCGCTCGCAGGCGTCGACCTCGCGGTGCGCCTCCTGGACGCGCGGCGGCGCGACCGAGAGCAGCAGGTCGGCGACGGCGGGGTCGTCGTTCTGGCCCTGATGGCCGGGAGCGACCACGCCGTGCCCGACGAACTGGCGCATCACGCCGAGCCCACCGGACCGGGTCACCACGCCGCCGTGCGGCGCGAGCTCGCCGGTGATGATCCGCAGCAGGGTCGTCTTGCCCGCCCCGTTGGCACCGACCAGCGCGACCTTGGCGCCGTCACCCACCCGGAAGGAGACGTCGTCGAGCAGCACCCGGCCGTCCGGCAGCTCGAACCTCACGTTGGCGACGTCCACATGACCCACGAGGAGCCATTCTCCGCCGTACGGCGTCCGTCGCGCACCCGGGTTTCCCCGCGGGAGCATCGGTCACCCGCGTCGGATCCGCACGTTGTCGTAGAGGACCACCTGGGTGCCGGTGTTGGTCTCGTCCTTGTAGGTGCCGATCTTGAAGAACACGATCGGGGTGTCGCGCCTGCCGCACTGGTCGTCGCGGTCCTTGTTGCGACCGTGCCGCTGGGCGACGAGGCGGCCGTCGAACCAGACCTTCACCAGGCCCCGACGGTGCTGCGAGGGCACCAGCCGGATCCGCCAGTGGACCCAGCTCCTGAGGGTGAGGCGGTGCGTCCAGACGTCGCGGTCGGCGAGGGCTCCGGCGGGCGCCACCCGGGCCGGATGGTTGTTGATGTTGACGCCCCAGCGACCCCGGGCGAGCGTCAGGCTCACCGGGTTGCGTCCGGACACGCACTCCCAGGCGATCTCCCCGGTGCGCTTGCGGTGGGGGGTCCCGTGGAACTGGGAGATGATCATCCAGCTCGGCGCGTTGTCGCGGTCGTAGCGCCGGACATAGGTGTCGAAGGAGACCGTGTAGGCGCGGTCGTCGCGGAGCCGGTTGTGGAAGGTCGCGCTGTCCGGGGCGAGCTCGGTGCGGTGGGGGTTGGGTCGCCCGGGTGCCGACCGGGCGGACATCGACCAGCCCGAGCGTGGGCCGGGGATGCGGACGAGCGCCGGGTAGGACGGCGGCAGCTCCCACTGCTGGACGACCCAGTCGGTCGTGCTCCAGGGCGGCGCGTCGCCCCAGGGCGGCTCGTGGTCGAAGTCGTCGGCGAAGAGTGTCCGCGGGGGTCGATGCTGCGTCACCGCCGCCTCGGCGGCAGCGCCCGGGTCGACGGGCGAGGCACCCATCAAGAGCACGGCCACCGCGGCCGCGGCTCCGCTCGACCGCACTCGCATGCTCGGAGGATAGGGCGACGGGGTCGGTGCGTCACCCCCGGAAATGGTCGGGCATCGGGACGTGCCGACCGTCCCAGGCCCCCGACCAGCCGGGCGAGAGCACCCAGAACATGATGTCCTTGGTCAGGCGCCAGTGCTTGCCGCCCTCATAGACGCCGTCGGCGGCGCGGCAGCCGCCGAACTCCACCCGCCAGACGCGGCCCTCGCCGCTGACCAGCACGCGCTCGCCCAGCTCCGGCGTCGTCCGGCAGGGGCCGGCCCGGTCGGGGACGGTGGACGAGGTGAGCGCCCGCTCGGCCGCGAGGGAGTCGGCGGCCGAGAGCCGCTCGCTCTGCTCGAGCCAGCCGTCGGTGCCATAGCGACAGATCGACAGGAAGCCCTCGCCGGGCACCGTGGCGCCGACCATGCCCTCCGGATGGGGGGCGCACCCGTTGGCGTCGAAGACGTCGACCCGGTGGGCGGAGTCGAGGATGCGCTGGGCGGTGTCACGGTCGGGAGCGGCCACGAGGACCCCCGCCGCACCCTGCCGCTCATAGCCGAGCCACGCACCGGCCGGGTAGGTCTGGACGTCGCCGCGACGGTAGCGCCAGACCGCCCCCGGAGCCTCGGCCCACAGCGGGCTGTCGATGTCGGGGTCGAAGAACTGGAGCCCGAAGCCGTTGACCGGGTCGCATCCCACGGCCGTCTGGAAGCCGCCCACGCGCTGCACCCGCGGGCTGCCCTCGCGTCCGACGGAGTCGGCGCACCACTGGTCGAGCGTGCCGTAGCCCCAGTCGTCGGGCACCTGGACCTCCAGGTCGCGCCAGGTCTCGGTCCGCCAGCCGGCGGGGACGTCCACGGCCGGCGGCTCGGAGGTGGCCGGTGGCGTGACCGCGCGGTCGCTGCCACCCGAGGCGAGCGCCACGCCCACCGGGACCGCGGCCGCCACCAGGGCGGCGGCCACCACGGCTCCCGTCGTACGGCGGCGCCGGCGCAGCCGCGACCGGGCACCCTCCACGAGCCCCACGGGCGCCGGCGCCCCGGCGGACGCCTCCCCCAGGGTCTCGCGCAGCATCGTCTCGAAGTCGGCCATCACCGGTCCTCCTCCTGCTCCATCCGCTCGCGCAGCGTCGCGATCCCCCGCGACACCCGGGAGCGCACCGTGCCCTCGCGCACGTCGGTGAGCGCGGCGATCTCGGCGTACTCGAGCTGTTCATAGAAGCGCAGCACGACCGCCACGCGCTGGTCGGCCGGCAGGGCCAGGCAGGCCTGCCACAGCCGCACCCGGTCCTCGGCCTCCGGACCCGGGCCGCCGAGGGGCGGCCGGTCGAGCACCTGCGCCACCGGCACCTCACGGCGCCGGAACCGCCGCCACGCGGACGTGTGGGCGTTGACGACCATCCGCCGCACATAGGCGTCGGGGTCCTCGAGGCCGGAGATCCGCCCCCAGAGCGGCAGCGCGCGGGAGAGCGCCTCCTGCACGATCTCCTCGGCCTCGGACGCGGAGCCGGTGAGGACATAGGCCAGCCGCAGGAGCGACGAGCCGCGCGCGGCGACCCACTCGGCGAAGTCGACGGTCGCCACCGGCGTCACCCCGCCCTCTCGCACCACCGCGTCCATGCCCTACCAACGCCGGTGGGGCCGGTCCTGTTGCGAAGGCTACGCAGGTTTCTGCGCCGGCTCCGCGCCCCGACGGCCGCCGCCGTCTCACAGGTTCGCCACAGACCTCCTCACAGGAAGGGCACAGACACGCCGCCGACCGTAGGGGACATGAGCCACTCACGCGACCGAGCCGCCTCCCGCAGCCGCCTGGCCGGCACCATGCTGATCAGCGGCGCCGTGCTCGCCTCGGCAGGGGTCGGCAGTGCCCTCCTGGTCACCGCCGCCCAGTCGACGACCGGCACGTCCACCGGGACCAGCTCGTCGAGCACCCAGAACGGCACCAAGTCCTACCGGGGCCAGGTGACCAGCAACCAGAACCAGCAGTCGCAGCAGCAGTCCCAGACCCAGTCGCAGTCGCACGCGACCTCGAGCGGGTCGTGACCCTGCGATGAGCACCCCCACGACCGCCGCCCACGACTGGGAGCTGTGGAGCACCACGGCCCGCCTGGTCGTGACGCGCCCGGAGGCCCTCGAGCCCGCCCTCGCGCTGGTCCGCGAGACGCTGGCCGAGGTCGAGCTGGCGGCCAGCCGCTTCCGCCCCGACAGCGAGGTGATGCGGCTGGCCGCCGGCGCCCAGGACTCCGGGGCCACCGGCGCCGCCGACCAGCGGGTCGAGGTCAGCCCGATGCTGGCCGACCTCCTCGCCGGGGCGCTCGACGCGGCCGCCTGGACCGGCGGCGCGGTCGACCCGACGGTCGGCTCTACGCTCAGCGACCTGGGCTACGACCGGGACATCGCCTCGCTGGACCTGAGCGGCGACCGTCCGGTCGCCCGGGTCCGCCGGGTGCCCGGCTGGCGGCGCGTCCGCCTCGAGGGCACCACCCTGAACCTGCCGGCCGGGCTCCTGCTCGACCTGGGCGCGACCGCCAAGGCGGTCGCCGCCGACCGGTGTGCCGTCCGCGTGGCCTCCACGCTGCGCTGCGGCGTGCTGGTCGCGCTGGGCGGCGACATCGCCACCGCCGGGCCCGGCCCGGACGGCGGCTGGGTCGTCGACGTCCAGGACACCCCCGAGGACCCGGCCGCGCAGATCGTGCTGCCGGACGGTGCTGCGGTCGCCACCTCCAGCACCGTCCGGCGCACCTGGAACCGCGGGGGCGAGTCCGTCCACCACGTCGTCGACCCCCGCACCTCGCGGTCGGCCGACTCCCCGTGGCGGTCGGTCACCGTCGTCGCCGGCTCGTGCGCGGTCGCCAACGCGGCCAGCACGGCCACCATCGCCTGGGGCGCCGACGGCGCCGCCTGGCTCGCCACCCACGACCTGCCCGCCAGGCTGGTCGGTCGAGACCGCCAGGTCCACCTGCTGGGTGGCTGGCCGCAGGAAGCGGGAGACGCAGCATGAACGAGGCACTGTGGGCCCTCGGCCGGGGGACGGGGGTCGTCGCCCTGGCGATGTTCACCCTGTCGATCGTGCTCGGCATCGTGACCCGGTCCGGTCGCCCCATCCCGGGCCTGGGCCGCTTCGGCGCCGCGGACCTGCACCGCACGGCCGCCCTCACCGGCACGGCGCTGGTCGCCGCCCACGTGGGCACGCTGTTCTTCGACCCCTACGCGCAGCTCAAGGTCGCGGACTTCCTGGTCCCGTTCCTCGGGTCGGTCAAGCCGGTCTGGCAGGGGCTCGGCACCCTGGCGGTCGACCTGCTCGGCATCGTGACGGTGGTCAGCCTGCTGCGACACAAGGTCGGCCCGCGCCTGTTCAAGGCCGTGCACTGGCTCACCTACCTGCTGTGGCCGGTCGCCCTGGTCCACGCGCTGGGCAACGGCACCGACGCCTCGTCGCCGTGGATGCTCGGCTTCGCCGGCGTCTCCGTGGCCGCCGTCGCGAGCTCGGTGCTGTGGCGCCTGCTCCCGTCGTACGCCGGCCGCGGCTGGCGCCGCACCCCTCGCACCCTCGCCCCGACCCGCTAGGACCCGACGATGACCCCCACTCTTGCGCCTCCCCGCCCGCACCGCCTCCTCGACCACGGGCCGCTCGGCCCGCTGCCGCGCCTCGACGAGCGTCAGCTGGTCGCGCTGGTCGAGGCCTGCGGCCTGACTGGGCGGGGTGGCGCAGGCTTCCCGACCGCCATCAAGGTCGCGGCCGTCGCCTCCGGCCGCCGGCGGCCCGTCGTGGTCGCCAACGCGATGGAGGGCGAGCCCCTCAGCCACAAGGACGCCGTCCTGCTCAGCCGCTCCCCCGACCTGGTCCTGGACGGGCTCGAGCTGGTGGGGCACGCCCTGCGCGCGCACCGGATGGTCCTCGCGATCGGCCCCGAGGTCGAGGCCGGACCCGCCCTCGCGGCGGCCCAGGGGCGGCGCGGCGTCGACGTGCGGCGCCTCGAGGGCGGCTTCGTCGCCGGCCAGGAGTCGGCGCTGCTCAACCAGCTCGAGGGCCGGTCGGCCGTCCCCCGTGACCCCCTGACCCGGGTCACGGATCGCGGCGTCGACGGCCGGCCGACCCTCGTCTCCAACGCCGAGACGCTGGCGCACCTGGCGCTGGCGGCCCGGACCGGTGCCGACTCGTTCCGGGCCAGCGGGCTCGCCGAGGACCCCGGCACGTCGCTGTTCACCATCAGCGGTGCCGTGGCCCGGCCCGGAGTCGTCGAGGCCGAGCGGGGCAGCCTCCTCTCCGACGTGCTGGCCGCGTCCGGGCCGACACCCGACCTGGCGGCCGTCCTCGTGGGCGGCTACCACGGAGCCTGGGTCCCGGCGCGCGCGCTGCGCACCGCGCTCACCCGTGCCGCGCTGGCACCGTTCAACGCCAGCGTCGGGGCCGGGGTCCTGCACGTCCTCGACACCCACACCTGCCCGCTCGAGGTCGCCGCCGGCATCGCCGACTACCTGGCCGGCGAGTCGGCCGCGCAGTGCGGCCCGTGCATCAACGGCCTGCCTCGGCTCGCCGACTCACTGCGCCGGCTGGCCGACGGGGTGCGTGACCAGCGGCTCCCCGCCGAGATCGAGCGCCTGCGCACCGTGGTCACCGGCCGCGGCGCGTGCGCCCACCCCGACGGCACCGCCCGCATGATCGGGTCGACGCTGAGCGTCTTCGACGACCACGTCGCCGCCCACCTCGCCGGCTGGTGCCCGGCGACCCAGGGAGGACGGCGATGAAGCGCCTGCACGTCGACTGGACCCGCTGCGACGGCCACGGCGCCTGCGTCGAGCTCCTGCCGGAGCTGCTCGTGCACGACGACTGGGGCTTCCCCCTCGCGCGCTCCGGCGAGAAGGACCCGGCGGTGCCCTACGACCTGCTCGACCACGCCCAGCACGCGGTCGTCAGCTGCCCCCTGATGGCGCTCAAGCTCTATGACGCTCCCGACGCGCCGCGGCCGGCGCCGGCCGGCACCGCCGCCCGCTCGCGGTGACGCCCCGGCCGAGTCGGCCTCGTGACGTCGCCGGGCGGGTCGTCCCCAGGGTCGCGGTGACGAGCGGGGCTCGGCGCCGCGCAGCGCGCCATCCCTGGCGTGGAGTCGCCTAGTCCTTCGTCTGGTCCGCCCAGAGGTTCACGGCGCCGTCGACAGCGAACTCGTCGATCGCGGTCAGCTCGTCGTCGGTGAGCGCCTGGAAGTCCAGGGCGTCGAGGTTGGTGTCGAGCTGCTCCACCGAGGAGGCGCCGATGACCGCCGAGGTGACCCGGGGGTCGCGGATCGCCCACTGCAGGGCGAGCTGGGCCAGCTTCTGCCCGCGGCCCGACGCGATGGCGTCGAGCGCGCGCACCCGCTCGAGGACCGCCTCGTCGAACTGGGCGACCGTGGTTCCCTCGCGCGCCGCCCGGGAGTCGGCCGGGATGCCGCCGAGGTAGCGGTCGGTCAGCAGGCCCTGGGCGAGCGCGGTGAAGACGATGCAGCCCATCCCCTGCTCCTCGAGCTCGTCGAGCAGGTCCTCCTCGATCCAGCGGTTGAACATGTTGTAGGACGGCTGGTGGATGAGCAGCGGCGTGCCGAGGTCCCGCGCGATCGTCGCGGCCTCGTGGGTCTTGGCGGCCGAGTAGGACGAGATGCCGGCATAGAGCGCCCGGCCCGAGCGCACCGCGGTGTCGAGCGCCATCATGGTCTCCTCGATCGGCGTCTCGGGGTCGAAGCGGTGGCTGTAGAAGATGTCGACATAGTCGAGCCCGAGCCGTCGCAGGGACTGGTCGAGCGAGGCGAGGACATACTTCCGGGAGCCGCCACCCTGGCCGTAGGGGCCGGGCCACATGTCCCAGCCGGCCTTGGTGGAGATGACGAGCTCGTCGCGGTAGGGCGCGAAGTCGTCCCTGAGGTAGCGGCCGAAGTTCTCCTCGGCGCGGCCGTAGGGCGGCCCGTAGTTGTTGGCCAGGTCGAAGTGGGTCACGCCCCGGTCGAAGGCGCGGCGCAGGATCGCTCGCTGGGTCTCCTCCGGGCGGTCGGTGCCGAAGTTCTGCCACAGCCCCAAGGAGAGCGCGGGGAGCTTGAGCCCGCTGCTGCCGGTGAAGCGGTAGTGCCCGTGGTCGTAGCGGTCCTCCGCGGCGTCGTACGTCATGAGGCCATCCTGCCGGACCGCACCTCATCGTCGACCGCGACCGTCGACCCCGACCACCGGCCCTCACCGTCGGCGCGGAGCCGGGTCGTCACCCGAGGTGGCGACTCGGCGCTAGGGTCGGCTCGTGCAGCTGCGCCGCGTCGACCCGCTCCGCCACCACGGCCCCCTGACCAGGGCGCTCCACGCGTTCGCTCGGACGTCGGCCGGGCGGTGGTACGGCATCCACGTGGCCGCCCCGGTCGACGCCTACCTGCTGCGCCGCACCGGCGGCCGGGTCCGGCTGGTCGGCAACCTGCCGACCGCCGTCCTGGGCACGACCGGCGCCAAGAGCGGCCAGCCGCGGGAGAACCCGGTGCTCTACTTCCACGACGGCGACGACGTGGTGCTCGTAGCGTCGAGCTTCGGGCGCGAGAAGCACCCGGCGTGGTACCACAACGCCGTCGCCCACCCCGACGTCACGCTCAACGGGCTGCCGTTCCAGGCCGCCGAGGTGACCGACCCCGCGGACTACGAGCGCCTGTTCGGGCTCGCCGTCCGGATGTACGCCGGCTACGCGGACTACCGCGAGCGCACCGCCGCCATCGGGCGCCGCATCCCGGTGCTGCGGCTCACGCCTCGCTAGCCGGTGAGGACGAGGCCGACCACGCGCGGGTCGGCCTGGGCGCGGTGCGCCAGGGCGGCGAGGACCGCGTCACCGGGGACGGGGTCGTCCGGAGGCGCGCTCATCCGCGCCGGGACTCCAGCACCCGGAAGCCCTTGGCCGACCCGAGCCGGACGGTCGGGAACCCCTGCTCCCCCAGCCAGCGCTGGAGCGAGTCCGCCCCCAGGTTCTTGCCGACGACCATGACGGCCCTGCCCCCCGGCGCGAGCCGCGCGAACCAGTGCAGCAGCAGCTCGTGCAGCGCCTGCTTGCCGATCCGGATGGGCGGGTTGGACCAGATCTCGTCGAAGGTCCCCTCCGGCACGCCGTCCGGCGTGAACGCCGCGAAGCGGTCGGCCACGCGGAGGGACACGGCGTTCTCGTTGGCCAGCGAGACGGCCCGTTCGTTCACGTCCACGCCGACGACCACGGCGTCCGGCACGCAGGTCGCGACGGCCAGCCCGATGACGCCGTACCCGCAGCCCAGGTCGAGGACCCGGCCGGCAGCCGGCGGCTCGGTCTCGCGGAACAGCACGGAGGTGCCGATGTCGAGGCGCCCCTGGGCGAAGACGCCGGAGCCGCTGACGAGCCGGAGGTCGCGGCCCCACACCGTCGTCTCCACGGGCGTGCGCTGGAAGGCAACCCGCGGGTCGGCGGAGAAGTAGTGATCCTCGCTCATGCCCGGACCCTCCGGGACGCCTCGGCCCGCGCGGCGAGCTGCTCGTCGGCCGGGTAGCCGACCTCCTCGAGGGTCAGGCCGTGGGGGGGTACGACGGTCACGGCCGGGTCGCGGACGGCAGCGGCCAGGATCTCGCCGGCCCACTCCGGACCGCGGCGACCCTCCCCGACGGTGAGCAGGCAGCCGACGAGCGAGCGGACCATGTGGTGGCAGAACGCGTCCGCGCGGACGGTCGCCACCGCGACGCCGGAGGGGTCGCGCGACCACGACAGGTCGAGCAGCTCGCGGACGGTCGTCGCCCCGTCGCGGCGCTTGCAGAACGCCGCGAAGTCGTGCTCTCCGAGGAGCAGCGCCGAGGCGGCGTTGACGGCGTCGAGGTCGAGCGACCGGGGCCAGGCCAGCACGTGCCCGCGCACCAGCGGGTCCGCGGCCCCCGGGTCGTCGGCCACGCGGTAGGTATAGCGCCGCCACAGGGCCGAGAAGCGCGCGTCGAACCCGGCCGGCGCCTCGGTCACCGCTCGCACCCGGACGTCGGTCGCGAGGATCCCGTTGAGCCGGCGCGCGAGTGCCGCGGTGGCGGGCAGCTCCGACCGCCCCGCGGAGACCTCGAGCACGGCCTCGTCGACGTCCGCGTGGACGACCTGCCCGCGCGCGTGCACCCCTGTGTCGGTGCGGCCCGCGCAGACGGTCGCCACCTCCGAGGTGCGGAGCGCCGTGGCCAGGGCGGACTCGAGCTCGCCCTGGACGGTGCGCAGGCCCGGCTGGGCCGCCCAGCCGTGGAACTCGCCCCCGTCGTAGGCCAGGTCGATCCGGATCCGCACGACCGGCATCCTTTCACGGCGCCCGCGGGCACCCCCTCGGTCGGGGGAGCCGACCCCACGGCGCTAGGGGATGCGCACCTTCTTCGTCACCGTCGTGGAGAGGTCGCCGTTGGTGGCTCTGACCTTGACCTTGAGGGTGGATCCGGCGTCGGCCGCCTTCACCCGGTAGGACGCGGCGTGGCCGACGGCCGTGGCGCCGCGCAGCCACGTGAAGGTGAAGGTCGTGCCGGTCATCTGGTTCCAGGCGCCCTTGGTGGCCTTGAGCTTCTTGCCGACATGCGGTGACCCCTTGATGCGCGGGGCCGTGGTCGCCTGGAGCCGGCGAGGCAGTCTGAGCGTCCCGCCGTCGACGAGCTCGCCCGCGGCGACCGTGGTCGTCGTCGCCGTGCTCAGCGAGGTGCCGCCGCCGAACCAGCGCGGCACGAGCTGGGGGTCGTTGGTCGACAACCCGCTGCGGCCCGCGACGAGCACCTTCCACGACCCGGGGCGCAGCAGCACGTCGAGGGCGTGGCCGTCATAGGCCGTGGGTGCGTGGTCGAAGACCGTGACACCGGCGGGGGTCACGACGCGGTAGCCCGCATTGAGGTCGGTCGACCCGGTGCCGTCCCTGACGTCGAGGGTGATGACACCGGCGCGAGCCAGATCCAGGTCCAGGCCCGGGTGCAGGTCGCCGGCCACGGTCACCGTTGCGGCGTCGCCGGCGGCCCAGGCGTCGGGGTAGTACTCCGGGAACCACGGCGTCGGCGCCCCTTCGTGGCTCTTGAGCCAGTCTCCTTCGACGACGTGCAGCCGGTAGGTGCCGTCGGGGGCGTCGATCGCCCACCTGCCGGACCGGTCGGTGGTGGTGTCCAGAGAGGATCCGCCTCCCGTGTCCTCCGCGGTCACCGTGATGCCGACGAGGGGGCTCCCGCCGCCGTCCGTCACGACCCCGGACAACGGCTTGCCGGGTCTGGGGTCGGCCTTCTGGGTCAGCGCCTCGTCGTGGGTGGTCGTGGCTCCCGCGCTCGTCGTCAGCCCCGGCCCGGGGAGGAGATCCCCACCGTTCCAGGTCACCGGGTAGCCGCCGAGGTCGTCGTAGTACTGGAGGACGAAGTCGCCCGCGCCGAGGCCACCGATGTCGAAGTGGCCGGTCGCATCGGTGAACGCCGAGTTCGTGTAGAACAGCGACCCGTTGACCCGCTGGTAGGCGAGGACGTTGAGCAGGGCCACCGGGTCGCCCGTGTCCGCGTCGGTGACCGCTCCGGCCAGGCGCGCGGGCGCCCGCATCACGAGGTCCTCGGTGTAGTGGGTGCTGTCGTCGACGACGACAGTGACGCGGTCGCCGGCCCAGGTGCCGTCGCCGTTCACCGAGATGGCCGTCGAGCCGGGCAGCACATAGCCGAAGTCATAGAACCCCTGGGCGTCCGTGGTCGTCGAGGTCCCCGTGCCCAACCGGTTGCGCAGCACGGTGACGCCGGCCATGGGGTCGCCGTCGCCGTTGGTGACGTGCCCCGACAATGTCGCGATGGCCGGGAACTGCATCGCGTCGACGGGCACGGAGCTGGTGCCGTCGAGCGTCAGCACGGTGGCAGCGGTCCGGTCCGCGGAGCCCGCGGGGTTGCCCGCGACATACCAGCGGCTCAGCCCGTCCATGGTCGAGGCCCTCACCTGGAGCTGGTAGTCACCCGCGGCCGGCGCGTTGACCGAGAACGACCCGCCCGTGAAGGAGTTGCCACCGCCGTTGCCCGAGCCGACGAGGTAGAGGTACGCCGCCCCGCTGACCGGGTGCCCGTCCGGGTCGGTGGCCGTCCCGGTGACCGAGGACGCGGCGGACGCCGGTGAGGTCAGCGCCAGCGCCGACAGGACCAGGGCCAGGACGGGCAGGACGCGGCGCAGCGCTCGGGACATCGGGGGGCTTTCTCTCGGGGGTGTGCCGATCCTGGCGGACCGGTGCCCCCCACGGCAACGACCTCCGGCGAGTCTTGACTCTGGTCAGCCGAGCTCGTGCCGGTAGGGCGGGTCGGCGCCGGGCCGCGACACGGTGACGGCTGCCGCGCGGGCCGCGAAGCCGAGGAGCTGCTCCCACCGGTCCGCGGGGAGCCCACGCAGCTCGTCACGCCGGTCCGCACCGAGCAGGTCGGCGCTCCAGAGCGCGTCGACCAGGGCGGCCCCGAAGGTGTCTCCGGCTCCGATGGTGTCCGCGACGGCGACCGGGACCGAGGGGATGCGACCCTCGCCCGACCGGGACACCCAGCTGGCGCCGTCCCCTCCGCGCGTGACCACCACGACCGCCGGGCCGAGGGACAGCAGGTAGGACGCGGCGACGTCCACCGTGTGCTCGGGGTAGAGCGCCTCCAGGTCCTCGTCGGAGGCCTTGAGGACGTCGCTCAGCGCCGCCAGTCGCTGCACGCGGGCGCGGACGTCGAGCCCGACCCCGGTGACCGCCGGCCGCGCGTTGACGTCATAGCTGACCGTGGCGGTGGACCGGACCTGCTCGATGGCCCGCACGACGTCGTCGGAGCCCGGCGGCAGGACGGCGCCGTAGGAGCTGGTGTGCACGGCGATCGGTGTGACGTCGGCGTTCAGGGTCAGGGGGTTGAGCCGCCAGTCGATGTCGAAGACATAGGAGGCCGCGCCGTCGGCACCGATGGTGGCGACCGCCGAGGAGCTGTGGTCGACGGACGCCGGGTCGCCGGCCAGCCGGACCCCGGCGGCCTCGAGGTGGTCGCGGAGCATCCCGCCGTAGTGGTCGTCGGCGAAGCAGGTGTCGAACCACACCGGCCTGCCGAGCCGGGCCAGGGCGACGGCGACGTTGGCCGCGCTGCCCCCGGGGAACTCGGTGACGGAGCCGTCGCTGCGGTGGACGACGTCGACGAGCGCCTCACCGACGACGAGTGCGACCTGGGTCATGGGTCACTTGATACAGCATCCGAACGCAGGACACGAGTCGCAGCACGGCAAACGGCGAGGGAACCTCCGTCCACCATGCATCCTCGATCTCTTGTATTCGAACACATGTTCCTTTATCATAGAGGCATGTCCGCACTCCTCGATCTGCACCCCGACGCCGACGGCGTCGTGACGGTGCTGGCCGAGGTCCATGCGGCCCTGGACGGGCTGGGCCCCGACCTCACGCTGGCCTCGGGGGACTACGCGGTCGTGGTGGGGGAGGTCGAGCGTGCCATCAGCCGGCTGTCCGGGGTCAAGCTGAGACTGGTCGCGGCCGCCGACAAGGCCCGCGTGGCGTCCGCTGCTGGGTTGTCGGGGACCAGTGCGTGGCTGTCGGTGCACACCCGGGCCACCGGAGCATCCGCGGCCGGGCAGGTCGCGCTCGCCGGAGCGCTGGCCTCGCTGCCGGCCACCGACGCCGCGCTGGCCGAAGGGTCACTGAGTGCCGAGCATGCCGGGGTGATCGCCGCGGCCACCGCCCAGCTCCCGGCCGGCCTGGACCCCGACCAGCGCGCCAAGGTCGAGCAGCGGCTCGTCACCCAGGCCGAGACCCTCGACGTGGCCGCGTTGCGGAAGAAGGCCCGCCGCGCCCTCGAAGCCGTTGCTTCGCAGGTCGAGACCGACCGGCACCACGACCAGGTCCTCCACGACGAGGAGACCCTCCAACGCGCCCGGACCCGGCTGACGCTGCACGACAACCCCGACGGCACCCTCACCGGCCACTTCACCATCCCCGCCCTGGCCGGAGCGATCCTCAAGAAGACCATCCAACAGCTCGCCTCTCCCCGCCGCGGCCGACTCGGCGCGGGCGACGCGCACACCGGGCCGGTCGGGGACCGTCTCGACTGGGCCCACCGCCACGGCCAAGCCCTCGTCGAGCTCCTCGAGCACCTGCCCACCGACCGGCTCCACCACAAGTCCGCCGCCACCATCGTGGTCACCCTCGACCAGCACCAGCTCACCGACGACCTCGCCGCCGCCGGCCTCGACACCGGTCACGAGATCTCCGCGTCCGAGGCCCGCCGGCTCGCCTGTTCGGCCGGGATCCTCCCCGCCGCCCTGGCCGGAGGCTCCCTCCCCCTCGACCTGGGCCGCACCCGACGGTTCTTCACCGAAGCCCAACGCATCGCCCTCGGACTCCGCTACACCAGCTGCGCCGCCGACGGCTGCGACCGCCCCTACGCCTGGACCGAGCTCCACCACCGAGATCCCTGGCACCTCGGCGGCAGGACAGACCTGAAAGACGCGATCCCCCTCTGCGGGTTCCACCACCACCGCATCCACGACCCCGCCTACCACCACCGAGAACACCCCGACAGCTCCGTCACCTTCCACCTCAGACGATGAAGCGAGCAGGCCCGGGGACCACGTCGTCGCGCGGCGGACATGCGACGACGACCCCGGGTGGCCAGGCCACCCGGGGTCGTCGAGAATGCAGCGGAGCCGATCAGGCCTTGTCGGCCTCGTCGCCCTCCTCGGCGGCGGCCTCGTCGGCCGGAGCCTCGTCAGCAGCGGCCTCGTCGGTCGTGGTCTCCTCGGCGGGAGCCTCGTCGGTGGGGGTCTCGTCGACGACGTCCTCGGCAGGAGCCTCCTCGACCGGGGTCTCCTCGGCCGGGGCGGCCTGCGGGGTCTCGGCCTTGGCGGGCTTGGCCTTCTGGGTGGACGGCTTCGGCGCGTAGGGCTCGGTCACCAGCTCGATCACCGCGAGGGGCGCGTTGTCGCCCTTGCGGGGACCGATCTTGGTGATCCGGGTGTAGCCGCCCGGCCGGTCGGCGAACATCGGTGCGATCTCGGTGAACAGCCGGTGCGCGACGGTGTTGTCGTGACGCGGCACGCCGACGTCCTTCTTGTAGAGCACGCTCTCGACCTGGCGGCGGTTGTGCAGGCCGCCCTTCTTGGCCTTGGTGATGAGCTTCTCCGCATAGGGACGCAGCATCCGGGCGCGGGCCTCGGTCGTGGTGATCGAGCCGTGCTCGAACAGCGCCGTGGCGAGGTTGCGCAGCATCAGCCGCTGGTGGGCCGGGCTGCCGCCCAGACGGGGACCCTTCTTGGGGGTGGGCATCGGTGTTCTTCTCTCTTCTCCCGAGCCGTGTCAGGTACTCGGGTAGGTGGGACTTCGGGTGGGTCCGGGACGGGTGGCCCCGGGGAGGGTCAGTACTGCTCGTCCTCGACGAACGCGTCGTCGTCGTCGTCGCCGTAGGCCGCGAGGGCCGCGTGCGGGTCGAAGCCGGGACCGCTGTCCTTGAGGGCGAGGCCCATCTCGGCGAGCTTGGCCTTGACCTCGTCGATCGACTTGGCGCCGAAGTTGCGGATGTCGAGCAGGTCCTGCTCCGAGCGCGAGATGAGCTCACCCACGGTGTGGATGCCCTCGCGCTTGAGGCAGTTGTAGGACCGGACCGTCAGCTGCAGGTCCTCGACCGGGAGGGCGAGGTCGGCGGCGAGCTGCTCGTCGACGGGCGACGGGCCGATGTCGATGCCCTCGGCCTCGACGTTGAGCTCACGGGCGAGACCGAACAGCTCGACCAGCGTCTTGCCGGCCGAGGCGATGGCGTCGCGCGGCCGGATCGACGGCTTGGTCTCGACGTCGATGACCAGCTTGTCGAAGTCCGTGCGCTGCTCGACACGGGTGGCCTCGACCTTGTAGGTGACCTTGAGGACCGGGCTGTAGATCGAGTCGACCGGCATCCGGCCGATCTCGTTGTCCGCGCCCTTGTTCTGCGAGGCGGAGACATAGCCACGGCCACGCTCCACGACCAGCTCCATCTCGAGCTTGCCCTTGTCGGACAGGGTCGCGATCTTGAGGTCGGGGTTGTGCACCTCGACACCCGCCGGGGGCGCGATGTCGGCCGCGGTGACGTCGCCGGCACCGGACTTGCGGAGGTACATGGTCACCGGCTCGTCGTGCTCGGAGGAGACGACGAGACCCTTGAGGTTGAGGATCACCTCGGTCACGTCCTCCTTGACGCCCTCGATGGTCGAGAACTCGTGGAGCACGTTGTCGATCTTGATGCTGGTGACCGACGCACCCGGGATGGAGGACAGCAGGGTGCGGCGGAGGGAGTTGCCAAGCGTATAGCCGAAGCCGGGCTCCAGCGGCTCGATCACGAACCGGGAACGGAACTCGTCGACGACCTCTTCCGACAGGGTCGGGCGCTGAGCGATGAGCACTATTTCTTCCTTCCCGAGCCCGACCGCTATTTGACGGGCTCAGATCTGCAGGTGGAGGAGGGAGACGTTCCGAGGGGCCTTACTTCTTCGAGTAGTACTCGACGATCAGCTGCTCCTGGACGGGGATGTCGATCTGGTCGCGGACGGGGACCTGGTGGACCAGGATCCGCATGCGGGTCGGCAGGACCTGGAGCCACGCGGGCACCACGCGCTCGCCGTGGGTCTCGCGGGCCACGATGAACGGCGTCATCTCCAGCGACTTCTCGCGCACGTCGATGATGTCGTGGGCGGTCACCTGGAACGACGGGATGTCGACCTTCTTGCCGTTGACCAGGAAGTGGCCGTGGTTGACCAGCTGGCGGGCGTGGCGACGGGTCCGGGCGAAGCCGGCGCGGTAGACCACGTTGTCCAGGCGGCACTCCAGGAGCTGCAGCAGGTTGTCACCGGTCTTGCCCTGGCGACGCGACGCCTCGGCGTAGTAGCGGTGGAACTGCTTCTCGAGCACGCCGTAGGTGTGGCGGGCCTTCTGCTTCTCGCGCAGCTGGAGGAGGTACTCGCTCTCCTTGATGCGGCCGCGGCCGTGCTGGCCGGGCGGGTAGGGACGACGCTCGTAGGCGGCGTCGCCACCGATGAGGTCGACGCCGAGGCGGCGCGACTTCTTGGTGAGGGGGCCGGTGTAACGGGCCATGGGTCTATGTCTCCTTCAAGTCCTGGGTTCGGCGGTCGCAGTGCTCAGACGCGACGGCGCTTCGGCGGGCGGCAGCCGTTGTGCGGAGCGGGCGTGACGTCCTGGATGGTCCCGACCTCGAGGCCGATGGCACCCAGCGAGCGGATCGCGGTCTCACGACCCGAGCCGGGGCCCTTGACGAAGACGTCGATCTTCTTCATGCCGTGCTCCATGGCGCGCCGGCCGGCGGCCTCGGCGGCCATCTGCGCGGCGAACGGCGTGGACTTGCGCGAGCCCTTGAAGCCGACGGTGCCGGCTGAGGCCCACGAGATCACCGCACCCGTGGGGTCGGTGATGGTGACGATGGTGTTGTTGAACGTGCTCTTGATGTGGGCCTCGCCCTGGGCGACGTTCTTCTTCTCCTTGCGGCGCACCTTCTTGGCGCCGGCCTGGCGACTCTTGGGGGGCATTCAGTGACTCCTGAAGTAGCTGGTCTGGGTGATCGAGGGGCCGTGACTCGCGCGCGGGCGAGCGGTCACTTGGCCTTCTTCTTGCCGGCGACAGTGCGCTTGGGACCCTTGCGGGTGCGCGCGTTGGTCTTGGTGCGCTGACCGCGGACCGGAAGGCCCTGGCGGTGGCGGCGACCCTGGTAGCTGCCGATCTCGATCTTGCGACGGATGTCGGCCTGGACCTCGCGACGGAGGTCACCCTCGATCTTGAAGTTGGCTTCGATCTCGTCACGGAGCTTGACCAGCTCTTCGTCCCCCAGCTGGTGGACGCGAAGGTCCGGGTTGACCCCGGTGGCGGCGAGCACCTGCTGAGCGCGGGTGCGGCCGATGCCGTAGATGTAGGTGAGTGCGATCTCGATGCGCTTGTCGCGCGGGAGGTCGACACCGACGAGGCGTGCCATGTGGCGGTTTCCTTTTCGTTCACGGTGGTGTGGTCGCGGTGCGTCTCGCGCCTCGAGGGGCGAGCTCCGGCCATCCGTTCCGGAGGTGGTTCACCGTCGTGTGACGGCTAAGCAGTCGCGTTGTGGTGTTCTGCAGTTGTGGAGCGGCCGATGTGGCCCCTCGTCCCGCTCAGCCCTGACGCTGCTTGTGGCGGGGGTTCTCGCAGATGACCATGACGCGGCCGTGGCGACGGATCACCTTGCACTTGTCACAGATCGGCTTGACACTCGGGTTGACCTTCACGAGGAGGTCCTTTCTGGGTTTCGCGGCTCGTCGGCTGCGGAGGCAGCCGTCACTTGTAGCGGTAGACGATCCGACCCCGGGTGAGGTCGTAGGGCGAGAGCTCCACCACCACGCGGTCCTCGGGGAGGATCCGGATGTAGTGCTGGCGCATCTTGCCGCTGATGTGGGCGAGAACCTTGTGCCCGTTGCTGAGCTCGACCCGGAACATGGCATTCGGGAGCGCCTCGACGACGGTGCCCTCGATCTCGATCACGCCTTCTTTCTTGGGCATGTCCTCCACAATCTGTCGACTGGTTGTCTACCGTGGCCCGGGAACCTCGGGCGTGGGTCGGTGACCCCCGCTCGTGGACCTCGTCGGGCCGCCCGTGGCACCTCGATCCCCGGACGCGCTGACGAGCCGCCGCGAAGCGGTCGAAAGGGTGATCCGGGCAGCCGCGAGGCACCGCGAAGCAGACCCACGTTGGGCCGACACGCCAGTCTAGGGCGCCCGCCGCCAAAACCCTAATCCGGTCGGGCGCGCTCAGCGGGCGCGACGGAAGGTGCGCAGGCTGACCGCGCCGAGCAGCCGGCGGCGCCGGGCGACGGCGGCCGACATCGCCCTCCGCTCGGCGTTCACGGCCGCCCAGAACGAGTCCGCGGCCTCGATCTCGGGAGGCTCGGGGCCGAACACGTGGGCGTCGGCACGACGGGCGAGGGCCGGAGCCGACTCCGACACCATGTGGCGCGACTGCTCGCGCCGGGTCACCACGGCGGCGGCCGGGACCGGGTGCCCCAGGTCACGGGCATGGTCGACGAGCTCGCGCCAGCCGCCGACGACCCGGGCGGAGGCCCGCGCCGCGCGGCGTCGTACGCGCCGGCGCACGACCTTGGCCAGCACGACCGCGCCGAGGAGGAGCCCCAGCGCGAGCAGCGGGACGCCGCCATAGAGCAGAACGGCGCGCACCCAGGCCGGCAGCCCGGCACCGAGCGCCGGCTCGTCGTCGTCGGCCTCCAGCTTGTTGGCCTTGACCTTGACGTCGGCCTGCTCGCCGGTCGAGGTGGGGGGCGGGATCGGCGCCGGGGGCGGGACGTTGGTGCCGCCCATGCTCTGCTGGCTCTCCGGGGGGAGCTTGGCGGGTCGGTCGGTCCCCATGAACCGCTCGGTCGGCAGGGTGCGCCACGAGCCGTCGCTGGTCTGCACCTCGACCCAGGCGGACACGTCGGACCCGTGCACCACGCCGTCGGCGGGCACGACCGCGCCCATCACGACCCGCGCGGGGACCCCGGCGCGGTTGGCCAGCAGCGCCATGGTGGCGGCGTACTGCTCGTCGTTGCCGGCGATGATCGGCGCGTTGACGAATTCGGCGAGACGGCCCTGGAAGTGTCCCGCGTGGTAGATCTGCTCGGCCGTCGCGACGCCGTCGGTGTACTTGCCCTCGGTGCGCAGGTGGTCGGCGATGGCCAGCACCCGCTTCATGGGCGACTTCAGGTCACCGGCCCACTCCTGGGCCTGGGCGCCCAGGAAGGCGGCGGCGTCCCCCGCGGGACCGACGCTGCCGCCGGCGTCCATGCCCTCGGTCAGCTCGTCGTCGGGCAGCACGGCCGTGAAGGAGTAGTGGTCGCCCGGCTGGAGGCCCGAGGGCATCACCCCGGTGGACGTCGCCAGGTTGTAGCGGAAGCCGTCGGCCTCGGTCTCGAGGTCGCCGTCGAACCGCGTGGACTGGAGGGCTCCGACGACCGGGAGCCAGACACCGGAGTAGCCGTCGTCGATGGTGACGTCGACGGTCACCCGGTCGCCGTCGACGGGGTTGTCGATGGTCGAGGAGACCCGGCGGTAGGTGTCGTCGACGGCTCCGGGGATCGCGTTGTCGGAGGCTCCCCAGACCTTGCCGTCATAGCTGTCGAGGGTGGCCATCCGGACCCGCGTGCCGGGCTCGACGCCGGAGACGGTGAAGAGCTCGCGCGCATAGAGGTTCTCCGGCGGCGGGTCCTGCGGCACCTGGACGTAGCGACGGAACGACGCCAACGGCGAGGGGTAGCGGCCGATGTCGAACGGCGGCTCGACGCTGTCGCGGAGCACCACCCGCTGCGCGTCGGCGCTGTCGGAGAGCAGGGCGACCGGCACCGACGCCGCGGCGGCCAGCACGAGCAGCGAGGCCCCGACCGCGAGCCGGCCGAGCCGCCCCGTGCTGCCAGCCACGTCGACCGTGGTCCGCTGTCCGCGCACCACCAGCCAGGCGAGCAGCCCGACGGAGAACAGCACCCCCTGGACGAGGATGTCCTGCGGTCGGTGCAGCCCGAGCAGGATGACGAAGGCGAGCAGCGCCATCGGCACCGGGAGCGGCGCCCCGATGCGCAGCCAGCGCGGACCCACCCGGAGCCGCGCGAGGGCCATCGCGGCCGAGCCGGTCAGCAGCCCCAGCGCCCAGGGCAGTGCGAGCAGCGGGCCGTCGCCGTCGACGGGCGGCAGCGTGGTGAGCAGGTCCTTCCAGCCGAAGAGCAGCTGGTCCGCGAGCAGGCCCCAGGTGTGCGGGACCGGCCACCAGGCTCCCTCCGAGCGCAGGCACAGCGGTCCGCCCAGCAGGAACAAGAGGAGCGCGGCCACGAGGACGGGCGCGGCGAGCGGCCAGCGCCGGGTCGTCGCGACCAGCCCGGCCGCGACACCGAGCAGCAGACCGCCGAGCCCGACGACGAAGAACTGCGAGCCGGTGAAGGTCGGCGCGAGGCCGAGCAGCGCCGCGGTCCCGAGGAGCAGCACGAACGCCGCGTCGGCCCAGCCCTCGCGGTCGGGCAGCACGGGACGCGCGGGCACCACCGCCTGGTCCGCGGGAGCGGGCGGCGCGACGGCCGGCGGTGCCGGAGGCGCGGGGGCGGTCGTCGTCATGCGAGGCTCCAGCGCAGCAGCGCCCCCAGGTCGGCCTTGTTGGCCAGGTGGAGGATCGGGATGCCGTCGGCGTCGGTGGCACGGCTGTTGACCGTCCCGTCCACCACCATGGCGATCCGCCGCACCTCCGAGGGGAACGCGGAGGCGGCGAGCCGCATCTGGGTGAACGTGGCGCCCGGGCCCGTCACGAGGAACAGCAGGCTGGTGTCGGGCGAGACGGCCGCGGCCCGCTGGGCCGACGTCGCCAGGCCGGTCGGACCGACGTGCGCCCGGCAGATGGCGTCCAGCGCGAGGTTGCCGTTGTGACCCGTGGCGGCCTGGTCACCGCACATGAAGGACGTCTCGAAGTCGTCGAGCACGGCCCGGACCGCGATCGAGGCGGCGACGGACATCGCGGTCTCGAAGTCCTCGGGGTCCGGCCACGAGGCCGGGTCGTCGTCGACCACGACGGTGGCGTGGGAGCGGCGGGTGTCGAGGTACTGACGGACCAGCAGCTGGGTGCGTCCCGCGGCGCCCATGGCCTTGGCCGAGGAGCGCCAGTGCACGTGCCGCAGGTCGTCACCCGGGACGTACTCGCGCAGCGCGTGGAAGGCGAGGTCGCTCTGCGACACCGCGTCGGTCGAGACGCCCTCGAGGTCGCGCAGCAGCCCGGCCCCCAGGGAGTCGAGGGAGACCATGAGCGGGCGGACCAGGATCTCGGTCGTGCCCGTCCAGGCGAGATCGCGCGAGAACAGCCCGAGGGGGTCGCCGCGCCGGGTCGTCGCCGGACCCACCGCGATGACGCCGCGGCGCTCGGTGCGGATCGTGAAGGTCTCCTCGTGGGTGGCGTCCGGCGCCAGCCCGGGCAGACCGTAGCGGTGCAGGGTCTCGCCGACCGGCAGGTCGAGCATGGTGGGCAGCATCCGGCCGACGGCCTCGTTGGTGACGGTCACCGACCCCGCGACCGAGTCGCCGGCGATGACGCGCAGCGGCTCGAGCTGGAGGTCGACCCGGACCTTGGTGCGGCCCAGCAGCAGCGGCAGGGCGAGGACGAGCAGGGCGACGCCGGCGACCGCCAGGACGTCGAGCTCGCGCCAATGGGTGCGGCGCGCCGCGAGGGCCGCGCCGAGCGCGAGGGCGGCGACGGTCCACCCGGCCGGGTTGACCACCCCCAGCCAGGCACGGACCCGCCGTACCGCCGCGCTGTCCACGAGCCCACGCACCACGACGGACCTCAGGCCACCCGGTCGGTCGGCGGCACGACCGCGTCGAGGAGGCGGGAGATGATGCTCTCGACGGTGACCCCGGTGAACTGGGCCTCCGCGTCGAGCAGCAGCCGGTGCGAGAGCACGGGCTCGGCGAGCTCCTTGATGTCGTCGGGCACGACATGGTCGCGTCCGTCGGCGGCCGCCCAGGTCTTGGCGACCCGGATGAAGGCGAGGCAGCCGCGCGCCGACAGGCCGAGCTTGATGTGCGGCAGCCGGCGGGACTCCTCGGCGAGCTCGGCGACGTAGGACACCACGGCCGGGTCGACGTAGACGTCGTCGGCCAGGCCGCTCATCTGGGCGATCGTCTCGGCCGTGATCGCGGGCAGCACCAGCGCCGCGCGGTCGCGGACCTTGGCGTTGACCAGCAGCTCCATGGTGGCCACCCGGTCGGGGTAGCCGAGCGAGGTCTTCATCAGGAAGCGGTCGAGCTGCGCCTCGGGAAGACGGTAGGTGCCGGCCTGCTCGATGGGGTTCTGGGTGGCGATGACCATGAAGGGACGGCCCACGGCGTGGGGCCGGCCGTCGACGGTGACCCGGCCCTCCTCCATGACCTCGAGGAGCGCGGACTGGGTCTTGGGCGACGCGCGGTTGATCTCGTCGGCGAGCACGATGCTGTGGAACACCGGGCCGGGGTGGAACTCGAAGCCGCCCTTGTGCTGGTCGTAGACGGTGACGCCGGTGACGTCGGCGGGCAGCAGGTCGGGCGTGAACTGGATCCGCGCGTGGCTGCCCTGGACGGTGTTGGCGAGCGCCCGGGCGAGCATCGTCTTGCCGGTGCCGGGGACGTCCTCGAGCAGGATGTGGCCCTCGGACAGCAGGCAGGTCAGCGTGAGCCGGACGACGTGACGCTTGCCGAGGATAGCGCGCTCCATGTTGTCGGTCAGCTGGTCGAAGGTCTGCTGGAACCAGGCGGCCTGTTCCGAAGAGATCGTCATGATGTCGCTTTCCACGAGGGGGCCGGATCAGGCTAGTGCCCGGTCCGGGTGGTCTGCTGGGTTCTGGCGCGGTGCGCCCTGTTCAGTTGGGCCAGGCGAAGCTGCTGTTGGCGGAGGTCCCGCTGGAACCGCTCGTGCACTGGGCCTTGACGATGGTTCCGGTGTTCCCGAAGTAGATGGCCGTCTGGATGGTGGAGTTGTCCGCGATGTTCTCGACCTTGCCGATCTGGCCGAATCCCTGGGCGTTCAACGTGCAGGTCACGGGCCCGAAGAAGTTCGAGACCTTGAGCACGATGAAACCGCACGCGCTGTCGGTGCAGTCCTCTCCCCCGTCGCCTGGGGGGTGGCAGGGGTTGGATTCCCCGTCCTGACACCTTGCCCCGCGGCTGACCTTGACCTCGGCGGGAGGCGGCGGGTCCGTGGTCGCGTTCGCTGACCGGCGGGGCAGCTCGCGGTCACGGACCGAGTCGACCACCTTGACGTTGATGCTCTCGGTCGTGTCGTAGCCGATGTCGACCGGGTCGAGGGTGAACGAGGTCCGGTCGACCTGGTCGATGTGCACCGTCTGGTCGGGACGGAAGTCGCTGCCACTGATGATCACGTCGACCGGCGCTCCGTTGGGGTCGACGGTGATCCTCCAGCCCATCCGGCTCCCGTTGGGCTGCGCCTCGGGTGGCGACAGGTAGGACTGGACCAGTGGCCCCCAGGTCTGCACCGACTGCTCGGTCGACGTGCTGCATTTGCCCGGCGACTCGTTGCACACCCTGAGCTTGACCTGGTGGGGTCTGTCGTTGTCACCGACGGAGATGGTCTTGGTCTGCGGGCCCTCGTCCATGCTGAACGGACCGAGCTGGCTGCCGCCGTCCAAGACGACGTAGATATTCGACTCCCCACCGCGGGAGTCCGGCACATTGAAGTCCAGGGCCGCCATCCCGTCGCGTCCTGTGGCCTGCCAGCTCCAGGCGCCCCAGGCCAGCGGCGAGGCAATAGCCTGCCAGGGCTGGCTCCCGTCGCTCACCTCGCCCGCCTGCCCTGCAGTTGACCCCTCAACGGTAAAGACGTGGGTGGCACCGTCATAGGGCACGGTGATCGTGCAGCTGAGGATGGGCTCGCCCGCACATCCGCTGACGATCGTGCGGTTGTCGTACAGCGTGTAGAGCATCGGCTCTGCCGAGGTATCGGTCACCGCATCCCACGAGACGTCGAGGACAGCCGAGTTCCCAGAGCCAGCGTCGCGGGCAGCCACGCGCGGCGGGTTGGGCTTGCCTGGCGGACCTGCCGACTGGAAGGGGACGGATTGGGCGCCATCGCCCCAGTCGGCCGAGTTGTGGGCATAGATCTTGAACGTGTACGGCCGAGAGTTGTCGAGCCCATAGACGTGGAAGAACGGCTCGCCGTGGGTATAGGCCGTCTTCCCGTCCCAGACCACTCGGTAGTTGTCGACATGACTGCCGTTCACCGACGGCGGGTCCCAGGCGAGGTCCAGCTTGCCGTCGGCGACCTTGGTGAGGTGGATGTTGCTCACCGGGCCGGGCACACCCTCGGGGCTGGCGGACCTGGACTTCGGGCTCGCGTCGGACCAGCCGACGGCGTTGTGGGCGCGGACGGTGAAGACGTACTTCGTCCCGTTGGCGAGACCGGTGAAGGTGCACGAGGTGCTGGGGCACGAGCGCTTGGCGCCGTTGCTGGCGGTGAGCTCGTAGCGGTCGATCGGGGACCCGTTGGCGGCGGGGGCGCGCCAGGTCAGGTGGACGGCCTCGCTCTGGAGGGCGCCGGTCGGCACGGGCGCGTTGGGGGCGTCCGGGACGCCGAGCAGGTCGACGGTGAGCAGGTTGCTGGCCTGCCGGTCGGCCGGGGCGCCCGACCCGGAGTCGCTCATGGTGACCCGGAAGGTCGCGGCGCCGTGCGCCTTCGTGCCGGCGGCCAGGCTGACCTGGGTGTTCCCGACGACGGAGGCGGTGACGTCGCGGCCGCTGACCGGGGTGATGCTGAGCACCCGAGATGTCGGGTTCGGCACGCCGGGGGTGAGGTACTGCGCGAGGTCGACGGTGCGCGACTCGCCCGCGCGGAGGTCCGACACCGTGACCGGCGACATCGTGGGCGGCGGCGCCTCGACGACGCGCAGCCTGATCAGGCCCGGGCGGCTGTCGTCGCCGGTGACCGACAGGGTGGCCTCGGTCCCCGCCCGCGCCGAGCCCGTCGCTCCGACCACGATCTGGTGGCCCTGCGGGGTGCGCAGCTCGAGGCCGGACCCCGGCTTGCTCCACGTCGCGGTGTAGACGAGGTCGGCCAGGGTCGCCGGATCGGCGTAGGTGTGACAGAGCGAGGTGATGTCGAAGGTCTTCTCGGTGCCCTGCGGGATCTCGATCGTGTCGGCAGGGCACTTGAGGACGGGCACGTTCTGACCGACCTGGGCCGGGATCGAGAGCACCACGGGCTGGCGGTCGCCCTTGGGTGCGACCGCGACGCTGACGGCGCCCGGGCCGCGGTAGGTCGTGTTGCCCTCCACGGACAGCTCGGTCGGGCTCGCGGCCCGCGCGGTGATCTGCCCCAGGGGCGACCCGGACACCTGGGCGCCGGGGGCGAGGCGCAGCACGCCGCCGGACGGGTTGACCACGACGTCGGCCAGGGGGACCTTGCGCTGCAGGCCCGGCTCGAGCCGGATCAGGGCGTTGGGCTTGACGAAGGGCAGCCCGGTGCCGGTCGGCGGGACATAGAGGTTCCCCGTGGCGGAGCCGCCGTTGGCGTCCTCGACGCGGAAGGGTACGACGCGGGGCTGGTCGCCGCGGAGGGCGGTGATCCGACCTCCGGAGACCTGGGCGTCGGGGGCGTAGACATCGGCGATGCGCAGCTGGGCGTGTGGCCCGTCGGGGTCGTAGGCCGTCTTGAGCACGTCGACCTTGACCGCGGCCGAGTCGGTCGTCGACCCGAAGGCGTCGAACACGACCGGCGGGTTGTTGAACGGGGTCGCGCTGCGCACGGTGATCGTCGACTGGGTGGCGTCCAGGCCGTTGGTGAGCCGGTAGACGATCTCGGTGGTGCGCCCTGCCTCGCCGCCGGGCACGTCGACCACGACGGGACCGCCGTCCTCGCCGAGCGTCACCCCGGGCGGTGGGTCCACCAGCTCGACGTGGGCGTTGTCGCCGGCCGCGACGAAGTCGTTGGCCATGGGATAGACCGTCGCCTGGCGGCCCGGCTCGACCGTGACGACGTCGGCCACGGCGAGGGGCGGCTGGGGCGGTCCGGGCACGATCACGGCGACCCGCACGGTGCCGGTCGCCCGGGCGCCCTGGGCGTCGGTGATCAGGTAGTCGAACTCGTCGGTGCCGGCGCCCGACGGGTAGGCCTGGTAGTCCACGGAGTTGGCGCCGACCTTGACGACGCGGCCCAGCGACGGGGCCGAGCCGAGGCCCAGGATGGTGACGCTGTCACCGTCCGGGTCGAGCCCGGAGCCCGGCAGCCGCAGCGTGACCGTGTCACCGGCGACGACGCGGCCCTCCAGGACGGGGGCCTCGGGCGGCTGGTTGTGCTTCCCGACGGGCAGCACGGTGACCTCGACCCTGCCGGGCGTGGTCTCCCCCTGCGCGTTGCTGGCGACGTAGGTGACGGTGTAGGTGTCCCCGGTGGTGGCGTCGGCCGGCGCGACGTAGCGCACCACCCGACCGGCCACGAACGCGTCGCCCCGGCCCACGCGACCACCCGGTCCGGTGACCTCGAGCCGGCCCGGGTCCACCCCGGCGAGGTCGCTGACCAGGGTGAGCTGGTCGCCCGAGGGGCTGAAGTCGTTGTCGAGCACGGCGATGCTCGCGCTCGAACCGGCCCGGACCGTCACCCGGTCGGGCTCGGTCACCGGCGCGTTGTCGACGGGGACCGGCCGCTGGGTCACCTGGATCTCGCCGACGACCGACCGGCTGCCGTTGCTGGCGGTGTAGCGGACGACCTGCGGTGACGGCCGGATCTCGCCCTGCCGGGCGCTGATCCGCACCCAGCGGCCGTCGATGACGGCCACGTCGAGCTGGTCGCCGGAGAGCGCCCGCGCCGACTCGATCATGAGGACGCCGCCGCGCGGGTCGTAGTCGTTGACCAGAGCGTCGACGATGGTCGGGGAGGGGCCATAGAGCGTCGCGGTGTCGGGCATGGCGACCGGCCCGTGGTTCTCGTCCTCGTGGACGTCGACCCGGATCCTGCCCGCGGCGAGCGGGGCGTCGCCGTAGGCCACGTCGTAGTCGAGCAGGAAGCTCTTGGCGTTGGCCGCCTTGAAGGAGACGGTGCCCGCGGACAGGTCGGTGCTCACCTCGGCGCCGCCGCTGCCCGTGACCGCTCCGCCGAGCTTGAGCTGGGCGTCGGGCGCGAACGGGTCGGCGCCGGGGAGGTCGTTGGCCAGGGGCCGGATGGTGACCCACTCCCCCGCCTCGGCGGACACGATGTCGGGCTGCGCGGACGCGGCGACCGCCTGGTCGGTGTCGGGGTCCTGGACGCGGAAGGTGATGTCCTGCTCGACGGGCTCGGACCGGCCGTCGCTGACGGTGTAGGTCACCTTCATCGGCCCGGACTTGCCCGGCGCGGTGACCCTGATCCGGCCGTCGGTGGTCGTCTGGACGGCGGCGCCGGCGTCGGCCGCGGCGTCGGTGACCGCGGAGACCACGTCGAGGGCGTCACCGTCGGACGGGTCGCGCCAGTCGGTCAGCACGGGCAGGGTGATCGTGCCGTTGGGCGGCACCGGCCACGTGCGCTGGTGGAAACCGGAGCGCAGGGTCGGCGGGTAGTTGCCGCGCGGCCGGGAGGTCAGGGTGATCGTGGCGTGCGCGGACACGTCGCGACGGCCGTCGCTGATGAAGTACTCGTAGGTCGCGCTGCCCCGCGCCGAGGTCGGCTGCTGGAACTGGATGGTCTGCCCGTCGGGGGAGATCGTCGGGCTCGCGTCGGCCCCGGACAGCTGCTCGACCGAGCTCACCGCGAGCATGCGGCCGGCGGCGGCCGAGTCGTTGTCGAGCGGGTGCGTGACCGTGGTCCGGCCGGGCCGGGCACCGAACTTGTCGTTGCGGGCCTTGGGCGGGCGTCGGTCCCCTGGGTTGGTGTTGTGCTGCTGGGACTCCTTCTGGTCGTCCCGGTCGGGGTTGCGGAACGCCTCCCAGTTGTCGATCTTGGTGGGCTGGTCGTCGATGTTCCAGACGGCGCCGTTGAGCCTGTCGTTGAGCAGGATCTGCCCGCGGTTGACGCGGAACACCAGGTCGCTCGTGTGCCGGTTGAGCGTGAGCGTCGCGGCCTCGGAGTCGCCACACTGGGAGGACACATAGCCCCGTCCGCCCGACCAGGCGCCGAACACGCAGGCAGCCAGCCGCACCGGAGCCGTCGGGCTCCCGGACGGCACGGTCGCGATGGTGCGCAGCGCGCCGGTCTCGAGGTCGACGCCGACGAGGGCGGTCGGGGTCTCGACGAGAACCGAGGTGGCGGCCGGGCCGGGCTGCTGGAGGACGGCGCCGGCGTCGACGACCGCGCGGGCACCGCCGATGACCTGCAGCTCGCCGGTGTCGGGGTCCAGCACGACGGGCGTCTCGCCGACGGCGGTGACCGACGGGGCCCCCGTCACAGCGACGTCCAGGTCGGCGGTGTCGGGAACGCCGAAGCCGGTGCGCGTCGGGGCGAGAGAGCTCAGGGTGTCGTTGGCTCCCGAGGCGACCAGGATGGTGCCGCCCTGGGTCACGGCGAGGCCGGCGTCGCCGCCGACACCGGCGAGCGCCGGCGACTCGGCGTCCAGGCCGGTGACCTCGGGCAGGGCACCCTCGGGGTCCACCCGGGTCGCCCAGACCTCGCCCGAGGTCGGGTCGAGGCTCGCGAGGGTGCCACCGGCGAGCTGCACCTGCGCGGCGCGCGGGAGCAGGGCCTGCTGCCCGTCGACGGGCGCGGCGGTGGTGGGGTCGAGGACGAGCAGCCGGCGGGTGGAGAGGTTCTCGCCGATCACGGCGGAGTCCTGCTGCACGACGTCGACGTCGGAGTGGACGTCGGTGTAGACGATCGAGTCGATCTGGCCGATGGGCTTGTTGACCCGGCCGAAGCTGCTCAACCGGCCGTCGGTCACCCAGATGCCGCCGTCGTTGAGGTCGGTGCGATGGGTCTTGTTGCCCTCGGCCGCGAAGGCATAGCCGACCACGCCGCTGACCACCAGCACGAGGGCAAGGTTCAGCGCGACGGCACCGCGCCGTCGTACTCGTCGCCCAGTCGAGCGCTTCATGGCCCCCATCAGACGTGTGCGCTACCCGCCTGAGGGTAGGCAGCGGTTCCCCGCGGGAACAAGTCGAGCAAACCACGTCTGACGGCGTCCGGTGGGACGAACTCAGCAAATCATGACGAGATCCACGTGGAGGGGGAACAATGGCCTCAGTCGCGGCTGGTCCAGACCAACCGCACGAGGCGAGAGGTGCGTGGCTCGTGGAAACCAGCTACGTCGGCGGTCCGGGCGTCCTGCTGGCCAGGAGCCGCCGATGGTTGCTCCTGGACGACGACCCGCCGCTGGACCGTCTCGACGAGTGGTGGGGGCTGATGGGCACCGCCGGCCCGGTCCGGGACCGGCTCATCGCCGCACTCGAGCGGGTCTATCCGCTGCACGAGCGGTCACTCGTCCTCGTCGACCTCGACGACCCGGAGCCCGCGGTCACCTGGGGTGAGGGACGGGTCGAGGTGGACGGGCACCGCCACGTGCTGTCCGTCGGCATCGAGGGCTTCGGCTCGGCCCGGCCACTGCTGGCGGGCGTCGTCCCCGCCGCCCGCGTCGAGCTCGCGCTTCCCGATGCCGCGCCCGTGGCCACCGGGCTGATCGACGGCATCCCCGACGACATCCTCGCCTCGACCGCCTCCGGCCCCTCGTCCCGCCCGGTCTTCCGGCCGGCGAGCTATGGGGACGACGACGACGAAGAGGCCACGATCACCATCCCCCGCTCGGCGATCGCCGGGCAGCTGCCCGGCGCGGTCGAGGCACCCGACCAGCCGGGAGGCGACCACGACGGGGCCACCGTCTACCGGTCCGGGCTGAGCGACCACCTGCGCCAGTCCACGCACGAGACCGTGCTGGCCGTGCACTGCCCCCAGGGCCACGTCACCCCGGCCTACACCCCGACGTGCCGCGTCTGCCAGACCGTCGTACCCCCGCAGGAGCCACGGCGCATCCCGCGGCCGCGCCTCGGGGGGCTCCGGCTGCCCAACGCCGAGCTGGTCCCGCTCGACCGGGGCGTCGTCTTCGGCCGCAAGCCCGCACCGGTGCCCGGCAGCGTCGACTGGCCACACCTGGTGACGCTGCCGCAGGACTCGACCTACGTGTCCCGTATGCACCTGCAGATCGAGCTCGACGGCTGGCTGGTGCTGGCGCGCGACCTCGGCTCGCGGGGTGGGACGACGCTCAGGATCCCCGGCCGGCTGCCGCAGCGCATCCGGGCCAACGAGCGCTATGTGCTCGAGCCCGGGCACACCCTCGACCTCGCCGACTCCTACGAGATCCTCTACGAGGTCTCCGCCGAGGTGACGCTGTGACCGCACCCCGGATTCCGGGGTATCGCGTCATCGAACACCTGGGGAGTGGGGGGTTCGCGGACGTCTTCCTGTATGAGCAGGAGTGGCCCCGCCAGAAGGTCGCCATCAAGGTGGTGCGCCCCGACATCCCTCTCACCGACCGCGAGAAGCAGCTCTTCGCCAGCGAGGCGGACGCGACGGCCCGGCTCGCCGACCACCCGTTCATCGTCTCGGTGATGAACGCGGGCACGACCGACGACGGCCGGCCCTACCTGGTGATGCGCTACTGCCCCCCGCCCGACCTGGGGGTGCGGGTGCGGCACAACCCGATGCCGGTCGCCGAGGCGATCAGCACCGGCATCAAGCTCGCCAGCGCGATCGAGACCGCGCACCGGTCGGGGATCCTGCACCGCGACGTCAAGCCCAGCAACGTGCTGGTGACGAGCTACTCCGAGCCCGCCCTCACCGACTTCGGCATCGCCGGCCGGATGCACGACGTCGACGTCGACAACGACGTGCGCATCTCCTACCCCTGGTCGCCGCCCGAGCTGCTCGACGGCCGGTCCAACGGCTCGGTCGCCTCGGACGTCTACTCGCTGGGGGCGACGATCTGGCACCTGCTCGTCGGCCGGTCCCCGTTCTCGATCCCCAACGGCGACAACTCCACGCGCGCCCTCACCGCGCGCATCCTGCACGCGGCTCCCCCGGCGACGCAGCGCCCCGACGCTCCGCCCGCACTGGACCGGCTGCTGCAGCAGGCCATGGCGAAGCAGCCCGCCTACCGGCCGCAGAGCGCGCTCGAGCTGGCCCGCAGCCTCCAGCGCATCGAGGCGGCGGCCGGCTTCCCCCGCACCCCGATCGCCGTCGAGGGCGACGCGACCGGCACCCTCAGCCGGGGCCCCGCGGCGCCGTCCGGCGACGACGAGACCCGGCTGAAGCCTCCGACGGTGTCCACCTCCGCGCCCCGGGCCGTCGCGACCACTCCCGAGCCCGCCGAGGAGACCGCCGACCGCAAGGGCCGCAGCCTCGCGGTCACGCTGGGCGCGCTCCTCGTCGGCGCTCTGGTGGCCACCGTGGCGATGATCGCCTTCGTCGCCAGCCGTCGCGACGGCGACCCCGACCCGCCGGAGCCGACCGGCCCGTCGAGCTCCGGCACCCAGTCGGTGCTGCCCGGCGCGCCGACCGCCGTGCCCCAGGTCACCGGCGAGCGCACCGGCCGGACCGTGACGTTCGCCCTCGCCTACCCCACGGGGGTGCAGGACGGCGACACCTGGCAGTGGAAGCGGACCGACACCAACAAGGGGGGGCGCCTGGACGGCTCGACCCTGACGCTGACGGCCTCCGAGCGCCTGTGCGTCCAGGTCCAGCTCATCCGCGACGGGGTGTCCTCCCCCGCCGCCGACACGTGCGTCCCCTGACGTCTCCCTCCTGGGCTCGGCTGGTCGCCGGCGCGCTCGGCATGGCGGTCGCGCTCGGTGCCTGCACGACTCCCGACGTCGCCGTACCCCCCGCCTCCTCGTCGGCGTCGCCTGGCACCGGCCGACCCACGACCGTCACGTCGTCGTCGGGCAGCGGTCTCTCACCGGTGGGGGCCCGGCTGCTGCGACTGCTGCGTGGCGTCGCGGTCGCGGAGACGTCCTACCACCCCGGCTATGACCGCAGCTGCGGCCCCGGCCACGGATGCGTGTTCGGGGAGGAGTGGAGCGACGCC
The DNA here is from genome assembly GCA_046330515.1 of Nocardioidaceae bacterium. Classification (GTDB taxonomy): domain Bacteria; phylum Actinomycetota; class Actinomycetes; order Propionibacteriales; family Nocardioidaceae; genus Nocardioides. The sequence continues at coordinate 750,883 of JAXLSP010000003.1, read as the reverse complement.
CACCCGGGTCCCTTCGGACACAACGGCTGCGACACCCGCCAGGACGTGCTGCTCGAGCAGCTGCGGGACGTCGAGCTGCGCTGGGGGTCGCGATGCCGGATCTTCCAGGCCCGGCTGACCGATCCCTACACCGGCAGGGCGCTCACCTGGCGCGACGACGGCTACCGGATCCAGGTCGACCACGTCTACCCGCTGGCGCAGGCGTGGTATGCCGGCGCGTGGGCCTGGCCGCAGCGGCGCCGGGTGCGGCTCGCCAACGACGTCGAGCTCGAGCTGCTGGCGGTGTCGGCGGCGGCCAACCAGGACAAGGGCTCGCAGTCGCCCGGCGACTGGCTGCCGCCGTGGCGCCCGTTCCGGTGCGCCTACCTCGTGCGCTACCTCCGGGTGGCGCGCGCCTATGACCTCCCGGTCACGCCGGCCGACGCGGTCGTCGTACGGCGCTCTGCGCCGCGCTGCTGACCGCGCCCCGAGCCGCGTCGGTCAGATGCTGCCGCCGCCGGTATGCGGGAATCGGTCGCCGCCCTTGCGGACCCGCTCGACCGCGTCCTCCGCTCGCTGCTGTCGCGACTCGTCCTCCGCTTGACGGTGCTCATAGCGGCTGATCCGCCACCGGCGGAGCAGGTCGGAGACCTTGGTGCGCCAGGTGCTCATGGCTCAGGGTAGCGCCGGCCACCTGCTGCGTCGCCGATCGGCGAAAACTCGGTTGGCGCGGCCGGTCGTCGCGGCTAGCCTCTCGGACCATGTTCCGGTTCGTCGCGCGCGTGCACCCGTCAGGCCTGTGCCTGTCGGTCGCTGCCGCCTGCGCCGGCGACCTCGTCGACGTCCTCGACGGCGTCCGAGGCTGACCCTCCTGCCGCCACGGCAGGACCCGCGGCGGAGGGTCGCTCGGCTTCACCACAGCCAGGTTCTGGCGCGCGCTCTCCCGGCGACGAGCGCGCGGCGCGACGTCACGCCGCACCATCGGCCCACGAGGGCCACCATCCAGATCGGAGCAACACCGTCATGGCCAAGGGCCAATTCGTGCGCACCAAGCCGCACCTCAACATCGGGACCATGGGACACGTCGACCACGGCAAGACCACGCTGACCGCGGCGATCACCAAGGTGCTCGCCGAGTCCGACCCGACCAACCGCTTCGTCGCCTTCGACCGCATCGACCGGGCGCCGGAGGAGGTCGAACGCGGGATCACGATCAACATCGCGCACGTGGAGTACCAGACGCCGACGCGGCACTACGCCCACGTCGACATGCCGGGCCACGCCGACTACGTGAAGAACATGATCACGGGTGCCGCCCAGGTCGACGCCGCGATCCTCGTGGTCTCGGCCGCCGAAGGCGCCATGCCCCAGACGCGAGAGCACGTGCTGCTCGCCCGCCGCGTGGGCGTGCCCTACCTGGTGGTCGCCCTCAACAAGGCCGACACCGTGGAGGACCCGGAGCTGCTCGACCTGGTCGAGCTGGAGCTGCGCGAGCTGCTCACCTCTCAGGGCTTCCCGGGGGACGAGGTGCCGATCGTGCCGGTGTCCGCGCTGCGGGCCCTGGAGGGCGACCCTCGGTGGGCGGACTCGGTGCGCCACCTGCTCGACGCCGTCGACGACTATGTGCCCGTGCCCGAGCGTTCTCTGGACGAGCCGTTCCTGATGCCGATCGAGAACGTGCTCACCATCTCGGGTCGCGGCACGGTCGTGACCGGCGCGGTCGAGCGCGGCCGGCTCACCGTCGGCGAGACCGTGGCGGCCATCGGTCTGCTGCCCACGGTGACGGCGGTCGCCACCGGACTCGAGACGTTCGGCAAGACGCTCGACGTCGTCGAGGCCGGCGACAACGCGGCGGTCCTCCTGCGCGGCGTACGTCGCGAGCAGGTGCACCGCGGGCAGGTGCTCGTGGTGCCCGGCTCGGTGGCCGCGCACACGCGCTTCGCGGCGCGCCTGCACGTGCTCACCGCCGAGGAGGGTGGGCGGTCCACGCCGTTCACCGCCGACTACCGACCGCAGTTCTTCCTGCGCACCACCGACGTCTCGGGGTCGCTCGACCTGGGGTCGCGGACGCTCGTGGTGCCGGGGGACGACATCGACGTGACCGTCACCCTCGACAAGCCGGTGGCGCTCGAGGTCGGGCTCGGCGTCGCCCTGCGCGAGGGTGGCCGCACCGTCGCCGCGGGCGTGGTCACCGACCTGCCCGGCTGAGCAGGGAGGGCCGGTGGCCCGGGCAGCGTGCCCCGGGCCACCGGTCAGGCGCCCAGGATCGGCGCTGGCCGGTGTGGCCTGGCCGACAGTCTGCCTAGGCCTTCTCGTCGGCGCGCACCTTGATGAGGCTGGCGACGGCGGTGATGGTCAGGCTCCCGATGATGACCAGGAGCGAGAGCCAGATGGGGATCTCGGGGGCACCGTGGACGCCGTGGCCGCCGTTGACGAAGGGCAGCGTGTTCTCGTGCAGGGCGTGCAGGATGAGCTTGACGCCGATGAAGAGCAGCAGGAACGCGAGCCCGTAGGACAGGAAGACGAGCCGCTCGAGCAGCCCGCCGATGAGGAAGTAGAGCTGCCGCAGGCCCATGAGCGCGAAGACGTTGGCGGTGAACACCAGGTAGGGCTCGGACGTGAGGCCATAGATGGCGGGGATCGAGTCGAGGGCGAAGAACAGGTCGGTGACGCCGAGGGCGAGCACGACGAGCAGCATCGGCGTCATGGCCCGCTTGCCGTTCTCGCGGGCGAACATCTTCACGCCGTGCCACTCGTCGGTCACCGTGAAGTGCTTGCGGACATAGCGCACCAGCTGCGGCTCGTCGTACTGCGCGTCGTCCTGGTTGGCCTCTCGCGCGAGGTTGACCGCCGTCCAGATGAGGAACAGCCCGAAGAGGTAGAAGACCCAGCTGAACTCGTTGATCGCCGCGGCGCCCACGCCGATGAAGACCGCCCGCAGCACCAGCGCGAGCACGATGCCGACGAGCAGGACGGTCTGCTGGAACTCACGAGGGACGGCGAACTTGGTCATGATGATGATGAAGATGAACAGGTTGTCGACCGAGAGGGAGTACTCCGTCAGCCAGCCGGCGAAGAACTCACCGCCGTACCTCGCCCCGCTGACCGCCCACACGCCGATGCCGAACGCGATCGCCAGCCCGCAGTAGATGACGAGGTAGCGCACGCACTCGCGCACCGTGGGCTCGTGGGGGCGGCGGCCCACGACCACCACATCGAAGAGCAGCACCGCCACGGTCACGAGGGCCGTCACGATCCAGACGAAGGTTTCGACGTGCATGCGCGCCTATCTCCCACCGAAGGGCACGCCCAGCTCGGCCAGCCGGGCGGCGCCTCCGTCGAGTGCGGTCAGGACCCAGGCGCCGTCGGGCGTCCAGGTCACGGTGTGCTCATAGTGGGCCGCCCAGCTGCCGTCGACCGTGGCGACGGTCCACTCGTCCTCGAGCTCGACGCCGTAGGGCGACCCGAGGGTCACCATCGGCTCGATGGCGAGAGCGAGGCCGCGGACGATCTTGACGCCGCGACCACGCTTCCCGGTGTTGGGGACGTCGGGACGCTGGTGCATCTGCGACCCGATGCCGTGGCCGGTGAAGCCCTCCAGGACGCCGTAGGGACCCTGCGACGCGACGTGCTCGCCGACGGCCGCCGAGATGTCGCCGACCTTGCCGCCCAGGCGGCCGGCCGCGATGCCGGCCCACAGGGCGCTCTCGGTGACCCGCATGAGCTCGGCCACCTCCGGTCGGACCTCGCCGACCGCGATGCTGGTCGCGGCGTCGCCGTGCCAGCCGTCCACGATGGCCCCGCAGTCGATGGAGATGACGTCACCCTCGACGAGCACCCGGCTGCCCGGGATCCCGTGGACCACCTCGTCGTTCACCGAGGTGCAGATGGTGGCCGGGTAGGGCGGGTGGGCGTAGCCCTTGAACGAGGGGACTCCCCCGGCGCCGCGGATGTGCTCCTCGGCGAGGGTGTCGAGCTGGAGCGTCGTCACCCCGGGCCGCACCGCGTCACGGAGCAGCTCCAGGGTCTCGCCGACCAGCAGGCCGGCCCGGCGCATCACCTCGATCTGCGCCGGTGTCTTGATCTCGACGCCACGCCCTCCCGGGCCCACGTCAGCTCTCGGGGACGGCGTCGAGGGCGGCGAAGATGCGCGTGGTGACGTCGTCGACCTCGCCCATGCCGTCGACCTCGACGAGCAGCCCGCGGTCGCGGTAGACGTCGATCAGCGGCGCGGTCTGCTCGACGTAGACCTCCTGGCGGCGCCGGATGACGTCCTCGGTGTCGTCGGCCCGGCCCTCCACGGTCGCCCGCTGCAGCAGCCGCTGGACGATCTCGTCCTGGTCCACGGTCAGGACGACGACGGCGTCGAGCCGGTGGCCGGTGAACTCGATCATGCCGTCGAGCTCCTTGACCTGGGCCAGGGTGCGCGGGTAGCCGTCGAGCAGGAAGCCCGGCTCCGCGTCGGGCTCGTCGATGCGGTTGCGCACCATCAGGTTGGTGACTTCGTCGGGGACGTACTCACCCGCGTCCATGAACTTCTGCGCCTCGACGCCCAGCGGTGTGCCCTGGGAGACGTTGGCGCGGAAGATGTCCCCGGTCGAGATGGCCGGGATGCTGAAGTGCTCGGCGATGAACTTCGCCTGGGTGCCCTTGCCGGCACCCGGGGGGCCCATGATGATGACACGCATTAACGCAGGAACCCTTCGTAGTTGCGCTGCTGGAGCTGGCTCTCGATCTGCTTCACAGTATCGAGCGCGACACCGACCATGATCAGGATGGACGTGCCGCCGAAGGGGAAGTTCTGGTTGGCGTTGATCATGACCAGCGCCACGAGCGGGATCAGCGCGATCACGCCCAGGTAGAGGGAGCCCGGCGCGGTGATGCGCGAGAGCACGTAGGCGAGGTAGTCCTCGGTGGGCTTGCCCGCCCGGATGCCCGGGATGAAGCCGCCGTACTTCTTCATGTTGTCGGCGACCTCTTCGGGGTTGAAGGTGATCGAGACATAGAAGTAGGTGAAGAAGATGATCAGCAGGAAGAACCCGAGCATGTAGAGCGGGTGGTCGCCGCGCACGAGGTACTGGTTGATCCAGCCGACCCACGCGGGCGGGTTGGTGCTGCCGCTCTGGAACTGTGCCGCCATCGCGGGGAGGTACATCAGCGACGAGGCGAAGATGACCGGGATGACGCCGGCCTGGTTGACCTTGAGCGGGATGTAGGTCGAGCTGCCGCCGAACATCTTGCGGCCCACCATCCGGCGTGCGTACTGCACGGGGATGCGGCGCTGCCCCTGCTCCATGAAGATGACCGCGCCGACCACGACCATGCCGATGATGATCACCAGGCTGAAGATCCACCAGCCCTGGCCCTTCTGGACCGCCCACATCGAGGACGGGAAGCCGGAGATGACCTGGGTGAAGATCATCAGCGACATGCCGTTGCCGACGCCGCGCTCGGTGATCAGCTCGCCGAGCCACATGATGACGGCGGTGCCGGCGGTCATGGTGATCACCATGGTGAGGAAGGTGCCCATGCCGTCGTCGTAGAGGAGGCCCTGGTCGCAGCCCTGGATCAGGCCGCCGGACCGGGCGAGCGCCACGATGCCCGTGGCCTGGAGGATCGCGAGGCCGAGGGTGAGGTAGCGGGTGTACTGCGTGATCTTGGTCTGGCCGGACTGGCCTTCCTTCTTCAGCGCGTCGAGCCGTGGGATCACCACGACGAGCAGCTGCAGGATGATCGACGCCGTGATGTAGGGCATGATCCCGAGCGCGAAGATCGTGAGCTTGAGCAGCGCGCCACCGGAGAACAGGTTGATGAGCGAGTAGAGCCCGCTGTTCTCGACGTTGTTGAGGCAGGTTCGCACGTTGCCGACGTCGACACCCGGTGCCGGGATCTGCGAGCCCAGCCGGAACACCGTGATGATGAACAGCACGAACAGCAGCTTGCGCCGCAGGTCGGGTGTCCGGAACGCGTTGACGAAGGCCCGTAGCACGAGATCCTCTTTCTTGAAGCCGATCGGCGGCCGACGCCACCGCCGGGGCGACTGCCCGGGTGCCTCACTTCAGCCGGTCGAAGCCTAACAGGGGACCCGGAGGCCCCCGGAGTGCGGGAAGGGGCGCGTGCGGCTCGAGACGGGCTCGAGCGGCGCGCGCCCCTGTCGCATGGTCAGAGGACCGTGACGGAACCGCCGGCGGCCTCGATCTTCTCCTTGGCCGAGCCGGAGAACGCGTGGGCGCTCACCTGGACGGCAACGGACAGGTCGCCCTGGCCGAGCACCTTCACGGGCTGGTTCTTGCGGACCGCGCCCTTGGCGACGAGCTCCTCGACGCCGACGGGGCCGCCCTCGGGGAACAGCTCGCCCAGGCGGTCCAGGTTGACGACCTGGAACTCGACCTTGAAGGGGTTCTTGAAGCCCTTCAGCTTGGGCAGCCGCATGTGGATGGGCATCTGGCCACCCTCGAACGACGCGGGCACCTGGTTGCGGGCCTTGGTGCCCTTGGTGCCACGGCCGGCGGTCTTGCCCTTCGAGCCCTCACCGCGACCCACGCGGTTCTTGGCGGTCTTGGCGCCGGGCGCCGGGCGCAGGTGGTGCAGCTTCAGCGTCATGGCGTCACTCGCCTCCCTCGATGATCTCGACCGTCACCAGGTGGCGAACGGTGTGGACCATGCCCCGGATCTCGGGACGGTCCTCCTTGACGACGATGTCGCCGATCCGCTTGAGCCCCAGCGAGCGCACGGTCTCGCGGTGGTTGGGCTTGGTGCCGATCGTGGACTTGGTCTGCTGGATCTTGAGCTGAGCCATCAGCTCGCACCTCCCGCAGCGGCCGCCTTGGCCTCGGCGAGACCCTCGGCCCGCGCCCTGAGCAGGGCGGCCGGGGTGACGTCCTCGACGGAGCGGCCACGGCGCGCGGCCACGGCCTCGGGCTCCTCCAGGAGCCTCAGGGCCTCGACGGTCGCGTGCACGATGTTGATCTGGTTGGACGACCCGAGCGACTTGCTGAGGACGTCGTGGATGCCGGCGCACTCGAGGACCGCACGCACCGGACCGCCGGCGATGACGCCGGTTCCGGGCGCGGCGGGACGCAGGAGTACGACGCCCGCGGCCTTCTCGCCCTGCACGGGGTGAGGGATGGTCCCCTGGATCCGCGGCACCTTGAAGAAGTGCTTCTTGGCCTCCTCGACACCCTTGGCGATCGCCGCGGGCACCTCCTTGGCCTTGCCGTAGCCGACGCCGACCAGACCCTCGCCGTCGCCGACGACGACCAGGGCGGTGAAGCTGAAGCGACGACCACCCTTGACGACCTTCGCCACCCGGTTGATGGCGACGACACGCTCGATGTAGGCGCTCTTCTCGGCCTGTCCGCGACGGTCGTCGCGGCCGCGGCGGTCGCCTTGGCGATCGCCACCCGAGCGCTGTCCGCGCTGGGCTCCGCTCATGAGATTTCCTCTTCTCTCTCGATCGCGACTGTCAGAAGGACAGGCCGCCCTCCCGGGCGGCGTCCGCGAGGGCCGCGATGCGACCGTGGTACTTGTTGCCGGCGCGGTCGAAGACGACCGACTCCACACCGTTCTCCTTGGCACGGGCCGCGACGAGCTCGCCGACCTTCTTGGCCTTGGCGGTCTTGTCACCCTCGAGGGACCGGACGTCGGCCTCCATGGACGACGCGGACACCAGCGTGCGGCCGACCAGGTCGTCGACGACCTGGACCGAGATGTGCTTGCTGGACCGGGTCACGACCATGCGCGGACGCTCCGCGGTGCCGGCGACCTTCTTGCGGCCACGAAGCTGCCGGCGCAGGCGCGACTGGACGCGCGTGGCGGTGTGCTTGTGCTGCTTGAGCGAGATGGCCATGGGTTACTTACCAGCCTTTCCGACCTTGCGGCGGATGTGCTCGCCGGCGTAGCGCACGCCCTTGCCCTTGTAGGGCTCGGGCTTGCGGAGCTTGCGGATGTTCGCGGCGACCTCGCCGACGAGCTGCTTGTCGATGCCCTGGACGCCGAGCCGGGTCGGGGTGTCCACCACGAAGGTGATGCCCTCGGGAGCGTCGAAGGTGATGGAGTGGGAGTAGCCGAGCTGGAACTCCAGCTGGGTCGGGCCCTTGGACAGGACGCGGTAGCCCACGCCCACGATCTCGAGGCGCTTCTCGTAGCCCTCGGTGACACCCACGACCATGTTGTTGATCAAGGTGCGGGTGAGGCCGTGGAGCGAGCGGCTCTGGCGCTCGTCGTCGGGGCGCTTGACCTCGAGCGTGCCGTCCTCGGCCCGCTCGATGGTGATCGGCGACGCGACGGTGTGGCTCAGCGTGCCCTTGGGACCCTTGACGGTCACCAGAGAGGCGTCGATGGCGACGTCGACCCCGGACGGGACCGTGATCGGAAGCCTGCCAATGCGTGACATTGCGTGTTCTCCTTCTCGGTCTCGTGGGTTACCAGACGTAGGCGAGGACTTCCCCACCCACGCCCTTCTGGCTCGCCTGACGGTCGGTGAGCAGGCCCTGGCTCGTCGAGATGATCGCGACGCCCAGGCCGCCGAGCACCTTGGGGAGGCCGGTGTGCTTGGCGTAGACGCGCAGGCCGGGCTTGCTGATGCGGCGGACGCCGGCGATCGAGCGCTCCCGGTTGCGGCCGTACTTGAGCGTGATGGTCAGCGTCTTGCCCACGGCGGGGGTGCCGTCGGAGGCGACGTTGTCCTTGACGTCGAAGGAGGTGATGTAGCCCTCCTGCTGCAGGATCTCGGCCACGCCCTGCTTGAGCTTGCTGTAGGGCATCGAGACTGCGTCGTGGTAGGCCTGGTTGGCGTTGCGCAGACGCGTGAGCATGTCTGCGATCGGGTCGGTCATCGTCATGGTGCTGGGTTTCTCTTTCTGCTGCGGTTTCCGCCCGCGTCACGGGCAGACGGACCTTCAGCGATCGTGTGTCGAGGTGGAGCTCACCAGGAGGACTTGGTCACGCCGGGCAGCTCGCCGCGGTGCGCCATCTCGCGCAGGCAGATCCGGCACAGGCCGAACTTGCGGTAGACGGCCTTGGGCCGGCCACAGCGCTGGCACCGGGTGTAGGCCCGGACGGCGAACTTCGGCTTGCGGGCCGCCTTGACCTTGAGAGCAGTCTTCGCCATGTCAGTTCTCCTTGAACGGGAAGCCGAGCTGCTTGAGCAGCGCGCGGCCCTGGTCGTCGTTGACGGCGGTGGTGACCACCGTGATGTCCATGCCGCGCTGGCGGTCGACCCGGTCCTGGTTGATCTCGTGGAACATCACCTGCTCGGTCAGACCGAAGGTGTAGTTGCCACGACCGTCGAACTGCTGCGGCGAGAGGCCACGGAAGTCGCGGATGCGGGGCAGCGCGAGGGACAGCAGCCGGTCGAGGAACTCCCACATCCGGTCGCCGCGCAGCGTCACGTGGGCGCCGATCGGCATGCCCTCACGCAGCTTGAACTGGGCGATGGACTTGCGGGCCTTGGTGACCATCGGCTTCTGACCGGTGATCGCGGTGAGGTCCTTGACCGCACCCTCGATCAGCTTGGAGTCGCGAGCGGCCTCGCCGACACCCATATTGACCACGATCTTGACCAGGCCGGGGACCTGCATGACGTTGGCGATCTCGAACTCCGAGCGCAGCGCGGGGAGGATCTCCTCGCGGTAGCGCGTCTTGAGCCGCGGCGTCGGGGCCGGAGCCGCGGTGGGCTCGGTCGTCGTGTCGCTCATCAGATGTCCTTCCCGGTCTTGCGCGAGACCCGCACGCTGCGGAAGCCGGCGTAGGACGAGCCGTCGGGCCGCTTCTTGAGCACCTCTTCGCGGCGGAAGCCGACGCGGGTCACGCCCTTGCCCTCGACCAGCATCACGTTGGACACGTGGATGGGGGCCTCGGCGGTCACGATGCCGCCGGTGGTGCCCGCGCGCCCACCCTGGTCGATGACCTTGGTGTGCTTCTTGACGCGGTTGACGCCCTCGACGATCACCCGCTGCTCCTCGCGGAGCACCTGGATGACCTTGCCCTCGGCGCCCTTGTCCTTGCCGGCGATGACCTTGACGGTGTCGCCCTTCTTGATCTTCATGCCCTTGCCCATGGTCAGAGCACCTCCGGCGCGAGCGAGATGATCTTCATGAACTTCTTCTCGCGCAGCTCTCGGCCGACGGGACCGAAGATGCGGGTGCCTCGCGGCTCCCCGTCGTTCTTCAAGATCACCGCGGCGTTCTCGTCGAAGCGGATGTAGGACCCGTCGGGACGGCGGCGCTCCTTGACGGTGCGCACGATCACGGCCTTGACGACGTCGCCCTTCTTGACGTTGCCGCCGGGAATGGCGTCCTTGACGGTGGCGACGATGATGTCGCCGATTCCGGCGTAGCGACGACCGGAACCGCCGAGAACACGGATGCACAAGATCTCCTTGGCACCGGTGTTGTCGGCGACCTTGAGTCGCGACTCCTGCTGAATCATCGGTTTCTCCTGGTTGTCGTGCCGGTTCTCGTCACCTCACGGGCGGCGAGCCTGGCCGAACGGGTGGTTACTTGGCGCGCTCGAGGATCTCGACGATGCGCCAGCGCTTCGTGGCGGACAGCGGCCGGGTCTCCATGACGAGCACCCGGTCGCCCACGTGGGCGTCGTTCTGCTCGTCGTGGGCCTTGAGCCGCGACGTGCGCCGCATGACCTTGCCGTAGAGGGCGTGCTTGACGCGGTCCTCGACGGTGACCACGACGGTCTTGTCCATCTTGTCGCTGACCACGATGCCCTCGCGGACCTTGCGGGCGTTGCGCTTCTCGGTGTTCTCAGCCTGCTCGCTCATGCGTCAGCGCCTTCCTCGTCCGCGCCCGGGGCGGTCCGGATGCCGAGCTCGCGCTCGCGCACCACGGTGTAGATCCGGGCGATGTCCTTCTTGACCGTGTGGAGCCGACCGTGGCTCTCCAGCTGCCCGGTGGCGGCCTGGAAGCGCAGGTTGAACAGCTCCTCCTTGGCCTCCTTGAGCCGGGTCTCGAGGTCGGTGCTGTTGAGCTCGTCGAGCTCGTGGGCCGTCAGCTTGCCAGCCATCAGAACTCACCTGCCTCACGGGAAATGAACCGGCACTTCATGGGGAGCTTGTGCATGGCGCGACGCATCGCCTCGCGGGCGACGTCCTCGGTCACACCGGACAGCTCGAACATGACGCGGCCGGGCTTGACGTTGGCGATCCACCACTCCGGCGAGCCCTTGCCGGAGCCCATGCGGGTCTCGGCGGGCTTCTTGGTGAGCGGGCGGTCGGGGTAGATGTTGATCCACACCTTGCCGCCACGCTTGATGTGGCGGGTCATGGCGATACGGGCGGCCTCGATCTGCCGGTTGGTGACGTAGGCCGGCTCGATGGCCTGGATGCCGAAGTCACCGAACGCCAGCTTGGTGCCACCCTTGGCCGCGCCGCGGCGCGTGGGGTGGTGCTGCTTGCGGTGCTTGACACGACGGGGCATCAACATGGGTCAGCCCTCCTGTCCCGTGCTCGTGGCGGCTTCGGCCGCCTCGGGGGCGGGAGCAGCCGACTCGGGGGCGCCGTCGCGCGAGCCGCGGGTGCCGCGGCTGGGCCGCTCGCCACCACGGGTCGGCCGGCCGCCACGGCCCGGCGCACCGGCGCGGGCAGCGGCCTGCGCCTGGCGCTCGGCGCGGGTGGCCGCGACCTCGCCCTTGTAGATCCAGACCTTCACGCCGATCCGGCCGAAGGTCGTGCGGGCCTCGTAGAAGCCGTAGTCGATGTCGGCGCGCAGCGTGTGCAGCGGGACGCGGCCCTCGCGGTAGAACTCGGTGCGCGACATCTCGGCGCCGTTGAGGCGACCGGAGCACTGGATCCGGATGCCCTTGGCACCCGAGCGCATCGAGGACTGCATGGCCTTGCGCATGGCGCGGCGGAACTGCACGCGGCCGCTGAGCTGCTCGGCGACACCCTGGGCGACCAGCTGCGCGTCGATCTCGGGGTTCTTGACCTCGAGGATGTTCAGCTGGACCTGCTTGCCGGTGAGCTTCTCGAGCTCGCCGCGGATGCGGTCGGCCTCGGCGCCGCGACGCCCGATGACGATGCCCGGGCGGGCGGTGTGGATGTCGACGCGGACCCGGTCGCGGGTGCGCTCGATCTCCACCTTGGCGATGCCCGCGCGCTCCATGCCCTTGGACAGCAGCTTGCGGATCGCGACGTCCTCACCGACGTAGCTCTTGTAGAGCTTGTCGGCGTACCACCGGCTCTTGTGGTCGGTGGAGATGCCCAGGCGGAACCCGTTGGGGTTGATCTTCTGGCCCATCAGTCGGTCAGTCCCTTCTTGGCGGTCGACCTCTTGTCAGCCACCACGGACGCCGGCTGGACGGCGAGGGTGATGTGGCTGGTGCGCTTGTTGATGCGCGTCGCCCGGCCCTGGGCGCGAGGGCGCCAGCGCTTCATCGTCGGGCCCTCGTCGACCATGGCGACGGAGACGACCAGGTCGCCCCGGTCGAGGTTCTCGGTGCCCTCGGCGTTGGCGACGGCGCTCTCCAGCACCTTGTAGACGGTCTCCGAGGCGGCCTGCGGCGCGAACGCCAGGACGGCCAGGGCCTCGTCGACCTGAAGGCCGCGGACGAGGTCGACGACCCGACGCGCCTTCATGGGGGTGATCCGCACGTAGCGTGCGCTCGCGAAGGCTCCCGGCTGGTCGCCGAGCAGCGACTCGCGGCGGGCGCTGGTGCGCCTACGCTCGGTAACGCTCATTGCTCGTTATCTCCAGTTCCTGTGTGGACCGGCCGCGCTCAGCGGCGGCGGCCCTTCCGGTCTTCCTTCACGTGCCCGCGGTAGGTGCGGGTCGGGGCGAACTCCCCCAGCTTGTGGCCGACCATCGAGTCGGTCACGAAGACGGGGACGTGCTTGCGGCCGTCGTGCACCGCGATCGTGTGGCCGATCATGGCCGGGACGATCATCGAGCGGCGCGACCAGGTCTTGATGACGTTGTGGCTGCCCTTGGCGTTCTCGGCGTCCACCTTCTTCATCAGGTGGTCGTCGACGAAGGGGCCCTTCTTCAGGCTGCGAGGCATCTGCTATCTCCCTGCTCAGCGCTTCTTGCCGGTCTTGCGGCGGCGGATGATCATGGCGTCGCTGGCCTTGCGCTTGCGCGTGCGGCCCTCGGGCTTGCCCCAGGGCGACACCGGGTGGCGGCCACCGGAGGTCTTGCCCTCGCCACCACCGTGCGGGTGGTCGACGGGGTTCATGACGACACCGCGGACGGTGGGCCGCTTGCCCTTCCAGCGCATGCGGCCGGCCTTGCCCCAGTTGATGTTGGACTGCTCGGCGTTGCCGACCTCGCCGACCGTGGCGCGGCAGCGCACGTCGACGAACCGCATCTCGCCCGAGGGCAGGCGGAGCGTCGCGCGCGAGCCCTCGCGGGCGACCAGCTGGGCGCTGTTGCCGGCGGAACGGGCCAGCTTGGCGCCGCCACCGGGACGCAGCTCCACGCAGTGGATCGTGGTGCCGACCGGGATGTTGCGCAGCGGCAGGTTGTTGCCGGGCTTGATGTCGGCCGTCGGACCCGACTCCACGTTGGTGCCCTGGGTGAGGTCCTTGGGCGCGATGATGTAGCGCTTCTCGCCATCGGCGTAGTGGAGCAGGGCGATGCGGGCGGTGCGGTTGGGGTCGTACTCGATGTGAGCGACCTTGGCCGGCACGCCGTCCTTGTCATAGCGACGGAAGTCGATGATCCGGTAGGCGCGCTTGTGGCCACCGCCCTGGTGCCGGGTGGTGATCCGGCCCTGGTTGTTGCGGCCGCCCTTCTTGGGCAGCGGACGGGTCAGCGACTTCTCGGGCGTGGTCCGGGTGACCTCGACGAAGTCGGCGACCGAGGCGCCACGACGGCCCGGGGTCGTCGGCTTGTACTTGCGGATAGCCATGTGTCTGTCCTAGTCCTGGTGCCCGGTCAGGAGACCGGACCTCCGAAGATGTCGATGCGGTGACCCTCGGCGAGGCTGACGATGGCGCGCTTGGTGTCCTTGCGCTTGCCCATGCCGTTGCGGGTGCGACGCGACTTGCCCACGCGGTTGATGGTGTTGACCGCGGTGACCTTGACGTTGAAGACGGCCTCGACCGCGATCTTGATCTCGGTCTTGTTGGCGTCGGGCCGCACCAGGAAGGTGTACTTGTTGGCGTCGAGGAGGCCGTAGCTCTTCTCCGACACCACCGGGGCGATCAGGATGTCGCGCGGGTCCTTGTGCAGGGTGCTCACTTGTCGCCCTCCCCTTCGTCGGCCGACTTCTTGGCGCCACCGGCACGCTTGAAGCCGGCGGCCTCGGCGTCCTCGGCGCTCTTGAACCAGAACTCCGCCTCGGTGGCGTCGTACCACTGGCCGTCGGGCTCGTGGTAGAGGCCTGAGTCGGCGTTGCCCTTGATGTCGTAGCCCTTGGGAGCCTTGCCGCTCTTGAGCGGGGCCTTGGCGCCCTGGGGCAGGGCCGGCTTGTCGTCCTCGGCCTCGGCGCCCTCGGTCTCGGCGACGGCGGCGAACGCCACCGGAGCCTCGGCCTTCTCGGCCTTGGCGGGCTTCTCGGCCTTGGCGGGCTTCTCGGCGGCGGGCGCGTCGGCGACCTTGGCCTCGCCCGACTCGACGCTCCGGCCACGCGGGGCGGCCGCCACGAACGCCTCGTAGGCGCCCTGGGTGAAGACCACGTCGTCGGAGGCGAGCACGTCGTAGGTGTTGAGCTGGTCGACGGCCACGATGTGCACCTCGGGGGCGTTGCGCAGCGACAGCCAGGTGACGGCGTCGGTGCGCTCGAGCACCAGGAGGAAGCGGACGCGGTCGGCGAGGCTGGTCAGCGCGGCGAGGGCGGTCTTGGTCGACGGCTTCTCACCGGTGATCAGCGACTCCACGACGTGGATGCGGCCGTTGCGGGCCCGGTCGGAGAGGGCACCGCGCAGGGCGGCGGCCTTCATCTTCTTGGGGGTCCGCTGGCTGTAGCTGCGCGGCTGGGGGCCGTGGACGACGCCACCGCCGGCGAACTGCGGCGCGCGGGTCGAGCCCTGGCGGGCGCGGCCGGTGCCCTTCTGCTTGTAGGGCTTGCGGCCACCGCCGCTGACCATGCCGCGGGTCTTGGTGGCGTGGGTGCCCTGGCGGGCCGCGGCCTGCTGGGCCACGACGACCTGGTGGATCAGGGGGACGTTGACCGCGACATCGAAGATGTCACCGGGGAGGTCCACCTTGACGGTCTTGACGCTCATGCGTTGCCTCCGTTCCTCTTCGCGGCGGAGCGGAGGACCACGAGGCCGCCCTTGGGGCCGGGGACGGCGCCCTTGACCAGGATCAGGCCCTTGTCGGTGTCGACCGCGTGCACGACGACGTTCTGCACGGTGACGGTCTCGGCACCCATGCGACCGGCCATCCGGGTGCCCTTGAAGACACGACCGGGGGTGGCGCAGGCGCCGATGGAGCCCGGCTTGCGGTGGTTGCGGTGCGCACCGTGGGAGGCGCCCACACCGCTGAAGCCGTGACGCTTCATGGTGCCGGCGAAGCCCTTGCCCTTGCTGGTGCCGCTCACGTCGATCTCCTCACCGGCGGCGAAGATCTCCGGGGAGAGCTCCTGGCCCACGGTGTAGGAGGCGGCGTCGGCGGTCCGGATCTCGACCAGGTGACGGCGCGGGGTGACCCCGGCCTTCTGGAAGTGACCGGTCTCCGGCTTGTTGACCTTGCGACCGTCGATCTCGCCGTAGCCGACCTGGATGGCGTTGTAGCCGTCGGTCTCGGGGTGGCGCACCTGCGTCACCACGTTGGTGGCGGCGGCGATGACGGTGACCGGGACGATGCGGTTGTTCTCGTCCCACAGCTGGGTCATGCCGAGCTTGGTGCCCAGCAGGCCCTTCACGTTTCGTTCCAGAGTCATGTCTTCGACCTCAGAGCTTGATCTCGATGTCGACGCCGGCGGGAAGGTCGAGCCGCATGAGCGAGTCGACGGTCTTCGGCGTGGGGTCGATGATGTCGATGAGGCGCTTGTGGGTGCGCATCTCGAAGTGCTCGCGGGAGTCCTTGTACTTGTGCGGCGAGCGGATGACGCAGTAGACGTTCTTCTCGGTCGGCAACGGCACCGGGCCGGCGACCTTCGCACCCGTGCGGGTGACCGTGTCCACGATCTTGCGCGCCGAGGTGTCGATCACCTCGTGGTCATAGGCCTTGAGCCTGATGCGGATCTTCTGTCCCGCCATCTGTCTCTCTCGTCCCTGTCTGTCGTACCCGGGTGGGTACCGCGTGCGTTCCTGTCTCGAGCTGCCCCCGGGTGAGGGCCTCCCGCCTGCTCCACCACCTCGCACTCGGCCGACCCCCGCGGTCGGGCGTGTCGCGCTTGTTTCACGCGACTGAGGCCCCCGCGAAGGGAATCGGTCTCGTCGTTGGTGGCGCCCGACGGTCGTCGGGCTGATCGGGTCTCCTGGTTCGGTGCGGCCGCACGCCGGCCACCGAATCCCTACGACGAGCAGCTGCCCGTCGGAAGACACGATTCAGTAGTCAAGGTGTGGCGCACCCCGGCAACCCGCCGGAGCAACCTGCTTATCTTGGCAGAGAACGACGGTTGCGCCAAATCGGGTGCCGGGCACCTGACAGGATGGCTGCCGACCCGGGCGCGAGGCGCGGCCGGCCGACCAGGGGGAGCCGATGTCCGGGAGCGACCACCCACCGCCGTGGGGCGGCGGCACCCCACCCCCGCCCGGCTCGCAGCCCCCGCCGGACGTGTCGCGTCCCACCTGGGGACAGCCCGTCGGCATGGCGGGACCGACCCCGGCGCCCGCCGGCGGCTGGGCTCCCCAGCAGCTTCCGGCGCACCTCCCCGGCATGTGGGGGGCCGCGCACAAGCCGGGCGCGATGCCGCTGCGTCCCCTCGGACTCGGCGACATGTATGACGCGGCCTTCAAGATCATCCGCTTCAACCCCAAGGCGACCGCCGGCTCGGCGGTGATCGTGGCCGCCGTCTCGATGGCCGTCCCGGTGCTGGCCACCGCCATCATGACCTTCGCGATGGGGCTGACCTTCGACCCGAGCTCTGCCGACACGCTCTCCGACCCCTATGGCAGCTCGGTCACGACCGGCGACATCGCGGGGATCGTCGGCCCCTATGCCGCGCTGCTGGTCGGCACCGTCCTGCAGTGGGCCGGCACCGTCCTGGTCGTCGGCATGATCGCCCACGTGGCCGCGGCCGCCGCGATCGGACGACGGCTATCGCTCGGGGAGACCTGGGCCGCCACGCGTGGCAAGCGCTGGGCCCTGATCGGCATGGCGGTGCTCGTCCTGGTCGTCTCGGTGCTCGCCATCGTGGCCTACGTGCTGCTGAGCATCCTCTACGCGTCCAACGCGTCGTCGGGCGGCAGCGTGTTCGCGTGGTTCCTGTTCACGGCGCCCATGGCCGTCTGTGTGGGCATCTTCGTCTCGACGCGAGTCACCTATCTCGCGCCGGCTGCCCTCGTGCTGGAGGACATCGGCGTGTTCGCCGCCTTCGGCCGCGCCTGGCGGCTGACCAGCCGGCAGTTCTGGCGGGTGTTCGGCATCAGCCTGCTGACCTCGATCGTCGTCGGGGTCGCCGCCCAGGCGCTGACCTTCCCCATCGGGCTGGTCACCCAGGTGGCCGGGATGGCGGTGTCCAACGGCGAGTTCCTGCTGTTCTTCACCATCGTCGGCTCGGCCCTCGGCCAGATCCTCGCCGCGTCGTTCACCGTGCCGTTCGCGGCCTCCGTCCGGTCGCTGCAGTACCTCGACCAGCGGATGCGCAAGGAGGCCTACGACGTGGAGCTGATGACACGGGCGGGGATCACCCGCGCGTGAGTCCCCTGCTCCCGGCCCTGGCCGCACCGCTCGACCCGTCCCCCGACGAGGCGCGCTCGTGGCTGCGCGAGGAGCTGCTGCGGCCGGACTACCACCGCGAGAACGTGCTCCGGCGCCTGCTCGGCTGGGTCGGCGAGCTCTTCGCCCGGGGGCAGCAGGCGGCCGCCGGGGCACCGGCCCTGGCGACCTTCGCGGCGATCCTGGTCTTCGCACTCGTGGCGGTCGGCATCCTGTGGGTCGCGTCCCGTGCTCGCCGCACCCGACGCGCGCCGCGCGAGGCCGGACCGGTGCTGGAGGAGGTCGGCGTCACCGCCGCGGAGCTGCGCGCCCGCGCCGAGGCCGCCCTCGCCGCCGGCCGCTTCCCCGAGGCGGTGATGGACGCGTTCCGCGCCCTGGCGCTGCGCCAGGTCGAGCGGCACCGTCTCGACGACCTGCCCGGGATGACCGCCCACGAGGTGGCGCTGGCGCTCGGCATGCTCCACCCGTCCGCACGCGACCGGATCGACCAGGCCGGGCTCGCCTTCGACCTGGTGAGGTACGGCGACCGGCCCGCGACCGCGGACCAGGCCCGGCGCGTCCTCCAGCTCGACGACGACCTCGCGGGGGTGCGCCGATGAGCTGGCTCGCGCGCCACCGGGTGACCGTGCTCATCCTCCTGCTGGCTCTGGGCTCGGCCCTCGTCTATGGGCTGCTCTCCGGGGGCGAGACCCGCGGTGGCGTGTGGGATCCCGAGAACCCCGGCCGCCAGGGCGGCCAGGCCGTCGCGCGCGTGCTCGACCGCCAGGGCGTCGACGTGGAGGTGGTGCGCTCCGCCGACGAGCTCGAGGGCGCCGACGTCGACGACGACACGACCGTGGTCGTCACGTCCACCGAGCTGCTGGGCGCCAGCACGGCGAGGCGCCTCCGTGACGCGAGCGCGTCCGGGCACCTGCTGCTCGTCGAACCCGGCCCGACGGTGACCGATGCGCTGGGCCTCCCGCCCGGCACCCCGGTGACGGTCGACGCTCCCCGCGACGCGGGCTGCGGGGACGACCAGCTCGGCGACCTCGAGGTCGATGTCGACCAGGGCGTCGAGTACGCCAGCTCCCAGGGCTGCTTCGCCGGCGACAGCGGCTTCCTCGTCGGCACCCCGACACACAGCGTGACACTGGTCGGGGCCGGCCAGGTCCTCCAGAACGACCACGTCCTCGACGGCGACAACGCCGCGGCCGCGCTGCGGCTCCTCGGCGAGCGGTCGCGGCTCGTCTGGTATGTCCCCAGCCTCGGTGACCTCACCGCCTCCGACGGCGTCAGCCTCGGCAGCCTGGCGCCCGACGTCGTCAAGCCCGGGCTCTGGGTCCTCGCCCTCGCGGTCGTCGGCCTCGTCCTGTGGCGCGGGCGGCGGCTCGGACCACTCGCGACCGAGCCGCTCCCCGTGAGCGTCAAGGCCATCGAGACCACGCACAGCCGGGGCCGCATCTACCGCAAGGCCAACGACCGGGGCCACGCGGCCGAGGTGCTCCGCAGCGCCGCCCGGCGCCGGCTCGCCGAGCAGCTGCACCTGCCGGCCACCACGGCCCAGGACGTCGAGGGTCTGCTCGCCTCCCTGGCCCCGCACAGCCCCCGATCGGCGGAGGAGCTCCGTCTCCTCCTCGGACCCGCCAGCCCTGCCCCGGCCTCCGACAAGGCCCTGATCACCCTGGCCAACGACCTGGCCGAGCTCGACAGAGAGGTACGCCGCACATGAGCGAGCACACCCCGCCCCCCGCGCCCGACCCGTGGTGGGACCACCCCGACCCCCTCGGCGGACAGGCGCCCGCCCCGGAGACCCCGGCCGGGGAGGCGCGCGCTCCGGAGCCGGCGGTCGAGCCGCCCGCGGTGGACCGCGCCGGCGAGGACGCCCGCGCGCGGCTGGGCGCCGTACGCGCGGAGGTGGCGAAGGCCGTCGTCGGCCAGGACGCCGCCGTGTCGGGGCTGCTCGTCGCGCTGCTCACCGGCGGGCACGTGCTGATGGAGGGCGTGCCGGGTGTCGCCAAGACCCTGCTCGTGCGCAGCCTGGCCGCGGCCCTCGCCGTGCAGACGCGGCGGGTGCAGTTCACCCCCGACCTGATGCCGGGCGACATCACGGGCTCGATGGTCATCGACTCGCACGCCGGCCAGCTGAGCTTCCGCGAGGGGCCGCTGTTCACCAACCTGCTGCTGGCCGACGAGATCAACCGGACGCCGCCCAAGACGCAGTCGGCGCTGCTCGAGGCGATGGAGGAGGGCCAGGTGTCGGTCGACGGCGTCTCGCGGCGCCTGCCCCAGCCGTTCCTGGTCGCGGCCACGCAGAACCCCGTGGAGTACGAGGGCACCTACCCGCTGCCCGAGGCCCAGCTCGACCGGTTCCTGCTCAAGCTGGTGCTGCCGATCCCGCCCCGCGAGCAGGAGCTCGAGATCCTGCGCCGCCACGCCGAGGGCTTCGACCCGCGCGACGTCGTCGCCGCCGGGGTGCGGCCGGTCGCCGGACCCGAGGACATCCTCGCCGGGCAGCGGGCCGTCACCCGCGTCCAGGTCTCGCCGGCGGTCGCCGCCTATGTCGTCGACATCGCCCGCGCGACCCGGGAGTCGCCGTCCCTCAGCCTCGGCGTCAGCCCCCGCGGCGCGACGGCGCTGCTGCGCGCGGCACGGGCGTGGGCCTGGCTCACCGGACGGGACTTCGTCACGCCCGACGACGTCAAGGCGCTCGCGCACGCGACGCTGGGCCACCGGCTGGGGCTCCGTCCCGAGGCCGAGCTCGAGGGCGTCGAGGTCTCGCAGGTGCTCGCGAGCGCGCTGGGATCGGTGCCGGTGCCGCGATGAGCGCCGACCGCCGCGAGGCGCGCTGACCCGATGGCCGTCACCGGGCGCGTCCCCCTGTTGCTGCTGCTGGGCCTGGTCCCGGTGGCGTTCCGGCCTGCCATGGGCACGGTCGGGATCTGGCTGCTGGTGGTGCTGGCGCTCGTGCTCCTCGACTGGCTGCTCGCGCCACGACCCGAGACGCTGACCTTCGAGCGCGCGCCCGTGGGCGCGGTCCGGATGGGCTATCCCACCTCCACCCGGCTCACGGTCACCGCGTCCCGTCGGGTCACCGGGCTGGTCCGGGACGCCTGGCAGCCCTCGGCGGGCGCCACCGGCAACCGGCACCGGGTCTCCCTGCGCGCCGACGAGCGCGAGGTCCTGCTGACCCCCCTCCGGCCGACGCGACGCGGCGACCTGCGGGCGGTGGGCGTCACCGTCCGCACGCGCGGCCCCCTCGGCCTCGCCGCTCGTCAGAGGACCGCCGACGTGCCGGGGTCGGTGCGGTCGCTGCCCCCGTTCGAGTCCCGCAAGCACCTGCCGTCCCGGCTGGCCCGGCTGCGCGAGCTCGACGGTCGCTCGGCGGTGCGGATCCGCGGGCAGGGCACGGAGTTCGACTCCCTGAGGGAGTACGTCCGCGGCGACGACGTCCGCTCCATCGACTGGCGCGCCTCGGCCCGCAGCCGCAACGTCGTCGTCCGCACCTGGCAGCCCGAGCGCGACCGACGCGTCGTCCTGGTCCTCGACACCTCGCGCACCTCGGCCGCGCGCGTGGACGACACCCCCCGCCTCGACTCGGCCATGGACGCGGCCCTGCTGCTCGCCGCGCTGGCGGCGCGCGCCGGTGACCGCGTCGACTTCGTGGCCGGCGACCGCACGATCCGGGCACAGGTGCGGGCCGCGGGTCACCGCAGCATCGCGGCCACGCTGCAGGACGCGATGGCCGACCTCGAGCCGGTGATCGCTGAGGCCGACTGGTCGGCGATCGCCGGGTCGGTCTCGTCGCTCGGCCGGCAGCGGGCGCTGGTCGTGCTGCTGACACCGCTCGAGTCCGCCCCCGTCGAGGAGGGGCTGCTGCCCGTGCTCCCGACGCTCACCCAGCGCCATCGCGTCGTCCTCGCCTCGGTCAAGGACCCCGCGCTCGAGGCGCTCGCCCGCGACCGGTCCACGGTGGACGAGGTCTATGGCGCCGCCGCGGCCGAGCAGGTGCTGCTGCGCCGCACCCGCACCGCGCGCCTCCTCGGCGCCCTCGGGGTCGACATCGTCGACGCCGACGCCCAGCGGCTGCCTCCCGCGCTCGCCGACCACTACCTCCACCTCAAGGCCTCCGGTCTCCTCTGAGGCGAGCGGTCACGTCACCGCGCCGAGCCGTCGCAGGAGACGACGACCCGCGGCGGTGCGGCGGTCAGGCGGCGGAGGCCACCTGGTCCTCGAGGAGCGCGGCGTCCAGATCGCCGGTGACCCCGCGGTCGAAGGCCGCGCGGCCGGGCACGAAGACATAGACCAGGAACAGCACCTCGGCCGCGATGCCGATGCCGAGGCGCGCCCACGTCGGCAGGGGCGAGGGCGTCACGAAGCCCTCGATCATGCCGCTGACGAACAGCACGCCGACGAGGCCGAGGGCCACGGTGCCGACCGTCCGGCCCTCGCGCGCCAGGGACTTGGCGCGGGAGAGGTCGCCCGGCGCGACCCAGGACCAGAACAGCCGCAGCCCGACTCCCCCGGCGACGAACACGGCGGTCAGCTCGAGCAGGCCGTGTGGGAGCAGCAGCCCCCAGAAGTGTCCGGCGTGGCCGTGCCGGATCATCACCGAGCCGATGATCGCCACGTTCAGGATGTTCTGGAACAGCAGGTAGACCACCGGCAGCCCGAGCACCCCGACCGCGAGGCAGAGTGCGGCGACCCAGGCGTTGTTGACCCACACCGAGGCGGCGAAGTGCGAGGCGGCGGCCTGGTGGTAGTAGTCCTCGAAGTCGTGGTTGACCAGCTGGTCGACCTGCGACGGGGTGAGCAGGCTCTGCTCGACGTTGGGATGGTCGACCAGCCACCACATCATCACCCCGGTGACCAGGGCGTTGGCGGCCCACGTCGAGAGCCACCACCAGCGCAGACGGTAGAGCGCCGCCGGGAAGCGCTCGGTCACGAACCGCAGCGCACCCGACCACGACGCCGTTCGGGTGCCGGTGGCGCGGGTCCGGGCGTTGGCGAGGAGCGAGGAGAGGTAGGCGATGACGGCGGCGTCCGGGGCGGCCGTGCGTACGACGGACAGGTGGGTCGCGACCCGCTGGTAGCGCTCGACGAGCTCGTCCCCCTCCGCGCCGGTGAGACGACGCTGGGAGGTCAGCCGCTCGAGGCGCCGCCACTCCTCGGCATGCGCCAGCACATACGCGTCCAGATCCACGCGCGCCAGCCTATGCTGGGCCGCGATGTCGGACCCGCAGAACGGCGCCGCGACCTATGCGACGCTCACCGCCGACGACCTCGTCACCGGCGAGGCCGTGGCCCTCGACCTGCCCCCGGCGAGCGTGACGCACCGGGTCGTCTCGGGCCTCATCGACCTCGTCGTGACGTTCGTGCTCTTCTTCGCCGTCGTGCTGATCGCCTTCGCCGCGACCATCTCGACCGACGAGGCGCTGATGCGGATCGGGATGGTCGGCACGCTCGTGACCGTCTTCCTGGTCTATCCCACCGCCTTCGAGACGCTCACGCGCGGGCGCTCGCTGGGCAAGCTCGCCATGGGGCTGCGCACGGTCCGCGACGACGCCGGGCCGATCTCGTTCCAGCACGCGTTCGTCCGGTCGCTGATCGGGATCGTGGAGATCTACCCGACCCTCGGAGGGCCGGCGTTCATCTCCTCGATGCTGAGCGCGCGCGGCAAGCGCCTGGGCGACTACGCCGCCGGCACCTACGTCGTCCGCGACCGGGTCTCGCTCCGGCTCAACCCCCCGCCGCTCATGCCGCCCCGACTCGCCGGGTGGGCGGCGTCAGCGGACATCGCGGCCCTCCCCAACGGGCTGGCGCTGGCCGTGCGCAGCTTCCTGGGCCGGGCCTGGCAGATCGACCCCGCGACCAGGCAGGACCTCGGGGTGCGGCTGGCCGACGAGGTGAGCCGCTATGTCGCCCCGCTCCCCCCTCCCGGCACTCCCCCCGACGCCTTCCTGGCGGCGGTGATCGCCGCCCGTCGCGACCGCGACTCGGCGCGACTCCAGCGGGAGAACGCCCTGCGGCTGCGCCTCACGTCGCGGCGGTGACCACGCTCTCCTCGGCCACCCGACGGATCGTCAGGCACAGCACCCCGGCCACCAGGCAGAGCGCCCCGGCGGTCACCCAGGCGACGAAGTAGTCGCCCCGCGACTCGCGGATCCAGCCGGCATAGCTGGCGGCGACGCCCGCGCCGACCATGTGGGAGGCGAACACCCATCCGAACACCACGCCCGCCTTGGCGACCCCGAAGTGCTGGCGGCAGAGGGTCACCGTCGGGGGCACGGTGGCGACCCAGTCCAGGCCATAGAACACGATGAACCAGAACAGGCTCGGGTGCACGTGCGGACCGAGCAGGGCGGGGACGACGAGCAGGGACAGGCCCCGCAGCGTGTAGTAGCCGAACAGCAGCCATCGTGAGTCCACGCGGTCGGTGAGCCAGCCGCTGGCCAGCGTCCCGACGATGTCGAAGATCCCGATGAGCGCGAGGAGCGAGGCGCTCGTCGTCTCGGGCATGCCGTGGTCGTGGGCCGCCGGGATGAAGTGCGTCCCGATCAGACCGTTGGTGGACCAGCCGCAGATCCAGAAGCTCAGCAGCAGCGCCCAGAACGGCCACGAGCGCAGGCTCTCGCGCAGCGTCCGGATCGCGACGGTCGCGGCGCCGGCGTGTGGCCCGGCGGGCGCGGGCGGGTGCCAGCCCGCAGGTGCGCCGTACGGCGTGCTCCCGACGTCGGCGGGCCGGTCGCGCAGGACCAGCCAGGCGAGCGGCGCCAGCGCGAGGGCGGCCACGGCGACCAGGCCGGCGGCCCACTGCCAGCCGGGACCCGTGGCGAGCCGCGCGATGGCCGGCAGGAAGATCAGCTGCCCCGTCGAGCTGGCGGCCGAGAACACGCCGACGACCAGCCCCCGGTGTCGCTCGAACCACCGGTTGGCCACGATCGCCCCGAAGACGAGCGCCAGCGAACCGGTCCCCATGCCGACCGCGATCCCCCACAGGAGCCACAGCTGCCAGGCCTGCGTCATCCACAGCGTCAGGCCCGACCCGAGGCCCACCAGCACCAGTGCGGCGGGCACCACGCGGCGCAGCCCGAAGCGCTCCATGAGCGCGGCGGCGAACGGAGCGGTGAGTCCGTAGACCACCAGGTTGAAGGTCACCGCCCCGGACGTCACCGAGCGCGACCAGCCGAACTGCTCCTCCAGCGGCTCCAGCAGCGCTCCCGTCGAGGAGCGGAAGCCGGCGGCGGCCACGAGCGCGGCCATGGTGACCAGCGCGATCCACCAGGCCCGGTGGATCCGCAGGCCGGTGGCCGGCCGCGCCATCGTGGTCACCGGCGCGAGTCTAGTGAGCGCCGACGGGCGGTCGCCGGGTCATCTCAGGGCCGGGGCGCGCCACCTCGACGTACCTGAGCGCCACCTCGACGTACCTGAGCGCCACCTCGGCGTACCTGAGCGCCACCTCGGCGAGGATCGGCGCTCATTCCGTGGCGTGCTGGCACGCGGACGACGGATTCACTAGGTTGTCCCGCATGATTCCCCTGGGGTGCACCGCATGATCGACCGAGGACGGCTGGCCGGGCTGCGCCGGCAGGAGGAGGAGCGGTTCGTCGAGGCGCACCCCACCTCGGCACGGCTCGCGCAGGAGGCGCGGGGCTCGCTGCTGGCGGGCGTCCCGATGCCGTGGATGACCCGGTGGCCGGGGTCGTTCCCGGTGTTCTTCGAGACGGCGGGCGGGGCGCGCTTCACCGACGTCGACGGGCTGGACTACGTCGACCTGTGCCTCGGCGACACCGGCGCGATGACCGGCCACGCGCTCCCCGCCGTCGCCGACGCGGTCGCCGAGCGGGCCCGCACCGGCATCACGACCATGCTGCCGTCCGCCGACGCCGCCTGGGTCGGCGAGGAGCTGACCCGACGGTTCGGGCTGCCCCGCTGGCAGATGGCGATGACGGCCACCGACGCCAACCGCTTCGTGCTGCGCTTCGCGCGGCACCTGACGGGCCGGCCGCGGATCGCGGTGATGGACTGGTGCTACCACGGCACGGTCGACGAGACGCTCGCGGTGCTCGACGAGTCCGGCGCCGTCGTCCCCCGGCCCGGCGCCCTCGGCCCGCAGGTGGACGTCGCCGTGACCACCGCGGTGGTGCCCTTCAACGACCTCGAGGCGCTCGACCGCCGGCTGGCCCAGGGTGACGTCGCCGCGCTCCTCATGGAGCCCGCGCTGACCAACATCGGCATCGTGCTGCCCGACGAGGGCTACCTCGCCGGCGTCCGCGAGGTCACCCGGCGGCACGGCGTCATCTGGATCATCGACGAGACCCACACGCTGTGCGCGGGGCCGGGCGGCGCGACCGCCGCCTGGGGGCTCGAGCCCGACATGGTGGTGATGGGCAAGCCGATCGGCGGCGGTGTCCCGGTGGCGGCCTACGGTCTGAGCGCCGAGCTCGCGGAGCGGATCTCGGCGCCGATGCTCGGGCACGACATCGACGTCGCGGGCGTCGGCGGCACCCTGACGGGCAACGCACTGGCCATGGCGGCGGTCCGCGCGACGCTCTCCTCGGCCCTGCGCGAGGAGGACTTCGCCGTCGCGGTCCCGCTGGCCGAGCGGTTCACGGCCGGGGTCGCCGGAGTCATCGAGCAGCACGGACTGCCCTGGCACGTCCAGCGGCTCGGCTGCCGGGCGGAGTACTGGTTCTGCCCGCCTCCGCGCAACGGCGCCGACGCGGCCGCGGCCATCGACGAGGAGCTCGACGGCTTCATGCACCTGTGGGCGCTCAACCGCGGCATCCTGCTGACGCCGTTCCACAACATGGCGCTGTTCTCCCCCCACCACACCGAGGCCGACGTCGACCTGCACACCCGGGTGTTCGGTGACGCGGTCGCGGCGCTGGTGGGCGCCACGGCCTGAAAGGCCTTGTCGGCCCCGGACCGCGGATCTACCGTGGGGTGGTGGCCACGCTGGCCGTCTGGGCCCTGGTGATCGCCTCCCCATGGTTCCCCTGGCGTCGCTTCGGGCGACTGCTCACGAGGACCAGGGCGGCCGTCGTCGCGCGCCGTCGCAACCGCGCGTCCGCCCGGCCGATCGAGCAGCTCGCCCGCGACGCCCGGCGCCTCGGCGTCAGCTATCGCAGCCAGCCGCGCGGCAAGTCGTTCGTGAAGTACGAGGCGCACCGCCGTGCCTACGACGACGTGCTCACCCTGACCTGTGAGGCGCTCGGCATCACCCACCTGCTGGGCGTCCTGGAGCCCGGGCCCGAGCTCGACCAGGAGCGTCGCCGCGTCGAGGGCCGGCTCGAGCTCGCCGGCGTGGACCTCAACCTGCCGCTGTGACCGGTTCCTCGCCGGCGGGGGTCTCGGTCCGCACGAAGCGCAGGTCGGTGATCGACCGCCCGACGGCCAGACCCTTGCGCTCGAACCTGGTCACCGGCCGCTCCGCCCACCGCTCGACGACGCCGCCCTCCAGCAGCGGCTCGGCGCCCAGCACGTCGACCATCTGCTCGGCGTAGTCGGCCCAGTCGGTCGCCAGCCGCCACTCGGCGCCGGGAGCGAGCCGGGTGGCCGCGAGCCGCGCGAAGGTCGGCGTCACGAGCCTGCGCTTGTGGTGCTTGGTCTTGGGCCAGGGGTCCGGGAAGAAGGTCCAGAGGCCGGCCAGGCCGCCCTCGGCGACGAGGTGCTCGAGGAACCACACCGCATCGACGCCGCACAGCCGCACGTTGGACACGCCCGCCTCGGCGAGCCGCTCGAGCGTGCTCGCCACGCCGGGGCGCCACACCTCCAGGGCGAGCACGTCGCAGGACGGTCGGGAGGCCGCCAGCGCCGCCGTCGCCTCACCGACCCCGGAGCCGATCTCGACGACCAGGGGCGCCTCGCGGCCGAAGCGGTCGGCGAGGCGGAAGCCCGGGTCGTCGACCACCTCGTCGGGGATCACCCAGGCGTCGGCGTGCGCCTCCCAGGCGGCCGCCTGGCGGGGCGTGAGGCGGCTGCCGCGCCGCGAGTAGGTGAGCACCTCGCGGACGCGGCGTCCCTCCTCGGTGAACCTCAGGTGCGGCCGCGCCGGTCGGGACGGACCGCCGGTCACGAGTTGACGGTCGCGGTCCCGATGCCCACGGCGAACACGAGGATCACCACGAGCAGGGCGAGCACCATGAGGACGGTGGCGATGATGCCGATGATCCGGCCCGCCTGGACCATGTCGCGGCCGCCGATGGCGCCGCCCGCGGCGTCGATCTCGGCCTTGGCGCGGTTGCCCATCACCCAGGCCACCGGGCCGAGGAGCCCGCACACGACCAGGGACAGGATCCCGAGGATCAGGATGAGCGTGGCCTGCGGGTGGTTGGCCGGTGCGGGCTGGTAGCCCGGCGGAGGCGGGTACTGGCTCATGCCGCGGAGTATGGCAGAACGCCCCCGCAGCCGATGGCTGCGGGGGCGTGCTGGGAGTGCTTCAGCAGATCACTTCGTGATCTGCCGCCTGCGGCGGCTGTCACTCGTTCGGCTCGGCCGGACGAGCAAGCTCGCCGGCCTCACGCTCACTTCGTGATCTTGGTGACCCGGCCGGCGCCGACGGTGCGGCCACCCTCGCGGATGGCGAACCGCAGGCCCTCGTCCATGGCGATCGGCTGGATGAGCTCGACCTTCATCTCGGTGTTGTCACCGGGCATGACCATCTCGGTGCCCTCGGGCAGCGTGACGACGCCGGTGACGTCCGTGGTCCGGAAGTAGAACTGCGGACGGTAGTTGTTGAAGAACGGCGTGTGACGGCCGCCCTCCTCCTTGGACAGGATGTAGACCGAGGCCTCGAAGTTGGTGTGCGGGGTGGTGGTGCCGGGCTTGGCCACGACCATGCCGCGCTCCACGTCCTCGCGCTTCGTGCCGCGGAGCAGCAGGCCGACGTTCTCGCCCGCCTGGCCCTCGTCGAGCAGCTTGCGGAACATCTCGACACCGGTCACGGTGGACTTCTGGGAGGTGTCGCGGATGCCGAGGATCTCGACCTCCTCGCCCACCTTGATGATGCCGCGCTCGATGCGGCCGGTGATGACGGTGCCACGACCGGTGATCGTGAAGACGTCCTCGACGGGCATCAGGAAGGGCTTGTCGGTCTCACGCGCCGGGGTCGGGATGTAGGAGTCCACCGCGTCCATCAGCTCGGCCACGGACTCGCCCCACTTGGCGTCGCCGTTGAGGGCCGGGAAGGCCGCCACGCGCACGACGGGGATGTCGTCGCCGGGGAACTCGTACTCGGTGAGGAGCTCGCGCACCTCCATCTCGACGAGCTCGATGAGCTCCTCGTCGTCCACCATGTCGCACTTGTTGAGGGCGACGACCAGGGAGGGGACACCCACCTGGCGGGCGAGGAGCACGTGCTCCTTGGTCTGGGGCATCGGGCCGTCGGTGGCGGCGACCACGAGGATCGCACCGTCCATCTGAGCGGCGCCGGTGATCATGTTCTTGATGTAGTCCGCGTGACCCGGGCAGTCGACGTGCGCGTAGTGGCGCGCCTCGGTCTGGTACTCGACGTGCGCGATGGAGATGGTGATACCGCGCTGACGCTCCTCGGGGGCCTTGTCGATCTCGTCGAAAGGCGTGAACGGGTTCAGGTCCGGGAACTTGTCGTGCAGCACCTTCGTGATGGCCGCGGTCAGCGTCGTCTTGCCGTGGTCGATGTGACCGATGGTGCCGATGTTGACGTGCGGCTTGGTCCGCTCGAACTTCGCCTTAGCCACTGTGGGCTCCTCCTGGGTTGTTTTCTTCTTGACTCGTGTGAATGGTAGTGGCCGAGGCCGGGGTCCGTCGTGGGGGATCCTCCCCCGGCAGGGCTACTCGCCCCGGACCTTCTTGATGATCTCGTCGGCGATGCCCTGCGGGACCTCGGCGTACGAGTCGAACTCCATCGAGTACGACGCCTGCCCGGAGGTCTTGGACCTCAGGTCGCCAACGTACCCGAACATCTCCGACAGGGGCACCAGGGCGTTGACCACCCGGTCACCGTGCCGCTCCTCCATGCTCTGCACGTGGCCACGGCGGGAGTTGATGTCGCCGATCACGTCACCGAGGTAGTTCTCGGGAGTGGTGACCTCGACGGCGAACATCGGCTCCAGCAGGACCGGACGTGCCTTGCGGGCGGCCTCCTTGAAGGCCTGGTTGCCGGCGATCTTGAACGCCAGCTCGGAGGAGTCGACGTCGTGGTAGGCGCCGTCCTCGAGGGAGACCTTCACGTCGACCATCGGGTAGCCGGCGAGGACGCCGAACTCCATGGCGTCCTGGGCGCCCTGGTCGACCGAGGGGATGTACTCGCGGGGCACGCGACCACCGGTCACGTTGTTGGCGAACTGGTAGCCCGCACCGAGCCCGGTCTCGGGGTCGATGCTCGGCTCGATCGACATGACGACCTTCGCGAACTGTCCCGAGCCACCCGTCTGCTTCTTGTGGGTGTAGGAGTGGTTCTCGACCTTGGCCCGGATGGTCTCGCGGTAGGCGACCTGCGGCTTGCCGACGGTGGCCTCGACGCGGAACTCGCGACGCATGCGGTCGACGAAGATCTCGAGGTGGAGCTCGCCCATGCCGGCGACGATGGTCTGGCCGGTCTCCTGGTCGGTCTTGACCGTGAGGGTCGGGTCCTCCTCGGTGAGCCGCTGGATGGCGGCACCGAGCTTCTCCTGGTCGCCCTTGCTCTTGGGCTCGATGGCGACCTCGATCACGGTGGCCGGGAACGTCATCGACTCGAGGACGACCGGAGCCGACTGGTCGCACAGGGTGTGACCGGTCTTGGTCTCCTTGAGGCCCATGACGGCGACGATCTGGCCCGCGCCGACCGACGCGATCTCCTCACGCTTGTTGGCGTGCATCTGGTAGACCTTGCCGACCCGCTCCTTGCGGCCGGTGACGGAGTTGAGCACCGTCGAGCCCGCCTCGAGCTTGCCGCTGTAGACGCGGACGTAGATCAGCTTGCCGAGGTGCGGGTCGCTGGCGATCTTGTAGGCCAGGCCGGAGAACGGCTCGCTGTCCGACGGCTTGCGGGAGATCGAGGTCTCCTCGTCGTTGGGCTTGTGGCCCACGATCGCGTCGATGTCGAGCGGCGACGGCAGGTAGCGCACGACCGCGTCGAGCAGGGGCTGGACGCCCTTGTTCTTGAAGGCGGTGCCGCACAGGACGGGGTTGAGCTTGTCGGCGATCGTGGCGCGCCGGATGGCGTCCTCGATCTCCTCGACGGAGAGGTCCTCGCCCTCGAGGTACTTCTCCATGATGTCGTCGTCGGCCTCGGCGAGGGTCTCGAGGAGCTTCTCGCGCCACTCCTCGGCCTGCTCCTGCAGCTCGGCGGGGATCTCCTCGACCTCGTAGTCCTCGCCCATCTTGGTCTCGCCGCGCCAGGTGAGCGCGCGCATGCCGATCAGGTCGATGACGCCGAGGAAGTCGTGCTCGGCGCCGATGGGCAGCTGGAGCACGAGCGGGGTGGAGTTCAGGCGGTCGACGATCATGTCGACGCAGCGGAAGAAGTCCGCCCCGGTCCGGTCGAGCTTGTTGACGAAGCACATCCGGGGGACGTTGTACTTGTTGGCCTGGCGCCACACGGTCATCGACTGCGGCTCGACGCCGGCGACCCCGTCGAAGACGGCGACCGCGCCGTCGAGGACGCGCAGCGAGCGCTCGACCTCGGCGGTGAAGTCGACGTGGCCGGGGGTGTCGATGATGTTGATCTGGTGGTTCTTCCACCAGCAGGTCGTCGCGGCGGACGTGATGGTGATGCCGCGCTCCTGCTCCTGCTCCATCCAGTCCATGGTGGCCGCGCCCTCGTGGACCTCACCGATCTTGTAGGTGATGCCGGTGTAGAAGAGGATGCGCTCGGTGGTGGTGGTCTTGCCGGCGTCGATGTGCGCCATGATGCCGATGTTGCGGACCTTGTTGAGGTCCGTGGTGATGTCGACAGCCACTGCTAGTCAGTTCCTTAGGTAAGGGGTGCGGTGGGGGCGGGGCGCTCCCGGGTGTGGGACCCCGCCCGCGGTCACCAGCGGTAGTGGGCGAAGGCCTTGTTGGACTCGGCCATCTTGTGCGTGTCCTCACGCTTCTTGACGGCCGCGCCGAGCCCGTTGGACGCGTCGAGGATCTCGTTCATGAGCCGCTCGGACATCGTCTTCTCGCGCCGGTCCTGCGCGTAGCCAACCAGCCAGCGCAGGGCCAGGGTCGTGCTGCGGTTGGGCTTGACCTCGATCGGCACCTGGTAGGTCGCACCGCCCACGCGGCGGGACTTGACCTCGATGGCCGGCTTCACGTTGTCGAGCGCCCGCTTGAGCGTGACGACCGGGTCGGTGCCGGTCTTGTCGCGGCAGCCCTCGAGCGCGGTGTAGACGATGCGCTGCGCGACCTGCTTCTTGCCGTCCTTGAGGACCTTGCTCACCAGCTGGGTGACGACCTGCGAGCCGTAGACCGGGTCGACGTCGATGGGACGCTTCGGGGCGGGACCCTTGCGCGGCATCAGCTCTTCTCCTTCTTCGCGCCGTAGCGGCTCCGGGCCTGCTTGCGGTTCTTGACGCCCTGGGTGTCGAGGGTGCCGCGGATGATCTTGTAGCGGACACCGGGGAGGTCCTTCACCCGGCCGCCGCGGACGAGCACGATCGAGTGCTCCTGGAGGTTGTGACCGACGCCCGGGATGTAGGCCGTGACCTCGACGCCGCTGGACAGGCGCACGCGGGCGACCTTGCGGAGGGCGGAGTTCGGCTTCTTCGGGGTGGTGGTGTAGACGCGGGTGCAGACGCCACGGCGCTGCGGAGATCCCTTGAGGGCAGGCGTCTTGTTCTTCGACACCTTGTCCTGGCGGCCCTTGCGGACCAGCTGCTGAATGGTGGGCACCGGGTGGTTCCCCTTCTTGTCCTCTGTCACGGCTCGGCACCTTGCCGGGCACGGTGGTGTTGCGTCGCTTCTTGTGCCTGTGATGGGTTCCGCGGGGCCGGCTGCCGGCCGGCCTGAGGACGGCGGGTGTTTCCGGGCACGCGCAATGGTCTGGATCGCCCAGACACGAGGACCGAGATTACTCCCCGCCCGGTGAGAGGGTCAAAACGCGGAGGGCGCTGCCGATGGGAGGTTCCGGGAGGAACACAATGGGTGCCATGCGGATCGGCGTGCTGACCAGTGGAGGCGACGCCCAGGGCATGAACGCGGCCGTCCGCGCGGTGTGCCGCACGGCGCTGACGCTCGGCGCGGAGCCGTTCGCGATCCTCGAGGGCTACCAGGGGGCCGTCGACGGCGGGGAGCGCATCCGGCCGATGGGCTGGGACGACGTGAGCGGGATCCTCCAGCGCGGGGGCACGGTGATCGGCACCGCGCGGAGCCTGGAGTTCCGCGAGCCGGACGGGCGCCGGCAGGCGGTCCGCAACCTCGTCGAGCGCGGCATCGACCGGCTCGTGGTCATCGGCGGCGACGGCAGCCTCACCGGCACCGACGTCCTGCGCCGCGAGTGGCCCGACCTGCTGACCGAGCTGGTCGACCGCGGTGAGCTCACCCTGGAGCAGGCGAGCGCCCATCCAGCCCTCATGGTGGTCGGGCTCGTCGGGTCCATCGACAACGACCTGGTCGGCAGCGACATGACCATCGGCGCCGACTCGGCGCTGCACCGGATCATCGAAGCGATCGACGCGATCTCTTCTACGGCGGCGAGCCACCAGCGCTGCTTCATCCTCGAGGTGATGGGCCGGCACTGTGGCTACCTCCCCCTCATGGCCGCCGTCGCCGGCGGCGCCGACTTCGTCCTGGTCCCCGAGAGCCCGCCCGACGACGGGTGGGAGGACCACATGTGCGAGATGCTCCGCACCGGCCGGGCCGCGGGGCGGCGCGAGTCGCTCGTGCTCGTCGCCGAGGGCGCGACCGACCGGGCCGGCTCGCCGATCACCGTCGAGCACGTCCGCGACGCGATCTTCGAGCGGCTCGGCGAGGAGGCCCGGATCACCATCCCCGGGCACGTGCAGCGAGGTGGCACGCCGAGCGCCTACGACCGCTGGATGAGCACCCTGCTCGGCTGGACGGCCGTCATGGACATCGTCGACGCGACGCCGGAGTCGGTGCCGCAGATCCTCGGCGTGCGCCACAACCGGGTGACCCGGCTGCCGATGGTCGAGGCCGTCGCCCAGACCCGCGCCGTCGCGGGACTGATCGCGAAGGGCCGCTACGACGAGGCGGTGGCGGTCCGCGGCGAGTCGTTCACCGACCTGCTCGGGGTCTTCGAGACGCTCTCGCTGCCTCCGGTCGAGACCACGGCCGTCTCCGGCACCGGCAAACGCATCGCCATCGTGCACGCCGGCGGTCTCGCGCCCGGCATGAACACCGCCACCCGCGCCCTGGTGCGCTTCGGGATCGCCCACGGGCACACGATGCTGGGCGTCACCGGCGGGTTCCGAGGCCTGGCCCAGGAGGACCTGACCGAGCTGGAGTGGGGCGCCGTCGAGGCGCTCGTCGGCGAGGGCGGGTCGTCGCTGGGCACCCGGCGCGGCGTGATCGGCGAGGACGAGCTCTATGCCGTGAGCCGCGCGGTCGAGCGCACAGACCTCGACGCCCTGGTCGTGGTCGGCGGACTGGACGCCTACCTCACGGTGGAGCGGCTGGTCGCCGAGCGCACCCGCTTCCCCGCGCTGCGGCTACCGATCACCCTCCTCCCGGCGAGCATCGACAACAACCTGCCGGGCAGCGAGCTGTCGATCGGGGCCGACACCGCGCTCAACAACGCGGTCTGGGCGCTGGACCGGATCAAGCAGTCGGCCTCGGCCTCGCGGCGGTGCTTCGTCGCCGAGACGATGGGCCGCACCTGCGGCTACCTGGCCCTGCTCACGGGCCTCGCCGCCGGGGCCGAGCGGGTCTATCTCCCGGAGCACGGGATCACGCTCGCCGACCTCCAGGCCGACGTACTCCGGATGCGGTCGGCGTTCGAGGGCGGCAAGCGGCTCTTCGTCGCCGTCCGCAACGAGCTGGCCGGCGACCTCTACACCACCGACTTCCTGGTGCGGCTCTTCGAGGTGGAGGGGCAACACCTGTTCGACGTGCGCCCGGCCGTGCTCGGCCACCTCCAGCAGGGCGGCAACCCCTCGCCGTTCGACCGCAACCTGGCGACGCGGCTGGCGCACTTCGCGCTCGAGGAGCTGACGTCGACGCTCGGCGGCGGCGGCGACGACGCCGTCTATGTCGGCCTGACGCCCGACGGGCTGCGCACCTGGCCGGTCGCCGGCATGCTGGCGCAGGTCGACGTCACCGAGCGGCGTCCGCGCGAGCAGTGGTGGATGGACCTGCTGCCCGTCTTCGCCGCCGTGTGCGACGTCCCCGCCGACGAGGGGATGGCGCTCTGACCCGACGGGGTCAGGCCGCCAGCGGCTGGTCGGCCACGGCCTCCCGCTCGCCGGATGCCGTGCGGCGCAGGAAGAAGCCGACCGACGCGAGGACGCCGACGATGGTGAGGCCGCCGCCCAGGAGCAGCGTCCACCGGGCGCCCATCGTCTCACCGACCCAGCCGACCACCGGCGCGCCGACGGGGGTGCCACCCATGAAGATCATCATGTAGAGCGCCATCACCCGGCCCCGCATCCCCGGCGTCGTGTTGAGCTGCATGAAGGTGTTGGCGGAGGTGATCATCGTCAGCGCGGTCAGGCCGAGCAGCGGCGTGATCAGCGCGTAGGTGACATAGCTGGGCATCAGGCCCGCGATCATCTCGACGGTGCCGAACACGACGGCCGCGCCGATGATCAGCCGGTGCCGCACCCGCACGCGACGGGCGGCGACCAGGGCGCCGGTCAGCGAGCCGACGGCCATGATCGTGCCCAGGAGGCCGTACTCCCCCGGTCCCTTGTCGAAGACCTTGGTGGCCATGAGGGCCGAGGTCATCTGGAAGTTCAGGCCGAAGGTGCCGGTGAAGAAGACGATGGCCAGGACGAGCTTGAGGTCGGGGCGGCCGCGGACATAGGCCACGCCGGCACGGATCATGCCGGGCTGGCGAGGCGAGAGCTCGGGCGAGTCGAGCAGCGAGCGGTCCATGCTGCGCAGCGCGAGGATCGGCGCGACATAGCTGACCGCGTTGAGCAGGATCACCCAGCCGGTGGCGACGGCGCCACCACCGAGCCACGCGATCAGGAAGCCGGCCACGGCCGGGCCGATGATCCGGGCGGTGTTGAAGCTGGCCGAGTTGAGGCCCACGGCGTTGGTCATGTCGTCGGGCCCGACGATCTCGGACACGAACGACTGCCGGGCCGGCGCATCGAACGCCGACGCGGTCCCGAGCAGGAAGGCCAGGACGTAGACCTCCCACAGGTGGGCCTGGCCGGTCACGGCGAGGACGCCGAGGATCAGCGCCGGCGCCGCCATGCCGACGTTGGTCAGCTGGAGGAGCCGGTGCTTGGACATCCGGTCGGCGACGACGCCGGCATAGGGCGCGAGCAGCAGGAACGGCAGGAACTGCAGTCCGGTCGTGATGCCGATGGCCGTGCCGGAGTTGCCGCTGAGCTGGAGGACGAGCCAGTCCTGCGCGACGCGCTGCATCCAGGTCCCCGTGTTGGAGACCAGGCCGCCCATCGCGTAGCGGCGGTAGTTGTGGTTGGCGAGGGAGCGGAAGGTGGGGCTCACGAGGAGCGATCAGTCCTTG
The DNA here is from genome assembly GCA_046330515.1 of Nocardioidaceae bacterium. Lineage (GTDB taxonomy): Bacteria > Actinomycetota > Actinomycetes > Propionibacteriales > Nocardioidaceae > Nocardioides. The sequence goes on along the minus strand of JAXLSP010000003.1, from coordinate 714,541 downwards.
TTGGCTAGTCGGTCGAGCAGGGGGGCCACCTGCCGCAGCAGGGCCCGCTCCTGCGGGGTCAGGTCGGCGAGCTGGCGGGCGAGCCAGGCGTCGCGACGGTCGCGGTCGGCGAGCACGGTCGCGCGGCCGGCCTCGGTCAGCGCGACCAGCACCTGCCGCCCGTCGGTGGCGTGCGACCGGCGCTGGGCGTAGCCGCCGTCCACGAGGCCCGTCACAGTGCGGGTCATCGAGGGCGGCTGGACCCGCTCGTGCGTGGCCAGCTCGCCGATGGTCATCTCACCGTGCCGGAAGAGCGTGCCGAGCACGGTCATCTGGCTGAGGCTCAGCTCGTTGTCGGGGTGTCGCTCGACCGCGAGGCGCCGCCGCAGCCGCATCACGGACAGCCGGAGCTCCGACGCCAGACCTGCGTCGGTGCGTGCGGCTCGGGTGACGGTGGGCATGATGCTTAGCCTAACTCATTACCTGTGCTAACTATTCCCGTCTCGTCACCCGGGGCGTGACGCAGCGAGCCGCCCGCTCACCGGGGTGAGGGGCGGCTCGGCGCCGTACTGACGTCGCGGCTCAGGTGAGCCAGCGAGTCAGCGGGTCGATCGCGAAGTAGACGACGAACAGGCCCGCGACGGTCCACATGAGCGGGTGCACCGCCATCCCCTTGCCCCGGACCACCTTGATGAGCACATAGGAGATGAAGCCTGCGCCGATGCCGACGGTGATCGAGTAGGTGAAGGGCATGAGCACGATCGTGAGGAAGGCCGGGATCGCGATCTCGACGTCGTCCCAGTCGATGCCCTTGACCTGCTGCATCATGAGGAAGCCGACGAGGACGAGCGCAGGGACCGCCGCCTCGCTCGGGATGACCTTCACCAGCGGGGTGATGAACATCGTGAGCAGGAACAGCAGCCCCGTGACCACCGACGCGAGGCCGGTGCGGGCGCCCTCGCCCACACCCGAGGCCGACTCGATGTAGGAGGTGTTGGAGGACACGCCCGCGGCGCCACCCGCGGCGGCGGCCACCGAGTCCACGATCAGGATCCGCTGGGTGTTGGGCGGGGTCCCCTCGCTGTCGAGCAGCTTCGCCTCGGCACCGATCGCGGTCATCGTGCCCATGGTGTCGAAGAAGTCGGCCAGCATCAGGGTGAAGATCAGCAGCACGGTCGCGACGAAGCCGATCCGGTCGAACGACCCCAGCAGGCTGAAGTGCCCGAGGGTGCCGAGGTCCGGGATGTCGACGATCTTGTCGGGGAACGACGGGGTGTTGAGCCCCCAGCCCTTGGGGTTGAAGGCGGCACCGAACATCGGGCCGATGTTGCCGACCGCCTCGACCACGATGGCCACGATGGTCGTTACCACGATGGAGATGAGGATCGCGCCGCGCACCTGCTTGACCCACAGCGCGATGACCAGGACCAGCCCGAAGGCGAAGACGAGCGCCGGCCAGCCGGCGAGCGAGCCCGTGGGGCCGAGCTGGACGGGCACCGTGGTGTTGGCGGCGTCGGGGATGCGGCGCACCCAGCCGGCGTCGACGAAGCCGATGAGCGCGATGAAGAGGCCGATGCCGACGGAGATCGCGATCTTGAGCTGGGCGGGCACGGCGTGGAACACCGCCTTGCGGAAGCCGGTCAGCACCAGCAGCAGGATGATGACGCCCTCGATCACCACCAGGCCCATCGCGTCGGCCCAGGTGGCCTTGGTCGCGATGGACACCGCGACGAAGACGTTGAGCCCCAGGCCGGTCGCCAGCGCCAGCGGGTAGTTCGCGACGACGCCCATGAGGATGGTCATCACCCCGGCCACCAGTGCGGTGCCGGCCGCGATCGCGGTGGCGCCGGAGAACGTCTCGCTGCCACCGCCGAGGTACTTGCCGGCGCCGTCGGGGATGCCCGCCAGGATGATCGGGTTGAGGGCCACGATGTAGGCCATCGTGAAGAAGGTGACCAGTCCGCCACGGATCTCCCGCTCGACGGTCGACCCGCGCTCGGTGATCCGGAAGAAGCCGTCCAGCCCGCCGGGCCGGGACGTCGACTGCTTGGCGGCGGTGGCACCGGCGGGGTGGCCGCTCGCGTGCTTGGTGGGGCGACCGGGTCCGGGGCGACGGGACTTGTTCTGGTTGCGGTTGCTCACGGGCGGCAGTCTGGCAGAGGTTCGCGACGAGCGGTCGCCTGGTATCGCCCCCCGAGCGTCGCCAGGTAGCGTTGCCGCCGTGGAGCTACGTGACGAGCAGCCGAAGCAGCACGAGATCGGCAGCCGCACCTACATCGTGGCCGACGTCGACCCGCTGGACGTCGACGGCGTCCGCACCGTGACCGTCGGCTGCATCCTCTGGCTCATCGGCTTCCTCGGCCTGCTGCCGTTCTATGGCCAGCTCCACGACTCGGGTCGCAGCTGGTGGCTGTGGACGTGCCTGGCGGGCCTCGGCCTGGGCCTGTTCGGCCTGGAGTACTGCCGCCGCCGGCGGCGCGCCCGGCACGCCGGCGACTGAGCCGACCCCGTGCGGGGGCGGCTGTCGCACTGCTGGGGCTAGAGCTGGACCAGGTCGTCGACGGTGTCCCAGACGTGCTCGGGGAGCGCCTGGGGCTGGCTGCGCTTGGGCAGCGTGATCTCGGAGTGGGCGCCGCAGCCGTGGTCGAAGGAGACCACCCGGCCGTCGTCGTTGGCGCTGCCGTTGGCGCAGACCCCGAACATCTCCGAGAGCGAGCCGGCCACGCGGACCAGGAAGCCGCAGGTGGTGCAGGTCGCCGGGGCTGCCTGCGCCAGGGCGGAGGTGGGGCCGCCGTCGCCGTCGTACCAGCGCTGCGCGGCCTGGTCGAGCCCCTCGAGCGAGAGGGTGCGCACCCGGCCGAGGCCCAGCTCCTGGGCGACCTGCCGCACCTGGGCCTTGTCGTCGACGCTCAGCGGGTCGTCGCCGAAGGAGTAGGCGGGCACGAGCCGCGGGTCGTCCTCCTCGACGGGGAGCAGGTCGCCGGGCGAGAGGTCGCCGGGCTGCACGCGCTCCTTGTAGGGGACCCAGGGCGGGGCGATGATCGCGTCCTCGCCCGGGATCAGCACCACCTCGTCGACGGTGACGTGCTTGGCCCGCGGGATCCGCGTGACCGTGACCGACCACCGCCAGCCGCGGTAGCCCGCGCGGGCGCACTCGAACAGGTGGGTCACGACCCGGTCGCCCTCGGCGTGCGCGCCCAGGTGGTCGCCGACGTCGGAGGCCGGCGCGTCCGAGAGGAGGGCCTCGCGCGCCGCGTCGACCGCGGCGGCGGCCGCGGAGTCGAGCTTGGGGGCGGTGGTCGTCACGGGGGACATGATGACATGCGGCGGCGTCGTACGCCGACCCGGCGCGTGGTCTCGCGGGGCCGTGGGCGGGAGCGGGCAGGATAGGGGCATGACGACGTCGCCGCCCGAGGGCCCGGACCTGCACGTGGGTCCTGGCCGGACGACGTCCGGGCGGTCCAAGACGGGCTCCGTCATCGGCTCGAGCGCCCGCGCGACCGGGCGGGGGCTGCGGGGGCTGGCGCGCGCGACGGGCCGGGCGAGCGGCTACACGTTCCGCCAAGCCCGGCGCGCGGCGCGGTCGGAGGGGGCGGGCGACTCGGGCCTGTCGCGCCTCATCGAGCTGCACGCGTTCAACGCCGCGGGAGACGCGGCCATCGCGGTGTCCCTGGCGGGGACCCTGTTCTTCCAGGTCCCGACCGGCGAGGCGCGGGGGCAGGTCGCGCTGTTCCTGGGGCTCACGATGCTCCCCTTCGCCGTGGTGGCGCCGCTGATCGGGCCGTTCCTCGATCGGTTCAGCCACGGCCGGCGCTGGGCGATCGGCGCGACCCTCGCGCTGCGCGGGTTCCTCGCCTGGGTGCTGGCCTCGGCGGTGTCCTCGGAGTCACCGTGGCTCTTCCCGGCGGCGCTGGGGGTGCTGGTCGCGTCCAAGGCCTATGCGGTGACCCGCGCCGCCGCCGTACCCCGCCTCGTCCCGGCCACCCAGACCCTGGTCAAGGCCAACGGCCGCATCTCGCTCGCCGGCGTGGTCGGGGCGGCGGTGTCGGCGCCGATCGCCGGGCTGGCCAGCCTGGCGGGGCCGGAGTGGTCGCTGCGCTATGCCTTCCTGCTGTTCGTGGTCGGCACGATCCTGGCGATCCTGCTGCCGCGGGAGGTCGACTCCAGCGTCGGCGAGGGCACGCTGGTGCTGACGGGCGGCGCCGAGCCGCAGCCGGGGCGGAGCGGCCGGATGCGGGTGCGGATCCCGGCGTCGGTGTCCTTCGCGCTGCGGGCCAACGTGGGACCACGCTGGCTGTCGGGCTTCCTCACGATGTTCATGGCGTTCCTGCTGCGCGAGAACCCGATCGGCGACTGGAAGCCCGAGCTGCTGCTGGGGGTGGTCATCGGCGCCGCGGGGCTCGGCAACACGATCGGCATCGCGCTGGCGTCGCTGCTCAGGTCGGTGAACCCACGGGTCACCGTGGTGCTCGCGCTCGCGGCCGACGCGCTGCTCGCGCTCGTCGCCGCCCTGCTCTATGGCGTGCTGACGGCCGCGCTCCTCGGGCTCACGGCCGGCCTCGCCCAGTCGCTGGCCAAGCTGTCGCTCGACTCGACCATCCAGCGCGACGTCCCCGAGCGGGTGCGCACCAGCGCCCTGGCCCGCTCCGACACCACCCTCCAGCTCGCCTGGGTCCTCGGTGGTCTCCTCGGCATCGCCATGCCCCTGAACCCCCAGCTGGGCCTCGGCATCGCCGCCGCGCTGCTCGTCGCCTGGCTGGGCTTCGTGCTCGCCACGCGTCCCCGGCCTGCTGCCCGCTGAGGGCCGCTGGGGGGTGTCGGTTTCCCCGGGCGGGCGGGGAAACCAGCACTGAGCGGCCGAAGTTTCGCCCCATAACCGCCAGTATCGGTCGAGCAGCGTGACTGCCGTGACCCATGAGGTCGGCGCCCTCTCGGGGGTACGGCGCGCGGAGCCCGGACCCACGGATGGGACGCGAACCGCACGTTGGGGCCCCTGATCGGCGCGGATCGTGGCCACACCGCAGGTGCCCGGGGGACTCAGCCCCCGACGTCAGAGCTCGAGCTCGTCGGCGAGCGCGCGCAGCAGCTTGGCGGTGGGTCGGGCGGTCTTTGCCTCGGGGTGACGACCGTGGCGGTAGGTCTCGCCCACGCCGTCGAGGAGCCGGATCAGGTCCTCGACGATGGTGACCATCTCCTCCGGGTTCTTGCGCTTGGCGGCCGACCGGTTGCGCTGCACCGACTGGGGCGCGTCGAGCACCCGGACCTGGAGCGCCTGGTCGCCGCGCCGGCCCTGGGCGATGCCGAACTCCACGCGGGTGCCCGCCTTGAGAGTGGTCACACCCTGCGGGAGCGCGTCCGCGTGCACATAGACGTCGGGGCCGCTCTCCTGGGAGAGGAACCCGAAGCCCTTCTCGGCGTCGAACCACTTCACCTTGCCAGTGGGCACGGTCTGACCTTCCTTGCTGCTGTCGACCGTGGAGGCACGGCCATGGATGTCCCAAGCCTAGGGACCAACCGAGCAGAGGGGCCAACCCATTCCCGGCAAAATCGCCGCATGTCGGCGCAGGGTCAGGCGCCGGCCGCCCGGTTGCGGGCGACGTAGCCGTCGAGCCAGGCGGGGAACGCCGCCAGGTCGTCGAGCACCACGTGGGTGCCGGCGGCGACGAGGTCCATCCGGGTCGACCCACCCGTCAGGACGGAGACGCTGAGCACACCGGCCGCGAGTGCTCCCTCGACGTCGTGCACGTGGTCGCCGACGAGCATGTCGGCGCCCTCGCGCTGGAGCACGTCGGCCTTGCCCGCACCCCACACCCAGCCCTCGAGGTGGTCGATGTCCAGGCCGAGGTGGTCGACGTGCAGCTGGGCGTTGCGCGGGAACTTGCCGGTCACCACGAGCACCCGCCCACCGTGGCGGCGGACGGCCTCGATGGCCTCGCGTGCCCCGGGCAGGAGCGGCGTCGTCGCGACCGCGGTCTCGGGGTAGATCTCGCGGAACCGGTCGGCCGCCGGACCGATCTGGTCGGAGGCCAGGTGGTCGGCCAGCATCAGGTCGAGGGGCGGGCCGAGACCCGACGTCATCTCCTCGACCGGGAAGGCGACCCCGAACTCCTCACCGAGCGCCGTCAGCGTCGCCGCGAACCCCGGCACGGTGTCGATCAAGGTCATGTCGAGGTCGAAGCCGACGACGAGCGGGGACGGGTGCCGGGTCACGTCCGCGAGCCTATGACGGCCCACCGACAGACCTGGCATCCGGCTGGTCGCGCCCGCCCCCAGCCGCGTCAGCGCGTACGGCGCAGCCTGCGTCGGCGGGCCAGCCACCACAGCCCGGCCAGCACCGTGGTCCCGAGCAGCACCTCGCGCCACCACCAGAGCGGCGCCCAGCCCGCGTTCCCCGTGAGCCGGTCGATCGCCCCGCGGTGCGGCTCGCCGGCCAGCGCATCGGCCGCCCAGTAGGAGTAGCCGATGCCGGTGCGCGGGTCCGCACGGATGACCGGCTCGGTGCCGTTCGTGTCCTGCACGATGCCCACCCCCGAGTCGGCGCCAGCGGGAGAGAGCACCCGGTCGCCCTGCCACATCAGGGACCCGAAGACGTCGGTGGTGGATGCCCACCATCGGTCGAGCTTGCGTCCGGTGGCCACATCGAAGACGGCGATGAACGGATCGGAATGGCTGCTCCGCTCGTACCGGAGAGCGAGACGTGCACCGTCGGGCGAGAGCCATCCCGACCACTGATCGAGCGTGCCGCGCGCCATGGGGTCCGGCGAGACGTCGAGTCCGTCCGTCGACAGGAGCGCGCCCGAGGTGTCGGACACCAGGAACCGCGCGGTGTCGCGCCGCCCGTCGTCGTCCTCGGACAACCAGCCGATCCGTTCGTCGTCCAGCCAGCCGACCGGCCACGCCGAGTTGTGCCCTTCGAGCAGGATCGGCTCGACCGAGCCGTCCCAGGACGCCAGCACCCCGGCGATGGGCGCCCCCTCCCAGCGCTGGGCGTTCAGCAGGACCCGTCGCTCATCCGGCGACCAGAATCCGGGCACCTGTTCCTGGAGCCAGTACTCGGGTCGGTCCGGCAGATCGCTGGCGTTGCTGCCGATCTGCTCCAGCGTGACTCTCTGCCCGGTCACCAGGTCCCACAGCTGCATCCGTCCCCGCTCGGAAGCACCCTTGGGTCCCGAGAAGACAGCGAGCTTGGTCCCCGTAGGGGATAGCACGGGTTCGCGCATGAAGTCACGCACAGGGACCCGTCGCAGCGACCCGTCCTCCGACACCGCCCACCAGCGCGACCGATCGTCCGAGACGCTCCCACCCGCGCGCTCGACGAGACCCGCGATGGGCCCCGATCGGTCCGACATCGTCCGAGGGACCCAGGGGACGTCGATCCGGGTCGGATAGCCGTCGGCGTGCCTGGTCGTGCCGGCGATGCCGAGTGGGTTCCCGTGCGGCAGCAACCCGGCGACCGCGGCCAGAACGGCGAGGACGGCAGCGGCCGCACCGGCCGCGAGGACCCGGCCGGTGCGACGTCGCCGGACGCCCTCGGCCACGGCGGACCGAGCCAGCCCCTCGGGGACGACGTGGGCCGGCACGCCGACGAGCAGCTCGTCGAAACGCTCCTTGAGGTCACTCACGGGACCGCCTCCTCCACCTCACCGAAGGCCGACAGCAGCTCGGGCGCGAGGACGCGCAACCGCTCCAGGGCGTGGCGTGTCTGCGACTTGACCGTGCTCACGGAGCACCCGAGGACCTGCGCGGCCTGCACCTCGGTGAGGTCCTCATAGAAGCGCAGCGACAGCACGGCTCGCTGCTTCGTGGTCAGCCGAGCCAGGGCGTCGCGGAGTACCACGCGCCGGGTCACGGCCTCGGCGTCGTCACCGGGCACCGCCAGCTCCGGGCGCCCCTCGACGGCCACTTCGACCGGTCGGACCTGGCGACGGCGCCATCTGTCGATGGCCAGGTTGTGCATCACCCGTCGGGCATAGGCGTCCGGAGTCCCCCGCCGCGACAGCTCGGGCCAGTGCTGGGCGACCCGGGCGAGGGTGTCCTGGAGCAGGTCCTCGGCGAGCTGCACGTCGGTCGTGAGGAGGTAGGCCGACCGGGCGAGCGACGCCGAACGCGCCCCCACCCAGTCCTCGAAATCCTCGCCCACACCCCTATTCACGCATGACGACCGCGCGGCGGGTGGAGGACCAGACCAACTCCTGCGGGGCTGTGGTGACTCCCGCTGGAGTGTGGTGGGTGAGTGACCGGTATGCCGGTCACTCACCCACCACAGACCCGCACCAGATGGGAATGCCGACCAGCAGTCAGGCGAGCCCCAGAGCGCGAGCGGACTCCTCGCGCATCTGGACCTTGCGGATCTTGCCGGTGACGGTCATGGGGAACTCGTCGACGACCATGACATAGCGCGGGATCTTGTAGTGGGCGAGCCTGCCGGTCGCGAAGGCACGGACGGCCTCGGCGTCGAGGGGCTCGCGGTCGGCCTTCATGCGGACCCAGACGCACAGCTCCTCACCGTACCGCTCGTCCGGGACGCCGATCACCTGGACGTCCTCGATGTCGGGGTGCTGGTAGAGGAACTCCTCGATCTCCTTGGGGTAGATGTTCTCCCCACCGCGGATGACCATGTCCTTGATCCGGCCGACGATGTTGCAGTAGCCGTCCTCGCGCATCACCGCCAGGTCGCCGGTGTGCATCCAGCCGTCGGCGTCGATCGCCTCGGCGGTCTTCTCCGGCTCGTCCCAGTAGCCGAGCATCACCGAGTAGCCACGCGTGCAGAACTCGCCAGTCACCCCGCGCTCGACGGTCTCGCCGGTGACCGGGTCGACGACCTTGATCTCGACGTGGGGGTGGGCCCGGCCGATGGAGGCGGTGCGGCGGTCGAGGTCGTCGTCGGACCGGGTCTGGCAGGAGACCGGCGACGTCTCGGTCATGCCGTAGGCGATGGCCACCTCGGCCATGTTCATGTCCTCCACGCAGCGCCTCATCACCTCGACGGGGCAGATGGCGCCGGCCATCACGCCGGTGCGCAGCGTCGACAGGTCGTGGTCGGGGAAGGACGGGTGGCTCTGCATGGCGATGAACATCGTCGGCACGCCGTAGACGCCGGTGCAGCGCTCCTCGGCCACCACGCGCAGCGTCGTCTCGGGGTCGAAGCCGGGCGCCGGGATCACCATCGTGGCCCCGTGCGTCGAGCACCCGAGGTTGCCCATCACCATGCCGAAGCAGTGGTAGAAGGGCACCGGGATGCAGAGCCGGTCCTGCTCGGTGAAGTTGATGAGCTCGGTGGTGAAGAAGCCGTTGTTGAGGATGTTGCGGTGCGACAACGTCGCACCCTTGGGATAGCCGGTCGTGCCGGAGGTGTACTGGATGTTGATCGCGTCCCCCGGGTCGAGGGTCGCCATCCGCTGAGGTACGGCGTCCTCGGGCAGGTCCCGGCCCTCGGCGACCAGCGCCGCCCAGTCGTCGGTGTCGAGGTAGACCACGCGCTCCAGGGTGCGGCACTGCTCACGCGTCTCCTCGACCATCGCGCGGTAGTCGCTGGACTTGAACGACGACGCCGCGACGAGCATCCGCAGGCCGGACTGGTTGACGGCGTAGGACAGCTCGTGGGTCCGGTAGGCGGGGTTGACGTTGACCAGGATCGCCCCGACCTTGGCGGTCGCGAACTGGGTCAGGGTCCACTCCGCGCAGTTCGGCGCCCAGATGCCCACGCGGTCACCCTGGGCGATCCCCGCCCCGATAAGGCCCCGCGCCAGCGCGTCGACGTCGCGGTTCAGCTCCGCCCACGTCCAGCGACGGCCGCTGGCCGCCTCGACCAGCGCCTCCCGGTCCGGGTGGGCGGCCACGGTCCGCTCGAGGTTCGCGCCGATGGTCTCCTCCAGCAGCGCGGGAGCGGTCTCTCCCGATGCACACGACTCCATGCAGGCACGCTAGGGGCCCCCCGCCGTCCCGACCAGCCCCGCGGTGGGGTCGATTCCGGCGAACGGACCGAACGGGGAGCCGGGCGGTCCGGAACGATAGCGTGAGGCATCACGACTGGAGGGGGCCATGGACCTCGCGACGACCTACCTCGGGCTCGAGCTGCGCAACCCGTTGGTCGCGGCACCCTCTCCCCTCCAGCAGACCCCCGGCGGCGTGATCACCCTGGTCGACGCCGGTGTCGGCGCCGTCGTGCTGCACTCGCTGTTCGAGGAGCAGGTGCGCCAGGAGATCGAGCCCGACTTCCAGCCGAGCGGCTGGTTCGTCAACCCGGCCGGTCCCGGAGCCCCAGCGCGCTACCTCGACCTCATCGAGCAGTCCGCCAAGGCCGTCGACGTCCCCGTCATCGCGAGCCTCAACGGCACCAGCAGCGGTGACTGGACCTGCTTCGCCCGCGAGGCCCAGGAGGCGGGCGCGGCGGCCGTCGAGATCAACTTCTATGTCGTGCCCGGACAGTTCCGCGGTCACGGCGAGGTGGTCGAGGACGCCCTGGTCGATCTGCTCTGCGCCGTCCGCGACTGTGTCTCCGTCCCGGTGGCGGTCAAGATCCCGCCGTTCTTCTCCTCGCTCAACGACCTGGCCATCCGCCTGGTCGAGAAGGGCGCCGGGGGGATCGTGCTGTTCAACCGGTTCCTCCAGCCGCGCATCGACATCGACACCCTCGCGGTCGAGCCCACCATCGACCTCTCCCACTCCGGCGACGCGAGGCTGCCGCAGACCTGGATCGCCGTGCTCCGCGAGCAGCTCGAGTGCTCGCTCGCCGGCACCGGCGGCGTCGAGTCGGCCGCCGACATCGCGGCCTACCTCCTCGCGGGTGCCGACGTCGTCCAGGCCGCGTCGGTGTTCCTGCGCCACGGCCGCGACCACGCCAAGGTGCTGCTCAACGACCTCGAGGCCTGGGGGGACGAGCACGGCTTCGCCTCCGTCGCCGACATCCGCGGCCGGCTCGCGGTGCCGTGGCAGGTGGAGACCCAGGACTACGAGCGCGAGGGCTATGTCAGCGCGCTCCAGGTCGCCCGGCGCGCCTACGTCTGGAAGTAGCCCGGTCACTAGACTCGGAGGGACATGACCCTCCTCGTCCACCACGCCCGGCTGCTCGACGGCGACGGGTCGACCGATGGCTGGGTCCGGCTGGACGGGTCCCTCGTCGTCGCGCGCGGCTCCGGAGAGCCGGCGGCGGCCCAGGACGACGAGGTCGTCGACGCCGCGGGCGCGACCCTCGTGCCGGGCTTCGTCGACCTCCACACCCACGGCGGCGGCGGCGCGGCCTATGGCGACGGGGTCGATGCGGCCGCCACCGCGATCGCCACCCAGGGCGCCCACGGCACGAGCGCCCTCGTGGCCAGCCTGGTGTCGCGCCCGGTCGACGTGCTGGCGGCCCAGCTGCACGAGCTGGCCGACGTACGACGCCGCACGCCGGCGCTCCTGGGCGCCCACCTGGAGGGACCGTTCCTCGCGCCCGCGCGGCGCGGCGCCCACAGTCCCGAGGCGCTCGTCGACCCGACGCCGGAGGCGGTCGACACCCTGCTGGAGGCGGCCGAGGGCAGCCTCGTGCAGATCACCGTCGCCCCCGAGCGACCGGGAGGGCTCGACGCCGTCCGGAGGCTGACCGACGCGGGCGTCGTCGTGGCCGTCGGCCACACCGAGGCGACCTACGAGCAGGCACGTGCGGCGTTCGACGCGGGAGCCTCGCTGCTCACCCATGCGTTCAACGCGATGCCCGGCATCCACCACCGGCTGCCGGGCCCGGTCCTGGCGGCCGTCGACGACGGCCGTGCGGTGCTCGAGGTCATCGCCGACGGGCACCACGTGGCCGGTCCGGCCATCCGGCTGCTGCTCTCGGCCGCTCCCGGCCGGGTCGCGCTGGTGACCGACGCGATGGCGGCGGCGGGAGCCGGGGACGGCGCCTATCTCCTCGGCGAGCTCGAGGTGACGGTCCGTGACGGTGCCGCCTATCTCGCCGACGGGGTCACGCTGGCCGGCTCGACGCTGACGATGGACGCGGCGGTCGCCCGGCTGGTCGGGCTCGGCGTCCCGCTGCGCGACGCGGTCGACGCGGCGACGGTCACCCCTGCCCGGGTCGTGGGCCGCCAGGACACCCTGGGCCACCTCCGGGTCGGCGCGACGGGCGGAGCGCTGCTGCTCGACGACGCCGGCCGGCTGGTGCGGGTGCTCTGAGCGTGGCTCCAGGCCGAGCCTGGATCCAGGCTGAGCCTGAACGAGTCAGAACCCCTGCCACGACGGCTTGTGGGCGAAGGTCTCGCGGTAGTAGTCCACCAGCTCCAGGTCGCCGGCAGCGGCCTCGTCGACCACGACCGTCACGTGCGGGTGCAGCTGGATGGCCGAGGCCGGGCACCGCGCGGAGACCGGGCCCTCGACGGCAGCCGCCACGGCGGCCGCCTTGCCGGCCCCGCTCGCCAGGAGCAGCAGGTGTCGGGCCTCCAGGATGGTGCCGATGCCCTGGGTGAGGCAGTGCCGCGGGACGTCCTCGCCCTCGGCGAAGAAGCGCCGGTTGTCCTCGCGCGTGCGGTCGGTGAGGGTCTTGATCCGGGTGCGTGACGCCAGCGACGAGCCCGGCTCGTTGAAGCCGACGTGGCCGTCCGAGCCGATGCCCAGCACCTGCAGGTCCACGCCTCCTGCGGCGGCGATCGCGGCCTCATAGGCGGCACACGCGGCCCGGACGTCCGTGGCGGCGCCGTCTGGGACGGCCACGGCGGCGGGGTCCAGTCCCAGCGGCTCGACGACCTCCTCGAGGATCACGCGGTGGTAGCCGGCCGGGTGGTCGGGGGGCAGGCCGACGTACTCGTCGAGGGCGAAGCCGCGCACCCGGCGGAGGTCCAGCCCCGCGGCGACCCGGCGGGCCAGCGCGCGGTAGAGCGGCAGCGGGCTGGAGCCCGTGGCGAGCCCGAGGACGGCGTCCGGCCGGTCGGCGAGCAGGCCGGCCACGACCTCGGCCGCCAGCTCGCCGAGCTCGTCCTCGGACCCGACGACGACCACCTCCATGGACGACCTCCTCCGCTCGGCGCTCAGGGTGTGCCGACGAGCGCGGCGCCGACCGCACCCACCGGACATTGTGCGGGCATGACCTTGACCCGGTGCGCGAGGTCCAGGGACGCGAGGAAGGGCGAGTCGGCCGCGGCCTCGAGCAGGACGGAGACCACGGCGTCGCGCAGCCGCTCCCCCAGGACGGTCAGCCCACCGCCGACCACGACCAGGTCGACGCCGGTGGTCAGCACCAGCAACCGCACCGCGGCGGCGACCCCGACGATGAGGTCCCGCCGGACCGCGGCGGCCTCGGCATCGCCCGCGTCGGCGGCGTCGAACAGGGCCGCGACACCATGTCCCTGGGCGGCCGGCCAGCGCCGCGCGATCCCCGAGCCGGAGGCCATCGTCTCCAGGCAGCCGCGCTGGCCGCAGCGGCACAGCACGCCGTCCGGTCGCACCGGGATGTGGCCGATCTCCCCCGCCACACCGTCGCGGCCGCGCCAGAGCCGGCCGTCGAGGACGAGCCCGGCGGCCAGTCCGGTGCCGAGGTTGAGGTAGGCCATCGAGCCCGTGTGCGCCTCCAGGTGGAAGGCGCCCAGGGCGGCCGCCTTGACGTCGTTCTCGACAACGACGGGCCGGCCCAGCCGCTCCCCGAGCTCGTGACCGAGCGCCAGCTCCTCGATGTCGAGGTTGACGGCATGGCTGACCCGGCCGGTCTCCCGGTCGACCGAGCCGGGGATGCCGACGCCGATCGACGCGACCTCGGTCAGCGGGACGCCGGCGAGCCCCGCGGCCCGGCGGGCGGCCTCCTCGGCGCAGCGGACGACGGCGGCGGGCCCTCGTCCCGAGGCCACCAGCGCGTCGGCGAGGACGGTGGCCCGCTCGTCGACGGCGACCGCGTGGGTCTTGGTGCCGCCGATGTCGATGCCCAGGCGGATCACGACGTCACCTCCGGTGGCGGGTCCCCGGTGACGCCCAGGACCCGGAGCAGCGCGGCACCGAGGGCGCGAGAGCCGCCCCAGGTCACGAGGTCCGCATGACGCCGCTCCGGGTCGGGCGTGCCCATCTCCACGACCAGGCAGGGGTCGGGGCGGGCACGCAGGAGGTCGGCGAGGCCCCGCGCCCAGTCCCGCCGGCCGATGTCGCGACCGACGAGGGCGACCGGGCCGCGAACCAGCCGCTCCGGGAGGGAGGCCGCGTCCTCGGCCGCGACGTGATGGACCTCGACCTCGGCGCCGGGACCCCAGGGGACCGGGCCGGCCGCGATGTTGGCCGTGGCCTCGAGCTGCACGACCTGCCACGGGCGCCGGTCGCCCGCGACCCGCTCGAGCATCGCCGCCGCCTGCGGCGACACCTCGAAGCCCGCGGCCAGCAGGTCCGGGTCGAGACGAGGTACGGCGCCCGCGGCGGGGCGCGGGGGCCGCCGGGACCCGGCGAGCTCGAGCCCCAGCCGGGCCACCCGCGCGGCCGCGTCGGTCAGCCGCTCGGCGGGGAGCCGTCCGTCACCGACCGCCGCCTCGATGGCCGCGACGGTCTCCTCGAGCAGGTCGAGGCCGGTGTCGGTCCCGATGCAGAGCAGGTCGCAGCCCGCGGCGAGCGCGCGCACCGCGGCCTCCGGGATCCCGGTCGCGCCGCTGGCACCGGCCATGTCGAGGGCGTCGGAGACCACGACGCCCTGGAACCCCAGCCGGTCGCGCAGCAGGTCGCGGAGGATCGCCGAGGAGAACGTGGCCGGGTGCTCGGCGTCGAGCGCGGGGACGAGCAGGTGCGAGGTCATCACGGTGCGCGCACCCGCCGCCACGACGGCGGCGAAGGGCGCGACGTCGCGCTCGAGGACCACGTCGGCCGGAGCGTCGACCGTCGGCAGCGTGAGGTGGGAGTCCTGGGCGGTGTCACCGTGCCCGGGGAAGTGCTTGGGGCAGCTGGCGACCCCGGCGGCCTCGTGGGCCGCGACCCACGCCGAGCCGTGCCGGGACACGACGTCGGGGTCCGCACCGAAGGAGCGGACCCCGATGACGGGGTTGCGCGGGTCCGAGGCCACGTCGACGCTCGGCGCGAAGTTGAGGTTGCAGCCGGCGTCGGCGAGCTGCTCGGCGATCGCCCGGGCGGCCGCCCCGGTGAGGCCGAGGTCGTCGCGATGTCCCAGCCAGGCGTTCCCCGCGTCGGGAGCGCCGTCGTGCGAGTGCAGCCGGGTGACGTCGCCGCCCTCCTCGTCGATGGCGATGACCGCATGTCGGCGACGGCCCACGATGTCGTCGGTCAGGGCGCGCAGCTGCGTGGCCGTGCCGATGTTGGTGGCGAACAGGCACACGCCGGCCAGACCGTCCTCCAGCAGCTCGCCCAGCGCCTCGGGCAGGGCGGTCCCCTCGAAGCCGGGCAGCAACACGCCGAGCGCCCGGGCGCGGACGGACGCCGCGGAGGTCATCCCTTCACCGCCCCGGCGACGAGGCCCTTGGTCATCCGTCCCTGGACGACCATGAAGAAGACCACCACCGGGATCGTCATCAGGGTCGACCCGGCCATGATCGCGGCCCAGTTGGTGGCCTGGGTGGCCTGCTGGAAGGTCCGCAGCCACACGGGGAGGGTCATCATGTCGGGGCGCGAGTTGACCACGAGGGCGAGCAGGAACTCGTTCCAGGCCTGGATGAACCCGAACACGCCGGTGGCGACGAGGCCGGGAGCGAGCAGCGGGAAGGTCACCCGCCAGAACGCGCCGCCGCGGCTGCAGCCGTCGATCATGGCGGCCTCCTCGAGCTCGACGGGCACGCCCTGCACGAAGCCGCGGAGCATCCAGATCGTGAACGGCAGCACGGCCGCGATGTAGACGAGGGTGAGCCCGATGATGGTGTTGAGGAGGTGCCACCCGTCGAGGACCTGGTAGGTCGACACGATCATCGACTCACCGGGGATCATCTGGATGATCAGGATGGCGACGATGAAGCTGCGCCGGCCGCGGAACCGGAAGCGCGTCACGGCGAGCGCGGCGAGGAACGCGAAGAGCAGCGCGACGAGCACGGTCAGCCCGGTGACCATCAGCGAGTTCTGCAGCGGCGGCAGGAACTCCGCGCGCCCCGCTCCCTTGACCACGGTGCGGTAGTTCGCCCAGGTCAGGTCGTCGGGGTAGAAGTGCGGCGTGCTCCCGCGCGTCTCGTTGTTGGGCAGGAGCGAGGTGTTGACCATCCAGTAGACCGGGAAGACGCACCAGAGGAACAGCAGCACCGCCAGGCCGTTGAGCACGACGGCCGAGACGCGACCGCGCCATCCGCGCCTCACGACTCGTCCTGCCGCAGCGTCGAGCGGACGTAGGCCACGCCGATCACCATCATGAGCAGCACGAGGATCACCGCCATCGCCCCGCCGCGCCCGAAGTCACCGGAGCCGACGGAGGTCGTGTAGATGTAGACGCCGAGCGTCGAGGTCTTCTCACGGATGCCGCCGATCCCCTGCAGGGCATAGATCTGGGTGAAGACGCGGAGGTCCCAGATGATCGACAGCATGACGAGGATCAGGAGCACGGGCCGCAGGATGGGGAGGACGACGTGCCGGCCGCGCTTCAGCATCCCGGCGCCGTCGAGCTGGGCGGCCTCGAGCAGGTCCTCGGGCACCTGCGTCAGCGCGGCGTAGACGCTGAAGGCGACGAACGGCGTCGACTGCCAGAGGATGACGATCGTGGCGACGGCATAGAAGGACATCGGGTCGATCAGCCACGAGTGGCCGGTGTAGTCGGTCGGGGTGAGGGCGGTGAGCAGGTAGTTGACGACGCCGAACTGGGTGTCGAACATCCAGCCCCAGATGATGATCGCGGTCAGCGCGGGCATCGCCCACGCGACGAGCAGACCGAGCGAGGCCAAGAACCGGAAGAACCGGTGCAGCTTGGTCATCAGCACGGCCACGAGGATCCCGAACGTCATCGTCGCGAGGACGTTGACGACGCAGAAGGCGAGCGACCGCCAGAACACCCTCCAGAACTGCGGGTCGGTGAGGATGTCGCGGTAGTTGTCGAGCCCGATCCACTCGGCGGGCCGCCCGAAGATCTGGGCGCGCCCGTACTCGTGGAAGGAGACCCACACCAGCCGCACGAGCGGGTAGCCGACGAGCACGACGAGCACCGCGATGGTGGGCAGCAGCATCGCCGGCGGCACGAGGCGGCGAAGCGGCGGCACCGGCTGGTGCGGCGGCCGGACCGGCTGGTCCGGCGACCGCGGCCTGGCGCCGGCCGCGCTGTGCGTGGCGGTCATCGGCCCTCCTCTCGGTAGCATGGGCGTGCCCGGGCCCCTCAGGCGACGGGCGTACGACGGGTGGTGGCCCGCCCAGAACGGGCCACCACCCGTCACCTGTGTCGAGGGTCAGCCGTTGAGGATGCTCTCGATCTTGTCGTCGGCGGCGGTCGCCAGGCTGGCGACGTCACCGCCCTGGGCGATCTGCACGAAGAGGTCCTGCAGGATGCCCTGCGCCTCGACGTCGGCCCACTTCGGGGACGCCGGGGTCAGCTTGGCGTTGCTCGCCGCAGCGATGGACGCCTGGGCCGCCTCGTCGGTGCCGATGGTGCTGGCCAGCGACATCTTCGCGGGGATCAGGCCGGCCTTGCCGAGGATCGACTGGTAGTCGTCGCTCAGCATGATCGTCAGCGCGTCGTAGGCCAGGTCCTGGTGGGCGGAGTTGGCCGAGATGGCGAGGTTCGAGCCGCCGGCGAACACCTGGGCGGCGCCACCGTCGGCACCCGGGAGGGCGAAGACACCGAGGTTCCTCTCCATCTTGGGGCAG
The DNA here is from genome assembly GCA_046330515.1 of Nocardioidaceae bacterium. GTDB lineage: Bacteria > Actinomycetota > Actinomycetes > Propionibacteriales > Nocardioidaceae > Nocardioides. The sequence goes on along the minus strand of JAXLSP010000003.1, from coordinate 696,841 downwards.
CCGGGGGCGTCGGCGTCGGCGGGAGCCAGGATCGACCACTTCACCCAGCTGGGGGCGGAGAGCTGGGCGACCTTGTTCTCGCAGAAGGGCACCTGCGGGTCGGCCTCGTTGCCGTCCTTGGGCGCCACCGAGGCGGTCGTCATGACCTCCTGGACCTGCGCGAGGCCCTGCTGGGACTCGGGCGAGGAGAGCTGGGCGTCCCAGGAGCCGTCGTCGCCCTGGACCGCGATCTCGCCGCCGTTCTCCCAGAGGTAGGGCAGGGCGTTGTACCAGTCCTGGCCGGGGAAGTAGATCCCGCTGACACCGGGGAACTTCTTGGCCAGGGCCTCACCGTTGGCGACGTAGTCGTCGAGCGTGGTGGGCACGGACAGTCCGGCCTTCTTGTAGAGGTCGGTGCGGTAGAACACCAGGCGCGAGCCGGAGTAGTAGGGCGCGGCATAGAACTTGGCGTCGTAGGTGCCGATGTCGACGAAGCCGGGAAGCAGGTCGTCGCCACCCAGGGCGTCGTACTTGTCGGTGAGGTCCATGAAGGCGCCGGCGGAGGTGAATGCCGGCGCCTGGGTGTTGCCGACCTCGACGACGTCGGGGCTGTCGCTGCCCGACAGGCTCGTGGTCAGCTTGTCGACCAGGCCGGTCCACGACTGCTCCTCGATGGTGAGCGTCGAGCCGGGGTGGTCGGCCTCGAAGGTCTGCTTCAGATAGTCGCGAGCCTCCTGCGGGGTGTCGGTGCCGTTGAGCCACACCCGGATCTCGGCCTTGTCCGAGCCGCCGCCGGACCCGCCGTTGTCGGTGTCCCCCGACCCACAGGCGCCGAGCGCAAGCGTGGCCGTGGCCAGGAGGGCCACCCAGTTGCGTGTCCTCATTGTTCGTTCTGTTCCTTTCCTCAGGCGAGGTGCCGGGCGACCCGCGGCACCGGAGCGCTCGGCGTCGCTAGGAGACCCCGAGCTGACCGGACAGGACCATCACGGCCGCACCGCGCACCACGATGTCCTCGCCGAGCCAGCTCATGCGGACGGCGAGGTGGCCGTGGAAGTCGGCCATGGTGCGGTCGTGGAGGGTCGAGACCGTGGCGTCGACCAAGCTGCCCTCGAGCAGGTCCGGTGGCCCGCTCAGGACGATCTCGGCCAGGTCGAGTGCACCGACGACCGGTGCCAGGGCGACGCCCAGACGTCGCCCCGCCTCACGCAGCACCGCGTCGGGCTCGCCCGGCGTGGTGTCCAGCTGCGCCTGCAGGTTGGGGACCGACAGCCATGCCTCGAGGCAGCCGACCTTCCCGCACACGCATGGCCGGCCGCCGTCGGTCCCGACGACGACGTGGCCGATCTCTCCGGCAGCGAAGTGGCTGCCGAACAACGGGGTGCCGCCGAGCAGGAGCCCGGCGCCGACGCCGTGACCCACCCGGACGAGCATCAGGTCGCCGTGCCCGGCGCCGACGCTGTGCTCGGCGAGCACGGCGGCGTTGGCGTCGTTGCCGACGACGGTGGCGACACCGAGGGCGGCGGCCACGGCCTGCCGCAGGTCGAGGTCGCGCCAGCCCAGGTTGGGGGCGGTGACGACCACGCCGTCGGTGGTCACCACACCGGGGGACCCGATCCCGACGCCGAGCAGCGGCCGCCCGGCACGCTCGGCGAGGGTGCGGGCGAGGTCGAGCGCCAGTGCCAGCGCGTCGTCCCCGGTGCGGTCGCCGATGGCGACGGCGTGGTCGCTCACCACCTCACCGCGCAGGTCCATGAGGGCACCGCGGAAGGAGGTGTGCCCGGACAGGTCGAGCCCCACCACCTGGTAGGCGTTGGGGTCGAACCGCAGGAGCGTCGCGGGCTTGCCCGGCCTCGTGTCGGAGCGGGTGCCGGTCTCGACGACCAGGCCCTCCTCCATGAGGTCGGCCACCAGGTCGGAGACGGTGACCCGGGTCAGGCCGGTCAGCCGGGCGATGTCAGCGCGGCTGATCTGCTCACCGCGGTAGAGGGTCTGGCAGACCAGAGCGCGGTTGTGGCGACGAGTGTCCTCGGCCAGCAGCTTGGCGTGCGGGCGGAGCGCCCGACCCAGCGTGGTCGGCCGGTCGGAGGCGGCCGGGGTCCGAGGGGTCACGTTTGTTAGTAGAGTGTACAAACATACGTTCGCGCAAGAGGCCCCCACGCTTGTGACCGATCTGTGACCATCCCTCCCCGCCGGGTCGCCACCTCACGTGACGACTCGGCGCGGCGAAGGGTCAGGCGAGGGCGGCGGCCCCGGCCGTGGCGATCTCGACGTCCTGCTCGGCGGAGCCGCCGGAGACTCCGACGGCACCGACGACGGTGCCGTCCACGGTGACCGGGACCCCGCCCCCGAAGATGACCAGCCGGTCGCGGTGCACGATGCCCTCGCGCAGCGCCGGCTCGCCCTCGATCATCGAGAACCACCGCTCGGTGGGGATGCCGAGGAACGCGACGACCGTGTAGGCCTTGTCCTGGGCGATGCTCGCCGACATCAGGGCCGCTCCGTCCATCCGGGCGAAGGCGATCTGGTGGCCGCCGGTGTCGCACACCGACACGTTCACGGCGACGCCCAGCTCCGCGGCCGTGGCGAGGGCCGCGTCGACCGCGAGGCGGGCCCCCGCACAGGACAGGGTGCGGGTGGGGACGACGTACTCGGACACGTGGGCTCCTATCGAGACGGCGCTGGCCCGCCCGTGGGAACGGGCGGGCCAGCGTGATCCAGCGAGTGCGGGGACCGGTCAGGTGCTGACGGTCATGAAGCGCTCGTTGAGCTCGCGAGCGTGGTAGAAGACACCCTTGCCGATCTGCTCCGGGGTCCACACGTTCATGGGACGGTCGGGGTAGGCCGCGTAGCCGCCCGCGAACACCTCGTTGCGGTTGCCGGACGGGTCGAAGAAGTAGACCGTCTGGCCGCGGGTGATGCCGTGCCGCGTGGGGCCGATGTCGATCGGCACGTCGTCGATCGCGAACAGGTCGGCGGCGCGGCCGACCTCGGTCCAGTCGCCCAGCTTGAAGGCGAAGTGGTGCAGCTTGCCCTGGGGGCCGTTGAGCACCGCGATCTGGTGGATCTGGTTGTTGTTGGTGAGCCAGCTGGCGATCACGTCGTGGTCGTCGTCCAGGGAGGTCTGCACGCGCTCGGTGGCGAAGTAGCCGAAGAGCTCCTTGAACATCGCCTCGGTGGTGGCCACGTCCTCGGTGAGGATCAGCGCGTGGTCGAGGGCGGGGACGCCCACGCCGACCATGTGCCGCGGGAAGGCGTCGGGGTTGTGGGTGCCGACCTCGGTGCCGATCAGGGTCTGGGCGTGGTAGACCTCGAGCACGTGCTCGGACGGGCTGAAGATGCGCAGACCGTCGGAGACCTCGGGGTTCTCGCCGGCCGACATGCGCTCGGTGGTGACGCCGAAGGTGGCGGCCTTCTTCTCGATCTCGTCGATGTCCTCGGGCTTCTCGACCTTGAAGCCGAACTTGACGACGCCGACGCCGCCCTCCTCGAGCACGACCGAGTGGTGGTCCCACTCGTCCCAGCCCTTGTAGTAGACCTTGTTGCCCTCAGCAAGGGTCTCGTAGAGCCCCATGGTGTTGGCATAGTGGTGCTTCGCCTCGGCCAGGTCGGTGACCCGGACGTGGGCGTAGCCCATTCTCATGACACCCATCTCAGTTGTCCTTCCCTTGCATGGATGGTGCCGGCGGGGCCGCCGGACTCGAGGTGTTCAGAAACCGCAACAGCCCCGCTGGTGCGGCGCTGATCTCGCCGTCGTCGACGTGCAGGGTCACGTCGCCCTCCGGCACAGCGCGGCAGGTCAGACACTTGCCGGCTGCCTTGTCGTCGCCCGACAGCACATCGTCGGCGACGACCTTCTCGTAGGTCACCGTCCCGGCGACCAGCTCGAGCTTGCAGATGCCGCAGCCCCCACGACGGCAGCCCACCTGCCGCACCGTGAAGCCGCACCGGTTGAGGCCGGCGAGGATCGCCTCGCCCTCCCGGAGGTGGGCCTCCCAGCCCTGCGGCTCGATGCGGACGTTGGGCATCGGACTCAGACCTCCCGGTCCGCGGGGACCTGGTTGATCTGCATGATCACGGCCTTGGGCTCGGTGAAGAACTCCCGGCTGAAGTTGCCGCCCTCGCGACCGACCCCGGAGTGGCCCACGCCGCCGAACGGCGCGCGCAGGTCCCGGATGAAGAAGCAGTTGACCCACACGGTGCCGACGTCGAGCCGCGCGGAGACGCGGTGCGCCTTGTGGAGGTCTTCGGTGAACAGCTGGGCGTCCAGGCCGTAGTCGGTGTCGTTGGCGAGGCGGACCACCTCGTCCTCGGTGTCGAAGGGGGTGACCACGACGACGGGCCCGAAGATCTCCTCGCACACGTGCGGGCTGTCGGCCGGCATGTCGACGAGGATCGTCGGCTTGACGAACCAGCCGTCGCCGAGTCCGCCGGTGAGCATCCGGCCGCCGACCGACTCGACGCTGTCGATGTAGCCCTTCACCTTGCGGTAGTGCTGCTCGCTCGACAGGGGGCCGAACTCGGTCTCGGGGTCGAGGGGGTCGCCGAACTTCATGGCCTCGGCCGCGGCGACGAACCTGTCGAGGAAGTCGTCATAGATCTCGCGCTGGACATAGAGCCTGCTGCCGGACAGGCAGATCTGGCCGGCGTTGCGGAAGATCGACTGCACCGACCAGTCGACGGCGTTGTCGAGCTCGGCGTCGGCGAAGACGATGTTGCAGTTCTTGCCGCCCATCTCGAGCGAGACCGGGGTGAGGTTGTCGGCGGCGGCCCTGCTGATGATCCGGCCGGTGTTGGTCTCACCGGTGAAGGTGATGCGGTCCACGCGCGGGTCACGGGTCAGCGCCTCGCCGACGGAGCTGGGGCCATAGCCGTGGACGACGTTGAGGACGCCCTCGGGGATGCCCGCCTCGAGAGCCAGCCGGGCGAGGATGGTCGCCGAGGTGGGGGTGTCCTCGGCCGGCTTGAGGACGACGGTGTTGCCCCAGGCGAGCGCCGGGGCGACCTTCCAGGACTCCAGCATCATCGGGAAGTTCCACGGGGCGATCGCGACGACGACGCCGGCGGGCTCGAACCGGGTGTAGGCGTGGTGGCCGGTGTCCATCGGCAGGGTGTCGGCCATCGCCATCTTGGCGTGGTCGGCGAAGAACCGGAAGTTGAGGGCCGTGCGCGCGGCGTCGTGTCGGCACTGCGCCAGGGGCTTGCCCATGTCGCGGCTGTCGGCCGAGCCCAGCTCGTCGGCGTGGGACTCGATCAGGTCGGCGAACCGGTGCAGCAGCGCCTGGCGCTCGCCGTACCCCATCCGCGGCCAGGGGCCGTCGTCGAAGGCGACCCTGGCGGCGTGGACGGCGGCGTCGGCGTCGGCGGCAGAACCCAGGGCGATGTCGGCCCAGCTCTCGCGGGTCCACGGGTTGACGGACTCGAACCGCGCACCGTCGGCGGACTCGACCTCCTTGCCCCCGATGATGTGGCCGAAGAACTCACGAGACGACACGGTTCAGCTCCTGACTTGCTCGTCGGTGGTGGCCTGGTCGCGCTCGGCGATGGTGACGCCGCCGGCGGACCAGTGCGTGCGCGGGACCTCGCGCGCGACCACGCGGATGGTGGGCACGGGGGCGCCGATGCTCTCGTGGACCGCCGCGGTGAGGGCGTGCAGCAGCGCCCGGATCTGCTCCGGGGTGCGGCCCTCGGCCAGCGTCACCTCGACGAGCGGCATCAGTCGGTCCCCTCGGCGGGTCCGCAGAACAGCTCGACCGCGCCGAGCGTCGCGAAGCGGCAGGCGACGGTGGAGCCGGGAGTCGCGAAGACGGCGTCGGTCATGCCGCCGGTCAGCACGGTCCAGCCCTTCTCGACCGCGAGGCCGCGGCGGGCGAGCTCGTTGACCGCCAGGGCGAGTGCCTCGGCCGGGTGGCCCAGCACCGCAGCGCCGGTGGCCTTGTCGACGATCTCCCCGTCGACCTCGACCAGGACCTCCTCGGCGACGAGGTCGAGGCCGGTCGGCGCCAGCCCCGCGGGCGCGACGACGTAGGCCCCGGACGAGGCGTTGTCGGCGACCACGTCGCCGGCGGTGAACTTGAAGTCGCGGTAGCGGCTGTCGATGACCTCGGCGCCGGCATAGACGGTCTCCACCGCCGCCAGCGCCTGCTCGGCGGTGACCCCGGGGCCCTCGAGCCGCTCTCCCATCACGAAGACGATCTCCGGCTCGATCCGGGGGTGGATCAGGGCGTCCTGCGGGACCGGGTCGCCGGGCTGGAGGATCATCGCGTCGGTGAGCCACGCGACCAGCGGCTGGTCGACACCCATCCGCTCCTGCTTGGCCTTGCTCGTCAGGCCGAGCTTGACGCCGACCAGCGTCTCGCCGCGGGCGAGGCGGCGCCGCAGCGTCTCGTCCTGGATGCGGTAGCCGGTGTCGACGTCGAGGTCGGGCCACTCGTCGGTGAACCTGGTGCGGTCCCGGCGCTCCGACTCGCAGGCCAGCAGCTCGGTCGCCACCGTGTCCTCGGTCCAGCCAGGCATGTCCACGCACTCCCTCTCGACGTCGTGGTGCTGACGCTAGGAACCCGCCGCTGGGGCACCGCCAAACGTTCCCCTAGACGGAACGTGCTGCGACGGGCGTCACGTCCGCGGACCGGGCCTCCGCCTGGAAGCAGGCTCAGGTGACAGCGGTCTTGGAGAGGGCGGCCGCGGCGGCGATCACGAGCTGGAGGAAATGCCCGCCCTGCTGGCGGAACGCGTCGGTCGGGCCCACCAGCGAGACGGCCGCGATCGCCTCACCGGAGGGGCCGTGCAGCGGCGCGGCCACGGAGCTGACCCCGACCGTGGCCTCGTCGAAGGAGATCGCCCCGTGCTGCTTGCGGGTCTTGTCCAGGACGCTGTCCCACTCCTCCACCGTCACGATCGTGGAGTCGGTGCGGCCGGGGAAGCCCCTCCGTCGGCGGGCCTCGGCGAACGCGGGGTTGAAGGCGGCGATCGCCTTGCCGGAGCTCGTGGTGTGCGCCGGGAGCCGGTGGCCCGACTGGCGCATCAGGCTCACGCCGAGCGTCGTCTCGAGGCGCTCGGTGTAGATCACGTCGCCGGCGTCGGGGACGGCGAGCTGGACGGTGAGCCCCGATCGCCGGCGCAGCTCGGCGAGGGTCGGGAGCGCCATCGCACGCAGGTGGTTGCGCGACATCGCGAGCTGGCCGAGCTCATAGAGGTGCATGCCGAGGTGGTAGCGACCGGTCTCGGCGCTCTGCTCGACCAGGCCCTTGGTGGACAGCGTGGTGAGCAGCCGGTGGGCCGTGCTCTTGGCGACGCCCAGCCGCCTGGCCACGTCGGAGACCCCCAGCTCCTCGTGGGCCACGAAGCAGTCGAGGACGTCCAGGGCGGACGACACCGACTGGATGGTCTCCGCCACGGCACGCCTCCCGACGGTTCCGAGCACCGGAACGTGCTCCTGGGGACACAGTGCCACGTCTGGGGCGCACGTGACAGTGACGGGTGACCCGTCGGCGCGCTCGGCTCAGGTGCCGTCGGCGGTGCGCACGAGGTGGGCGGTGAGCCGGGTGCCCTCGAGGTCGATGTCGGGCGTCAGCCGGTCCAGGCCGCTCGGCATCCACCAGGCCCGCTCCCCCAGCAGGTGCATGACGGCGGGCGTCAACGTCATCCGGACGACGACCGCGTCGAACAGCACACCGACGGCGAGGCCGAAGCCCACCGCCCGGATCATCGTCATCTCCGCGAAGACGAAGCCACCGAAGACCGAGGCCATGATGACCGCGGCCGCGGTGACGACCTTGGCGCCGTGCACGAACCCCGTGCGGACGGCGGCCCTCGGGTCCTCACCATGCGCCCACGCCTCGCGCATGCCGGAGACCAGGAACATCTGGTAGTCCATCGCGAGCCCGAACAGCACCCCGATCAGCAGGATCGGCATGAAGGACAGGATCGCGCCCGGGTGCGAGACGGCGAACAGCGAGCCGAGCCAGCCCCACTGGTAGACCGCCACCGTGGCGCCGAAGCTGACGGCCACCGAGAGCAGGAACCCGCCGGTCGCGACGAGCGGGACGATCACGGACCGGAAGACGACCATCAAGATGACCAGCGACAGGCCGACGACCAGGGCCAGGTAGAGGGGCAGGACCCCGGCCAGCCGTTGCGAGATCTCGATGTTCGCGACCGTCTGGCCGGTCACCTCGATGCGGGTGCCCGTCACGTCGCCGATCATCCGGGACCGGTCCTTGATCCACTGCACCGTGTCGACCGTCGACTCCTCGGAGGGTCCGGTCGTGAGCACGAGCTGGAACGCGAGCGTGCTGTGGTCCTTGCTCTCACCGAACGGCACCACGCTGCGCACGCCCTCGAGGTCGGCGAGCCGGCGGCCGATCTCCACCCGCGCGTCGGCCGCGTCGCGCGAGGTCGACCCGTCGGGCAGCGTGACGACGGCGACCACGGGGCCGTTGACGCCGGGGCCGAACTCGCGCGCCACCGTCGAGTAGGTGGCATAGGCCGTGGAGCCCTCGGGCTCGCTGTTGCCGTCGGCGAGCCCGAGCCGCAGGTCCAGTGCCGGGAGGCTGAGCAGCGCGGCGGTGAGCACCACGCCGATGACCGTGGCCCACGGCCGGCGGGTGACCAGGGAGAGGTACCAGCCGCCGTGCTCCTCCTCGTCCTCCTGGTCCTCGTGCTCGTGGTCGCTCGGCACCGGGACCTCCGGCTGCTGCCAGGTCGAGGTGTCTCCGGGTACGCCGAACCCGGCGGCGCGCCAGGCGCGCCGGGACGCCACCCGGGTGCCCATGAGACCGAGGGCCGCGGGGGTGAGCGTGATCGCGACGACCACCGTCACCGCGACCGTCGCCGCGGCGACCAGGCCCAGCTGGGCCAGGATCGGGATGCCGCTGACCACCAGGGCGGCCAGGGCGATGATCACGGTCGACGCCGCGAAGATGACCGCGTTGCCGGCGGTGCCGATCGCCCGGCCGACGGACTCGGCCACGTCGGTGCCGTGCAGCAGTCGGGTGCGGTGCCGGTTGACGATGAACAGCGAGTAGTCGATGCCGACGGCGAGGCCGAGCATCAGCGCCAGTGAGGGCGCCATTGTGTTCATCCGGAAGAAGAGCGTGGCGGTCATCGCGCCGCCGAGACCGACGCCGACGCCCACGAGGGCCACGGTCACCGGGAGCCCGGCCGCCACGAGGGTGCCGAGCATGACGACGAGGACGATCGCCGCCAGGATCAGACCGGCGATCTCACCGGGACCGACGACCGAGACGTCCTGGGTGATCTCGACGCTGTAGTCGACGTGCACGCCCGCGTCGGCCAGCTCATCGCCGATCTCGGGGATGCGCTCGCGGACCTCCGACGGGAGCGACTGGGTGTTGGTGTCGAACTGGATCTGCGCGACGGCATACCTGCCGTCCTCGGTGACGAACCGGAAGCCGTCGAGCATCGTGCGCTGGGTGACGCCGGCGTCGTACTGGGCCCACCCCTCGGCGAGCTGCGCCTCGCCCGCGCCGAGCCTGCGCTCGGCCTTCGCGAGCCGAGCGGCGCCGCTGTCGAGCCTCGCGCGCAGGGCCGGAGCCTGGGGGTCCTGCGGATCGGCGGCGACCATGCTCGCGAGCATCCTGCGGCCGAACGCGAGCTGGGCCTGGGCTGCGTCGAGCCGGTCGCGGCCCTGGTCGACCTTGGCCTGGGCGCGGTCGAGCCGGGCCTTGGCCGCCTCGAGCCGCACGCCGCCCTGGTCGAGCGACCGCTGGGCCTCGAACGGGTCCTGGGCGCTCTTGACGTGGGGCAGGGCGCGCCACTGCTCGAGCACGTCGGCCACGGCCTTCTCCTCGGACGGGGTGAACGACCCCCGCTCGCTGCGGAACACGACGGTCCCCATGCCGCCGTCGGCCTCGGGGATCTTCTGGCCCAGCTCGTCGATGACGCGCTGGAAGTCGCTGCCGGGGATGCTCACCTGGGTGGTGAGCGGCTTGCCGAGGGTGCCGGCGCCGGCGCCGACCATCACGGCGACGAGGATCCAGGTGCCGATGACCCGCCAGGGATGCGTGGCGCACCAGCGGCCGAGTCGGTAGAGGGCGGTTGCCATGTCGGGGGTCAGTCCTTCGTTGTCGTGGTCGGCGTCGGGAGGTCGAAGCCGGTGCGCACGAACCGCAGGCTCTCGCCCAGGGTGTGCTGCAGCCGCTCGACCGACCGAGGGGTGAGGGCGGCGTGGGTCTGCTCGGCCCACACGTGGATGGAGGCCTCGGCGGCGGCGATCACCGCGGTCGCGAGGTTGACGACGTAGAGGTCGCCGGCGCCGTCCGGCAGGCGGCCGCGGAACAGCTCGATCAGCCAGGGCAGCCAGTCGTGGAGAACGCCCTCGAGCGCGGCCCGGGCCTCGGCGGAGTCGAGCCCGATCCGGCCGAGCGTCGCGATCCGCTCGAACATGGCGGGGTCGCCGGGCGCCAGGATGAAGCGCTCGAGCGAGTCCAGCAGCGGCTCGGCGTCCGGCCGCGCCTCGAGGCCGTCCGCGAGGCCGCCGAAGAAGTCGCCGACACCGGCCGCCAGGACCGAGGCCACGGACGGGAAGTAGTTGAAGAAGGTCCGCCGGGAGACACCCGCCCGCGCCGCCACCGCCTCGGCCGTCAGGCCGGCGATGCCGTCGTCGCGGACGACGGCATAGGCCGCCGCCACCAGCTCGTCGCGGGTGCGCGCCTTCTTCTGCTCGCGCAGCCCGTGAGGGCCGTCGTCGCCCGGTCGCGACACACTCGTCTGCTCGTCTCGCACCCGACCATCGTAGGCAGATATTGCACTTGCGTGCAAAATTGCACGGCAGGGCAACTAGACGGGTGGGGCGGCGGGGAGTGCCCGGGTCAGCCTCGATCCACCGGTCAGGCTCCCGACTCGCGGCTGACGGTCATCTCGCGGTCGCCGAAGAGCACCCGGTCGCCGTCCAGGAGGGTGGCGGGCTTGCCACCCGGCAGGTCGCGCGAGACGCCCTGCCGGATGAGGACCGAGCCGTTGGTCGAGCCGCGGTCCATGACCACCAGCGCGCCGCCGACGAGGTGGACCTGCGCATGGGTCTTGGACAGCGACATGTCCTGGGACCGCAGCGGGACGAGGTGCCGGGCCTCCTCGGCGCCGCGCGGCTCGGGCTTGCGACCCACCAGGACCAGGCCCTCGACCACCAGCGACTCACCGGTGTCGAACGCGATCCGCCAGCGCGCGGACGACTCCCGACGCGGCCCCTGGGGTCGCCGCGAGGTGCGGGTGCCGGGCTCGGCGCGGACGCCGGCGGGGGGTCGGACGATGAGCGGCTCCTCGGCAGCGACGCCCGCCAGGGGCTCGTCCGCCGGATCCGCCGGCGACCCGGGCGAGGACCCGGCCGGGGACCGGTCGGGGGGCGGCGGGGACGCCGAGACCGGCGGCGCCGGCTCGGCGCCCGGCAGGGGCGAGCCGCCGAGAGGGCGGGCCGCGGCCGGCTCGTCGACCCTGACCGGCACCAGGCGCAGGGCGGTGAGGTTGACGATCTGCCGCGGTGCCGGCGGCTCCTCGGCGGGCTCGACCGGCCGCGGACGGACGTCGACCACCACCGACCCGGTCAACCGGTCGTGCCACCCGCGCCGCCGACCGCTCGGGTCCGCCACCGCCGTCCAGGCGAGGCTCGCGGTCCCGATGCCGAACGTGGGCAGGGTCGCGGCCGCGAGGACGGCGACGCGCGCCAGCGCCGGGCCGACGCCGAGGGGCTCGCCGGTGTCGGCGCCCACGACGCGCAGCCCGGCCGCGGCCCGCCCGGGCGAGGTGCCCCGCAGGCCCAGCAGCAGGCCGAACGCCAGGGTCACGAGCGCCACGGCGAGCACGGCGAGCACGACGCCCGACACGGCGTGGCCCCGCGAGCCGACCCGCCACCACACGAGCGCGACCAGACCGGCGTCGAGGGTCCAGGCGACCGCCCGGTCGAGGGCGAACGCGGAGAACCGGCGGTCGAGCCCCGCCGGCGGAAGGGTGTCGGTCATGAGCGGCCGCTCGCCCGCCTCACGGGCTGGTGACCTGGATGGTCACTCCGTCACCGAGGTCGATGATCGCGCCCGGCAGCAGCTGGACCGCGATGCCGGGCGTGAGGTCCTCCGGCGGCAGACCGGGCTGCACGAGCACCGTGCCGTTGGTGGAGCCGAGATCGGTGACGATGGCGGTGCCCTGGTCGACACCCGTGCCGGGCCGCACCTCGAGGTGCGTCGACGAGATCTCCTGGTGGGGGCTCGGCACCGGGACCAGGCGCGGCTGGTCGGTCATCGCGAAGCGACGCGGCTCCGGCGCCCGGCCCACCAGGACCACCCGGTCGACGTCGACGGTCTCGCCGCTGGAGAAGTGCAGCCTCGCGACCGCTGACGGGGGCTGGGGCCCGGGCGGCGGGACGGGCGGCTGGGGCTGGCCCAGCTCCTGACGGGTCCAGGGACCGGCCTGGGTCGGTCCGTCCGGGCCGGGCGCATAGCCGGGCGGCCCGGGAGGCACCCCCGGCGCTCCGAACGGCGGCGCCGGAGGCGGAGGCGCCTGCCAGATGGGCCGCTCCTCCGGCATCGCCGTCGTCGGCGCGGCCGGCTGCCAGATGGGCGGTGTCGTCGGAAGCACCTCGGTGTCGAGTGCCTCCTCGGGCAGGCTCTCGTCGTCGGGGTGCTCCTCCGGGCTGCCGGGCTCCTCGAGCGGCGCCTCGACGGCGTAGTCCTCGAGGTCGTGCCGACTCGCCGTCGCCGCGCCGGGCTCGTCGTCGGCCTGCGGCAGCGGTGCCGGCAGCGGGTCGGCGGTCTCGTCGACGTCCGGGGCGACGCCCGGCGCCAGGATCGGCTGCTCGTCCTCGTCGTCCCCCTCCGGAGGGGCATCCACCGCGACCGGGGTCTCGTCGACGGCGCGCGAGCTGTCGACACGGGCACCGCCTCGGGGACGGTAGGGCGGCTCCTCCAGTCGGGCCAGCCGCACGAGACCGGTCGTGATGACCATGTCCTCGTCGGCGTCCTCCTCGGTGGGCTCGACCTGGATGAAGAGCTGGCTCACGCCGCTCAGGCTGCGCTCGACCCACGTGGTGTCGGAGGAGCCGGCGAGCTCGATCATGGCGCCCTCGGCGACGAACGCGGCCACGGCCGGGCCGCGCAGCACCACCTTGGTGGCGTCGTCGGTGTCGCTCACCAGCACGAAGCCGGGCAGGTCGCGCAGACCGGTCGCGAGCAGCGCGTCGAGCACCTCGTCGAAGCCGGCGCCGTCGTCGATCAGCTCCCAGATCCCCGCCACTCGGGCCTTCTCGGACGGGGGCAGCAGCACCGTGGCGTTGGTGCCGAAGATCCCGAACCAGCCGCCGGGGCGGTAGGAACGCCGCTGGGGTTCGGTGGTCATGGAAGGGCCCCTAACTTGTCCTCGAGACTGACGCGCTGGCGCTCCGCGTCGTGCGCGTCCTTCGCCAACCATCCCACCACATCGACCACGACCGCCGTGGCGTTGTCCCGGCCGCCGGCGGCGACGGCCGCCGCCACCAGCCGGTCGGCGGCGTCGCGGGGGTCCTCGGTGTCGGCCAGGATCGACCCGACCCGGTCGTCGCCGATCATGCCGGTGACGCCGTCGGAGCAGAGCAGCAGGCGCTCGGCGTCCGGCAGCGGGAGCAGGAAGAAGTCGGGGTCGAGGTCGTCGGGACCTCCCAGCGCTCGGGTGACCACGTGCCGCTCGGGATGGGTCGCGACCTCGGCGGGGGTGATGGTGCCCGCGTCGACCAGCTCCTGGACCACCGAGTGGTCCACGCTGACCTGGTGGAGGCCGCCCTCAGTGAGCCGGTAGGCGCGGGAGTCGCCGAGGTTGGCGACCAGCCAGCAGGGTCGCCCCTCCTGGACGACGAGGACCGCGACGACGGCGGTGGTGCCGGAGTACCACCGGGCGGCACCGCCCGCGCGGTGCTGGGCGGCGTAGTCCAGGATGCGGCGCTGGCAGGCGCGCAGCCGCTCGGTGATGCGTGCGGCGGCCGCACGGGCGTCGAGCTCGTCGCCGCCGAACCTGGAGAACTCGTCGACGACGATGGCGCTAGCGACGTCGCCGCCGTCGTGGCCCCCCATGCCGTCGGCGACGACGAAGACCGGCGGGCTGGCGAGAAAGGAGTCCTCGTTGACCGCACGCACCTGGCCCACGTCAGTCGCGGCACCGTAGTGCAGCTCGACCCGGGTCATCTGACCTCCTGTGCCCTGTCCGCCTCCGCGCGTCCCCGCTCGGGAGAGTCTCCTCCGTGACCGTCCCCCGTGTCCGGCGTTCGCAACCCTCGGACCGGGGACATGGCCCCACCCTGGGGCGTCGCCGCCGGGAAGGCAAGGACTCCGGCCCGACGGCGCGCGCGAGTAGCGTGGGAGGGATGTCCGAGCCCGCCGCGTCGCGCACGCTCGCCGACCAGCTGCGTGGCTGGCCCGACGAGCGGCTCGCCGCGCTGCTGCGGCAGCGTCCGGACCTGGCCTCCCCGGCACCGCAGGACACCGGCCAGCTGGCCTCCCGCGCCGCCGTACGCTCCTCGCTACTGCGCGCGATGGACGCCCTGACCCGCCACGAGCTCGCGACCCTCGAGGCGCTGGCGATGCTCGGGCCGATGGCCCGCGAGGAGCTCCTCCGCGTGGTCCACGCGGACCCCGCGGCCACGTCGCTCGCGCTGGACCGGCTGCTCGACCTGGCGCTGGCGTGGCAGGCCCCGGAGGGCCTGCGCGCGCTGACGGCCGTGAGCGACGGGTTCCAGGGCGCGTCCCGGTCCTCCGGGCTGCACCCGCGCGACCCCTCCGAGACCGCCGACGTCGCGGGCCGGCTGGACCGGCTGTCGCCCGAGGCGCGGGGGTTGCTCGACCACCTCGACCGCCACGGCGGCGAGGGGACCACGGCCGCGCGAGCACCCGGGTCGGTCGGCGCTGCGCAGACGCCCGCGGAGGAGCTGCTGGCGCTGCGCCTGGTCATGCCGCGCGCCGGGGGCGTCGTGGTGGTCCCCGCCGACGTCGCCGTCGTTCTCCGCGACGGTCGGACGACGCGGGCACCCGTCGACGACGTGCCGGCGCTGGCCGTGGCCGAGCGGTCGGGCGAGGTGGTGGAGCGGGTCGCGGCGGGTGCCGCGTTCGAGGCCGTACGCCGGACCGAGCTGCTGCTCGACCACTGGGGCACCCAGCCGCCGGTCGCGCTGCGCTCCGGGGGTCTGGGGGTGCGTGACCTCAAGGCCGCCGCCGTCCTCCTGCATGTCGAGGAGCCGGTCGCGGCCCTCGTCGTCGAGGTCGCCGCGGCCGCCCACCTGCTCGCGACCGGCTCGGTGGACGGCGAGCCGCGGTGGCTGCCCACCGACGCCTTCGACCAGTGGACGTCCGCACCGATCGCCGAGCGCTGGGTCCGGCTCGCGCTGGCCTGGCTCCTCAGCCCGCGGATTCCCTCGCTCGTCGGCTCGAAGGACCGGTCCGGCACGCGGTCGTGGAACGCGCTGTCCCCCGAGATGTCGAGCGTCCACGCCGTGGAGAGCCGGCGGATGGCCCTGGAGGCGCTGCTGACCCTCGACCCCGGTCGGGTCCTGGCCACCGGGACCGGCGTGCCGTCGGTCGTGTCCCGGGTGGCGTGGCTGCGCCCCCGGCGCCCCGCCTCGCGGGCCGACCTGGTGGCCTGGTCGCTGGACGAGGCCGCCACGCTGGGGCTCACCGGGCTGGGCGGTCTGGGTGCGCCCGGTCGAGCGGTGCTGGCGGGCGACCTGTCGGGCGCGGCCGCGGCGCTGGCGCCCCTGCTGCCCGACGAGGTCGACCACGTCCTCATCCAGGCCGACCTCACCGCCGTGGCCCCGGGGCCCGTGGCCGCCGACCTCGCCCGGACGCTGCACCTGGTGGCCGACGTCGAGTCCCGCGGTGGGGCGACGGTCTTCCGGTTCACCCACGACTCCGTGCGGCGCGCGTTCGACGCCGGCTGGTCGGCGGCCGAGGTCCACGACTTCCTCGCCAAGGTCTCGCGCACGCCGGTCCCCCAGCCGCTGGACTATCTCGTCGACGACGTCTCGCGCACCTTCGGCACGCTCCGGGTCGGCGCCGCCGAGGCCTTCCTCCGGGCCGACGACGAGACCGCGCTCACCGAGCTGCTGCACCACCCCCAGGCCGCGTCGCTGGGACTGCGCCGGCTGGCGCCGACGGTGCTCGTGAGCTCCGTGCCGATCGACGTGCTCCTCCCCCGGCTGCGCGACCTGGGGTCCTCGCCCGTGGTCGAGGCGGCCGACGGGACGGTCCACCTGGCGCGTCCCGACCAGCACCGGGCACGCACCCCCCGCGAGCGCCGGGCGACGGGTGCCGCGGCGGCCCGCGAGGTCGCCCAGACGACCGCCGTGGTGACGGCGATCCGCGCCGGCGACCGCGCCGCGGCGGCCCGCCCACTCACCACCGGCACCCGCAGCCCCGGCGACACCCTCGCCGCACTGCGCGAAGCGGTCGAGGCGGGGGCGTCGGTCCTGATCGGCTATGTCGACCACCACGGCACCGCGACCGAGCGAGTCGTCGACCCCCTCGCGGTCGAGGGCGGTCAGCTCACCGCCTTCGACCATCGCTCCGACGACCGGCGGACGTTCGCGCTGCACCGCATCACGCTCGTCCGCTCGCTGCCGCCGGCCTGACGACGGGGTGAGGGGCGTGCCGGGCGGTCGTCCTAGAGTGACCGCGTGAGCGGGGTGGAGGGCCTGGTGCCGCGGCTGCGGGCCGCCGGCTGCGTCTTCGCGGAGGAGGAGGCCGCGCTCCTCGTCGAGGCCGCCGTCGGCGAGCAGGTGCTGGAGCGGCTCGTCGCCCGCCGGGTCGCGGGCGAGCCCCTGGAGCTCGTGCTGGGCTGGGTCGAGTTCGCGGGCCTGCGGCTCGCCGTCGCCCCGGGGGTGTTCGTGCCCCGCCGCCGGACCGAGCTCCTCGCCCGGGAGGTCGTCCGGCTGCTCGCGGGACGTGTCTCGCCCGTCCTCGTCGAGCTCTGCTGTGGCGTCGCGCCGGTCGCGGCGGCGGTGGCGGCAGCCCTGCCGGTCCTGGAGATCCACGCGAGCGACGTCGACCCGGCCGCAGTCGCGTGTGCCCGTCTCAACCTGCCCACGACCGCCCAGGTGACCGTCGGCGACCTCGACTCCTCGCTCCCTGAGCGGCTGCTGGGACACGTCGACGTCCTGGCCGCCAACGCGCCGTACGTCCCCACGGCCGGCATCGCGCGGATGCCGCGCGAGGCCCGCGAGCACGAGCCCGCGGCGGCCCTGGACGGAGGGCCCGACGGGCTCGGAGTCGCCCGCCGCGTCGTCGCGGCCGCGCCCCGCTGGCTGCGGCCCGGCGGCCACGTCGTCGTCGAGACGTCGACCGCCCAGGCACCCCTGCTGCTCGAGGCGATGGCGGAGGCGGGGCTGTCGGGCGTCGTACGGCGCTGGCCCGAGCGGGACGCGACCGCGGTCGTGGGCACCGCTCCGTAGGATTCTCCGGTGACCACCGGCCCGCTCATCGTCCAGTCGGACAAGACCCTGCTGCTGGAGGTCGACCACCCTCAGGCCGCCGAGTGCCGCAAGGCGATCGCGCCGTTCGCCGAGCTCGAGCGCAGCCCCGAGCACGTGCACACCTACCGCCTCACCAACCTCGCGCTGTGGAACGCCCGGGCCGCCGGGCACGACGCCGAGCAGGTGGTGGACGCGCTGCTGACCTACAGCCGCTACGCCGTCCCGCACTCGCTGCTCGTCGACGTCGCCGAGACCATGGCCCGCTTCGGGCGGCTGCGGCTCGAGAAGCACCCGACCCACGGGCTGGTCCTGGTGTCGTCGGACCAGCCCGTGTTCGAGGAGGTGCTGCGCGCCAAGCGCGTGCAGGGGATGCTCGGTGCGCGCATCGGCGACGGGGACGGCGACAGCGTCGTCGTCCACCCCTCCGAGCGCGGCAACCTCAAGCAGGCCCTGCTCAAGCTGGGCTGGCCCGCCGAGGACCTGGCCGGCTATGTCGACGGCGAGGCGCACGCGATCGAGCTGCGCGAGGACGGCTGGGAGCTGCGCGACTACCAGCGGGCCGCGGCCGACGCCTTCTGGCAGGGCGGGTCGGGCGTCGTCGTCCTCCCGTGCGGCGCGGGCAAGACGATCGTCGGCGCGGCGGCGATGGCCCACGCGCAGGCGACGACGCTGATCCTGGTGACCAACACGGTGTCGGCCCGGCAGTGGAAGGACGAGCTGCTGCGCCGTACCGCCCTGACCGAGGACGAGATCGGCGAGTACTCCGGCGCCGTCAAGGAGGTCCGCCCGGTCACCATCGCGACCTACCAGGTCATGACGACGCGGCGGAAGGGCGCCTACTCCCACCTCGAGCTCTTCGACGCGCGCGACTGGGGGCTGATCATCTACGACGAGGTGCACCTCCTGCCCGCGCCGATCTTCCGGATGACCGCCGACCTGCAGGCCCGCCGCCGCCTCGGCCTGACCGCCACGCTGGTGCGCGAGGACGGCCGCGAGGGCGACGTGTTCAGCCTGATCGGGCCCAAGCGGTTCGACGCGCCGTGGAAGGACATCGAGGCCCAGGGCTGGATCGCACCCGCCGACTGCGTCGAGGTGCGGGTGACCCTGGAGCAGTCCGAGCGGATCGCCTATGCGACCGCCGAGGTCGACGACCGCTACCGCCTCGCGGCGTGCACACCGGCCAAGACCGCGGTCGCCGAGGCGCTCGTCGAGCAGCACCGCGGCGAGCCGACCCTGGTGATCGGGCAGTACCTCGACCAGCTCGACGAGATCGGCGCCGACCTCGACGCGCCGGTGATCAAGGGCGAGACACCGGTGGCCGAGCGGCAGCGGCTCTTCGAGGCGTTCCGGTCCGGCGAGATCTCCCTCCTCGTGGTGTCCAAGGTCGCCAACTTCTCCATCGACCTGCCCGAGGCGGCGGTGGCGATCCAGGTGTCCGGCTCCTTCGGCTCGCGCCAGGAGGAGGCCCAGCGCCTCGGCCGCCTCCTCCGACCCAAGGCCGACGGCCGGACCGCGCGGTTCTATGCCATCGTCGCCCGTGACACGTTGGACGCCGACTTCGCCCAGAACCGGCAGCGGTTCCTCGCCGAGCAGGGCTACGCCTACCGCATCGTCGATGCCGGGGAGCTGATGGGCTAGCCGGTCTGACTTGCCGATTTGGACCAATCGGCGCGAAAACCCGGGTCGGACCTGCAGTTTGTGACCAATCGTCGAGGTGTCGAGCCGCGCCGGGAGTGCCGGGGCCGTCACCCTTTGCCGCGCGTTAGCCACGCCCGGAAGCACCGTTAGCGACACCTCGGACACCGTCGTCCTCGTCGCGGCCGAACAGGTCGGCCGCCAGCACCGATGAGGAGACAGACATGAAGCGACGCACCATCGCCGCGGGGGCCGCGGCCCTCGTCACCGGGACCGCCGCCGTCCTCGTGGCGGCCCCGGCCATGGCCGACGGGCCCGAGCGGGAGGCCTCCGGCCGGGTGGCCGGCAGCTGGTTCGAGATGTCGGCGGAGAAGGAGCGCGGGTTCGAGCTCGACGCCGACCTCGACAACGTGCCCCGGGGCTCGACCTGGAGGCTGGTCGTCAAGCACGACGGCGAGCGGATCGCCACCCGCACGGCGGACGCGGTGCGCGACGACGGGCGCTGGGAGGCCGACTTCCGCGACGTGCACGCCCCCGACAGCGCCGGCGCGGACACCTTCACGCTGACGATCACGCGCACCGACGGCCCCGGCAAGGTCACCCGCACCCTCGCGTTCGCCCGCTGAGCGGACGAGCACGATGCCGCGGTCAGGCGGGCGGGCCGAGCTCCACGACGACCCGCCCGCCGCCGTACGGCGAGGTGCCGACCGTGAGACCGCCACCCGACTCGCGCGCCGTCCGCTCCGCGATCGCCAGCCCGAGCCCGGTCGAGCCCGCGCCGGAGACCCCGCGCTGCGGCCACACGGACTCGGGGTCGAAGCCCGGACCCCCGTCGTCGACGGAGAGGACCAGCCCGCCGCCGGCCCGCGGCTGGATCCGCGTGGAGACCGGCGCGTCGGCGGGCGTGTGCGTGAACACGTTGTCCATCAGCACGTCGACGAGAGCCTGCAGGTCCTCGGCCGACGCGTGCACCGGCACGGGTCCGGTCGCCGGCTCGTCCACGTCGAACACCCGTCCCTGATCCTCGGCCAGGGGCGCCCAGAAGCGGACGCGCTCGGCCAGCACCGCGACGCCGTCGACGCCGGGCACCAGGCCCTCGCGCTCCGAGCGGCGGGCCTCGCGCACCACCTGGTCGACGGTCGCCTGGAGCTCGTCCAGCTCGGCCGACATCCGGCCCCGCTCACGAGGGTCGGCGAGCATGTCCACCCGCAGGCGCAGCGCGGTGATCGGCGTCCGCAGCCGGTGCGACAGGTCCGCGATGCCCGCGCGCTCGCGCTCCAGGAGCGCCTCGATGCGACCGACAAGGCGGTTCAGTGCTGCGGTCAGCTCGAGCACCTCGGGCGGACCGGCCGCCGGCAGCGGGGGCGGATGACGCCGGTCCCCCAGCGTGGTCGCGTGCGCGGCCAGCCGACGGATCGGCACGACGAAGAAGCGGCCCAGCCGGTCGGCGAGCGCCAGCGCCCCGCCGAGGAGAGCCAGCCCGAGGACCAGGAGCACCAGCCAGGCACGGAGGATGTCGGACTCCAGCCCCGGCGGCCGGACCACGACCCGGACGACGGGGGTGTTCTCCGGTGCGGCGCTGCTGCCGCCGAGGGACACCGGCACCAGGATCTCGGCACCACCGTCGTCGTCGCTGACGCTCGCCTGGCCGGTCGACCGGGCCCGCACGACGTGAGCGTCCTCGCCCGGCGACGGCCCGATGGCCTCGCCGTCCGGGTGCAGGTCGGAGGGCGGGTAGAGCACCGTCGTCTGGACGTCGGGGTCGTCGTTGACGCGATCGAGATAGACCGCGACCGCCCCCTTGTCCTGTCCGGAGACGACCGTCTCGGTGGCCTGCACCTCGAGGGCGGCACGGGACAGGCGGTCCTCGAGCGCATAGCTGCGCAGCAGCACCGCCATCGGCACGAGCATCGCGAGCAGCACCATGGTCACTGCCGCGGCGACGGTGAGGATCAGGCTCCGACGCACCCCGTCACGCTCCGGGCGCCGCGGGCGCGGAGAGGCGCACGCCGACACCTCGCACCGTGTGCAGGTAGCGCGGCTCGGACGCCGACTCCCCCAGCTTGCGGCGCAGCCACGACAGGTGCACGTCGACGGTCTTGTCGGAGCCACCCCACGGCTGGTGCCACACCTCGGTCAGCAGCTCGCGCTTGGTGACCACCTCGTCCTCGCGCTCGGCGAGGTGGCGCAACAGGTCGAACTCGCGTGGCGTCAGGTCGAGGGGTACGTCGTCCACGCTCACCCGGCGGCCCCGGACGTCGACGCGGAGCCCGCCGACGTTCACGACGCCACCCTCGGGCCGGCTCGGCCCCGCGCGTCGCATCACGGCACGGATCCGCGCCTCGAGCTGGTCGGCCGTGAACGGCTTGACGACATAGTCGTCGGCCCCGGCGTTGAGGCAGCCCACCAGTGACGGGTCGTCGTCGCGCGCGCTGGCCACGATCACCGGGACGTCGCTCACCGCGCGGAGCATCTGCAGCACCTGGGTGCCGTCGACGTCGGGCAGCCCGAGGTCGAGGATGACGAGGTCCGGGCGCAGGTCGACCGCCATCGCCAGCCCCTGCATCCCGGTCGCCGCCGAGGACACCGCGTGCCCCCGCTCGTCGAGCGACCTCATCAGCAGGGGACGGATCCGGACGTCGTCCTCGATGATCAGCACCTGCGCCACGCAGCGAACCTAGCGACCGCCTCCCACTCCGTCGCCGGCCTTAGCCTCGCGTTAACCCGGCGCTAGCACGGGCGGGAGATCGGCGGACCACCATGTGAACATGGTGATCGAGGGGCGGCCGGGACGGCCTCGCTGGTGGTGGCCGCTGGCCTGGCTGGTGGCGGCCGCGACCGCGGTGGCCGTCGGCATCGTCGCGGTGTCCTCGGTGGGGGCCAGCGTCCGCGACCGGGGACCGCTGGGGACCCGGACGCCGTCGGCGGCCGAGCAGGACGAGGGCCGGATGGTCGTCGACCCCGGGGCCACCCGGGTGCGGCGCAGCATCGACGACGAGTTCGGCCGCTTCGACGTGGAGTGCCGAGGCGTCGTGGCGTTCGGGATCACGACGAGCACGCGGGACGGCTGGCGGACGGTGAGCTTCGAGCCCGGCCCGGACGACGACGTCGACGCGGTCTTCTCCAAGCGCGGGCGCTCGATCGAGCTCGAGGTCTACTGCAACCGGGGCGAGCCGACGATCGGCGACCGGGAGGTCAAGTCGCTCCCCGCCGACGGCGACTGAGCCGGACCCGCCGAGACACCGACAGCGCGACGACGCCCCGTGGCTCCTGCCGCGGGACGCGCGACCTGACGCCCTCGCGCGGCGAGGGCGAGGTCCACGCCAACGGTCGGCCCCGACCGCCAGGCGCTGAGCGCCGGGGCGCAGCCGGGTGGCGGCTACGCTCGCCGCCATGGGACGACGGCAGCGGCTCCAGCACCGAGCGGGTGAGGCGCTGTTCCGCCTGGTCGCCGGCCCCGAGGGCGAACAGCAGCGGGTCCGGATCCACGGCACCCCCGGCCCCCGCTGGTTCGAGCGCGGGACGCCCATCACGGTCGTGCACGGTGACGCGGCGATGTTCGTGGGTGGCATCCGCGCCGTGATGATGCAGTCGCTGCACCCGGTCGCGATGACGGCCGTCGCGGAGCACTCCGGCTTCCGCGGCGACCTCTGGGGCCGGCTGGCCCGCACCTCCACGTTCCTCGCCACCACCACCTTCGGGCCCGAGGTGCACGCCCAGGCGGCGGTCGACAAGGTGCGGATGATCCACGAGCACGTCACCGGCACCATGCCCGACGGGACGCCCTACGTCGCCTCCGACCCGCATCTCCTCGCCTGGGTGCACGCCGCCGAGGTCGACAGCTTCCTGACCGCGCACCAGGCCTATGGCCAGCGCCGGCTGACCGCCGCCGAGTGCGACGACTACCTCGCCCAGACGGCCGTCGTCGCCCGCAAGCTCGGCGTGCTCGACCCGCCGACGTCAGCGGCCGGGCTGCGCGCCGTGCTCGACGACTTCCGTCCCGAGCTGCGGGCCACCGCCGAGGCGCGGGAGGCGATGGCCTACGTCCGGCTCGAGCCGCCGCTCTCCCGCGGCGCGCGCGCGCCGTATGCCGTGCTCTGGGCAGCCGCGATCGGCCTGATGCCGCCCTGGGCGCGCACCGAGCTCGAGCTGCCGAGCCGTCCACGTCTCGAGCGCCGGGTCGTTCCGGCCGCCGGGCGCGCCGCCGTCGCGGGGATCCGCTGGGCGCTGCGCCCGGGCGCCGCCGCGGCGGCGCGCCTGGAGCCTCAGTCGGTCACGTAGACCGGCTTCACCACCCTGATGGTGCCGTCGGCCATCCGCATCCGGACCCGGAACGACACCTGCTCCTGGGGCTCTCGGCGACCGTCGTCCAGCGTCGGCATCGACAGCACCAGCGACCGGGACCCGGCGTCGAGGAACCCGAAGTTGCTCACGGTCGTGCGGTGCAGCGGGCGGCCGTCGGCCACGGTGGGCGGGACGCCGTGCAGGCGCAGCCACCGCCGGGGCACGTCGCCGACCGACAGCCGGGGCCCCTTGCCCGTCCCGCGGACGACGTCGAGCTGGATCTCCACGAAGTAGCCCACGCGCGACGCCAGTGAGACCTTGATCTGGGCGGGCTCGCCCTCGCGCACGTTCCTGTGCACCGCCTGGACCCTCACCTCGGGCGTCGGGTCGTCGTCGAGGACGGCGAGCTCACCGAAGTAGTCGTCGGTCATCACCCCGGACCGCGGGAAGGCCACCAGCTGGGTTCGCGACTTTGCCGCGTCGTCGAGCCGGTTGCCGCGGTAGTCGACGACCACCGACCCCTGGGTCTGCCCGGGCGCGAGGTCGACGTCGACGGTGGTGGCGTCGAACGAGCCGTCGAAGGAGAGCAGCCCGACGACGAACGACGCACGCCGGTCGAGGTCGCCGCTGACCGTGAACGGCACCCGGGCGGTGGCGGCCGCCTCGTCACCCTCGGGCACCTCGATGGTGCCCAGGTTCACCTGCGCCAGCCGCTTGTCGGGCACCGAGGCCAGGGACGCCGGCGCGGACGCGGCGTCGAGGACCCAGACTCGGCCCGCGTCGTTGACGGAGACCAGGTCGACCTCGACGATGTGGGCGAGGTCGACACCGCCCGCGGCGGAGGGGTCGACGAGCACCGACTGCGCCCAGCGCTTGCCGAGGAACTCCTTCAGGGGCAGAGCCGGAACGGTCGTGCCTCCGTCGGGGGTCAGCAGCGCCGAGGCCCCGGTGTCGTCGACCACCCGGACCTGGAAGGCGGCATCGCCGACGGTCGGGTCGACGACGGTGCGGAGCTCGAGTCGTCGACCGCCGGACAGGTCCAGCGGGTCGTCGAAGGCGAGTCCCCCTCGCTGGCCGATGGCGGTCCAGCTCATCTCGAGGTCGGGCCGCTTGGGAGTGAACTCCCCGGCTTCCGGCCAGTGCGGGACGTTTCCGTCGAGGTCGCCGAACCTCCCGCAGAGCGCATGGGTGGGCGTCCCCCAGGTGTAGGCGCCCGTGCACAGTTGGGTGTCGGCGCCGTCGGCGAGCGCGAGCCCCGCGTCGATGCCGGGGCGACGCAGCTCGCGACCGCCGCCGATCGCGTGGGACAGCACCACGGCGTCCCCGGTCGAGGCCACCCGGGCCGCCGTGCCGTCGTACATCGGCAGGAACTGCTGCTCGTCTCGGGTGAACAGGTGCACGGCCCCGGCCACGTAGGCCACGCCGACGTCACGCTGCTCGGCGGCGGAGAGCCGACCGGGGTCGCTGGAGTCGCACAGCCCGCCGCCCGAGTCGCCCCAGTCGTCCCAGGCGGGTGCCTGCGCGATGCCCGGCGTCCACTCGGTGTTGAAGAAGTTGTGGTTGGCGCCCATCACCAGCACCGAGCTCTTCAGCGAGGTGTCGTCGCGGGTCAGGTCGCGGGCGGTGTCGGTGAACCGCTGGCCCTGGAGGTCGAAGACGTCGCCGTCGCAGTAGGGCAGCATCGTCACCGTCGGGACGTAGGCCGCGGTCTGGGTCGCGAAGTCGGTCGGAGCCAGCAGCACCTGACCGGCGATGCGGTAGGGCGCGCTGAGCGGGATCTCGAGCGACGCCCGGTCGACGCCCTCCCCACCGCGGCTGTGGCCGACCAGGACGACGCGGGACAGGTCGACCTGGTGGTCGCCGGCGATCGTCGTCCAGTAGTCGAGGTGGCGCTCGACGATCGCTGCCCGGGCGTTGGCGCCGCCGTCGGCGAGCTTCCAGTCCTGGGCGTTGATGCCGTTGACGCGGATGGACACGGTGGCGTAGCCCTGGGAGGCGAGCACCTGCTGGATGTAGTCGTAGCCGAGGTGGCTGGGGATCTCCTCGAACGGCGCCTGGCAGGGCCACTCGAAGCCGTCGTTGTCGGTGCCGGGCTCATAGCAGTAGCTGTGCCGGCCGTGGAGGAAGAGCACGAGCGGGCGGGGCCCGGTCACCGCGGAGTCGACGGGCTCGACGACGTGGCCGACCATCTCGATCGGCTCGGGCATCCCGGGCAGCTTGACGGGGTCGAGCTCGTAGTCGTCGCTCTGGACGGCGAACGCGCCCGGCTCGGCCGGGTCCTCGGGCAGGGTGACCGCGTCCGGCGGCGTAAAGCGAGCGGCCGGGCCGCCCGCGCGGTCGGCGTGGACGTCGTCGCCCGCGACGTCAAGACGGTCGCCCGACAGCAGGACGTGGAGCCCGGCGACCTCGGGGGCGCGTCGGGCGTGCACCTCGACGCTGACGGTGCGGCCGTCGGCGGAGACCCGGGCCGTTCCCAAGGGGGTGCCGGCGGACTCGACGACCGGTCGGTCGGACGTCACCGGCAGCCGGGACGGCGAGCGCCAGCTCACCAGCCAGGAGTCGGCGGCGACCTTGACGACCCGCCAGTGGCCCGTCGACGACCCGGCGGGGTCGGCGGCCGTCACGCGCGCCCCCCGGGCGACGGCGGGCGCGGCGGGCGCCGGCTGGGCCACCCCGAGGGGAAGCGCGGCGGCGAGCGCGGCCGCGACGGAGACGAGACGGCGAGACAGCATGGGACCCCCTGTGCGTCGGACTGACACCCCCATAGACGCCGAGAACGCTCGGCGGGTTGCCATCAACACTAGGGCCGACCCCCGACAGCGGGGAACGGGACCCGCGCGCGGCGCGCAGGACCGCCCGCGACCGGCCCGACAGGTCGGGCCGGATCGACCGGGTCGACCCGATCAGGTCGAGCGGTCAGCCGGCCGGGGCGAGCTCCACGAGCACCTGGCCGCCGGTGACGGCGTCCCCGGGCTCGACCAGGACGGCCCCGACGGTGCCGGCGACCGGCGCGGTGATCTCCGTCTCCATCTTCATGGCCTCGAGGACCACGAGCACCTCGCCCGCCTCGATCGCCTGGCCGGCCTCGACGAGCACCCGCGCGACCGAGCCGGACAGGGGCGCCTTGACCCCGTCCCCGTTGCCGGCCGAGGTGGAGGCGGACGGCGGCACGGTGGCGTGCTGCGCCACGAACCCGCCGCCCAGGAAGACCGAGCCGAGCGTGGGGCGCGTCTCCTCCTCGACCTCGACGTCGACCTCGTAGACGACTCCGTTGACCGTGACCTTCAGCTGCATGTCCTCATCCCGTCACCTGACACCGTGCATGATCCTGTGGCCCTGGACCGCCGCGCGGCCCTGCTGCGTCCACGCAGCGCCGCTGCGGTAGCGGACCTGCTTGAGCTTGGCCCGATGGCCGAGGAAGGCCGCGACCGCGGCCGAGATGGCCAGGACCACCTCGTCCGGAACGGGTACGTCGGCGCGTACGGCGGCCAGCTCGGCCTCCAGGGAGTCGACCCGGGCGACCAGCGCCTGCACCATCGCGAGCAGCTCGGCGACCGTGGGCTCCGCGACCCCCGCCTTCGGGGTGTTCTCGCCGGTCACGTCGGGCCCAGCCCGTGCTTCTTGGGCGGCCGGATGTCGCGCTTGGCGCTGAGGATCTCCAGGGCGTGCGAGATCTGCTCGCGGGTCCGGGCCGGCTCGATGATGTCGTCGACGAGGCCACGCGAGGCCGCGACATAGGGCGTCGAGAACGTGTTGCGGTACTCCTCGATGACCTCGGCCCGCTTGGCGGCCGGGTCCTCGGCCTCGGCGATCTCGCGCCGGAACACGATCTCCGCCGCACCCTCGGCGCCCATCACCGCGATCTCCGCGGTCGGCCAGGCGAACACCCGGTCGGCGCCGAGGTCCTTGGAGCACATGGCGACGTAGGCGCCGCCGTAGGCCTTGCGCAGCACGACCGTCACCTTCGGCACGGTCGCCGCCGAGTAGGCATAGAGCAGCTTCGCGCCGTGCCGGATGATCCCGTTGTGCTCCTGGGCGACGCCGGGCAGGAAGCCGGGCACGTCGACGAGCGTCAGCAGCGGGATGTTGAAGGCGTTGCAGAACCGGACGAACGCCGAGCCCTTGTCGGAGGCGTTGATGTCGAGGACGCCGGACAGCACGGCCGGCTGGTTGGCGACCACACCGACGGTGCGGCCGCAGACCCGGGCGAACCCGACCACGATGTTCGGGGCGTAGCCGGCCTGGACCTCGAGGAAGTCGGCGTGGTCGACGATGCGGCAGATCACCTCGCGGACGTCGTAGCCCTTCTTGCCCTTGGTCGGCACGATCTCCGCCAGCTCCGGGTCGGGCTCCAGGCGCAGGTCGGGGTCGACGATCGGCGGGTCCTCGGTGTTGTTCTGCGGCAGGAAGCTGAGCAGCTTCTGCGCCACGAGGATGGCCTGCTCGTCGTCGTCGACGACGAAGTGGTTGACGCCGGAGATGCTCATGTGGGCGTCGGCGCCGCCGAGCGCGTCGGAGGTGACCTGCTCCCCCGTCACCTGGGCGATGACGTTGGGCCCGGTGATGAACATGTGGGCCTTGCGGGTCTGGATGATGAAGTCGGTGAGCGCCGGGGAGTAGGCGGCCCCGCCGGCGCACGGGCCGGCGATGATCGACACCTGCGGCACCACGCCCGACAGCAGCACGTTGCTGTAGAAGACCCGGCCGTAGCCCGCCAGGGAGCCGATGCCCTCCTGGACGCGGGCGCCGCCGGAGTCGTTGATGAAGACGAACGGCGTGCCCGTCATGAGGCTCGCCTTCATCATCGCAGCGACCTTGTCGGAGTGGACCTCGCCGGCGGAGCCGCCGGCGACGGTGAAGTCCTGCGACGCGATGTGGACCGGGCGCCCCAGCACCGCACCGGCGCCGGTGACCACGCCGTCGGCGGGGAGCTCGGCGTCGGCCAGGCCGAAGTAGTGCGAGTGGTGGCGGGCGAACATGCCCGTCTCCTGGAAGGTGCCCGGGTCGAGCAGCGCGTCGATCCGCTCGCGGGCGGTCAGCTTGCCCTGGGCGCGCTGCTTGTCCAGCCGCGCCTCACCGCCGCCGAGCTCCACCTGATGGCGGCGCTCGACCAGCTCCTCGGTGCGTTCCTGCATGCTCTTGCTCTTGGCCATGGTGCTGTCACACTCGCTCGACGGAGACGTGGTGGGCCTTGCCGTCCAGCGTGACGCTGTACTTGATGGGCCCCTTGACCGGCCCGGTGCCGGAGGACTTGGAGAGCTTCTCGGCGGCCACCTCGGCCGGGTCGCGACCGACGTTGACCGGACCCTCGGGACGCGACTTGAAGAACGCGGGCGCGACGCCCGGGAACATCGCGTAGGTGAGCACGTCCTCGTCGGTGCCGTCGGCGCCTTCGAGGGCGTTGGCCTGCGCGACCAGGTCGTCCCACTCGGGCGACAGCCGGTCGGCCGGACGCTCGGTGATGGGCTCCTTGCCGGTCTGGGCCTGTGCCGCGGCGACGATGTCGGCGTCGCGCTCGCCCAGGGTGGCGCCGTAGTAGCCGAGCATGAGGTCGGCGAACTCGGCGGTCATGACCTTGTAGCGCCCCATCAGGACGTTGAACACGGCCTGGGTGCCGACGATCTGGGAGGACGGGGTCACCAGCGGCGGGTAGCCGGCGTCCTTGCGGACCCGGGGCACCTCCTCGAGGACCTCCTTGAGGCGGTCGCCCGCGCCCTGCTGGCGGAGCTGGTCCTCCATGTTGGAGATCATGCCGCCGGGGATCTGGCTCTTGAAGATCTCGGTCTCGACGCCGGTGATGCTCGACATGAACTGCGTGTAGCGCGGGCGCACGGCGGCGAAGTGGTCCTTGATCCGGCCGAGCCGCTCGCCGTCGAGGTCGGTGGCGTACGGCGTGCCCTCGAGCATCTCGACCAGCGACTCGGTCGGGTTGTGGCCCGGGCCGAGGGAGATGGAGGAGATCGCGGTGTCGACGACGTCGGCGCCGGCCTCGATGGCCTTCATCAGGCTGACCAGGGTGACGCCTGTGGTGGCGTGGCAGTGGACGTGGATCCGCACATCCTGGCCGAGGTCGTCCTTGATCGCCTTGACGATGTCGTAGGCCGGCTGCGGCTTGAGCAGCGCCGCCATGTCCTTGAGGCACAGCGAGTCGCAGCCGAGGTCCATGAGGTCGCGGGCGAGCTGCACGTAGCCCTCGACGGTGTGCAGCGGTGACTCGGTGTAGCAGATCGTGCCCTGGGCGTGCTTGCCCACGCGACGGACGGCCTTGATGGGCTCGCGGACGTTGCGCACGTCGTTGAGGGCGTCGAAGACGCGGTAGACGTCCATGCCGTTCTCGGCCGACTTCTCCACGAAGCGGTTGACGACGGCGTCCTCGTAGTGGCGGTAGCCGAGGAGGTTCTGGCCGCGGAGCAGCATCTGCAGGCGGCTGTTGGGGAGGAGCTCGCGGAACGTGCGGAGCCGCACCCACGGGTCCTCGTTGAGGAAGCGGATGCAGGCGTCGTACGTCGCGCCGCCCCAGCACTCCACCGACCAGTAGCCGGCGGCGTCGATGTCGGCGCAGGCGTCGACCATGTCCTCGAGGGCCATCCGGGTCGCCATCAGGCTCTGATGGGCATCGCGGAGGACCAGCTCGGTGACCCCGATCTCGCGGCGAGCCTGGCTGTCGGTCGTGGTCGTCATGGTCCCCATGATTTCACCTGTCCAACAATGACGCCACGGCAGGTCGGAAACGGGTCCCGATCCGGTGGTGTGGGTCACGTGTGCCCGATTGTGTGGGTCTCTGTGGCTCCCCGGGTGTATTGGGCGGACTGTGCTTCGATGGGACCCGTGCCGATGTCCGATTCGTTGGTTTCCCGGTGGCCGCTCACGGTCGGCCTCCCGGTGCGCGACGAGCTGCTGGCCTCCTACGGCGACGCCGCGCGGGGCTACCACGACCTGCTGCACCTGACCGAGGTGCTCGACCGGCTCGACGAGCTCGCGGCCTCCGGGTGCGCGTTCGCCCGGGTCCCGGTGCTGCTCGCGGCGTGGTTCCACGACGGTGTGTACGACGGCCTGCCCGGGGACGAGGACCGCTCGGCGGCGTGGGCGGAGCGGACACTCCCCGGGCTGGTGAGCGACCGGGTGACCGCGGAGGTGGCCCGTCTCGTGCGGCTCACCGAACGGCACCGGCCCTCCCCCGGCGACGCCGACGGGGAGGCGCTGTGCGACGCCGACCTGGCGATCCTCGCCGCGGACCCCGGCCGCTACGCGTCCTACGTCGCGGACGTGCGCCGGGATTTCGCGCACGTGCCGGACGGGGACTTCGCCGTGGGCCGCGCGGCGGTGCTGCGCGACCTGCTGGCCAAGCCGACCCTGTTCCACACGGCGGCGGGACGCGACCGCTGGGAGGCGGCCGCACGCGCCAACGTCACCGCCGAGCTGGGTCGGCTCGGCGCCTGACGCCGAAAGGGCGTCAGCCCATGATGTGGGTCGTGTTGTGGGTGAACCCCGGGAACACCGACGGCAGGCTCACCGAGGGGAACCGGCTCTCGATCACGTCCCAGAACACGTCGCGGTAGTCGTGCTGGAGTGCCACGTTGCCGTCGGGGTCCATCGCGTCGAGGTTCATCCCGCTGCTGCCGCGGACGTCGCCGCCGTTGACGCCGGCACCGAAGGCCATCGAGAGGCCGGCGTAGCCGTGGTCGAGGCCGTGGTCGCCGTTGGAGGACACCCGCCGCCCGAACTCGCTGATGGTGACCAGCGTCGTGCGGTTCGCGGCCGCGCCGAGGCTCTCGAAGAACACCTTGATCGAGCTCGCGAAGTGGTCGAGCTGGTCCCACATCCACTGGCCCGGCTGCGGGTCGGTGGTGCCGAGCTCGGTGTGCATGTCCCAGTTGCCGTAGTCGATGGTGATCATCTTGGCGCCGACGTCGGCCTTGATCAGCAGGGCCGTGTTGGCGAGCACGTCGTGCAGGGCGCCGTCGGGATAGAGGGCCTTCTCCGCATCGAGCGCCGCGACCGCGGCGTCGTCGGTGACGCTGGACAGCCGGGTGACCGAGCCGATGGCGGTGCGGACGCCCGAGTTGAGCGTGGTGGCGTTGCCCTTCCACATGGCGGTGAGGGAGCCGTTGACGTCCTGGTCGTTCCACAGGTCGGGCATCTTCAGGTCGGTGACCTGGTAGGTGCCGAGCGCGGCGGCGTCGCCGACGAGGGACGTCGGGAGCATCTGGTCACCGAGCTGGATCTGCTCCTCGGGCAGGGCGCCGGCGTCGAGGCCGATCATCCGGTTGATCCACCCCTGACGCTCGGTGGACCCCGGGTTGGCCCGCTCCAGCTGCTCCATCGCGTCGAAGTGCGACATGTTGGACTCGGGCAGGCCGACGGCCTGGACGGCACCGAACGTGCCGGCGTTCCACATGCCCTCGAGCGGCGCCATGGCGGGGTGCAGGCCCCAGCTGCCGTTGCCGAAGGCGAAGCGGTCGGTGGGGATCGCGATGTTGCCACGACCGCCGTCGTCGATGCTGGCCGTCAGGACGGCCTGGTCGGTGGCGTTCTTGGGCACCACGATCGACAGGCCGTCGGAGCCGCCGCGGAACGAGAGCACGACGAGGACGTTGCCGCCGGGGGCGGCGCCGTAGGACACCTGGCGGAAGGCGTCGCCGAACATGGTGCCGGCGGTCATCACGCCGGTGGCCGCGGCGACGCCGCCCAGGAAGCCGCGCCGGCTGAGCTCGAAGTCGGGGCAGCCGCAGGCCTTCCGGGGTCGGCCGCTCGAGGGGTTCTGGTTCATGTCGGGTCTCCTCACCGGGTCATGTGGGTCGGGGACCCGAGCAGGGCGGTCAGGATCTGGCCGACGGTGCTGTCGTCCATGTCGTCCGTCTTGACCTTGTGGTCCAGGGCGATCCCGGTGCGCAGGGAGACGGCCTGCTTGGCGTTGGCGCCGGCGGGGACGCCCAGCAGCTTGGTGCTGATGTTGCTGACCACGGTGCCGAACTGGTCGGGCAGGTCCGGCAACCACGACGCGAAGCTCGGGATCTTCACCCGATCCTCGGCCTGTGACGGGTGGTACCACGCCGCGAGGTCGCGGTGCATCCCGAACGAGTTGAGGGCGCGGCCCGCGCTCGACCAGGGCAGGTTGTCCTCCGGGTGGCCGTTGGGCGCCGGCCAGTCGTACGGCGTCTGGCCGAGACCGTAGGCACGCCAGAACACCGAGGTCGCGAAGTCGTCGTAGGTCTCGGGGTCCCGCGGGCTCAGCGGCTTGATCTCGAGCGCCCGGATGGTGGCGAGGAGGTCCTCCAGCGGCTTGCGCACCTTCTTGCCCGCCGAGGACGCGAACTGGGGGTGGGCCACCAGGGCGCGCAGGGTGGCCTTGATGTCGGTCCCGCTGCGCGTCCAGGCCTGCTTGACGGTGCGCACCAGGTCTGCCGACGGGTCGTCGCTGACGAACCGGACGCACAGCCTGCGGGCGATGCGCTCGGCCGTGGCCGGGTGGTGGGCCAGGTAGCGGATGTAGGCCTCGGTCGCCTGGCGACCGTCGGAGCTCTTGTTGGCGGAGGTGAACCCGAAGATCTTCAGGCGGCCCGTGTAGTGCCAGCTGGTGTCGTAGCCCGCCCACACCTGGTCGTAGTCGCCGGGGTGGTCGGGGTTCTCGCGCCACAGGTCGACGCGGTAGCCGGTGAGCATCTTCGCCGAGCGCTCCACGTCGGTCTGGGTGTAGCCCGCGTCCACACCGACCGAGTAGAGCTCGAGGAGCTCGCGGCCGAGGTTCTCGTTGGGGTTGTCCTTGGTGGACGTCGCGTTGTCGAGCCAGAGACCCATGCTGGGATGCGTGATCGCCGCCACGAGCATGTCGTCGTAGCGGCCGAGGGCGTGCTTGCGGATGACCGCGTCGTAGGCGATCCGCCAGGGCCAGGCCAGGTCGTCGCCGATGGCGACGTGCAGGGCGTTGGACCAGAACTCCACCATCATCTCGTGCAGCTGCCGGCGACTCATGACCCGGCGCATCATGGTCCAGCGGCCCAGGTCGTTCATCAGCTCCCACGACGGGTAGACGTCGTGGTAGGCGCGGTAGAAGAGCTTGGCCGGGGAGTACCACAGGTTGGGGTACCAGTCCTTGACCTTGTCCCCTGCCGGGTCCTTGACCTTGTCCGGCGCCAGCTGGTCCTCGAACCAGGCGCGTCCGCTGCCGGCGTCCTTGACCATCGAGGCGAGCTCCGGGTTGTGGCCATAGCTGAAGCGATCGGCGAAGTGCCGGTCACGGGGCTTGAGTGACGCCTTGAGGAGGACGCCCGAGGTGGTCGGCACGGGGGGCTGTTCCTTTCGCCGAAGGTAAAGAGCCGTCGCGAGGCTAGCGAAGTTGGTCGATCTTGGCACCCCCGCAGCCACCCCGTGGCCGAATTCACCGATTGAGGGTCAGCTGACCTGAATCCCCATGTAATAAGGCAATGCTTCCCAAAGGAAGCGTCCGGTTGACCTCGTCGTGACCGAACGGCAGGTTGAGCACCAGGGGCACTCCGAGGCCCCCCAGGCGGTGGCCCAGCACCTCCCGGACGACGTCCGGCTCGCCGCACGAGGTGAACCCTCCACAGGCCACGCCGGCGACCTCGTCGAACCACCCGGAGCGGAGCAGCTGGGTCAGCAGCCGGTCGATGCGGTAGGGCCGCTCGCCGACGTCCTCGAGCACGGCGATGCCTCCGGCGGCCCGCCGCGAGCCGCGGGTGCCGACCACGGAGGCCAGGGTCGCCAGGTTGCCGCCGACGAGGACGCCCTCGGCGCTGCCCCCGACGACCGGCTCTCCCGACAGGGGCGCGAACACGCCCTCGAGTACCGCGGCGCGCGCGGCGGCGACGGTGGTGGCCGCCGCGTCGGACAGGGAGGCGACCCCGGGCCCGTGCAGGGTCGCGACGCCCAGCCGGGCCGCGAAGGCCTGGTGCAGCGCCGTGACGTCGGAGTAGCCGACCAGCCACGACGGACCCACCCGCGCCATGGCGTCCCAGTCCAGCAGGTCGAGCACCCGCTGGGAGCCGAAGCCGCCGCGGGCGCACCACACGACCCTGACCTCGGGGTCCAGCCACGCCTGCTGGAGAGCGGAGGCCCGGGCCTCGTCGGACCCGGCCAGCCACGGCACCTCGGCCGGCGGCAGGTGCTCCGGCACGTCGACGACCAGCCCCCAGGAGCGCAGCCGCTCGATGCCGGCCCCCAGCCGACCGGCGTCGACCGGTCCGGCCGGCGCGACGACCGCGACGCGGTCGCCCGGGCGCACCGGCGGCGGCTGCTGGAGCGGCTTCCCCGGCCGCCGCGGGTGCAGCACCTCGGACTTGCGGCGCCGGAGCCCCGCGGCGACGAGCCGCTCGATCAGCTCACGCGACGACACGGCGACCGCCCCGGCCTCGACCATCCGGTCGTGCCACTCGGCGGGCACGTCGTAGTGGTCGCGGTCGAAGCCGCGCTCCGGGATGCCGACCGCCCGGGCGAACACGTGCAGCTCCTCGAACGAGGTGTCGCTGGCCAGGTGCGACCAGAGCCGCCCGTGGCCGGCGGCGTTGGGCGGGTCGATGAGGATCGTCATCGGTCGAGACGCTCCGCGGCGGCGTCGAGCAGCAGCCGCCACGACCGCACCAGCGCCGCGTCGACATACGCCTTGGCCGAGCCGCCGGGCCGGGCCTGCCCTTCGAGCCGGAACTGGTGCACGCCGGCTCGCAGCAGCCAGGGCACCTGCTCGGCGACCAGCCCGCCGGCCGGCATCATGAGGGCCGCGGCCGCCGGGTCGGCCTCGGCGCGCGCCAGCAGGTCGTCGTACCCGTGCGCGAGCCCCTGTGCGGAGCCGCCGGTCGCGACCGCGGTGAGGCTGTGCAGCGAGCGCAGGTCGCGCCAGGCGTGGCGGGCGTCGAGCACGAGGTCGACCACCCGGTGGAAGGTCCACGGCACACCGGGAAGGGCGCCGGCGAGCGCGGCACAGGTGTCGACGTCCACCTCGAGATCGGGGAAGAGGAAGCCGAACGCGACGCCCTCGGCGCCGAGCGCGAGGTACTCCTCGGCGAGCCCCACCATCCGCGTGAACTCGCCGCCGGTGGTCGTGGTCGAGTCGTTGAGACGCACCATCACCCGGACCGGGACGTCGCTCTCGCGGAGCACCGCCGAGGCCGCGGCCAGGTCGGGCGAGAGCCCGTCGTCGGGCCCGGGGACGGCCAGCTGGAGCCGGTCGGCGCCGCCCGAGACGGCGCCGGGCACGTCGCGTGCCTCGGCGACGCAGACCTCCAGCAGGGCGCGGCTCATGGCCGAACTCTAGTGTTCACTGGAGCCGGACGTATCGGACGAGCCACCAGACACTCCTCCCCGTGCGAGGACGACACAGTGACGAGGTGAAGGCCATGACCGAGGTGCCGGGCGCGCGCCAGTTCCGAGCCGGCGGGGACGACTACGACCGCTTCATGGGGCGCTACTCCCGAGCGCTCGCCCCGCCGATGGCCGACTTCGCCGACGTCCGCGCCGGCGTGACCGTGCTCGACCTGGGCTGCGGTCCGGGGGCGTTCACCGCCGAGGCGGTCCGCCGGGCGGGGGCCGACGCAGTGCGTGCCGTCGACCCCGCGCCGTCGTTCGTGGAGGCCTGCCGCGGGCGGTTCCCGGGCGTCGACGTCCGGCAGGGCCGGGCCGAGGAGGTGCCCCTCGAGGACGCGAGCGTCGACCGGGGCGTGGCCCAGCTCGTCATGCACTTCGTCAGCGAGCCCGACCGGGCCGCCGCGGAGCTCCGCCGGGTGGTGCGGCCCGGTGGCCGGGTCGCGGCGTGCGTGTGGGGGTTCGACGGGGGCATGGAGATGCTGCGCGCCTTCTGGGACGTGGCGCTCGAGGTCGACCCGCAGGCGCCCGACGAGGCGCGGACGCTGCGGTTCGGCGAGCCCGGGGAGCTCGCGCAGCTGTGGGCGGACGCGGGGCTGGTCGACGTGGCGGAGCAGGCGATCGAGGTCACGTCGCTCTATGCCGACGTCGAGGAGCTGTGGCAGTCGTTCCTGCTCGGCGTCGGTCCGGCCGGCGGCTGGCTCGTCCAGCAGTCACCCGAGCGGCAGCAGCGGCTGCACGACCTGCTGGTGGAGCGGCTGGGACGCCCCGAGGGCGCGTTCGAGCTCGGCGCGGTCGCCCTGGCGGCGCGGGGCACCGTCCCGGAGGGCTAGGGCGCGCCTCGGTGCCGCGGCTGGGCCGTCGAGACGTCGGTCAGCCGTGCGAGCCGTGCTGGACCCACATGGTGAAGCGGTCGGCCCGGTAGACCGAGCGGGACACCTCGACGGCGACGTCGCCGGACAGGGATCGGCGGGAGACCCGGAGGACCGCCTGGCCCGGCTCGATCTCGAGCAGCTCGGCCTCGGTGTCGTTGGCCACGTCGGCCTGGATCGAGTCTTCGGACCAGCTGGGGCGCAGGCCGCGGGAGGCCAGGGCGCCGTACAGGCTCGTGGGCATGGCCTTCTCGAGGAAGCCCGGCAGGAGCACCTCGTTGAGGAAGGCGTCCTGGATGCAGATCGGCGCGCCGTCGGCGCGGCGGATGCGGCGCCAGTGCAGGACCGAGTCGCCGGCGGTGATGCCGAGCGCCCGGGCCACTCCGGGCCCGGCCTGCTCGAGGCGGGTCAGCAGGGTCTGGGACTCCGGCTGCAGGCCTCGGCGCAGCATCTCCTCGGAGAAGCCGAGGGGGTGGTCCGCTCGCGGGCGCTTGCGCGCGACGAACGTGCCCTTGCCGGGCATCCGCTCCAGCAGTCCTTCGCCGACCAGGGCGTCCATCGCCTGCCGGACCGTCATCCGGGCGACCCCGAACCTGGTCACCAGCTCCCGTTCGGAGGGGGCCGGCGCGCCTGGCTCGGCTCCTTCGACGAGCGACCTGACGTACTCACGCACCTGGACGTGCTTCAGCTCGCGAGTCCGCGAGACCAACACATCGTCCACGGCCGTGACTTTATGTCGGGTCGCTCACCCGTGTCCGTGGAATGCCGGAACCTTTGTCATTCGGTGGCGATGGCCTTGAGCACATCCAGTTTCGCCGCGCGACGCGCGGGGAAGAACGCTGCCAGCACCCCGACCAGGACCGCCGCCACGACGAAGACAGCGAGCTGGGCCACGGGGATGTCGAGCGTGCTCAGGCCCTCGTCCTCGAAGGCCTTCCAGACCGCGAGCCCGAAGAAGATGCCGAGCCCCAGTCCCATGAGGGAGCCGAGCACCGCGATGGCCACCGACTCCAGGCTCACCATGCGGCGCAGCTGGCGGCGCGACATGCCGACAGCGCGCAGCAGGCCGATCTCCCGGGTGCGCTCGATGACCGACAGCGCCAGGGTGTTGACGATGCCCAGGACCGCGATGATCAGGGCCAGCGCGAGGAGGCCGTAGATCATGAGGAGGCCCTGGTCGGCCTGCTTGTTCTGCTGCTCGACCAGTCCCTTCTGGTCGTTGACGGTGACGAGCGGGTTGCCCGCCACGACGTCCTCGAGCGCCTGCAGCCGGTCGCCGTCGGCGTCGATGAGCAGCAGCGCGTCCTGCTTGGGGAACCCGGCGGCGGCCAGGTCGTCGATGGTGATGGCCGGGAGGTAGAGCAGCTGAGCGGGCTCCACGACCGCGGCGATGGTGTAGGTCTCCTGGCCCGATGGCAGGTCGAGCCTGACCTCGCTCCCGGGGTGCAGGCTGTGGCTCTCGGCGAAGGGTCGGTCGACGATCATCGTGCCGTTCGTGAAGTCGTCGATGCTGCCCTCGTAGACGTCGACCTTGACGACCGACCCGAGCCCCTCGCGGTCGAGCGCCCCCACGAACTGCTGCTTGCCGTCCATGGAGCCGACGCCGTAGCGCTGGCGCATCACCTGCGTCACGCCGTCGACCTGGGCCATCTTGCGCGCGATGGCGGGCGAGAACGTCGAGCCGGCGGCGTTGCCGACGACGTAGTCCCCGGAGAAGGTCTCGTCGATCGCGACGGCGGCCGACTCCTTGCCCGAGGCGCCGAGGATGGCGACCGCGCAGGCGAGCGAGAGGCCGATCATCAGCGCCGAGGCGGTCACCGCCGTGCGGCGGGGGTTGCGCCGGGCGTTCTCCCCGGCCAGTGTCCCCGGTGCTCCGAACAGCCGGCGGAAGACGGCCCGCGAGGCGGTCAGCAGCGGGCGCCCGAAGGCCGGAGACGCCAGGCTCGTCCCGAGCAGGACGGCCACCGCGCCGACGACCGTCACCCAGCCGCCCTTCGGGATGTCGGCGAGCAGCCCGAGGGACATGCCGACGACCCCCAGGGCCGCCATGGCCAGCCCACCCAGCAGCCGCCGCCCCAGGGACCCTTCAGGCATGGCGACGACGTCGCTCAGCACCTGGATCGGCGGGGTACGGCGGGCGCGCCACGCCGGGATGGCCGCGGCCAGCACCGTGACGACGATGCCGATGCCGTAGGCGGCGAGGACCGTCCACGGGGTCACCACGAGCGACTGGCCGGACAGGTCGAGGCCCAGCGCCGCGAACATGGCCTGCAGCAGCTTGGCCAGGACCAGGCCGAATCCGAGCCCGATGGTCGAGCCGAGCAGGCCGACGACGACGGCCTCCACGATCACCGAAGAGAACACCTGGCGCGACGACGCACCCAGGGCCCGGAAGAGCGCGAGCTCGCGGGAGCGCTGGGCGACGAGGATCGCGAAGGTGTTGATGATGAGGAACGCGCCGACGAACAGCGAGATGCCGGCGAAGACCAGCAGGAAGGTCCGCAGGAACGACAGCGCCTCCCCGATGCCCTGGGCCGAGTCGTCGGCGACCTTCTGGCCGGTGAGGGCCACGGTGTGGTCGGGCAGCACCTCGGCGGCGGCGTCACGCAGCTGCTCCTGGCTGACCCCCGGCTCGGCGGTCACCCAGATGTCGTTGAACTCGTTGCGGCCGTCGAGGAACAGGTCCTGCGCGGTCTTCAGGTCGAAGGTGGTGAGCGAGGCTCCGGCCAGGGTGCCGCCGTCGGCGAACTCGAAGACGCCGACCAGGGTCGCCGTCAGCTGGTCCTGGCTGCCGCCCGTCACGAGCTCGACCTCGTCGCCCACGTCGTAGCCCGCCTTCTCGGCGGTGCGCGAGTCCAGGGCAACCTCGCCGGAGGCCCGCGGCTCACGACCGTCGACCAGCTCGGTGACCGGCTGGCCGCCCTGCCCGGGAGCGTCGTTCCAGCTGAAGGCGAGCCCCGGGGCACCCATGCCGCCCACCAGCTTGCCGTCGGAGCCGATCACGAAGACACCCTCGGCGCTGACGTTGCCGTCGGCCCGGGCGGCGCCGGGGATGTGCGCGAGCGTGTCCACCAGGGAGGCGGGCACGGTCTGGTCGGTGGGCGTGCCGTACTCCGTGACACCGTTGACGTCGCGGACGACGACGTCGCCGGTCGCGCGCTCGAAGATCTTGGTGAAGCCGGTCGAGAGCATGTCGGTGAACACCAGCGAGCCCACGACGAAGCCGACGCCGAGCACGATGGCGGAGGTGCTCAGCAGCAGCCTCAGCTTGCGGTCGAGCAGGCTCTTGAGAGCAGCCTTGAACATCAGTTGCTCCCCGCCGGTGCGGGCGCCGTCATCCGGGTCATGATCTCGAGCACGCTCTCGCGGGTCGGCTTCCGCAGCTCGTGGACCACCCGACCGTCGGCGAGGAACAGCACGCGGTCGGTGTAGGCGGCCGCCACGGGGTCGTGGGTCACCATCACGATGGTCTGGCCGACGTCGTCGACGCTGCGGCGCAGCAGGCTCAGGACCTCGGCGCCGGAGTGGGAGTCGAGGTTGCCGGTCGGCTCGTCGGCGAAGACGATGCGGGGCCGGCTGACCAGCGCCCGCGCCACGGCGACCCGCTGCTGCTGCCCACCGGAGAGCTCGCTGGGCTTGTGCCGCAACCGGTCGCCGAGGCCGACGGTGTCGATGACCGAGCGGTACCAGTCCGGCTCCGGGTTGCGTCCGGCCAGCGACAGCGGCAGCAGGATGTTCTCCTCGGCGCTCAGGGTGGGCACCAGGTTGAAGGCCTGGAAGACGAAGCCGATCTGGTCGCGCCGCAGCTGGGTGAGCGCCTTGTCCTTGAGCCTCCCGAGCTGCTGGTCCCCGATGTGGACCTCACCGCTGGTCGCGGTGTCGAGCGCGGCGCAGCAGTGCATCAGCGTCGACTTGCCCGAGCCACTGGGACCCATGACGGCCGTGAACTCACCCTCGAAGAGGTCCAGGGTCACGCCGTCCAGGGCGCGGACCTGGGCGTCACCCTCGCCATAGACCTTGGTCAGGCCGACCACTCGGGCGGCGGCGGCGCGCGGGGGCAGGACGGGGGTGGGGGTCGAGGTCATGGCACCACTCTCGCAAGTCAGTCGCACGACGCGCCACGGGGTTGACGGTTCCGTCACCCCTGAGCCGACCCCGAGCCGTCCCCGACCCGCACCCCTCACACGATCGAACACCTGTTCGACTCATCTGCTAGGCTGACCGGATGGACTTCCAGGCGACGCTCTTCGACGCCGGGTCCGGGGCCGCCCCGTGCGAGACGGCCCGACCGGGCCTCCCGGAGCCGGG
This sequence comes from Nocardioidaceae bacterium, assembly GCA_046330515.1. Lineage (GTDB taxonomy): Bacteria > Actinomycetota > Actinomycetes > Propionibacteriales > Nocardioidaceae > Nocardioides. The sequence goes on along the minus strand of JAXLSP010000003.1, from coordinate 656,014 downwards.
TCTGCGCGTCCTGGGCCCCACCGTCGAGCGCACGCGGCTGAGCCGGGGAGCGTGGGTGGACGTGCGCCCCAACTGGGTCGCCGGGGCCGACGAGGTGCTCGACGCGCTGCTGACCCGGGTGCCGTGGCGGGCGGAGCGCCGCCCGATGTATGACCGAGTGGTCGACGTGCCGCGCCTGGTGTCGACCTACCTGGCCGACGAGCCGCTCCCCCACCCACTGCTCGCGGCCGCCCGCGCCGCCCTGTCCGCCCACTACCGCCCCGAGCTGCGCGAGCCCTTCGTGACCGCGGGCTGCTGCTACTACCGCGACGGCCGCGACTCGGTCGCCTGGCACGGCGACACCATCGGCCGGGGCCGGGCCGAGGACACCATGGTCGCCATCGTGTCGTTCGGCGACCCGCGCCGCCTCGCCCTCCGCCCCAGGGGCGGCGGCGTCTCGACGGGCTTCACGATGGGCCACGGCGACCTGCTGGTCATGGGCGGCTCGTGCCAGCGCACCTGGGAGCACGCCGTACCCAAGGTCGCGCACGCCGGGCCACGGATCTCCGTGCAGTTCCGCCCGCTCAACGTCTTCTGACGGCGGGCGGGCCCGCGCCGTCGGCAACGGACGCGGCCGGGCCGGCCGTCGGTCGGCCGGGACCCGTCAGAACTGCACCTTCGGCGCCTCGGCGTGCCCCTCGGGCGCCTCGTAGAACTCGCGGGTGCTCACGCCGGCCATGCCGCTGAAGAACATCCAGGGGATCGTGCGGACCAGGGTGTTGAGCCGGCTGACGGCGTCGTTGTAGTACTGCCGGGCGAAGGAGAGCTGGTTCTCGGTGTCGGCCAGCTGCCGCTGGAGGTCCTGGAAGTTGGCGCTCGCCTTGAGGTCGGGGTAGGCCTCGGCGACGGCGTTGACCTTGACCAGCGCCTGCTGCATGGCCGCGTCCGCGGCGGCCTTCTGGGCGACGTCCCCGCTCGCGGCGGCCTGCTTGAGGCCGGTCCGGGCGGCGGTCACCTCCTCGAACACGCTCTTCTCGTGCGCGGCGTAGCCCTTCACCGTCTCGACGAGGTTGGGGATCAGCTCGGCGCGACGCGTCAGCTGCACGTCGATCCCGCCCAGCGCCTCCTGAGCGCCGATGTCGGAGGTGCGCAGCTTGTTGAACCCGACGACCGCGAACAGGACGAGGAGGACGACCAGCGCCCCGACCACGATGGCTCCGATCAGCATGGTTGCTCCTTCTGGTTGTCGGGCGCCGCCTGCGGACAGCACCCTCTCATAGAGGTCGAGGACGGGTGCGTCCCCCGCGGCGACCGGCTCACCACGAGCCGCCTCCGCCGCCACCGCCGCCACCACCACCGGAGAACCCACCGCCGCCACCGCTGCTCGAGGAGCTCTGGGTGGCCTGGTAGGCCGAGATGGCCGAGCTGACGGTGCTGGAGAAGTCGTCGACGAGTGCCGACGACGGGTCGCCGGCCAGGTAGCCGCCGGTGTAGGCGCCCAGGTAGGACGGGGTGGGAGGCTCGGCGCCCACCTCGGTGCGGTACTTGTCCGCCCACTCCTTGGCGCACCCGAACGCGACGGCCCAGGGCAGGTAGGCGGTGTAGAGCTCCTGGCGGCCCGAGAAGTCGAAGCGCTGGACGCTGGAGGGGGTGGAGAGCACCCGGTGGAAGCCACCGACGCGCGACCACAGGTCGCGCCCCTTCGCCGTCCTGCGGGTGGTCGCCCCGATGGCGCCCAGCTCGGTCGCCCCCAGGAGGAACAGGCCCGGGACGAACGCCCAGACCCGCATGTCGCTGGGCGGCTTGACGATGAGCAGCACCGTGAGGCCGAGCGAGGCCAGCAGCACCAGGCCGCCGAGGCCACCGAGACCGGAGGCCGACATCAGCCGCTCCCGCTTCGCCCACGAGGACACGGCCTTGGCGTGCTGGGACAGCTCGGTCTGCAGCGTCTTGCCGGCGGTGACGTCGGACCGGCTGGCCGTGAACGACTGCCCGGGCCCGCCCAGGAGCCCCGCGACCTGGCCGGTCACCGCGTCGACGTTGGCCCAGCCGGCGGCGCCCGCCTTGTCGGTCACCGTCCAGCCGTCGCCGGCCCTGTCGAGGACGACGGCGCCGCGCTCGGCGGCCTGCATCACCGACGCCACGAAGCCGGTGTTGTCGACGCGCTCCTTGAGGATGTACTGCGCCTGGGCCGGACCGATGCCGTCCGGCGGGGCATACATCAGGGGGAACGGCGGGTCGGCCTCGTGCGTGCCGCGGCTCAGCAGCCAGCCACCCAGCCCGGCGACCGCCGCGAGCCCCAGAGCGGCCAGCGCCGGCAGCGTCGAGGCGCCGAGGACGCTGTCGAGGAGGTGCGGCCACGGCACGTCGTGGCCCTCGGCCGGGGTCGGCAGGTCCAGGTCCGCCGAGACGGTGACCGGCGTCCGCGGCTGGAGTGGGCCGGCGGTGATCTTGAGCGTGCGACCGCCCTCGCCCCGGGCCGTGCAGCCGCCCGCCGACCCCGTGCCGACCGCGCACTGCACGTCCTCGGCGTCGGCCGGCAGGGTCACGGTGAGGCTGGCGCGCTCGATCTGCTGCTGCCAACCACCCGGGATGAGGTTCCAGTAGAACCGCGACGGCAGGTCACCCTCGTGAGGGAGCAGCACTCCCTGCACGTCGTAGGTGATCTCGTAGACGTGGTCGCCCGCCGGGATCAGCACGTCGGCGGACCCGATCTTGGCGACGCGGTAGCGGCGGCCGTTCTCCCAGCCGAGGTCGAAGGGCTCCTCCTGGCCGTCGCGGGTCACCGAGATGCCGTCGGGGACGCGGCGGGCGGAGGTGTTGGGGTCGCGGGTGTCCCAGAAGCGGAAGATGCCGTGCTTGCCATAGCCCGGGAAGCTGACCTTGAGCCGCTCGGTCACGTGGAGGTCGCCGCTCTCGTCGACCAGGAACGTGGCGACGTAGGACCGGATCGACGTCTCCTCATAGACCGGGTCGGTCGCCGACGAGCCGATCGACGAGACGAGCCCGGGCAGCAGCACGCCGAGACCGAGCACGACCAGGCCGACCAGCCGCACCATCCACCGGACCATGGCGGGAGACTAGCGGTCCGGGCGCCCGGCGGACGTCATCCGAGCGGGCGGTCCGGGCGACCGTTTCGTCCGACGTGCCGACGCGACGTCATGCGGGGCGGTCGTCGCGACGACCACGCCGGACGACGTCGCGGTGCGCGGCTGCCCGAGACCGTCGCCGGAGGTGGTCCCGGGCAGCGCGCCGTCAGCGGCGCCGGAGGATCCGGCGCAGGACCAGCAGGCCCGCCAGGGCCGCGACCGCCTGCTTCCAGTAGGCCTTGGCGATGACCGGCAGGACCGTGGCCCCCAGGTCGATCGCCTCCTCGTGCTGAGGAGGGTGCGGGAGCGGGTGGTGGACCTTCGGCTCGGGCGGCGGAGCGGCCGCCGGGGCATCGGCCGGCGCGCCACCGCCCACTGAGGAGGCTGCCGCCCGGCCGGGACCCTCGTCCTCGGGCGCGACCGGGGAGGCGACTGCGACGACGGTCGCGTCCTCCGCCTCGGCGGCGGCGAGCCGCCGCTCGAGGCAGCCGACGAACTGGCCGAGCAGCTTGTCGGAGACGTCCTGCATGACGCCCCGGCCGAACTGCGCCGGCTTGCCGGTCACCGACAGGTCGGTGAGCACCTCGATGTCGGTGGCCGCGTCGCCGACCGGCGACATGGTGAGGGTCACCGTCGCGCCGGCCGTACCGTTGCCCCGCTTGTCCTTGCCCTTGGCCTCGACGACGAACCGGTGGTTGGTGTCGTCCTTCTCCAGGAACGTGCCGGAGCCGTTGTACTGGAGCGCGATCGGCCCCAGCTTGACCTTCACCGTCCCCGAGAAGGAGTCCCCGTCCACCGAGGTGACCTGGGCGCCCGGGAAGCACTCCGCCACCGCCGCGAGGTCCTGGAAGTGGTCCCAGGCCTCCGCGACGTGGGTGGGGACCCTGAAGCGATGAGTGAGGTCCACCGGCTCAGGCTCCCGCCGCCGCGAGCACGGCCCGCCGGGTGAGCACCGTCGCCAGGTGGGTGCGGTAGTCGGCGGCCCCGTTGAGGTCCGACGGCGGGTTGGTCCCGTCGCCGGCCAGGGACGCGGCCGCGCCCACCGACTCCTCGGTGGCCGAGGCGCCGGCCAGGGCCGACTCGACCGCGCGGGCCCGCACCGGGGTGGAGCCCATGTTGGTGAGCCCGACACGGGCCTCGGCGATCGCGCCCCCGTCCATGCGGACGGTGGCGGCGACGGCGACGATCGGCCACTGGTGCGCCACCCGGACGAACTTCTCATAGTGGGCACCCCAGCCGGTGTGCTTGGGGATGCGCACCTCGACGAGGATCTCGTCCTCGCCGATCGCCGTCTCGAAGAGGTCGACGAAGAAGTCGTCGGCACCCACCGTGCGGGTCCCGCCCGAACCGGCGATGACGAACTGGGCGTCCAGCGCACGAGCCGGCGCCCCGAGGTCGCCCGCGGGGTCGGCGTGGGCGAGCGCCCCGCCGAGGGTGCCGCGGTGCCGGACCTGGGAGTCGGCCACGGTCGCCGCCGCCTTGGACAGCAGCAGCGCGTGCTGCTTGACCAGGTCGCTGTCGCGGACGTCGTGATGGGTGGTCATCGCGCCGATGACGATGGCGTCACCGTCGTCGCGGATGCCCCGCAGCGACTCGATCCGGCCGAGGTCGATGATCGTCTCGGGAGCGTTGAGCCGCATCCGCAGCACCGGCAGCAGGCTCTGGCCGCCGGCGATGATCTTGGCGTCGTCGCCGTGCTCGGCGAGTGCGGACAGCGCCTCCTCCACGGAGGTGGGGGCCACGTAGTCGAACTGTGCCGGGATCACTGGGCACCTCCCTCGGACTGGTCGAAGTGCGGCATCGCCGCCTCGGGTGTGGGCGCCGCCTGGACGCCCTGGTTGACCGCCCGCCACACCCGCTCGGGCGTGCACGGCATCTGGATGTCGTTGACCCCGAAGTGCCGGATCGCGTCGACGACCGCGTTGACCACGGCCGGCGTCGAGGCGATCGTGCCGGCCTCGCCGACGCCCTTCGTGCCGAGCGTGTTGCTCGTCGCCGGGCTCGTGGTGTGGTCGACCTCGAAGGAGATCGTGTCGGCCGCCGTGGGCAGCAGGTAGTCGACGAACGACCCCGTCACGAGCGTGCCCGAGTCGTCGTACAACGCCTCCTCCCAGAGGGCCTGCGCGATGCCCTGCACCAGGCCGCCGTGCACCTGGCCCTCGACGATCAGCGGGTTGATGATGGTGCCGATGTCGTCGACGCAGACGTACTTGCGCATCGTCGACGCACCGGTCTCGGTGTCGATCTCCATGGCGCACAGGTGGGTGCCGTGGGGGTAGTTGAAGTTCTCCGGGTCGAAGGTCGCGTCGGCGTCCAGGCCCAGCTCGGCGCCGTCGGGGTAGTTGTGCCCGGCGAACGTCGCGAGCGCCAGCTCCCCGAGCGACTTGCCCTGGTCGGTGCCCTTGACGGTGAACGACCCGTTCGTGAACTCCAGGTCGTCGGCCGAGGCCTCGAGCAGGTGGGCCGCCAGGGGGCGGGCCTTCTCGATGACCTTGTCGCAGGCGCGGACGAGGGCCTCGCCGCCGACCACCAGGGACCGTGAGCCGTAGGTGTCGAGGCCGCGCGGCGCCACCTGGGTGTCGCCGTGGAGCACCTCGACGTCCTCGAAGGCCACGCCCAGCCGGTCCGCCACGATCTGGCTGAAGGCCGTCTCGTGACCCTGGCCGTGGGCGCTGGCGCCGGTGACGACCTCGACCTTGCCGAGCGGCGTCATCCGGACCGTCGCGTGCTCCCAGCCGCCGGCGCCGTAGTCGAGGCTGCCGAGCACACGACTGGGCGCGAGCCCGCACATCTCGGTGAACGTCGAGACGCCGATGCCCAGCTGGACCCTGTCACCGCGTGCGCGCCGCTCGGCCTGCTCGGCGCGCAGGGCGTCGTAGCCGAAGAGCTCCTTGGCCTTGGCGGTGGCGGCCTCGTAGTTGCCCGAGTCGTAGGTCAGGCCCGCCACGGTCGTGAACGGGAACTCCTCGTGCTTGATCCAGTTGCGCTCGCGGATCTCGAGCGGGTCGACGCCCACCTCGACGGCGAGCTCGTCCATGAGCCGCTCGATGGCGTAGGTCGCCTCCGGCCGGCCGGCGCCGCGGTAGGCATCGGTCCAGGTCTTGTTGGTGAGCACGGTCTGGACCTGCCAGTGGTAGGCCGGGACCTTGTAGATCGCGTTGAACATGAACGCGCCCAGCACCGGGACGCCGCCGCCCACGAGGGAGACGTAGGCACCGAGGTCGGCCAGCAGGTCGACCTTGAGCCCGGTGACGGTGCCGTCCTTGGTGGCGGCCAGGGTCAGCCGCTGCCACTGGTCACGACCGTGGTGCCCCGAGACGAGCGACTCCGAGCGGGTCTCGGTGTACTTCGCCGGCTTGCCCAGGCGCCGGGCCACGGCCCAGACGATCCACTCCTCGGGGGTGGTCTGGAGCTTGCCGCCGAAGCCGCCGCCCACGTCGGGGGCGATGACCCGGATCTTGGACTCGGGGACGCCGGTCGTCGCGGCGAGCGCGAACCGCAGGATGTGTGGGATCTGGGTGGCCGACCACATCGTCAGCTGCTCACCGGTCGGGTCGACCACCACCGAGCGAGGCTCCATGAAGGCGGGGATCAGCCGCTGCTGGCGGTACTCCCGCTCGATCACGATGCCGTCGCTCCGGGCCTGGGCGATGGCCTCCTCGACGTCGCCGCCGGTGCCGGCCTCCGCCGAGTCGAACACCCACAGGGCGCTCTTGTTGGTGCCGAGGTCCGGGTGGGCGAGAACGGTGTCCTCCGCGGCCTCCTTGAGGTCGAGCGCAGCCGGCAGCTCGTCGTAGTCGACGTCCACCAGCTCCGCGGCGTCGCGGGCCTCGGCGGCCGAGCGTGCCACCACCACGGCGACGATCTCGCCGGCGAAGGTGACGCGGTCGCTGGGCATCGGCGGGTGCGCAGGCGTCACCTGGTCGGGCGTGATCGGCCAGGCGTTGATGCACACGCCCATCTCGTCGCCGAAGTCGGCGCCGGTGAGCACGGCGACGACGTTGGTCGCATCCCGCGCCGCCGAGGTGTCGATGTTGGTGATCCGCGCGTGGGCGAACGGGCTGCGCACCATGGCCAGGTGGAGCATGCCCGGGAGCGTGATGTTGTCGGTCCAGCGGGTGCGGCCGGTGATGAGGCGCTGGTCCTCCTTGCGGCGGCGGCTCTGGCCGATCTCGGGGGCCGGCGCGTCCTGGGTGGCGGTCACTGGGCACCTCCCGCCGCGGTGAGCACCGACTTGACGATGTTGTGGTAGCCCGTGCAGCGACAGAGGTTGCCCTCCATGCCCTCGCGCACCTCGGCCTCGGTCGGGTGGGGGTTCTCGTTGAGCAGGTCGACCGCCTGCATGACCATCCCCGGCGTGCAGAAGCCGCACTGGAGGCCGTGGCACTCCCGGAACGCCGCCTGCACCGGGTGCAGGTCCGCGTCCACGGTGGCCGCGAGGCCCTCGATCGTGGTCACCTCGGCACCGTCGGCCTGGACGGCCAGGACGTTGCAGGACTTGACGCTCTTGCCGTTGAGGTGGACGGTGCAGGCGCCGCAGTTGCTGGTGTCGCAGCCGACGACGGTGCCGGTCTTGCCGACCCGCTCGCGCAGGTAGTGGACCAGCAGCATCCGAGGTTCGACGTCGTCGGAGACCTTGTCCCCGTCGACGGTGAGGTTGATCTTGACCATCCGGTGGTTCCCCTGTCCTCGTGCGGGAGTGACACCCCAGGCGGGTGTGACGTGGGTCTCAATGTGCCGACCGTAGACACGGAAGGTTGGTGGACGGTTGGCGGGCTCGGGGGTGTCGGTTTCCCCGCTCGCGGGGGGAAACCGACACTGAGCGGCCGAAGTTTCGGCCGCCCAGTGCCAGCATCGCCCCCCGCCTGTGACGGGTGTGGTCTCTGGTTGACTCGCCGCGTGGCGGAGTGGGAGATCGTCGAGCTGGGCATGACCCGTGCGGAGGTACGGCGCCGCGCGGACGGGACGGCCTACGCCAAGACCGCACGCGACCCCGCCACCCGGCGCGAGCTGCGCGACGAGCGGGACCGGCTGCTGTGGCTGGCGGGCACGGGACTGGCCGACGAGGGCCTGGCGACCCCCGGGGTCCTCGACTGGGTCGAGACCGACGAGGCCGCCACCCTGGTCACGCGCACGGTCCCGGGGATCCCCGCGAGCGACGTGTCCCGCGACCAGGTGCCGGCGACCGTCGCCTCGCTGGCGAGGGCTCTCCGGACGCTGCACGACCTCCCGGTCGACACCTGCCCGTTCGACCACCGCCTCGCCGTCACCTGCGCCCGGGCGCGCACGGCGGTCGAGACCGACGACGTCGACGAGGACGACTTCGACGCCGAGCGCCGGGGCAGGACGGCCGTCGACCTGCTCGCCGAGCTCGAGGCCACCAGGCCCGCGGCGGAGGCCGCCGAGCCGCACGACCTCGTCGTCTCCCACGGCGACGCCTGCCTGCCGAACCTGCTGGTCGACCCGAGCACGCTGCGCCCCACGGGCCTCGTCGACCTCGGCCGCCTGGGCGTGGCCGACCGGCACCTGGACCTCGCCCTGCTCCGGCGCAGCATCACCACACCCGACCTCAACGAGCAGTACGGCGCCGCAGACGCGGCCGCCCTGGTCGCCGCCTACGGGCTGGCGCGGGCCGACGAGGGACGGCTGGCGTTCTACCGGCTGCTCGACGAGTTCTTCTAACCGGGAGCGACGGCGCGCCGCCCCGGACGGACGGACGACACGGCGACGGGGCGGAGGACCGTCAGTGGCGAGCCGCCGCCAGCCGGCCCTTGAGCAGCGGCGCCGCGGGGTGCGACCGGCCGTGCAGCGCGGCCAGGCACGCCTCGACGACCTCGGTGTCATAGGGGGCGAGCTCGGTGTAGCGCAGCACCGCCGTCGGGTCCGGGGTCGCGAGCAGCGCCTCGCGGACGGCGACCGCGACGTACTCGGCGAACTCCGTCAGCGCGGGCGAGTTGGTGCCGGGCAGCAGGTCGCCGCCATAGGCGGCGACGGCGGCGGCCACGTCTCCGCGGCGCAGCAGCGTCAGCACCGCGTCGACGTCGGTCGTGATCGGCATGGTGAGCCGGTAGGGCCGGGACGCGAGCTGGCCGCCGAGCGCGCTGCGCAGGTGGGACACCTCGGCCTTCAGGGTGGACAGCGTGACCGACTGGTCGCCGTAGACCGAGGCGTGCAGCTGCTCCAGCGACATCCCGTCGGGGTGCAGGGCCAGCAGCGCCAGGATCTCGGTCTGGCGGCGGTTGAGCAGGAGGCGTTGACCGTCGAGCCGGGCCTCGGCGTTGCCGAGCAGCGTCAGGACGAGACCGGGCGTCGGGTCGTCCTCGGTCATCGCGCTGCCGGAGCTGTGCGGCATCGCGGTCTCGATGAGCCGCGCGAGCACCCGAGCGGTCGCGAGCCCGATCGGGTGGGTGCGGTCCCACGTCGTCGACAGGTCGATGACCCCGAGCTGGGCGCCCGTGCGCGGGTCGTGGACGGGCGCGGCCCAGCAGACCCAGTTGTGCACGATCGGGGCGTAGTGCTCGGCGCTGAAGACCATGGACGGCGTCCCTTGGCGGGCGGCGATCGCCAGCGCGTTGGTGCCGACCGACGCCTCGTCCCAGCGCCCCCCGGCGACGAAGTTGACGGTCTCGGCCTTGCGGCGCATCACCCGGCCGCCGTAGGTCCACAGGATGCGGGTCTCCGCATCGGTCACCGCGAGCACCAGGTCGCCGTCCTCGGCGGTACGGCGCAGCTCCGCCTCGACCCGGGCGACGGCGGTCTGGAGCGGCGACTCCCGCCAGAAGGCGGCGGTGTCGGCCTCGTCGGCCATCGGAGCCTGGGTGACGTCGGGGGCGAGGACCGCGCGCGACATCTGCCAGCTGCGCAGGATCTCGGGGCGCACGAGCTGCTCGGCCTCGTCACCGCTCTCGACGAACGAGGTCCACGCCTGCACCGCGCGGAGCCGGCGCTCCTGCAGCTCGAGGGGTGTGCGCGCCATCGTGCTCCCGGGGATGGTCGGGGAGGTCACCCTGTGTGCCCTAGGTCACAGTAGTCGACCCGTCAACGCTCCACCGTTCCGGTCCCGGCCCGCCTGGACGGCCGCCGACGCGACCGGCCGACGCGAGCGCTGCGGACGGCCCCGCGAAGGGGACCCGCGAAGGGGACCCGCCGGGTGGGCCGGGGCCCCCGCTCAGCCGGCCCACCCGGGCCACGAGCTCGTTTCCGGCGGCGTCAGCGCGGGTTGGATCGCGCCTCGCCACGGCTCGCGGCAAGCCCCGTCAACCGGCACACCTCGCGGGTTACGGTTGAGTAGGCTACGCCATCGTAACCTGCCGACCCGGGCCGCGCAGGGAAATCAGTGATGAATCCGCCCCTCGGTGGCGGCGAGGCTCCTGCCGCTGCCGCCCCAGCGGTTGCCGATGATCTCCGCGGCGATCGAGATCGCGGTCTCCTCGGGGGTCCGTGCACCCAGGTCCAGGCCGATCGGCGACGACAGCCGCTCGAGCTCGGCCTCGGTCATCCCCGCCTCGCGAAGCCGCACCAGCCGGTCGTCGTGAGTGCGCCGCGAGCCCATGGCGCCGACGTAGGCCACCTCCGGCAGCCGCAGTGCGACCTCCAGGACCGGGACGTCGAACTTGGGGTCGTGGGTCAGCACGCACAGGACGGTCCGGGCGTCGATCCGGCCGGCCTCCGCCTCGGCGGCGAGGTAGCGGTGCGGCCAGCCGACGACCACCTCGTCGGCATGCGGGAACCGGGAGCCGGTCGCGAACACCTCGCGAGCGTCGCACACGGTCACGTGGTAGCCCAGGAACGACCCCACGCGCGCCACGGCCGCCGCGAAGTCGATCGCGCCGAAGACCAGCATCCGCGGCTTGGGCGCGAAGGCCCAGACGAACACCTGCATGCCCTCGCCGCGCCGCTCGCCGTCCGGGCCGTAGGTCAGCGTCGCGTTGTGCCCCAGGGCCAACAGGCCGAGCGCGTCGTCGCGGACGGCCTCGTCCATGCGGTCGCCACCCAGGGTCCCGACGACGGTCGGCTCGGACGTGGCGTCGGCCGGGTCGCCCGGACGGACGACGAGCCGGCGCCCCAGCAGCGCCGGGTCGGGGTGCGCGATCACCGTGGCGACGGCGACCGGGCGGTCGGCCGCCACGTCGGCGGCGATGTCGCCGAGCTCGGGGAAGGTCTCGCGGTTCACCTTCTCGACGTACACGTCGAGGATGCCGCCGCAGGTGAGACCGACCGCGAACGCGTCGTCGTCGGAGACGCCGTACCTCGTCAGCACGGGCTCGCCCGACTGCACGACCTCCTTGCCCAGCTCATAGACCGCGCCCTCGACGCAGCCGCCGGACACCGACCCGACGGCCTCGCCCTCGGGGCCGACGAGCATCGAGGCGCCCGGGGGGCGCGGAGCGGACCGGAACGTCGCGACGACGGTGCCGACACCGACGGTCTCGCCGGCGCGCCACCACTCCAGCAGCTCGGTCAGGACGTCACGCACGGGCGATCACCTCGGTCAGGTCTGCGAACGTGGCCAGCGAGTGGCCGGCCAGGAAGTCGTCGACATGGGGCAGGGCGGCCAGCACCCCGGACTGGATCGGCTCATATCCTGCCTTGCCGCGGTGGGGGTTCACCCACACCACCCGGTGCGCCATCCGGTGCAGGCGGGCCATCTGCTCGGCGAGCAGGGCCGGGTCGCCGCGCTCCCAGCCGTCGCTGAAGATCACCACCACCGCACCGCGCGCCATGCCGCGCTGTCCCCACCGGTCCGAGAACGCCTTCAGGTTCTCGCCCAGCCGGGTCCCGCCCGCCCAGTCCGGCACGGTCTCACCCGCCGCCACGAGGGCCCGTTCGGGGTCGCGGTGCCGCAGCGCCCTGGTGATGCGGGTCAGCCGGGTCCCGGTGGTGAAGACCTCGACCTCGCCGCGGCCCCGGCCCGCGGTGCCGACCACGAACCGGTGCGCGAGCCGGACGAGCGCGTCGGCGTACTTGCTCATCGAGCCCGAGACGTCGACGAGCAGCACGACGCGGCGCGGCCTCGTCGACCGGCGGCGCCGGGCGATCTCCGCCGGCTCGCCCATCCGGCGCAGCGCCGTCCGGAGGGTCCGGCCGGCGTCTACCTGTCCGCGCCGGAAGGGGGTACGACGGTGCGCGCGGCGCCGTGGGGCGACCGGCTCCAGCGTGGCGAACATGGACGCGAGGACCGCCTTCTGCGCCCCGGTGATCGCCGCGATGTCGCGGTGACGGAGCACCTCGGTGCTGCTCGCGAGTGCCTGGACCTGCTCGGCGTCCTCCTCGCCCTGCCCCCCACCGGCGCCCTCGTTCTGGGGCAGCGGCGCGGTGACGAGCTCGGCCCGCTGCTGCCGCGGCACGCTGCGAGGCAGCCCCTCCCTGGCGAGGAACCAGGCGTCGAAGACCTGCTCATAGCGGTCCAGGTCGTCCTGGCAGGAGCAGAGCGTCGCCCGCCCCGCCCAGTAGGTCGCGCTCCGGTCCCCCAGGTCCACCAACGACGCCGCGGTCAGCCAGCTCTGCGACCGGTCCACCGTGACCGGCACTCCGGCGGCTCTGAGGGACTCGGCGAAGGCGAGGAGGATCTCGTCGGGCTCGTGGCGGGGACCCGCCGATTTGGACCAATCGGCGCGAAAACCCGGGTCCGGCATGTCGTTTGTGACCATTCGGCGGCCCTCAGATCGCCAGGATCCGGTCGATGGCGTGCTTCACGCGGTCGGTGTCCTCGCGGTACTTCACCACCGCTCCGAGAGTCGCGGCGGCGGTGGCGAGGTCGAGCTCGGTGGCGCCGAGACGCTCCAGGGCGCGCACCCAGTCGAGGGTCTCGGCGACGCCCGGGGGCTTCAGCAGGTCGTCGCGGGCGCGCAGCTGCTGGACCGCGTGCACGACCTGTCGGGCCAGCGTCTCGGACACGGCGGGCTCCCGGGAGCGGACGATCGCGACCTCGCGCTCCAGGCCCGGGTGGTCGATCCAGTGGTAGAGGCAGCGCCGCTTGAGCGCGTCGTGCAGCTCCCGCGTCCGGTTGGAGGTGAGGACGACGAACGGCGGGGTGGCGGCCCGGATGGTGCCGAGCTCCGGGATGGTGACCTGGTAGGTCGAGAGCACCTCGAGCAGGAAGGCCTCGAACTCGTCGTCGGCCCGGTCCACCTCGTCGATGAGCAGCACCGCGGGGCTCTGGCGCAGCGCCTGCAGCACCGGCCGGGCGAGCAGGAAACGCTCGTCATAGAGCGACTTCTCGGTCTCCTCGACGTCGGCGTCGCCACCGCGCAGCGCCTCGAGGGTCCGCAGGTGCAGGATCTGCCGGGGGAAGTCCCAGTCATAGAGGGCCTGCGTCGCGTCGATGCCCTCATAGCACTGCAGCCGGATCAGCGGCGCGTCCAGGGCGTTCGCCATCGCCTCCGCCAGGCTGGTCTTCCCGGTCCCGGGTTCGCCCTCGAGCAGCAGTGGCCGCTGCATCCGGAGGCCGAGGAACGTGATGGTCGCCAGGGCGTCGTCGCACAGGTAGCCGGTGCCACCGAGCAGCGTCGCCACCTCGGCCGGGCTGGCCAGACTCGCGGACATGCGGGCCAGGGTACTTCCGCCAGGTTGTCTCGCGGTTGGACCGCCCGCACCGCAGGCCCCGACGACGTCCGGACGGTCAGGCGCGGGAGTCGACGTCCACCCCGGTCGCGAGGTCGGCGCACTCCACGAGCAGGTGGTCGTGCTCGGCGAGGTAGTCGCGCGCCCCGTGGTCGCCGACGGCGCTGCGGAGGACCCCGCCCCAGTGGTGACGGCCGATGAGGACCGGGTGCCCCGGCCGGCCGTCGTAGGTCGCCCGCGCGAGCGCGTCGGGCCCGGCACCGCTGTCGATGAGCCGGCGTACGACGTCCGCGCCCACATCGGGCAGGTCGACCAGGCTGATCACCGCCGCGTCCCCCTCGAGGAGGAACCCGAGCCCCGCCCGCAGGGAGGCCGACATCCCGGTCGCCCAGTCGGGCGCGACGATGACCTCGACCGGCACGCTGGCGAGCATCGCCTCGGCCTGGTCGGCGCCGGCGCCGAGCACGACGACGACCTGGTCGCAGCCGCCCTCGTCGAGAGCGGCCGTGGCGCGGATCAGCCACGAGCTCCCATCCGCGTCGCGCACGAGCGCCTTGGGCATGCCCATCCTGCGGCCCTCGCCCGCGGCGAGCAGCACTCCGACAACCGACACCTCAGCCTCCGAAAGCCTCGTCGAACAGCGCGGCCAGCTCGGGGCTGTAGGCCCCGCTCAGACCGCAGATGCGCACCCGAGAACTCTGGGCGGAGACCAGGAAGCGACCGCCCTTCTGGAAGTCGACCGCCTGCTCCAGCAGCCGCTGGTCGCCGCCCGGCGCCTCGACCGTGACCAGGTCGGTCCCGGGGCCGGCGAACCAGTGTGACACCCGCAGCGTGGCGGTGCCGTCGGCCACCTCGGTGACCTCACCGTCGAACGCGGTGTCGGCCTGGCCGAGGGTCTGGGCGGACACGGCGACGCATCGGCCGGCCGCCAGGGCCGGCACCTGCAGCGTCGTCACGGTCTGCTGGGGTCGAGCCGTCTCCTCGTCGCCACCGAGCGTCCTCGTCAGCACGAGGACGACGAGGGCGGCGAGCACCAGCACACCCACGACGGCGGTCACGAGGACACCCGTCGCCGGGCGCGCACGGCCGACCCCACCTTCTCCCACAGCGGATACCGTACGTCGCCCGCCGCCCGGTCGGGTGGCGCCACGACCCAGACGCGCGAGGTGGTACGGACCGGGGTCACCCCGTCAGAAATGACCCCGGCCCGCCGGATGTCCGAGCCCGGAGGCTCAGACCCGCTCCCAGCCGCGGCGCGGACCGCGGTTCCCCAGCTGCACGTCGCGGGACCTGTAGACGACGTAGGGCCGGGTGAGGTAGCCGAGTGGTGCGGAGAAGACGTGCACCAGCCGGGTGAAGGGCCACAGGGCGAAGATGCCGAAGGCCACGAGGGCGTGGAGCTGGAAGCCGAGCGGCGCGTCGGCCATCAGCTCCGGGCTGGGGTTGAAGGCGAGGAACGACCGGTACCAGACCGACACGCCCTCGCGATAGTTGTACTCCCCACCGAACGCGAAGACCGAGCCCGCCACGGTGTTCCACATGCCCAGCACGATGACGGTGCCGAGGAAGGCATACATGACCTTGTCCATCGGCGTCGTGGCGCTGAAGACCGGACCGACGGTGCGGCGCCGGTAGATCAGGATGACCATGCCCGCCAGCGCCATCACCCCGGCGACGAGACCGCCGGTGATGGCCACCAGGTGGTAGGCGTGGTCGGAGACGCCGACCGCGGCGGTCCAGGACCGGGGCACCAGCAGGCCGATGACGTGTCCGCCGACCACCCCGAGCATCCCGAAGTGGAACAGCGGCGAGCCGAGCCGCAGGAGCCGGTCCTCATAGAGCTGGGACGACCGCGTGGTCCACCCGAACTTGTCATAGCGGTAGCGCCAGAAGTGGCCGACCACGAAGGTCGCCAGGCACAGATAGGGCACGACCACCCACAAGAAGGTGCTCACGGCGCCACCCCCACGGGGAGCTGCGGGTCGATGAGATAGGGCTCCAAGCCGACCTCCTCGGCGGGTGGACCTTGTTCGATCAGGCGGGTGACGGCCTCGGCCTCGTCCCCCTGAAGCTCGGGGAGACTCGCGCAGAGCGCCTCGAGCGCTCCGTGCCACGGCGACGCGGCCCGGGCGAGCGCCAGGCGCAGCATCTCGATGCCCGCCCGGTGGTCGAGCAGCAGCCGCCAGGCGCCGTGCGGGTCGACGGTGGCGCCGAACTGGAGCACGGCGCACACGTGGTCGGGCAGCTCGTCGTCGGCGAAGTCGACGCCCGCGCGTCGGTAGGCCTG
The DNA here is from genome assembly GCA_046330515.1 of Nocardioidaceae bacterium. Lineage (GTDB taxonomy): Bacteria > Actinomycetota > Actinomycetes > Propionibacteriales > Nocardioidaceae > Nocardioides. The sequence goes on along the minus strand of JAXLSP010000003.1, from coordinate 640,096 downwards.
CTTGAACTGCACGAGCGCCACGCCGCGACGCCGGGTGTCGCCGTAGGCGAAGTAGGTCAGGTAGAGCGCGCAGCGGCGGGTGTGGTCGAACGTCGCGACGTACTCCTCCTGCAGGTCGCGCAGCTCGCCCGCGGCGAGGTGGTCGACCAGCCGCCCGAGGGGCTGGGAGTACGGCGCCGGCAGCGCAGCGACCGCGGCCCGCACGTCGTCGAGGTGCTCGAGCAGCCCGGCGGTCGGGTAGTCGAGCAGCGCCGAGGTGAGCGCCCACGCGGCCTGCCGGTGCTCGAGGGAGTGCGCCCCCCGGGCGTCGACGGGGTGGAACCGGGACAGCTTGAACATCAGGAGTCCTCCTTCGGGGGGAAGAGCCCCTCGGGGGTGCCCTTGCCGTCCCAGTTGAGGAGGTTGACCCGGCCCTGCTTGGGCTCGCCGGTGACGAGGGCGTCCGCGGTCTGCCGCTCCTGGAGCATCCGGAAGTTCTCGACCGCGACCGGGGTCAGGTCGCCGGACCCCTCACCGAAGAGTCCCTGCTGGCCACCGCCGTAGTCACTGACCGGGCAGTCCGTCGCGAGCTCCTCCAGCGCGTGGGCCTGCTCGGCGTGGGCGGTGGGGATGACATAGCGCTCGGAGTACTTCGCGAGCGCCAGCAGCCGGAACATCTCGTACATGTCCTCCTCGGACATGCCCACCGAGGCGGGGATCGAGGCGTCGCCCTCGCGGCCCAGGTTGAGGTCGCGCATGTAGGACCGCATGGCGGCGAGCTTGCGCAGCACGCCCTCCACGGGTGCCGGGTCGCCGGCGGTGAAGAGGTTGGCGAGGTACTCCACCGGGATCCTCAGCGCCTCGATGGCGGCGAAGAGGTTGCCGCGGTCCTCGGCGTCGTGGCCGGTGTCGCGGACGACGTCGACGACCGGCGAGAGCGGCGGGATGTACCAGACCATCGGCATGGTGCGGTACTCCGGGTGCAGGGGGAGCGCCACCTCGTAGCGGTTGATCAGCTTCCACACCGGGGAGCGACGGGCCGCCTCGACCCAGTCGCCCGGGATGCCGGCGAGCTCGGCCTGCCGTTGGACCTCGGGGTCGTCGGGGTCGAGGAAGCAGGCGCGCTGCGCGGCATAGAGGGCGTGCTCGTCCTCGACCGACGCGGCCTCGAGGACCTTGTCGGCGTCATAGAGCACCAGCCCGATGTAGCGCAGCCGGCCCACGCAGGTCTCGGAGCAGACGGTCGGGATGCCGACCTCGATCCGGGGGTAGCAGAAGGTGCACTTCTCGGCCTTGCCGGTCTTGTGGTTGAAGTAGACCTTCTTGTAGGGGCAGCCCGAGACGCACATGCGCCAGCCGCGGCAGCGGTCCTGGTCCACGAGGACGATGCCGTCCTCGGAGCGCTTGTAGATCGCGCCGCTCGGGCACGACGCCGCGCACGACGGGTTGAGGCAGTGCTCGCAGATGCGCGGCAGGTAGAACATGAAGGTCTTCTCGAACTCGAGCTTGACCTTGTCCTCGATGCCCTTGAGCATCACGTCGCGCGCGGCGTGCTCGGTCGAGCCGCCGAGGTCGTCGTCCCAGTTGGCCGACCACTCGACGTTCATGTCCTTGCCGCTGATCAGCGACTTGGGCTTCGCGACCGGGAAGGTGTCGGTCGCCGGTGAGCTCGTCAGCGTCTCGTAGTCATAGGTCCAGGGCTCGTAGTAGTCCTGGATCGACGGGAGCTTGGGGTTGCTGAAGATGTGCAGCAGCTTGCTGAACCGCCCGCCGGCCTTGAGGGTCAGCCGGCCGTTGGCCTTGCGGACCCAGCCGCCCTGCCACTCCTCCTGGTCCTCGTAGGTCCGCGGGTAGCCCAGGCCGGGCCGGGTCTCGACGTTGTTGAACCAGACGTACTCCGTGCCGGCCCGGTTGGTCCACGCCTGCTTGCACGTGACCGAGCAGGTGTGGCAGCCGATGCACTTGTCGAGGTTCATCACCATCGCCATCTGTGCCATCACGCGCATGTCGTCACCTCCGCTCCGACGTAAGAGCCTGGCGCCGCCGGGCCGATCGGGTGCGACGACAGGTGCCGGTGAGCGTCAAGGGGCTTGGCCGCGGCGCGCGCCAGCGGCGAGCACCTCAGGCCGGCGCCGTGCGCGCGACGCGCCGCCCCAGCGTCCGGCACCTGTCGGCGCGCACGGGCGGCCCGGAGACACCCACGACGCCGGGAACCGAGGTCCGACGACTCTCTCCTCGCGGTCATCAGTACTCCACCTTCGCGGTCCGCTTGCGGATCGTGGTCACCTCGTCGCGGTTGTTGCCCGTCGGGCCGATGTAGTTGAAGAAGTAGGCGAGCTGCGCGTAGCCGCCGACCAGATGGCTGGGTTTCATCAGGATCCGGGTGAGGCTGTTGTGGATACCGCCGCGCTTGCGGTCCCGCTCGGTGAGGGGTACGTCGATCAGCCGGTCCTGCGCGTGGTGCATGTAGACCGTGCCCTCGGGCATCCGGTGGCTCACGATCGCCCGGGCGGCCACGACGCCGTTGCGGTTGACCGCCTCGATCCAGTCGTTGTCCTTGATCCCGACCTTGGCCGCGTCGACGTCGGAGATCCAGATCGACTGCCCGCCCCGCGACAGCGAGAGCATGAACAGGTTGTCCTGGTACTCCGAGTGGATGGACCACTTGTTGTGCGGCGTCAGGTAGCGCACCGAGACGCCGAGCTCGCCCTGGGCGCCGATCGCGGGCTCGCCGAAGAGCGCCGACATGTCCAGCGGCGGGCGGTAGACCGGCAGCGCCTCCCCCATGCCGATGAGCCAGTCGTGGTCGACATAGAACTGCTGGCGGCCGGTGAAGGTGTGGAACGGCTTGCTGCGCTCGATGTTGATCGTGAACGGCGCATAGCGGCGGCCGCCGCTCTCCGAGCCGGACCACTCGGGGGAGGTGATCACCGGGACGGGCGCCGCCTGGGTGTCGGCGAAGGTGATCTGCTTGCCCTCGTGCTCGGCGGCCAGGTCGGCCAGCTGGGTGCCGGTGCGCTTCTCGAGGAACCGGAACCCCTGCGTGGCCAGGTGGCCGTTGGAGACGCCCGCGAGGTGCAGGATCGCCTCGGCCATCTGGATGTCGGTCTCGACCTTGGGCCGCCCGTCACCGGCACCACCGCGGGCGACCCCGTTGCGCCGCCGCAGGATGTCCATCTCGCGCTTGACGTCGTAGGCCACGCCCTTGGTCAGCATGCCGACGGTCTCCATCAGCGGGCCGATCGACGTCATCTTCTCGAAGACGGCGGTGTAGTCGCGCTCGGCCACCGCGAGCACCGGCATGGTCTTGCCCGGGATCGGCTCGACCTCACCCGTGCGCCAGTCGCGCACGACGCCGTGCTCGGTGGCCATCGCCTCGGGGGTGTCGTGCCACAGCGGCTTGGCGACCACGTCCTTGCGCGTCCCCAGGTGGTCGACGGCGAGCTCGGAGAACCGCTTGGCGATCGTCTTCCACGCCTCCCAGTCGGTGCGCGTCTGCCAGGGCGGCGCGATCGCCGGGTTGAACGAGTGGATGAACGGGTGCATGTCGGTGGTGTTGAGGTCGTGCTTCTCATACCAGGTGGCCGCCGGCAGCACGATGTCGGACAGGATCGTGGAGCTGGTCATCCTGAAGTCGATCGTGGTGAGCAGGTCGAGCTTGCCCTCCGCGGCCTTGTCGGCCCAGACGATGTCGCTCGGCCGCTGCTCCGGTGACGCCTCCTGGGCGGTGGCCGCGGAGTCGGTGCCGAGCAGGTGCCGCAGGAAGTACTCGTTGCCCTTGGCCGACGAGCCGAGCAGGTTGGAGCGCCAGAGGCTGAGCACCCGCGGGTGGTTGTCCTCGTGCTCGGGGTCCTCGACGGCGAACTTGAGCTCTCCGGACTTCAGCTGCGACACGACATAGTCGGCGGGAGCCATGCCCGCGGCCTCGGCCTCGTCGGCGAGGGTCAGGCTGCTGCGCGTGAACGTGGGGTAGCTCGGGGTCCAGCCCAGTCGCGCGGCCTGGGCCAGCAGGTCCATCACGCCCTTGCCCTTGAAGACGCCGGTGCCGGCGTCGAGGTCGTCGGCGGTGAAGGTGTCATAGCGGTACTGCGAGGTGTGGACATACCAGTAGGCGGTCTGGTTCATGTGCCGCGGCGGGCGGTGCCAGTCGAGGGCGAAGGCCATGTGCTGGAAGCCCATGATCGGCCGGATCTTCTCCTGGCCGACATAGTGGGCCCAGCCGCCGCCGTTGCGGCCCTGGCACCCGGTGATGCTCGTGAGCACCAGGATGGCCCGGTAGAGCTGGTCGGAGTGGAACCAGTGGTTGGTCCCCGCACCGAGCAGGATCATGCCGCGACCCTCGGTGTCGATCGCGTTCTGCGCCCACTCGCGGGCCAGTCGGGTCACCTGTGCCGCCGGGACCGAGGTGTGCTCCTCCTGCCAGGCCGGCGTGGCCGGGGCCGAGGGGTCGTCGTAGCCGGTGGGCCAGCGACCCGGCAGGCCGTCGCGCGCCACGCCGTACTGGGCGAGCATCAGGTCGAGGACCGTCGTCACCAGCCGGCCGCCGACGCGCGCGACGGGCACGCCACGCCGCTCGAAGGAGACCTTGCCGCCGGGGGTGTCGAAGCGCGGCAGCTCGACCTCGACGGACTCGCCGCTGCTGCCCGGACCCGAGATCAGCGTCAGGGCGGGGTCGATGTCGCCGAGCTCGAGGTTCCACTGGCCGAGGCCCTCGTCGCCGTAGCGGTGGCCGATCGCCCCTCGGGGGATGCGCACCTCGCCGGTGGCGGCGTCCATGACGGCCGGCTTCCACATGGTGTTCTCGGTGCCACCCTCGGGGTGGTCGATGTCACCGGCGACGAGGTACTTGCCGGGGCGGTAGGTCGTGGCGCCGTCGGCGTCCTCGGTCTCCTCCAGGCAGATGAGGTAGGGCAGGTCGGTGAACCGCTTGTTGTAGTCGACGAAGAAGGGGACCTCCTGGTCGACGAAGTACTCCTTGAGGATCACGTGGCCCATGGCCATCGCCAGCGCGCCGTCGGTCCCCGGAGCCGTGGTCACCCACTCGTCGGCGAACTTCACGTTCTCGGCATAGTCGGGCGCCACCGCGACGACCTTCTGGCCGCGGTAGCGCGCCTCGGTCATCCAGTGGGCGTCGGGGGTGCGGGTCATGGGGACGTTCGAGCCCCACATGACGAGGTAGCCCGCGTCCCACCAGTCCCCCGACTCGGGGACGTCGGTCTGGTCGCCGAACATCTGGGGCGAGGCGTTGGGCAGGTCGGCGTACCAGTCGTAGAACGAGAGCATCGGCGCGCCGACGAGCTCGAGGAAGCGGGCGCCGGACGCGTAGGAGACCGGTGACATCGCCGGGATGGGCGAGAAGCCGGCGATCCGGTCGGGACCCCAGCGCTTGACGGTGTAGACGTGGGCGGCGGCGATGATCTCGGCCACCTCGTCCCACGTCGCGCGCACGAGGCCGCCCTTGCCGCGCGCGGACTTGTAGCGGCGCGCCTTGTCGGGGTCCTGCACGATCGAGCCCCACGCGACGACGGGGTCGCCGTAGTGGGCGAGCGCCTCGCGGTACATCTCCAGCAGCAGCCCGCGCACGTAGGGGTAGCGGACCCGGGTCGGCGAGTAGGTGTACCAGGAGAACGCCGCGCCGCGCGGGCAGCCGCGGGGCTCGTACTCCGGCCGGTCGGCACCCGCCGACGGGTAGTCGGTCTGCTGCGCCTCCCAGGTGATGATCCCGTCCTTGACATAGACCTTCCACGAGCACGACCCGGTGCAGTTGACCCCGTGGGTCGAGCGCACCACCTTGTCGTGGCTCCAGCGGTCGCGGTAGAACGCGTCTCCCTGCCGGCCCCCCTTCTTGTGCAGGGTGCGGAGGTCGTCGGAGACCGTCGCCTTGGTGAAGAAGCGGCGGGTGCCGATGAGGGCCTCGCTGAGAGGGCCTTCGAGACTCATCCGTTGTCCTCCTGGATCACGTGCGGACGGGTGAAGGGGGTGCGCGTGCGGACGCGCGCCTGGCAGAGACGGGGGCCCACGAAGGGCTCGAGGCTGACCTCGGTGTCGGTCTCGCCCAGCTGGGCCATCGAGCCGGCGATCAGCCCGCGGTGGATCCCGCAGACGACGGCGGGGTGGTCCTGGGCGAGCTCGAGGAAGGGGCAGGACGCGAGGTCGATGGTCGCGGTGCGGCCGCCCTCGGACGTGTTGAGCTCGGGGGTGTAGCCCCACTCGGTCAGCACGTCGATCATCTTCGCCACCTTCACCAGGAAGCCTCCCGGCGTGTCGGCGGGCGTCTGGTCCTCGACCGCAGGAACGTGGCTGCGAGCCCAGCGCTCACCGGCCTGCGCCGGCGTCACGTCGCCCTGCTCCATGGACTCCGCGAGCAGGCGACTCAGCACCACCAACGAGTCGTGCCCCCGGGCGTCCTGGAAGGAGCCAGGCGCCGATCGGTACACCTTACGCGGACGACCCACTCCCAGTCCGTGCGCGAACTCGGCCTCCAGGATCGCGGCCGCCACCAGCTGGTCGAGGTGGAAGCGGACGGTGGTCACGTGCAGCCCCAAGCGCTTCGCGAGCTGGGCCGCGGTCAGCCCGCCCTGGCTCGCGACGAGCCCCGCCGCGTCCTGGCTGGACAGCGCGTCGACGATGGCGCGGCGCACCGGGGAGACGAGCAGCGCGGCCCCGCTTCCGCTGTCGATCGTCACGCCGCACCACCCCTTCCTGTTTAGAGGACCCCCATCATGCATATCAAGGGGGCGTCCTGGCAAGTACCGCCAGCATCTGAGCGTGAAGAGGGCCACGTTCAGAGGAAACAGCCCTCCTAAGACTTGCCAAACTCCGACCCATGCGGTGTATGGTCCAGTCGTTTAAAGGAATCTGTTCCACTAAATGACCGAGGAGACGTCGTGCAGCAGACCGCGACCGACACCCCCGCCCCCGGCCCCACGGACGACGCGCCCCGCACGGGCGCCACCCGGGTCCTGTGGCTCTCGACCGTCGGCTTCACGCTGATGTTCGCCGCCTGGCTCATGTTCGGGATCCTGGGCAAGCCGATCAGCACCGAGTTCGGGCTCTCCGAGGTCCAGCTGTCCTGGATCATCGCCGCCGCCGTGCTGAACGGCTCGATGTGGCGTCTGCCCGTCGGCATGCTCACCGACCGCCTCGGCGGCCGCAAGGTGATGACCTTCCTGCTGGCCGGCTCCTCGGTCCCGGCCTACCTCGTCTCCCGCGCCGACTCCTACGCCGCGCTCATCGTGCTGGCGTTCTTCGTCGGCTTCGCCGGCAACTCCTTCAGCGCCGGCATCGCCTGGAACTCCGCCTGGCAGACCCGCGAGCACCAGGGCTTCGCGCTCGGCGTCTTCGGCGCGGGCAACGTCGGAGCCTCGGTCACCAAGTTCATCGGCCCGCCGATCATCGCCGGCACCGCGGGCGCGTCCTACGTCCTCGGCGTCCACGGAGGCTGGCGGCTCGTGCCGGTGGTCTACGCCGTCCTGCTGCTCGTGATGGCCGCGCTCACGTGGGTCGTCGCGCCCCACCACGACATGCTGCCCCGCCAGGGCCAGCAGCTGCGCGAGCAGATCGCCCCGCTGCGGCAGCTGCGGGTGTGGCGCTTCAGCCTCTACTACGTCGCCTTCTTCGGCGCCTACGTCGCGCTGGCGGCCTGGCTCCCGACCTACTACATGGACAACTTCTCCGTCGAGCTTCAGCCCGCGGCCTACCTGACGGCGCTCTACATCTTCCCCGCCTCGCTGCTGCGCCCCCTCGGGGGGAGCCTGTCGGACCGCTTCGGCGCCCGCAGGGTGATGTATTGGACCCTTGGCGCGATGCTGCTGGTCACGGGGATCCTCATGATGCCCAACGGGCACCTGGTGATCGACCACGCCGACGGGAGCTCGACCGAGCACCTGCCCTACGCGATCGGGCTGGTCCCCTTCACGGTCCTCGTCTTCCTGCTCGGCTGCGCGATGGGTGTCGGCAAGGCGGCCGTCTTCAAGCACATCCCCGAGTACTTCCCCCACCACGTGGGGGCCGTCGGCGGCCTCGTCGGCATGCTGGGTGGGCTCGGAGGCTTCTTCCTGCCGCCCCTGTTCGCCTACACGAAGGCCTGGTCGGGCTTCCCGTCCAGCACGTTCTTCGTGCTGTTCGTCCTCGCGGCGGTCTGCCTGGTCTGGATGCACTGGACCGTCGTCCACATGCTGCACCGCGAGGCTCCCGCCCTGGCCCGCCACATCGAGTCCCCCGACGCCTCGCTGGCGCCGGTGAACGCCTGAGAGAAGAGACCGTGCGCACCACCACCGAGAGGAAGACCATGACCACCACACGCGGAGAGTGGCTGGAGGCCTGGGACCCTGAGGACGAGAAGTCCTGGGACAAGGGCCTCGCCTGGAGGACCCTCTGGGTCACCACGTTCTGCCTCACGTTGGCCTTCGTGGCCTGGTTCCTGCCGAGCGCGATCATCCCCAAGCTCAACGCGCTGGGCTACACCTTCACCAAGACCGAGCTCTACTGGATGGCCGCCATGCCGGGCCTGTCGGCGGGCACCCTCCGGCTCATCTGGATGATCTTCCCGCCCGTCCTCGGCACCCGCAAGATGGTGTCGCTGACGACCCTGCTGCTGATCGCGTCGACCCTCGGCTGGGGCGTGCGCGTCCAGTCGCCCACGGCGCCCTACTGGGAGCTGATGACCCTCGCGTTCCTGGCCGGCATCGGCGGCGGCGCGTTCTCGGGCTTCATGCCGAGCACGTCCTACTTCTTCCCCCGGCGCATGCAGGGGACGGCGCTCGGTCTCCAGGCCGGCATCGGCAACTTCGGCGTCTCGCTCGTGCAGCTGCTGACGCCCTACCTCATCGCTGGTTCGTTCCTGGCGTTCCTCGGTGGCAGCCAGCAGCTCGCCGTCCCGGGCAAGCCGGCCAAGGAGGTGTGGTTCCAGAACGCCGCCTTCGTCTGGATCCCGCTGATGGTGATCGGCGCGGCGCTGGCGTGGACGATGCTCAAGTCGGTGCCCATCAAGGCCAACATCCGCCAGCAGTTCGACATCTTCAACAACACCGACACCTGGCTGATGACGCTGCTCTACATCATGACCTTCGGCACGTTCTCCGGCCTGTCGGCCCAGTTCGGCCTGCTGATGACCAACCTCTACGGCTCCGGCAACACCAAGATCGTGGAGGGCGTCGGTGCCACGGCACACGTCCTGATCAACGGCTACGCCGTGCCCGACCCGGTCAAGTACGTCTTCCTCGGCCCCCTCGTCGGTGCCGGCGCGCGCGTGCTGTTCTCCCCGCTGACCGACCGGATGGGGGGAGCGATCTGGACCCTGGTCTCCGGTGTCGGCCTCATCGCCTCCATCGCCTACACGATCCCGGCCCTCACCCCCGACCTCGGGTCGGCCGACGCCCTGCACGGCGGCTTCACGCACTTCCTGTGGGGCATGCTCGCGATCTTCTTCTTCGCGGGCATCGGCAACGCGTCGACGTTCAAGCAGATGCCGATGATCTTCGAGCGGCGCCAGGCCGGCGGCGTGATCGGCTGGACGGCGGCGATCGCGGCCTTCGGACCGTTCTTCTTCGGCGTCGGCGTCACCACGCTGGGTCCGCCGGCCTTCTACTCCATCGGCATCGTCTGGGCGCTCATGTGCGTGGTCATCACCTGGATCCGCTACGCACGACCCAACGCCCCCAAGGCGAGCTGAGCAGGACCCTTCGTCGCACCCTCCGCTCGCGCACCGCGACGAGACCTCCGGCAGGGCCCCGCTCGGGCGAGGCCCTGCCGGTGTGTCGCCCGGCCGCTCAGACCCACGACGCGGCTGACCACCCGGCCCACCCGGGCCCCCAGCAGGAAGAAGCCCCATGAGTGACTACGAGGTCCGGATGGTGGTGCTCAGCACCGACGACCTGGACGACTCGATCGCGTTCTACACCGAGGCCCTCGGGATGCCGCTGAGGTTCCGCGACGGCGGCCACTTCGCCGCCATCGACGGCGGCTCGGTCACCCTGGCCCTGGCCACCTCGGTGGACCACCCCCTTCCGGGGAAGGTCGTCCCGGGGATCCGGACCGGCGACGTCGACCTCGCGGTCAAGCAGGTCGAGGAGGCCGGCGGCGCGGTCGTGCGGGCGCCGTACGACGACGCGCACGAGCGCCGCGCCGTGGTCTACGACAACCAGGGCAACGGGCTGGTCTTCTACTCCCCGCTCCCCCGCTGACCCCGCCGGGTCGTCGCACCAGGTGACGGCCCGGCACCGCAGACGCAACAGGGCCCCGCGCATCGCGCGGGGCCCTGTCGTCTGTGCTCAGGCGAGCGGTGGACTCAGAAGTCCATGCCGCCCATGCCGCCGTCGCCCCCGGGCATGGCCGGGGCCTTCTCCGGCTTGTCGGCCACGACGGCCTCGGTGGTGAGGAACAGCGCGGCGATCGACGCGGCGTTCTGCAGCGCCGAGCGGGTGACCTTGGCCGGGTCGATGATGCCCTCGGCGATCATGTCGACATAGTCGCCGGTGGCGGCGTTGAGACCGTGACCGGCCTCCAGCCCGCGCACCCTCTCCGCGATGACGCCACCCTCGAGACCGGCGTTGACGGCGATCTGCTTGAGCGGGGCCTCGGTCGACTTGCGCACGATCTCGGCACCGGTGGCCTCGTCACCCTCGACGTCGAGCTTGGCGAACGCGGCGTCCGCGGCCTGCAGCAGGGCCACGCCGCCACCGGCGACGATGCCCTCCTCGACGGCGGCCTTGGCGTTGCGCACGGCGTCCTCGATGCGGTGCTTGCGCTCCTTGAGCTCGACCTCGGTGGCCGCGCCGACCTTGATGACGGCCACGCCGCCGGCCAGCTTGGCGAGGCGCTCCTGGAGCTTCTCGCGGTCGTAGTCGGAGTCCGACTTCTCGATCTCGGCACGGATCTGGTTGACGCGGCCGGAGATCTGCTCGCCGTCGCCGGCACCCTCGACGATGGTGGTCTCGTCCTTGGTGATGACGACCTTGCGGGCCTGGCCGAGCATCTCGACGCCGGTCGACTCGAGCTTGAGGCCGACCTCCTCGGAGATGACCTGGCCGCCGGTCAGGATCGCGATGTCCTGGAGCATGGCCTTGCGCCGGTCACCGAAGCCCGGGGCCTTGACGGCGACGGACTTGAAGGTGCCGCGGATCTTGTTGACGACCAGCGTGGACAGGGCCTCGCCGTCGACGTCCTCGGCCAGGATCAGCAGCGGCTTGCCGGACTGCATGACCTTCTCCAGCAGCGGCAGCAGGTCCTTGACCGAGCTGACCTTGGAGTTGGCGATCAGGATGTAGGGGTCCTCGAGCACGGTCTCCATGCGCTCGGGGTCGGTGACGAAGTAGGCCGAGATGTAGCCCTTGTCGAACCGCATGCCCTCGGTCAGCTCGAGGTCCAGCCCGAAGGTGTTGGACTCCTCGACGGTGATGACGCCTTCCTTGCCGACCTTGTCCATCGCCTCGGCGATGATCTCGCCGACGGTGGTGTCCGCGGCGGAGATGGAGGCGGTGGAGGCGATCTGCTCCTTGGTCTCCACGTCCTTGGCCATCGCGAGCAGCTGCTCGGAGACGGCCTCGACGGCCTTCTCGATGCCGCGCTTGAGGCTCATCGGGTTGGCGCCGGCGGCCACGTTGCGCAGACCCTCGCGCACCATCGCCTGGGCCAGGACGGTCGCCGTCGTCGTGCCGTCACCGGCGACGTCGTCGGTCTTCTTCGCGACCTCCTTGACCAGCTCGGCGCCGATCTTCTCGTAGGGGTCCTCGAGCTCGATCTCCTTGGCGATGCTCACACCATCGTTGGTGATGGTGGGCGCGCCCCACTTCTTCTCGAGGACGACGTTGCGTCCCTTGGGACCGAGGGTCACCTTGACGGCGTCGGCCAGCGTGTTCATGCCACGCTCGAGACCGCGCCGGGCCTCCTCGTCGAAAGCAATCAGCTTCGGCATAGCTCCTGCGATTCCTTCACGGTCAAAAATCGGGTGGAGGACCGGCTCGCTGCCCGCGACGGACGGTCAGGCTGCCCGACGGACCCTTCCCGCCGGCGCTGCTGGCCTCAACTCCCCGGTCCCGGTGAGTTGTCACTCTGCTGTCGAGAGTGCCAGCGTCATGTTTAGCACTCGGCAGGGTCGAGTGCAAACGGCAGGGTGCTCGTCCGGTCCATCCTGCGGAGTCAGCGGCCCGCTTCGAGGGCATAGCTCCCGACGACGTGGTGGTCGTCCTCGGAGAGGCCGGTCACCGAGGTGAGCAGGCTGAAGGTGTGCGTCCCGACCTGCCACGTCGTGAGGGTGGCCTCGTCCGTCCCGACGTCGACCGACTCGATGACGAGCGTCTGCGGATCGAGCCAGTCGGCGAGCAGCGACCAGCCGGGCTCGTCGGTCGGGCCGAGGACCAGGATCTGCACGTCACCCGCTCCGCGCACCACGACATAGGTCTGGTCGGCGCCGTCTCCGTCGGGGCCGGGCACCGTGCCGCGCCGGCCGTCGTAGGTCTGCGCCACGGCCCCCTCGCCTCCGGCGCGCCAAGGACCGACCAGGGAGACGTCGCCGAGGTCGATGCCGGGCCGCACGACGTCGGTCAGGTTGGCCCGGCCCTCACGCGTGCCGTCCAGGTCGACCAGCCGGCCCGCGGCTCCGGCGGGGAGAGCCGGGAGATAGAGCGTGGTGGCGTCGGCCCAGCGGGTGCCCTGCCGGGCCCGGACGTCGAGCCTCGACCAGGTGCCCGTCGGGATGTCGAAGAGCATCGCGTGGTCGTCCTGCGGGAACACCAGCGTCCGTCCGTCCGGGGAGAGCATCGAGTGGTCGACCGGGGACAACCGACCCACGCCGTCCCAGGCGAGGCCGCGCAGCCCCGAGACGTCGAGGTCGCGCTCCTCGCCGCCCGGGGCGACCAGCCGGACGTGCCCGTCGGCCGCGGAGAGTGGGCCGAGGCTCCCCACGTCACAGAATGCCGCGACCGCGCGGGGGATTGGCTGCTCGGCCGCGTCGGGGGCCGGGGTCGACAGGTCGACCTCGCCGGGCAGCACGCGCTGCTCGGCCGCAACGGCCGGGCTGCTCACGGGGTCCGCGGGTGCCCACCAGACCGGGACTCCGAGATGTGACGCGTCGGGTCGCGCGGCGCTCGGGGTGGGCGTGGTCGGCGGGTGCGTCGCGGAGTGGTGCGGAGGGCCGACGGGTGGCGGCGAGGCGTCGGGGGTCAGCAGCCGGACCCCGGTCGCGCCGATCGTAACCAGGACGGCCACGGCGCCGACCGTGACGCCCGCCCGCAGGCGCCGCCGACGGCGGGCGTGCCGCCAGGCCGTCTCGGCGAGGTCGGGCGCGGACGCCGTGCCCGACACCGAGTCGTGCAGCAGCTCGCGCAGTCGCTCCTCGGTCATCGCGCCTCCTCCCCCAGCAGCTCGGCCAGCTCGGGCGCCGCCTCGCGCATGCGGCGCAGGGCCAGGTGGGTCTGGCTCTTCACGGTGCCCACGGTGACCCCGAGGAGCTCGGCGGTCTCGCGCTCGGTCAGGTCGTCGTAGTAGCGCAGCACTACGACCGCACGCTGGCGAGGAGTGAGCTGCGCGAGGGCGTGCCGCAGCAGCAGCCGCCGGTCGGTGTGGTCGGCGGGCGTGCGCAGGTGGCCGAGGTGCTCGGCGACGTCGGTGACGGTCTCCCGCCGGTGCTTGCGCCACCACGAGACGTTGTCGCGGACGATGATCTGGCGCGCGTAGGCGTCGGGGTTGCCCGACTCGAGCATGCGCCAGCGCAGCGCGACCTTGGTCAGCGCCTCCTGGACGAGGTCCTCGGCCCGGTGCCGGTCGCCGGTCACGAGCAGCGCGGTGCGCAGCAGCGCGTGCTGCCGCTCCCCGGCCCAGCGGGTGAACGTGTCGTGCGCCGCGTCCCGGCCTGCCATCCCACCCCCTCGTCGTCGATGCTCCCACGAGTCAGACGCCCGGGGAGGTCGGAAGGTTGGAGCCTCGCCCGACGGGCTCGGGGTCAGGGCGAGGGCGCCCTCAGCGCAGCCGGCGCGCGACCGTCGCGGCGTAGTGGTCGGCGTTGCCGGGGACCAGGTCGAGGTAGAGGCCCGGCTCGGTGAGCTCCAGCTCGCCGACCACCCAGCGCCCCTCGAGGCGCATCAGGTCGACCCGGCCATAGGCCAGGTCGGCGTCGAGGAGGTCGGCCACCGTGCCGAGCGCCGAGGTCGCCACCTCCGCGGCCCGCGGGTCCACCGACACCCTCGTCGACGTCCCTCCCAGGTGCTCGTGGACGCGGATCTCCCCGGCCCCGGGCCGCTTGTCGACCTGGCTGACCGCCGCACCGTCCATGACGAACACCGAGGTCTCGCCCAGCGTCCGCACCGACTCGACCAGCGGCTGGACGACCCAGGGACCGAGGTGCTCCGGCTCGAACGCCTCACCGGCCCGCACCACCTGGACCCCGCGACCACCGGCGCCGACCCGTGGCTTGACCACCGCCGTCCCCAGCCTGTCGACGGCCTCGGCGACCCGGTCGGCGTCGTCGGCCCGCGTCGTGGGGACGACGGGGACGCCCGCGTCGGCGAGCTCGCAGAGGTAGGCCTTGTCGGTGTTCCAGCGCAGCACCGCGACGCCGTTGAGCAGGCGGGGGCCCACCCGCTCGACCCAGGCGAGGAACTCCTCGAGCCGGCCGTCGTAGTCCCAGGTGCTCCGGACCGCGACCATCCGGGCCGCGCCCCACTCGACCTCCGGGTCGTCCCAGCGCTCCCACCGCCAGCTGACGCCGCGCGCGGCCAGGGCCCGGTCGAGCGCCGCGACCCCCGGCTCGCCGTCGGGGAACCAGGAGCAGGTCGCGAGCAGCAGGTCGGGCACCCGGGAAGACTAGGACGTGGACCGCGGGACCTCCCTGTCGATTTCACCCCCGGTCGTCCGTCAGGGTGATGACAGCCCACCCGAGCAGGAGGAGCCACCATGACCGAGTACGTCGTCCTCATCCCCGGCAACGAGGCCGCCTGGGCGGCCGCCAGCCCCGACGAGCGCAGCGCCATGTATGACCGGCACCGCGCGTTCGCCACCATGCTCCAGGAGCGCGGCCACCGGGTCACCGGCGGGGCCGAGCTCACCCCGTCCGCGACCGCGAGGACGGTCCGGGCCACCGGAGGGGAGGTGCGCGTGACCGACGGACCCTATGCCGAGTCGGCCGAGCAGCTGACCGGCTTCTATGTCGTCGAGTCCGGCGACCTCGAGGACCTGCTGGACGTGGTCGGCTTCCTCGCCGGTGCGGAGGGCACCCTGGAGGTCCGCGCCTGCGTGCCGATGTCGGAGCAGGACGCATGAGGTTCCTCGTCCTGATGGCCGACGACGGCATCTGGGACCGTCTCGACGACGACGGGCGCAAGGCCGTCATGCAGGCGCACCTGACCTTCGCCGAGGTGGCGGGGCAGCGCGCCACGATCGTGGCGGGTGAGGCGCTGGCGGCCTCCTCCGAGGCCCTCACCATGCGGGCCGCCGGCGACTCCGCGAGCCGGGCCCTGACCGACGGCCCGTTCGCGGAGACGGCAGAGCAGCTCGGCGGCTTCTATCTGCTGGAGGCCGACTCGCGCGACGTCGTGGTCGACCTCTGCCGGCTGCTGCCGGCGTCCTACACCATCGAGATCTGGCCGACCGTCGACATCGACATGGACGCCTACGACGACTCGGACACCGGGTGACGCACGCGATCGAGGCGGTCTGGCGCGACGAGTGGGGCCGTCTGCTGGCCCTGCTCGTCGCCCGGTTCCGCCGCCTCGACCTGGCCGAGGACGGGCTGGCCGACGCGTTCGAGGCGGCCTCGCGCACCTGGCCCGTCGACGGTGTCCCCCACAACCCGGCCGGCTGGCTGCTCACGGCGGCTCGCCGGCGCATCCTGGACCGGCTGCGCGCCGAGGCCGTGGCCGCCCGGTCGCTTCCCCTGCTGGCCGTCGACGCCGAGGTCACCGAGGAGGCGCAGCGCGTGATGGCGGATCCCGCAGCGTCGACGGCCGAGCCGCGCGACGAGCTGCTGCGCCTGGTCCTCCTGTGTGCGCACCCGAGCCTGGCCCCCGAGGCGGCGGCCGCGCTCTCCCTGCGCCTGGTGCTCGGCGTGTCGACCGCCGACATCGCGAGGCTGTTCCTGGTGAGCGCGCCCACCATGGCCGCGCGGCTCACCCGTGCCCGCAAGCGACTGGCCGGGGAGCGCTTCGAGGTGCCGGTCGGCGAGGAGCTGGCCGAGCGCCTCGACCTGGTGGCCGAGGTCGCCTACCTGGCGTTCACGGCGGGCTACGCGCCGGGCTCCGGACCCGACGTCCTCCGGCCCGAGCTCGCGGCCGAGGCCATCCGGCTCGTCCGGGTCGTGCGGCCGCTCGTGGCGCCGTACGGCGAGCTCGACGCACTGTTGGCCCTGATGCTGCTCCAGCACTCCCGGCGCGACGCCCGGGTCGCCGGGGGCGAGCTGGTGCTGCTGCCCGACCAGGACCGGTCGCGCTGGCACCACGACGAGATCGCGGAGGCGCTCCGGCTCCTCGCCCCGCTCGCCACGGCACCGCCCGCGCCCTACCTGCTCCAGGGACTGATCGCCGCCGAGCACGCCGTCGCCCCTCTCGCCGACGCGACGGACTGGCCGCGCATCTCCTCCCTCTATGCCGAGCTCGAGCAGGTGCTGCCCTCGCCCGTCGTCCGTCTCAACCGGGCCGTCGCCGTCGCCGAGGCCCAGGGGCCGCAGGCCGGGCTCGACCTGCTCGCGGGGCTCGACCTCCCCGGCCACCGCCTGCCCGCGGTGCGCGCCGAGCTGCTGCTGCGCGCCGGCCGGCCCGCGGAGGCCGCGGCGGCGTTCGACGAGGCCATCGCGCGCTGCGACAACGAGGCGGAGCTCGCCCACCTCCGCGCGCGGCGTCCGACGGCCTGACGGGACGAGCCGTTCGTCACGTCGGAACTGACGGAGCGCACTCATGACGTGCGGCTCGGTCGGCGACACGATGGAGGCATGACGAGCACTGTGGCATCCCCGGGCACGCATCCCGTGTCCCCTCGTGACCTGGCCTGGCTGGAGCGCGAGCTCGCCGCCTGGGCAGGGGAGGGCCTGGTCGACGACACGCAGGTCGCCGCCATCCGGGCCCGCTACCGGCCGACCCACGCCTTCAGCCTCGCGACCCTCGTGCTCACGCTCGGGGCGGCGTTCGTGGGCGTGGGCCTGATCTGGCTGGTCGCCTCCAACCTCGACGAGCTCGCGCCCCTGTGGCGCTTCCTCGTCGTGGCCACCTTCTGGCTGCTGTTCACCCTGGGCGCGGAGTGGCTCGCGGGCAGGCGTGAGCACGGCGGCACCATCCCGTCACCCGTGGTCGGGGCCGCGCGGCTCCTCGCCGCCCTCGTGTTCGGCGCCGTCGTCTTCCAGGCCGCCCAGTCGCTGCAGGTGCCGGCCTACGAACCCAAGCTGGTGGGGCTCTGGGCGCTCGGCGCCCTCGTCCACGCCTACGCGGTGCGCGGCCTGATGCCGCTGCTCGTGGGCACCGTGGGCGGCACGGTGTGGCTGGTCTGGCAGGCCGCCTGGGACACCTCCAACATCTTCGCCGTCGTCCTCGCGTTCGTGATCGGCGGCGTCATCGCCGTCGCTGTCGCTGTCGTGCACCGCGGCGCCTACGCCGACTTCGCGCCGCCGTGGCGTGAGGCCGGGGCGCTGCTCCTGCTCGTCGGCCTGTTCATCGCCGCGATCCCCGACGTGGACACCGAGGGCTTCGACTGGACCTGGATGCTGGTCGTCGGGTGCGTGGTGGCCGGGCTGGCCGCCGTCGCCGCCGCCGCGGCCGGTCGCGGCTGGGCCCGTGTCGAGCCGCTCGCGGCGGTCGCCGTGGCGCTGCTGGCCGTCGGTCTGGCCGTGTGGCAGCCGGGCAGCGATCCCGACAACCTGAACGTCGGCGACTGGGCGCACGCCGCCCTCGCCGTCGTCTCCTACCTCCTCGTCGCCGCCGCTGTCGCCGCGCTGGGCGTCGTCCACGACTCCTGGCGGCTGACGTTCCTCGCCACCGCCGGCATCGTCGTCTTCACGACGTTCCAGAGCTTCGCGGTGTTCGCGCGGATCCTGCCCGGCGCCACGCTCTTCGTGGTGCTCGGGGTGGTGTTCCTCGGCACGGGCTACCTGGCCGACCGCGGCCGCCGTCAGCTCGCCGTCTCGCTGGAAGGGGAAGAGTCATGAACATCCCGATCCGCATCGCCGCCGTCGTCGCGGTCCAGCTCGCGCTGGTCGGTGTCGCCGTGGCTCCGCAGCTGTCCGCCCGGGCCACCGGTGACGAGTACCTGTTCCGCGTCGCCCCGGTCGACCCCGTCGACCCGTTCCGGGGCGCCTACGTCGCCCTCGACTACCCCGACGTCTACCCCGCCGGGGAGGACCACGGCGACGGGACCGTCTTCGTGACCCTCGTCGAGAAGGACGGCCTCTGGGTGCGCGACGCCTACACCACCACCCGGCCCGCCGATGGCCCCTACCTCGCCTGCGACGACCACGGATGGCAGCTGCGCTGCGGCATCGAGAGCTGGTTCCTGCCGCAGGACGAGGCCGCGACCTTCCAGCAGTGGGTGGCCGACGACGAGGCCGTCGCCCGGGTGCGCATCGACGCGCGCGGTCACGCGGCCCTGGTGGCGGTCGAGCACCGCTGACGCCGAGGTGGGACTCGCGGCTCACCGAGGTGGGACTCGCGGCTCACCGAGGTGGGACTCCCGGTCAGGCGGGCGGCCACCAGAGGGAGCCGAACTCCGGCAGGGCCGAGTAGTCCTCCTCCCACGAGGTGTACATCGAGCCTCGGATGCGAGGCGCGTCGCCCGCGGCCGCGACCCAGTCGTCGTGGTTGCGGGCGACCGGCTCGTCATAGAAACCGGCTAGGACCTGACGAAAGCCCAGGTCGGCGAAGTGCCGCACGCTGCGCTCGCCTCGACGTCGCAGCTCGCTGCCGGCCTTCCAGTTGACGATCGTGACCGACCCCGGGCGCAGCGTGCGCCAGCTGTGCCGCAGCGACCCCTTCACCTGGTAGTAGTGCCGGACGGCGTTCTGGGTGGGGTCGAACATGTCGCTCCAGACATAGACAGGCACGCCCGGGGCCACCTCGCGCAGGTCGGCGAGCACCCGCGTCAGGTGGTGGGCGAGGGCGTCGCCGCTGGAGGCGAACCGGGCGTCCTGGGGGTCCCAGCCCCCGGACCTGATCTCGTCCAGACCGAGCATGAAGCCGTCGGGATGCAGGGCCCGCTGGTTGGCCGCGTGGATCCGGCGCAGCAGGGCGAGCACGTCGGGGTGGTTCCACGAGCACCCGACCTGGCCGGACATCGTCACGGTGGCCGCCTGTCCCGTGAGCAGGACCCGGTCGCCGGTGCGCAGCCCCGACCCGGCGAGCAGCCGGGGCGACGGTCCGCGGTGGAAGGTGTCATAGGTGCCGCGCCAGCTCTGCCGCCCGAGGCCGGGGTCGCGCACCCGCTCGACGTCCCGGCCCTCCACGAGCGGCCGGCCCGAGCCGGTGGTGAGACGCAGCGGCAGGTCGGGTCGCCGTAGGAGGTTGAGGGTCGGCGCCGGGGTGACCCGCACATCGTCGACCCAGAGCGTGCCGCCCGTGTGACCCCACGCGCCGAGACCGATGCCGACCCGGTGGAGCTCGCGGCTGTCGAAGGCGATGCGCTGCTGGGTCCAGCCGAGGTCGAGCCCGTCGGCCGAGGAGAAGTAGCTGCCGTCCCGGCCGCGGTCCGACCACATCTGGTCGCTCAGCCGGGTGCGTCCGTCCGGGGAGGCGACATAGGGGCCGAGGTAGGACGCGGTGAGGCCGCTCGCCCGCACCCAGAAGCTGAGCACGTACTGCTGGAAGGGCCGGACCCGGACCTCCCCGAAGACCCGGGTCGCGTCTCCGGTCGGCTCCATGCGCAGGGACGCGGCCCCGTCATGGGCGACCGAGGTGTCGACGACGGTCGCGGTGCCGGGGTCGTCCTGGTAGGTCCACCCGCGCACGGTGTCGCCGCCGAACCTCTCGAACGAGCCGTTGGGCAGGGCGGAGGTCTGCTCGGGGACCAGGCGGCCGCCGCGCACGACCAAGGGAGCCCGGCGCACGGGGACGCCTGCGGCGAGGTCGACGTCGTAGGACAGCAGGGACGAGCAGTAGCCGAGCGGGTCGGTGTCGAGGACGAGCTCGAGGCCGAGGCCGTGTGCGTCGTCGCGGACCGCGCGGGCCCGCTGCAGCCAGAAGCGGCGGTCGTCGCGGTCGAAGCCCGGCCAGGACATCGTCTTGCTGTCGACCAGGACGATCCCGTTCGCCCCGGCGTCGCGCGCGGCCGTCAGGGTCGGCAGCAGGTCGGCCGGCCGGTCCACGAAGAGGTTCGCCTCGACGCGCACCCACCGCACGGCGGAGCCGACCCCCGTCTGCGCCTTGGGGTGGGGGTCCGTCGTCGGGGAGCCGACGCGGGCGGAGCCTCCCGGCGCCGTGAGCACCAGCAGCAGGCCCAGCGCGCAGCTGGCGAGGGTGCCCCGAGCCCGAGTCGGCATGGCGGCACGCTAGCAGCGGCCGCGACGAGCGTCAGCCCCCGGCGACGGCGGGGATGACCGAGATCTGGGTGCCCTCCGGGGTCGCGGTCGCCAGGTTGTCGAGGAACCGCACGTCGTCGTTGCCGACATAGACGTTGACGAACCGGCGCAGCTCCCCGGACTCGTCGACGATGCGGCCGCGGATCCCCGCGTAGCTCGCGTCCAGGTGGTCGAGCACCTCGGCCAGCGTGCCCCCCTCCGCGGTCACCTGCGACTCGCCACCGGTGTAGCTGCGCAGGATGGTGGGGATGCGGACGCTGACGCTCATGGGCTGCTCCTCGGTGGCCGGGTGTGCTGAGTCGGTCGGTCAGGAAATGCCGGTCGCCGCGAAGGCGGCGTACGACGCGTCGATCACGGCCGCGGGCCCGACCTGGTCCGACACGGCGTCCAGGGTCTTCAGCCCCATGCCGGTGTTGATGATGACGGTCTCGAGGGTCGGGTCGAGCTGACCGGTCTCGACGAGCTTCTTCAGGCAGCCGACGGTAGTGCCTCCGGCCGTCTCGGTGAAGATGCCCTCGGTGCGGGCCAGCAGGATGATGCCCTGGCGGACCTCGTCGTCGCTGATGTCCTCGACGGCACCGCCGGTGCGACGGCAGATGTCGAGGACATAGGGCCCGTCGGCGGGGTTGCCGATGGCCAGCGACTTGGCGATCGTGTCCGGCTTGACCGGCCGGACGACCTGGTGGCCCTCCTTGAACGCCGCCGACACCGGCGAGCACCCGGTCGCCTGCGCGCCGAAGATCTTGTAGGGCTTGGCCTCGACCAGGCCGAGGGCGATGAGCTCCTGGAACGCCTTGTCGACCTTGGTGAGCTGCGAGCCGGAGGCCACCGGGATGACCACCTGGTCGGGGAGCCGCCAGCCGAGCTGCTCGGCGATCTCGTAGCCGAGGGTCTTGGAGCCCTCGGCATAGAAGGGCCGGACGTTGACGTTGACGAAGGCCCAGCCGTCCTCCTCGCCGGCGATCTCCGACGCGAGCCGGTTGACGTCGTCGTAGGTGCCGTTGACCGCCACCAGCTGCTCGGTGTAGACCGCCGAGTTGACCTGCTTGGGGTGCTCGAGGTTGCTCGGGATGAACACCACGGTCTTGATGCCCGCACGGGCGCCGGCCGCGGCGACGGCGTTGGCGAGGTTGCCGGTCGACGGACAGGCGAAGACCTTCGACCCGAGCTCGCGTGCGGCCGACAGGGCGCAGGCGACGACGCGGTCCTTGAACGAGTGCGTCGGGTTGGTCGAGTCGTCCTTGACCCAGAGCCGCTCGATGCCGAGCGCGGCCCCGAGGTTGTCGGCCTGGAGCAGGCGGGTGAAGCCCGGCTCGGTGTTGGGGCTCTCGGTGATGTCGGTGGGCACGGGCAGCAGCGCCTGGTAGCGCCAGATGTTGCGCGGTCCCGCCTCGATCTGCTCGCGGGTGACGGCCGGGAAGTCGTAGGCGACCTCCAGGGGGCCGAAGCACTGCTCGCAGGCATAGTGGGGGCCGAGCTCGCGCTGGTGCCCGCACTCGCGACAAGTGAGGGCGACGGCGTTGCCGAAGGCGCCAGGACGCAGGCCGGTGGTCGTCGCGGGCTCGACGGCGAGTGCGCTCATGGAAGTTCCTCCTCCTCATCTGTCCCCTGCGGCTGTCGCCGGGGCCGGATTTGGCACCGTCTCCACGTCCGCGCCGGGTGGCGCGGGAGGCTCGTGGCGGTTGCCGGGACGTCGTCGGGCCGTTCCCTCAGTCCCTCGTGATGAGCTTCGGCAAGCCTAAGCGATGCCGTCTCACGATGCGTACTCACCATCCAGCATCCGGACATGGTGGGATGGGGTCGTGGAGTTCACCTCGCCCGCAGCCCGGGAGCGCTACGCCGCGTTCGTCGCCGCCGCCGACCGAGCGGTCGTCGGCCTGGACATGGACGGCACGCTCTCGCCCATCGTCGAGGACCCGGCACTCGCGCACATCCACCCCGACGCGCCCGAGGCCCTCACCGGGCTGGCCGCCCACATCCTGGCCCTCGCGATCATCACCGGCCGACCGGCGCGCCAGGCGCTCGCGCTCGGGGGTCTGGACGAGGTCGGCGACGCCGTCGGCGAGCTCGGCAAGCAGCTCTTCGTGCTCGGGCAGTACGGCAACGAGCGATGGTCGTCGTCGGCGCGACGCATCGTGTCACCGCGCCCGCCGCACGGGCTCGCCTCCTTCGTGGCCGACCTCACCGGCGTGCTGCGGCGCGCCGACGCGTCGGGGGCCTTCGTCGAGGAGAAGGGGCTGGCCGTCGCCGTCCACACCCGCCGTCTGCCGGACCCGGCGGCGACGCTCGCCCGGATCACCGACCCCGTCGCCGACCTGGCCAAGCGCCACGGGCTCATCGTGGAGCCGGGGCGCAACGTCGTCGAGGTCCGCGCGGCCGGGGTCGACAAGGGCACCGCGATCCGCAGCCTCACCGACGAGCTGGGCGCCGGCGCGTTCTGCTTCGCCGGCGACGACCTCGGTGACGTCGAGGCGTTCGCCGCGGTGGAGGAGCTGCGCGACGGCGGGATGCCGACCCTGCTCGTCTGCTCGGCCTCGTCGGAGCAGAGCGTGCTGCGCGAGCGCGCCGACCTCGTCGTCCCCGGCCCCGAAGGCGTCGTCGAGCTGCTGCGCATGCTCGCGACCGACATCTCCACCGCCCGGGACTGAGCCGGCATGGAGGCGGCCGTGCACCTGCCCCAGACCGACCTCACGGGCGGACGGCCGGACGTGCACCTGGTCCGCGAGGTCGCCGCGACCGCGCGCGAGCTCGAGCTGGCCGCCGTGTCGGCCAACGACCACCTGAGCTTCACCCGGCCGTGGCTCGACGGGCCGACCCTCCTGGCGGCCGTCGCGCACGAGGTCGGCGACCTCGAGCTCGCGACCACGGTCGCTCTGCCGGTGCTGCGCGGCCCAGCTCAGCTGGCCGCGTCGCTGGCGGCGCTCGCGGCGCTGGCCCCGGGCCGGGTCGTGGCCGGGGTCGGCCCCGGGTCGTCGGCCGCGGACTACGCGCTCGCCGGGCTCCCGTTCGAGGAGCGCTGGTCGCGCTTCGACGAGGCCGTCACCGTCCTGCGCGGGCTGCTGGCCGGTGGGCCGGCGCCGGAGTCGTGGGCCGGGCCCCTGCCGACCGGGGTCGTCGCGTCGGGCCCGGTGCCGCTGTGGGTGGCGAGCTGGGGCTCGCGTGCCGGGCTGGGTCGTGTCGCGAGGCTGGGTGACGGGTGGCTGGCGTCGGCCTACAACACGACCCCCGAGCGGTTCGCGCAGGCACGGACGCTCCTGCGGCGCGCGGCCGAGGAACGAGGTCGCACCGAGCCCGCGGCCGCGCTCGCGACCATGTGGACCTTCCTCACCACCGACGAGGCGGAGGCGGACCGGGTCCTGCGCGACGTGCTGGCACCGGCGCTCCGGCGCGACCCCGTCGAGCTGGCCGGGCGGACCTGCATCGGTCCTCCCGGCAGGTGCGCGCAGCTGCTGTCGTCGTACGCCGCCGCCGGCTGCTCACGCGTCTACTTCTGGCCGGTGGCCGATCCGGTCGCGCAGCTCCACCTGCTGGTCAGGGACGTGCTTCCCCACGTGAGGTCCTGACCTCGCGTCGACGCGTCTCCGTCACGCCGCGCACGACGCGCAGGAACGCCGCCGTCGCCACGGGCACCACTGGGCCCGATGGGTGCGCGACGCCCACGTGGCGTGCCGGCGCCTGGCCCCGGACCTCCCGCACGCGGACGCCCGAGATGTGCCGAGCGCCGGCCAGCCCGGGCACGACGGCCACACCGAGGCCGGCGGCGACGAACGCCTGGACCGCCAGGTAGTCGTCGGACACGAGGTGGACCCGGGGCTCGAAGCCCTGCGCCCGGCAGGCGTCCCGGACCGGGACGAACCACGAGCTCCGGGGTCCGCCGCCGATCCAGGCCTCGGCCCGCAGGTCCCGGAGGGTCGGCTCCCGGTCACGGCCGGCCAGCCGGTGGGTGGCCGGCACCAGGACGCGGTAGCGGTCGCTGAAGAGGGGCGACACCACCAGCCCCTCCCCCAGTCCCCCCAGGTCGGGCTCCGACCCGAACACGACCGCGACGTCGAGCTCGCGGCGCTGCAGCCTCGGCAGCAGACCCTGCATGTGGTCGTCGGTGATCGACACGGTGGCGCTCGGGAGCTCCGCGCGCAGCCGGGCCACGGCCCTGGGGACGAAGGTCGCCAGGGCGGTCGGGAAGCTGCCCAGCCTGAGCAGACGAGCGCCCCGTCCGATGACCTCGTCGAGGTCCCGTTCGGCGTCCGCCAGCCGGCCGAACAGGGCCTCGCCGTGAGCCACCAGCACCAGCCCGGCCGCCGTGAGCTCGACCGGCCGCGTGCCGCGGACCACCAGCGCCACGCCGGCCTGCCGCTCCAGTGCGGCCACGTGCTGGCTGACCGCCGACTGGGTGATCCCCAGCGCGGCGGCCGCCGACGAGAAGCCGCCCTCGGTGGCGACCGAGCACAGCGCACGCAGGGACGGGATCGACCTCATCAGTTCCACTGATGGAAGTGTAGTGATGTCGCTTCCTGCTGATGGCTCGTGCTTCCTAGCCTGGCGTGTCCACGGCCCAGCAAGGGAGGCACCCATGACCACGCAGCAGACCACCACGCCGCTCGACGAGCAGAAGCTCATGTCGTTCGTGTTCCGCGCCGTCGACGAGGTGGGGGCCACGCTCAACGCCGCCCTGGTGGTGCTCGGCGACACGCTCGGCTACTACCGCGCCATGGCGGGCCACGGCCCGACCACCCCGGAGGAGCTCGCCGACCTCACGCGCACGGCCGTCCCCTATGCGCGTGAGTGGCTCAACGCGCAGGCGGCCGGCTCCTTCGTGGACTACGACCCCGTTGCGGGTCGCTACACCCTGCCCGCGGAGCACGCGGTCGCGCTCACCGACGAGTCGAGCCCCGCCTACCTCCCCGGTCTCTTCCAGATCGCGCTCGGGACGGTCTCCGACTCGCGCAGGGTGCCCGACGCGGCGCGCGCCGGCTCGGGGGTCGGCTGGCACGAGCACAACGGCGACGTCCACGAAGGGTGCGAGCGGTTCTTCCGGCCGTCCTACCAGGCCTATCTGGTCGACGCCTGGCTGCCCGCGGTCGGGGTGGACGAGGCGCTGCGTCGGGGTGCCCGCGTGGCCGACGTGGGGTGTGGCCATGGTGCCTCGACGATCCTGATGGCGCAGGCGTTCCCCGCGTCCACCTTCGTCGGCTCCGACTACCACGCGGCGTCGATCGAGGTCGCCCGCACCCGGGCGCAGGAGGCCGGCGTGGACGGGCGGGTGACGTTCGAGGTGGCGTCGGCCCAGAGGTTCGGCGGCACCGGCTTCGACGTGGTGACCATGTTCGACTCGCTGCACGACATGGGCGATCCCGTCGGCGCCGCCCGGCACGTGCGCCAGGCGCTCGACCCGAACGGGACCTGGATGATCGTGGAGCCGATGGCCGGGGACCAGGTCGAGGACAACCTCAACCCCGTCGGCCGCGCCTACTACGGCTTCTCCACCCTGCTCTGCACGCCCGCGTCGCTGTCGCAGGAGGTCGGCCGCGCGCTGGGCACCCAGGCGGGGCCGGCGCGCATCCGCGAGGTCACCACCGCAGCCGGGTTCGGGCACTTCCGCTCGGCGGCCGAGACGCCGTTCCACCGCGTTCTGGAGGTGCGGCCCTAGCGCCCGTCGTCAGGCGGCGTCGTCGGTCAGGATGACGGTGAGGCGGTCCATGCGCATCGGGGCGACCGCCGGGACCACGCGGCGCAGGCCGAGGTCGAGGGCGAGCTGGTGGGCCTCGGCCGAGAGGCGCTTGGGGTAGTAGACGGTGGAGGAGGGGATGGTGCCGTACCAGTTGTCGGAGCCGACGACGTTCCAGCCGACCTTCGCGGCCTTGGCGGCGACCCGGCCCGCGAGGCCGCTCACCCCGGAGTTGTTGTAGACCTCGACATAGACCCTGTCGCGGTGGACGGCCGGCGGCTCGGGCTTGCTGGGCTCGACTCGCGTGGTCGGCGAGGCGCTGGGGGACGGCGACGCCGCGGTCGAGGTGATCTCACGCTCGGAGTCGGGCTCGTGACCGGTCAGCACGAAGGCCAGTCCCGCCATCACCACGGCGATCACGCTCAGCGCGACCAGGGGCGACGGGAACGCCACCCCTCGCTGGTCGCGCTGCCAGAGCTCCCCCCGACGAGCGGCCATCGCTCAGATCTCGAACCCGAGCCGGCGGGCCGAGCGCTGGCGCTGCCGGGTCGCGCGCAGGCGGCGGAGACGACGCACCAGCAGCGGGTCGGCCTCGAGGGCCTCCGGGCGGTCGATGAGCGCGTTGAGGACCTGGTAGTAGCGCGTGGAGCTCATGTCGAACTTCTCGCGGACGGCGGTCTCCTTGGCGCCGGCGTACTTCCACCACTGCCGCTCGAACTCCAAGATCTCGCGGTCCCGGTCGCTCAGACGCACCTGGTCGGCGGCCTGGCCGGCCATGGCGTTGGCAGCATCCATCTCAACGGCTCCCGTGCTCGTGCGCGTAGTGGTGTCGGACCTACTCTAGGCGAGAACTACACACGTGTCATTCGCATGGGGCGAGTCGTCCGCTCGCCGTACCGCCGGGCGCGGTGGGGTCGCGGGTGTGGGAGCGTTCCCATCCACCTCTTGACACGGGCCGCCCGGCCGGGTGACAGTGGTGCGGGAACGCTCCCACAATGAGCGTCTCGAGGGAAGGTGGAGTCACATCGTGGGTGTCTCGGTGACCGAGGACGACCGGGTGGAGCTGCTGGCGACCCGTTCCCCCTCTGGTCGACCCTCCGGGCCCGACACCCCGGCGCACCGGGTCGAGGGAGTGATGCCGGCCTCCGGCGGCACCCCCTCGACCTGGTCGCGCGCCCCCTTCGCGGCACCCGAGCCCCCCACCCTCCCGTGCGCGTGACCGGGCCCGGCGGGCACCAGCCCACCCTCGAAGAGGTCGCCCGGCGAGCCGGGGTCGGCCGCGGCACGGCGTCCCGCGTCATCAACGGCAGCAGCCAGGTCTCGGAGAAGAGCCGGGCCGCGGTCCTCGAGGCCGTCGCCGAGCTGGGCTACGTGCCGAACCCCGCGGCCCGCGCCCTGGTCACCCGGCGCACCGACACGGTCGCGGTGGTCATCGCTGAGGACGAGGAGCGGGTGTTCGGGGAGCCGTTCTTCGCCGGGGTGATCCGCGGGATCAGCAACGCACTCGCCGACGCCGACCTCCAGCTCGTGCTGCTGCTCGCCCAGGCAGGCTCCCGCCGCGACCGGCTCATGACGTTCCTGACCCCGCAGCACGTCGACGGCGTGCTGTTCCTGTCGGTCCACGACCAGGACGCGCTGCCCGAGGTGCTGCGGCCGCGTGGCATCCCCTTCGTCCTGGGCGGCCGGGCCGCCGGCGCGGAGGAGGCGCCGTTCGTCGACGTCGACAACGCGCTGGGAGCCCGGCTCGCGGTCGACCACCTGGTGCACCGCGGTCGGCGCCGCATCGCCACCATCACCGGCCCGCTGGACCTGATGGTGGGGCGCGAGCGACTGCGCGGCTATGAGGAGGGCCTCGCCGCGGCCGGGCTGGCGCCCGAGCCGGCCCTCGTCGCGCACGGTGACTTCAGCCTCGCCAGCGGCGAGGCCGCCATGCGCACGCTGCTCGTGACCGGGCCCGACCTGGACGGCCTGTTCTGCGCCAACGACCTGATGGCCGCCGGAGCGCTCCGCGTGCTCCACGAGGCGGGCCGCCGGGTGCCGTCCCAGGTGGCCGTGGTCGGCTTCGACGACTCCCCCCAAGCACTGAGCACCCACCCGCCGCTGACCAGCGTCAACCAGTCGCCCGAGCGGATGGGCGGCGAGATGGTCGCCCTGCTGCTCGACATGCTCGCCGACCCCGGCTCGGCGAGGTCGCGGATCCTCCCGACCCGTCTCGTCGTCCGCAGCAGCAGCTGACCGCGCTTTCGTCGAAGTTGGAGGAGTGGGGTTGAATGACCCGGCCATGACCGAGACCACCCCTGTGCGCTGGGGCATCCTGTCCACCGGACGGATCGCCAGCAGCTTCGCCGCCAACCTCGCCCACGTCCCCGGCGCGCGGATCGCCGCCGTCGGCTCCCGCAGCCAGGCGTCCGCCGACGAGTTCGCCGGCCGCTTCGCCCGGCCCGACTGCCGCACCTACGCGTCCTACGACGAGCTCGTCGCCGATCCCGACGTCGACGTGGTCTATGTGGGCTCCCCGCACGCCCTGCACCTCGAGCACGGCACCCTGGCCCTCGAGGCCGGGAAGCCGGTCCTGGTCGAGAAGCCGCTGACCCTCAACGCGGCCGACTCCGAGCGCCTCGTCGAGCTCGCACGCGCCCGCGGCCTGTTCCTCATGGAGGCCATGTGGATGGCCTGCAACCCGCTCATCAGGACGCTCCGGGAGGGCCTCGCGGCGGGACGCTGGGGCACGCCGCGCCAGGTGCACGCCGACCTCGGCTTCGTCGTCGACGCCGGTGCCGGTGACCGCCTGGTCGAGACGGCGCTGGGCGCGGGGGCCCTGCTCGACATGGGCATCTACCCCCTCACGTTCGCCCACCTGATGCTCGGTCCGGCCGAGCGGCTCGTCGCCACCGCCGGCCTCTCCGAGGCGGGCTACGACCAGGACATCGCCATCGCCGGCCGCTACGCCGGCGGGGCCGTGGCCGCGCTGACCGCCTCGATGACGTCGGCCTCGCCCCGCGCCGCGACCATCGCGACGTCGACGGGCATCATCGACCTCCCGGCCGACTTCCACCACCCACCCCACGCCGTCTTCCAGCCCGGCGACGGCGGACCGGCCCAGCGCATCGAGGCGTCGGAGCCGCTGCTCGGCACCGGCCTGGGCAACGAGGCCGCGGAGGTGGGGCGCTGCCTGCGTGCGGGCCTGCTGGAGAGCCCGCTCGTCCCGCACGAGCAGACCCTGACCCTGATGCGGCAGATGGACGACCTGCGTCGCCAGGTCGGGGTCCGCTACCCCGGCGACCCCACGTCCTGACAGCTCGTCCCGGCGGGTCGACGCGTCCGTGTGCTGGGCCACAGCCACCCCAAGGGGTGGGCCGTAGGGTGAGGGGCGTGACCAGCGGAGACTCGGGAGACCCTGCCGACCTGCACGCCGACCTGGTCATCGTCGCTAACCGTCTGCCGGTCGACCGCGTCACCGAGCCCGACGGGTCCCAGGGCTGGAGGACCTCCCCCGGAGGGCTCGTCACCGCCCTCGAGCCCGTCCTCCGCGCCAGCGGCGGGGCCTGGATCGGGTGGGCCGGCGGGACCGACGACGAGGTCGAGCCGTTCGAGCAGGACGGCATGCACCTGGTGCCCGTCACCCTGTCCGCGCAGGAGGTCGAGGAGTTCTACGAGGGCTTCTCCAACGCGACCCTGTGGCCGCTCTACCACGACGTCGTCGCCAAGCCGGAGTTCCACCGGGAGTGGTGGGACGCCTACATCGACGTCAACCAGCGCTTCACCGCGAAGGTCGCCGAGGTCGCGGCCGAGGGCGCGACCGTCTGGATCCAGGACTACCAGCTCCAGCTCGTCCCGCAGCTGCTGCGCGGCCTGCGTCCGGACCTGCGGATCGGCTTCTACCTGCACATCCCGTTCCCACCCAGCGAGCTCTTCGTGCAGCTCCCCTGGCGGCGGCAGATCCTCGAGGGGCTCCTGGGGGCCGACCTGGTGGGCTTCCAGACGGCCGGTGGCGCGGCGAACTTCGTGCGCCTCGTGCGCCAGCGCGTCGGGCACCGCACCAAGGGGACGTCGATCTTCCTCCCCGACGGCCGACGGGTGAAGGCCCGCGCCTACCCCATCTCCATCGACGCCGAGGGCTTCGAGGAGCTCGCGAGGCGCCCCTCGGTGGCCGCGCGGGCCGCCGAGATCCGCGAGGCGCTGGGGTCCCCCTCGACCCTCTTCCTGGGGATCGACCGGCTCGACTACACCAAGGGCATCCACACCCGGCTGCGCGCCTTCGGCGAGCTGCTGCGCGACGGCGAGGTCAAGGTGGCGGACGCGGTCTTCGTGCAGGTGGCGACGCCCTCGCGCGAGCGGGTCGAGCAGTACCGTCGGCTGCGCGACGAGATCGACATGCTGGTCGGCCGCATCAACGGGGAGTACGGCGAGATCGGCACGCCCGCGATCTCCTACCTGCACTCGTCCTTCCCCCGCGAGGAGATGGCCGCGCTCTACCGGGCGGCCGACGTCATGGTCGTGACGCCCTACAGGGACGGGATGAACCTCGTCGCCAAGGAGTACGTCGCGTGCCGCTATGACGACGACGGGGCCCTGGTGCTCTCGGAGTTCGCCGGCGCCGCCCACGAGCTGCGGCAGGCCTGGCTGGTCAACCCGCACGACATCAACGGGGTCAAGCAGGCGATGCTGGCCGCGGCCGCCGCCGCCCCCCGCGAGCGCACGCGCCGGATGCGCGCGATGCGCCGGCAGGTGACCGAGAACGACGTGAAGTACTGGGCCGACTCCTTCCTCCACGACCTCGTCACCGTCCAGCACGGCCCGCACTGACCCAGCGGCCCGGCGACCGCCTCGGCCCGACGGGGCCGGTGCCGGGATGCGCGGCGGGCGGGGCTAGATTCGGGTCATGGATCTGATCCCGACGCCAGGTCAGGTCGTCTCGGCGGCGGGCAACGTCGCCCACTCGGTGCTCTACGGCGGTCTCGCCGACCTGCGCCCGATGCCGCGGACGCTGATCGACGAGGGCACCCGGCGCGAGCTCTACCACTACCGCCCCGCCCCCGGCGTCCCCGCGACCGGCGACCCGGTGCTCCTGGTCACCCCGCTGGCCGCCCCCAGCCTCTGCTTCGACCTGCGGCGCGGGTGCTCACTGGTCGAGCACCTCACCCGCGAGGGTCGGCCGACCTACCTCGTGGAGTACGGCGAGGTCTCGTTCTCCGACCGCAACCTCGGGCTCGAGCACTGGGTCACCGAGGCGATCCCCCGCGCCATCGAGGAGACCTCGGCCCACGCGGGCGGGCGGCCCGTGCACGTGGTCGGCTGGTCGCTCGGCGGCATCTTCGCCCTGCTGACGGCCGCCGACCGGCGGGACCTGCCGATCGCCTCGGTCACGGCCGTGGGCACGCCCTTCGACGTGACGCTGGTGCCCCTGGTGGCCCCGTTGCGGCCGCTGCTGAACCTGAACCTCACCGACGGTCGCGGCGCGGTCACCCGCGCCTACCAGGCCTTCGGCGGCGCCCCGAAGCCCGCCGTGCGCTGGGCCTTCCAGCTCTCGTCGTTCCAGAAGCTGGTGACCAAGCCGCTCGCCGTCGCGACCAACCTCGACGACCGCGACTTCCTCGCGCAGCTGGAGGCGGTGGACCGCTTCACCTCCCGGATGACGGCCTACCCAGGACGCACGTTCGGCCAGCTCTACCACCGGTTCGTCAAGGGCAACGCCCTGCGGACCGGGTCGCTCGAGCTCGGCGGCCGCACCATCTCGGTCTCCGACATCGAGGTGCCGGTGCTGGTGTTCGCCGGCGCGACCGACGGCATCGCCCCGGTGCGCGCCGTCGAGGCGCTGCTGCCGCTGCTCAGCGGCGCGCGCGAGGTGCGCTTCGAGATCGTGCCCGGCGGTCACCTCGGGATGCTCACCGGCCGCGCCGCCCGCGACACGACCTGGCGGGCCCTCGACGAGTGGGTCGACGAGTGGACCTCCGCCGACGCCCCCGCGCTGGCGGCCCCGCGGCCACCGGCGCGGAGGAGGCCGGCGGCGAAGGAGCCGGCGCCGAAGAGGGCGGTGCCGAAGAAGACGGTCGCCGCTACGAAGGCCCCCGCCACGAAGGCCCCCGCGAAGAAGGCCCCCGCGAAGAAGACCGCCGCGAAGGCGGCCGCCACGAAGAGCCCGGCGAGGAAGGCTCCACCCAAGAAGGCCGCGACCAAGAAGGCCGCGACCAAGGCGACGATCGGGACCAACCCCAGCAGGCGCTACGGCTCGGCCGGCTCGCGCTCCCTGTCGGGCTGACCCCAGGCGGCGCCCCGGGCGGCCCGTCGACGGTGCTCGCGCGGGCTGTGGCCGCGCTCGCGCTTGAAGGCCGAGCTGAGGGCGAACGGCGAGCCGTAGCCGACGCGGCGCGCGACCGCGGCGATCGTCGCCTCGTCGTCCAGCAGCAGGTCGGCGGCCAGCGCCAGCCGCCAGCGCGTCAGGAACGTCATCGGAGGCTCGCCGACCACGTCCGCGAAGCGGCGCGCGTACGCCGCCCGCGACACCCCGGCGGCCGAGGCCAGCGAGGCGACGGTCCACGGGTGCTCCGGACTGTGCTGGAGCAGGCGCAGCGTGGGCCCGACCACCGGGTCGGCCTGGCCGGACCACCACCGCGGCGGTCGGCTGTCGGGCCGGGACAGCCACGCCCGCAGCACCTGCACGAGCAGCAGGTCGAGCAGCCGGTCGAGCACCGCACCCTGGCCGGGCGCGTCACGCCCGACCTCGGCCGCGAGCAGCCCTGGGAGCGGGGACCCGAGCTCGGTCTCCGAGAGCAGGACGAGGTCGGGCAGGGCACGGAGCAGGTCGTGGCCGACCTCGCCGTCGAGCGCATAGGCCCCGACGAGCAGCACGGCCTCCCCCGTGGCGCTGTTGCCCCAGGTCCGCACGCCCTGGGCCAGCTCTGCGGCCAGCGGTCGCCCGTCGGGGGTGGTGCAGTGCTGGCCCGGGTGGATCACCACCTGGGCCGGCGTGGCGAGGTCGTCGGCGACGGTCCAGTGCCGCGTGCCGCGGGTCAGCAGGACGTCGCCCTCGACGAGGTGTCGCGGCTCGCCGCGAGCGGCACGGATCCACGCCCCGCCGCGTGCGACGACCGTCACCGTCAGGGGCGCCTCGTCCTCCAGGCGCAGGCTCCACGGCGGGTCGAGCTGGCAGCGCAGCACGAAGGCGCCGCTGGCCCCGGGGCCGTCGAGCAGGGCGTCCAGAGCGTCCACCCCGCCATGCTAGGCCCGCGGTGACCCCGATCTGGACGCTCACGTATGTGAACGAGCTGTTGAGCCATGGATCGTCTCATGTGTCTGCGGTCTGCTGGCCCCATGAAAGCCTCCGCGATCCTCCTCGCCGCCGCCCTCACCGGGAGCCTCCAGGCCGGCACCTACTATGTGTTCTCCTGCGGCGTGATGCCCGGTCTGGCCCGCGGCGACGACGAGACCTTCGTCCGAGCGATGCAGGGGATCAACACGGCGATCGTGAACCCGGCCTTCCTGGTCACCTTCCTGGGCGCGCCGCTCCTGGCCGTCGGCGCCGCCGTGGCGACGCCGGGTCCCGCTCGGACGTGGGCGGTCGCCGGTGCCGTGCTCGCCGTCGGGACGGTGCTGGTGACGGGGGCGGGGAACGTGCCCCTCAACGACGCCCTCGACGCGGTCGGCCAGGTGACCGGGGCCGCTGCCGCCGACGCGCGGGCTGCGTTCGAGTCGTCCTGGGTGCGACTCAACCTGGTCCGCAGCGTCACGAGCGCGGCCTCGGTCGGCTGCCTGGTGTGGGCGGCCCTGCGCTCCTGACCGTGGACCGGGCGGGCGCCACGTCGTCTAGGGTGCCGCCATGCCGACCGACCAGCGACTGCGCGGCGGGGTGCGGTTCGGGTACGGCGCGGGCTCGGTCGCGACGGGCGCGTTCGGCACCATCCCCGGGCTGATGCTGCTGCCGTTCCTGACCGACAGCATCGGGATCGCGGCCGCGGTCGCCGGCCTCGTCGTGTTCGTGCCGAAGGCCTGGGACGTGGTGCTCAACCCGATCGCCGGGCGGATCAGCGACCGGTCGGTCGACCCTCGCGGCCCACGCCGCCCCTGGCTGCTGCGGGCCGGTCTGGCCCTCGCGGCATGCTTCGCGCTGATCTTCGCCGGGCCGGCGACCGGCAGCCGGGTCCTCGACGCCGCGTGGGTGCTGGCGTTCTTCCTGGCGGCCGCGACGGCGTACGCCTTCTTCCAGGTGCCCTATGTCGCGATGCCGGCCGAGATCACGGCGTCCTACGACGAGCGCACCCGGCTGATGACCTGGCGGGTCGCGATCCTCGCGTTCACCATCATGCTGTCCGGGGCGAGCGCGCCGGTGATCCGCGACGCGGTCGGTGGCCGCGACGGCTACCGCGTCATGGGCGTCGTCATGGCGCTGCTGATCCTGACCGGCGCCCTGCTGGCCTACCGCGGCACGGCGGCCGCACCGGTCGGGCGCGTGGAGCCCGGCCCGGGCGGGCTGCGCGACCAGCTGCGGATCGTCGCGGTCGACCACGACTTCCGCAACCTGCTCACGACCTTCGTCGTCCAGGCGCTCGCGACCGGCTGCATGCTGGCGGGCGTCAACTACCTCGCCGAGAAGGTGCTGGAAGACGACGGCGCGGCCACCGTGCTCTTCGTCTGCTTCGTGGGACCGGCCCTGGTCCTGACCCCGGCGTGGTCGGCGATCGGCCGGCGGGTCGGCAAGAAGCGGGGGTACGTCGCCTCGTCCCTGGTGCTCGCGGCCGGCGCCGCCCTGCTCGTGACCGCGCGCTCGGCCCCGCCGGCCGTCGTGTTCGCGGCGACGGCGCTGGTGGGCGTCGGCTATGCCGGCTGCCAGGTGTTCCCGATGGCGATGCTGCCCGACGCGGCCGCCGTCGACGCGCGTCGCTCGGGGAGCAACCGGGTCGGCGTCTACACCGGCGTCTGGACGGCCGCCGAGACCCTCGGCCTGGCGCTCGGCCCGATGGTCTATGCCCTGGTGCTCGCGCTGGGCGGCTACCGGTCGTCCACGACCGGCGACGTCGCCCAGCCCGACTCGGCGCTCACCGCCATCGTGCTCGGCTTCTCGCTGCTGCCGGCGGTCCTCACGCTCGCCAGCCTGGCCTGGCTCCGGCGCTACACCCTCGAGGCCCAGGAGGTCGACCGATGAGCGACTCCGTCCCGTCCACCGCCGACGTCGCCGCCCGGCTGCGGGCCCTCCAGGCGGGCGACCTCCCCGTGCACGGCGGCCGGACACTCGCCTATGTCTACGACTCCGGTCTGGCCGAGGTCGACCGGCTCGGCCGGGACGCGGTCGCCACCTTCGCCGGCACCAACGGCCTCGACCCCACGGCCTTCCCGAGCATGCTCGCCATGGAGAACGAGCTGGTCGGCTTCGCCTGCGACCTGGTCGACGCACCGGAGGGCGCCGTCGGCACCGTCACCTCGGGCGGCACGGAGTCGTGCCTGCTCGCGGTGCAGACGGCGCGCGACAGCCGGCCCGACGTCACGCGTCCGTCCCTGGTGATGGCCTCCACGGGACACGCGGCCTTCCGCAAGGCCGCGCACTACTTCGGCGTGGACCTGCGCGTCGTCCCGGTCGGGGGAGACTTCCGCGCCGACCCGGCCGCGATGGAGGCCGCGATCGACGACTCGACGGTCCTGGTCGTCGCGTCGGCCCCGTCCTACGCCCACGGCGTGGTGGACCCGGTGCCGGCGATCGCGGCGGCGGCCGCTGCCCGCGGCGTGCGCTGTCACGTCGACGCCTGCATCGGCGGCTGGGTGCTGCCCTATGCGGCGCGGCTCGCGCGGCCGGTGACGCCGTGGACGTTCGCGGTCGACGGCGTCACGTCGATCTCGATGGACACCCACAAGTACGCCTACGCCCCCAAGGGCACCTCGGTGCTGCTGCACCGGGACTCCGCGCTGCGGCGGCCGCAGTTCTTCGCGTCCGCCGACTGGCCGGGCTACACGATGCTCAACACCACGCTGCAGTCCACCAAGTCCGGCGGCCCGCTGGCGGGCGCGTGGGCGGTCGTCCAGGCGGTGGGCGACCCGGGCTATCTCGCCCTGGCCGAGCAGGCCTTCGCCGCCGTCGACGCGATCGTCGGCCTGGTCGAGGCGCAGCCCGGGCTGCGCGTCGTCGTACGCCCGGACTCGACGCTGGTCACCCTCGTCACCGACGGGACCTGCGACGCGTTCACGGTGTGCGACGAGCTGTCCGCACGCGGCTGGTTCGTCCAGCCGCAGCTGTCCTTCGGCGGCGCGCCGCCCACGATCCACCTGTCGGTCAGCGCGGCCACGCTCGCCCACGTCGACGAGCTGGGCGGCGCCCTGGCGGACGCGGTGGCCGCCGCCGTCGAAGCAGGACCGGTGCTGGTCGACCCCGAGGTGGCGGCCTTCATCGCGGCGCTGGACCCGCTGTCGCTCGGCGACGACGACTTCGCGGGCCTCCTCGCCGCCTCCGGGCTGGTCGGCGAGTCGGCCGACGGGTCCCTGGAGCTGCCGAGCCGGATGGCGCCGATCAACGCGATGCTCGACCTGGCGTCGCCCGCCATGCGCGAGGCCCTGCTCGTGGCCTTCCTGGACCGGCTGGCGCGGCCGGTACGGTGACCGCATGACACCTCTCGGCGGCGCGCTGCTCGGGATGGCCGTCGTCGTCGTGGACGTCCGGGTCAACGGCTTCGACCTCATCCTGGACCCGGCCGGCTGGGCGATCCTGGCCTTCGCCGTCGGCCGGCTGTCGGCCGTGGACGGCTGGTTCCGGGCGGCCGCGGCCTTCGCGTGGGTGGGCGTCCTCGCTGCCGTCCCGGTCGTCACGACGGCCGAGGCGACGGCCCCTCGCTGGGTCGCCGACCTGACGCTCCTGCTCCAGTCCGCGGTGCTGTTCTCGATGTGCACCGCGATGATCCGGCACCTGCCCGCCGGTCATCCCGGCCGGCGGTGGCTGGACCCGGTGCGGTGGGTCGACCTGGGTGCGACGCTCGCCGTCTACCTCCTCACCCCGTTCGGCGACGTCGGGGCGCTGTTGGCCGTCGTCGGCCTGCTGGCGTTCGTCGTCGCCGCCGTCGTCTTCGTCGTCATCACCTGGACGCTGCGCGCCGAGCCGCCCTTCGCGTCGCCACGACGGATGGTCCCGGCATGAGCGCGCTCGCCGGCCTGGTCGAGCGGGGGCTGGTCGCGCCGGACTGGGCCGCCGCGCTGGCTCCCGTGGACGATCGGATCGCCGCGATGGGACGCTTCCTGCGCGAGGAGCTGGCCGCCGGACGGCCCTACCTCCCCGCCGGCGACCGCATCCTGCGGGCGTTCCAGCGCCCCCTGGCCGACGTACGCGTGCTGATCGTCGGGCAGGACCCCTACCCCACGCCGGGCCACCCGATCGGGCTGAGCTTCGCGGTCGCCCCCGACGTCCGGCCGCTGCCCGGCTCGCTGCGCAACATCTACCAGGAGCTGCGCACCGACCTCGGCGTCGAGCCGCCCGCCCACGGCGACCTGACCGCGTGGACCGAGCGTGGCGTGATGCTGCTCAACAGGGTGCTGACCGTGCGCCCCGGGGAGTCGGCCTCGCACCGCGGGCGCGGGTGGGAGGAGGTGACCGAGTGCGCGATCACGGCCCTCGCCTCCCGCGGCGGCCCGATGGCCGCCATCCTCTGGGGTCGCGACGCGATGTCGCTCAAGCCGGTGCTCGGCCCGATCCCCTGGGTCGAGTCGGCCCACCCCTCGCCCCTCTCGGCCGCCCGCGGCTTCTTCGGCTCCCGCCCCTTCTCGCGGGTCAACCGGCTGCTGGTGGACCAGGGCGGCCAGGCGGTCGACTGGTCGCTGCCGGGGTGAGGGCTGTCGGGCCATCTGGAATAAAGTTGAAGCATCAACTATTCTCCTGGTGTGAACGACCGGATGCCTGCCCTCTACATCGGCCACGGAGCCCCGCCCCTGCTCGACGACCCGACATGGTCGGGACAGCTGAGCGCCTGGGCCGGCGACCTGCCGCGCCCCACCGCGATCCTCGTGGTCAGCGCGCACTGGGAGTCGGCCCCCCTGTCGCTGTCGGCGCAGGGCGTCGACCTGGTCTATGACTTCGGCGGCTTCGCGCCGAGGTTCTACCAGATGACCTACGCGACCCCGGACGCCTCCGCGCTGGCCCGCCGGGTCGCCTCGCTGATGCCGGACACCGAGCCGGTGCACCAGCACGCCTCCCGCGGCCTCGACCACGGGGCCTGGGTGCCGCTGAAGATCATGTACCCCGACGCCGACATCCCCGTCCTCCAGATGTCGCTGCCGACCCACGACCCCGCCAGGCTGCTGGAGCTCGGCGCCCGGCTGCGGCCGCTGCGCGACGAGGGCGTGCTCATCGTCGGGTCGGGCTTCCTGACCCACGGTCTCCCCTTCCTCACCGAGTGGCGCATCGACGCCGCCGTCCCGGGCTGGTCGGCCGACTTCGACCTCTGGGCCGCCGACGCGCTGAGCCGCGGGGACGTCGACACCCTGGCCAACTTCCGGTCCTTGGCGCCCGGCATGCCCTACGCCCACCCCACCGTCGAGCACTACACTCCGCTCTTCGTCGCGCTGGGCGCCGCGGCCGACCCGGGCGAGCCGCCGCTCCAGGTGATCGACGGCTACTGGATGGGTCTGGCGAAGCGGTCGTTCCAGGTCGCCTGAGGGGCGCGGCCGCTCGGCCGTCGACCGCCGTACGACCTCTCCGGCATGATGCCGGGGATGAGGACCCTGCTCGCCGCCACCGTCGCCGCCGTCCTGCTGACCTCGTCCGCGCCCGCCCTCGCGACCTCGTCGTCGCCATCGCCTCAGCCGCGTGACGCGGCCCGGGGGCTCGTGGTCACGGGCTATGCCATGGGCGGGCTGAAGCCGCGGGTGATCCGCCGCGACGCCCACGCGCTGGACATCGTCGGGGTCTCGGGGATCGCGGTGAAGCTGGACGGGAGCGGGGTGACCCGCACCTATGGCCAGCTGCGCGACCTGCTGGCGCAGGCACACCGACACGGCCTGCGGGCCGAGCTCCTGCTGTCCAACTGGAGCCCGCGGACCGGCGACTTCGACTCGGAGCTCGTGACCCGCCTGCTGTCGAGCGCGGAGCACCGGCGGGCCGCCGTACGACGGCTCGTGCACATCGCTCGCAGCGAGGGCTGGGACGGGATCACCGTCGACCTCGAGGCGATGCACGCGCACGACCGCGACGGGCTCGTGGCCTTCCTGCGCCTGCTGCGCGACCGGCTGCCGTCGGGCGTGGTGCTGTCGATGGACATCGGGGGGCGGACGTCGCTCGCGAGCTACCGCTCCTCCGGTTTCTCGCTGCGCACCCTGGCCGGGATCGTCGACCGGATCGCGCTGATGACCTACGACCAGCACGGCGCGACGTGGTCCGGTCCCGGCCCCATCGGCGCCCTCCCCTGGCAGCGGAAGGCGATCAGCACCCTCGGTCGCCGCGTGCCGCTGTCGATGGTGGACCTGGGGGTCGCGGGCTACGGCTACACCTGGCCCACGACCGGTTCGGGTCACTCGGTCAGCCCCCGGCGCGCCCGGGCACTCGCCGAGGCCGACGGCGCCGAGCAGGTCTGGCATCCCAGGGCCGGGGAGTGGAGCACCACCCTCGACGACGGCACCGTGATCTGGTGGTCCGACGGTCGCAGCTATCGCAAGCGGCTCGCCCTGGCCCGCGACCTCGGCGTGCACGGCGTCGCGCTGTGGGTGCTGGGGTCGGCGGATCCCCTGCCGTGATGTCGGTTTCCCCGCTCAGGCGGGGAAGCTGTCACTGGTTGGCCGAAACTTCGGCCAACCAGTGCAAGGTTCCCCGCTCGAGCGGGGAAACCTGCACCCCCGTATCCACGAGCCGCGACCACACTCCTGGGGTGCATGCCCCCGCAGCTGCCGCACGCCCCCCTGGACCTCCCTCCTGCCGGTCCCCGCGATGACGGCGGCTCGGGCCCCGGTCCGGAGGACCAGCGGATCCCACCGACGGAGCTGCACGGGCTGGTCCGCCGGATGCTCGTCGAGGCCACCGGGTCGGCGGACCCGGGCACGGCGCACCGCGTCGCCGAGGACCTGCAGCGCCTCACCGACGGCTGGCCCGTCCTGGTCGGGCTCGTGCTCGAGGAGGGCGGCGAGCCCTGGGCCACCGCGGACCCCGTCACCCAGCTGAGCCGGCGCCGCGGGCCGGTCGTCCGCTGGGTCGAGTCCCGGCTGCTGCCGTCGCTCCCGGGGCCGGCCCGTCGGCTGCTGCACCTGGTCCGGGACCTGCACCCCGTGCCGTCGCAGGTGCTCCGTGACGACGCCGCCACGTGGGACCTGCTCACCGGGGCGGGGGTCGTGACGCACCACGAGGACGAGGCGCTCGTCGTACCCCTCGTCGCCGCCTGCCTTCGGGACCGACCCGCCCCGGCCGACGCGGCGGGTTGGTGGGTGCGGGCCGCCGAAGACTACCTCGCGGAAGGCAGGCCAGGTCCGGCGCTGCGGGCGGCCCGCCACGCGGAGGACCACACCCGCTGCCAGCAGATCATCGAGCAGCACGGGGACGCGATCGTCACCGCGGGGTGGGCCGACGAGCTGCTCGTCGCGGTGGACTCCATGCCGGCCGCCTGCCTGGACCTGCGCACCCGCATCCTGCACGGGCACGCGGCCCGCATCGCCGGGCGACACCGCCTCGCCGACGAGGTCCTCGAGTCGGCGCTGGCGGACACCGAGGCATGGGGTGAGGTCCCGCCGCCGGACCTGGTGTGGCGAATCGCGGCGGTGAAGTACGGCGCCGCGAGCTTCCAGGCCGCACGGGACCTCTGCACGGGGGCTCGCGTCCCGCTGCCCGCCGACGAGCCGAGCAGCGCCCGGGCGATGCGCCTGGCGACCCTGGCCCTCACCGAGTGGCAGCTCGGCGACGACGAGGCGGCCGGACACGCGGCGGCCGAGTCGCTGAGCTCCGCGCGGGTCGGGGACGACGAGGCGCGCGCGACGGCCTACCTCGCCCAGTCGATGCTCGTCACCGGCGCCCGGCGCCTCAACGCCCTCGCGTCGGCGCAGGCGACGGCGGAGCGCTGCGGCGACGTCTTCCTGCTCCAACGCAGCCTCACCAACCTGTCCGACGCCCACCTGGTGGCGGGCGACCTCGCGGCGGCCCTGGAGGCGGCCGACGCGGCGATCGCGCTCGTGGACCGCACCGGCCCGGCCGGTGCCTACGCCTCCGCCCTCCACAACTCGGGTGAGGCGCTGACCGGGCTGGGGGACCTGGAGGCCGCCCGGGTCCGGTTCCTGCGCTGCCTCGACATCGCGCGCACGCAGGGTCTCGACCGCACGCCCGCGGCCCTGTGGGGTCTCGCCGAGATCGACTACCAGGCCGGCCGGCTCGACGACGCCCGGGTCGCGTTCGAAGAGGCCGTCGACCTGGCTCGCGAGACCGGCGAGCGCCAGGTCCTCGCACCCGCGCTCGCCCGGCTCGCGACCATCGTCGCCGCGACGCCGCGCGAGCCCTCGGAGCTCGACCGTGCCGAGTCGCTGGCCGCCGAGGCCCTGGCGCGGGCGCCCGAGGACATCCGTCCGGTGGCGCTGACGGCGCTCGGGTGGGTCCGGCTCGCTCGGGGAGACTCCGGGCGTGCTGCCGAGCTGGCCGAGGAGGCGGCCGGCGCGGCACGAGCGGCCCAGAGCCGGCGCACGCTGGGGCCGGCCCTGGAGCTCGCGGCGGAGGCCGAGCCGGACCCCCGGGAGTCCGGCGCGCTGCTGCTGCAGGCGCTCTCGGTCCACCAGCGCTCCGGTGCCACCCTCGCCGCGGACCGGGTGCACCTCGCGCTGGCCCGGCTGCCCGGCTCCCAGGGTCCGCGGGGTGCGGCCGCGCGTGCCGCCGTACGACGGATGCGGGTGGCCGGTGTCCTCGACCGGCCACTGCACCCCCAGGGGTCCGCCCACCTGGGCGCGCTGGACATCCGGGTGCTGGGCGGCTTCGCCGTCCATCGTGACGGGGAGCCGGTCCCGGCGAGCGCGTGGCGCTCCCGGCAGGCGCGGACGCTCCTCAAGGCGCTCGTGGCCCGACAGGGGCGGCCGGTCGGGCGCGAGGAGCTGTGCGAGCTGCTGTGGCCCGACGACGACCCCGCCAGGACCGGCCACCGGCTGTCGGTGCTGCTCTCCACGCTGCGCGGCGCGCTGGACCCCGACAAGCGGCACCCCATCGAGACGTTCGTCGCCGCGGACACGCAGGGGATCCGGCTCGTCCTCGACGCCGTGGCGCTCGACCTCTCCGACTTCCTCGACGACGTCGCCGAGGCGGGGCGGCTCGCCGACGAGGGGGCCGAGGACGCGGCACGCTCGCTGCTGGTTGACCTGCTCGCGGGCTACCGCGGCGAGGCGTTCGAGGAGGACCCCTACGAGGTCTGGGCCGCGGTGACCCGCGACCACGTGCGCGCCGCCTGGGTGCAGGCGCTGCGGCTCGCGGCCCGGCTGCACGGCCGCGCCGGCGACATCGACGGCGCGGTCACCGCCCTGGTGCGCCTCCTCGCCGCCGACCCGTTCGACGAGCCGGCCCATCGGATGCTGGTGGCGGTCCTGGTCCGAGCCGGCCGCCACGGTGAGGCGCGCCGCGCGTACGACCGCTGGACGGCCGCCATGACCGAGGTCGGCGCCGACGCACCGGACGCCCGCGTGCTGGGCGCCTCCGGCGCCACCGCTCGGTTGTGACGGCGTTCTGACGCCGCTCGTGGACCGTCCTTCCACGGCGCCGCCCGGCGCCTCCCCCGCACTTCCACATCGATGCCCACCCGAACGACAAGGAGCTCCCACCATGACCAGCACCCGGCTCGGCCTCGCGGCCGCCACCCTGACCCTGGCCCTTCCTCTCGCCCCGGCCCTGCTGGCGCCGACCGCCCAGGCCGCGTCCACCGCCGACCCGTGTGAGATCACCGGGACGGTCATCACCGGCACGGCCGGCGACGACGTCCTCGAGGGGACGCCGGGGTCAGACATCATCTTCGGCCTCGGAGGCCACGACGTCATCAACGGCAACGGGGGCGCCGACCTCGTCGACGGGGGCGGCGGTCGCGACACGATCACCGGCGGTGCGGGCGACGACTGCCTGAGCGGCGGTGCCGGCGACGACGTCATCTCCGGCGGCAAGGGCGCCGACCACGTGTGGGGCGGCAACGGGGACGACGACCTCTACGGCGGCAAGGGGTTCGACGAGCTCGACGGCGGCAAGGGCGACGACTACGCCGACGGCGAGGGGTCGGACAACTACTGCACGACCAGCGAGACGGTCGCGAAGGTGAAGTACCGGATGGGCGACGTGACGCTCTGCTAGGTCTGCGGCTCAGCCGCGCCGCGCGCCACGTCGTAC
Organism: Nocardioidaceae bacterium; assembly: GCA_046330515.1. Taxonomy (GTDB): domain Bacteria; phylum Actinomycetota; class Actinomycetes; order Propionibacteriales; family Nocardioidaceae; genus Nocardioides. The sequence continues at coordinate 596,677 of JAXLSP010000003.1, read as the reverse complement.
GGTCGTCACAGGCGTCACTCCGGTCGCGCGGACGGGGCGAAGCCGGCACTGGTTGGCCGAAGTTCCGGCCAACCAGTGCTGGTTTCCCCGCTCGAGCGGGGAATCCGACACCCCGCCTGACAGGATGACCGGATGCGCATCCTGTCCATCCAGTCCCACGTGGCCTACGGGCACGTCGGCAACTCCGCCGCCGTGTTCCCGCTCCAGCGGCTCGGCCACGAGGTGTGGCCCGTGCACACCGTGAACTTCTCCAACCACACCGGCTACGGCGCCTGGCGGGGGCCGCTGATGCCCGCCTCGGACGTGCGCGACGTGATCACCGGCGTCGAGGAGCGCGGGGTGCTGCCGAGCTGCGACGCGGTGCTGTCGGGCTACCAGGGTGGCGAGGACATCGCCGACGTCATCCTCGACGCCGTGGCCCGGGTCAAGGCGGCCAACCCGGCCGCGACCTACACCTGTGACCCGGTGATGGGCAACGCCAAGTCCGGCTGCTTCGTCAACCCGGCCATCCCGCCGCTGCTGCGCGAGCGCGTGGTCCCCGCCGCCGACATCATCACGCCCAACCAGTTCGAGCTCGGCTTCCTCACCGGCACCGAGCCCGCGACCCTCGAGGACACCCTCGCCTCGGTCGACCTGGCCTTCGCTCTGGGTCCGTCGGTGGTGCTCGTGACCTCGGTCGAGCGGCCCGACGCGCCCGCCGACACCATCGAGATGCTGGCCGTGACCGCCGACGGCGGCTGGATCGTGCAGACGCCGCGGCTGCCGATGAAGGCCAACGGCTCCGGCGACATCACGGCCGCCCTCTTCACCGCCCACCTCCACGAGACCGGGTCGGCCGGCGAAGCGCTCGGGCGTACGGCGTCCTCGGTGTTCGCCGTCCTCGACGCGACGCTGCGCAGCGGCGAGCGCGAGCTCCGGCTGATCGCCGCCCAGGACGCCATCGCGAGCCCTGCCTGCGAGTTCGAGGTCCGCCAGGTCCGCTGACGAGCCCTCCGCCGGCAGCCGAGCCGCGTGTCAGGATTGAACTGACGACCGTCCGCTTACAAGGCGGGTGCTCTACCACTGAGCTAACGCGGCCTGCGCCTCGCTCGGCGCGCAGGTCATCGTAACCGCCGACGCGGGGTCGCCCGGAACTTGAAGTCCGCTTCATGTCTTGCAAGGGTCTGCGCATGTCGTTGCTGACCATCGGGGAGCTCGCCGCGCGCTCGGGGGTGGCGCCGTCCGCGGTCCGCTACTACGAGTCGCGCGGGCTCGTCACCGCCCGCCGCAACAGCGGCAACCAGCGCCGGTTCGAGCAGGCCACCCTGCGCCGCGTGGCCTTCATCCAGGCCGCCCAGCGGGTCGGGCTCAGCCTCGAGGAGATCCGCCTGGCGCTGAGCACCCTGCCCGACGGCCGCACCCCCACCAAGGCCGACTGGACCCGGCTCTCACGCGGCTGGCGCCCGCGGCTCGACGACCAGATCGCGCGCCTCGAACGGCTGCGCGACGACCTGGACGACTGCATCGGCTGCGGCTGCCTGAGCCTGCGCAGCTGCGCCCTGTCGAACCCCGACGACGCGATGGCGAGCCGTGGACCGGGCGCCGTACGCCTGGAACGAGACGAGAGACTGGACCCGTGACCACCGACGACGTCAGCAGCTGGCCTGCGCTCGAGGAGCTGGCCCACCGCTACGGGCTGTCCACCGACTACTGGGACTGGCAGGGACGCCACGTGCCCGTCCCCATCGCGACCGCGACCGCCGTGCTGGCCGCGTTCGGCGTCGACGCGACCACCGACGAGTCCGTGCGGGCCGCCCTGTCGGCCGTCGACCAGGCCGCCTGGCGACGGATGCTGCCCGCCGTCGTGGTCCAGCGCGAGGGGTCGCCCGCCGAGGTCCTGGTGCACGTCCGGCACGGCGACCCGCTCGAGGTCCACCTCGTCACCGAGGACGGCGCCACGTTCGCCACCCTGCAGCAGGAGCACAACGTCGCCCCGCACCAGGTCGACGGCGAGCTCGTCGGGGAGGCGCGGTTCGCACTGCCCGCCGAGCTCCCCACCGGCTACCACAGGCTCCACGCCCGGTCCGGCGACCGGAGCGCGTCGGCTCTGGTCGTGGTCGCCCCGCAGCGCCTCGAGCTGCCGGCCGCCCTCGGGCCCCAGGCCTGGGGCGTGATGACCCAGCTCTACTCCGTCCGCTCGCGGGCCTCGTGGGGTCTGGGGGACTTCCACGACCTACGCGACCTCGCGACCTGGGCCGCCGGCGTCGGCGCCGAGTTCGTCCTCGTCAACCCGCTGCACGCCGCCCAGCCGGTCCCGCCGATCGAGAACTCGCCCTACCTCCCCACCACGCGGCGCTTCGTCAGCCCCCTCTACATCCGGGTCGAGGACATCCCCGAGTCGTCGAGCCTGGCGGCCACGCCGCAGGCGATCGTCGACAAGTACGCCGCCCAGGCACACGCGCTCGACGACAGCTCCGGGCTGCTCGACAGGCAGGCCGCGTGGGCGGCCAAGCTGGGCGCCCTGGACGCGGTCTTCGCGGGCGGCCGTACGCCGGCGCGGCAGGCCGCCTTCCACGCCTTCTGCGAGCGCGAGGGCGAGCCGCTGACCGAGTTCGCCACCTGGTGCGCCCTGGTCGAGCACCTCGGCGCCCCCGCCGGGTGGCCCGCGTGGGCCCACGACCGCGACGCCCAGGAGGTCGAGGAGCTGGTCGACGACCTCTCCGACCGGGTCGACTTCTTCCGCTGGCTCCAGTGGGTGTGCGACCAGCAGCTCGACGCCGCACAGCAGGCCGCGGTCGGCGCCGGGATGTCCGTCGGCGTCGTGACCGACCTGGCCGTCGGCGTCCACCCCGAGGGCGCCGACGTCTGGACGCTCGGGTCGGCGCTCGCCACCGGCGTCTCGGTCGGCGCGCCCCCCGACGCCTTCAACCAGATCGGCCAGAACTGGTCGCAGCCGCCCTGGCGACCCGACCGGCTGGCCGAGATCGGCTATGCGCCCTACATCGCCATGCTGCGCACGGTGCTCCGGCATGCCGGCGCGCTGCGCATCGACCACGTGATGGGGCTGTTCCGCCTGTGGTGCATCCCGCTCGGGCACCAGCCGTCGGAGGGCGCCTACCTGCGCTACGACCACGAGGCGATGGTGTCGATCCTGCTCCTCGAGGCCCAGCGCGCGGGAGCGTTCGTGATCGGCGAGGACCTCGGGGTGGTCGAGCCGTTCGTGCGCGACTACCTGGCCAGCCGCGGCATCCTCGGCACCTCGATCCTCTGGTTCGAGGTGGAGGACGGCGCCCCGCGACCGCCGGAGTCCTACCGCGAGCTGTGCCTGGCCACCGTGACCACCCACGACCTGCCGCCGACGGCCGGCTACCTGGCCGGCGACCACGTCCGCCTGCGCGAGGAGCTCGGGCTGCTCACCCGGCCCGTCGAGGACGAGCTCGCCTTCGCCGCCCACGAGCGCGACGCGTTCCTGGGCCTGCTGCGCGAGCGCGGGCTGGTCGCCGACGGGGCGACCGAGCAGGAGACCGTCGAGGCGCTCCACCTGCTCCTGACCGAGACGCCGTCACGGCTCGTGGGGGTGATGCTCAGCGACCTCGTGGGCGACCGCCGTACCCAGAACCAGCCGGGCACCGACAAGGAGTACCCCAACTGGCGGATCCCGCTGTCCCGCCCCGACGGCACCCCGATCCTGCTCGAGGACCTGCCCGCCGACGCCCGCGCGGCGAGCCTCGCGACGCGGTTGGCTGCCGCGATGAGGGTCCATCGGGGACACTGACCGGGTGGTCCTCAAGATCGTCGCGAGCCGCCCGGACCCGCGGATCGTGCAGCTGCCGTGGTCGACCCCGCTCGAGGAGTGGGGCGAGGAGGTCGTCATCCCCCTGCCACGGGGCCTGTCGCGCCACGTGGTGCGGATCGTGCGGCTCGGCGACCGGGTCTATGCCGTCAAGGAGACCGTCGAGCCGATCGCGATGCGGGAGTACCGCCTGCTCCGCGACCTCGAGCGCCTCGGCCTGCCGACCGTCGTACCTCAGGCCGTCGTGTCCGGTCGTACGGCGTCCGACGGGTCCGAGCTGCCGGCGGCGCTGATCACCGAGCACCTCCGCTTCTCGCTGCCCTACCGCAGCCTCTTCGCGCACGGGGCGACCGCCGACCAGATCCCGCAGCTCGTCGACGCCATGGTGGTGCTGCTCGTCCGGCTGCACCTCGCGGGCTTCTACTGGGGCGACGTGTCGCTCTCCAACGTGCTGTTCCGGCGCGACGCCGGCGCGTTCACCGCCTACCTCGTCGACGCCGAGACCGGCGAGCTGCAGCGGAGCCTGTCGCCGCAGATGCGCGCCAACGACGTGCTCGTCGGCTGCGAGAACATCTTCGGGGAGCTGATGGACCTCGAGGCCAGCGCCGGGATCGAGGACGAGCTCGGCGGCCACGACATCGTCGCGATGATCGAGCAGCGCTACGTCGCGCTGTGGGTCGAGCTCACGGGTGCCGAGGAGTTCGCGCAGCACGAGATGTGGCGGATCGAGCGACGCATCGAGCGGCTCAACGACCTCGGCTTCGACGTCGACGAGCTCGACATCGTCACCGACTTCGACGGGGACACGGTGCTCATCCAGCCGCGCGTCGTCGAGCTCGGGCACCACCAGCGCGAGCTCCAGGGACTGACCGGACTCACCGTGCAGGACAACCAGGCACGTCGGCTGCTCAACGACATCGCGTCCTACACCGCGAGCAAGGACCTGGGCCGTGAGGACCGCTCGGTCGTGGCCAACCGCTGGCTGCTGGAGGTCTACGACCGTGTGCTCGGGCTGGTTCCGGCGGAGGCGCGGGGCAAGCTCGAGCCGGCCGAGATCTTCCACGAGATCCTCGTGCACCGGTGGTACCTCTCCGAGCGCGCCGGTCGCGAGGTGGACCTCCTCGACGCCGCCCGCGACTACATCCACGGCGTGCTGGCGTCCAAGCCCGAGGAGGCCATCACGGCGGCACCGTCCGGGCTCGACGACTGACGACTCCGCCGCCTGGTCCGCTGAGCCACGAGAGTCAGGCGAGCAGGCTGCGCCCGACCACCATCCGCTGGATCTGGTTGGTGCCCTCGAAGATCTGGGTGACCTTGGCGTCGCGGAACAGCCGCTCGACGGGGTAGTCGCGGACATAGCCGTTGCCCCCCAGCACCTGGACCGCATCGGTGGTCACCCGCACCGCCGCGTCGGTCGCGGTGAGCTTGGCGATGCTGGCCTGCCGGGAGAACGGCCTGCCCGCGTCCTTGAGCCGGGCGGCATGGAGGTAGGTCGCCCGCGCGCGCTCGACGTGTGTCGCCATGTCGGCCAGCAGGAACTGCAGTCCCTGGAACTCTCCGACCGGCCGCCCGAACTGGCGCCGCTCCCCGGCGTACGCCACCGCGTGCGCCAGCGCCGCCTGCCCGATGCCGGTCCCGACCGCCGCGATGCCGAGCCTCCCGGAGTCGAGGGCCTGGAGCGCGATCTTCATGCCGTCACCCTCCTCGCCCAGCCGCTGCGCCGCCGGCAGGCGGGCACCGTCGAAGAGCACCGTGGTCGTCACGTCGCAGGCGAGGCCCATCTTGCGCTCGGGGGCGCCGAACGTCATGCCGGGGGTGTCGGCGGGGACGATGAACGCGCTGAGCCCCCGCCGAGGGTCGTCGGACGTGCGCGCGAAGAGGATGTAGTAGTCGGCGCAGGACCCGTTGCTGATCCACTGCTTGGTGCCCACGACGACATAGTCATCGCCCTCCCGGACCGCCCGGGTCGCGATGCCGCTGACGTCGGAGCCGGCCTGCGGCTCGGACAGGCAGTAGGCGCCCAGCCACTCACCGGACAGCATCCTCGGCAGCCAGGCGGCCCGCTGCTCGTCGGTCCCGTGGGCGTCGACGACCGAGGCGGTGAGGGTGTGCACCGACAGCCCGACCCCGACGCTCGGCCACGCGGTCGCGATCTCCTCGACCACCTGGAGGTAGACCTCGTAGGCCTGCTCCGCGCCGCCCCACTCCTCCGCGAACGGCAGCGACAGCAGCCCCGACCGTCCCAGCAGCCGGTAGGCCCCCTCTGGGAACTCCCCCGCCTCCTCGGCCTCCGCCGCCTGCGGCGCCAGCTCCTTCGCCGCGATCTCCCGCGTCAGCTCCAGCAGCGCCTCCGCGTCCTCGTCGGGCAGCAGGCGGTCGACGGTCGTGGCCATCCCCCGACTCTATGCGCCCCCCACCGAACCGCGAAGTGGGAGTTCGGGTCCGTCGAGGTGGGACTCGCGGTCCGCCGAAGTGGGACTCGCGGTCCGCCGAGGTGGGACTCGCGGTCCGCCGAAGTGGGACTCGCGGTCCGCCGAGGTGGGACTCGCGGTCCGCCCAGGTGGGACTCGCGGGCCACCTATCGTTCACAGGCGCGGGGGCCGGCTCGCCTTCCACAGGCACAACAGGCAGTCCTGGCCGTCGGACCTAGCACTGTCGACGCTCGGACCATGAACGAAGAAGAGATCCACATCCCAGCCGAGCCCTTCACCATCGGGCAACTCGCAGAGCTGGGCATCTCTCGAGGTCAGCTCCGCAAGATGCTGGCCGACGGATCCGTACGGCGCTGCCTCCGTGGCGTCTACGCTCCGGGCGGCCTGCCGGACACCCCCGAGACCAGAGCGCGCTGCGCCGCACTGGTTCTGCCAGCACACAGCATCGTCAGCGACCAGTCGGCCGCTTGGATCCTCGGCGTCGACGCGTTCGAACCCGAAGCCCTTGACGTAGTACCCAGCCTCGAAGTCGTGGCCATCGACGGGCACGACCGCACGCAGCGAGGCGAGCTCCTCGGCGGCAAGCGCACTCTCCAGACGGACGAGATCATCGAGGTCGCTGGGGTGCGGGTGACAAGTCCGCTTCGGACTGCCTGCGACATCGCGTGCCTGCGCGGTCGCAGTCGAGCGCTCGCCGTCCTCGACCAGTTCTGCCGCCTCCACGGCCTCACCATCGCCCAGCTCCAGGCAACACTACCCCGCTATCGCGGTCGTCGTGGCTGCCGGCAGCTCCGGGACCTTGTCGGGCATGCTGACGGTCGAGCGGAGTCCCCCGGAGAGTCGTGGACGCGCTTGGCGATCATCGACGCCGGCCTCCCCGTCCCCAAGCTTCAGGAGCTGGTGGTGCTCCCTCGTTGGGGTGAGGTGCGGCTTGATCTCTCCTATCCGCACCTCAAGATCGCCATCGAGTACGACGGGGAGGAGTTCCACGGCGCGGAGCACAGGGAGCACGATGAGGCCCGGCGCGCGGCGCTGGCGCGCGCTGGTTGGTTCGTGATCGTCGTGCGCAAGAAGGATCTGTCGGGTCGCTCCCTCGACAGGTGGCTCTTCGACCTGAGGTCCGAGCTCCGAGCTCGGCGAGCGAGCAAGCGGGTCTACTCCCGCACCGCGATCCCCCGGTGAGAGAGTCCCGGCTCCCACCTCGACGAACCCCAGTCCCACCTCGACGGACCGCCAGTCCCACCTCGACGGACCGCGAGTCCCACTTCGGCGGACCGCGAGTCCCACTTCGGCGGACCGCGAGTCCCACTTCGGCGGTCAGTAGGTGAGCTCGGTATAGCGGTCGACGCTGAAGAGGCCGTTGGTCTGGAGTCGGACGGGCTGGAGGCCGACGGGGCGGCCGTCGCGGTAGGTGATGAGGGTGACCTCGGCCTCGCGCCGGGGCTTGCTGCCGACGGCGATGGCATAGGCGGCGCCGCCGGTGGTGCCGTTGGTGAAGCTGTAGCCCACCCGGCCGTTGGAGCCGACCACCCGGGTCGGCCCCTGCTGGACGTGCAGGTGGCCGCCGAGGACGAGGTCCGCGCAGCCCCGGGTCAGCACCTCCTGCCCCATCGAGGCGGCGTGCACGAGCACGGTGGACACCCGGCGCGGCGCGCCGCAGACGTCGTCGGCCACCGAGGCCTGGAACTCCGTGTAGGACCCCGTCGCCAGGTCCACCCAGTCGCCGAGGCCGCTGGACCTCGGGTCGTCGACGCCCCACAGCAGCGAGCCGTCCGGCCCGTCGACCACCGAGCCGTCCGGGTTGGTCCAGCCCCGGTCGACGAGGTAGTCGCTCACGAACGAGCCGTGGTCGTGGTTGCCGGCCACGGCGAAGCGCTCGAAGTCGCCGAAGCGCTCCTGCAGCGAGTCGAGGCTGAACGCCTCCCACGAGGAGCCGGTCGAGGTGTCGTCGCCGGCGTCGAACACGACGGTCGCCCCCGCGGCGTCGGCGACGGCGCTGGCGACCTGGTCCATGCCGATGTTGTCGTGCCGGTCGGACACAAGGAGCACGACGGTCTCGCCCTCGCGCTTCTTGCGCAGCGGCAGCGCGTCGGCCAGCTCGGCGGCGCGGTCATAGAACCGCAGGCTGGCCTGGTAGGTCCGCACCGCACTGAGCACCAGCCGCTTGGACTCGCGGGTGGTGAGGTTGGTCGAGATCTGGACGCCCGACAGCTCCGCCGGGAGGTCGAGCGGAACCCCCACATAGTCCTGCAGCCCGCGCCAGTGCACCCCCGACGGCGCCCGCCCGTTGAGCAGGCTCCACGGCCACAGCACCGCCGTGGTGAGCACGACGGCGGCAGCGGTGGCGGCGAGTACGCGCGGACGCCGTACGACGGCATGCAGCTCCGAGCGCACCCGCGGCCCGGCGACCACCCATGCCCCCACCGGCAGCAGCCCGATGACCGCGCCCCGCACGCCGGCCGCGACGGCCATCTGCACGAGCGTGCTCTCCACCCGCGCGATCTGGCCCTCCGGATGGCTGGCGATGAACGCATAGCGCTGCACGAGCTGCGACAGCGACACGGCACGCGTGCCCCCGAGGTCGACGTCGACGCCCACCGAGCTGCTCGACGGCACCCGCAGGTCCGGCAGCAGCGGGCCGGTGTGCATCTCGGCATACCCCGACAGCGTCGGCCGGATGACGGTCTCGTGGCTGGCGAGGTCGATGGTGCGGCTGGAGTGGAAGAACATCCAGGCGGCCGAGCCGAGTGAGACCACGAGCCAGACCAGGACGAGCAGCCCGGCATGCCGGGCGCGGCGCCAGCTGAAGCCGGTCACGCCCGAGCGCGCGCGACGGCGTAGAGCGCCACCGAGGCGGCCACACCGGCGTTGAGCGACTCCACCTGGTGGTGCATCGGGATGGACACGAGCTGGTCGCAGGTCTCGGACACGAGACGACCGAGCCCCTTGCCCTCCGAGCCGACGACGACCACGAGAGGCCCGGTGGCGAGGTCGAGGTCGGGCAGGGACACGTCACCGTCGGCGGCGAGGCCGACGACCATGCAGCCCGCCTCCTGGTAGGCGCGCAGCTGCCGGGCCAGGTTGACGGTCTGGGCGACGGGAATGCGGGCGGCAGCCCCCGCCGAGGTCTTCCAGGCGGAGGCGGTCATGCCCGCGGCCCGGCGCTCGGGGATGACGACGCCGTGCGCGCCGAACGCCGCGGCCGAGCGGATCACCGCACCGAGGTTGCGCGGGTCGGTCACCGAGTCGAGCGCCACGACCAGCGGAGCCTCGCCGGCCTCCGTGGCGATGTCGAGGAGATCGTCGGCGTGGGCATAGTCGTAGGGCGGCACGCGCGCCGCGAGCCCCTGGTGGACGGCACCGCCGGTCATCCGGTCGAGCTCGGACCGGGTGACCTCGAGCAGGCTGACCCCCGACTCCGCGGCGAGCTTGAACGCCTCGCGCAGCCGCCCGTCCCGCTCGGCGCCCTCGGCGACGTAGACGCCGGTCACCGGGATGCCCGCGCGCAGCGCCTCGACGACGGAGTTGCGTCCGGCCACCCACTCGGCCTCGGATGACCCGGCCGGCTTGCGGCGCGGCCTGGTGGCGGCAGCCTTCTCGGCCCGGGCCTTCATCTTGTAGGCCTTGTGGTTGGGCCGGTCGGCCGCCTTGGGCGTCGGGCCCTTGCCCTCGAGCCCGCGGCGCACCCGGCCGCCGGAGCCCGCGGAGGGCTTCTTGTTGGTCTTGCGGATCGCGCCGCGTCGCTGGGAGTTGCCGGCCATCAGAGGCTCCAGTGGGGACCGCTGGGCGTGTCCTCGATCTCGATGCCGGCGGCCTTGAGACGGTCGCGGATGGCGTCGGCGCGGGTCCAGTCCTTGGCGGCGCGCGCCTCGGCCCGCTCGGCCAGCGCCCCCTGCACCAGCGCCTCGACCGCGGCGGTCAGCCGCGCGTCGTCACCGCCGCCCGGACCGCCCCACGCCGCGTCGGCCGGGTCGAGCCCCAGGATGCCGAGCATGGCCCGGACGCGGGCGGCGACGGCCGCGGCCCCGGCCTCGTCGCCGTCGGCGAGCAGCTTGTTGCCCTCGCGTACGGCGTCATAGACGACCGCGGTCGCGGCCGGCGTCCCCAGGTCGTCGTCCATCGCCTCGACGAACGCCGCGGGGAGCTCGGCAGCCGAGGCGCCCTGCGCCGCAACGGCTCCGGCCCGGTCGAGGAACCCCTCGATCCGGCGGAAGCCCGCCGCCGCCTCGTCGAGGGCCTCGAAGGAGAACTCGACGTGCGACCGGTAGTGCGCGGCGACGATGTAGAACCGCAGCTCGATCCCCCGCACCCGCTGGAGCACCGACGGGATCAGCAGGGAGTTGCCGAGTGACTTCGACATCTTCTCGCCGGCCGTGGTGATCCACGCGTTGTGCAGCCAGTAGGACGCGAAGGGGCGCCCGGCCGCTCGGGACTGGGCCTGCTCGTTCTCGTGGTGGGGGAAGCGCAGGTCGACGCCTCCGCCGTGGATGTCGAACGCGTCGCCGAGGTACTTCCCCGCCATCGCCGAGCACTCGATGTGCCAGCCCGGCCGTCCCCGGCCCCAGGGTGAGGGCCAGCTCGCGGTCACGGGCTCCGAGTCCTTCCACCCCTTCCAGAGGGCGAAGTCGCGGGGGTCGCGCTTCCCGCGCGGGTCGGCGTCCTCGGCGGGCTCCATGTCGTCGACACCCTGCCGCGTCAGCTCGCCGTACGACGGCCAGGAGCGGACGTCGAAGTAGACGTCGCCCGACGCGTCCTCGGCGGCATAGGCGTGGCCCGCCTCGACGAGCCGGGAGATGAGCTCGACGATCTCCGGGATGTGCCCGGTGGCGCCGGGCTCGTAGGTCGGCGGCTGCACGTTGATCGACGCGAGCGCCTTGTCGAGCTCGCGGTGCATCGTGGCCGCGAGGCTGAACCACGGGATCCCGAGGTCCTCCGCCTTGGCCAGGATCTTGTCGTCGATGTCGGTGACGTTGCGGATGAACGTCACGTCGAGGCCCTTCACGGTGAGCCAGCGCCGCAGCACGTCGAAGTTCACGGCCGAGCGCACGTGCCCGACATGCGGCTCGGACTGCACGGTCAGGCCGCAGACATAGATGCCCGCCCGTCCCTCGCGGAGGGGGACGAAGTCGCGGACTTCGCGGGTCGCGGTGTCATAGAGCCTGAGCGTCACCCGGCAAGTCTAGGGAAGCCGGCCGCACGGACCGGCATCGTGATCGTCCGGCGGCGGCGTCTCTCGCCCGCCCTGTCAGGCGTCCTCGGCGGTGAAGTCGACGGTGTGCCAACCGGTGGCGCCGTCGGGCAGGACGTCCTGGATCTCGCCGGTCTGCACCTCCTGCCGCTTGTCGACGGCGCGCACGGCGAGCGTGTGGTCGCCGGCCTCGACGTTGACGACCGCCGCCCACTGGACCCAGGTGTCGTTGGTGGGCACGTGACCGACCTGCGCCGGGACCCAGTCCCCCTGGTCCAGGGAGACCTCCACGGCCTCGATGCCGGTGTGCTGCGCCCACGCCACGCCGCCGACCCGCAGCGTCCCGCTCGGCACCGTGTCCCCCGACCGCGGAAGGTCGACCCGCGACGCGATCTTGACCGGCGCCTCCTCGGCCCAGCCCTTGGAGGTCCAGTAGGCCTCGATCGCGTCGAACCTCGTCACCTCCATGTCGACGACCCACTTGCACGCCGACACATAGCCATAGAGCCCCGGCACGATCGTGCGCACCGGGAAGCCGTGGTCGATCGGCAGCGGGGCGCCGTTCATGGCCACCGCCAGGATCGCCTCCCGGGCGTCGGTGAGGGCCGACAGCGGTGTCCCGCAGGTCCAGCCGTCGCTGGAGGTCTGGAGTACGGCGTCCGCGCCGTGCCGGACGCCCGCCATGTCGAGGAGGTCCGAGATCCGCACCCCGCTCCACCAGGCGTTGCCGATCAGGTTGCCGCCCACGGGGTTGGAGACGCAGTTGATGGTCACCCACATCTCGGTCTTCTCACGCTCGAGCAGCTGCTGGTAGGTCAGCAGCACCTCCCGGTCGACCATGCCGTGGATGCGCAGCGACCACTCGTTGGGGTCGATCTTGGGCACCACGATCGCGGTGTGCACCTGGTAGAAGTCCTCGACCGGGGTGCGCCACGGCGTGATGCCCGGCAGCCCGACCCGGGCACCGCGCGGAATGCCCGGCATCGTCACCCCCTCGAGCCGGATCAGCCGCCGCGCCTCCTCCACGGCGCGGGTGCCCGAGCCCCACAGACGCCCGGTCACCGCGACACCGACCGACACCAGGCCCACGAGCGAGCCCCGGAGCACGAAGCCCCGCCGCGAGAGGGTCCCGATCGGCCGGTCCGGCCCGATCGGCCCGTCCGGCCCGTCCGGCAGGTCGGGCCCGCCCGAGGTGCGCGGGTCGGGGGTCCCCCGGCCAGGCGAGGGCGCCGGGCGCACCCGGGCCAGCGCGGCGGTGATCCAGGCGTACGCCGCCAGCCAGCTCGCCCAGCCGACCAGGACGGGCAGGATCCGCGTCGAGGTCCCGGCCGGACCGGTCAGGACGGCGACGAGGCCGACGACACCGAGAGCGGTGAAGACGAGCATGCCCAGCCAGGTCCCGCGCCGGCCCAGGATCCCCGCCACGGCGAAGACCGCCACCGACGCGATGACGATGCCCGACACGAGCAGCGGCTTGTCCCAGTGACCCACCGCCGAGATGGCCCGCTCCGCGAGGTCGCCCGGCGTGACCCGCACGATCAGCTCGGCCACCGCGACGACCGGGGCCTCGCGCACCGACAGCACCGCCGCCGCCAGATAGCTCGTGGCGAGGCCGACGAGCCCGGCGAGGAGGCCGCTCGCGGCCCACGCGGTGCGGGAGGGAGTCACACGCCCGATTGTTGCTCAGGCATGATCGACCTGTGAATGACCAGCCGGCCGTCCCCCGTGTGGGCATCGGCGTGGACGTGCACCGACTCGTGGCCGGGGTGCCGATGCACCTGGCCGGGCTGTCCTGGCCCGACGAGGAGCAGGGCCTCCAGGGCCACTCCGACGGCGACGTGGCGGCCCACGCCGCCTGCGACGCCCTGCTGTCGGCGGCCGGCCTCGGCGACCTCGGGAGCAACGTCGGCACCAGCGACCCCGCCTGGGCCGGCGCCGCCGGCGTCGACCTGCTGGGCGAGATCGTGCGCCGGGTCCGCGCCGCAGGCTTCGAGATCGGCAACGTCGCCATCCAGGTGGTCGGCACCCGGCCCCGGCTCGGCTCGCGCCGGACCGAGGCCGAGGCCGTGCTCGCCGCGGTCGTCGGCGCGCCCGTCTCGGTCGCCGCCACCACCACCGACGGCCTCGGCCTCACCGGGCGCGGCGAGGGCGTCGCCGCCATCGCCACCGCCGTCGTGCTCTGACCCTGCCCGTCCCTCAGCGCAGGTGACGCGCACATCGGTGCGCACGAGGCGCAGGTCACGGTGTTTTTGTCACCTCTTCCTCTTGCCAGCCGTGACTGGCGTCACCTAGCATCGGAACGTACGTGACGACGATGTGCACATATGTGCACGAGGAGGTCCAAAGGCATGAGCGGGTCCCCGCTGGCCAGCAGTGACAACGCCCGGCGCACGCTCGAGGCGATGTGGACGATCCGGCGCTTCGAAGAGGCCGTCGACGACCTGTTCGCCCGAGGTCTGATGCACGGCACCATGCACCTGTCGATCGGTGAGGAGGCATCGGCCACCGGCACCTGCCTGGCCCTGCGCGAGGACGACGCGATCACCTCGACCCACCGTGGCCACGGCCACTGCATCGCCAAGGGCGCCGACCTGACCCGGATGATGGCCGAGCTCCTGGCCAAGGAGACGGGCTACTGCCGCGGCCGCGGCGGGTCGATGCACATCGCCGACGTCGCCACCGGCAACCTCGGCGCCAACGGCATCGTGGCGGGCGGGATCCCGATCGCCGCCGGTGCCGCGCTGGCGTTCAAGATGCGCGGCGAGGACCGCGTGGTCGCCTGCTTCTTCGGCGACGGCGCGACCAACGAGGGCGCGTTCCACGAGGCGGTCAACCTGGCCGCGATCTGGCAGCTCCCGGTCGTCTTCGTCTGCGAGAACAACAAGTACGGCATGTCCTTCTCCACCGAGAAGTCAATGGCCGTCGAGCACATCTCCGACCGGGCGGCGGCCTATGGCTTCCCGGGCGTGACGGTGGACGGCAACGACGTGGTCGCGGTCTACGACGCCGTGCAGGCCGCCGTCGACCGGGCCCGCGCCGGCGAGGGCCCGACGCTCGTCGAGGCGATCACCTACCGCTGGAAGGGCCACAGCAAGTCCGACAAGAACCTCTACCGCACCAAGGACGAGATCGCCCACTGGCGCGAGGACGACCCCATCCCCGACTTCGAGCGCAAGGCCGTCGAGGCCGGGCTGCTGACCGACGAGCAGGTCACCGAGATCCGCGCCCAGGTCATGGAGCGCATGCGCGACGCCGTACGCGCGGCCAACTCCGCCCCCGACGCCGACCCTGCCGACCTGCTGACCGCCGTCTTCGCGACCGCCTGAGACGAGAGAGCACATGACTGTCGACACCACCCCCCAGACCGACACCCGGGTCATCACCTACAGCGAGGCCGTCCGCGAGGCCATCGGCCAGGCCATGGAGGCCGACGACCGGGTCTTCATGCTCGGCGAGGACATCGGGGTCTACGGCGGCGCCTTCGGCGTCAGCGGCGACCTCTACCACCGCTTCGGCGCCGACCGGATCCGGGACACCCCGATCTCCGAGCTCGGCATCGTCGGCGCGGCCGTCGGTGCCGCGCTGGCCGGCATGCGCCCGATCGTGGAAATCCAGTTCTCCGACTTCACCAACCAGGCGATGGACCAGATCGTCAACCAGGCCGCCAAGATCCACTTCATGCTCGGCGGCGCGATGAGCGTGCCGATGGTGCTGCGCGCCCCGCTCGGCTCCGGCACCGGCGCCGCGGCGCAGCACTCCCAGAGCCTCGAGGCGTGGTTCGCCCACGTGCCCGGACTCAAGGTCGTCATGCCGGCCACGGCCGCGGACGCCAAGGGCCTGCTGCTGTCGGCGATCGACGACCCCAACCCGGTCATCGTCCTCGAGCACAAGCTCCTCTACCGCGAGTCCGGCCCGGTCCCGACCGAGGCCGTGCGGGTGCCCATCGGCAAGGCCGCGGTGCACCGCGCCGGACGCGACGTCACCATCGTCGCCACCGGCGTCGAGGTCTCCCGCTCCCTGGCCGCGGCCGAGCAGCTGGCCCAGGAGGGCATCGAGGCGTCGGTCATCGACCCCCGGACGCTCACCCCGCTCGACGACGCCCCGATCCACGAGGACGTCTCGCGCACCGGGCGACTGCTCCTCGTCCAGGAGGCCCCCGGCCACGGAGGCTTCACCGGCGAGATCGCGGCCCGCATCGCCGGGTCCGACACGCTCTACCGGCTGCTGGCGCCCATCAAGCGGCTCTCGGGCCTGGACGTGCCCATCCCCTACGCCCCGCAGCTCGAGAAGGCCTGCGTGCCGCAGGTGCCCGACATCGTCGACGCCGCCCGCACCCTGGTGAAGGAGTCCTGATGGCCCGGCTCGCGATCCGGATGCCCAAGATGTCGATGACGATGACCGAGGGCGAGGTCTCGGTCTGGCACGTCAAGCTGGGCGACGAGGTCGCCCTCGGCGACGTCGTGTGCGAGGTGATGACCGACAAGGTCGACATGGAGGTCGAGAGCACCGTCGCCGGGACCCTCGTCGAGATCACCGTCGAGTCGGGGATGGCCGAGGTCGGTGCCCCGATCGGCTGGGTCGAGGGCGAGGACGACGGCGGCGGCTTCGGCGACCTCCTGAGCGAGCCGGCACCCGATGCCGTCCTGCCCGAGGACGCCCCGGCGGCCACCACCACCGACACGCCGGCCGCCGTCGACGCGGCGCCGGCACCCGAGGGCGCGACGGCACCCGCCGAGGCCGACCCGCACGACGGCCTCGTGCCCCCCGCGGTCCCCCGCGCCCGGGCCCTGGCCCGCGACCATGGTCTGGAGGTCGGCACGATCGCCGGCACCGGCCGTGACGGCCTGGTCACGGTGCCCGACGTCGAGGCGAGGCTCGCCCCGGTCGCCGCCCCCGCACCGGTCGCCGCCCCCGCACCGGTCGCCGCGCCGGCAGCAGTCGCCGCACCCGCCGCCGCGGGCCAGGACCGGCGAGCCGTCGTGCGCGGCATCGTGGCGCGCATCATGGAGCCGAGCGCGCTCATCCCGCAGTTCACGGTCTGGCGCGACCTGGAGCTCGACGAGGCCGACCGGCACCGCAACGGGGTGTCCTGGACGACCCTGCTGCTGCGGGCCTACTCCTCGTCCCTGCGCCGGGTCCCCGAGCTGCTCAGCCGCTGGGAGGAGGGCCGTCCGGTCGACTCCGGCGCGCCGGCGGTCGCGGTGGCCGTCGCCACCGACCGGGGCCTGCTCGTGCCGACCCTCGTCGAGCCCGACCTGGGACCGGCCGAGGACCTCGACGCCGAGCTGCGCCAGGTCGTGGCCGACGCCCAGCGCGGCAAGGTCGGGCCCGCCCACCTGGCGCTGGCCAACGGCTCGCTGTCCAACCTCGGCGGCCTGGGTGTGGACCGGTTCCAGGCCCTGCTGACGCCCCCGCAGGCGTCGGTGCTCTCGGTCGGCGCGGTCAAGCGGCGCCCGGTCGCGGTGCCTGGCGGCATCGGCCTCTCGCTCACCGTCACGGTCGGCCTGACCGTCGACCACCGCGTCGCCGATGGCGTCCACGCCGCTCAGCTGCTGGCCGAATGTCAGGAATTTCTCAGGAAACTCGGCCGCGACGCTTGACGTGACTCAGGTCACAGCCCTACCTTCAGTTCGGACATATGTGCGCAAGATATGCACGGAGGTGACAATGCCAGCGCCACGGGACCCCGGCACCCTGCTGGCTGCCGCGCGCCTCTACTACCTGGACGGGAAGTCCCAGCACGACATCGCCGTCGAGCTGGGCACCTCCCGGTCCAACGTCTCGCGCATGCTGACCGAGGCCCAGCGCCAGGGCATCGTCGAGATCCGCGTCCACGACCCGGCCGGCCGCAACCGTGAGCTCGAGACCGCGCTGCGCAAGCGGTTCGGCCTGCGCGACGTCCGCGTCGCCGAGCGCGGCACCGGCGGCTCCGGCCGGATCGTGGAGCAGGTCGGCACCCTGGCCGCCCAGCTGCTGATGTCGTCGCTGACCGAGGACCTGGTCATCGGCATGAGCTGGGGCCACGGGCTGCAGTCGATGGTCTGGGCCGTGCCCAGCGTCACCGACTACGCCAGCGTCCAGGTGGTCCAGCTGGTCGGCGGCATGTCGTCGATCAGCAACGAGATCAGCGGCCACGAGCTCGTCCGCGAGCTGGCGGCCCGGCTGGGCTCGACCTACCACTTCCTGCACTCGCCCGCGACGTTCTCCAGCACCCTGGCCCGCGACACCATGCTCGCCGAGCCCTCGGTCGCGCACGCGCTCGGCGTGGCCCGCGGCGCGGACCTGGCCTTCGTCGGCATCGGCACCCCCAGCCACGGCTCGTCCGCGGCGATCCTCTCCAGCCTCAACCTCTCCCCCGAGGAGGAGAAGGAGTTCTGGGCCTCCGAGCCCGTCGGCGACCTGGCCGCGCGCTACTTCACCGCCGGTGGCCAGCCCATCGGCGGAGCGGTCGAGGACCACGTCCTCGCCGTGTCGCTGGAGGACCTCACCGAGATCCCCAACGTGGTCGGGGTCGCCACCGGCCGGGCCAAGGCTCCCGGGGTCCAGGGCGCCCTGCGCGGGCACCTCATCGACTCCCTCGTCTGCGACGAGAGCCTCGCCCGCGCCCTGCTCACCGACGTCGACGACCCTGCCCGAGGAGCCACCTCATGACCTACTGGTACGTCTACCTGCTCATCGCCGTGGTCGGCGGCTGGATGCTCCAGCTCTACCTGACCTTCCGCCAGGCCAAGTCCTTCATGGGCGACGTGCGCACGCTGCGCCAGTCCGGCACGGTCAGCATCGGCATCGGCGGCAAGCGCTACCGCGGCGGCCGCGCCTATGTCGCCATCGCCGTCGTCGACGGCATCGTCCAGGACGCCCTGACCCTCCAGGGGTGGACGACCCTCGCCCGCGGCCAGCACCTGCCGGCCCTCATCGGCGTCAAGACGACCCACCTCAAGAGCGACCGGGAGATCCCCGGAGTCACACCCCAGCAGCGGCTGGCTGCCCGACAGGCGGCCGAGCTGCTGAAGAAGGAAGGGAGTCCGGCACCCACCAAGACCTCCCTGTAAGGGGTCGTACGCCGACCCGGGTGGCAGCCCGGACCGGCGCACGACCGGGATGTCGAGCAGACATCTGACGTGCACCACCGATGCCAGGCAAGCATCATCCAGGCCAACGCGTTGGCCGACTCGACAAGGAGAAATCATGCCATTCACACCGTGGCTCGCGAGCATCGCGCTCGCAGCCGACGAACCCACCGTGAAGCCCCCGGGTGGCTTCATGGGCACCCTGGCCCACTGGGCCGAGGGGTTCATCGGGGTCTTCCAGACCGGCGGCTCGTTCTTCATGGCCCTGGTCACGGGGATCATCCCGACCCTGGTCGTCCTGCTGACCGCCGTCAACGCCCTCATCCGCTGGATCGGTCCCGAGAAGATCGAGCGTCTCGGCGAGCACGCCGCGAAGCCGGGGATCCAGTACTACCCGATCCGCTACCTGGTGCTGCCGTTCCTGTCGTCTTCTTCCTGACCAACCCGATGGCCTACACCATGGGCCGCTTCCTGCCCGAGCGCTACAAGCCCGCCTTCTATGACGCGGCCGTCAGCTACGTGCACCCGATCACCGGCATCTTCCCGCACGCCAACCCCGGTGAGCTGTTCGTCTACCTCGGCATCGCCAACGGCATCACGCAGTACGCCGACTCCCAGGGCATCGAGATCGGCCTGGGCGACCTGGCGATCCGCTACCTGCTCGTCGGCCTGGTGGTGATCCTCATCCGAGGCATCGTCACCGAGTTCATCACCGCCCGCATGCTCGGGCGCCGCGCGGCTGCTGAGGAGGTTGCGGCATGAGCACCACCACTGCCACCAACGGTGGAGGGATGGCCGGCTTCAACAAGATGCTGGTCACCATCGGCAAGGCCGTCGGCGGCGTCGTCGGCACGCTCTACCAGGCGGGCCGCGACACTATCGACACCGTCATCCGCAACATCCTGCCGTTCATGGCCTTCATCGCGGTCATCGTCGGCATCATCAACGGCGTCATCATCAACGACCACCCGATCGGCTACTGGCTGGCTCACCTCATCGAGCCGCTCGCCAGCAACCTCCTCGGGCTGCTCGTGATCAGCATCTTCTGCGCCATCCCGGTGCTGTCGCCGGTCCTCGGCCCCGGCGCCGTCATCGCCCAGATCGTCGGCGTGCTGCTCGGCACCCGTG
Organism: Nocardioidaceae bacterium; assembly: GCA_046330515.1. Taxonomy (GTDB): domain Bacteria; phylum Actinomycetota; class Actinomycetes; order Propionibacteriales; family Nocardioidaceae; genus Nocardioides. Next base: position 577,087 of record JAXLSP010000003.1, on the reverse strand, counting down.
TCGCCGAGGGCGACATCCCGCTGCAGTACACCCTGCCCGCCCTGTTCGCCATCGACCCCCAGGTCGGCTGCGACTTCATCCCCGTGGGTCTGGCCCTCGGTGAGGCGGAGCCGGAGACTGTCGAGGTGGGCGTGCCCGCCGTGCTGATCTCGCGTCTGTTCACGGGCCCGCTCGCAGTCGTCATCGCGTGGCTCGCCAGCTTCGGCCTCTACAGCGGCGCGAACTGACCCACACACCCGACAAGAAGGAAGAGCAATGAGCGACTACAAGTCCGTCATCGTGACCAAGGGCGCGGGTGGCTGGGGAGGACCCCTCACCGTCACCCCGAGCACCGATCGCCCCCTCGTGGCCTCCATCACCGGCGGCGGGATCCACCCGGTTGCGCAGAAGATCGCCGACATGACCGGGGGCGAGGCCTTCGACGGCTTCTCGAGCTCTGCGCCCTTCGACAAGATCGCCGTCGCGGTCATCGACTGTGGCGGCACCGCACGCGTCGGGGTCTACCCGATGAAGAAGGTGCTCACCGTGGACGTCCACGCCACCAGCCCCGCGGGGCCGCTGGCGCAGTTCATCACCGAGCAGCTCTTCGTCTCCGGCGTCAAGCCCGAGAACGTGCAAGAAGCATGACCGCCGCCGACTCGAACCCCAACGGCAACACGGTGTACGAGTCGGTGGTGACAGCGGTGGGCGGCCAGGTCGAGGCGTTCCTCGACCATGGCCTGCTCATCTTCTTCGGCGACCAGGCCCCGGCGGAGCTGCACGACATCTCCGTGCTCCACTCCGCCGGGGTTGCCGAGGACGGTCCCCACGCCGGGGACGTGATCGAGCTGGGGGACGTCGCTCTGGACGTCCTCGCCGTCGGTCCCGTCGTCCGCGACAACCTTCTCAACCTCGGCCACCTCGACCTCAAGGCCGACGGTCGCACCGAGGCCAAACTTCCCGGCGACGTGTGCGTCCGCGTCGGCGACCTTCCCTTGCTGAAGGCCGGCGACCGGTTCGCCATCCGCCGCCCCCACACCCCAGACAAGGACGATTCATGAGTTACCGCGCACGGCTGCAACGACGACTCGAGGAGACGGGGCGCCCGCTGCGTGTCGGCCTGGTCGGCGCCGGCCAGATGGGCCAGGGCTTCGCCGCCCAGCTGCTGAAGATGCCCGGCATCACGCTGTCGGCCGTCTTCGACGTCGACAAGGAGCGCGCCGAGGGCGCCTTCCTCCAGGCAGGCATCACCCCGACCTCGGCGAGCGACATCGACGCCGCCGCCCAGGCCATCGAGAACAACGGCTCCGTCGCCCTGGGCGGCGTCGAGGAGGTCGGCGCCCTGCCGCTCGACATCCTCGTCGAGGCGACCGGGGTCCCCGACGTCGGCGCTCGTACGGCGATCCGCGCCCTCGCCGCCGGCATGGACTACGCCACCCTCAACGTGGAGCAGGACGTCACCGTCGGGCTCTACATGTTGCACCTGGCCGAGCAGTCGGGTGCGCTCTACTCCGTCTGCCGCGGTGACGAGCCCGTCGAGACCAAGATCCTGGTGGACTTCGCCCGCGACCTGAACTTCGAGGTCATCTGCGCCGGCAAGGGCAAGAACAACCCGCTCGACCCCTATGCCACCCCCGACAAGCTCGCCGCCGAGGCGGCGCGCAAGAAGATGAACCCCAAGATGCTCACGGAGTTCGTCGACGGCTCCAAGGCCATGATCGAGATGGCCGCCCTGGCCAACACGACCGGCCTGGAGATGAGCAAGCGCGGCATGCACGGGCCAGCCTCCACCGTCCCGACGCTGCACGACACCTTCCGGCTCGAGGAGGACGGCGGCATCCTGGACCGTCCGGGCGTGGTCGACTACTGCATCGGCCCGGTCTCCCCCGGCGTCTTCGTGGTCGTCCGCTCCGACGACCCCTACGTCGTGCACGAGATGGACTACCTCCAGATGGGTCCGGGGCCCTACTTCTCGCTCTACCGCCCCTACCACCTGGCCTCCATCGAGGCGCCGCTGACGGTCTACGAAATGGCCCTCGACCGCACGCCGAGCCACACCTCGGAGTTCTGGACCTCGGAGGTCGGCGCGGAGGCCAAGCGGGACCTCAAGGCCGGCGAGCTCATCACCGGCATCGGCACCGACACCATCCGCGGCGTCTCCGACAAGGCCGAGGACTTCCTCCGCGACAACTGCGTGCCCCTCGGCATCCTGGCGGGCGCGCGTCTCAAGCGGGACGTCCCGATCGACCAGATGCTGACCTACGACGACGTCGAGCTCGACGAGGACTCGCTGATCGTCACGATGCGCCGCTACCAGGAGGCGATGGCTCGTGGCGAGGACGCTCCCTCGCTGGCCGACCTGGCGGCCTCGCTCGGCTGAGCACACGAGGTGGGTGGGCGCTACGCTCGCGTGGTGTCCACCCGACCCGGCCCGCACGACCTCGACCCGCACCGGGTCGACCCGGCCCGGGTCCCCCGGGCCGCGCTGGTCATGCTGGCGGCTGGTGACGGCCGGCGTGCAGGACACGACACCAACAAGGTGCTGCTCCCGCTCGCCGGCCGTCGTGTCTACACCTGGGCGATCCGCTGGGCCAAGGAGCTGCCCGCGATCCGCCGCACGGTCCTCGTCATCCGCGAGCAGGACCGCGCCACCATCGAGTCCACCCTGGCCCGCGAGGTCGAGGACCCCGCGGTGACAGTCGTGACGGGCGGCGACAGCCGGCACGGCTCGGAGTGGGCGGCGCTCCAGGTGCTCGCCCCCGCCATCGAGAGCGGCGAGCTGGACGTGGTCGTCATCCACGACGCCGCCCGCCCGCTGGCCAGCACCGAGCTGTTCGACCGGGTGATCACCTGCGGCTTCGCCCAGGGCGGCGCCATCCCCGCCATCCTCCAGGACAACCTGACGGCCGTCGACGAGAGCGACTCCCTGCCGCAGGTCGACGTCGTCGCCGTCCAGACGCCGCAGGCGTTCGCCGCGCGCCCGCTGCTGGCGGCCTACACCCGGGCGCACGAGGACGGGTTCGTCGGCACCGACACGGCCAGCTGCATGGAGCGCTACACCGACCTGCCGGTGCACTGCGTCGACGGGGACGCCAGGAACGTCAAGATCACCTTCCCCGAGGACCTCTTCCTCGCCGAGCGGCTGCTCGCCAAGGCCGGCTGGGACCTCTCGGGGCGGGGGCCCGCCCACGTCGTCGGCGAGGAGGCCCATCGCCGCCGGCACCTGCGAGACCTGCTGCGACCCGGGGAGCGGCCGTGAACATCGCCCACGCCGACCTGCTGTGCGAGACCTGCGACGAGGTCACCGAGCACGAGCTCCACTACGCCGGGAGGATCCTGGAGTCGGTGCGCTGCACCCGGTGCGGCAGCCACATGGAGCTGTCCCAGAGCGCCCTGCTGCCGGCCTATGTCCACGACCTCGAGCAGCGCGTCGTCAGCAAGCCTCGGCGGCTGGCGCACCGCGCCTCGCGCGACCCTCGGGCGTTCCTGGCCGGGCTGCCGAAGGCCGTGCTCCGGCAGCCGGCGAAGTTCCTGCGCGAGTTCCGCGGGCTCTTCCGCCGCTGAGCGCACCGACGCGCGCGTACGCCGGTCAGGGACGCAGCTGCCGGCTCATCTCCACGACGCTCTCCAGCAGGTGGACCGACGACTCGTCGGCGACCCGGCGCGCGACCGACGGCGCACGAACCAGCTCGACGTCGCCGAGCTTGCGGGCGAGGGCGACCAGGGCGGCGAAGTCCTCGAACGGCGGAGGGCCGTCGAGCGCGTCGAGCGCGGCCGCACCCAGCAGCAGCGGCGAGACCACGGTGGCGATGCGGTCGCGGTCGATCGTCCCCTCGATCTGGTCGCCGAGCACCGTCTTGAGGGTGTCGGTGACCGGTCGCACCGCGGCCGCCGAGGCGGCCGGGCGGGCGGCGGCCCGGTCCGCCATCGCCGTGAGGAAGTCGGCCGGAGCGAGCGGGCAGAGCGCGTCGTGGAGCAGCACCGGTCCGGCTCCGCGGGTGGCCCACCAGTCGTCGGGCGTCAGCAGCCGGCACCCGGCCGGCAGCAGGTCGTGGTCGACGGCTCCGCGCTGACCGTGACCCGGGTCGACCAGCAGGTCGGCCCCGAGGTGCCGGGCCGCGGCCAGCGCGTGGTGGTAGAGCGGGGCGCCGTGCAGCGTGGTGAACGGCAGGGCTCCTCGCCCCGCCAGGACCACGAGCACGCGGGCCGTGGTCGAGGGCGAGGTCAGTGACATGGGAATGCCCCCGGTGCTGGCCGGGGGCATTCGCGAACGCCGTGGTTCATGGGTGGACGAGCGTCAGGACGCGAGGACCTCGTCGAGGATGGCCTCGGCCTTGTCCTCGTTGGTGCGCTCGGCCAGAGCGAGCTCGGAGACCAGGATCTGCCGGGCCTTGGCGAGCATGCGCTTCTCGCCCGCGGACAGGCCGCGGTCGCGCTCGCGGCGCCACAGGTCGCGGACGACCTCGGCGACCTTCATGACGTCGCCGCTGTGCAGCTTCTCGAGGTTGGCCTTGTAGCGGCGCGACCAGTTGGTCGGCTCCTCGACGTGGGCCGCACGCAGCACGTCGAAGACGCGGTCGAGACCCTCCTTGTCGACGACGTCGCGGACCCCGACGAGATCGAGGTTGCAGGCCGGCACGCGGACCACGAGGTCCTGCTGGGCGACGATCCGAAGGACGAGGTACTGCCGGTCCTCCCCCTTGATCGTCCGCATTTCGATGTCTTCGATGACAGCGGCCCCATGGTTCGGGTAGACAACCGTTTCGCCGACGGTGAAAGTCATATGTGGAGTTCCCCTTCCTAGGTGACCAGTCTAACACGTCCGCGAACCGGCCCCGAACGCGTTTGTGCAGGTCAGACGGCACATGAGGGCTTGACAGAAGCCGGGCTCGTGTGGTGCGGGCCACCCGCGGACCACTGCGGTGGCCGGCCTCGGTGACCGCTAGGCTGGCACCGCAGACCGCAACCCGGCCGGCCGCGTGGGCCGCCGCCAGCACCGAAGGAGCACGGCTCACATGCACCTCCGACGCACGACGGCACTCCTGGTGGGTGCCCTTCTGATCGCGGCACCCGCCCTCTCGTCCTGCTCCATCACCGGCCGGGACGCCGCGACCAACCGCGACGACAACCCGATCACGACGGGCGCCAGCAACCGCGACGCCCAGGTCGACGTGCTCAACGCCGTGGTCGTCTCCAAGGCCAACGGCTCCGGCACCTTCATCGCGACCCTGGTCAACAACTCCGCGGACGCCGACGACACCCTCGCCTCCCTGAGCGGCGCGTCCGTCGAGGTCAAGGAGTTCACCCCGGTCAAGGTCCCCGTGCGCGGCATGGTCAACCTGGCCGACGGTCAGGGCATCACCGTGACCGGCGACTTCTCCGCGGGGCAGTACCTCGGCTTCACCGTCGGCCTGGGCTCCGGGGAGTCCGTCGACCTCAACGTGCCCGTGGTGGCCGACGCCGGCTACTTCAGCGGACTCGACACCAGCAGCTCCTGACCACCTGAACGGAACCGTCATGACCTACACGCTCGTCCTGCTCCGCCACGGCGAGAGCGAGTGGAACGCCAAGAATCTCTTCACCGGCTGGGTCGACGTGGCCCTGACCGACAAGGGTCGGGCGGAGGCGGTCCGTGGCGGCGAGCTGATGCGTGAGGCGGGGATCCTGCCCGACGTCGTGCACACCTCGGTGCAGCGGCGCGCGATCAACACCGCGTGCCTGGCACTCGACGCGGCCGACCGGCACTGGATCCCCGTGAAGCGCTCGTGGCGCCTCAACGAGCGCCACTACGGCGCCCTCCAGGGGAAGAACAAGAAGGAGACGATGGAGCAGTACGGCGAGGAGCAGTTCATGCTCTGGCGCCGCAGCTTCGACGTACCCCCGCCCCCGATCGCCGACGACGACGAGTGGTCGCAGGTCGGCGACCCGCGCTATGCCGGGCTCGGTGACGACATGCCGCGGACCGAGTGCCTCAAGGACGTCATCGCGCGCATGCTCCCCTACTGGGAGTCCGACGTGGTGCCCGACCTGCGGTCCGGCCAGACCGTGCTGCTCGCGGCCCACGGCAACTCGCTGCGCGCCGTGGTCAAGCACCTCGACCAGATCAGCGACGCCGACATCGCGGGGCTCAACATCCCCACCGGCATGCCGCTGGTCTACCGCCTCGACGACTCGCTCGCCCCCACGGTCGCGGGTGGCGAGTACCTCGACCCCGAGGCCGCCGCCGCCGCTGCCGCCGCCGTGGCGAGCCAGGGGCGCTGAGGCTCGGGGGTTGTCGGTTTCCCCGCTCGAGCGGGGAAACCAGCACTGAGCGGCCGAAACTTCGGCCGCTCAGTGACAGCTTCGGCCCCGCCCTGTGACTCGTGGGACCTCGAGACGAGACTCCGAGGAGCGGTCAGACCGAGCCGGCGAGGTCCGGCCGGTGGCCGGTGACGACATAGACCACCCGCGTCGCCACCTCGACCGCGTGGTCGGCGATCCGCTCGTAGTAGCGGCCGAGCAGCGCGATGTCGACCGCCGGCTCCACGCCGTGGTCCCAGTCCTGGCCGAGCAGCTCGGTGAAGCTGGTGCGGCGCAGCTGGTCCATCTCGTCGTCCATCTTGTCCAGCTCGGCGGCGGCCTCGGCGTCCCGGTCGCGCAGGGTGCGGCTCATCCGGGACACCATGTCCTGGGCCACCGTCGCCATGCGGAACATCGTCGGACGCGCCGACTCCGGTACGGCGAGGTAGGGGACCCGCAGCCGGGCGATCTTGGCCACGTGGACCGAGAGGTCGCCCATCCGCTCCAGGTCGCTGACGATCCGCAGCGCCGCCACGACCGTCCGCAGGTCCCCGGCGACCGGCTGCTGCAGCGACAGGATCGAGAAGCACAGTTCCTCGACCCGATGGGCCGCCTGGTCGATCTGGGCGTCGGCGCTGATCACCGACTCCGCGATCGCCGCGTCGCCGGACACCAGGGCCTCGGTCGCATAGTGGACGGCGTTCTCGACCTCGCGGGAGATGGCGGCGAGGTCGGCGAAGACCGTGTCGAGCTGTTCGTGGAATGCCTCACGCATGCCCCGCACGTTAGGGGGCCCGGATGAACCCCCGGCGATCCCCGGTGAACGCCGGATGAACACTCGGCGAGGGAGGCGGTCTCGACTCTGCGTCAGGGGGTCCTGGATGCGTACGATCGACGCGTGGATCCGACGACACAGGTGGCGCTCGCCGCGCTCGCGGGGGCCCTGGTCTCCGGCGCCGCGGCGGTCGCCTGGGTCGTCTCCGAGCGTCAGATGAACGCCTCCCCCCTGCCGGAGGAGCCGCTGGTCCCGCCGGGCGTCGACGCGGTCCTGTCGGTGCTGTCCAGCAGCGCGGTCGTCCTCGACGAGTCCGACGTGGTCGTCAAGGCGTCGGCGCCGGCCTACGCCCTCGGCATCGTCAGCGGCACGCACCTCGCCGTACCCGAGCTGACCGACCTGGCCCGGGAGGTGCGGCGCGACGGACAGATCCGCACCCTCGACCTCACCCTCAGCAACCCGGGCCACCCCCCGCGCCACATCAGCGCCCGGGTCGCACCGTTGGGTCCCCGGCTCATCCTGGCGCTGGCCGACGACAAGACCCGCGAGCGCCGGCTCGAGGCGGTCCGGCGCGACTTCGTGGCCAACGTGAGCCACGAGCTCAAGACCCCCGTCGGGGCCGTGCAGCTGCTCGCCGAGGCTTCGCGCGGGGCGGCCGACGACCCGGCCGCCGTGGAGAAGTTCAGCAAGCGGATCCTCAAGGAGGCCACCCGGCTGGGCCGACTGGTGCAGCAGATCATCGAGCTGTCCCGCCTCCAGGGCGACGACCCGCTCGAGTCGCCCTCGACGGTCTCGGTCGACAAGGTCGTCCGCGCGTCGGTCGACTTCAGCGCGATCGACGCCGAGGCCCGCGAGATCGACCTCGCGGTCGTCGGCGAGCACGGCCTCGAGGTCGCCGGCAACGAGGAGCAGATCACCGCCGCCGTCAGCAACCTGGTCGCCAACGCCGTGGTCTACTCGCCCGAGGGCTCCTCGGTCACGGTCCGGACGGCCGGCTCGGACGACGCCGTCGAGATCTCGGTCATCGACCAGGGCATCGGCATCCCCGCCGCCGAGATCGACCGGATCTTCGAGCGGTTCTACCGGATCGACCCCGCCCGCCACCGCTCGACGGGCGGGACCGGACTGGGGCTGTCGATCGTCAAGCACATCGCCGCGACGCACGGAGGAGACGTCACCGTCTGGTCCGTCGAGGGCCAGGGCTCGACCTTCACGTTGACCCTGCCACGCAACCCGCAGGACGAGGAGGACGAGCTGTGACCAGGGTGCTCGTGGTCGAGGACGAGGAGAGCTACAGCGAGGCGCTGGCCTTCCTGCTCCGCAAGGAGGGGTACGACGTCGCCGTGGCCGACACCGGCCCCGGCGCCATCGCGGAGTTCGAGCGCACCGGCGCCGACATCGTGCTGCTCGACCTGATGCTGCCGGGCCTCCCCGGGACGGAGGTCTGCCGCCACATCCGCCAGGTGTCCAACGTGCCGGTGATCATGGTGAGCGCCAAGGGCGACGAGGTCGACAAGATCGTCGGCCTCGAGCTCGGCGCCGACGACTACGTCACCAAGCCCTACTCCCCGCGGGAGCTGCTCGCCCGCATCCGTGCCGTCCTGCGCCGCGGCTCCGAGCCCGAGCTCGCCTCGTCGGTCCTCGAGGCCGGCCCCGTCCGGATGGACGTCGACCGCCACATCGTCTCGGTCGACGGGTCGACCCTCCGGCTGCCGCTCAAGGAGTTCGAGCTCCTGGAGTACTTCCTCCGCAACCCCGGCCGGGTCCTCACCCGGGGCCAGCTCATCGACCGGATCTGGGGCGCCAACTATGTCGGCGACACCAAGACCCTCGATGTCCACGTCAAGCGGCTGCGGGCCAAGATCGAGGCCGAGCCGAGCGAGCCCAAGCTGCTCGTCACCGTCCGGGGGCTGGGCTACAAGCTGGAGGCTTGAGGCCGGAAAAGGCTCGCCGAATTGGACCAATCGGCAGGTTTTCGCCGCCGGAGCCTGCAGTTTGTGACCAATCGATGGGGTCGGCGCCCCCCCCATGCCCCGACCGAAACCCGCGAGAAGTTGTCGGCGCGGTGCCGTAGGTTCGACCGGGTGACCGACCGCCGCACCGATGCCATCACGCCCGAGCCTGCCCGCTGGGTCTCGGTCGCCGCGATCGCGGTGACCCTGCTCCTGTGGGCCTCGGCGTTCGTCGCGATCCGGCACCTCGGTCACGACTTCTCGCCCGGCGCGCTGTCCCTGGGACGGCTCGGGGTCGGCACGGTCGCTCTCGGGGTCGTCGCCCTGTCCCGCGGGCTGGTGCGGCCGAGCCGCACCGACCTGCTCGCGATCATCGCGATCGGCGTGCTCTGGTTCGGCATCTACAACATCGCGCTCAACGAGGGCGAGCGGCGCGTCGACGCCGGCACGGCCTCGATGCTGCTCCAGGTGTCCCCGGTGCTCATCGCCGTGCTGGCCGCGACGTTCCTCCGCGAGCGGTTCACCCGCTACCTCGCGATCGGTCTCTTCCTCGCGTTCGCCGGCGTGGCCGTGATCGGCCTCAGCACCTCGCCCGGCGGCCACCGCGACGCCCTCGGCGTCGGGCTCTGCCTGGTGTCCGCGCTCGTCTACTCCATCAGCCTCATCCTGCAGAAGCCCGTCGTCGCCCGGGTCTCCGCGCTCCAGCTGACCTGGCTGGCGTGCACGGTCGGCGCGGTGGTCTGCCTCCCGTTCGCCGGCCAGCTCGTCCGCGAGGCCGCCGACGCGCCCGTCGCGTCCCTGCTCTGGGTCGCCTACCTCGGCATCTTCCCGACGGCCATCGCCTTCACGACCTATGCCTTCGCGCTGCGGCACATGCCGGTCAGCCGGCTCGGCGTGACGACCTACCTCGTCCCGCCGATCACGATCGTGATGGGCATCCTGTTCCTCCAGGAGGCGCCGCCCAGCCTGGCCTACGTCGGCGGCGTGCTGGCCCTGGTCGGGGTGGCGGTGGCGCGCCACACCCCGCGCACCCGGGTGCCCGAGCCGGCTCCGGCCAGCTGAGCGGGCGGCCGTACGACGCCTCAGGCCTCGGCCTCGCCGCGTGTGGACCCGGCCGACTCCGCCTCTAGCCAGCCCCGGAACGCCTCGAGGTTGGCGGTCGACTCGCCCCGCGAGATCCGCCACTCCCACTCCTTGCGGATCGACGACGCGAACCCGAGCTCGAGGATGACGTTGAACGACTCATCGGCCGTGGTCAGCACCGCGCCGAGCAGGCGGTCGAGGTCCTCCTCGGTGACCGCCGACAGCGGCACCCGGCCGCCGAGGTAGATGTCGCCCAGGCCGTCGAGGGCATAGGCGACCCCGAACGTCTTGAGGTTGCGCTCGAGCAGCCAGCGGTAGACGCCCTCGAAGTTCTCGTCCGGGCGGCGGCACACGAAGGCGTGGATGGCGAGTGCGTGTCGGCCGATCTCGAGCCGGATCGGCGTCTGCAGCTTGCGCTCTCCGGGCAGCGCGAACAGGAACACGTGCGGTGCCGGTTGCTCGAAGTCGATCTCCTGGGCCTCGAGGAAGCCGCGGACGACATCGGCGGTCGTCACGACACCAGCTCCGCCGCCATCACCTTGCGCGCCTTCTCATAGACGTCGAGCGTCGTCTCTGCGGTGCGCTCCCACGAGAAGTGCGCCGCCTGACCGGGCGCGGCCGCCGCCAGCCGGGCGGCGAGCCCCTCGTCACGCACGATCCGGTCCAGGGCGGCGGCCCAGTCGAGCGGGTCGTGGCCGTCGACGAGCAGCCCGCTGACCTGGTCGGCGACGACGGTGGGCAGACCACCGACCGAGGCGGCGACGACCGGCGTGCCGGCGGCCTGGGCCTCGGCGGCGACCAGCCCGAACGACTCGTTGTAGGACGGTACGGCGACCAGCGTGGCGGCGGCGTACCAGCGGGCCAGGTCGTGCTGGGCGACCGGCGGGACGAACCGCACCACGTCGTCGAGGCCGAGCCCGCTGGCCAGCTGGGCGAGCGACTCGGGGTGGTCGAGGCCCGAGCCGGAGGGCCCGCCGACGACCGGCACCACGAGGCGTGAGCGCAGTTCGGGCGACTGGTCCAGGAGGACCGCGATCGCCCGGAGCAGCACGTCGGGCGCCTTGAGCGGCTGGATCCGGCCGGCGAACATCACGACCAGCGCGTCGGCCGGCAGCCGCAGCGCGGCCCGGGCCAGCGCCTTGGGCATCGGGGCGAAGACCGCCAGGTCGACGCCCGGGTGGACGACCTCGACCCGGCCGGGGTCGGCGGCATAGAGGTCGATGAGCTGGCTCGCCTCGGTGTCGGTGTTGGCGATGAGCATGTCCGCGGCCGCGACCACCTGCTCCTCGCCGATCACGCGGGCCGGTGGCTCGGGGGTGTCGCCGTCGGCCAGCGCGTCGTTCTTGACCTTGGCCATGGTGTGCATGGAGTGGATGAGCGGGACGCCCCAGCGGTCGCGTGCGAGGGCGCCGACCTGGCCGGACAGCCAGTAGTGGCTGTGCACGGCGTCGTAGTGGCCGAGCGGCAGCCCCGCCTCGGTGCGCATCACCTCGCGGGCGAAGACGCACATCTGACCGGGCAGCTCGCCCTTGGTGAGCCCCTCGAACGGCCCCGCGGTGATGTGGTGGACCTTGACGCCGTCGGCCGCCTGCACGACGGGCGGCAGCGCCGACGACGTGGCGCGCGTGAACACGTCGACCTCGATGCCCTGCCGCGCCAGCCGACGGGACAGCTCGATGACATAGACGTTCATGCCGCCCGCGTCACCGGTCCCCGGCTGGTCCAGCGGGGAGGTGTGCATGCTGATCATCGCGACCCGCGACAGCGACCCGTCCACGTCACCCCTCTCGAAGGCTCTCCGGGATACAACCCCGGACCATGATCGGGGATTCCTGCCCGTGCCGGTGGGGGTACCCGCCATCCGAGCGGTTCAGCCTCGACCGGCTGGGTCCTCAGCCGGCCGCGCCGGCGGAGGCCCGGCGTCGGGCGCGGCTGTCGGGCCGGAAGTAGAGCAGCCCGGACACGGCCGCGACGAGCACACCGATGGCCGCCTCGGCCAGCAGGTCGTCGAAGACCTGGTCGGCCAGCGACCAGGCGATGGCGGCGAGGCAGACGGCCCCGACCGCGGCCACCAGGCGCAGCCAGACCGTGCCGGCCTTCACCAGTCGGGCGCCGCCCGTGGCGGCCGCCAGGGCGAGCCAGACGCCGCCGGCCCAGTGCAGGGCGACACCCCAGTCACCGCTCGCCAGCCCGGGGTCGACCTTGTCGAGGACGAAGCGGGCCAGCCAGCTGACGCCGCCGAGGACACCGGCGAGGCAGGCGGCGGTGCGCGAGATCATCTTCCGCCCCTCATCTGCTCGGTGCCGGCGCCCCTGCGCCGGTCTCGCGGCCTCGTCACCGGAGCACCGTGCCGGACCGTGGGTCGAGTCTGCCAGACTGCCCACGTGCAGACCATCGGACTCCTCGGCGGGATGAGCTGGGAGAGCAGCGCCGTCTACTACCGCGACCTCAACCTCGGGGTCCAGCGCCGCGTCGGCGGCCTCTCCTCGCCCCGGCTCGTGCTCAGCACCGTGGACTTCGCCGAGGTGACCCACCTCGAGGACGAGGAGCGCTGGGACCAGATCGGACAGCTGCTCGCCGAGGCGGCCCAGGGCGTGGAGCGCGCGGGGGCCGACTTCCTCCTGATGTGCACGACCACGTTCCACAAGGTGGCCGACCAGGTGGAGGCCGCGGTCGGCATCCCGCTCCTGCACCTGGCCGACGTCGTCGCCGACGCCTGCCTCGAGGCGGGGGTGTCCAGGGTCGGCTTCATCGGGACGACGGTCGCCATGTCCGACGGCTTCTTCACCGAGCGGATGGCGGGCCACGGGCTGGAGGTCCTGGTCCCCGGCGAGCAGCACCACGCGATGCTCAACGAGGCGATCTATGACGAGCTGGTGCACGGCCACGTGCTCGACCGCACCCGACGTCGCGTGGTCGAGGTCATCGACGAGCTCTGGGACGCCGGCGCCGGCGGAGTGCTGCTCGGCTGCACCGAGCTCGAGCTGCTGATCCGGCAGGCCGACTGCGAGCTGCCGGTCTTCCCCTGCACGACGCTCCACGTCGAGGCGGCGCTCGACCGCGCCCTCACCGACTGACCCTCGACCCGCCCTCCGCCGGGTCGCCCGGTCGCCGGGATCAGTCGCCCAGCACCAGCCGCGCCAGCGACCGCAGGTCGTCGGTCAGGTCGTGCTCGGGCAGCTCCAGCGCCGGCTGGCCGGGCAGCTCGAAGGAGTAGACGAACATGTCCGGCCTCGGCTGGGTGGGGACGACGGCGCCCAGGTCGACCCGACCGACCAGGTCGCGCACCTGACCGACCCGCGGGTCGTCGCCGACGAGGGCGACGCTCCCGACGGACGTGAGGCCCGCGAAGCCTCCGGAGCGGCGCACGGACACGACGTCGCCCTCGGCCGCGGGCACGGGCACCTGAGGGGCACCGGAGCCGCCGCCCGCGGAGCCGACCCGGACCCCGACCGAGGCCCACGCCTGCGCCACCGCGTCGGCGTGGTCGCCGGCCACCGCCACCGTGGCCGCGGCGAAGCCGGCGAAGTCGGTGTCGGGACCGATGTCGGAGCCGGTGAGCGCGGCGAACCAGATCATCCCGGCGCCGTCCCACGACGTGCCGCCGATGGCGGTGGCCGCGAGGTGGAACGCCTTGTTGGGGATGCCGCTGTTGAGGTGGACGCCGCCGTTGTCGTCGGGGGTGTCGACGTAGTCGTCCAGGTGCGCGACCTGGGGGTCCTTGCCGAGCTGGGGGTCGTCGTAGGCCGTGCCGGGAGCGGCCATGTCGCGCAGCGCGCGGGCCCTGATGCCGGGCAGGAAGAGCCCCTGGCCGATCAGCCAGTCGGCCTGGTCGACCGTCTGGCCGAGGAGCCGCTGCTTCATGCAGCAGGCGAAGACGTCGGAGACCGACTCGTTGAGGGCGCCGGACTGGCCCTGGTAGACCAGGCCGGCGGTGTGCTCGGTGACGGCGTGGGTGAGCTCGTGCCCGAGCACGTCGACAGGCTTGGTGAACCGGCCGAAGATCCGTCCGTCGCCGTCGCCGAACACGAGCTGGTCGCCGTTCCAGAACGCGTTGTCATAGCTGCGGCCGTAGTGGACGGTCATCGTCACCTCCGCCCCCTGGCCGTCGAAGGAGCTGCGGCCATAGACCTGGTCGAACAGGTCGAGCGTGCCCTGGCCGCCGTAGGCCGCCTCGTCGACGGCGGCGTCCCCGGAGTCGGGCTGGCCCGCCGAGCGGACGAGCGCCCCGGGGAGGGAGGTGCCGTTGGCGGCCGTGTGGACCGTCCAGGCCACCGGGCCCGCCGCATGGGTCGTCGGTCGTGCGGCGTTGCCGGCCCGGGCCGAGCGGAACACCACGTCGACGGCCAGGGTCTGGCCGGCCGCACGGGCGGCCTCCTCGGCCACGGGCGCTCCCTGGTCGCGACCCTCGGCGAGCTGCCGCAGGAGGTAGGGCGGGACGAAGTGGCAGGTGGTGGTTCCGAGAGTCATGGGTCAGGTCTACCGTGGCGGGCCGACATTGGACAGGGGTCAGCCCCCAGACCACCACGTCCACTTGTCAGGACAAATGCGACCATGTCCGCGTGAGCCTCGCCGACCTGTCCGCGCTCGACCTGGCGGTCGTCGCCGTCGCGGCGGCGCTCATCGGGTTCGCCAAGACGGCCGTCTCGGGCGCCGGAGCGGTCGCCGCGGCCCTGTTCGCGACCGTGCTCCCCGCGCGCGAGTCGACCGGCGCCCTGCTGCCGCTGCTGATCTTCGGCGACGTGTTCGCCGTGGCGTCCTACCGGCGCTCGGCCCACTGGCCGACGATCGCGCGACTCGCCGGACCGGTGATGGTCGGCATCCTGGCCGGGGCGGCCTTCGTCGCGGTGAGCGGCGACGTCCTCATGAAGCGCACCATCGGCGCCGTGCTGCTGGCCCTCGTGCTGCTGCGGATCGTGACGACGCGGTGGGCGCCCGAGCGCCTCGAGCGGGAGCAGGGGCAGGTCGCACACTGGGGCTATGGCTGGCTGGGCGGCTTCACGACGATGGTGGCCAACGCGGCCGGGCCGGTGATGTCCCTCTACCTGCTCGGCGCGAGGTTCGACAAGGTCGCCTTCCTCGGCACGATGGCGTGGTTCTTCGCGATGGTGAACCTCGCAAAGCTGCCCTTCAGCATCGGCCTCGGGCTGGTGTCGGCCCCCTCGCTGCTGCTCAATCTGGTGCTGCTGCCCGCCGTCGTCGTGGGCGCGGTGGTCGGGCGGGCCGTCGTACGTCGCATCGACCAGCAGACCTTCGAGAAGGCGGTGCTGCTGCTCAGTGCGGTCGCCGCCGCCAACCTGCTGGTCTGACCGGCGCGACCCGGCCTCACATCACCGAGAAGCCGACCGGCAGAGCCGTGCGCCCGGTGACCGCCAGCAGCAGCTCCCCGCCCGTGCCGTCGTGGGCGCTGAGGGCTGAGGCGACCGCCAGCGCGTGGCGCGCCGGGGCGGCGGGGAGGTCGAGCGGCTCCCCCAGGGCACGAGCGAGGTCGCAGGTGTGCACGGCCAGCTCGAAGACCCGGGTGGGCAGGTAGTCGGCGAGCCGCATCCCTCCGGCGATGGTGGTGACCAGCTCGGACCCGGATCGCTCCGCGACCAGGGCCAGCACGCGGTCCGCGATCGTGCGTACGGCGTCCGCAGGGTCCTCCCCCAGCAGCCGCCCCGCCTCGACGCCACGCTCGGCGACCCCCGGCCCGGCCGCGATCTCGCGGGTGGCGAGGTAGTAGTCCAGCGCCGTCTCGACCACGACCTCCTCCGCCGGCGTCGCGAGGTAGGTCTCGACGGTCAGGAACGACCGGCTCGTGTGCCCGACCAGCGCGCGCACGTCCCACTCGCCCAGCCCCGGCGCCTCCCACCGCCCGCCGACGCGGCCGGCGACGTCGACGAACCACCGCGCCGCGTCGCCGAAGGCGGCCACCGACCCGGCCCACGAGCTCTCCATGCGGCGGATTCTCCCAAACACCGCGGCCCCGCGGGCGCAGGGATTCGGGGGCGGCACGCCTGCGCCGATAGAATCGACCCGCCGCGGCGCGGAGCCGCTCCCCGTGGCCACCCACCCGACGCACCGAGCAAGGATCCCCGCATGTCCTCCACCCGTTCCGACCTGCGCAACGTGGCGATCGTCGCCCACGTCGACCACGGCAAGACCACCCTGGTCGACGCGATGCTGCACCAGGCGGGTGCGTTCACCGCCCACCAGGAGGAGGCGGGCGTCGCCGAGCGCATCATGGACTCCGGCGACCTCGAGCGTGAGAAGGGCATCACGATCCTCGCCAAGAACACCGCGGTGCACTACCAGGGCCCGGCGGCCCAGGAGCTCGCCGGCGGCCCGGTCACGATCAACATCATCGACACCCCCGGCCACGCCGACTTCGGCGGCGAGGTCGAGCGCGGGCTGTCGATGGTCGACGGGATCGTGCTGCTGGTCGACGCATCCGAGGGCCCACTCCCGCAGACGCGGTTCGTGCTGCGCAAGGCGCTCAACGCCGACATGCCGGTCGTGCTCGTCGTCAACAAGGTCGACCGGTCGGACGCGCGGATCAGCGAGGTCGTCGACGAGACCTACGAGCTGTTCCTCGACCTGCTCGACGAGCACCACAGCCACGACGCGCTCGACTTCCCCGTCATCTACGCCTCGGCCAAGGCCGGCCGTGCGTCGCTGGAGATGCCGGAGAACGGCGGTCAGCCCGACTCGACCGACCTCGAGCCGCTCTTCCGCACCATCCTCGAGACGATCCCGGCGCCGACCTACGAGGAGGGCGCGCCGCTGCAGGCGCACGTCACCAACCTCGACGCCTCGCCGTTCCTCGGCCGCATCGCGCTGGTCCGCGTGCACCAGGGCACGCTGAAGAAGGGGCAGAACGTCGCCTGGATCCAGCGCGACGGCACCCAGAAGGCCGTGAAGATCTCCGAGCTCCTCGTCACCGAGGCGCTCGAGCGGGTGCCGGCCGCCGAGGTCGGACCCGGCGACATCGCCGCCATCTCGGGCATCCCCGACATCATGATCGGCGAGACGCTGGCCGACCCGGAGAACCCCGTCGCGCTGCCGCTGATCACCGTCGACGAGCCGGCGATCTCGATGACGATCGGCACCAACACCTCGCCGCTGGTCGGCCGGGTCAAGGGCGCCAAGGTCACCGCGCGCCTCGTCAAGGACCGCCTCGACCGCGAGCTGGTCGGCAACGTGTCGCTGCGCGTGCTGCCGACCGACCGACCTGACTCGTGGGAGGTCCAGGGCCGGGGCGAGCTCGCGCTGGCGATCCTCGTCGAGCAGATGCGCCGCGAGGGCTACGAGCTGACCGTCGGCAAGCCGCAGGTCGTCACCCGCGAGGTCAACGGCAAGGTGCACGAGCCCGTCGAGCGCCTCACGATCGACGCCCCGGAGGAGTACCTCGGCACCATCACCGAGCTGCTGGCGGCCCGCAAGGGCCGGATGGAGCAGATGACCAACCACGGCACCGGCTGGGTGCGCATGGAGTTCCTGGTCCCGGCGCGCGGCCTCATCGGCTTCCGCACCGAGTTCCTGACCGAGACCCGCGGCACGGGCATCGCCCACCACGTGTTCG
The DNA here is from genome assembly GCA_046330515.1 of Nocardioidaceae bacterium. Classification (GTDB taxonomy): domain Bacteria; phylum Actinomycetota; class Actinomycetes; order Propionibacteriales; family Nocardioidaceae; genus Nocardioides. The sequence continues at coordinate 559,455 of JAXLSP010000003.1, read as the reverse complement.
AGCGCTACGAGCCCTGGGCCGGCGAGATCCGCTCGCGGGCCTCCGGGTCGCTGGTGGCCGACCGATCCGGCGCCGCGACGGCCTATGCCATGACCAACCTCCAGGAGCGCGGCGTGCTGTTCGTCGAGCCGACCACGGAGGTCTACGAGGGCATGATCGTGGGCGAGAACTCCCGCGCCGACGACATGGACGTCAACATCACCAAGGAGAAGCAGCAGACCAACATCCGCTCCTCCACCTCCGACAACTTCGAGAAGCTCGTGCCGCCGCGCAAGCTGTCGCTGGAGCAGAGCCTGGAGTTCTGCCGCGAGGACGAGTGCGTCGAGGTCACCCCCGAGACGGTGCGGATCCGCAAGGTCGTGCTCGACGCCAACACGCGCGCCAAGGCCGCCTCGCGGGCCCGGAAGGCCTGAGCGGACCAGACACCCGCGCCGCCGCACTCAGGCGGCGGTGCCGGCTGCCGATCCGAGGCGCGTGAGGACACTCCGCCCCCTGGTGCTGCCCGGCGGCCGCGCGCGAGCCTGGCTCGTGGTCGCGGCTCTGGTCGCGCCGCTGCTGACGGCGTGCGTCCCGGCCGGCGGCGGGTCGGCCCCCGTCGAGGACGGCGCGCCGTCGCTGGCCGCCGCCGTCCATCGCACCAAGCCCTTCCCCTCCTCGAGGGTGCACCGACACGCTCCCGTCGTGACCGCGTCCGTGGCACCGGCGCCGGCCTTCGCCGCCAAGGCTCCGGCTCGGCCCCCCGCCGCGCCGAAGGCGAGCTCATCGCCCACCCCCTCGGCCAGTGCTTCGGCGACGACGACCCCGTGCCCCACCGGGCTCGGCCCGAGCTACATGCTCGATCTCACCGTGACCCCCGGCAACGGCTCGGCGACGCTGTCGTGGTTCGCCCCCTCGGCGTCGTGGCACACCATCACGGGGTTCCTCGTGTCCGGCTACGACCAGGAGCCCGTCAGCACGACCCCCATGCCGTGGCAGAGCGTCGCTCCCGGCCCCGGCTGCGCGACCGTCACCACCACCATCACCGGACTCACCCGCGGGCACCGCTACGGCTTCTGGCTCGAGGAGGTCTTCACCAGCCCCGAGGACGGCCAGCAGCATGTCCGGCTCGTCGGGAGCTCGCTGCCCGTGGTCATCCCCTAGCCCTCCGCTCCACGTCACCTCCGGGTCGTCACCTCGGGGCGTGCGACGCTGCCCACAGTCGCGCGACCACCGGTGAGGCGCGGCGCTAGCGTGGCAGGAGGTGGAGCGTCGCGAGTCGACTGAGGAGGCTGGTCGCCGTGTCGCCGCGGGCTGCGGAGCCGGGCGTCGCCGTCACCGTGCGCGGCCTGCGCAAGGCGTACGGCGGGATCCCGGCTGTCCGCGACGTGAGCTTCGAGGTGGGCACCGGCGAGATCGTCGGTCTGCTCGGCCCGAACGGCGCCGGCAAGACGACGACGGTGGAATGCCTCCAGGGGCTGCGTCGCGCCGACGCGGGTGAGCTCGGGGTCCTCGGGCTCGACCCGTGGGCCCGGGTGGACTCGCTGCGACGCCGCATCGGCTGTCAGCTCCAGGACGCCTCCCTGCCGATGCACCTGCGCGCCGGGGAGGCCGTGCGCCTGTTCGCCGCGGTCGGAGGGCGACAGGTCGACGTGGACGCGGTGCTCGGCGAGTGGGGACTGACGGCGAAGCGGCGGACGGCCTTCGGCGACCTGTCGGGTGGTCAGCGCCAGCGGCTGTTCGTCGCCTTGGCGCTGCTGCACCGACCCGAGCTGGTGTTCCTCGACGAGATGACGACGGGGCTCGACCCGGCGGCGCGGCACGAGACCTGGCGCCTGGTCGAGCGGGTGCGCGAGCTCGGAGCCACGATCGTGCTGGTCACCCACTTCATGGACGAGGCGGAGCGGCTGTGCGACCGGCTGGTCGTGGTCCGCGACGGAACGGTCGTCGCCACCGGCTCGCCGACCGAGCTGGTCCTCCGCCACGGAGGTGGGCTCACGGCGGTGCTCACGACCGCCGTCCCGGAGGAGCGGCTGCGGGCGGTCACCGGCGTCCACGCCGTACGCCGCCGCGGGGAGCTCACGGAGATCGAGGGCGACCCCGAGGCGCTCCTGCATCTGGGGCACCTGCTGGTCGAGCAGGCACGGGTGCCCACCGACCTGGTCGTGCGCCAGGCGACGCTCGAGGACGCCTACCTGCGGCTCGTCGGCGGCGAGCGCTCGGAGCCGACGTCGTGAGGCCACGGGTGCTGGTCGAGGCGAGCCGGGTGGAGCTCGTCCTGTTCCTGCGGGATCCCGTGACCCTGGTCTTCGCCCTGGCACTGCCGGTGCTGTTCGTCGTCGTCATGGGCGCGGTCTTCGGCGACCAGCCCGACCCGAGCGGTGAGTTCTACGGCGGCGTCGGCGGCTCGACCTACTACACGCCCGCCTACATCGGGCTGGCCGCCGCCTCGGTCGGGCTGATCTCCGTGCCCACGCAGCTCGCCGGCTACCGCGAGAACGGCGTGCTCCGGAGGATGCGCGCCTCGGGGCTCCCGGCGTCGGCCGTGGTCGTCGCCCAGCTGGTCGTCGGGCTGGGGCTGGCCACCGCGGGAGCCCTCGTCGTCACCGTCGTGTCGTTCCTCGCCAACGATGTGGAGCGACCCGACGACCTCCTGGGGGTCGCGGCGGCGTTCGTGCTGGGCTCGGTGGCGATGATCCTGCTCGGCGTGGCGCTCGGCGCCCTGCTGCCGACCGCCCGCGCGGCCCAGGGCGCCGGCGTCCTGATCTGGTTCGTCCTGATCTTCGTGGGCGGCGCCGGGCCGCCGCCCGAGGCACTGCCGCACGCCATGGACGTGCTGGGGTCGCTCACCCCGATGCGGCCGCTCGTGCGGGCGCTGCAGGGTCCGTGGTACGCCGGCGGCTGGGAGGCCCTCGACCTCCTCGGCCTGCTCGCGGTCGCGCTGGTCGGCTGGGCCCTCGCCGCGTGGCGGCTGCGGCGCGACTGAGCTAGATCGCGGAGAGCCCCGGCACCACGTGCTCGCCCAGGGCCCGGACGAACCCGGCCGGGTCGTTGCTCGGCGGCATCACGTGCACCTCGTCGATGCCGATGTCGGCGAACCCGCGCATCTGCTCGACGAACGCGGCACCCCCGGCCGCCGGGTCTGCCGGGGCCATGCACGTGATCGTCTTGCGCAGCCGGTCGAAGGAGCTGCCCTCGTTGTCGCAGTGCTCGCGCAGGATGTCGAGCTTGCGCAGCGTCCCCGACGGGTCCGTGGGGTCGGCGAACAGGTTGCACGCATCGGCGTACTTCGCCACGAACCGCAGCGTCTTCTTCTCCCCCATCCCACCGACCATGATGGGCGGCGTGCGGACCGGCTGCGGACGGTTCAGGGTGCGGCCGAGCTGGTAGTGCGTGCCGTCGAACGGGCCCTCGTCGTCGCTCCACATCTGGCGCACGATGCGCAGCGTCTCCTCGAGCCGCTCGAACCGCTCCTTGGTCGACGGGAACGGCACGCCGAGCCCGACCGCCTCCGCCTCGTACCACGCGGCGCCGATGCCGAGGACCGCTCTCCCGCCGGAGAGGACGTCGAGGGTGGTGATGATCTTGGCCAGCAGCCCGGGGTGGCGGTAGGTCGTGCCGGTGACCAGCAGCTGCAGCTCCGCCGAGGTCGTGTGAGCCGCGAGGAAGCCGAGGGTCGTGTAGCCCTCGAGCATGTTGAGGTCGGGCCCTCCGACCATCTCCATCTGCCAGTAGTGGTCCATCACCGACAGGTTGTCGATGCCCGCGTCGTCGACCGCCTTGCCGGTCGCCGCGAGCATGGGCGCGATCGCCGTGGGACCGCCTTCGAAGTCGTAGGTGACGACGTGCACTCCGAGCCGCATGGGTCGAAACTACCGCGCCGGCGGCGACGTGGTCAGGGCCTCGGCACCCCGGCGAAGTCGGACCGGGTCAGCCAGTGCGGGAGGTTGCGTCGTACGGCGGTGGGCCCGTCGACCGTCAGGTCGCCGGAGCGGAAGGCCTGGTCCCACTGGATGTCGCCGCGCCACACCCGCACGAAGACCGGAAGGGGCGCGTCGATCCGACCGGTGACCGGGTGCCCGGGGTCGACGTCGCAGAGGTCCACCTCGTCCTTGCTGCACACCAGCCACCAGTCACGCTGCGAGGTCGGGAGGTCCTGGAAGCGGAACTGCAGCACCGTCCGCCCGGGTGGCAGGGCGTCGACGGCGACGTTGCGCTGCACGTCCCACATGAGCAGATGGGGATCGAGGTCCTCCTCGCCCAGCTCGGGCATCCACCGGATCCCCCACTGGCCGATCGACTCCACGACGGGCTGGAGCTCGCGGCCGGCCCGGGTGAGCATGTAGTAGACGCGCTTGCCCTGCTCGTGCCGGTCGATCACACCCGCGCGCGCCAGGCTGCGCAGCCGCGTCGACAGCAGCGTCGGCGACATCTTGGGGACGCCGCGCTGCAGGTCTCCGAAGGTGCGGCTGCCGGCGATCAGCTCGCGGACGACGAGCATCGTCCAGCGCTCGTCGAGCAGCTCCATCGCCTTCGCCACCGGGCAGAACTGGCCGTACTGCGTCATGCCACCGCTCCCTCCGTCGCTCCAGATCTTGTAGTGGATCACTACAGATGCCGCACTGACCAGAGGCGACCCGTCGCGACAACCATCGATGACACCAGCCGGAACCGTTCCGGCGACCGAACCAAGGAGTCACCGTGACCGCCTCCACCATCGACCTCGCCGCACTCAAGGGCATCCAGCAGCAGACCTGGAGCAGCGGCGACTACGGCAGCATCGCCTGGATCACCGTGCCCCTGGCCGACGAGCTCATCGCGGCCGTCGACCTCGTGCCCGGCAGCTCGGTCCTCGACGTCGCCACCGGCACCGGACACGTCGCCATCGCCGCGGCCCGGGCCTTCTGCACGACCACCGGCATCGACTATGTGCCGGAGCTCATCGACACCGCCGCCGACCGGGCGCGGGCCGAGGGCCTCGACATCACCTTCGAGGTCGGCGACGCCGAGTCGCTGCCCTACGGCGACGGCCAGTTCGACTACGTCCTCTCGGCGATCGGGACCATGTTCACCGCCGACCACCAGAAGGCCGCCGACGAGACCCTGCGCGTGACCCGCTCCGGCGGCCGCGTCGGTCTGGCCAGCTGGACGCCGACCGGCTTCGTCGGTCGGATGCTCAAGACCGTCGGCGCCTACGTCGCGCCGCCCGCCGGCGCCCTGCCGCCCACCCGCTGGGGCGACCCCACGGTCGTCGCCGGGCTCCTCGGCGACCAGGTCGAGGACGTGCGCACCTGGACCACCGCCGCGCGCCAGCGCTTCCTGAGCGCCGAGCACTACGCCGACTTCTTCATCGACAACTACGGCCCGACGTTCAAGGCCGCCGCGCGGCTCGACCCGGAGGCGCGCGCCGCGTTCCGCGCCGACCTCGTCGCCCTGGCCGAAGAGTTCAACCTCGCCACCGACGGCACGTTCGTCTCCGAGTGGGAGTACCTCCTGGTCTCCGCCCGGAGGCGATGACCCCCATCACCATCGTCGCCGAGCGACGTCAGTGCGACAGCTCGCGCTCCGGCGAGCCGAGACCAGGAAAGCCGGCATAGGCCGACAGCGCCGGCTGGCCGCCCAGGTGGCAGTAGAGGACGCGCGACCCGGCCGGGATCTCCCCCGACCGCACGAGCCCGATGAGCCCGGCCATCGACTTGCCCTCATAGACCGGGTCGGTGAGCATCCCCTCGGTGCGGGCCGCGAGGTGGATGGCGTCGACCGTGGTCTGGTCGGGAAGCCCGTAGGCCGGCCCCTCCCACCCGGGCAGCACCGTGACCTCGTCGTCGCGGAGCTCGCGGCCCAGGTCGATCTTCGCGGCGGTCGCCGTGGCGATGCGGCGTACCTGCTCGGTGGTCTGCTCCAGCGTCGCCGACGCGTCGATGCCGAGGACGCGCCGCCCCGGACGGTCCGACAGGGCGAAGCCGGCGATCATGCCGGCGTGGCTGGAGCCGGTCACGGTGCACACGATGACCGTGTCGAAGAAGGTGCCGAGCTCGGCCTCCTGGGCCTCCACCTCGACCGCCCAGTTGGCGAACCCGAGCCCGCCCAGCGGGTGGTCGGAGGCACCGGCCGGGATCGGGTAGGGCTTGCCGCCGGCCTCGACGACCGAGTCGATGGCCCGCTTCCAGGAGTCGCGCATGCCGATGTCGAAGCCGGCCGGGTCGATGCGGATGTCGCCGCCCATGATCCGGGTGAGCTGGATGTTGCCGACCTTGTCGTAGGCGAGGTCGTTGTAGTCGACCCAGCCCTCCTGGACGGTCACGCACCCGAGCCCGAGGTGCCGGGCGACGCCGGTCACCTGCCGGGTGTGGTTGGACTGGATGCCACCGATCGACACCAGGGTGTCGCAGCCGGTGTCGATCGCCTCGGCGGCGAGGTACTCCAGCTTGCGCACCTTGTTGCCGCCGTAGGCGATGCCCGAGTTGCAGTCCTCGCGCTTGGCCCAGATCTCGACCTGCCCGCCCAGCGCCTCGGAGAGGCGGGGCAGCGGGTGGACCGGGGAGGGTCCGAACAGCAGGGGCTCGCGGCGGAAGTCGGCCAGGCTCATGGGGTGACTGTAGTGACGTCGCTACCGTGGCTGGCGTGATGACCACGGTGACGACCCCGGACGGGACGGCGGAGGCCTGGCTGGCCCGCCCCGACGACGACCAGGCCCACCCGGGAGTGCTGTTCGTCATGGACGCGATCGGGCTGCGGCCGCGGATCCACGAGATGGCCGACCGGATCGCCTCGTGGGGCTACGTCGTGCTGGCGCCGAACGTGTTCTATCGCGAGGGGAGCGCCGCCGAGACCTCGCCCGACGGGCCGCTGGACACCGCCGAGAAGCGCGAGGCGTTCTTCGACGTCGCGATGCCCCGGGTCGGGAGGCTGACGCCGGACCTGGCGCTCCGCGACATCGCGGCCTACCTCGACGCCCTCACCGGCCGGGACGACGTGCTGACCCCCGTCGGGGTCACGGGCTACTGCATGGGCGCGCGGATCGCCCTCCGCGCGGCGTGCGCCCATCCCGACCTCGTCGCCGCCTGCGGCGGGTGGCATGGAGGCGGGTTGGCGACCGAGGGGGACGACAGCCCGCACCTCGGCCTCCCGAGCGCCCGAGCCCGCTTCTCCTTCGGCCATGCCGACCAGGACCGCTCGATGGGACCCGAGGCCGTCGCCCGGCTCGGCGCCGCCCTCGACGCCGCCGGGCTCGAGGCGGTCAACGAGGTGTTCGCCGGGGCCGCCCACGGCTACACGATGGCCGACACCGCGGTCTACGACGAGGCCGCCGCCGAGCGGCACTTCGGCGCGCTCCGCGCCCTCCTGGACCAGACGACCGGCCGGCCCGCCGGCGCCTGACCGCCCGCCCCGTGCCGCGGCTCGGAGCCTCACCGGCGGGATAGTCCGCTACGCAAAGCACCTCGATCCCGCTTCCGGAGGTGCTTTACGTAGCGGACTATCCCGGCAACGCCCTCTCAGACCACCCGGCGGCAGCCGGCGAGACCGGTCAGCCGCCCGCCTGGACGGGCGTGACGTCGCTGACCTCGTAGCCGATCTCCTCGTCGGCCATCATCGTGTCCTGGTCGACCCACACGGAGGTGGGATAGTCCTGGCCCGCGGGCCAGGTCACGTCGACGGTCGCGGCCTTGACGTCGTTGGCGGCGGCGATGACCTCGGCGAGCGTGATCCGGCGGTACTTCGGGGCCGGGTCGCCCTTGGCGTGTCCCGGGCCGCGGGAGGCGTAGGTCGCCGACACCGCGGCGCCGTCGCGCACCTCGACCCGGATCGGCTGGTTCGCATCCGCGCAGAAGCACGACACCCGGACGGTGAAGTCGTAGTCCGGGAGCGGGAACTCCGGATAGGTCCCGACCGTGGGCGCGGCCGTCGGTGTCGGCGACTCGGTGGGCGGGGCGGAGGAGGAGTCAGTGGCCCGGGGCTCGGCGGTCTGGCTGCCGCAGGCGGCGAGCAGGGTGGCGAGGACGAGCGACGCGGCCGCAGCGGTGGCGGCCCGACGAGGAGCGGTCATGGCGATGGGACGTCCGCGTCGCCGGGACGGTTCCCGTCGGGCCCGGGCTCGCCGAGCGGGTGCCGCCGGGTCAGCCTCACCAGGTCGCGGACGTCGAGGGCGCGGCCGGCCGTGGCCTCGAGCCGCGCCACCAGCACCAGCAGCACCTGCGCGGTCGTGACCGCGTCCCCGAGCGCGTGGTGCGGGGTGTGGACGGGGAGCCCGAGCCGGCGGGCCAGGCTCTCCAGGTCGGGCTCATAGGACCCCGCCTCAACGAGCCCGGCGGCGCGGGCCAGGGCCGCGGTGTCGACCACCTCGTCGGGCAGCCGTTCGCGTCGCGACCGCAGCGCCCGGTCCAGGAAGGCCCGCTCGACCCAGGCGGCGTGCGCGACCAGCACCGTGCCGCGCAGCCGGGCCCTGACCGCGCCCAGCACGTCCTCCAGGGGCGGCGCCTCGGCCACCTCGTCGGGCGTGAGCGCGTGCACCTTGACCGACTCCGGCGAGATCGGGCGGCTCGGGCGGACCACCTGGTGCCACCGGTCCGACTGCAGCCGGCCACCGCTGACCGTCACGACCCCGAGGGAGATGACCTCGTCGCGGCGGAGGTCCAGGCCCGTGGTCTCGAGGTCCACCACGGAGAACCGGGCCGACCGCCACGGGCCGGGCTCGGGCTCCGGCCACGGCTGCGGACGGCGTACGACGCCCCTCAGCGCAGCCGCGAGATCCACTGCCCCTCCAGCCGCTCCTGCACCCGCGCGATCGCCTTGAACGACTCGCGCAGGTGCCGCCTCGTCAGGCCGTCGAGTGCGGTGGGGTCGACGTAGGTCGAGCCGGGCAGCCCGGCCCGGACCGCGTCGACCTCGGCGGCGAACAGCAGCTCGTACATCTCCTCGTGCGCGTGCCGCAGCTGCAGCGCCTCGTCGCCGGAGAGCAGCCCCGACTCGGCGCCGACCACCAGCCGCTCCTGAGTGGAGCCGATCGGCGAGGCGGTGCAGATCGCCAGCCAGCGGCCGAGCGCCACGACCGGTCCGAGCCCGCGCTTCTTGAGGTCGAGCTGGCCCCGGTGCTCGCCGTCCGGCTCCACCACGAAGTCCTTCACGAACCCGACCGGCGGCCGCCGAGTCAGCGCCTCCTGGAGCATCCGCTTGCGGAACAGCGGGTTCTCCGGCGTCGACCGCACCTTGCGCGCCAGCTTGCGCCCGAGCCGCAGCCCCGTGATCGGCCGCGAGTCCGCGAGCATCGACGAGAGCAGCAGCGAGCCCGGCCCGTCGGCGTGCTCCTCCCAGAGCCTCGCGCGCTGGACCCAGACGTCGAAGGGCCGGTTGAACAGCGGGCCGTCGGCGTTGGCGCCGTCGGGGCAGCGCTCGAGGCCGCACCGCTCGACCAGCCGGAGCACGGCGTCGGCGGCGTCGCGCAGCGCCTCGGGGCGGTCGGCGTACGACGGCGCGCGCCACACCAGCGCCGTGTCCACGTCGGAGACCGGCAGCGGCTCCCGCCGGGCGAGGGACCCGAGCAGGAGCCAGGCGAACTCGCCCTCGTCCCCGGAGAACGGCTCGGTCCACCCGATGCACTTCTCGACGACCGCCTCCACCAAAGCGGCGAGCAACGCACCGATGCGCAGCACCGGGACCCCTGCGTCGAACAGCTCGACCGCCGCGGGCCGGATCGCCGCGGCGGCCAGGGCGAGCTCCTCGACCGTGTCGGCCGCGTCGATCGTCGCGCGCAGGGCCAACGGGTCGCGGATGTCGGCGCTCGACAGGTCCACGACCCGGCACACGCCCACCGGCCGCCCGTCGTCGTCGGTCACCACGAGGTGGTGGACGCCGTGCTGGACCATGGTGAGGAACGCCATCGCCGCCGGGTCGCTGGCCTCGATCGCGCGGGCCGGCGAGGTCGCGGCCACCGACACCGGCGCGTCGACCGGGACCTCCCCGGTGGCCACCAGGCGCCGGCAGTCGCTGTCGGTCATGATGCCGAGCGCCGACCCCAGGTCCACCAGGACGCACGACTGCCGCGCCTCGGTCATCGCCAGGGCAGCCTCGCGGATCGGCGTGGCCGGCTCGCACCACAGCGGCTCCCGCATGAACTCCGAGACCGGCCGCAGGCCATAGTCGGCGGCGCCGCTCAGCAGCGTCCGGGCACCCTGGGGCGCACGTCGGAACACCAGCCGCTCGGGGTGCGCCAGCACGGTGCGCGGGTCGGGCAGGAAGTAGACCAGGGTGTCCGCCGCGGCATGTGCCGCCATGGCCGGCGGGATGCCGCTGAGCACCGACAGGTGGCCGAAGGTGTCACCGGGGCCGAGCTCGTCGACGACGCGCCCTCGGTCGAGGAGCTGCACCAGCCCCGTCCGGACGACGGCCACCCGCTCCAGCCGCTCCGACCCGGGCTCGATGATCGTCGCGCCGCGCGGGAAGTACTCGACCTCGACCTTGCGCCCGAGCCGCTCGAGGTCCTCGGCATCCAGCTTGTCGTAGGGCGCCTGCTTGCCGAGGAAGTCGACGAACTCCTGCACGGCGCTCAGCCTAATGGGCGTGCATCGCCTTGGTTTCGGTCAGAGTGGTGTCCGAGTCCGCCGGCGGGTGAGCACTCCTGCAGCCTGGCCATCCAGGTCTACGTCTAGATCGTGCCCCTGCCGGTGAACGAGGAGGCGTTGATGGCTGCTGGGATAACGCGCCCCGCCGTGTGCGGTGAGCACTGAACCATTAGGTCGCCTGCGAGCCTCTTCGGGACGAACCGGTTCAAGTGGTGAGGAGGACGGGTGCTGTTCCTGGGTGATGACTGGGCCGAGGCCCATCACGACATCGAGCTCCAAGACGACCAAGGCCGGGTGTTGAAGCGGCGCCGGCTGCCCGAGGGGGCGACCGGGCTGACCCAGCTCCACGCGCTGATCGCCGACCACCTCGCCGACGACGACGAGCCCGAGTCGGTCTTGGTGGGGATCGAAACCGACCGGGGCGGCTGGGTCCACGCCCTGGTCGCTGCCGGCTACACGGTGTACGCGATCAACCCCAAGCAGGCCGCTCGCTACCGCGAACGGCTCACCACCTCGGGCGCCAAGAGCGACCCCGGCGATGCGCATGTGCTGGCCGAGATCGTCCGCAAGGACTGCGAGCACCACCGTGTCGTGGCCGGGGACAGCGAACAGGCCGAGGTGGTCAAGACCGTGGCCCGCACCCACCAGACGATGATCTGGACCCGGCAGCGACAGGCCAACCAGCTGCGTTCGATGCTGCGGGAGTTCTACCCCGCCGCGCTCGAGGCGTTCGGCGATGCGCTGGCCGGCAGGGACGCGCTCGCAGTGCTCGCGATCGCCCCCACTCCGGTCGCCGGTCGGGCCATATCGGTGCCGCGTCTGGTCAGTGTGCTGCGCAAGGCCGGACGGCAACGGAACCTCCAGCGGCGGGCCGAGGAGATCTCAACCGCCCTGCGCGGCGAGCACCTCGCACTGTCCGACGCGCTCACCGAGGCCTACGGCATCAGCGTCCGGTCACTGGTCGCCGTGCTCACCACGATGCTCGCCCAGACAGCGGCGCTCGAGGGCGAGGTGGAGCGGTGTTTTGGCCAGCACCCGGACGCTGAGATCATCACCAGCCAACCCGGCCTCGGTGTGGTGCTCGGCGCCCGGGTGCTTGCCGAGTTCGGCGACGACAAGGACCGCTACGCCGACGCCAAAGCCAGGCGCAACTACGCCGGCACCAGCCCCATCACCAAGACCTCAGGCAAGAGCAAGGTCGTGCTCGCCCGCTACGCCCGCAACAAACGGCTCGCCGACGCGCTGCACCAACAAGCCTTCGCAGCGCTCACCGCATCACCCGGAGCCCGGGCCTTCTACGACCAGCACCGCGCCCGCGGCGCCACCCACCACCAAGCACTCCGCACCCTGTCCAACCGCCTCGTCGGCATCCTCGACGGCTGCCTACGCCACAGAACCACCTACGACGAAGCCATCGCCTGGGCACACCGGACCCCAGCAGCCGCTTGACGTCCTACCCCCCTGGGATATCTAGACGGGTCGCTCCCCGGGGAACGGCTCTCCCCGACCCGGCTTCCACACGTCCCCGTACGATTCGCCTCGTGTCCAGCAGCGGCGGCCTCCCGGGCGAGCACCTGCCCGGGACCGACTGGCCGGCCGACGGCCCGTGGACCCGGCTGGTCATGCTGCGCGCGCTCGACGGCGGCGTGGCCGGAGCCGACCACCGCAGCCGCTCGATCTCCGACGACACCGACCGCTCGCTCCTGGCTCGCACGCGCGAGCTCGCGCACGGCATCGTCGTGGGCGCGGGCACCATGCGCACCGAGCCCTACGGCCGACCTCAGGTCTCGGCCGGGGCCGCGGCCGAGCGGGAGAGGCTGGGCCTGGGCGAGGCACCCCGGCTCGTCGTCGTCAGCGCGACCCTCGACCTGCCCTGGGGCGAGGAGGCGCTCACCGACCCACGCCCCGACGTGCGTCCCGTCGTCGTGACCGGCTCCGACGCCGATCCCGGACGCCTCGAGCGCGCCCGCGCCCAGGCCGACGTCGTCCAGGTCGGCTCGCTGACCGCCCCCGCGATGCTGGCCGCGCTGCACCAGCGCGGGCTGACCCGGCTCAGCTGCGAGGGCGGGCCCACCGTCATCCGCGAGTTCCTCGAGGCCGACGTGGTCGACGAGATGATCCTGACGATCGCGCCGTTCGCCGCCACCTGGGCACCGCCCGGCGTCCACGGCGACACCCCCGCCGCGACCCGGTTCGAGCTGCGTGAGCTCGGCTCGGTCGACTCCTACCTCTATGCCCGCTACCTGCGGAGCCCCGACCCCGCGAGGACCCCCGCATGATCACCCTGGCCACCCTGGCCGAGCTGCTGCGCGCCGAGCCCGACGCGTTCGACCACCCCGTGCGCCCGCTGCGCCTCGGCCAGCGGGTCGTCGACACCGACGAGACCACGCTGCTGATGGCCGTCGTCAACCTCTCGCGCGACTCGAGCTATCGCGAGAGCGTCGCGGTCTCGACCGAGTCCGCGGTCCGCAAGGCCCGGCTGGCCGTCGCGCAGGGCGCCGACCTCGTCGACCTCGGCGCCGAGTCGACCGACGAGGGGGCGGCCGTCGTCGACGACTCCGACCAGGCCGAGCAGCTCGTCCCCATCGTCACCGAGCTCGCCGCCGACGGCGTCTGCGTCTCGGTCGAGACCTACAGCGCACCCCTGGCCAAGGCCTGCCTGGAGGCCGGCGCCCAGGTCCTCAACTACACCGGCAGCGACATCGACGACGAGGTCTTCGACCTGGCCGCCGCCCACGGGGCGGCCGTGGTGCTGTGCGCGATGGCCTCGGCCAACGTGCGCGAGCGCCAGGACGCCGAGCACGGCGCCGACCAGCTCCTCCGCCACTTCGAGCCGCGCATCCAGAACGCCCTGGACCGGGGCGTCCGGGACCTGGTGCTCGACCCCGGCATCGGCTTCTTCTTCGGCGACCTCACCGACCCCACGGTGCGGGCCCGGCACCAGACCCGGGTCCTCCTCGAGACGTTCCGGCTGCGCCGGCTCGGTCTCCCGGTCTGCCACGCGCTCCCGCACGCCTTCGACACGTTCGAGGAGGAGTTCCGCAGCGCCGAGGCCTTCTTCGCCACCCTGGCCCGGCTCGCGGGCGCCGGCATGCTGCGCACCCACGAGACGCCCCAGGTGCGCCGGGTGGTCGACGCGCTCGCCGTGCTCGGTCCCTGACGCCCGCAGCCCGCTCAGACGCCGGTGACCCGCACGCCCGCGTGCGTCTTGTGCCGCCGGTTGACGCTGATCAGGTTGGCCGTCAGCGCCTCGACCTGATGGGCGTTGCGCAGCCGCCCGGCATAGACGCCGCGCATCCCCGGCACCCGGTCGGCGAGCGCCTGCACGAGGTCGGTGGCCTCACGGTCGTCGCCGACGACCAGGATGTCGGTGTCGACCTCGGCGAGGTCCTGGTCCTCCAGCAGGACCGCGCTGACGTGGTGGAACGCGCCCACCACACGGGACTCGGGCAGCACGGAAGCCGCCTGCTGGACCGCCGACCCCTCCTCGACCGGCAGTGCGAAGGCCCCCTGCTTGTCGAACCCGAGCGGGTTGACGCAGTCGACGACCACCTTGCCGGACAGCACGCCCGCGAGCTCGACCAGGAGCGCGCGGTGCCCGTCCCAGGGGACCGCCACGACCACGATGTCGGCGTCCGCCGCCGCGTCGGCGTTGGCGGCGCCGCGCACCCCGTGGCCCAGCGTCGCCGCCACCTCGGCCGCGCGCTCGGCGCTCCGGCTCCCGATCACCACCGGACAGCCAGTCGCCGCGAACCGCCGCGCCAGCCCGCGCCCCTGGGGCCCGGTGCCTCCGAGCACGGCGACGCGGGGGGCGGTGGTCGACGGGTCGAGCGGCATGGCGCGACTCTAGGCCAGGTAGGCGCGCACCGCTCGCGCGAGGGCCCGCGCATAGACGAGCCGACCCGACTTGCTGGTCATCCGGCGGGCGTCGGCGCGGGCCCGCATGTTGCCCGACTCGACCATCACGGTCGGCACGTCGGACAGGTTGAGCGTGGCGAGGTCGCCGCGGAAGTCGAGGCCGTCGCCCCCCGCCACATAGCCCGCCGCCGGCAGTCCCGCGCGGAGCAGGGATGCCCGGACCTTCTTGGCCAGCGCCCGCGACGGCTTGAAGATGTCGTGGGTCCAGCGCTTCCGGTCGGTCGGGGCGATCACGTGGAAGCCGGGTCCGCCGCCGTAGGCACCGTCGGCATGGATGCTGATCTTGAGGTCGGCGTCGGCCTTGTTGCCGGCCCGGCCGCGCGCGTCGACGCACGGGCCCCAGAGGTTCTGACGATTGGCCGTCCGGGTGAGGATGACCGTGGCGCCCGCGCGCTCCAGCCGCGTCGTGAGCAGCGCCGTGACCCGGAACGTGAACGTCGCCTCGGGGAAGCCTCCGTCGGTGGCCGTGCCGGTGGTGTTGCAGGGCTTCTTGAAGCCGCCCGCCGGCACCAGCCGGTTGATCTGCCGCGGGTAGTTGTGGTTGCCCAGCTGGTGGCCGGCGTCGATGACGATCACCCGGCCGGCCAGCGCGCCGGTGCCCGCGGCGCGCGGTGCGGCCGGGAGGCGCTGCGCCGTCGCCGCGCGGTCGGGCACCGGGTCGGGCTCCGCCGTCGCCGACGACGGCACGACCAGCAGCCCGCCCGCCACGAGGGCGGCGGCCACCAGGCTCGCCAGGGTCGGTCGCACGACAGGAACGGCTACTCGTAGCCCAGGACGTCCTTGCGACGCTCGCCCCACGCCAGGGCCGAGGCGATCGCTGCGTCGAGGTCGAGCTCGCTCGTCCAGTCGAGCAGCTCGCGCGACCGGTCGACGTTGGCGAAGGCGCCGATAGCGTCGCCGGGCCGCGGCGGCGCCTCCTGCACGGGTACGGCGTGCCCGAAGACCCGCTCGAACGACGCGATGAGCTCGCGCACCGTCACGCCCTCGCCGGTGCCGACGTTGATCACGACGCTCGGCGCGGCGGCGTCCGCGAGGACCTGGTCGAACCGCTCGACCGCACGCACGTGGGCGCGGGCGAGGTCCCAGACGTGGATGTAGTCGCGGATGCCCGTGCCGTCGCGCGTCGGGTGCTCGACGCCGGTGATCGTGAAGTGGTCCTTCTGGCCGCGGGCGGCCATCACCAGCTGGCCGAGCACGTGCGACGGCTCCTTGGCATAGATGCCCGACTCGAGGTCGGGGTCGGAGCCGATCGGGTTGAAGTAGCGCAGGATGATCGCCCGGAGGCCGGTCGCCCCGGCCATGTCCTGCAGGATCTCCTCCATCATCCGCTTGGTCCGCGCATAGGGCGACGTCGGCGCGAGCGGGTCGGCCTCGGTCACCTCGAACTCGGGCTTCATGGCATAGAGCGAGGCCGACGACGAGAAGAGCACGCGGTTGCGGCCGAGCGTCACGAGCTCGTCGAAGAGCTCCAGCGACTTGGCGACGTTGTCGCGGTAGTACTCGTAGGGCTTCTCGACCGACTCGGGCACCACGATGCGCGCCGCCATGTGGATCGTCGCGTCGATGTCGGGGTGCTCGTCGAAGATGCGGCGCACGAGGGCCCGGTCGGCGATGTCGCCCTCATAGAAGATCCGGTCCTTGACGAAGACCAGGGGACCCGTCAGCAGGTTGTCGAGGATGACGGGGGTGTGCCCGGCCTCCTCGAGTGCCTTGGCCGTGGTCGAACCGATGTAGCCGGCGCCGCCGGTGACGAGGACCTTCATGCCCGCCACCCTAACCGGGGTCGCGCGGCACCCCACGATCGTCGCCGTCGCGGGGATCCGGGAGAATCACCGCCATGCCCACCGCGCTGATCACCGGCATCACCGGTCAGGACGGGCTCTACCTCGCCGAGCTGCTGCTGGCCAAGGGGTACGACGTCCACGGGGTGATCCGCGGCCAGAACAACCCCAAGCGCGACCTCGTCGAGAGCCTGCTGCCCGACGTGACGCTGCACCACGGCGACCTGACCGACATGAGCAGCCTGATCCGGGCGCTGCGCGACTCCGACCCCGACGAGGTCTACAACCTGGGCGCGGTGTCGTTCGTCGCCTACTCCTGGGAGAACGCCGCGCTCACCACCGACGTGACCGGCAAGGGCGTCCTCACGATGCTGGAGTCGCTGCGCCTGCACTGCGGCGACGACATCGGGCGGGTCCGCTTCTACCAGGCGTCGAGCTCGGAGATGTTCGGCAAGGTCCAGGAGACGCCCCAGCACGAGCGGACCCTGCTGTGGCCGCGCTCGCCGTACGGCGTCAGCAAGGTCTTCGGGCACCACATGACGGTGAACTACCGCGAGTCCTACGCCATGCACGCGTCCTCGGGCATCCTGTTCAACCACGAGTCGCCGCGACGCGGGCCGGAGTTCGTGACTCGCAAGATCAGCCAGGCCGTGGCCGCCATCGCGCTGGGGCGGGGCGACGGCCTGGTGCTCGGCAACCTCGACGCCCAGCGTGACTGGGGCTTCGCGGGCGACTATGTCGAGGCGATGTGGCTGATGCTCCAGCAGCCGGAGGCCGACGACTACGTCATCGCCACGGGCGAGACCCACTCGATCAGGGAGTTCGTCGAGGCGGCGTTCGCGCACGTCGGGATCGACGACTGGGCGCCCTTCGTCCGGCAGGACGAGCGGTTCATGCGGCCCGCGGAGGTCGACCGACTGGTCGGCGACGCGAGCAAGGCCCGCGAGGTGCTGGGCTGGAAGCCGCGGGTCGGCTTCACCGAACTGGTCGCGATGATGGTCGACGCCGACGTGGCCGCGCTCGAGGCCGGCTGGTGACGCGCGCCTTCGTCACCGGCGTCAGCGGCCAGGACGGGAGCTACCTCGTCGAGCGGCTGGTCGCCGACGGTGTCGAGGTGCACGCGCTCCATCACGCCGCCGAGCCCGAGACGCTCCCCCACTGCCCGGCCGAGGTGCTCCTGCACCGCGGCGACCTGACCGACGCGGACGGCGTCCGGCGGCTCGTGCTCGACCTGCTGCCCGACGTGGTCTTCAACCTGGCCGCCGTCAGCTCGGTGGCCCGCTCGTGGGAGGAGCCTGCGCTCGTCGCCGCCGTCAACGGCACCGCGGCGGTCGAGCTCATGGAGAGCGCCTGGCAGGCCCAGGAGCGCGCGGGCCGGCCGGTCCGGTTCGTGCAGGCCTCGAGCGCCGAGATCTTCGGCCGTCCCGAGCACAGCCCACAGGACGAGTCGACCCCGGTCCGGCCGGTGAACCCCTACGGCGCCGCGAAGGCCCATGCGCACGCCATGGTGGAGGTGTTCCGGCGCCGCGGCCTGCACGCCGTCTCGGCGGTGCTCTACAACCACGAGTCCCCGCGCCGGCCCGCCCAGTTCGTGACCCGCAAGGTCACCGCGACGTGGCCGCGATCGCCACCGGACGGGCCGACCGGCTCGTGCTCGCAACACGCACGCCGGGACTGGGGTGGGCCCCGACCACGTCGACGCCCTGGTCCGGGCGAGCCGGGCCGACGTCGCGCAGGACGTGGTGGTCGCCACCGGGTGACCACTCGGTGCGGAGCCTGGCCGCCGCGGCTTCGCCTGGGCCGGCATCGACGACTGGAGCCGCTGGTGCACACCTACCCGGCGCTCGTCCGGCCCGTCGACGCCGTCGAGCGCGGCGACGCCACCCGCGCCGCGAGACGCTGGCTGGGCGCCCACCGTCGGCTTCGCCGACCTCGTGGCCCGGATGGTCGACGCCGACCTGGCGGCCCTGGCGTGACCCGCCACGGAGCCAGGGGGAGGTCAGCCCGTGACCTGCGCGTTGCGGCCGTAGTCGTCCTCGAGCCGGCAGATGTCGTCCTCGCCGAGGTAGTCGCCGTGCTGCACCTCGATGATGAGCAGCGGCTCGTCGTGCAGGTTGGAGATCCGGTGGGCCGCCCCCAGGGGGACGACGACCGACTGCGCATGAATCACCGACGGCGACGCAAGTTGCCGCCAAGCAGTTCGGTAAGTCACGCTGGCGATTGCGAAGGGGCTGGTAGCCGCATCGTCCCATACGATCTTTAGCGGCGCACCCATCGAGCCGGACGAGCCACTTACGGTGGCAGTCGACGGCCTCGGGAACGTGCGACCTGCCGACGATTGGGGTTGGGCACCTGGTGCCGACCACGTCCAAGTCGCCTTCGCACTTCGCTGCCGGCGCGCGCCAGGTCTACTCGCGACGACGCCGTATGCCGTAGCCATGTCGCGCCACAGGCGAACGCAGCCTTCGGTCAGAGCACCACTGCGCTCGTGAGAGCACAGTCGAAGAATCGCGAGCATCGATCGTCATCCTGGGAACGGTCTTGACTAGCGCCTCGACCAGCATGTCCGCCGTTCGACGCGGTCGAATGCTCGCCGTGCGGGGGAATGCGACTCGGGCGGCCGACCTACTGGGTTGGCGCCCCGGGTATCTCGGTCTCAGCCTGGATGAATGGTTGGTCGCAGGGTGCGACAGCCGACCTGGACCGGACGTCTGGCCCAATATCGGCGACATTCCAGTGTCATCGGGCATGAACAGCCATACACGGCGCAGCCATGCCACGGCGGCGCCTCAGGCAGACTTCTGACGTTGGGTATGGCTTTGCCTGTGTGCCGCCCCTAGCATGACCCCGGCCGACCGACGCGAAGGATCACGCCGCGCTTGCCCTCTCCGGTGACTGGAAGCACGCTCGATCGTTGCCCTGCTGGCCTACAACCGAGCCGCGAGCCGATGTCAGGCTGGCACCTATGGCTTGGCGTCATGGCCACAGCGGCGACTGCAGGCGTCGGTACATCGCTCTTCACATCGCTGCAATCAGCCGGGGAATCAAACCATTGGCGGATCGCAACGGCGGTGGCCGGATTTGTCACCACTATCATCGTGGCTGTTCATTCTTTCGCGGGCCCTGAACAAGAGGCGGAACCTACCGGAAGCAGGCAACCCGTCGATTTAACGCCGTCAAACGACTCACCAATGAGCTTAACGCCTTACACCCACAAGATGAGACGACCGCGAAGGCGATCTCGGAGGCCGTGAAAGCTGCACTGGATGATGCCGCGGCAGATAGCCCCAATGCGCCCCAGCGGGTCTACGATCATCCCGGCACGGGTACAGGGCGACTTCTGGCCGCCTCGAGCGACCACGGCGAAGATCGAGGGCTCCCTGTCGACGAGATGTTTGGTTGGGTTGTGCCGCCGCCGAGTAGCGGGCAATTTCACCGCACTCACGTCGGCCGTCACTGTGACCGAATGCTCTGATCACCGCCCAGAGAGCCCGTGACCTGCGCGTTGCGGCCGTAGTCGTCCTCGAGCCGGCAGATGTCGTCCTCGCCGAGGTAGTCGCCGTGCTGCACCTCGATGATGAGCAGCGGCTCGTCGTGCAGGTTGGAGATCCGGTGGGCCGCCCCCAGGGGGACGACGACCGACTGGCCCTTGCGCAGCTCGATCACCTCGTCACCGACCTGGCAAGTGGCGACGCCGGTCACGACGTACCAGTGCTCGGAGCGCTGGGCGTGGGTCTGCAGGGAGAGCCTCTTGCCCGGGTCGACCTCGATCCGCTTCACCTTGTACTGAGCGCCCTGGTCAAGCACGAACCACGCCCCCCAGGGGCGCCTCTCGGAGTCGAGAACCATCGACGTGCTCCTTCAGACCGTCCAGTGACACCGATCCGCGTGTCAGTGACCAAAGCGACGGTAGCCCACGAAAGGTTGCAGCGACCTGAAGAAACCCGAACAAGCGGCTGTCAGCGGCACAGCGCACGCAGAGCGGCGACGATCTGGTCGGCGGGCCCGCGGACGGGCACCGTCGCCAGCTCCTCGGGCCGCGTCGGCGGGACGGGTACGTGCGAGATGAGCGGGTGCTCGGGGCGGATGTCGCGTGGCTCGCCCGTCCCGAACAGGTCCTCGTCGAGCTTCTCGCCCGGCCGGCGACCGGTCACCTCCACCGGCACCCGGCGGCCGAGCTGCGCCATCAGCTGCTCGGCGACGTCGACGATCCGGACCGGCCGGCCCATGTCGAGGACCAGGGCCTCGCCGGGACGCCCGATCACGGCGGCCCGCAGGATCAGCTCGCACGCCTCGTCGACGGTCATGAAGTAGCGGGTCGCGTCCGCGTCGGTCACCGTGACCGGCAGCCCGGCCCGGATCTGGCGCGTGAACGTCTCGACGACGGAGCCGCGGCTGCCCAGGACGTTGCCGAAGCGCACCGACACATAGCTGCCGCCCGCCCCGGCGCCATAGGACGCCGTCAGCTGCTCGGCCACCCGCTTGGACCAGCCGAGCACGCTCGCCGGGTCCGCCGCCTTGTCCGTCGAGACGTTGACGACGTGCGTGGCGCCGACGGCCCGGGCCGCGGCGAGCACGTTGCGGGTGCCCCAGACGTTGGTCTTGACCGCCTCCGCGGGGTGCCGCTCCAGGATCGGCAGGTGCTTGAGGGCGGCGGCGTGGAACACGACGTCGGGGCGGTTGGCCGCGAACGCCGCCGTGAGCGCGGCCTCGTCGCGGATGTCGCAGAGCACGAGGTCGGCGCTGTCGAGCAGGGCGCGGCCGGTCAGCCGCAGGGACACGTCATAGAGCGCGGTCTCGGCGTGGTCGAGCATCACCAGCCGGGCGGGGTCGTGGGACGACAGGTGCCGGCAGAGCTCGGCACCGATGGAGCCGCCCGCGCCGGTCACCAGCACGCGTCGCCCGGCCAGCAGCGGGCGGACCGCCGACGGGTCCGCCGGGACGGGGGCCCGACC
Organism: Nocardioidaceae bacterium; assembly: GCA_046330515.1. Lineage (GTDB taxonomy): Bacteria > Actinomycetota > Actinomycetes > Propionibacteriales > Nocardioidaceae > Nocardioides. The sequence goes on along the minus strand of JAXLSP010000003.1, from coordinate 538,266 downwards.
GAGCAGGGACTCGAGGTCGGGGGCGGGCACGGCGCCAGACTAACGGTGGGGCCCCACGACCAGAGGCCCCGGGCGTGCGCCCGGGGCCTCCGTGGTCCGCGCCCGACCGGCGGAGGCCGGTGGGGCAGGGGGTGGCGTCAGTCGCCGACCTTCTCGACGGCCTCGACGACGGCCTTGGCGGCGCTCGCGGCCGTCTTGCGGGCCGACGTCACGGTCGCCTTGGCGCTCGACCGCGGGGTGGCGACCGCCTTCTGGGCGGTCTCCCGGGTCTTCGACGCCGCGGCCTTCGTGGCCTTGGTGGCCTGGGTCCGCGTGGTCTTGGCCTTGGTCACGGTGACCTTGGCCTCCTTGAGGGCCTCCTTGGTGGAGGTCTGCTTGCGGATCCGGCCGACGAGGCTCTCGCCGCGCTTGACCAGGTCGTCCATGGTGTGGTTGACGGTCTCGACGTTCTCGGTCACCAGGTCCGAGACCTTGGTCGGGAACGCCTTCGCCTCGGCCTGGAGCTCGGCCATCCTCTTCTCGACGGCCTTGCGGCGGGCCTTGGCGTCCTTGCTCAGGGCCTCGAAGCGGGTGGCGGCCTGCTTGCGCAGGTGCTCGGGCTCGAAGTCCATGTCGGCCAGGCTCTTCTGCAGCTCGGTGATCCGCTTCTGCATGTCGGTGACGTAGTCGCGGACGACCTCGACGGCCAGGTCGGTGATGCCGACGCCGGCGTAGAACTGCCGAGTGGCCTCGGTCCTGATGTCGAACTTGGCCTGGGCCATGTTCTGCTCCTTCTATCTCGGTCCGGCGGTGCGCCGGGCACGTGTGGTGGTGGTGGCCGGACGCCGGTCCGTCCCGGCGTTCATCGCCAGGAACGAGCTGTAGACGTCCAGCAGGGACTGCTTCTGCCGCTCGGTCAGCCCGGTGTCGGCGAGGACGGCGAGCTCGACCGAGCCCGCGGTCCCGTCGGACGGGTCGAGGATCCCGGCCCGGATGTAGAGCTGCTCGGCGGAGATCCGCAGCGCCTTGGCGATCTGCTGCAGCACCTCGGCCGAGGGCCGGCGCAGACCGCGCTCGATCTGGCTCAGGTAGGGGTTGGACACGCCGGCCTGCTCGGCCAGCTGCCGCAGGGACAGCTGCGCGCCCAGGCGCTCCTTCTTGAGGTAGTCACCCAGGCCCTCGACGGTCTTGGCGACCTTGTTCCTGGCCATACCTCCATCGTGCTAGCAAGAGTTAGCACTTGCAAGCACCAGCCTGGTGAGCCATGTCACCCGGCCTCCGGGAACCTCAGAGGAGGGCCCGCACCTCGCCGACCGGGCGGCCCCCGCCCAGCAACGGCACGTCCCCGGTGCGACGCAGGGCCTCGGCGTCGACGCCCGGTTCGGTGCCGACACCCCAGCGCAGCAGCGCGGCGGCCATCACGACCTGCCGCGCCCGCTCGGCGCCGTCGTCGATCTTGAGCGCGATCGCCCGCCCGTCCGGCAGCGCCGCGGCATACACCGCCTCGGCTCCGCCCTTGGCGAGCAGCCCGGGCACGGCGGCATGCAGCGCCGCCTCGTCGCGACGGGTCCCGGAGACCATCGTCGGGTGGCTGCGGATCGCCTCGGCGACCCGCGACGCGGGCTCGTGGTCCGCGCCGGAGCCGTCGACGCCGCGGGCGACCCGGCCGAAGGCGCGGGCCAGCCCGACCAGCGAGGTCCCGAGCAGCGGCGCCCCGCATCCGTCCACCGCGACGACGGTGGGCTCGCCGGTGAGCTCGCAGAACGTGGCGACGATCGCCCGCTGCAGGGGGTGCTGGGGCTCGAGGTAGGTCGACGGGTCCCATCGGTTGAGGACACAGGTGGCCACCATCGCGGCGTGCTTGCCGGAGCAGTTCATGAAGATCCGCTCGGGGCCGCCGCCCGCCCGCCACACGGCGGCGCGGTCCTCGTCGTCGACCGGGAGGTCGGGGGGACACTGCAGCGCCGACTCGTCGAGCCCCGCGTGCGCCAGCAGGCGCCGTACGGCCGCGACGTGGAACGGCTCGCCCGAGTGCGACGCGCACGCCAGCGCGGTGAGCTCGGGCGGCAGGTCGAGCCCGAGGCGCACCAGGGCGACCCCTTGGAGGGGCTTGTTGCTCGAGCGGGGCAGGATCATCGGCTCCACGTCACCGACCGACCAGTCGACCGAGCCGTCGGGACGCGTGGCCACCACGGCCCCGTAGTGATGGCCCTCGACGACTCCCGACCGGACGATCTCGGCCACCACGGGTTGCGACATGGCCCCAGGGTAGGTGCCCGCCACCCCGCGCGAGCGGGTGGCAGGATGAGCCCGTGTCGAAGCCGCCCCTGCCGCAGCACCACCCCTCCCCGCGCGAGCTGGACGACCTCGAGCTGCTGCTCGGCGGCGCCCTCCACCCCGTGACGGGGTTCAACGAGCCGGGCAGCCCCGTGACCCTCGACCTGCCCGCGGACGTCGTCGTGGCGGCGACCGCGGCCGGCGGCACGCTCGAGCTGGTCGACCCCGAGGGCCTGCCCCTCGCCGAGGTGGACCTCGACGGCTCGGTCACGCCCCTCACGCACGTGCAGTACGGCCCGTTCCGCGACCTGCACCTGACCCCCTCCGAGGCCCAGGAGAGGTACGCCGGTCGCACCTGGGTGCCCGTGGCGGACCCGCCGACCGACGTCCAGCTCGCGGCCCTGGCCGCCGCAGGACCGGTCGTCCTCCTCGCGCTGGTCGGCCGGGGCACGCCGTCGCTGTCCCCGGTGGGCCTGATCCGCGCCGCCCTCGCCGCCGCTCGGCTGCTGCCCGACGCGGCCGTCGTCGCCGTGCCGCTGGCCTCCCGGGGCGACGCCGACCTCGACCACCACCTGGGGGTCCAGGTCGTGGAGAACTATGCCGACGGAGATCCCGTGCTCGGGCTCGCCGAGGGTGGCGAGCTCCCGGACGAGGTGGCCGCGATCGTCGACGAGGACCGCCCGCCTCCGGAGCGCCAGGGCCTCGTGCTCTTCTTCACCGGTCTCTCGGGCAGCGGCAAGTCGACGCTCGCGCGGGCGCTCATGGACCGGCTGCTCGAGCACGGTGGCCGGACGGTCACCAGCCTCGACGGCGACGTCGTACGGCGCCACCTCTCGGCGGGCCTGACGTTCTCCAAGGCCGACCGCGAGACCAACATCCGGCGGATCGGCTGGGTCGCGGCCGAGATCTCCCGGCACGGCGGCGTCGCCGTGTGCAGCCCGATCGCGCCGTTCGACGAGACGCGACGGCTGGTGCGGGAGATGGTCGCGGACGCCGGGGGTGCGTTCTTCCTGGTGCACGTGGCCACCCCGCTCGAGGAGTGCGAGCGCCGCGACCGCAAGGGGCTCTATGCCAAGGCCCGGCGCGGGGAGATCCCCGAGTTCACCGGCATCTCCTCGCCCTACGAGGAGCCGGAGGATGCCGCGGTGCGGGTCGACACGACCGGCCGGACCATCGAGGACGCCCTCGACGACGTGCTCGTGGGGCTCCGCGACGCCGGATATCTTGATTTAGTCGACTGACAAACTGTAGTATTGCGCCGGGTGAGGCGCGTCCTGCCGTTTGGCCTGTTTGGCCATAAGCCCACTAGAGTTACCCGCCATGAGCGAGATCCTCACCTGGTCGGCCCTCTCCATCGTGGGCGTCGGCTTCTTCGTCGGCGTCGTGGTGGGCCTGACCGGCATGGGCGGCGGAGCCCTGATGACTCCGGCCCTCATCCTCCTCGGCTTCGCCGACGCCTCGGCCGTGGTGACCGCCGACCTCACGGCCGCCGCGGTCTACAAGACCGGTGGGGCGGTGGTGCACTCCAAGCACGGGCAGCCCAACCTCAAGCTCGCGGCCTGGCTGATCTCCGGGTCGGTGCCCATGGCGTTCCTGGGCCCGTTCTTCTTCCATGCCGTGGCCGGCGAGGGCGAGAACCTGCAGAACGACCTCAAGGTGGCCATCGGCATCGCGCTGCTCTTCGCCGCCTCGACCTACGCCCTGCGGCTCTACCTCCAGCTGCGCCGGGTCCAGCGGGGCGGGATGACGCACACCGAGAACCCCACCGTCCGCCCCGTCCCGACGCTGCTCGTGGGCGCGCTCGGCGGCCTGCTCGTCGGCATCACCAGCGTCGGCTCCGGCTCGGTCATCATGATCGCGCTGCTGATGCTCTACCCCGGCCTCTCGGCGCTCCGCCTGGTCGGCACCGACCTCGTGCAGGCGGTCCCGCTGGTGCTCTCGGCGGCGATCTCCAACATCATCGTCAACCACGGCGTCGAGTGGGGTCTCCTCGTCCCGCTCGTCATCGGGTCGCTGCCCGGCTCGATGCTCGGCAGCCGGATCGCCCCGCGGGTGCCGCAGTCGTGGATCCGGCGCGGCATCATCGTGGTCCTCGTCATGTCCGGACTGGCGCTCCTGGACAAGGCGGGCCACGGTCCGCAGGAGCTGTTCCGGGCGATCGGCCTGTCGGGGATCGCCGACAGCGCCCAGTTCCCGCTCTTCTACCTGCTCGTCGGCGCCGTGCTGCTGGTCGTGATCCCGATGGTGTGGCGCAAGCTGCGCGAGCACGAGGGACTGACCTCGCAGGGCCACCCGACCGTGACCGAGCTCGAGGACGAGGAGGGCGTCGGGCACAACTGACCCGTCCACCCCCGGGCCCGCGATTCCGGCAGCGCACCATGCCGCCGGTAGCATGTGACCCGCTGTCTTCACGAGAGGCCCAACCACCCCTATGAGTGCACCACCGACGCACGCCGACTACCAGATGAGTCAGCTCGACCAGCTGGAGGCGGAGTCCATCCACATCTTCCGCGAGGTCGCCGCGGAGTTCGAGAAGCCGGTGCTGATGTTCTCCGGCGGCAAGGACTCCATCGTCATGCTGCGGCTGGCCGAGAAGGCCTTCTACCCGGCGAAGATCCCCTTCCCGGTGCTGCAGGTCGACACCGGCTACGACTTCCCCGAGGTGCTCGCGTGCCGCGACTCGTGGTGCTCCCGGCTCGGGCTGCGGCTGATCGTCGCCAGCGTCGAGCAGGCCATCAAGGACGGCATCGTCGTCGACGACGGCAAGACCAGCCGCAACCGCCTCCAGATCGGCACCCTGCTCAACGCGCTCGAGGAGGAGGGCTTCACCGCCGCCTTCGGTGGCGGCCGCCGCGACGAGGAGAAGGCCCGCGCCAAGGAGCGCGTCTACTCCCACCGCGACGAGTTCGGCCAGTGGGACCCCAAGAACCAGCGCCCCGAGCTGTGGAGCCTCTACAACGGCCGCATCCACGAGGGCGAGCACATGCGGATCTTCCCGCTGTCCAACTGGACCGAGCTCGACATCTGGCACTACATCGGCCGGGAGGGCATCGAGATCCCGACGATCTACTTCGCCCACCAGCGTCGCGTGTTCAACCGCGGCGGCATGTGGATGACCGAGTCGGAGTTCAACCCGTGCCGCGAGGGTGAGACCGCCATCGAGAAGACCGTGCGCTTCCGCACCGTCGGTGACCTGACCCTGACCGGTGCCGTCGAGTCCGAGGCCGACACGATCGACAAGATCGTCGACGAGATCGCCATCGCCCGCGTCACCGAGCGCGGCGCCACCCGCGGCGACGACAAGTTCTCCGAGGCCGCCATGGAGGACCGCAAGAAGGAGGGCTACTTCTGATGGCCCCCGAGATGTCCCCCGTCGCCGAGACCCACCCCGGACGTGCTCCCATGGACCTGCTCCGCTTCGCCACCGCCGGCTCCGTCGACGACGGCAAGTCGACCCTCATCGGTCGCCTCCTGCTCGACTCCAAGTCGATCTTCGAGGACCAGCTGGAGGCCGTCGAGGCCACCAGCCACCAGAAGGGCTACGACTACACCGACCTCGCGCTGCTGACCGACGGTCTGCGCTCGGAGCGCGAGCAGGGCATCACCATCGACGTGGCCTACCGCTACTTCGCGACGCCCACCCGGAAGTTCATCATCGCCGACACCCCGGGACACATCCAGTACACCCGCAACATGGTCACCGGCGCCTCGACCGCCGACCTGGGCCTCGTGCTGGTGGACGCGCGCCAGGGCCTCACCGAGCAGTCCCGCCGGCACGCCGTGCTCCTGTCGCTGCTGCGGGTGCCCCACCTGCTGCTGGCCGTCAACAAGATGGACCTCGTGGACTACTCCGAGGAGGTCTACGAGCGGATCCACAACGAGTTCACGCAGTTCGCGACCAAGCTCAACGTGCCCGACCTCGAGGTCATCCCGATCTCGGCGCTCAAGGGCGACAACGTGGTGGAGCGCAGCGAGAACATGCCGTGGTACCACGGCTCGACGCTGATGCACCACCTCGAGCACGTGCATGTCGCCTCCGACCGCGACCTCGTCGACGTCCGGTTCCCCGTGCAGTTCGTGGTCCGGCCCAAGTCCGATGAGTTCCACGACTACCGCGGCTACGCGGGCCAGGTGGCCGGCGGCATCCTCAAGAAGGGTGACGAGGTCGTCGTCCTCCCGTCGGGCATGACGTCGACCATCGAGGGCATCGACATGTTCGACACCGAGGTCGACCAGGCGTTCCCGCCCATGTCGGTCACCGTCCGGCTGGCCGACGACGTCGACGTGTCGCGCGGCGACATGATCGCCCGGGTCAACAACGCGCCCAAGCCCAGCCAGGACATCGACGCGATGATCTGCTGGATGACCAACGAGCCGCTGCGCCCGCGCCAAAAGCTCGCCATCAAGCACACGACCCGCGCGGGTCGGGCGATGGTCAAGGACATCCAGTACCGCCTCGACGTCAACACCCTGCACCGCGACCAGGACACCAAGGAGCTCGGTCTCAACGAGATCGGCCGCATCCAGCTGCGCACCACCGTGCCGCTGCTGTGCGACCCCTACTCCAAGAACCGCGCCACCGGCTCGTTCATCCTGATCGACGAGGCGACCGGCGTGACCGTCGGCGCCGGGATGATCAACAGCGGCGCCTGACCCGCGCGCCGCGGGCGCGGCTCGGGCTCAGAGCCGCGGCCGCACGTGCAGGCCGACCTCCGGGTCGACGAGGACCTCCTGGTTGGCGGGCACGCCGTCGGCCAGCAGCGTCACGTCGACCGGGGTGTTGCGCTTGAGCAGCGCCAGGCCGATCGGGCCCAGCTCGTGGTGGCGCGCCGCCGAGCCGACGAATCCGACGGTGCGGCCGTCGAGCACCACCGGGGCGCCGTGCGGCGGCAGGTGGTCGACGGACCCGTCGAGGTGCAGCAGCGTCAGGCGGCGAGGCGGCCGGCCGAGGGTGTGCACCCGCGCGACGGTCTCCTGGCCGCGGTAGCAGCCCTTGTCCAGGTGGACCGCCTGCGGGATCCAGCCGACCTCGTTGGGGATGGTCCGCTCGTCGGTGTCGAGGCCGAGCCGCGGCTCGCCGCGAGCGATGCGCAGCGCCTCGAACGCCCAGGTGCCGCAGGCGGGGCCGTGGGTCTCGGCGTACGACGTCAGCTCGGACCGCGGGACCAGGTCATAGCCGGCGGGCGTCCAGACGCAGGCGGTCTCGGGCGTCCGGTCGGTGACCTCGACCCGCATCATGAAGCGCATGCGGTCGAGGAAGCCGACCAGGGCCGCGCCCGCTCCGGGCTCGGTGTGGGCGACGAACCGCTCGCCGTCGTCGACACCGCAGAACGCGTGCTCCACGTGGCCCTGCGGGCTCAGGACGAGCGCCCAGGTCCACTCCCCCGGCGTCGGCTCCAGAAGGTGCTGGGTGGTGAGCGAGTGCAGCCAGGTCAGGCGGTCGGGGCCGGCGATCTCCACGACATCGCGGTGGGACAGGTCGACGAAGCCGCGGCCGGCGGCGAGCACGCGCTGCTCGCCGTACAGAGAGCCGTAGTGCGCCGCGACGCCGGCGTCGACGCCGTCCGCCTCGACCGCGCCGGACAGGGTCAGCAGGGGGCTCGCGCTCATCGGTCCTGGCAGTCGCTGCAGCGGCCGAACACGGTCAGGTGGCCGACGTCCACGAGGAAGCCGTGGTCCTCGCGCAGGCGACGCGTCATCTCGGAGAGCACGTCGGGTTCAACGGAGACGACCCGGTGACAATTCCTGCAGACGACGTGGAAGTGCTCGTGCTCGGTCACCGAGTGGTAGGTCGGGGCGCGGTCGCTCAGGTGGGCGTGCCGGACCAGGCCGAGCTCCTCGAGGACCTCCAGGGTGCGGTAGACGGTGGAGACGTTGACGGCCGCCGACTGGGCCCGCACCTCCGCCAGCACCTCGTCGGGCGTGGCGTGCCCGAGCCTCTCGACGGCCGCGAGGATGAGCTCGCGCTGGGGGGTCAGTCGATAGCCGCCCCCGCGCAGCCGGCTGCGCAGGTCGTCGCCGGACCCGGAGGTGGGCACGTGTCAGCCCTGGACCCGCTGGAGCCTCGCCCAGAGGTGCGGCTGGAGCTCCTGGCCCACGGCCGCCATGTCGTAGGCATAGAGCAGGTCGCCCTCGACGTAGCCATAGAGCCGCCGGCCCGCGCCGACCTCCTTGGCGGACCCGGTGCGCGCGACCAGGTCGGTGGCGAGCTCGAAGCGGGCGTCCTCGGCCTGGCCGTACCAGACCTCGGCGAAGCCGGACGCGTGGGTCAGGACCATCTCGAGCTGACGCTCCGGGCGGGCCCGGATGAAGCCGGTCTCGATGGCCGCGTTGCGGACCTTCTCGCCGTGCTCGTCGACGATCCACGACCGGGACAGGTAGTGGAAGAACGGCCGCCCGTCGTGGGTGAAGATCAGCTCCTGGCCGAACTGGAACTTCTCGATCGTGGGGTAGTCGCCATGCCCGTTGCCCTGCCAGGTCCCCAGCAGCCAGGCGATGGGAGCGCAGTCGGGATGCAGGTCGTCAGGGATCTCGAACGGCATGGCTGTGGAGTCTAGTGTGGCGGCTATGACGCGCCCACTCGTCGTGAAGGTGACCTGCGGGGCCGACGACCCCGAACGCTGCAACCAGGGCTTCACGGTCGCTGCGTCCGCCGTGGCAGCCGGCGCCGGGGTCAGCCTCTGGCTCACCGGCGAGGCGGCGTGGTTCGCCCTGCCCGGGCGGGCCGACGACTTCCGGCTCGAGGGCGCGACCCCCCTCACCGAGCTGCTCGAGACCGTGCTCGCGGGCGGCCGGGTCACCGTCTGCACCCAGTGCGCCGAGCGGCGCAGCATCGGCGTGCACGCGCTGGTGCCGGGGATCCGGGTCGCGGGCGCCGCCACCTTCACCGGCGAGGTGCTCGTCGACGACGTCCAGGCGCTCGTCTACTGAGGGTGGTGTGCCTGGGGACGCCCTGGCATGCGTCTACCCGCTCGGCGCCCGCCGTTCGTCACCGGGGCCGTCGGCAACGGCACCGGCGACCACCAGCTGACGCCCTACCGGCTGCCCATCACGCGCTGACCTCCCGGCGGCGGCCGGCGGCTGCGCTCGTCAGGCGGCCGGGCGGATGCTGAGGAAGGCGCGCGCCTCGTCGGGGGTCATCGGCACGCGCTGGGCCAGGTCGCCCATCGCCACGGCGCGCTCGACGAGCTGGCGGTTGGACTCGACCGGCACGCCCTTGCGGATCGTCAGGACGTCCTCCATGCCGACCCGCAGGTGACCGCCGAGCGAGAGCGCCGCGAGCGCCACCGACAGGGTCGAGCGACCGATGCCGGTGGCCGACCAGCTCGTGACCTGCGCGGGCAGGGTCGCCACCCCGGCGACGAGGGCGGGCGCGGTCCCCGGCATCCCGCCGGGGACGCCGGTCACGAAGTCGCAGTGCACCCGGCCGCCGTACGGCAGCCCGAACTTGTCGATCAGCCTGCCGAGCGCGTGGACCTGGCCGATGTCGAACAGCTCGAACTCCGGCACGACCTGTCGCTCCTGGCTCAGCTGGTAGAGCTCGGTGATGAACGGCCACGGGTTGGTGAACACGTCGTCGCCGAAGTTGACCGTGCCCATCGTCAGTGAGCAGGAGTCCGGCTCGGCGTCGAGCACCTTGAGCCGGTTCTCGAGCGGGTCGTGGACCGAGCCGCCGGTGGAGAGCTGGACGACGAGGTCGGTGGACTCGCGGACCGCCGCGACCCACTCGCGCAGCAGCGCGACATCGAGGGTGGGCCGGTGGTCGCCGTCGCGCACGTGCAGGTGGATCATCGCGGCGCCCGCCTCACGGCAGGCGACGGCGGTGGCGGCGATCTCCTCCGGGGTGGTCGGCAGCTGCGGGCAGTCGGCCTTCGCGGTCTCGGCGCCGGTGGGGGCGACGGTGATCAGCAGGCGGTCGGCGGGCACGGAGGCGGTCGGCATGGGGCCATCGTGGCAGACTCACCCCCGCACAGGCACCCCGGCGTGACAGGACGATCTCCCGATGCGAGCAGTGGTTCAGCGAGTTCTTCAGGCGGAGGTGCGCGTGGGCGGGAAGGTCGTCGGCAGACTGCCGCGGCCGGGCCTGCTGGTCTACCTCGGCGTGGCCCCCACCGACGGCGCGGACGAGGTCGCGTGGATGGCCCGGAAGATCTGGGACCTGCGCATCCTGCGCGACGAGCGGTCGGCGTCCGACATCGATGCGCCGGTGCTGGTCGTCAGCCAGTTCACGCTCTATGGCGACGCACGCAAGGGCCGGCGCCCGACCTGGCAGGCCGCGGCTCCGGGCGAGGTCTCCGAGCCCGTCTATGCGTCGTTCTGCGACGGGCTCGAGGGACTCGGCGCCCACGTCGAGCGCGGCGTCTTCGGCGCCGACATGCAGGTCGACGCGGTCAACGACGGACCGGTCACGATGATCCTGGAGCGCTGAGAGGCTCGGCTCACAGGCCGGCGCCCTTCTCGGTCGACCCGTCGACCGAACCCCAGGCGACACATCAGTCCCACGCCGGGTCCGAACCTGTCACTGGTTGGCCGAAACTTCGGCCGCCCCGTGCTGGTTTCCCCGCTCGAGCGGGGAAACCAGCACCACGCCTCACAGCGCGACGGCCACCTCGGCGATGGAGCCGACGGTCGCCTCGACGGTGGAGTCGACCGTGTCGGCCCCGGGGGCCAGGGTGCGGAGGGTCCAGGCGCCGGGGCCGGCGAAGAACCGGAACTCGCCGGCGGCGTTCGTGGGCACCTCGGCGGTGAACTCGCCGGTCCGGTCGAGCAGCCGCACATAGGCGTTGCCGACGGGCGAGCCGTCCTTGGTGACGACGCCCTGGACGATCGCCTCCTTGGTCGTGTCGATGCCGTTGAGCGAGAGACCGCCCTCGGGGGATGCGCAGCTCATGGTCGTGTCCTGTCCTCGTGGGGTGTCTCGGGTCTCGGGGTCACTTCTCGCCGGGCTCGTCACCGAGGGCGATCGGCACGCCCACGAGCGAGCCGTACTCGGTCCACGACCCGTCGTAGTTCTTCACGTTGGCCTGGCCCAGCAGCTCCTTGAGCACGAACCAGGTGTGCGAGCTGCGCTCGCCGATGCGGCAGTAGGCGATGGTGTCGCGGTCGAAGTCGAGGCCGGCGTCGCCATAGATCGTGCGCAGCTCGTCGTCGGACCGGAACGTCCCGTCGTCGTTGGCCGCCCTGCTCCAGGGCACGCTGACCGCGGTCGGCACGTGGCCGGCCTTCTGGGCCTGCTCCTGCGGCAGGTGAGCCGGGGCGAGCAGCCGGCCGGCGTACTCGTCGGGGCTCCGCACGTCGACCAGGTTCTGGGTGCCGATGGCGGCGACGACCTCGTCACGGAACGCCCGGATCGAGAGGTCCTGCGGCTGGGCGGTGTAGGTCGTGGGCGTGCGCGTCGGCAGCTCGTCGGTCAGCTCGCGGCTGTCGAGCTCCCACTTCTTGCGGCCGCCGTCGAGCAGGCGGACGTCGCCGTGGCCGTAGAGCTTGAAGTACCAGTAGGCGTAGGCGGCGAACCAGTTGTTGTTGCCGCCGTAGAGCACGACGGTGTGGTCGTTGCCGATGCCGCGCTCCGAGAGCAGCTCGGCGAAGCGGGCCTGGTCGACGAAGTCGCGGCGGACCTTGTCCTGGAGGTCCGTGGTCCAGTCGAGCTTCACGGCACCACGGATGTGGCCCTTGTCGTAGGCGGTGGTGTCCTCGTCGACCTCGACGAGGACGATGTCGGCGTTGTCGAGGTTGTCGGCCACCCACTGGGCGGTGACCAACGTGGTGTCTCGGGACATGGGTGTTCTCCTGGGTTCTGGCTGGGTTCGGGGACGGGAGGGAAGGGTCAGCGGGTGGTGAGGCGCTTGCCGAGCAGGAAGAGCTCGCAGCCCAGGCAGAGGCCGAACGCGGCGTTCAGGACCGCTGCGACGAGCGCGAAGCCCGTGGCGACCAGCCCCACGGTCGTCGCACCGAGCAGGAAGCCGGCGAGGCCGACGGTCGCGAAGACGAGGCCGACGCCCTGGGCGAACCGGGGCGGCGTGGCGTCCTCGATCTCGGCGGGCGGTCCGAGGCGCGGGCGGATGAAGGTCCGGAACACCCAAGCGTGCGGGGTACGGCGCACGCCGGCGCCCGCGCCGACGGCGAACAGGACCGTCTGGACGGCCAGCAGGGTCGTGGCGACCGGGCCGGGTGCGAGAAGGAGCACGGCGGCGAGGACCACCGCGGTCACGGACGCGGCGAACCGCTGGCCGCGCGGGTCGACCTTGGTGGGGTCGGAGCCGGCGCAGAGCGGGGCGACCGAGGTGTCGGTCGCCGCGGAGGGCCGGGCGGAGGAGGTGAGGGACATGAGGCGCTGCTCCTGGGTGGATGCCGACGACTGAATCGAGCGGTCGGGTCGAGAGGACGGGGTCGAACACGAGCGCGGCCGCGGCACGACGGCCTGCGGGACCAGATTAGTACACTAAATCAATAGACTTAGTGTGCTGCGCGCTCGTCAGGGCATTCGACACAGGGCCGACCGCACGCGGCAGTGATCCACCGCGCGGCGCTTGGTCAGCATCGTCGAGAGCATGCGTGGAACCGTACGGCGCTCAGTGCTCGCGCGGGCCGATATCTCACGATGTGGTCCTGTCGTCCATATCGTGGACACGGCGTCAGACCGACTCCGCCAGGGCGGCCAGGACCTGCTCCTTGCGGGGAGCACCCGCCGCCCGGCTGACCTCGTGCCCTCCGGCATCGAGGACGAGCGTGGTGGGGGTGCGGACGATGCCGAGGCGACGCACCAGCTCCAGATGGTGCTCGGCGTCGACCTCGACGTGGGTCACGCCCGGCACGACCGCCGCCACGTCCGCCAGGATGCGCCGCGTCGCGCGGCAGGGAGCGCAGAAGGCGGACGAGAACTGCAGCAGCGTCGCCCGCTCTCCCAGCTCCGCGGCCAGCTCGTGACCGTCGAGCACGCCCGGTTCCGGTGCGGCTGTCGTCTCGGACAGTCCACGCACCCGGTGGGTGCCGCTGAAGCGGCCGTCCTTCCAGGCGCGGAAGACGCCGAACCCGACCGCCAGCACCAGGCTGACGACGAGCACCCACTGGCCGGAGGTCATAGGCGATCCAACCATCGCCGAGCGACCGACATTCCCGGCCCGCTCCGCATCGTCATCCGCCGGCGAAGGGGGGCAGGAACTCCACGTGGTCGCCCGGGGCCACCACGACGTCGGCGGGGTCGGTCCGGCCGACGGGACGGTCGCCGACGAGCACGGAGCAGACGCCGAGCACCTGCGCCAGTCGGGTGCCCGGGTGGGCGGCCACGACCGTGGCCGTCACGTCCGCGAGGGTCACCGGCCCGTCGACCTCGAGCACGTCCTGGTCGACGGTCGCCGCGGCCCGGGCGGAGGCCCAGTAGCGCACCGTCACGCTGCCCGCACGCTCCGACGCGGCTCCCTGCGCCGTCTGGTCCGTGGGCGACCCGCCGGGTGACACGCTCATGTCGGGTTATCCTTCCCTATCAGGCAAGCCACCCGAGGAGGCCCCGATGAGCGCGCTGCTGCTGCTCACCAGCGCGCTCCAGCCCAGTGCCGAGGTGCTGCCCGGCCTGGCACTCCTCGGGCACTCCGTCAAGATCCTTCCCGCCGAGGGCAGCGCCCTCCTGGAGGCTCCCGACGCCGACCTGCTGCTGGTCGACGGGCGCCAGGAGCTGGCCCATGCGCGTGACCTGTGCCGGCTGATCCGCACCACCGGCGCCCAGGCTCCGGTCCTGCTGGTGGTCACCGAGGGCGGACTCGCCGTGGTGGCCCACGACTGGGGGATGGACGACGTCGTCCTGCACACGTGCGGACCGGCCGAGCTCGACGCCCGGATCCGGCTGGCCCTGGGTCGCACCCATGCCCAGCGCGCGGCCGACGACCCGGACTCCCACGTGATCCGCAGCGGCGAGGTCACCGTCGACGATGCGACCTACACCGCGAAGGTGGGCGGACGGTCGCTCGACCTGACGTTCAAGGAGTTCGAGCTCCTCAAGTTCCTGGCCCAGCACCCCGGACGCGTGTTCAGCCGGCAGCAGCTGCTCTCCGAGGTCTGGGGCTACGACTACTTCGGCGGCACGCGCACCGTCGACGTGCACGTCCGCCGCCTCCGGGCCAAGCTCGGCCCCGAGAACGAGACCCTGATCGGCACGGTCCGCAACGTCGGCTACCGGTTCGTGCTCCCGAGCGAGCGCCCGGGTTCCCGTGAGGCGGCCGGTCGCGAGCCGGCCGGCCGTGAGCGTGAGGAGCTGGAGGCCTGATCTCCCGGGTCGACCCCGCGTCGTACCAGCCGAACGGCATCGCCGCCGCCACCATCGACGGCGTGCGAGCCGCCTGCGTCGCCGGCGGCGAGCCCGACCCGCTCGACGAGGCGGCGGTCCTGCACCTCAAGCACCACGGGCTCGACGGCGTGCACCTGTGGATCCACGAGGACTCCGGCTTCGCCCTGGTCCGCGACGGCGGTCTCGACCTCGCGGTCGCCCCGGTCGCCCGCGAACGCGGGATCGGCACCGACCTGGCCGTCGCGGCCGTGGCCGGCGCCCCCGTGGACGCGGCCTGGGCACACGGCGACCACCCGGCCGCCGCCCGGCTGGCCGGCCGGCTCGACTTCGAGCGCGCCCGCGAGCTGTGGGTGCTCCGCCGGCCGACCGACGTCCCGTTGCCGCCCCTCCCCGAGCGCGACGACCTCGTCATCCGGGGCTACACCCTCGCCGACGCCCCCGTGCTGCTGCGGGTCAACGCCGAGGCGTTCGCCGCGCATCCCGAGCAGGGTGCCATGGACGTCGCCGACCTCGGTGCCCGGATGGCCGAGCCCTGGTTCGACCCGGCCGGCCTGCTGCTCGCGGTCGACGTCGGCACCGGCGAGCTGCTGGGCTTCCACTGGACCAAGCAGCACTCCTCCGCCCTCGGCGAGGTCTATGTCGTCGGTGTCGCCCCGGCGGCTCAGGGCCGCGGGCTGGGACGACTCCTCACCCTCGCCGGCCTCCATCACCTCACCGCCCTCGGCGTCGACGAGATCCACCTCTTCGTCGAGTCCGACAACGTCGCCGCCCTCGCGGTCTACCTCGGTCTGGGCTTCACCCACGCCGGCGCCGACACCCACGTGATGTACCGCCGCCGGCGGTGGGGCTAGGACGGTCGGTCGTCGTTGCCAGACCGGTGCGGCGACCACGAATGTGGACCGCACCAACCCCTCCGTCGCATGCCAGACTGGCGTCATGTCTGAGAGCCTCCTGCCGTCCCACGCCACCGCGTCGCTGGACGACGGACCCGAGGGCGGGGACCCGTTCAAGCACCCCACCGACGTGTTCCACGTCGCGTCGCCCTATGTGCCCTCGGAGGAGGCGTTCGCCGCGGTCGCCAAGTACGACGACCGGTTCCTGGACCGCGAGCTCTCGTGGCTGCGGTTCAACCAGCGGGTGCTGGAGCTGGCCGAGGACGAGTCGCTCCCCCTGCTGGAGCGGACCAGGTTCCTGGCCATCTTCGCCAGCAACCTCGACGAGTTCTTCATGGTGCGGGTCGCCGGTCTCAAGCGCCGGATCGCCGCGGGCGTCGCCGTCCGCGCCGCGTCGGGCATGCTGCCGCGCGGCATCCTCGAGTCGATCCTCCAGGTCACCCGCGAGCTGACCACCCGGCACGCGCAGGCGTTCGGCGAGAGCGTGGTCCCCGCCCTCCGCGCCGAGGGCATCGAGCTGGTCCGCTGGGACGAGCTCGACCGCGACGAGCAGCGCTACGCCAAGCGGCTGTTCAAGGACCGGGTCTTCCCCGTGCTCACCCCGCTGGCGGTCGACCCGGCCCACCCGTTCCCCTACATCTCGGGCCTGTCCCTCAACCTGGCGGTCCTGGTCCGCAACCCCGAGGCAGGCACCGAGCACTTCGCACGCGTCAAGGTGCCGCCGATCTTCGACCGCTTCGTGCCGGTCGGCAACCAGCGCTTCGTGCCGCTGGAGGACGTGATCCGCGAGCACCTCAAGCGTCTCTTCCCGGGCATGGAGGTCCTCCAGGTCCACACCTTCCGGGTGACCCGCAACGAGGACCTCGAGGTCGAGGAGGACGACACCGAGAACCTCCTCAAGGCGCTGGAGAAGGAGCTGCTCCGCCGGCGCTTCGGGCCGCCCGTTCGCCTCGAGGTCGAGGAGTCGATCGACCCCAAGGTGCTCGAGCTGCTCGTCTCCGAGCTGGGCGTGAGCGAGGACGAGGTCTTCCGGCTCCCCGGTCCGCTCGACCTCACCGGCCTGCACGGCATCGCCGACCTGGCCCGCGAGGACCTCAAGTACCCCGCCTTCGTGCCCTCGACCCACTCGCTCCTGGCCGAGGTCGAGTCGGCCAAGCCGGTGGACGTCTTCGACGCCGTACGGCGCCACGACGTGCTTCTGCACCACCCCTACGACTCCTTCGCCACCTCGGTCCAGCGCTTCATCGAGCAGGCGGCCGCCGACCCCCACGTCCTGGCGATCAAGCAGACGCTCTACCGCACCTCGGGTGACTCGCCGATCATCGACGCCCTCGTCGACGCGGCCGAGGCCGGCAAGCAGGTGCTCGTCATCGTCGAGATCAAGGCGCGCTTCGACGAGGAGGCCAACATCCGCTGGGCCCGCAAGCTCGAGCACGCCGGCTGCCACGTCGTCTACGGCCTCGTCGGCCTCAAGACCCACTGCAAGGTGGCGATGGTCGTGCGCGACGAGCCCGACGGGATCCGCCGCTACACCCACATCGGCACCGGCAACTACAACCCCAAGACGGCCCGGCTCTATGAGGACCTCGGGCTGCTCACCTCCGACGAGGTGATCGGCGAGAACGCCGCCAACCTCTTCAACAACATCAGCGGGTTCTCCCGCAGCCCGGAGTACGACGGGCTGCTGGTCGCGCCCCACTCGGTGCGCACCGGCCTGGTGGAGCAGATCCACGCCGAGATCGCCCACCATCGCGACGGGCGCCCGGCCAGGATCCGGATCAAGGCCAACTCCATCGTCGACGAGGCGGTCATCGACGCGCTCTACATCGCCTCGCAGGAGGGCGTGGCGGTCGAGCTCCTGATCCGCGGCATCTGTGCCCTGCGCCCTGCCGTCCCGGGGTTGTCGGAGACGATCCAGGTCCGTTCGGTCCTCGGCCGCTTCCTCGAGCACAGCCGGGTCTTCTGGTTCGACAACGGGGGCGACCCGGTCGCGTGGATCGGATCGGCCGACATGATGCACCGCAACCTCGACCGGCGGGTCGAGGTGCTGGTGAAGCTGCCGGCCGGGGCCAACATCGCGGCCGTCGGGGAGCTCCTCGACCTCGCGTTCTCCCCGGAGACGATCGCCTGGGAGCTCGACAGCGACGGCCAGTGGATCCGCAACCAGGGCCGGCGGCACCTGCAGGAGTCCCTCATCGCCCGCCAGCGTCGCCGGCGCGCGTGAGCGGGCCCACGTCGACCTCGGTTCGAGGCGGACAGGCGTCGCGCCCTAGCATGTGATCGTTCATATCCGGCTGCTCAGGAGTCCTCGTGGCGTTCAACTTCAGACCGGTCGACAGCACGTTCTACGACCTGTTCAACGAGTCGGCGAACCACCTGGTGATCGGGGCGGGGATGCTGGCCGAGATGTTCAACGAGGACAGCGACCGCGACGAGGTCGTCAGCCGGATGCGGGAGGCCGAGCGGGCGGCCGACGAGACGGTCCGGGCGATCGTCACCCGGGTCAACAGCACCTTCGTGACGCCCTTCGACCGCGAGGACATCCACACGCTGGCGAGCCTGCTCGACGACGTCATGGACCTCATCGACGAGGCCGTCGACATGATCTACATCTACGAGGTCCGCGAGATCCCGGCCGAGATCACCAAGCAGGCCAGCGTCATCCAGCGCTGCGCCGACCTGACCGCCGAGGCCATGCCGCGGCTGCGCACGCTCAAGGGGCTCGACGACTACATCGCCGAGGTCAACCGGCTCGAGCGCACCGGCGACAAGAACTACCGCCGGATCCTCGCCAAGCTCTTCAGCGGCGACTACAAGGCCATGCAGGTCCTCAAGCTCAAGGACGTCGTCGAGTGCCTCGAGGCGGCCATCGACGGGATGGAGCGGGTCGCGAACACGGTCGAGCAGATCGTGCTCAAGGAGTCCTGACCGGTGGAGATCGCGATCGTCGTCGCGGTGATCCTGGTCGCCGTCGGGTTCGACTACACCAACGGCTTCCACGACGCCGCCAACGCCATCGCGACCTCGGTCTCGACCCGCGCCCTCACGCCCCGGGTCGCGCTCATCCTCGCGGCCGTCATGAACTTCGCAGGGGCCTGGCTGGGTCAGGGCGTCGCCACCACGGTGGCGGAGACGATCGGCGGCATCAGCGGCATCGAGGGCCTCGTCATCGTCATGTGCGGTCTGCTCGGGGCGATCACCTGGAACCTCGTCACCTGGTGGTTCGGGCTCCCCTCGTCCTCGTCGCACTCGCTCATCGGGGGCCTGGTCGGCGCGGCACTGCTGGCGGGCGCCACCGTGCACTGGATGACCATCAAGGACAAGGTCCTCATCCCGATGGTGCTCTCACCGACCATCGGCTTCGTGCTCGCCTTCGTCGTGATGCTGGCGTTCCTGTGGATCCTGCGGCGCCGCAACCCGCGCCGCGTCAACCGCGCCTTCCGGTTCATGCAGACCGGCTCGGCGGCCGCGCTCGCGCTCGGGCACGGCCTCCAGGACGCGCAGAAGACGATGGGCGTCATCGTCCTCGCGCTGGCCACCGCGATGCCGGAGAGCTACCACACCGGCCACCTGCCGGCCTGGGTGGTGCTCATCGCCGCGACCGCGATCTCGGCCGGCACCTACTCCGGCGGCTGGCGCATCATGCGCACCCTGGGTCGCAAGATCATCGACCTCGACCCCCCGAGCGGGTTCGCCGCCGAGTCGGTGGCGACGGGCGTGCTCTATGTGATGGCCATCCACTTCCACGCGCCGGTGTCGACCACCCACACCATCACCTCCGCGGTGATGGGTGCCGGGGCGACCAAGGGCCGGTCCAAGGTGCGCTGGAGCATGGCCGGCCAGATCGCCACGGCCTGGGTGCTCACCTTCCCCATGGCGGGCCTGGCCGCGGCGGCGTTCTTCGGCGTCGCGCGGCTGTTCCTCTGAAGCCGTACGACGCGGCTCACGCGGCCGCAGCCCGCGCCGACCGCCCGGCTTCGACGCGCGGTCGCGACCTCGCGAGCTCGGTCGCGCGCTTGCTCAACCCGGGTGAGCCACGCAGCCCGCGCCGACCGCCCGGTTTCGACGCGCGGTCGCGACCTCGCGAGCTCGGTCGCGCGCTTGCTCAACCCGGGTGAGCCACGCAGCCCGCGCTGACGCGCGGGCTGCTGCTCACCCGAACCGGCCGGAGATGTAGGCCTCGGTCGACGGCTCGTCGGGGGTCGCGAACATCTTGGCGGTGTTGTTGAACTCCACGAGCCGACCGGGCTGGCCGGCGGCCTTGAGGTTGAAGAACGCGGTGTCGTCGGAGACCCTCGCGGCCTGCTGCATGTTGTGGGTGACGATGACGATCGTGTAGTCGCTCTTGAGCTCGTGGATCAGGTCCTCGATCGCCGACGTCGAGATCGGGTCGAGCGCGGAGCACGGCTCGTCCATCAGGAGCACCTGCGGCTCGACGGCGATCGCCCGCGCGATGCACAGCCGCTGCTGCTGGCCACCGGACAGCCCCATGCCGGGCTTGCCGAGCCGGTCCTTGACCTCGGTCCACAGGTTGGCCCCCTTGAGGGAGCGCTCCACGATCTCGTCGGCCTCACTGCGGCTGAGCTTCTTCGAGTTCAGGCGGTTGCCGGCCAGCACGTTGTCATAGATCGACATCGTGGGGAACGGGTTGGGTCGCTGGAAGACCATGCCGATCTGGCGCCGGACGGCGACGGGGTCGACGGTGGGGTCATAGAGCGACTGGCCGTCGACCATCACCTTGCCGTCGACGCGGGCGCCCGGGATGACCTCGTGCATGCGGTTCAGGGACCGCAGCACCGTCGACTTGCCGCAGCCGGACGGGCCGATGAACGCGGTCACCGACCGTGCCTTGATCGACAGGTTCACCCCCTGCACGGCGAGGAAGTCGCCGTAGTAGATGTCCAGGTCGGAGACCTCGATGCTCTTGGCCATGGTGTTCTGGTTTCCTTTCCGGGCCCCGGGTCAGCTCTTCTTCGGGGCGAAGATGCGGCCGATGATGCGCGCCACGAGGTTCAGCAGCATCACGATGACGATGAGGACGAGCGCGGCGCCCCATGCCCGCGCGAAGCCGGGCGCCTCCGAGCCGTCGGGGAGCCGCACGCCGGGCGAGGTGAACTGGGAGTAGATGTAGACCGGCAGGGTCGTCATCCGCTCCGCGAACGGGTTGGTGTTGACGGAGTCGGTCAGGCCCGCGGTGAGCAGCAGCGGCGCCGTCTCGCCGATCACCCGGGCGATCGCCAGGGTGATGCCGGTGATGATGCCGCCGAGGGAGGTGGGCAGCACGACCTTGAGGACGGTGCGCCACTTCGGGACGCCGAGGGCGTACGACGCCTCACGCAGGTCGTCGGGGACCAGACGCAGCATCTCCTCCGCCGAGCGCACCACGATCGGGATCATCAGCAGGGACAGCGCGACCGAGCCCGCGAAGCCCATCCGCACCGACGGACCGAAGATCAGCACGAACAGCGCGAGCGCGAAGAGCCCCGCGACGATGGAGGGGATGCCGGTCATCACGTCGACGAGGAAGGTGATCCAGCGGGCGAGGCGGCTGCCCTTGCCGTACTCCACGAGGTAGATCGCGGTGAAGAGCCCGATGGGCACCGAGATGAGCGCCGCCATCAGGGTGATGATCAGGGTCCCCAGAAGGGCGTGGTAGACGCCCCCGCCCGCACCGACGACGTTGCGCATCGAGTAGGTCAGGAAGCGCATGTCGACGGCGCCGGCCCCCTTGGACACCACCAGCCAGACGAGCCAGACCAGGGGCAGGACCGCGACGCCGAACGCCACCCACACCAGGCCCGTCATGAGCCGGTCCACGGCGGCTCGCCGGTTCTCCAGGACGAGGGACCAGCCCGGCAGGCCGGCGACGAACAGCAGCACCGCGAGGACCACGAGGCCGGGCCAGGCCCAGCCCGTGAGCAGGCCCAGGAGCCCGGCCAGGGACGCGGCCACGACGGCCACCAGCGCGGGGGCCCAGGACGGCAGCCGGGGGTGCGAGATGGGGAGCGTCTCGCGGTCGAGCTCGAGCGTGGTCATCGCGCCAGCCTCCGCTCACGGGCCCCGGCAACCCACCGGGCGGCGAAGTTGACGGCGAAGGTGATGGCGAACAGCACGAGCCCGGTGGCGATCAGCACATGGATCTTGCCGGGCGTGCCCTCCTTGTAGGAGGAGGCGATGTTGGACGCGACCGTCGCGGGGTTGGTCGACGAGATCAGGTTGAGGGTGACGACCGGTGAGGCCGAGAGCACCATGGCGACCGCCATGGTCTCGCCGAGCGCACGTCCCAGGCCCAGCATCACCGCCGACACCATGCCCGAGCGGCCATAGGGGAAGACGGCCATCCGGATCATCTCCCAGCGGGTGGCCCCGAGGGCGAGGGCGGCCTCCTCGTGCAGCCGGGGGGTCTGCCGGAACACCTCGCGGGAGATGGCCGTGATGATCGGCAGCACCATGATCGCCAGCACCACCGAGGCGGTCAGGATCGTCTTGCCCGTCGCCGACACCGGGCCGGCGAAGAACGGCAGCCAGCCCGCGTGGTCGGCGAGCCACGCCTGGACAGGCTGGAAGGCGGCGGACAAGGCCTGCGCCCCCCAGAGTCCGAAGACCACGGACGGGACGGCGGCGAGCAGGTCGATGACATAGGCGACGGGGGCGGCGAGCCGCGCCGGTGCGTAGTGCGAGATGAACAGCGCGATCCCGAACGCGAAGGGGACGGCCAGGATCAGCGCCAGGACCGCCGCCAGCACGGTGCCGAACACCAGCGGGACGACATAGCCCAGGAAGTCCGTGGCCGGTCGGTAGATCGTCTCCGGCTGCGACAGCCCGGGGACGCCCTCGACCGCGAGGAACACGAACACGCTGGCCAGGGCCACCATGATCAGCAGCCCGGAGCCGCGGGCGAGGCCGGCGAAGATCCGGTCGCCCAGGTGCGTGTGCGCGGGCGGCTCGGGCTCGGTCTCGGGCCGGGGGCGGTGGGTGAGGGTCGGGGCGGACACTGCTCTCCTTCGAGGGACCTGGCCCCGGGTGGGGCCGGCCGGCGGTCGAGCGCGGCGGCCCCGAGTGCCTGGGGCGCCGCGCCCGACCTGGTGGGGGCCGCTACTTCGCGGCGATCTTGTCGACGATCGCCTGGGCCTCGGAGGCCACGGCGGAGTCGAGGGGCGACGAGCCGGCCTGCTCCGCGGCGGCCTGCTGACCGGCGTCGGAGACGACGTAGGAGAGGAAGCCCTTGACCATGGCGGCCTCGTTGGCGTCGTCGTAGTGCTGGCAGGCGATCAGGTAGGACGCGAGCAGCAGCGGGTAGGCGCCGGCCTCGGTCGTGGTCCGGTCGATGTCGATCGCCATGTCCACGTCGGGGCGGCCCTCGGCGCGCGGCGACACCGCGAGCACCTTGGCGGCGCCCTCGGCGGACGGCTTCACGAAGTCGCTGCCGACCTGGATGGCGGCGATGCCGAGGTCACCGGCCTGGCTCTCGTCGGCATAGCCGATGGTGCCGTTGCCGCCGCCGACGGCGGCCACCAGCCCGGAGGTGCCCTCCGCGGCCTCGCCGCTCTTGAGGGGCCAGATGCTGTCGGCGTCATAGCCCCAGCTGCCCTCTCCGGCGGCGGAGAGGTACTCGGTGAAGTTCTTCGTGGTGCCCGAGTCGTCCGAGCGGTGCACCGGCGTGATGGCGGTGTCCGGCAGGGCCACGCCGTCGTTGAGCGCGGCGATGGCCGGGTCGTTCCAGGTCGTGATCTTGCCGTCGAAGATCTGGGCGATCACCGAGGCCGACAGGTTGAGGTCGTCGACGCCGTCCAGGTGGTAGACGACGGCGATCGGGCTGACGTAGGCCGGCACCTCGATCGGGTCCTCCCCGCCGCAACGCTCCTTGGCTGCGGTCAGCTCACCCTCGTCGTCGTTGAGGTAGGAGTCCGACCCGGCGAAGGAGTAGCCGCCGTTGTTGAAGTTCTCGCGGCCGGTGCCCGAGCCGACCGGCTCGTAGTTGACGGTGACCGACGCGTTGTCGGTCTGGTAGCCCGCACGCCACGCGGACTGGGCCGACTCCTGCGCGCTCGAGCCACCGGCGTTGAGGGTGCCGGACAGGCTGTCGCCGCTGCCGTCGTTCGCCGACGAGGGGTCCTCGTTGGCCGCGCTGCACGACGAGAGCGCGATGGCCAGGACGGCGATGCCGGGCACGACCGCCCGGCGGATGGAAGTGGTGTTCACTTCGTTGCTCCTGATGTTCTGGATCGTTGCTGACATCAGGGACGCTAGGCAGGGCAGGTGTCCGGATCTGGCGGTGACGGTGAACGGGCGGTGAACACAGGTTGCCGAGTCGGCGACGGCGCGCGGGCTCGTGAATGCGCTCACATGGGGCAGGGGTCCCCCGCGGAACGTCGGGTCACCAGCGCTCGGTGGCGACGACCTTCCCCTTGCGGTGGTGCACGACCAGCAGGGCTCCCGGCTCCAGCCTGGGGTCCTCGACCCCGATGGCGTCGAAGACCGCGGGCAGGACGGGCCGATGCGTGCAGAGCACGGCCCCCTCACCGGAGTGCAGCAGCTCGTCGACCAGGCGCAGCACCTTCTTGGCGGTGGCGTCCTCCTCGCTGAGCCGGTCGGTCGTCGCGAGCGGCCAGCCGGACTCCTCGGAGTAGGGCGCCAGCGTCTGCACGCACCGCGCGCTGCTGGAGGACACGAGCGTGCGCGCGTCGTAGGCCGCCAGGATGGGCGTCAGCCGCCGCGACTGCGAGAGGCCCGCGACCAGCAGTGGCCGCAGCCGGTCGTCCTGCCGCCAGGCCTTGCGCGACCGGGCCTTGGCGTGACGCAGCACGACCAGCGCCCGCGTGTTCTTGGCGAACGGCTCGGCCTCGCGGAGGGTGTCACGGTCGTAGTCGTAGGTCAGGAGCTTCTCGGCCTTGCGCCGGCTCACCCAGCGCACCCCGTCGATCTCGCTGTTGGGGGCATAGGCGCTCACGTCGTCGTCGCCGACGACCCGGCCGGCCCAGTAGTGCACGGTCTTCTTCCGGCTGCTCCCGACGGGATAGCGCTGGTCGCCGAGCCGTGGCCCGAGCCGCACCTGGAGCCCTGTCTCCTCGAGGACCTCGCGAGCCGCTGCGGCGGTGACCGCCTCCCCCCGGTTGAGCTTGCCCTTGGGGAAGGACCAGTCGTCATAGCGTGGGCGGTGCACCACCAAGACGTCGCCACCCTTGCGGGTGACGACGGCGCCAGCTGCCTGGACGTCGGGACGCTCGGCCATGCGGCTAGTCAAGCATCCCGACCTCGCCGGGGCGCATAGCCGGGTCAGCGGAAGCGGCGCAGCCGGAGGCTGTTGCTGACCACGAAGACCGAGGAGAACGCCATGGCCGCGCCCGCGATCATCGGGTTGAGCAGACCCGCGGCGGCGAGCGGCAGGGCCGCGACGTTGTAGGCGAAGGCCCAGAACAGGTTGCCCTTGATCGTGGCAAGGGTGCGGCGCGACAGCCGTACGGCGTCGGCGGCGACGCGGAGGTCACCGCGCACCAGGGTGAGGTCGCTCGCCTCGATGGCGACGTCGGTGCCCGTCCCCATCGCGAGTCCGAGGTCGGCCTGGGCGAGCGCGGCGGCGTCGTTGACCCCGTCGCCGACCATGGCCACCACGGCACCGCGGTCCTGGAGTCGCTTGACCACGTCGACCTTGTCGGCCGGGAGCACCTCGGCCACGACGTCGTCGATGCCGACCTCGGCGGCCACGGCTCGCGCGGCCCGCTCGTTGTCACCGGTGAGCAGCACCGGGTGCAGGCCGAGGGCGCGCAGGTCCCGCACCGCCCGGGCCGAGGTCGGCTTCACGGTGTCGGCCACCGCCAGCACTCCGCGGGCGCGCCCGTCCCAGCCCACGGCGACCGCGGTCTGGCCGACCGACTCGGCCGCGTCCACGGCCGCCTCGAGCTCCGTGGGCAGCCCCTCGGACCACTCGGCGAGGAGGCCGGGGCGCCCGGCGTGGACCGTCAGCCCCTCCACGACACCCTGCACGCCGAGCCCCGCGACGTTGGCGAAGGCCCCGACCGACGGGAGCGGGCCGCCGGCTCCGGCGACCACGGCTCGGGCGATCGGGTGCTCGGAGCCGGACTCGAGCGCCGCGGCGACGCGGAGCACCCGGTCGGGATCCTCCCCCGGGGCGGCGGTGACGCCCACGAGGCTCATCGCGCCCGTGGTGACCGTGCCCGTCTTGTCGAGCACCACCGTGTCGACCCGCCGCGTCGACTCGAGCACCTCGGGACCCTTGATCAGGATGCCCAGCTGGGCTCCCCGCCCCGTGCCGACCATGAGCGCGGTCGGTGTCGCCAGCCCGAGGGCGCACGGGCAGGCGACGATCAGCACGGCCACGGCGGCCGAGAACGCCATGGCCGCTCCGGCACCCGCGCCGAGCCAGAAGCCGAGGGTCGCGACCGACAGCCCGATCACGGTGGGGACGAAGACACCGGAGATGCGGTCGGCCAGCCGCTGGACCTGGGCCTTGCCGTTCTGGGCGTCCTCGACGAGCCGGGCCATCTGCGCGAGCTGGGTGTCGGCGCCCACGCGGGTGGCCCGGACGACCAGCCGGCCTCCGGCGTTGACGGTGGCCCCGGTGACGGTCGACCCGGGACCGACCTCCACGGGCACCGGCTCCCCGGTGAGCATCGAGGTGTCGACGGCCGACGTGCCGGCCTCCACGAGTCCGTCGGTGGCGACCTTCTCCCCCGGGCGACAGACGAAGACGTCGCCGACGCGCAGCTGCTCCGCGGGGACGAGCTCCTCGACTCCGTCACGCAGCAGCGCGACCTGCTTGGCGCCCATCTCGAGGAGCGCGCGCAGGGCCGCACCGGCACGCCGTTTCGAGCGCTTCTCGAAGAACCGGCCGGCCAGGAGGAAGGTCGTGACTCCGGCGGCTGCCTCGAGGTAGATGTTGTCGAGGCCGTCGGCACGTGTCACGTCGAAGGAGAACGGGTGCGTCATCCCGATCTCGCCGGCGCCCCCGAACACCAGGGCGACCACCGACCACGAGAAGGCCGCCGTCACGCCCATCGAGACCAGCGTGTCCATGGTGGTGCCACCGTGGCGGAGGTTGGTCCAGGCGGCCCGGTGGAAGGGGAACGCCGCCCACGCGACGACGGGCGTGGCCAGCGCGAGGGAGACCCACTGCCACCCGGCGAGCTGCCACGCGGGCACCATCGCCAGGGCGATGACGGGGACGGTGAGCACGGCCGAGACGAGCAGGCGGCGGCGCAGGTCGTCGACCTCGCCGCCGTCCACGGCGGTGGCGTCCTCGTGGACGCGGGCCTGGTAGCCCGCCTGCTCGACGGTGGTGAGCAGCAGCGCGGTGGGCAGCTCCGCGGGGAACGTGACCTTGGCCTTCTCGGTCGCGTAGTTGACCGTCGCCACGACGCCGTCGAGCTTGTTGAGCTTGCGCTCGATCCGGTTCGCGCACGCGGCGCAGGTCATCCCGGTGATGTCGAGCTCGAGGTCGCTCATCGTGTCATCTCGTGGGAGGGCCGGTCGTAGCGACCAAGGTCCAGGGTGGGGCCTAGCCACGAGCCGGCGAGGAACGCGAGCACGAACGCGGCGACCAGGCCGCCGAGGTAGTACAGCGCCCGCTCGCGGTCGGTCATGCCAGGGCGTAGCCCGCCTCGGTCACGGCCGTCTCGACCGCGGCGCGGTCCAGAGGCTCGGCGCTGGTCACCGTCACCGTGCCGCCGTCGAGGACGACGTCGACGCTCTCGACGCCCGGAAGCTCGGAGATCTCCTCGGTCACGGACGCGACGCAGTGGTGGCAGGTCATGCCGGTCACCGTCCAGGTGCTGACTTCACTCATGAGTCAAGGGTACGGACGCGAGCCCGCGCGCACGACGGCAGGTTCGACCTCGGACGAGCAGGGGGTCAGTCACCCTGCCGAGGGAACGGCACGACGCCGAGGATGCGGTCGATCTCCTCCTGCGAGAGACGCTCGTCGGCCTCGCTCGCGGCGATGATCAGGTTCGTGGTCAACTCCACCTCACGGAGCAGGTCGCTGTCCTCGAGCGTGACGTCAAACTGGTCGTACACGTCGCTGCACCTCCTCCTGACCGTTCGACGCTGATGCTGACGTGAACCCGAGAGAGAAGTGTGCCCACTTCGTACGTCGTCTATCAAACATCTTCTCGCCAGCCAGGTCCACCCGCCACCACCTCTGGACTAGTCGTCCGGCACGACTTGTCACGATCGCGAGTCTCGTTCATCACAAGCGTCTCACAAACACCAAGGAGCCCGCCCGAAAACGGGCAGACTCCTTGGCTTGCGTGCTCTGCCGGGTCACCCCGGCCACGTTCGGTCGATCAGAGGGGACGGACGTTCTCCGCCTGCGGGCCCTTGGGACCCTGCGTCACGTCGAACTCCACCTTCTGGTTCTCGTCCAGGGATTTGTAGCCCTGGGTCTGAATGGCCGAGTAGTGCACGAAGACGTCGTCGCCGCCGTCCTCCTGCGCGATGAAGCCGAAACCCTTCTCGGCGTTGAACCACTTCACGGTGCCCTGAGCCATTGCGCTCGTTACTCCTTCTTCGGGGCGAGAGCCGTCACTTCGACGACCCACTTCAGATGCGGTGATACGTCGCTCCGACTTGCGCTGACTCTTCGCCCGTGGCCGTGACCACATCGCAAGTAGAACCGCCGTTGGCTCACAAACTCCGCGGGCGTCACACCTGCTGGAACTTCTGCACCTGAGGCACTGCTGAGCCTACCAAGGTCTACCTCACTTCCAACCCTCGGTGGCCTGCCATTTCATCCAACGGTCATCTGGCCGACATCACGGGGGTGTGGCGCAGCCCCGCGTGACCTACCCTGGAGGCATGGCCGGCAGGCGCGTGACCGGGGCGGCAGCGGGGATTCTCCTGCTGGGCTCGCTGCTGGCCGCGTGCGGCGAGTCGGGCGCGGGCGACACGCCCGGCGCCGACGAGGTCGCCGACCAGCCGGCCGCGGCCGCCACCGCGAGCGACGCGCGGGACGACACGTGGCTCGAGGACGTGTCCCACCGCCGGTCGCGCCAGGTCGTCAACGTCGACCTCACCGACCTGTCGGCGACCTATGACGACACGGGGCTGGTGCTCACGGTCACCTATGCCCGGCCCATCGACCCGAGCGCGACACACGGGCTCCAGCTGGTGGCCGACGTGGACCACGACGAGGCGAGCCGCTCCGACACCATGGCGCTCTCGTGGTCCTCCGAGCGGCCGACCCAGGTCAAGGTGTCGGACACCGTGGACGTCATGTACCACTGCCGCGCCGGCGTGCAGACCGACTTTGCCGCCGGGCGGGTCACGCTCACCCTGCCCGCGACACCGGGCTGTCTCGGCAGGACCGCTCCCGACCGCATGCGCGTCCTGCACGTGACGAGCTATGCCCAGGGCGCGATGGACACCATGTTCAGCGAGGGCCAGGACGCCAAGGCCGCCGACCTCTGGGTCGACCGCGGCTGATCGGGGCGGTCTGCCATGATGACCGCCAGGGTCGGCGCAGGGATGCGCGCTGAGCGCGCTCCCCACCCCTCCCCGGGCCCCTAGCTCAATGGGCAGAGCTACGGACTTTTAATCCGTTGGTTGTGGGTTCGAGTCCCACGGGGCCTACCAGGGGCCTGCCCCTCAGGCGCTGCTGCCGGTGCCCGCGTAGGCGTAGTAGCTGATCGCCAGGAAGTTGTTCTGGACGGGGTTCAGGATGTGGTCCTGGGTGATCCAGCCGTCCGCGTCGACCTCGACGAGCGTGATCTGGGTGCCGGCCTTGATGCACACGGTGGTGCCGGGCTCGAGGCCGGTGTAGGCGGTGGTGGAGACGCCGCCCAGCTCGACCTTGTCGGGGAAGGCGGCACGGTCGCAGTGCAGCGTCGTGGCCTGGGCCGGCGCGCCGACGAGGGTGAGGCCGGCGAGGGCGAGGGCTGCGACGGCGGAGGGCAGGGCGAAGCGGTTCATTGATCCTCCCGAGTGGATCGTCCGAGGGCCGCCACGCTGACGGCCGGCCCGAGCCTAGAGGCGCCGGGTGGCCGGGGTGTGACACTCCGCGGCCCGCGACCGAGCCGTCTAGACCGGACCGTCCGCCGCGTGCGGCGGGGTCGCCAGCAGCGTGCGCGTCCAGACGTCGCGGACGAGCTCGGCGTAGTCCCGAGCCGAGCGACCGCGCGACGTCACCAGCGCGAAGTAGTCGGGATCGTTCATCGACCACACGAGGTCGGCGACCGTCTCGTCGTCGAGGTCCTCGCGCAGCTCGCCCGTGGCCCGCAGGTCGGCGGCGAAGAGCCGCATGTTGCCCGCGCGCCGCTCACGGACCTGGTCCAGGACGGCCTGGCAGTCCGGCTCCTGACGGCCCGCGTCGCGCAGGGCGAGCAGCAGCGGGACCGTGCGTGGGAGCAGCTCGCCCATGGCGTCGGCGTACGCCGCGATCTTGGCCGCGGCACCGGGCGCCTCGCGGACCCTGCGGACATAGTCGCGGTCGACCGCGGCGACGCCGGGGCGCCCGCCGGCCAGCGCCATGTCGTGGACCGCGAGGAGCAGCTGCGGCTTGCGACCCACAGTCGCATAGAGCGTGTCCACCGACACGCCCGCCCTCGACGCGATGTCGCCCACGGCGGTGGCGGCATAGCCCCGCGCCCCGAACAGCTCGCCCGCCACCTCGAGGATCCGCAGACGCGTCTGCTCGGCCGCCTCGCGTCGGCGAGTGGCGTCGTAGCGCCTCTTGACCTGGCCCGTCACCCGCCCTAGCCTACATTGATCCGAAACAGGTTCGGATCAATCGGAGGTGAGCATGTCTGACCTCGACGCAGCACCCACCGTCGTCGTCCGCGAACCCGGGACCGGGCGCGGCACCTGGGCCATGGAGTCGGTGTTCGAGCACCTGCTGGAGTCCCCGCCCGGCACCCCCGGCCTCGGCGTCGCCCTCGTCACGCAGCCTCCCGGCATCGCGACGCCGCTGCACCGCCACACCCGCGAGTCGGAGTCCTTCTTCCTCCTCGAGGGCGAGATGACCTACCGCGCCGGGGACCAGGACCACGAGCTCTATGCCGGGTGCTTCATCCACCTGCCCTCGGGGATCCCGCACGCCTTCCGCATCCGCGGCGCGGAGCCCGCCCGGTTCCTGGCGATCGTCGACCCCGGCGGGCTGCTGCGCCTCTATGACGAGGTGGGCCTCCCGGCGCCCGAGCTGCGGCTGCCCGGCCCCGACGGGCAGGGGCCGGAGGTCGAGATCCCCCGGTGGGTCGAGGTCGGGCCCCGCTACGGGCTCGAGGTCGTGGGGCCGCCGATCCCCGAGTGACCCACGTCCGGGCTCCGGCACAGGCCCGCCAGCTCCTGGTCCAACCGGCCCGCGAGCCAGGCGGCCTCGGGGACCCGGTCCGGGTCCGACACGACGACCACCCGGAGCCGACCGTCATAGGACAGCACGTCGAAGGCCACCGTGACATTGCCGGGGTTGACGACCACGGGCAGGACCGCGGCGATGCGCGCGCCGCCGAGGTGCAGCGGCCGCTCGGGGCCGCGCAGGTTGGTCTCGAAGGTGTGCACGAGGCGCTGTCCGTCGACGAACCTCTGGAAGAGGCCCGCGCCCGCCAGCAGCCTGAAGACCGGCGTGAGGAGCGCGGACGACGAGCCACGCTGTCCGGCGCGAAGCCGCGCCGACTGCGCCATGACGGCATCGAGCCTGACGGCCGGGTCGTCGACCGCCGGCACCCTCACCGGGAGCACGCCCGTGGCGTTGCCGAGGCCGCCCGCCTCGGCCTGGGCCCGGGCGGAGACCGGGACCGACACGACCAGCGCGTCGAGCCGCTCGCCGCGACGGTCGAGCAACGCGACGAGGGCCCCGCTCACCGCCGTCACCACGAGGTCGTTGACGCTCGCGCCGCGACGCCGGGCCGCGGAGAGGAGCTCGGCCAGGCCGACCTCCGCCACGTCGACCCGACGTCGGGACCCCGTCGGGGTGAGCAGGCTGCAGGGCTCGGACGACGCGGTCCGGGCGAGCCCCAGCTCGCGTGCCGCCTCCGGCAGCTCGCGCAGGGAGGCCGGGATCCGTCTCAGGGCGCGCAGCCGGCCGGCCCAGGCGTCGCGGGCCAGGTCGCCCGGCCGGGGCGGCCGGTGTCCTGGGTCGGTGGCGAGGAGGGCGGGGGGCTCTGCCTCGTCGACCAGCGCGGCCAGCGCCGCCAGCCCGCCCATGCCGTCGGCGACCACGTGGTGCAGGACGACGACCACGCCGCGGGCGCGGCCGCGGGGGTCGGCGAGCACCCGGACCCGCCACAGGGGCCGGTCGCGGGGCAGCGGCTCCACCACCAGGTCCGCCGCCGCGTCGAGCAGCACGCGCTCGTCGCCCGGGTGGTGCGGGCCGCCGGGAGCGGGTCCTCCGACGACGCGCACGTCGAGGTGCCGCGACGCCGTGAAGTCCGGGTCGCGGACCCAGATCGGCCTTCCGAGCCCCGGCGGGGTGCGGGTCAGGACCTGCCGCAGGCGGGGCACGCCGACCACCCGGTCGCCGAGCGTGCGGCACAGCAGGTCCGCGGGCACGTCGGCGTCCCCGGCGAGCACGAGCAGCCCGGCGATGTTCATCGGGGCGGCCCCCCGGTCGACGGCCAGCATCATGGCGTCGTTGGCGCTCAGCCGGTCGACCGGCGAGGGGGTGGAGCGCGGGCCCACGTCACCACCGTAGGCCCGCCCGCGGGAGCCCGATCGGCGGCCCGCCCGGTGTGCTCCACGCCGGGTCACCAGTTCTGCCATTCCCCTGCGGGGAGCGGGTGCGCCGCCGTACTTTTTGGCGTATGAGCAACCCGCAGCCGGGCGACCCCTCGAGCACCGCGTTCGACCTGTTCGACCGCTGGATGACCAACCGGGAGGCTCCTGCCAAGGACGCCGAGCCCGCCGCTGCCGACGCCGGTGCCGGTGTCGGGGACGTCGTGATCGCCGACACCAAGGCCAGCCGCGAGGCCGCGCGGGCCCTCCTCGAGGAGGCGGCGCGCCGCGAGCAGGAGGGGCTGCCGAGCGAGCCCCCGGCCGCTGTGTCGACGCCGGCTCCCGCCTTCGAGATGCCGGCCTACCGGCCGCCGAACCCCGCTCCCGCCCCGGTCGAGCCCGTCGTCGCCGTCCCGGTCGAGCCCGTTGCCGTCGAGCCCGTCCTGCCCGTCGAGCCCGTTGCTGTCGAGCCCGTCGAGCCGGTCCCTGCCCCCGAGGCACCCGTCGCCCTCGAGCCCGTCGCGATCGAGCAGCCCATCGCCGAGCCCGTCGTCGCCGAGCCCGTCGTCGCCGAGCCCGTCGCCCTCGAGCCCGTCGCCGTCGAGCCCGTCGCCGCCGAGGCACCGGTCTTCGAGCTGCCGGCCTACCGACCGCCGCGCCTCGAGCCGGTCGACTCGTCGCCGGCCGACGTGCTGGACCTGGTCGGCTACCGGACCCCCGCCGCGCCCGAGCCCGTGGTCGCCGAGGCGCCCGTCGAGGTCGTGGCCGAGACCCCGGCCGAGCCGCCCGCCCCAGCGTCGGGTGGCGGCAAGCGGCGCGCCGCCGTGGCCATCGACTCCGTCCCCGAGACCCCGGCACCGGCCGTCGAGGGCAAGCGCCGTCGACACGTCGCCGACGTGCCCGCCGCGGAGGCCGCGCCGGAGTCCCCCGTGGAGTCACCCGCGCAGCCCCCCGCGACGGACGTTCCGCTCGTCGAGGCTCCGGCAGCGGCAGCGCCGCTCGCCGAGGTCCCCGTCGCCGAGGTCCCCGTCGCCGAGGTCCCCGTCGCCGAGGTCCCCGTCGCCGAGGTGCCCGCCGTCGAGGTGGCCGCCGAGCGGCCCCTCGTCGAGGAGGCCCCCGCCGCCGCGCCGACGAGCTGGGCCGAGAAGCTCGCCCAGCTCGCCCAGGCCGAGCCCGCCGAGCCCGCCGAGCGCCGGATCTGGGTCGACGAGGTCGCGGACGAGGACGAGGACGAGGAGCCGGCCGAGCCCACACAGGAGTGGGACCCGCTGAGCTCCCCGCTGCGTCCGGAGGACCTCGAGGAGGAGCCTCAGCAGGACTTCAACCTGCGCCGCATCTTCAACGTGGTCATGCTGATCGCCCTGATCGGCGTCGGCACGGCCGCCTACTTCCTGTTCAAGGGCGAGGACTGGGCGCTGCGTCCCACCGCCGCCTTGACCGCGCTGGGCACGTTCGCCACCGCGGCCCGGTTCACCGCCTGACCGGCGGCTCCGGACTCCCGTCCGCGGCACCGGCCGAGGGCGGGGACACGAGGTCGGCCGCACCGCCAGCGAGCCGCGCCATCGCCGCGCGCCCGAAGATCTGCTGCTCGGTCGCCGTGCGCTCGGAGCGGCCGCGGCTCAGGAACGTGATGAACCAGTGCAGCAGCGTGGTCACGCGGCTCTTGAACCCCGCGATGTAGAGCAGGTGGATGAACAGCCACAGCAGCCACGCGACGAAGCCGGTCAGCCGCAGCCGGCCGATCATCGCCACCGCGCGGAACCGCGAGATCGTCGCCATCGAGCCCCTGTCGAAGTAGCGGAACGGACCCAGCGGCTCCTGGCCGCGCAGGCGACGGTCGATCTGGTGGGCGGCGTACTTCGCCCCCTGGATCGCCACCTGCGCGACGCCCGGCAGCCTGTCGAGGTCGATCATGTCGCCGACCACGAACACCTCCGGGTGCCCCGGGAGGGTCAGGTCGGGGTTGACGCCGATCCGTCCGGCGCGGTCGAGCGAGGCGCCGGTCTGCTCGGCGAGCGTCCTGCCGAGCTCGGAGGCCTGCACACCGGCGGCCCACACCTTGGTGAGTGCGCCGATCCGCTCGGTCCGCCCGTCGGCGTACCTCACGGTGATGGAGCGCTCGTCGAGGTCGGTGACCATCGCGCCGAGCCGGACGTCGATGCCGAGCTTCTCCAGCGCCACCTTGGTCTTGGCGCCCAGCTTCTCGCCGAACGGCGGCAGCACCTGGTCGGCGGCGTCCACCAGGATGATGCGGGCCGTCCGGGTGTTGATCGCCCGGAAGTCGCGGCTCAGGGTGCGGTGGGCGAGCTCCGCGATCTGCCCGGCCATCTCGACGCCGGTCGGCCCGGCGCCGACGACCACGAAGGTCAGCAGGTCGTCGACGTCCTCGCCGCGTCCGGCACCGAGCTCGGCCAGCTCGAAGGCCCCGAAGATGCGGCCGCGCAGCTCGAGGGCGTCGTCGATGCTCTTCATCCCCGGCGCGAACTCGGCGAACTCGTCGTGGCCGAAGTAGCTCTGTCCGGAGCCGGCCGCCACGATGAGCGAGTCATAGGGCGTCACCGTCGTCCGCCCGAGCACCCGCGAGGTCACCGTGCGCGCCGTGAGGTCGATGTCGGTGACCTCCCCGAGCAGGACGCCGGCGTTGCGCTGACGGCTGAGGATCTCGCGGGTCGGAGGGGCGATCTCGCCCTCGGAGAGGATGCCGGTGGCGACCTGGTAGAGCAGCGGCTGGAACAGGTGGTGGGTGGTGCGCGCGACCATCGTGACGTCCACGTCGGCGCGCTTGAGCTCCCGGGTCCCGAACAGGCCGCCGAATCCCGATCCGATCACCACCACGCGATGACGAGCGGGGGTCGACGAGGCGTTCATGGCACTCAGCTCCTGGAAGGTCGTGGGGTCCTAGTGGGGTAACCGGTCTGGACCGCTCAGATTCCCGATCGGGCTGGCACCAAATCGAGACGTACGCGACACGCCGGGGGAAAATCTGGGCGACTGATGTTTTGAGGGACCGTTCGCCGGGTAGGAAGGCTCTCGACACCTCCGTCACTCCCACTCACCCTGGATCGAACGTTGCCGTTGAACAAGCCCCCGCTCACGCTCGGGACCGACCCGCGTTCCGTGCACGAGGCACGCCGCTGGGTCGCCCAGACGTGCCGCGAGCTCGGGCGCGACGACCTCGTCGAGTGCGCCGAGCTGGGGGTGTCGGAGCTCGTCACCAACGCGCTGCTGCACGCCGGCGACCCGATCCTGGTCCGCATGCGGGGCACGATGGACCACCCGCGCGTGGAGGTGGCCGACTCGTCCCACGAGCCGCCGGTCCTGACCCCGGTCGACACCGACGACCCCGACGACCTGCTGAGCACCTTCGGCCGCGGCATCAACATCGTGGCGCGCTGCTCGGTCGCCTGGGGCGCCTCCATCGAGCCCGACGGCAAGGTCGTCTGGTTCGAGCCGGCCCAGGTCCCCCATCAGAACGCCGCCCAGCCGGGCGCCCTCTTCGACCTCGACGACCTGCCGCTGGCCCGGCACGAGCCCGGCCTGCCCACGCTGGTGCGCCTGCGCAGCGTGCCGGTGGCCACCGCCGTGGGCCTGCGGCGGCACTACCACGACCTGCGTCGCGAGGTCCGGCTGCTCTCGCTGGCGCACGAGGAGGACTACCCCCTCGCGCGCAACCTCACCGACGTCTTCAGCCGGTTCGACCGGGCGTTCCCCCGCGAGGCCACCCACGTCGTCGAGAAGGCGTCGACCGAGGGCAACGACGCGCTCGACTTCGACGTGATCGTCGACGCCCAGCAGACCGGCACCTTCGAGCAGATGCTCAGCCTGCTCGACCTCGCCGACGAGTTCTGCCGGGCTCAGCGCCTGCTGTCCCTGGAGCGCTCCCCCGAGCAGGTCGCCTTCCAGCGTTGGTACCTCGGAGAGTTCATCCGGCAGTCCCAGGGCGAGCACCCGCTCCCCTGGTCGGGCAGCCACCCCCGCACCAAGTCGTCCCAGGCGTCCGCCAAGATCGTTTCGTGAGCCGCCACCCGCTGACCGCGACCCTGCTGGTCGCGGTCGCCGCCGGCGGCGCCGTCGGAGCGGTCCTGCGGTGGGGGCTCGACGAGCTCGCGCCCGACGGGACCGGGTTCCCGTGGACGACGTTCGCGATCAACGTGTCGGGGTCGTTCCTGCTGGCCCTGCTGCCGGCGCTGCCCGCCGTACGCCGCCACGCGGTGGTCGCCGTCGGCCTCGGACCCGGCGTCCTCGGCGGCTACACCACGCTCTCCACCTACTCCGAGCAGACCCGGGCCCTGATGGCCGGCGGAGCCACGGTCCTGGCCGGGACCTATCTCCTGGGCACCCTGGCGGCCTGCCTGGTCGCGGTGCACCTGGCCACCGTGTTCTCCACCCCGGCCGAGCAGCACGAGTTCGAGGACGAGGAGGGCAACGAGTGACACTCCTCCTCGTCGCACTCGGTGCCGCCGTCGGCGCGCCCCTCCGCCTCGTGGCGGGTCACCTGCTCGACCGCGCGGAGCTCCCCTGGGGCACGCTCGCCGTCAACGTCGTGGGCTCGACGCTGCTCGGCGCCTTCTCGGCGCTGGCCCTGTCGGGCTCCGCGAGCGCTCTCCTCGGCACGGGCTTCTGCGGCGGGCTCACGACCTACTCCGCGTTCGCGGTCAAGGCCCACGAGCACCGTTGGGCGGCGGGCGCCGGCTATGTCGTGCTGACCCTCGCGCTGTCGCTGGCCGGGTGCGCCCTCGGGTTCGCCCTCGCCGCCTGAGCCCACCGCAGGGGCTTCCGGGCTCAGCCGTAGCCCAGGTCGTGCAGCCGGTCGTCGTCGATGCCGAAGTGGTGGGCCACCTCGTGCACCACGGTGATGCGCACCTCGCTCTCGAGCTCCTCGACCGAGTCGCACATCTCGAGCAGCGGCTCACGGAAGACGAGGATGCGGGCCGGCAGGAAGCCGCTGAAGTCGGCCCCCTGCTCCGTCAGGGCCACCCCGTCGTAGAGGCCGAGCAGATCCGGCTCGTCCGCCGGCGGCCGGTCCTCGACCAGCACCACCACGTTGTGGACCAGGTCCGCCAGCCGGTCGGGGATCCCGTCCAGGGCCCGTCCGACCAGCTCGTCGAACTCCTCCGCCCCCATCCGCACCGGCATGGGGCCAGCCTAGGGCGCGGGCGGAACCACCCGGAGATGGCCGAAGCCCCTCCACCTGGGAGGGGCTTCTCGATGTGGCGACCCCGACGGGACTCGAACCCGCGGCCTCCGCCGTGACAGGGCGGCGCGCTAACCAACTGCGCTACGGGGCCTTGGTTGGCCGGGTGGAACTCTAACCCATTCCGACCGTCGGTCCCAATCGGCACCGACGAGCACCCCCAACGGGATTCGAACCCGTGCTACCGCCGTGAAAGGGCGACGTCCTAGGCCGCTAGACGATGGGGGCCTCGCGCCCGCCCGCCAGGATCGCCGGCGGCGCGAACGCCGGACCAGCATAAGACCGGCCGCCGAGGGCGGCCAAAACGCTCCGCGGCTGCGCCGGTCATCGGGTGAGACCCCGATTCCGTGCCGAGCCGTCGACTCGGGTATGGTTCAACCGCTCGTCGGCACCGTCGACGGCACGGCCAGGTAGCTCAGTTGGTACGAGCGTCCGACTGAAAATCGGAAGGTCGGCGGTTCGACCCCGCCCCTGGCCACCGCCAGACAGAACCGCAGGCCGCCCATCGGGGGGCCTGCGGTTCTGTCGTCTCGGCGACGTCAGGGCGACGCGGACCCCGAGTCCTCCCCCTGCATCGACGGGCTCGGCGACCCGCTCGCGTGGTAGTGCCCCTTCTCCTCGGTGAACTCCTTGGCCGGCGCGCTGACCTCCAGGGTCGTCCCGTCCGAGAAGGTGAGGGTGAAGGCGACCTCGTCGCCGGGAGCGATCTCGTCGGTCAGCCCCATCAGCATCACGTGGAAGCCGCCGGGCATCAGGAGCTGCTCCTTGCCCGCGCGGACCGTGACGCCGTCGGGCGCCTCCTGCATGAGCGTGGTGCCGTCGTCCGCCATCACCATCTCGTGGATCTGGACCATCTCCGAGACCGGAGAGCTCGCCGACACGAGCCGGACGTCCTCCGGCGTCCCGTTGGCGATCGCCATGAACGCCGCGGTCATGCTCGGGTCGGTCGTGCCGGCGGTGGCCCGGACCCACGCGTCGGAGACGGTGATCTCCCCGGTCGCGGCCGGGTCGGGACCGGTCTGCTCGCTGCCGCAGGCGGTGAGCCCGACGGCGGCCGCCACCCCCAACAGGGCAGCCAGGATCGAGTGCTTCTTCATGGGTGTTCCTTCGCTTCGGTGAGTGCCGCGCGCACGGGCGCGGCGGACGCGCCGATGAGACGCGCCCGAGGTGGGTCAGTGAGCGAAGGAGCGGGGTGGTCCGCGGTGCGACACCGAACCCCCGACCAGCTGCGGGAGCAGGAGGACGACGCTGACCGTGGGTGCCGGTCGTCGCAGCGGAGCGTGGGGCGGGAGGCCGGGGCGATCGTGGCGCCGACGGCGCAGGCGCGCGGACATCAAGGCCGCGGACACGAGCAGGACCGACCACAGCCTCGCCTCCCCCAGGGCGAGCCACAGGCCCAGAGCGACGGCCCCCGCCAGGTGTGCCGCGGCCATCGCCGGACCCTGCTCGACGACGTGGTGCACCAGATGCGTGGCCCAGGCCAGGTCGGGTGCCGCACGGTTCTGCGGCATCGCACCGCCCATCAGGGCGTCCTGCAGCGACGCATCACGCGTCACGACCGGGGTCGGCACGGCAACCGGCGTCCGCGGGTCGCCCCGATGGCCGGCCAGCATGGTGAGGGCGAGGTGCACCAGCGACTGGCCGGTCACCACGAGCGCGACGAGCCGCAGCCGCCCGGCGCGGCGCCGGAGGAACCAGGCGCCACCGACGGTGGCCAGCCCGAGGAGCACCAGCAGCGCCCCGACCGAGGGGAGGAGGCCGTCGGCCGCCGCATGGGCGACCGTGCCGCTGACGAGCGCCGCCGCGCCCACGAGGAGCGCACGCAGCCAGACCGTCGGCGCGGCGGGTCGGTCGGCCACCATGCCGGCCTCCTCCCACACGACGTCGCAGTCACCCTAGAAGACGCGACCGGCGCGCCGGCCCGTCGGCCCGGAGTGCGGTACGCGCCGGCTCGCTCAGCGGTTGAGCCGGGCGAACATCCCCTTGTTGTGCGTGTAGAGCCGGGGGAACTCGGCGAAGAGCCGGTCATAGACGGCCCGGTGGGCCGGGTCGGGCCGGAAGACCCGGTCGACGGGCACCAGCTCGTGCACGTCGCCGGGGTCGACCTCGCCGATCGCCAGGCCGAGCAGGATGCCCGCCCCGCGCAGCCCACCGACGAGCGGGTCGGCGACCCGCTCGAAGGTGCGGTCGCAGACGTCGGCCAGGATCTGGCTCCACACGTCCATCTGGGCCCCACCCCCGATGAGCCTGATCGGGTCGAGACGGTGGCCGACGAACTTCTCCGCGCCGGCGAGCAGCCAGCGCAGGTTCATGGCGACGCCCTCGAGCACGGCCCGGGTCAGCTGGCCGCGGTCGGTGTCGAGGGACAGGTTGTGGAAGCCGCCGCGGGCGCGCCGGTCGTCGATGGGGCTGCGCTCGCCGCTGAGCCAGGGCGTGAAGATGACCCCGCCGGCTCCCGGTGCGGCGGCGCGCGCCAGCGCCTCGAGCTCCTCATAGGACGACTCGGGCGCGAAGCCGGCCCGGAACCACTCGAGGCAGCGGCCGGCGTTGTCCTGGTTGTTGGCGAGCACGTAGGTGTCGGCGCTGATCCCGGGCACCGAGGCCATCTGGCGGACGATGTCGGTCTTCTTCCTCGGCACGGGGCAGCTCACCCACGACGAGGTTCCCAGGGAGACGTGGGCCTGGCCGAGCCGGATGCAGCCGGAGGCGACCGTCGCGTTCTGCAGGTCCTGGAGCCCGGTCACGACCCGGGCCTCCGGCGGGATGCCGATCTCCGCGGCCACCTCGGGAAGCACCGTCCCGACAACCGAGCCGGTCGGCACCAGGGGCGGCAGCCGATCCGGGTTCACGCCGGCCAGCCGCACGAGCACCGGGTCGTAGGCCAGCCGCGTCAGGTCACGGTTGTCGGTGAGCCACGCCCCCGTCATCGAGGCGACGGTGGCCGCGGCGACGCCCGTGAAGCGCATGGTCAGGTAGTCGACCGGCTCGAGATACCACCGCGCCCGCGCGCTCACCTGCGGCCGGTCGCGCTCGAGGTGCAGCATGTGGGCCACGGGGTCGGCGCCGCTCGGGTTGGGGATGCCACCCGACCTGCGCAGCCACGTCGCCAGCGGCCGCGGGGCATAGCCGGCCAGCGGCCCGCCGAAGCGCTCGGCGGAGTACTCGCCGCCGCGGGTGTCGCTCCACATCAGGCACTCGGCGACCGGGATTCCCTGCTCGTCGACGGGGACCGTGCTGGCCCACTGGCCCGTGACGGAGACGCCCACGACCGAGGCTCCGTCGACCGCACCGTCCTCGATGCCGCGGCGCGCCGCGGCGACGATCGTCCGCCACCACGCCTCCGCGTCCTGCTGGGCCGCGCCGTGCACGGCGTCCCCGCGCTCGTACCACCACCACACCGGCTCGCCGGCGGTGGTGACATAGCCGACCTTGGGGCCGCCGCTGCCCAGGTCGACGGCGAGGACGAGGCCGGTCACCCGGCGGCCGTCTCGGGCGGCAGGCCCTGCTGGTTGTCGAGCATGGCGTCCATGAACGTCACGATGAAGTCCTCGACCTCCGAGGTCAGGCCGCCCGCGACGCCGCCGTAGATGGCGCCCGACTCCGCCGTGTCCCCGGCGGCGCTGCGCTCACGAGCGAAGGCGACGGCCTCCTCGAGATCCGCCGCGAAGGCCTCGCGCACGCCCGGCTGGGTCTGCGGGCGGGTGACGGCCATGTGGATCGCGTTGGGGTACTGCTGGCCGTTGAAGCGCCAGCCGCGCGGCCGCATGAAGTCGGCGACGTGGTAGATGTCGAACGCGTCGGAGGTGAACGAGAAGCAGAACGTCGGGTCGCCCATGATGCGCAGGTCGTCGTGGGAGCGTACGGCGGCCATCATGGCCGCGGCCGTCTCGAAGATCTCCCGGGCGTGCGCGGCATAGCCCTCGCGACCCAGGTGCACCAGAGACGCCCACGTCGACGCCAGCAGGCCGCCCGACCGCGACCCGTCCATGCCGGGAGACATGTACTTGCCGCCGGACCAGCCGACGATGTGGAAGTACTGCCGGTTGCGCAGTGCCTTGTCGCGGAACAGCAGCACCGAGGAGCCCTTGAACGCGTAGCCGTACTTGTGGGTGTCGGCCGAGATCGTGGTGACGCCGGGGACGCGGAAGTCGAAGGCGGGGATGTCGTAGCCGAGCTGCTCCCCGAACGGCAGGATGAAGCCGCCCAGGCAGCCGTCCACGTGCAGGCCGATGCCGTGCCGGAGCGCCAGCTCGCCGAGCTCGGCGATCGGGTCGATGGTGCCGTAGGGGTAGTTGCCGGCCGAGCCGACCAGCGCGATCGTCTCGGCGTCGACGGCCTCCGCCATCGCCTCGGGGCGAACCCGGGTGGTCTGCGGGTCCACCGGCACCGTGCGGCACTCGACGCCGAACAGGTGGCAGGCCTTGTCGAAGGCGGGATGAGCGGTCTCGGGCTTGACGAGGTTGGGCCGCGTGACCCCGCGCGCCCGCGCGTCCTCCCGGTAGGCCAGAACGGCGTGCAGGATGCTGCCGGTGCCGCCGCTCGTGAGCATGCCGCCCGGCTCGCCGTCGGTGACCGCGTCGCCGTGCATGAGGTCGAGCACCATCGCGACGACCTCGCCCTCGAAGCGGGTCGCGGAGGGGCACAGGTCGCGCTGGAGCGCGTTGACGTGCGCGAACTTGCCGAAGGCCTCGGTGAGGAACTCGTAGTGGTCGTGGTCGCCGCAGTACATGGTCCCGGACACCTTGCCGGTCTCCCAGAAGGCGTCCTCCTCCCGGGCCATGACGCTGAGCTCCTCCAGGACCTCGTCGCGGGAGCGGCCGTGCTCGGGCAGCCGTCGGTTGACCGGGAACCGATCGGCGTAGGGGAAGTCGGACATCGCTCTCCTCGAGAATATGAACGTGGTTCACAAAGCCTGCCAAGCCAACGCCGTGACGTCGAGTGTGACCTGCGTCATACTCCGGCCAGGCACCGGTCCGCGGTGCGCGGGGGATCTCATCGTTTCGGGAGGTGCAGTGAACTTCAAGCAAGCGCGCACAGCGATCCTGGTCGTCATCGGTCTCATG
The DNA here is from genome assembly GCA_046330515.1 of Nocardioidaceae bacterium. Lineage (GTDB taxonomy): Bacteria > Actinomycetota > Actinomycetes > Propionibacteriales > Nocardioidaceae > Nocardioides. The sequence goes on along the minus strand of JAXLSP010000003.1, from coordinate 495,918 downwards.
GCGTCCGGTCTCGGGGTGCTGGGCACGGCAGGGGCGGCGCACGCCGACGGCCCGGGGGTCGGGGCCGGCTGGGTGGTGACCGTGGGTGACTCCTACATCAGCGGTGAGGCCGGCCGCTGGGCGGGCAACACCAACGGCTCGTCATCGGTCATCGACGCGCTCGGCCCGACGGCGTACTTCGACAACGCCACCAACACCGCCGAGACGATCAACCGCTGTCACCGCAGCAAGGCGGCCGAGGCCTATGTCGGGAACCTCAACGGCCTGAACCTCGCCTGCTCGGGGGCCAGGACGACGACCTATACCGACTCCAGCGGCTACTTCAAGCCGGGCATCGACTTCTTCGACAACGGCGCCGGCAGGCAGGGCCAGGCGAAGATGCTCCAGTCCTTCGCGGCCGGCCACAACGTGAAGATGGTCGTGGTCAGCATCGGCGGCAACAACTTCAACTTCGCCTCCGTGGTCCAGCAGTGCGTCACCGACTTCCTCGGCAGCCCGTCGTGGCTCAAGGACTTCTGCTACGACGACAGCTCGGTGCGCTCCAACTTCACCGCGGCCAACACCGCCGCCCAGCGCGCCGCGATCGCCGTGGCCTACCAGAACATCCGCACGGCGATGCGCAACGCGGGGTACGCCGACAGCGCCTGGACGCTGGTGGTGCAGAACTACCCCTCGCCCCTGCCGAACGGGGGTGGCATCCGCTATGCCCAGGGGGGCTACACCCGGCAGAGCGTGGGCGGCTGCGGCTTCTGGAACGCCGACGCCGACTGGGCCAACGCGACCGCGCTCCCGACGATCAACGGCGCGGTGACCGGCGCCGCGGCGGACTCCGGCCTGACGAACGTCAAGCTGCTCAACATCGCCTCCGCCTTCAACGGCCGTCGGCTGTGTGAGAACACGGTGGGTCTCTATGAGGAGCGGGGGCTCGGGTCGTGGACCCAGGCGGGCGCCGTCGACCAGACCGAGTGGGTCAACCAGATCCGCACGGTGTCGACCATCGGCTCCAGCTACTACATCCAGGAGTCCATCCACCCCAACTACTGGGGTGAGCTGGCCCTGCGCTCCTGCGTCCGCCAGGCCTGGAACGGCGGAACCCCGCGGGGCGGCACCTGCTCGATCGCCGGCACGGGTCTGGCGGGTGGTGAACCCCGCATGACACTCCAGTAGGCGTACTCAGCCGAGTTGAGCCGCCGGTCCGGCGCGGTGGGACGCCGCCGCGCCGAGACTGGAGGCATGACCAGGTTCGCCGACGCTTCGCGCTGCCCCGACTGCCAGTCGCCGCTTCCCCCGGCACCCCAGGCCTGTCCGACCTGCGGGCTCCCCCTCGAGGGACCCGTGGCCGCCTCCCTGTTCACCACGCTGCAGACCGCCGACCGGCTGCTGGGCGACCTGCAGGCTCAGCGGCTGCTCGCCCAGGTGCACCGCGTCCCCGCCTCGGCACCCCCGCCGACCCACCCGGCGGCGCCACCCGCGCCCGGAGGACCTCGGCACGGCCTCAGCGGCGTCTCGGTTCCCCGCATCCTGCTGACCCTCGGCGCCCTCTGCCTGCTCGTCGCGGCGATCACCTTCCTCGCCGTCGCCTGGGCCTGGCTGGGCGTCGGTGGGCGCACGGCGGTGCTCGTGGGCCTTACGCTGGTCGCCGGCCTCGCCGCCGCCTGGGCACACCGCACCGGCCTGCGCGCCGGCGCCGAGTCCCTGAGCGTGGTGGCGCTCGGACTCCTCCTGCTCGACCTCGTCGGCGCCGAGGACGCGGGCTGGCTCGGCACCCTGTCCGACTCCGGACTCGTCGTGGTGGCGGGCACGGTGCTCGGCACCGTCTCGCTGGCGGCCGCCGTGCTGGCCCGGGGTCGGCTGGTCTCCCCGCAGGTCGTCGGAGCCGCCGCCTGGTGGGCCGTCGTCGGTGCGGCCGCCGACCTGACCGGGCACGAGGCGACCAGCTTCGCCGTCGGGTGCGCGGGCCTGCTCGGGCTCGCGGTCGCCGGGCGTCGCGTGGCCCTGCCGGTCTTCCCGTGGCTGACGCTCGGGGCCGCGGCGACGTGGTGGCTGGCGCTCACCGGCACCGGTCTCGGACGGATGGCCGACAGCGGCTCGCTGCACGGCCTCTGGGTCGAGGGCGCCGCGTGGCCGACGGTGGCGGCGGCGGTCCTCGCGGCCTCTCCCCTGCTGGCGCTGGCGACGCGCGCCTGGGCACGGCTGGTCTTCGCCGGCACCGCAGCCCTGCTGGTGACCGCGACGGCCACGTTCCCCGTCCTGGACGAGACGACCACCCGGTCCGCGGGCTGCTTCCTGGTCGCGGTCGCCGCCTGGTCGATCGCCACGGTCGTCGTCCCTGCACACTGGCGGGCGGCCGCGCTGCCCTCCCTCGTCGGCGCCTCGCTCGTCCCGGCCGTCGTCCTGCTCGGGCTCGCCGGCGAGATCGTCGACAACCTGGTCGACCGGGACCCGTGGACGGTCCCCGCGTCGAGCGACGTGCCGGAGGTCGTCGTCTCGAGCGCCCCCGTCCTGCTGGTGGCCGGCACGGTCGTCGCCGCGCTCGCGCTGGTGGCCGTGAGCCGAGCGGTCGGCCGGCCCCGGCTCGAGCTCGCCGACCTCGGGTTCCTGACCGCCGCCACCGCCCTCGCCGGGACCGGCGTGCTCGCCACCCACACCGTCCCGCTCGTGCTCGTGGTCGGGTGCCTGGTGACGGTCGCCGCTGGCCTCGTGGGCTGGGCGACGACCCGGACCGACCCGCGGGGCGAGCTTGCGGCACTGGTCGGCATCCTCGGCCTGGCCGCGACGCTGCCCGTCGCAGCGGCCAGCGTGGGACTCACGGCCCTGGTGCTCGGCATCGCGGCCGGCGTGATGGCCGTCGTGGCCTGGCGGGGCGGCAGCGAGCCGCAGCGCGGGGCCGGGCTGGCCCTGCTCCCCCTCGCGCTCGGTGGGCTCTGCTGGACGCTGGGCGAGCTGGCCGTCCTGGCCGACGAGTGGCGGACGATCCCGGTCCTGCTGACCGTGGGCCTGCTCGCCGTCGGACGGGCCCGGTTCCCCCTCGAGATCAGCGCCGCCCTCACGGCGGCGGTCGCCGGCGCGGTCTCGGTCGGCGCCGCATGGCAGCCCGACGAGTCGCACGGCCGCACCGTCCTGGCGATCGTGCTCACCCTCGCCGGCGGCCTGGTCGTGGCCAGCTCCCTCGTGAACGCGCACCGGCGCCTGCTCGGCTGGCCCGGCGGCCTGCTGCTGGCGATGGCCACCTGGGTCCGCCTGTGGGACCTGGGCGTCACCGCCCCGGAGGCCTACACCCTGCCCTCCGCGGTCGCGCTCATGCTCGTCGGCCTGTGGCACCTCCGCAGCCACCCCCGGACGCCGACGCTCGTCGCCCTGGGACCGGGCCTGGCGCTGGGGACGGTGCCCTCCGTCCTGCGCGTCCTCGTCGACGACCCCGTGTCGCCGCGTGCGCTCCTCCTGGGCCTGGCCTGCCTGCTGCTCGTCCTGGCCGGCACCCGCCTGCACTGGACGGCACCCCTGGTGGTCGGCGCCGCTGTCGGTGCGCTGCTGGTCGTGCGGGAGGCCGGTCCCTATGCGGCGCTCGTGCCTCCGTGGCTGCTCATCGCCGTGGCGGGGACGACGCTCACCGTCATCGGCATCACCTGGGAGCGGGGCCTGCGCGATCTGCGGCGCGGCGCGGCCTACCTCGCGCGGCTGCGCTGACGTGGCTGACGAGAAGGAGGCGCGGGATCCGAACCCGGGCTCGGTGCGGCCCCCATATGCCGCACCGGACCCGTGAACGTTCCCGAGTCCGTCGACAGAGGCCGACCACCTGGCGAGCCAGGCAGGGCCTAGCCTGCCACGCTTTACTCGCGATCGGTCGGGAGGGTCCGCTGGTCTGGACAGCCGGGCCGCAGCCGGGTCTGTGGAAGGCTGACCGCGGTGGCTCTCTCGATCGTCGCGCGGCGCCGGCCGTTCGCCCTGCTCGCTCCGGGCTTCGCGTCCACGCCGGGTTCCGAGGAGCGGCCGACGCCCCGCGCGGCGCCGTTCGCGACCGTGCGCGCCCGGGTGGCCGACGCCCGGACGGGACGGGTGTCGCTGCGGCTGCGCAGCGGGGACGTCCTCCTCACCGGGGAGTACGACGCGGCGCGCGGCGCGGCCTGGGTGACGGTGACCGACGCGACGGGCCGGACCACCCGGCACCGGAGCCTGCGGCACGGCCGCGCCCGCGGCACGGTCGACGCGGTCGCACTGACGCTGACCGGGACCTGGGTGACCGTGTGGACGTCCGGCGACGGCGACGGGTGGACCGCGAGGGCCCGGGCTCACCTCGAGGGTCGCGTCGACCCCCGGTCCGAGAGGTTCCTGGCCGGCCTGCACAGCGGCGCCGAGGGCAGCCTGCCCGTGCGGAGGCTCGCAACCGGCGGGTTCGGACAGCTGGGCCTCCGCGACGTCCGCCTGGTCAGCGAGGCCGACGGGACGCCCGTGCGTCGGGACGGGCGCCTGCTGCTGAGCGCGACCAGCGCCGGTCCGGGCTTCTTCGACACCGGGCACACGAGCGTCTGGTCGCTCGAGGAGGACCGTCTCCGGCTGCGACACGAGGCCGACCTGTTCTTCCGCAGGCCCGACCGGCCCGGTGTCTTCGGCGACCACGCGACCCACGTGGTCCGCGACGGCGCCGGCTGGCTGGTCGCGACGAGCACCTGGGGGGACTTCGTGGACGGGCGGCGACCTGATGCCTCGGTCGGGGTCACCCTGGCCGAGACGACCGCCGACGTGACCACGGGCGTCCACGTCCTCGACACGACGGCGCTGGCGCTGCCCACCAACGGGCTCACCTCGGCTGGCGTCTGGGACCCGCATCTCGTGCGCGTGGACGGGGAGTGGCTCGTCGGCTTCGTGTCCGCCACCCGGTTCTTCCGCTTCCACCCGGCCATCGCGGCCGGACCGACCCTGCGCACGCTGCGACTGCGGTCGGCGGCGACCGACCGCACGGCGACCGAGGGGACCACCCTGGTGCGCCTCGACGAGGGCTGGCGCGTGCTCGCCAGCGACGGTCGGGACGGGGGTCCCGGGCTGCGCGAGCGCTACCCGGTCTTCGACCTCGACCTACGCGAGACGGGCACCCTGGCGGCGCCGTACCCGACCAACCTGCCCTGGCCGACGCTGGCGCGCAGCGGGGACCACTGGCTGATGGTGACGTTCGACGGCCGGCCACGCGGTGGCCGGCTGCTGGGGTACGGCACTCATGGCGACGTCGTCCTCCTGACCGGGGACGACGTGCGATAGGGACCAGAACGGGGCCCGAGGTTCAGTCTCGGCGGGGTTCCGCGTAGTCCGACCAGTCGTCGAGGTCGTCGGCGTCGGCCTCGTCGGTGTCCTGCTCGCCATGCAGCTCGCGCGCCAGCGCCCCGAAGTCCGTCTCGTGTGTGCGGTACTTCAGGTCGCGGGCGACCTTCGTCTGCTTAGCCTTCGCTCGGCCGCGCCCCATAGGGTCGACCCCCTCGCACTTGGCCGGGGTCCGACGGCTCGCGTGGCGCCCGGTCTGATTGGTCAGTATCTCGTGAGGACAACGCTACCTGCTCGGTGGGTGTTCCCGCACACTCGTGACCCGAATTGGACGCGCCTCGAGTCCCAAAATGTCACCAGCCGGGGTGCTGGCCCGTCAGCGACACCCGTCCGGCGGTCTCCGGAGTCGACGAGGTGACCTCTCCGGCCACCCACGCACGCACACCATGGTCGGCCAGGAGGGCCACCGCGGCGTCGGCGTCGCCGGCCTCGGTCAGGGCCACCATGCCGACACCGCAGTTGAGGGTCTGCTCCAGATCGGGCTGCGGGACGTCGCCCACGCGCCGGACCAGGTCGAAGATCGGCTGCGGCGTCCAGGTGCCGCGGTCGATGGTCACCGCCACCTCGGGGGGCAGCACCCGCTCGAGGTTGGCGGCGAGCCCACCACCGGTCACGTGCGACATGGCGTGGGTCGCGGTGCCCGCCGCCAGCGCCAGGCAGGCCTTCGCATAGACCCGGGTCGGCGTCAGGAGCTCCTCGCCGAGGGTGCGTCCGAGCTCGGGCACGTCGCGGTCGAGCGACCAGCCGGCCCCCGCCTCGGAGAGGAGGACGTGGCGGACCAGGGAGAAGCCGTTGGAGTGCAGGCCGCTCGCCTCCATGGCGACCACGACGTCACCCGGGCGCACCAGGGTCGCACCGAGGAGACGGTCGGCCTCCACGACGCCGGTGGTCGAGCCGGCGACGTCGTACTCGTCGGGCCCGAGCAGGCCCGGGTGCTCGGCGGTCTCACCGCCGATGAGGGCGCAGCCGGCCTCCACGCAGGCCTCGGCGATGCCCTGGACGATGGCCGCGATGCGCTCGGGCACGACGCGCCCGGTGGCGATGTAGTCGGTGAGGAACAGCGGCTCGGCACCGCAGACGACGAGGTCGTCGACCAGCATGCCGACCAGGTCGAACCCGATCGTGTCGTGCTTGTCCAGCGCCTGGGCGATGGCGACCTTGGTGCCGACGCCGTCGGCGGACGTCGCGAGCAGCGGCCGGTCGTAGGACTTCAGCGCGCTCGCGTCGAAGAGGCCGGCGAAGCCCCCGATGCCGCCGACCATCTCCGGGCGGCGGGCCTTCTCGACCCACTCCTTCATAAGCTCGACGGCACGGTCCCCGGCCTCGATCGAGACGCCGGCCGCGGCGTAGGCGTTGTCGGGTCGGGTCACGGTGTGCTCCTCGTGATCACGGGTTGTTGAGGATCGGCAGGCTCTCGCTGCTGATCGACTGCTCGAGCAGGTCCTTGCCGAGCCGGGACTCGTCGGGGAGCGGGATGGGGTACTGGCCGGTGAAGCAGGCCTGGCACAGGTGGTCGGCGGGCTGGCCGGTCGCCTCGACCATGCCCTCGAGGGTGATGTAGCCGAGCGAGTCGGCGCCGATGCTGGCGCGGATCTCCTCGATCTCCAGGCCGTTGGCGATCAGCTCCGCGCGGGTGGCGAAGTCGATGCCATAGAAGCAGGGCCACTTCACCGGGGGCGAGGAGATGCGGACATGGACCTCGGCGGCGCCGGCCTCGCGCAGCATCCGCACCTGGGCGCGCTGGGTGTTGCCCCGGACGATCGAGTCGTCCACGACCACCAGACGCTTGCCCCGGATCATGTGCTCGAGCGCGTTGAGCTTGAGCCGGATGCCGAGCTGGCGCAGCGTCTGGCTCGGCTGGATGAACGTGCGTCCGACATAGGAGTTCTTGACGAACCCCTGACCGAACGGGATGCCCGACTCCTCGGCATAGCCGGTGGCGGCCGGCGTGCCCGACTCGGGCACCGGCATGACCAGGTCGGCCTCGACCGGGAACTCGCGGGCCAGGCGGCGGCCCATCTCGACGCGTGCCTCGTGGACGCTGCGGCCCGCGATGCGGGCGTCGGGCCGCGCGAGGTAGACGTACTCGAACACGCAGCCCTTGGGCTCCGGCTCGGCGAAGTGGAACGAGCGGAGGCCGTCGTCGTTGATCACCAGCAGCTCGCCCGGCTCGACCTCGCGGACGACGCTCGCGCCGACCGTGGCCAGCGCTGCGTCCTCGCTGGCGACCACCCAGCCGCGCTCGAGACGGCCGAGCACGAGCGGGCGGATGCCCTGGGGGTCTCGAGCGGCATAGAGGGTGTGCTCGTTCATCCACACGAACGAGTAGGCGCCCTTGACCTGCGGCAGCAGCTCGACGGCCCGCTCCTCGACGGTCTGGCCGATGTGGTGGGCGAGCAGCGAGGTCACGACCCCGGTGTCGTTGGTGGACTCGTGCGGGAGCTTGACGTGCAGGTCGAGCTCGCCCTCGAGCTCGCCGAGGTCCTGGACCATCTTGGCCAGCTCGGCGGTGTTGATCAGGTTGCCGTTGTGGGCCAGCGCGATCGACCCGTCCAGCGTCGGGTGGAACGTCGGCTGCGCGTTGTGCCAGGTCGACGCGCCGGTCGTCGAGTAGCGCGCGTGACCGATGGCGAGGTGCCCCTTGAGCGACTCGAGCGTCGACTCGTCGAACACCTGGGAGACCAGACCCATGTCCTTGTAGACCAGGATCTGCCGGCCGTTGCTCACGGCGATGCCGGCCGACTCCTGGCCGCGGTGCTGCAGGGCATAGAGGCCGAAGTAGGTCAGCTTGGCGACGTCCTCGCCGGGCGCATAGACCCCGATGACGCCGCAGGCGTCCTGGGGGCCCTGGTCGGACGGGTCCAGCGCCGCCGTCAGCCGACCGTCGCCGCCTCGGCGGCCGGGGGTGCGGGGGTTCGCCACTCGCCGAAGTCTACGGGCTGTCGCGCCGGTCACACGAAGCCGCGCGAGGCGTGGTCAGGCGTCCGGCCCGACCGCGCGGTCAGGCCGGTCCCCGGGTGGTGACCACGAACGGCGGCAGCAGCACCTCGTTGCGGGGGCTCAGCGCGGACATCGGGTGTGGTCGGCCGTCCTCGAGCAGCCCGGCGACCGGGGTGAGCCGCGCCTCGTCGCCGTCGACGTCCACGACCACGAGGTGCGCCTGCGCCGCCCACCCGGTCGTGTGGGCGCCCGCGAAGTCGGCGGGGAGCCGCTCCCCCAGCTGACCGCCGGCGCCGGAGACGACATAGGTCCGACCGTCGGCCTCGCTGATCTGGAAGTTGTGCTCGTGGCCGGCCAGGACCAGGGGGACGTTGCCGCGCTCCCAGAGCGGCAACAGAGCCTCGCGCATCTCCTCGTCGTTGTGGTGCGACGGCCCGGCCGTGTAGATCGGGTGGTGGGAGAAGGGGATCTGCCAGCGCAGGCCCCGGGGAGCGAACGTCTGCGCCAGCCAGTTCCGGTGGGCCGGGTCCTGGAAGAAGCGGTGCACCGCGTCGCTGTCGCCGTCCAGCGAGGTGTCGACGCAGACGAGCTCGACATCGCTGCCGAAGAGCAGCCGGTAGAAGAGGCCGGGGTCGAGCGAGGCACGCTCACGCTCGTCGCGGAACCGCTCGTGCAGGTGGAAGTTGTCCTCGAGCTGGGCCCGGTCGTCGGGTCCCTCGGTGTCGGTGGAGTCGTGGTTCCCGATCGCCGGGAAGACCGGCACGCGGCCCAGGACATAGCGGTAGGGCTGGAAGAAGCTGGAGTACCAGTCGTCGTCCTCGCCGCCGCTCTCACTGTCCACGCGCCCGTTCTCGCCACGGTAGACGTGGTCGCCGAGCGAGAGCACGAACCGGACGTCGTCCTCCTCGACCAGCCGGTCGAGCACCTCGGCGATGCGGCGCTGGCGGCGGCTCGACTCGGCGTCGGCGCGGGTGCCGACCCCGAAGTCCCCGATCGCCACGAACCGGAACGGCGGCGCGGGCTCGTCCGGTGGCGGCCAGGTGCGGAAGCGCAGGTCATAGCTGCGCCCGGCCGGGGCGAGGTCGAAGCCACCGTGCTCCGACGGCGCCCAGTCCCAGCGCTCGCCCGCGGCCCACTCCTGCCCGTCGACCACGACCCGGTAGCGATACTCCGTGTCGGGCTTCAGGCCGGGCACCCACACCCAGGTCCGCCACGACGCCGACGAGCGGGCGACCACGCGGCCGCCGGGATCGGTCACCTCGACCACGGCCGCGCCGAACGGCTCGGCGTCGTGGCCGATGCACGTCGTCCGCCCCGCCACCTCGAGGAGCTGCTCGTCGTCGACGATCTCCCAGGCCGGCGCGCCCGGCTCGCGGGTGAAGAAGAACGCCCCCCATGCGATCAGGGCCCGGTCGTGCGACACGTCGACCAGATGGACGAACGGCTCGCGATGCAGCTGTGGTCTCTCCCCCGAGTTCCCCATGGAGGAGGAGTACCCGTGACCGCCCGCCCTGCAACACCCGGCGGGCGGTCCGCTGCCGACGCCCCCGGGCCACAGCCCTGGTGAACCCTCGTGAAACAGCGCAGACTGGCCGAGGAGGGGGCGACATGCGGGTCGGCTGGGTGCGGTGGTGGGTCGCGGCGTCGGTCGTGACGTCGGGCGTGGTGATGGTGGCTGCGGCGGTCGAGCGATGGGGAGCCGTCTGTCCACCGGCGACGGCGCTGGGCGCGTCGGACCTCAGTGATGCCTGCTTCCAGCGGAGCGACCACCTCTACGACTTCCTCGCGCCGACCGAGCCCTGGGCGCCGGTGGGCAGCGCCGCCACCCTGGGCGGGCTGTCCCTGCTGGTCCTGGCGCTGGCGGTGCCGCTGCTGGCCACGGCGCTGACCGGTCGCAGGCCGCGTGCCCTCGCGGTCGTGGCCGTGGCCGTCGCGGAGCTGGCCCTGGTCGACATCGGTGTCGCGAACCTCCGCTCCGGGCTGGCCGGCGAGGTGGTGGACCCGGCCGCGGGGGGCCTGTCCTTCGCCCTGTGGGTCTGGCTGCTGCCCGCGGGCTTCGGCTGGCTCGTCGGGACATCACACGGCTGGGCGCGCCTCTCGGCGCTGCTGCTCCTCCTCGGCTCGCCGCTCGTCGCCGCGTTCACCTATGCCATCGGGCCGTTCGACGCGCAGCCCTGGTGGGAAGGCACCTCCGGCTCCCTCACCGCCCTGGGAGGGCTGGCGCTCGTCGTCGCGGCCGTGCACACGCGTGGGCGGACCCGACGGTCGGGCGGACACCGGCACGCCGCTGCCCGGGACGTCTCCGACGCCCCGGGCAGTGGCTGGCTCCGCGCCTAGCGGATCGTGAACGAGGCCGTCTGGTCGGCCTCGGACGAGTCACCTGCATAGACGTCGATGGCGCCCGACTCGACGACGAACCGTCCACGGTTGTCGAAGAAGCCGAAGTCCGACCGGTCGAGGGTGAAGCGCACGGTCCGCGACTGACCCGCGTCCAGCGTCACGCGCTCGAAGCCGCGCAGGCGCCGCACCGGCTGGGAGATGCTGGCGACGGGGTCGTGCACATAGAGCTGCACCACGTCGTCCCCGGCGACGTCGCCGGTGTTGGTGACGGTCACCGAGGCGTGGACCCGGCCGCCACGGCCGACCGTGTCGGCGTCGAGTGTCAGGTCACTGACCTCGAACGTGGTGTAGCTGAGCCCGAAGCCGAACGGGAACAGCGGGTCGCACGTCGTGAGGTCGCGGTAGCGGGAGACGTACTTCTGGGTGACGTCGCACGGACGGCCCGTGGGCTCGTGGTTGTAGTAGATCGGCACCTGCCCGAGGGTCTGGGGGAAGGAGACCGGCAACTTGCCACCCGGGTTGACCTTCCCGAAGAGGACATCGGCGACGGCGTTGCCGCCCTCGACACCCGGGAACCAGGCCTCCAGGACGGCGGGCGCCGAGTCCACGACCGGACCGAGCGTCAGCGGACGGCCGTTGAACAGCACGACGACGAACGGCGTGCCGGTCGCCGCCACCGCGTCGATGATCTTCTGCTCGTCACCCGGGAGGGAGATGTCGGAGCGGGAGGCGGCCTCGGCGCTCATCTCGCGGGTCTCGCCCATGGCCAGCACGACCTGGTCCGCGGACTCGGCGGCCTGGGTCACGGCGTCGAGGTCGGCGTCACTGCAGGCGTCGTCGGGCCGGGCGTCGGGGGGCTCGGCGTTGGTGCGGGTGCACCCCTGGACGAAGGTGGTGTCGGGGTTCTGTGCCTTGATGCCGTCGAGGACGGTGACCACGTCCTCCGGGCGGCCCTGGCCCCACCAGGGACCGAGCAGGTCGGCGTCGTCATCACCGAGCGGCCCGATCACCACCGTCTTGGCCGAGTCGCTGAAGGGCAGCGTGGCGTCGTCGTTCTGCAGCAGCACCATGGAGCGGCCGGCGGCGGTGCGCGCCGTCGCGCGGTCCTCGTCGGTGACGAAGCTCGCCTCGTCGGTGGCTGTGTCCTGGTCGACGTAGGGGTGGTCGAAGAGGCCGGCCCGGAACTTGACCCGCAGGATCCGGCGTACGGCGTCGTCGAGGCGCTGCATCGAGATCCGGCGGTCGGCCAGCAGCTGCTTGCCGTAGTCGCGGAGGTAGGTGCTCACCATCTCCGAGTCGGTGCCCGCCATGAGGGCGTTGGCGCCGGCGCTCGGGCCGTCGGCCGCGGTGCCGTGACCGCAGGGGCCGTCGGACGGCATGACGGGCGGGCAGGCCCGGGTCTCGGCGACGGCGGTGTAGTCGCTCTCGATGAAGCCGTCGAAGCCCCACTCCTTCTTGAGGATCTGGGTCTCGGTGTAGTAGTTCGCGCAGCCCGGCACGCCGTTGATGGCGTTGAAGGAGCACATCACCGTGTCGGCCCCGGCGTCGACCGCCGCCTTGAACGGCGGGAGGTAGAGGTTGCGGAGCCGCTGCTCGGAGAGATCGGTCGTGTTGTAGTCGCGACCGCCCTCGGGCTGCCCGTAGGCCACGTAGTGCTTGGGGCTGGCCGCGACCTTGTCACGCGCTCCATAGCTGCTGCCTGGTCGCCCTTCACGGCGGCGGCCGCGAACTGCTCGCCGACGTAGGGGTCCTCGCCGAACCCCTCGACGATGCGGCCCCACCGGGGCTCGTGCGACACGTCGACCATGGGGATGTAGACCTGCTTGAGACCGACCGTCGCGGACTCTCGCGCGCCGATCGCGGCGGCACTCCGGGCCAGGTCCGGGTCGAACGAGCTGGCCTGGGCCAGCGGCACGGGGAAGACGGTGCGGTAGCCGTGGATGGTGTCATAGGCGAACAGGATCGGGATGTGCAGCCGCGACTGCTCGACGGCGACGTGCTGGAGGTGGTCGATCTTCGCCGGGTCGACCAGGCTGAACACGCCCCCCACCCCGGCCTCGGCGTCGGCGTCGGTCACCTGCCCGTCGGACAGCAGCTGCACCTGCTGGAGCTTCTCCTCCACCGTCATCCGGCGCAGCAGCGCCTCGACCTTGCGCTCGATGCCGCGGTCGCGCGGGCCGAGCGCCGCCGGCTCCGTCGTCGTACGCGCGGTCGACTGCTGCTGGGCCACCGGCGCAGCGGCCGGCGCCTGGTGAGGGCTCGCCGGAAGGGCGTTGACGACGGCCATCGTCACCACCGTTGCCGCCGCTGCCAGGGTCGCGAGCTGCTTCATGAAGCCTCCTGGAGATCCCGAGAAGGTCCCGACGTCGTCGTCGGGACCGGGCAGGGACACCTGCGGAGACGGGGTTCAGACCCGGGGGTGGCCTGCGTGAGGCGGGTACCCGGCCCGGTGGGACGCATGCGCCGACGAGCGCATGGTGTGCAGCCGCGGTCAGGCGGTGCCCAGTCCCTCGAGCAGCAGCGCGTGGGCCAGGACCACCCGCTCGAACTCGGCCAGGTGCAGGCCCTCGTTGGCACCGTGGGCGCGGGTGTCGGGGTCCTCGACCCCCGTGACGAGCACGCTCGCCCCGGGGTAGGCGTCGAGGAACTCGGCGATGAAGGGGATCGAGCCGCCGACACCCATGTCGACCGGGGTCACGCCGTCCCACGCCTCGGCGAACGCCGCGCGGGCGACGTCGTAGGCCGGACCGGTGGCCTCGATGCTCGTCGCCTCGCCGGTGTCGACGACGGTGACGGTCAGCTCGGCGCCCCAGGGGACGTGCTGCTCGAGGTGCTGCCGGAGACAGGCGAGCGCGTTGGCCGTGGTGTCGCCGGGTGCCACGCGGAGGGAGATCTTGGCGCGGGCGGCCGGGACGAGCGTGTTGGAGGCGCCGTCGACCTGGGGAGCGTCGAGGCCGGTGATGCTCAGCGAGGGCTTGGTCCAGAGCCGCTCGACGGCCGAGCCGTCGCCGATCCAGGTGAGCCCGGGGACCGCGCCGGACTCGGCGCGCAGCCGCTGCTCGGGATAGTCGACGTCGGCCGCGGGCCCGGCGTGCAGACCGGCGACCGCGACGTTGCCGCGGTCGTCGTGCAGGGTGGAGATCAGCCGGCACAGGGTCATCACGGCGTCGGGAGCGAGCCCGCCCCACATGCCCGAGTGCACGGCGTGAGTCAGGGTGCGCACCTCCACGTCGACCCGGACGAGGCCGCGCAGCGAGGTGGTGAGGGCGGGGACGCCGATGTCCCAGTTCCCCGAGTCGGCGATGACGATGACGTCCGCGCGGAGCTCGTCGTGGTGCTCGCGCAGCAGCGCGGGCAGGGTGTCGGACCCGACCTCCTCCTCGCCCTCGACGAACACCGTGACGCCCACGGCGAGGTCGTCGCCGAGCATCCGCAGCGCGCCGAGGTGGGTGACGATGCCGGCCTTGTCGTCGGCGGCACCGCGGGCAAAGAGCCGGTCCCCGCGCTCGGTCGGCTCGAACGGGGGCGAGTCCCACGTGGCGTGGTCACCCTCGGGCTGGACGTCGTGGTGGGCATAGAGCAGCACGGTCGGAGCACCCTCGGGCCCGGCCTTGTGGGCGATCACGGCCGGCGCACCACCCTCGGCACTCACGATCCGCGCGTCGAACCCCTCGGCCTCGAAGAGCCGGGCGACCGCCTCGGCGCTGCGGCGGACCTCGCCCGCCCGCGTGGGATCCGCGCTGACCGACTCGATCCGGACCAGGTCCTCGAGGTCGCGGCGGCAGCCGGGCAGGACGTCGTGAAGGCGGGCGCGCAGGTCGGTGGTCATGTCCGCGACCCTAACGAGCCCGGTGGGAGGATGCCGACATGGCCCAGCAGTACTCCGAGATCACCGACCGGCTGCGTGAGTTCATCGAGGCGCAGCAGATGTACTTCGTGGCGACCGCGGCTCCCGACGGGCGGGTCAACGTCTCCCCCAAGGGTCTCGACACCCTGCGGGTGCTCTCGCCCACCAGGGTCGTGTGGCTCAACGGAACCGGCAGCGGCAACGAGACCGCGGCCCACCTGCTGGCGAGCTCGCGGATGACGCTGATGCTCTGCTCGTTCGTCCGCGAGCCGCTGATCCTGCGGCTCTATGGGCGGGCGCGCGCCGTGCATCCCGGTGACGACGACTGGGAGGAGCTGACCGGGCTCTTCCCGCCCGTGCGCGGCGCTCGCAACGCGTTCGACGTCGAGATCGACCTGGTGCAGACCTCATGCGGCTACGGCGTGCCCCTGTTCGAGTTCGCCGGGCAGCGTGACCTGATGGCCCGGTGGGCGGAGAAGAAGGGCGACGAGGGGCTCGCCGACTATCGCCGCGAGCACAACCAGGTCAGCCTCGACGGGTTGCCGACGGGCCTCCCCGTCGGCTGACCGGCCGGTCGACGTCCGCAATCTCACGTCAGATTGTCGGACAAAAATTGGACTCGGGGGGTTGACCGGTGAGACGATGAGGCATGGTCAACACCTCCTCCCTCATCGCGCCCGGTGGCGACACCCAGACCCACATCGAGCTGACCGAGGCGTTCGCCGCACACAACTACCACCCGCTGCGGGTGGTGCTGGCCACCGGCGAGGGCGCCTGGGTGACCGACGTCGAGGGACGTCGCTACCTGGACTGCCTGGCGGGCTACTCCGCCCTCAACTTCGGCCACGGCCACCCGCGCCTGGTCGCCCGCGCCCAGGAGCAGCTCGGGCGGCTGACGCTCACGAGCCGCGCGTTCTACAACGACCAGCTCGGCCCCTTCGCCCGTGACCTCGCCGAGCTCACCGGCAAGGAGATGATCCTGCCGATGAACTCCGGCGCCGAGGCTGTCGAGACGGCGATCAAGGTGAGCCGCAAGTGGGGCTACCTCGTCAAGGGCGTCCCCGAGAACCAGGCCACCATCGTCGCCATGGAAGGCAACTTCCACGGCCGCACCACGACCATCGTGAGCTTCTCCACCGACTCGGTCGCCACCAGCGGCTATGCGCCCTACACCCCCGGCTTCCGGCTCGTGCCCTACGGCGACTTCGAGGCGCTCGAGGCGGCCATCGACGACAGCACCGTGGCGGTCCTGCTGGAGCCCATCCAGGGCGAGGCCGGCGTGATCATCCCGCCCGACGGCTTCCTCCAGCAGGTCCGCGCCCTGTGCAACCGGGAGCGCGTGCTGATGGTGGCCGACGAGATCCAGTCCGGGCTCGCCCGCACCGGCCGCACCTTCGCCTGCGACCACGAGGACGTCGAGCCGGACATCTTCATCCTCGGCAAGGCCCTCGGCGGCGGTCTCTACCCCGTGTCCGCCATCGCCGCCGACGGCGACGTCCTCGAGGTGATCACCCCGGGCACGCACGGCTCGACCTTCGGCGGCAACCCGCTCGCCGCGGCGATCGGGCGCGAGGTCGTGGCGATCCTCAACGAGGGCGAGTTCCAGAAGCGTGCCGAGACCCTCGGCCACTACCTCGCCGACGGCCTCTCCTCGCTGGTGGGACAGGGGCTCGACGAGGTCCGGTGCCGGGGTCTGTGGGCCGGCGTCGACATCTCCCCCGAGCTCGCCACCGGACGGCACTTCTCCGAGGGGCTGCTCGAGCACGGCGTGCTCGCCAAGGAGGCGCACGGCCAGACCGTCCGCCTGGCGCCGCCGCTGGTGGCGACCGAGGAGGACCTCGACGTGCTCGTCGAGGCCTTCCGGGCGTTGGTGCAGGCGGGCTGAGGCCCGCCGCGTCTCAGGTCAGCGGGAGGTAGGGCGACAGGTCGGCCCGCTCGCCACTGGCGCGCAGGCGCGACGACGCCTCGGCGTCCGACCAGGCCAGGTCGCCCAGCGCCAGCGCCAGCCAGGTGTCGGCGTCCATCTCGACGACGGCCGGTGGCGTCCCCCGGGTGTGCCGCACTCCCTCCACCACCTGCGCGGCGGCGTAGGGAGGGATCCGGACCTCGACCGACCGGCCGGGCGCCCGCTCGGACAGCACCGCCAGGAAGTGCTTGCTGAGCAGGCGCAGGTCGGCGGGCGCGGCCGCACCGTCGCGCAGCGCCGCGAGCGCGGCAGCCACGGCGGCGGGATCGGCCCGACGCTGCTGCCTGCTCACGAGGGCTCGACCTGGCCGAACGGCTGCACGAACGTCAGCACCTGGTAGGTCTCCCGCTCCACCCCGTCGTCGGCTCCCCGGGTCCGGGCCATCCAGGCCTCGACGAGCTCGTCCAGCTCACTCCCGAACTGGCGCGCCTCGTCGCGACTCAGCCGCACCGAGCCCTCGACTATGACCGCGGAGGTGCCCTCCGCGTGCCGCAGGGTGAAGGCGCTCTGCACCACCTGGTGGGCGCGCGCCTCGGCCTGCCTCGCCCACACGGAGACGGCCGCCTTGCCGCCCGGGCTGGACTCGATGCCGGAGACGTCCAGGCGCAGCTGCTCCCCGGACGACAGACGCCAGACCCGGTCACGCCGGTCGCGGGCCTGGTCGGGCGCCTCCTCGACGACGCCGTACTTCGCGAGCTGGCGCAGGTGGAAGCTCGCCTGGTTGGCCGGCACGCCCAGCGCCTGGGCGATGTCGGCGGCCCGCATCGGTCCGGCGGCCTCGATCTCGAGCAGGATCCGGTTGCGCACCGGATGGGCGATGGCGCGGAGCACGCGAGGGTCACCGGGGTCGGACACACGTCGAGCCTACCAAAGTTTCGCACCATGTATTGCGCAAGACAACTTGCGCACTATATGGTGCGGATCATGACGACCTTCCGCCAGCTCGCGCGCAACCACGACTTCACCGTGCTGTGGGTCGGCGAAACCATCAGCGCCCTCGGCACGCAGATGTCGCTGTTCGTCTTCCCGCTCATCACCTACGCGCTGACGCACTCGACCCTGGCGGCCGCGCTGGTCGAGGCGCTCGAGCTGGTCGGCATGACCGCCGTGCTGCTGCCTGCCGGCGTCTGGGCGGACCGCTTCGACCGGCGCCGGCTGATGCTGCTGGCCAGCGCGACCGGGGCGCTGGGCTATGGCTCGCTGACGGTGGCGGGCGTGCTGGGGCTCCTCACCGTGCCGCACCTCGCCGTCGTCGCGCTCGTCACCGGGCTCGGCGCGGGGCTCTTCTCCCCCGCCGAGATGTCGGCCGTGCGCACGGTCGTACCCGACGAGGACCTGCCCACCGCGCTGTCGCAGAACCAGGCACGCGAGCACGTCGCCAGCCTGGTCGGCGGTCCGCTCGGCGGCCTCCTCCTTGCCGTCACCCGCTGGCTGCCCTTCGCCGTCGACGCCGTCAGCTACGCGGTCTCGTGCTTCACGCTGACCCGCATCCGTGCCGACCTCTCGGCGCCCGCGTTCGTCGGCGAGCGACCCTCGATGCGGCGCCAGCTGGCCGAGGGGCTGCGGTTCATGATGGGGCGGCCGTTCTTCCGGGTGCTGCTCAGCTGGGCGGCGCTCGCCAACCTGATGGGCAACGCGGTCTTCTTCGTGGTGCTGATGAGCCTGGTGCGCGCGGGCTACCCCGCCTGGCAGCTCGGCCTCATCTCGACGGCGGCCGGCGTCGGCGGCATCCTGGGCGCCCTGGCCGCGCCGCGGCTGATCGACCGCCTGCCGACGGGCGCACTGACGGTGGTCGTCGCGTGGATGTGCGTGGTGCCGCTGCTGCCGCTGGTCTGGGTGCGCACGCCGTGGTCGGCCGTGGCCGCGGTGTTCGCGCTGATGCTGATCAACCCGGCGGGCAACGCCGGCATCAGCTCCTACCGCGTCGCCGTGACGCCGGGCGAGCTCCAGGGCCGCGTGTCGGCCACGTCGCGCTTCCTCGCCATGTCGGTGATGCCGCTGTCGCCGGTGCTCGGCGGGCTCCTGCTGACGACGTACGGCGCCGGCAGCGCGGTCATCGCCCTGATCGCGGGGACCACGGCCGCAGCCCTGCTGATCACCTCGAGCCGTTCCGTGCGCCGCGTGCCACGGCCCCGCGACTGGAAGGGCAGCGAGGAGCTCCTCGCCGTCTGACGGCAGGAGCACCCGACCGGCCCGGCGAACCAGTAGCGTGCCGCCATGGCTCCGCACGCCTACGACCGCCTGGACCCGGCACCGGTGCTGGCCACGGTGGAGCGGCTCGAGCGACGCATCGCCGCACGCTTCCCCGACCGTGGGCTGCGTCGGGTGGCCGGCGACCTGCTGCAGCTGTCGCACGACGTCGCCGAGGGAGCGACGGCGATCCGGGACCGGGTGCGCACCGTCCGCCTCGTCGCGCGGGTCGCCAGTGCGCTGGTGGTGGCCGCGACCGGCGCCCTGCTGGTCGTGGCCCTCGGGGACGCGCTCTCCACGGGGCCCGACCGGCCCTTCGAGTGGGTGCCGCTGGTCGAGAGCACCATCAACGACCTGGTCTTCGCCGCGATCGCGGTCTTCTTCCTGCACGCACTCCCGGGCCGGCTCGAGCGCGGCCACCTGCTCGACCTGCTGCACCGGCTCCGGTCGCTCGCCCACATCGTCGACATGCACCAGCTCACCAAGGACCCCGAGCGGCTGCGCGAGACGTTCGCCCCGACGGCCGAGTCTCCTCGGCCGGGACTCGGGCGCGCCGAGCTGGAGAGCTATCTCGACTACTGCTCGGAGCTGCTGAGCCTGGTCGGCAAGGTCGCCGCCCTGTGCGCCGAGGAGTCACGCGACCCGGTCGTGCTCGACACCGTCTCCACGATCGAGACCCTGACGACGTCGATGTCCCGCAAGATCTGGCAGAAGATCTCGCTGCTGCCGGCGGCCTGAGCCCCGGCCGGCTCAGAGCTCGTCGAGGATCGCCTCGACCGCCGCCCAGGCCGGCGACCCGGGCTCGATCACGCCGAAGTGGCCTCCGGGGACCTCGACCAGCTCCGCGGCCGCTCCCGTGGCGCGGGCCCGTGCGACATAGGCGGACGCCTGCTCGAACGGCACCGTGTCGTCGTCGCGCGCGTGCACGCACCACACCGGGACGTCCAGCGGCAGCTGGCGCATCGGGTCCGCCAGGTCGAAGGACGGGTCGTCGGGACCGACGCCGCCCATCAGCCCCAGCGCCGCCCCCGTCCCGAGGTCGTCCTCGACGGCCGCGGTCAGGTCGAGCACCCCGGCCTGGGACACCACATGCGTGACCGGGACGCGCACGGGCGCCCACCGGTCGAAGCCTCCGCGGGCCGCGGCCCAGGTCGCGAGGTGCCCTCCCGCCGAGTGGCCGAGCGTCACCACGCGCGCGAGGTCGACGCCGAGGTCGGCGAGCCGGTCGATGCCCGCGGCGATGTCGTCGAACGTCTCGGGCCAGCCGCCGCCGTTGCCCACGCGGCGGTACTCCAGGTTCCAGGCGGTCCACCCGAGCGCGGCCAGCCGGCGGGCCAGGGGCTCCCCGAGCTCGGCGCCGTAGGCCGCTTTCCAGAACCCGCCGTGGATCACGACGACCACGCCGCGCGAGGTGCCGTCGGGCGGGTGCAGCGTCGCGACCTGCGAGGCGTCGTCGCCGTAGGAGACGAGCCGGGTCACCCCAGCGCCGCCGGCAGGGTGCCGGTCCAGGCCTCGCGGAGCTCGTCGAGCGGGATGTCGAACTGGCCCTCGACCACCAGGGCCGAGCCACCGGTCCGGCCGATGAGGCCGCAGTCGACCCCCAGCCCCTCGGCCATCGCGACGAACGCGGGGACGTCGCGGTCGCGGACCGTGACGATGGCGCGGGTGGCCGACTCGGAGAAGAGCCCGACGAACGGGTCGCCCTCGAGGCTCACCTTGACGCCGACGTTGTTGCGCAGGCACGACTCGGCCAGCGCCTGCGCGAGCCCGCCCTCGGACAGGTCGTGGGCACTGGTCAGCAGCCCCGACCGGGCCGCGTCGACCAGCAGCCGGGCCAGGAACTTCTCGTCGACCAGGTCCACCTGCGGCGGCAGGCCGCCGAGGTGGCCGTGCACGACGTGCGCCCACTCCGAGCCGGACAGCTCCTCGCGGGTCTGGCCGAGGTGGAAGACCTGCTCGCCGGCGACGACGAAGCCCGACGGCGTGCGCCGCGTGACGTCGTCGATGACCCCGAGGACGGCCACGACCGGGGTCGGCAGGATCGCGGTGTCGCCGGTCTGGTTGTAGAGGCTGACGTTGCCGCCCGTGACCGGGACGCCCAGGGTGAGGCAGCCGTCCTTGAGGCCGCGGCAGGCCTCGGCGAATTGCCACATGACGGCCGGGTCCTCGGGCGAGCCGAAGTTGAGACAGTCGGAGATCGCCAGCGGCGTGGACCCGCCGACGGCGACGTTGCGGTAGGACTCGGCCAGCGCCAGCTGGGCACCGGTGTAGGGGTCGAGCTTGGCGAACCGGCCGTTGGCGTCGGTCGAGATGGCGACCCCGAGGTTGGTCTCGTCGTCGACGCGCACCATGCCGCTGTCGGACGGCTGGGCCAGCACGGTGTTGCCGCGCACATAGCGGTCGTACTGGTCGGTGATCCACGACTTGTCGCAGAGGTTGGGCGACGCGACCAGCCGCAGCACGGTCTCCCGCAGCTCGCCTCCGCCCTGGGGCCGCGGCAGCGACTCGGCTCCGTTGCCCTGGAGGTCGTCCTGCCAGTCGGGTCGCGCGAACGGGCGCTGGTAGGTGGGGCCGTCGTGGGCGACCGAGCGTGGGGGTACGTCGACGACGCGCTCGCCGTGCCAGTCGATCTGGAGGCGGCCGGTGTCGGTGACCTCGCCGACGACCGTCGCGTCGACGTCCCACTTGGCGCAGATCTCGAGGAACTTGTCCACCTCGCCGGGCTCGACCACGGCCATCATCCGCTCCTGCGACTCGCTCATGAGAATCTCCTCGGGAGCGAGGGTGGAGTCGCGCAGCGGCACCAGGTCGAGCTCGACGTGCATCCCGCCGTCGCCGGCGGACGCGAGCTCGGAGGTGGCGCAGGACAGGCCGGCGCCGCCGAGGTCCTGGATCCCGGCCACGACTCCGGCCGAGAAGAGCTCGAGGGTGCACTCGATGAGCAGCTTCTCCATGAACGGGTCGCCCACCTGGACGCTCGGCCGCTTGGCCGGACCGGTCGCGTCGAAGGTCTCCGACGCGAGCACGGAGACGCCGCCGATGCCGTCGCCGCCGGTCTTGGCCCCGTAGAGGATGACCTTGTTGCCGGCGCCCGACGCCTTGGCCAGGTGCAGGTCCTCGTGGCGCAGCACACCGACGCACAGCGCGTTGACCAGCGGGTTGCCGAGGTAGGTCGGGTCGAAGACCGCCTCCCCGCCGATGTTGGGGAGGCCGAGGCAGTTGCCGTAGCCGCCGACGCCGGCGACGATCCCGGGCAGCACCCGGTGGGTGTCGTCCTCCTCGAGCGGGCCGAAGCGCAGCGGGTCCATGACCGCGACCGGCCGCGCACCCATGGCGAGGATGTCGCGGACGATGCCGCCGACCCCGGTGGCGGCGCCCTGGTAGGGCTCGACGTAGGACGGGTGGTTGTGGCTCTCGATCTTGAACGTGACCGCATAGCCCTGGCCGATGTCGATGACGCCGGCGTTCTCGCCGATGCCGGCGAGCATCTTGCCCGTGGACGTCTCCTGGGGGATCTCGCTGAACTGCTTGAGATGGACCTTGCTCGACTTGTAGGAGCAGTGCTCGCTCCACATCACGGAGTACATGGCCAGCTCGCTGCTGGTCGGTCTCCGGCCGAGGATCTCGCGGATCCGGGCGTACTCGTCGTCCTTCAGCCCGAGATCGGCCCACGGTTGCTCTCGGTCCGGGTCCGCCTGTGCGACGGAGACGGTGTCCACGTGGTCTGCCACGGGCGTCAATCTACCGGGGCACGGCCGTTGGCCCGGTCCACGCCCCGCAGGCGGACGCTTGTGAAGTACAGCGCTGTAGTTCTCCCGGTTCCCTGTTACTGGTGTGATTCCTGAGGTTATGGTGGCGATCCAAGCCCCCTTCCCCGGTGTGGAGCCCCGCATGTCCTCCCTTCCCCGTCGCGCTGCGTCGCGCCTGCTGACCGCCGCCGCCGGACTCGCCGTGGCCCTCGGAGCCTCGCTGACCCTCGTGGCCCCCCCGGCCTCGGCCGACCAGGTCACCCCCGGCGACTTCACCGGCTACGGCTTCGACCAGTGCCTGGCCCCCACCCAGCAGGCGATGGACCGGTGGCTGAACTACTCGCCCTTCCTGGCCGTCGGCATCTACATCTCCGGCGACTCCCGCGGGTGCCGCAACCAGCCCAACCTGACGCCCGCCTGGGTCGCGTCGCAGCTCGGCAAGGGATGGCGCCTGCTGCCCATCACCCTCGGTCCGCAGGCCTCGTGCAACCCGAGCTTCCCGCGCTACCGCGACGACACCACGATCATCCCCCGGCCCGGCACCGACAAGAGCTATGCCGCCGCCCGGAAGCAGGGCCGGGCCGAGGCGGCGTCGGCGGTCGAGGCCGCGCAGGCGCTCGGCATCGATGCCGGCAGCACCCTCTGGTATGACCTCGAGGGCTTCGACGTCACCCAGACCCGCTGCCGTGAGTCCGCCCTCAGCTTCCTCAGCGGCTGGACCTGGTCGCTGCACCAGCAGGGCTTCGTGTCGGGCGTCTACTCCAGCGCCGGCTCGGGCATCAAGATGCTGGACGACGCGCGGGTGCTGCGGCCCGACGCCTTCAACCTGCCCGACCGGATCTGGATCGCCCGCTGGGACGGCGTCGCCGACACCAGCACGTCCTACATCCGCGCCGACGGCTGGCTTCCCGGCAACCGGATGAAGCAGTTCCAGGGCGGCCACGACGAGGTCTGGGGCGGTGTCCGCATCAACATCGACCGTGACTGGCTCGACCTCGGCAAGGGCTCGGTGGCCGCGCCGGAGACGCACTGCGGCGGCGTTCCCGTCACCTTCAAGACCTACCCGCCCCTCACGACGGGCACGACCGCGACCTCCCGGGTCAAGGCCCTCCAGTGCCTGCTGCAGGAGAGGAAGGCGTTCACCGGCAACCTCAACGGCACCTACGGCCCCCGGCTCGTCGAGGCCGTGCACGCGTGGCAGACCGCCCACGGCATGACCGTGTCGGACTACTGGTCGCGCAAGAACTGGATGAGCCTGCTCGCCGACGGCACCCGCCCCGTGGCCAAGTTCGGCTCCGCCGGCCCCCAGGTGCGCCGGATCCAGCGGGCGCTCAACGCCTCCACGCTGGCGTCGCTCACGGTGACGGGGACCTACGACGCCGCCACCGTCGCGGCCGTGCGCACGTGGCAGGCCCGCGTCGACGCGAGCGTCACCGGCGTGCTGTCGGGCAGGCAGTGGCTGACCCTCCAGGCCGGAGACCGCTGAGCCTCGTCCCAGGCCGCTCGCCCGGCCGGCGCGAGACCTGCCCGGTCAGGAGACGACGGCCTCCACCAGGCCGGTGAAGAAGCCCAGCCCGTCGGTGCCGGGACCGGTCAGCGACTCGACGGCATGCTCGGGGTGCGGCATCAGACCCACCACGTTGCCGCGCTCGTTGGTGATGCCGGCGATGTCGCGGAGCGACCCGTTGGGGTTGACCTCGAGGTAGCGCGCGACCACGCGGCCCTCACCCTCGAGCAGGTCGAGGGTCGCCTCGTCGGCGACGTAGGAGCCCTCGCCGTTCTTGAGGACGACGCGGATCTCGGCGTTCTCGGCATAGGACGAGGTCCACGGGGTGTGGGTGTTCTCGATGCGGAGCAGCTGGTCGCGGCAGACGAACTTGCGGTGGTCGTTGCGGATCAGTGCGCCGGGCAGCAGGTGGGACTCGCAGAGGATCTGGAAGCCGTTGCAGATCCCGAGGACCGGCATGCCACGGCCCGCGGCCGCGATGACCTCGCTCATCACGGGAGCGAACCGCGAGATGGCACCGCACCGGAGGTAGTCGCCGTAGGAGAAGCCGCCGGGGAGGATGACCGCGTCCACTCCTCGGAGCTCGGCGTCGCCGTGCCAGAGGGCGACGGCCTGGTGGCCTCCGAGCGTGACCGCCCGCGCGGCGTCGACGTCGTCGAGCGAGCCCGGGAAGGTGACGACGCCGACCTTCACCGGCCGCCCTCTCCCTCGACCGGCGCCTGCTCGTGCTGCGCCTGCTCGACCGGCGCCTGCTCGGGCTGCGCCTGCTCGACCGGCGCCTGCTCCGCCTCCGCGACGTGGACCACGAAGTCCTCGATCACCGGGTTGGACAGCAGCGTCTCGGCCATCTTGCGGACCTCGGCGAGCCGGTCGTCGCTGACGTCTCCGTCGAGGTCGACCTCGAACCTCTTGCCCTGGCGGACGTCGACGACGCCCTCGAAGCCGAGCCGGGGCAGCGCGCCGAGGACCGCCTTCCCCTGGGGGTCGAGGATCTCGCGCTTGGGCATCACGTCGACGACGAATCGCGCCACGGTGGGGGCTCCTTGCCTGAGTGGGTGCAGTCGGAAGTCTAGGGGCGCGTGAGCCAGGCCACCGGAAGGGTCCACGCGAGTTTCGCCATTCCGCCACGGAGCACCCCGGCGCGCGCTTAGCCTCGAAGCGTGTTCGACGACATCGACAACGTGATGGTCGCCATGGTGCTCGGCCTTGCCGCCATGCTGCCCTGGATGACCCAGCTGACCCAGCTGACCCAGCGCTGACGGCAGCGACCTCCGACCGGGCACACTGGGGGCATGTCCACGCCCCAGCCCAACGCGTTCCGCGGCTCCGCCCAGAGCCTTCAGCTCGAGTTCCCGCAGTCGCTCGCCGTCTATGACAGCTATCCCGAGGCGCAGCGCACGGTCGACTTCCTCGCGGACAAGGAGTTCCCGGTCCAGAACTGCCTCATCGTCGGCACCGACCTCAAGCAGTTCGAGCGCATCACCGGGCGTCTGACGTGGGGCAAGGTCGCCGTCGGCGGACTGCTGTCGGGGGTGTGGCTGGGCGTGTTCGTCGGCCTCATCTTCTGGGTGTTCAGCACCTCTCCGAACGTCGGACAGATCCTCGCGACGGCCGTGTTCGGCGCGGTCTTCGGCCTCATCTGGGCGATGGCGGGCTACGCCGCCACGCGCGGGCAGCGCGACTTCTCGTCGGTGAGCACCGTGGTGGCGACGAAATACGAGGTGCTGGTCGAGCACAAGCACGCCGCCACCGCCCGCGAGATCCTCGGCGGGCTGCCGGGGGCCCTGCCCAACCCGTTCCTCTGACAGATCTGGACCACCCCGGATTCGGCGCCGGGGCCGGCCGGACCGGCCTCACCTGCCTCCGTGAGCCAGAGCCAGGTGACCTGGGCAGGGGCAGCTGCCCGCACTCCGGGAGGCCCTCGGGCCTATGACAGCTCGCGCTTGAGGATCTTGCCGGTCGCGGTCATCGGCAGGCTGTCGACGAAGGCCACGATGCGGGGGTACTTGTAGGCCGCCATCTGCTCCTTGCCCCAGGCCAGGAGCTCGTCCTCGGTCACCGCGGCGTTGGGCTGCCGGATGACGAACGCCTTGATCTCCTCGCCGTGGCTCTCGTGCGGGATGCCGATGACCGCCGCCAGCGAGACGTCGGGGTGGGTCATCAGGACCTCCTCGACCTCGCGCGGATAGACGTTGTAGCCGCCGCGGATGATCATGTCCTTGGACCGGTCGACGATGTAGTAGAAGCCGTCCTCGTCGCGACGGGCCAGGTCGCCGGTGCGGAACCAGCCGTCGCGCATCACCTGGTCGGTGGCCTCGGGTCGGTTGAGGTAGCCCTTCATGATGTTGTGGCCGCGGATCGCGATCTCACCGATCTCGTCGGTGGCGTCGACGGTGTTCCACTCCGAGTCGATGAGCTTGCACTGGATGCCCCAGATCGGGACGCCGATGGAGCCCGGCCGCGGCTCCTGGTCGGGGTCGGAGAAGGTGGCGACCGGGGAGGTCTCGGACAGGCCGTAGCCCTCGAGGATCTGCACGCCCAGCCGGGACCTGACCTCCTTGATGATCTCGACCGGCAGGCTCGCCCCTCCCGAGACCGCGAGCCGCAGGTTGCCGCGGATCTTGTCGACGTCGGCGCCCTCGAGGGCACCCAGCAGGCCCCACCACATGGTCGGGACACCGGCGAAGAACGTGACCTCGTGCCGGTCCATCAGGGCGACGGCCTGGTGCGGGTCGAACCGCGGCATCAGCACGAGGGTGGCGGCGACCGAGAAGCCGGCGTTCATCTGGACGGTCGAGCCGAACGAGTGGAAGAGCGGCAGCGTCAGCAGGTGGGTGTCGCGCGCGGGCTCGCCCCGGAAGAGCCGGTTGCACGTCAGCGCGTTGAACATCAGGTTGGAGTGCGTGAGCTCGGCACCCTTGGGCTGGCCCGTGGTGCCGCTGGTGTAGAGGATGACCGCGGTGTCGGTCTCGGACCTGACGACAGTCTCGAAGGCGTGGGACTGGCCCGTCAGCGCGTCGACGAGCGTCGGCACGCCCTCGATCGGCGACGGCGCACCGAGCTCGGCGGTGATCATCACGAAGGTGTCGCAGCCCGCGGCGGCCTCGAAGCCCGCGTGGCCCTCCTGACCCATCGGCAGCTCCGGCGTGCCCTGGAAGCAGAAGTAGACCTTCGCCCCCGAGTCGTCGAGGTAGTAGGCGTTCTCGCGGCCCTTGTTGAGGACGTTGAGGGGGACGACGACCGCGCCGGCCTTGAGGATGCCGTAGTAGATGATCGGGAAGTAGGGCAGGTTGGGGCAGGTCAGTGCCACCCTGTCACCGGGCTCGATCCCCCGCGCGACCAGGAACCCGGCCACCTGGTTGGCCATCGCGTTGACCTCGGCGTAGGTCAGGCGCACGTCCCCCAGGATCAGCGCGTCGCGGGTCGGGTGGTGGCGGGCGGAGTCCTCGAGGAAGATCGACAGATTGAGCATGGGGACAACGTAGCCCTCCGCGGGCTCCCCCGGCTCCCCTCAGCGGCGTCGCGACGTCACTCGATGGAGACGATGTAGGTGACGACCGTGTCGCCGGTGTCGTCGGCCGAGGTGACCACCACGCTGTAGTCGGGCGACGTCAGCATCGCCGCGTTGTCGCCCATGGCGTCGCCCATGCTGTCGTCGGCCTCGAAGCCGGCGCCCTCGAGGCGCGAGACCGCGTCGTCGAGCGCGGCGGCCGCATCGCCGTCGACCTGCACCGCCACGAGGTAGCCCTCGCCGTCGGAGACGGTCCCCATGAGGATCTCGCCGTCGACGACGGGCACCTCGTTCTCGGGATAGCCCTCGGGCAGGTCACCGGTGCCGATCTGGACGGCGCCGTCGGAGCTCTCGATCGAGACGTCGTCACCGTTGATGTCGACGTCGACGTCCTCGCCGTTGGCCTCGGCGGCCTTCTCGATCTGCTTCTCGGCGGACTTCTCCGCCGCCTTCTCGGCGCAGCCGGACAGCGTGCCTGCCGAGAGGAGGACCGCCAGCACGGCGGCGGTGAGACGCGAGGGGATGCGGGACATGGCGAGCCACCCTTTCCGAAGGTGGCGACATTCAAGCAGCCGGCGGGCCCGGGCGGGCGAGAATCCGGTCGGCTCGCGCCAGATCGCCCGGCAGACCCAAGGGGATCGCCCTGACGAGCCCGGCCGCGAGCCCGCGCTGCCACCCCGCACCCGCGATCCGCACGATCACCTGGACGTCGGTCTGGTCCCCGTCGGGCACGAACAGCAGGTCCAGCGTCGCCGTGATGCCGCTCCAGGTGCCGCGCTCGGCCCACTCCGTCGCCGGCTCGTGCGTCGTGACCGTGAGCAGGGGCCGCGCCCCCGCCCACGTGACGTCGCGCCACGTCGTACCGACGCCGACGCGCTGCCCGCCCACGAACTCGACCCGACGCAGGCTGGACTGCCACTCCGGACGGCGCACCGGGCTCGACAGATAGTCGAAGACGCGCTCGACGGGGTGGTGGAAGCGGTGCTGCAGGTCTCGGACGTGCCAGCGCTCGGGCATGCAGGCAGTTCTACCTCCTGAAGTCCTCCGCCGGAACGCCCACGCCGCGGCCGACGCGCGAGTGCCGGTAGCCGTAGAGGAAGTAGATCCCGAATCCGAGCACCATCCAGACCAGGAAGCGGATCCAGGTCTCGACGGTCAGGTTGACCATGAGGAACAGGCAGATCAGCGCCGAGAGGTAGGGCAGCCAGGGCGACCAGGGCACCCGGAAGGCGCGCTCGAGGTCGGCGCGGGAGCGACGCAGCACCGGCACGCTGAGGGAGACGAGCAGGAAGGCCGTGAGGGTGCCGATGTTGACCATCTCCTCGAGCTTGCCGACCGGAGTGACCGACGCGACCACCGCGACGACGAGGCCGATGGCGACCGAGAGCCGCAGGGGCGTTCCGGTGCGCGGCGAGGTGCGGCCGAAGGCGGTCGGCAGCAGGTTGTCGCGGCTCATCGCGAAGGTGACCCGGATGGCGCCGATCATCAGCGTCATGACGACGGTGGTCAGACCGGCGACGGCACCGGCGGAGATGAGAGTCGCGAAGCCGTCCTTGCCGCGCTCGGCGAAGGCGTTGGCCAGCGCGGCGTCGGGGTTGATGTCCTTGTAGTCGACCATGCCCGTGATCACCAGGGCCACGGCGACGTAGAGGACGGTGCAGATGATGAGCGACCCGATGATGCCGCGCGGCAGGTCGCGCTGCGGGTGGGCCGCCTCCTCCGCCGTCGTCGCGACCACGTCGAAACCGATGTAGGCGAAGAACACGAGCGACGCGGCGAACAGGATGCCGGCGACGCCGTAGGCCTGCGGGCTGCCGGTGACCAGCTGGAGCAGCGGGGTGTGGAGCCAGCCGTCCACCGCGGGCGACGCCTGCCCCGGCGGCACGAAGGGATGGTAGTTGTCGGTGTCGATGAAGCCGATCCCGGCCACGATCACGAACAGGACGATGAAGAGCTTGAGCGCGACGAGCACGAGGTTGACGCGCAGCGACTCCTTGATGCCGTAGGCGACCAGCGCGGTCAGGACCAGCACCAGCAGGAACGCCGCGAGGTTGAAGCTGTCGCCGTAGCCGAGCCCGTCGGGCCAGCCGACGCCGATCTGGTCGAGGAAGGTCTCGAAGTAGGACGCCCATCCCTGCGCCACCACCGAGGCGCCCAGCATCATCTCCAGGAACAGGTCCCAGCCGATGATCCAGGCGACGAGCTCACCGAGCGTCGCATAGGAGAACGTGTAGGCCGACCCGGAGACCGGCACGGTGGAGGAGAACTCCGCATAGCACAGGGCCGCGAGACCGCAGCAGATCGCCGCGAGGACGAAGGAGAAGACGACACCCGGCCCGGCGAACGCCTGGGCGACGCGACCGGTGAGGGTGAAGATGCCGGCGCCGATGATGACGCCGACGCCGAAGACGGTGAGGTCGAGCGCGGTCAGCCGCCTCTTGAGCTGGAACTCCGGGTCCTCGGTGTCATTGAGGGACTGCTCGATCGACTTGGTGCGCAGGACGTCCATGTGCAGGTGTTACCCACCCGCAGGGGTGTGCATCCGCCGGGTCTCCCCCGACGTGCGGTCAGAACGTCTCGCCGGTGAGGAGCTCGAAGGCCTCGACGTACCTGCTCCGGGTGCGCTCGACGACCGACGCCGGGAGCGGCGGCGGGGCCTCACCGCTCGTCCGGTCCCAGCCCGACTCGCCCGAGAGCAGCCAGTTGCGGACGATCTGCTTGTCATAGGACGGCTGGGTGCGGCCCGGCTGCCACGCGTCGGCGGGCCAGAACCGGCTCGAGTCCGGCGTCAGCACCTCGTCGGCCAGCACGATCGCGCCGTCGCGGAGGCCGAACTCGAGCTTGGTGTCGGCCAGGATGATCCCCCGCTCCCGCGCGATCGTCTCGGCCCGGCCATAGACGGCGAGGGTGAGGCGTCGCAGCTCGGCGGCGGTGCCGGTGCCGACCGTGGCCTCGACGGCCTCGAACGCGACGTTCTCGTCGTGGTCGCCCAGCTCGGCCTTGGTGGCGGGCGTGAAGATCGGCTCGGGCAGCCGTGACCCGTCCACCAGCCCGCCGGGCAGCGGGACCCCGCACACCTCGCCGGTGGCGGCGTAGTCGAGCAGCCCGGAGCCGGTGAGGTAGCCGCGCGCCACGCACTCGACGGGGAGCATGTCCAGCGGCTCGCAGACGACCGCGCGGCCCGCCACCTCGGCGGGCACGTCGGTCGAGACGACGTGGTTGGGCACGAGGTCGGCCAGCTGGTCGAACCACCACAGCGACATGCGGGTCAGGATCCGGCCCTTGTCGGGGATCTGCGAGTCCAGCACGAAGTCGAACGCCGAGACCCGGTCGCTGGCGACCATCAGGAGCTTGCCCACGAACGGGCCGTCGTCGAAGCGGTAGAGGTCGCGCACCTTGCCCGAGTGGAGGTGGGTGGCGCCGGCGATCACGGGAGCGGCGGGGATGTTCAGCGCGGCCATGGGCGCAACGGTAACGGTTGGGTTCACCATGGGCGCATGTGGAACGACCTCATGGACCTCGGCGTCTCCCTGCCCGACAAGCTGGTGCGCACCCTGCTCGTCTACCTCGCCATCGCCGTGCTCCTCCGCATCGCCGGCAAGCGCGACCTGGCCCAGCTCAACACGATGGACCTCGTGGTGATGCTGCTGCTCTCCAACGTCGTGCAGAACGCGATCATCGGTCCCGACAACTCGCTGCTCGGGGGTCTGGTCGGAGCCGTCGCCCTGCTCGCGATCAACGGTGCCCTGGCGCGCGCGGTCCGGAGGAGCGACACCCTGGCCCAGCTCGTCGAGGGCACCTCGACCGTGCTCGCGCGCGGCGGCGCCTGGCTGCCGGACGCCCTGCGCCGGGAGGGCCTGCGTCAGGCGGACGTCGACGCGGCGCTGCGCCGCCAGAACGCCTACGGCGTGCGTGATGTCGAGCAGGTGACCATCGAGCCGGGCGGCGCGATCGTCGCCACCCTGCGGGAGTCCGAGCAGACGGCCACGCGGGCCGACATCGAGCGGCTCGAGGCCAAGCTGGACCGACTGCTGGCGGCCGGATGAGGGGAACCGTCGGGCGTCTGGCAAGGTAAAGCGCATGCCCGAATCCGCTGAAGAGGTCTACGCCCGGGTCGTCGCCGCTGTCGGCACCGAGGGCCGGCTGCCCATGCCGCCGGTCCACGAGTGGGACATGTTCCCGTGGGAGGTCGTCGACGGGGCGCTCGTCCCCAAGGTCCTGCAGGCGCCGTCCCACGGCGCCGAGCCGGCGCGCGCCGGCGAGGGCGGTGACGGCTGCTTCAACTGCTCCGGCGAGGGCGACGCCGTGAGGGTGTGGGAGAACGACCGCTGGAAGCTCGCGCGCCCGCCGGCCGCCAAGGGGCTGCCGCTCGTGCTGTGGCTGTCCAGCAAGGAGCACCTGGACTTCCCCGACATGGACGACGAGCTGGCCTCGGAGTACGGCCGGCTCTCGACCCGGCTGTGCCGCATCATGTCCAACCTGGCGGACATCGGTCGGGTGCACGTGTGCCGCTGGGGCGACGGGTCGGAGCACCTGCACGTCTGGTTCATCGCCCGCACCGCACGGCTGCCGCACGTCATCGGCTCGATGGCGGTCGAGTGGGACGAGATGCTGCCGCCGGTGCCCGAGGAGATCTGGCTCGAGGACGTGCGTCGGGTCGCCACCAAGCTGGCGAACCACGACGGGGTCGCGCTGGTCTGACGTCCCGGGCCTCGCCGACGAGCGCGGTCAGGCGGAGGCGGACTCGGCGACCCGCTTGAACCCGGCGTTCTCGGTGGCGAGCGCCTCGGCGATCCGGCGGCCGCCCAGGCGCCCGACCAGCCCGGAGCCGGCCCCGGTGAGATCGATCCGCAGGGTGTTGCGGGTGGCGCCGTCCCCCGTGGCTTCGAGGGCGTGGGTGGCGACCATCGTGGCCGGGCCGACCTTGGTCTGCCAGACGAACCGGTGCGGTGCCTCGACGGTCGTGACCGTCCAGACCCGCGCGGGCTGGCCGGGCTGCTTGATGCGGACCTCGCTGCCCGGCGCCAGGTCCCCCGGGGTGAGCCGCTCGACGGCGGTCATGGTCGGGCTGATGTCCGGCAGGGCGTCGACGTCGAGGGTGATGGCCCACATTGCGTCGACCGGCGTGTCGATCTCGGTGGTGTTCTCCCAGTGCATGCGGGCTAATGTACCATTTGGTACATCATGGTCAAGACCGCCCCACCCTCCGCCCGCGACCGCACCCTCGACCTGGTGATCGCCCACGTCGCAGAGCACGGGCTCGCCGACGTCAGCCTGCGCGAGCTGGCCGCCGCCGTCGGCACGAGCCACCGCATGCTGCTCTATCACTTCGGGTCGCGCGAGGGCATGGTCGCCGCGATCGTGACCCGGATCGAGGCGGAGCAGCGGGCCCTCCTCGCCACGCTCGCCGACGAGGCGACCTCGGCGACCGACCTGGTGCGCCGGCAGTGGGCGGTGCTCAGCGACCCCGCCATGGCGCCCTTCGTCCGGCTGTTCTTCGAGGCGACCGCGCTGGCGCTGCACGGCCGCCCCGGCACGGCCGGATTCCTCGACGGCCTGACCGAGACCTGGCTGGTCGACGCCGGCGAGATCGCCGAGCGCCTGGGCCTGGCCAACGACCCCGCCGACCTGCGGATCGGGGTCGCCCTCCTGCGGGGCCTCCTGCTCGACGCCGTGGCGTCGGGCGACGCCACCGGTCCGACGGCGGCGCTCGAGCGCTACCTCGAGCTCTGGGAGGCCGGCCGGCGCTGAGCGGAGGCTGCGTTACGGTGACGCCATGCTCGCCGCGCCGAAGTTCGGCTTCGTCTTCCTCGCCTCGCCCAAGGCCGGGTCGACGGCGATCCAGCGCGCGTTCGCCGAGCACGCCCAGCTGCTGACGCCCGGTCCGCCCTCGCTGAAGCACGTCACCGCCTCGGAGTTCGAGGCCGACTTCGCTCCCCTGCTCGCGAAGCACGGCTATGAGCGGTCGTCGTACCTCACCACCTGCCTGGTCCGCGAGCCGATCGACCTCACCCTGTCGTGGTACCGCTACCGCTCGCGCCGCAACATCGCGGGATCTCCGCACTTCACCGGCGACATCGGCTTCGACGAGTTCGCCGAGCGCGTGGTGTCGGGACGAGGGGCGTTCCGCCGGCCGCGCGACTTCCTGTGCGATGCCGACGGCCGGATGCTCGTCGAGCGGCCCTACCGCTATGAGCACGTCGACGCGTGCGTCGCCTGGATGTCCGAGCAGGTCGGCGAGCCCGTGTCGCTGCGCCGGGTCAACGTGTCACCGCCGCGCGAGGTCACCGTCTCGGCGACGACGCGGCAGCTGCTCGAGGACTACTACTCCGTGGACCTGGAGCTCTGGGAGTCCGCGCTCTGACCGGCTGTGGCCGGCACCCTCAGAGGATCGCGCCGGGCACGTAGGCCGCCGCCTCCGGATGCCTGGCCACGATCTCGGCGACGCGCCGGCAGACCTCCTGGGTCTGGGCGACGGCCGCGCCGGTGAACGTGATCGGGTCGGCGACCAGCGAGTCGATCTGGGCCCGGGTGAGCCCGAGCCGCTCGTCGGCCGCGAGCTTGGCGAACACGTCGTTCTCGGCCTGGCCCTGGCGCATGGCCAGCGCGGTGCCGACCGCGGCCTCCTTGATCGCCTCGTGGCCGGCCTCGCGCCCGACGCCGTTGCGGACGGCCGCCATCAGGACCTTGGTCGTGGCGAGGAAGGGGAGGTAGCGGTCGAGCTCGCGCTGGATCACCGCCGGGAACGCCCCGAACTCGTCGAGCACGGTCAGGAAGGTCTGGAAGAGCCCGTCGGCGGCGAAGAACGCGTCGGGCAGCGCTACGCGCCGTACGACGGAACAGGACACGTCACCCTCGTTCCACTGGTCGCCGGCGAGCTCGCCGACCATCGAGAGATAGCCGCGGAGGACGACGGCCAGGCCGTTGACGCGCTCACAGGAGCGGGTGTTCATCTTGTGGGGCATCGCCGACGAGCCGACCTGGCCCTCCTGGAACCCCTCGGTCACCAGCTCGAGCCCGGCCATCAGCCGGATCGTGGTGGCGAGGTTGGACGGGGCCGCGACGAGCTGGACGAGCGCCGAGAGAACGTCGAAGTCGAGGCTGCGCGGATAGACCTGGCCGACGCTGGTGAGAGTGCGGTCGAAGCCGAGGTGTCTCGCGACGCGCTGCTCGAGGTCGGCGAGCTTGGCCTCGTCGCCGTCGAGGAGGTCGAGCATGTCCTGGGAGGTGCCCATCGGCCCCTTGATGCCCCGGAGCGGGTAGCGGGCGAGCAGCTCCTCGACCCGCTGGAGGCCCACGAGCAGCTCGTCGGCGATCGTCGCGAACCGCTTGCCGAGCGTGGTCGCCTGGGCCGCGACGTTGTGACTGCGCCCGGCCATCACGGTCGCCTCGTGCTCAGCGGCCAGTCTCGCGAGCCGGGCCAGGGCGGCGACGGCGCGGTCTCGGAGCAGCGCGAACGACTGCTTCACCTGGAGCTGCTCGACGTTCTCGGTGAGGTCGCGGGAGGTCATCCCCTTGTGGATGTGCTCGTGACCGGCGAGCGCGCAGAACTCCTCGATGCGTGCCTTCACGTCGTGTCGCGTGACCCGCTCACGGGCGGCGATGGAGGCCAGGTCGACGTCGTCGACGACCTTCTCGTAGGCCTCGATGACACCGTCGGGCACGTCGATGCCGAGGTCCCGCTGGGCGCGGAGCACGGCGATCCAGAGCTGCCGCTCGAGCACGATCTTGTGCTCGGGGGACCAGATGGCCGCCAGGTCGGAGCCGGCGTAGCGGGTGGCCAGGACGTTGGGGACGGTCACGGGACGATGCTACGGCCGATCGTCAGGGAGGCAGCGCGGGCGGTGCGGCGCTGGGATAGGTGTGGCCGGTGGGCGTGGTGACCAGGACCAGGTGGTGGCCGGGTCGTGCGTCGGCGACTCGCGTGCGCCAGCCCAGCAGGTCGCGCAGCGCGTGGCGGGAGGGGCACTGCCGCTGGCCGTTGACGACCGTCGTGGGGCCGCCGTCCCGGGCCGCGCGGATGTGGTCGCGCTCGACGCGGACGGAGTCGCAGAGCGGGAGGCGGCAGACCTGGTCGCGGGCGTCGACGACCCTCCGCTCCAGCCCGCCGTAGAAGCGTCGGCGCGCGCGGTCGAGGTCGGTCACGACGTGGGTGACCGGGTCGGTGAAGATGCGACGGAGCCACCGCGGCGCGGTGGGATGGGAGGCCAGGTCGCGCGCGACAGAGGCCGGGACCAGCGAGCCGTCGGACAGCCGACCAGGCTCCTCGCTCGCGCCGATCAGGCAGTCGGGGGTCATCACCAGGCCGATCTCGACGGGCACGGCATCGGCCTCGGCCTGTCCCGTGACCCGCTCGACGAAGGTGTCGGCCATCAGCTGGCCCCGGCCGCGTTCGTCACCGGCCGCCCTGCCGCTGTCGGCCGCGCGGGACAGGGCCGCGAAGCAGGCCACCGCCTGCTCGACCGGCAGCAGCGCGGTGACATAGCCCATCGTGTCGGGCGCGGGGCTGACCCACACCCGGCGGTCGCGAGCAGCGTTGGCCCGGCGGCGCACCGCGGCCCGGACGTCGAGCTGGTCGGCCAGGGCACGCGCGCGCCCACCGGCCTTGGTCGGGCTCAGCGTGGCCGCCGGCGGCAGCTCGCCGGGCGGAGCGGTGCAGAGCCGACGGTCGACCTCGGCGCGGCCCTCGGCGGTGAGGTGACTGGTCTCCCGGACCAGTCCCTGGGCCGCCCACTCGCTGAGGATGCCGTCGGCGAGCAGCCGCTCGGCGTGGGGCATCTCGGCCAGGCCGAGGGCCAGCCGCACCCGCGCCTGGCCCTGAGCGGGAGTCAGCCGGCAGGCCAGCGCGACCTGCTCGCTCACGCCTCGGCCGAGACGCTCACGGGCGATGCCGGCCGCACGCTGGGCCTCGATCTGGGAGTCGCGGAAGGACCGGGTGACCCGCAGCGACGCGGCCGCCACCATGGCCTTGGCCCGCTCGAGCCGGTCGAGCATCTCGACCCGGACGGCGTCGGGGTCGGCGTCGCCGTGGACCGTGCCGTCGATCGCGGCCAGGGCCGCCAGCAGCCCGTCGAGCACGACCACCTCGGGTGCGTCGGCCGCCCCGAGGGGCACGCCGCGCCCGAGGGTGGCGGACTGCTCGTGGATCTGCTGGGCCATGACCCCAGTCAAACAGCGACCACCGACAGAGCTGGGCGGGTCAGCCCCGTTCTCCACAGAAGGCGTTTCGCCTTGTCCTGCTGGGGTTTCGAGCTCTCCGACCGCCTGCTCGGACGACCTCACGCAGGGCCGACGTGGCAGGATGCGGCGGGTGGGCGATGACAACGAACAGCGGACCGTCGGGGCCGAGTCAGGACTCGGCGCCGACGACCGGCCGCCCGTCTGGGAGGACGACGACCGCCCGCTCATCCCCCGGGTGGCCGGTGAGCGCGAGGCGCTGACGGCGTACCTCGACCACTACCGCGCGACCGTCGAGCTGAAGTGCCGGGGGCTGACCACCGAGCAGGCGCAGACCCGGTCCATGCCGCCGTCCACGATGTCCCTGCACGGGGTGGTGCGCCACCTCGCGGGGTCGAGCGCTGGTGGTTCCAGCAGAACTTCGAGCGCCGGGACGTGCCGTTCCTCTTCTTCACCGCCGAGGAGCCGAATCTCGACTTCGAGCCTCCGGCGGACGCCGACTTCGCCGCCGACCTCGGGGCCTGGCGCGCGGAGTGCGAGGTCTCCCGCAGCATCGTCGCGGCACACAGCCTCGACGACACCGCCCGGCCGCTCGACCGGCAGGAGGAGGTCGACCTGCGCTGGCTGGTGCTGCGGATGCTCACGGAGTACGCCCAGCACTGCGGTCACCTCGACCTGCTGCGCGAGGGCCTGGACGGCCGTACGGGCGCCTGAGATCCGCGCTGCCTCCCGTCGGCCGGACGGTCAGGCACCCGAGCGCCGCAGCAGCGCGTTGAGCCGCGCGGCCTCCCGGGTGAGGTGGTCGCGCTCGGGGACGTTGGTGGCCGAGCGGGCGGCCTCCGCATAGAGACGGGCCGCGGTCGTGAGGTCGCCGTCGCGCTCGTGGAGGTAGGCCGCGACCGCTGCATGCCGGGGCAGGGACGGGTCGAGGTCGGCGAGGGCAGCCAGGCCGGCCCGCGGTCCGTCGGCCTCGCCGACCGCGACCGCCCGGTTGAGCCGGGCCACCGGGCTGTCGGTGAGACGCACGAGCTCGTCGTACCACTCGACGATCTGCACCCAGTCGGTCTCCTCGGCCCTGGGGGCGTCGGCGTGCAGGGCGGCGATGGCCGCCTGCGCCTGGAACTCGCCGAGGCGGTCGCGCGCCAGCGCCGCCTGGAGGATCTGGACCCCCTCGGCGATGAGAGCGGTGTCCCACCGGCCGCGGTCCTGCTCGGCGAGCGGGACGAGCCGACCGTCCGG
This sequence comes from Nocardioidaceae bacterium, assembly GCA_046330515.1. GTDB lineage: Bacteria > Actinomycetota > Actinomycetes > Propionibacteriales > Nocardioidaceae > Nocardioides. Next base: position 458,139 of record JAXLSP010000003.1, on the reverse strand, counting down.
TCCGGTGCGGGCCGGGCGCCGGGCATGGTGCAGGAGCATCAGCGCGAGCAGCCCGGCGACCTCGGGCTCGTCGATCCTCGCCGCCAGCTGGCGGGTGAGGCGGATCGCCTCGGCAGAGAGATCGACGTCGCCGGAGTAGCCCTCGTTGAAGACGAGGTAGAGCACGCGCAGGACGGTGCCGACGTCCCCGGGCTGGTCGAGCCGCACCGACGAGACGGTCCGCTTGGCCCGGCTGATCCGCTGGGCCATGGTGGCCTCGGGCACGAGGTAGGCCTGCGCGATCTGCCGGGTGGTCAGGCCTCCGACCGCACGCAGTGTCAGCGCGGTGGCCGAGGCGGGCGTCAGGGACGGATGTGCGCAGAGGAAGTAGAGGTGCAGCGTGTCGTCGGTGGCCGCGCCCGACCCGATGTCGGGCTCGGCGTCGACGACCTCCTCACGGCGGCGTCGCGACGTGTCTGCGCGTACGGCGTCGAGGAACCGCCGCCACGCCACCGTCACCAGCCAGCCCCGGGGATCGCGGGGCGGGTCGTCGGGCCAGCTGCGCACCGCCTCGACGAGGGCGTCCTGGACGGCGTCCTCGGCCGCCGCGAAGTCGGCTCCGCGACGGACGAGGACGCCGATGACCGCGGGCACCAGCTCGCGGAGCAGCGACTCGTTCACTCGGTGACGACGGGCGGCTCGCCATAGAACGGCCGCACCTCGAGCCACTCGTGGATCGGCCGCCCGCCGGCGCCGGGGGCGGCCGACAGCTCCCCGGCCAGCTCGACCGCGCGCTCGGGCGACTCGACGTCGATGACCATCCAGCCGGCGATCAGGTCCTTGGTCTCGGCGAACGGGCCGTCGGTGACCGGCGGCCGCCCCTCGCCGTCGTAGCGCACCCACATGCCCTCGGGCGCCAGCGCCTGCCCGTCGACGTACTCGCCGGTGCCCTCGAGCCGCGACGCGAAGTCCTGCATGAACTGGATGTGGGCCGACACCTCGTCGGGCTCCCACTGGTCCATCGGCACGTTGTTGACCGGCGCGGGAGCGCCTCGGTAGTGCTTGAGGAGCAGGTACTTGGCCATCTCGTTCTCCTTGGTGAGGTCCGGCCCATCGTGGCCGAGTTCACTCCTGGGACGGAGCCCGGCGCGCGTTCTCGACATCACGGTGACGACCATCTTGTCGGCGGTCCGCAGGTTGTGGCGACCTCAGGGACGGTAGACGAACGTGAATCTGCGCCCGGTCTCCGCGTCGAGCCGACGCACCAGCGCCGCAGCCTCGGCATCGAGCCGGCGGCTGCGGCCCCTCTGGGACTCCCCGGCCCACGCAACGATGTCGTCCGCGAGCCCGGCGCTGACACCCCATTCGCGGACGAGCCCGTCCCTGTCGCTGAAGATGAGGCCTTCCTCGTCCCACAGCGGGACGTCGACGCTGTCGTCGGACATCAACCTGATCACCGAGCCCGGCACTGGCCCCTCCCAGGGCGCGTCACCCGTGTCGCGAGTGCCGTCGGGCGGGTTGGCGTACCAACCGAACGGACTGTCGGGGGTGAACTCGCGCGGTGATGGTTCTGACACGCGGACATTCTCGTCTCACTAGGGTGAGGACGTGTTCCGCCGCCGCCGCCCGATGACCTCCCCGAGTGGCAGCCCGGTCTATCGCCACACTCCCGGCCAGCACGGCTTCCGGGCCCCAGCCGAGCCGTCGGCCCGGCGCGATGCGCTCGACGCCCACGTCGCCCGGTTCCTCGGCGAGGACTACACGGTCTGGCACGAGGTCATCTCCGACCTGGTCCATCTCGACGTCTACATGTGGCGGCCCAACGAGGCGCGACCCCTCTTCACCTTCATGACCGTCGGCATGAGCGACCTGCCCATGTCGACGCCGCACGAGCTCTCGAAGCAGGGCCTGACGCCGTACGCCGAGCTGATGCTGAGTCTGCCCGCGGACTGGCCCGTGCCCACGGGCTCGGACGCCGTCATCCCCTGGGATGACGAGAATGCCTACTTCCCCGTGCGGGCCCTCAAGTCGCTGGGCCGGCTGCCCCACGAGTACGGCACCTGGCTCGGGTTCGGTCACACCGTTCCCAACGGCGACCCGCCCGAGCCGGTGTGCGACGGCACCGACCTGGTGAGCTGGCTGGTCCTTCCGCCGATGACCCTCAGTCCCGAGTTCAGGACCGTGTCCTCGCCCGACGGCATGGTCGACATCATGGCCCTGGTCGCCATCACGGCCGATGAGCTCGACCTCAAGCTCCGCGCCGGTGTCGACGCGCTCTTCGACGGGTTCGATGCCTTCGGCGTCAGCGAGATCCTCGACGTACGCCGAGCCAGCTCACTTCGTCGCCCCTGAGCCAGCACTCAGCCCCGTGAGGCCGCGAGCGCGATGTCGGTGCGCCACTGGGCGCCCGGGAAGCTGATCGAGTGCACGCCCTCATAGGCCTTGGCGCGCGCGTCGGCGACGTCCGCGCCGACCGCCGTGACGGCGAGCACCCGACCCCCGGCGGTCACGAGGTGGCCGTCGGCGTCGCGGGCGGTCCCGGCGTGCAGGACGTGCACGTCGGGCTCGCGGTCGAGGGTCTCGCTGCCGACGATGACGTCGCCGCTGGACGACGACTCGGGGTAGCCCCTGCTGGCCATCACGACGGCGACGGCGGCGCCCGGCTTCCAGGCAGGCGGCGGCGTGTCGGCCAGGGTGCCCGTCGCGGCGCCGAGGAGCAGCGGCGAGAGGGGTGAGTCGAGCAGCGCCATCAGGGGCTGGGTCTCGGGATCGCCGAAGCGGGCGTTGAACTCCACGACGCGCAGGCCGCGCGAGGTCAGGGCGAGGCCGGCATAGAGCAGCCCGGCGAACGGCGTGCCCCGCCGGGCCATCTCGGCGACCGTGGGCTCGAGGACCTCCCGGCGGATCTGGTCGACGAGGTCGTCGGGCGCCCACGGCAGCGGCGTGTAGGCGCCCATGCCGCCGGTGTTGGGGCCCTCGTCGCCGTCGTGGATGCGCTTGAAGTCCTGCGCGGGCTGGAGCGGGTGGATCGTGTGGCCGTCGGTGATGCCGAAGAGCGAGACCTCGGGGCCGTCGAGGTACTCCTCGATGACCACCCGGTCGCACGCCGCCGCGTGGGCCAGCGCCTCGTCGCGGTCGCTCGTCACGACGACGCCCTTGCCGGCGGCGAGGCCGTCGTCCTTGACGACGTACGGCGCCCCGAACTCGTCCAGCGCCGCGGCCGCCTCGTCGGGGGTGGTGCACACGCGGGCCGCGGCCGTGGGCACGCCCGCGGCCTCCATCACCGACTTGGCGAAGGCCTTGGAGCCCTCGAGCTGCGCGGCTTCGGTCGAGGGGCCGAAGCAGGCGACGCCCGCACGTCGTACGGCGTCGGCGACCCCGGCCACCAGCGGCGCCTCCGGGCCGACGACGACCAGGTCGACCCCCAGCTCGACGGCCAGGGCCGCGACCGCGTCGCCGTCCATGGGGTCGACCTCGTGCAGCGTGGCCACCTGGGCGATCCCCGGGTTGCCCGGGGCCGCGTGCACCTCGGTGACGCCGGGGTCGCGGCTCAGCGCCCAGGCCAGTGCGTGCTCACGTCCGCCGGTGCCGATCACGAGGGTCTTCACGGGCAGCGATCGTAGTCGCGGGTCAGCCTCGGACGGTCCGCGCCCTCGACGTCGCCCGGCCGGTGGCGCAGCCCGACCGGTGGGCGAGCACCGTGACCGTGACCTTCCTGTCGACCCAGGCGGGCCGCAGGGTCAGCGTTGGCGCGCTGCCGACCCGCTTGCCGTCGACGTACCACCGGAAGCCGAAGGTCGTGGGCCTCCTGCTCCAGCTCCCCGCCGTGGTCGTCAGCACGCGGCCGACCCGGGGGCGGCCCTCGATCCGCGGCAGGCTGGTCGCCTCGGGCGCCGCGCCGGTCCGGACCTCCGCGGCGCTGCTCGTCGACGGCACGGGAGCGGTCAGTGCCCTGGCGGGCGTGGTCCGCACGCTGATCTCGTGTGCCAGGTCACCGGGCCGGACACGGTAGGTGTCGTCCGTGGCGCCGGCGATCTCGAGCCCGTCGCGCAGCCACTGCCGGGCGACGGTCGTGGGGTCGGCGCTCCAGATCACCCGCGGAGCCGTCAGCGTCTCGTCGACGCGCACCGTCGCACGAAGGTCGTCGAACACCAGCGTGGGCTCGAGAGCGAAGGGCACACACGAGGAGGTGCACGTGGCACCGACCCGGTAGGTCATCGTCTCGACGCCCGGTGGGCGGCTGACGAGCAGCACGCCGCTCACGGTCCGGTCGGCCGAGAAGGACATCAGGTGGTTGCAGGCATAGGAGGGGCCCGACCGCGAGCGGTCGCACGTGTCATAGGACGTGTTCGATCCGTCGAAGGCGCGCACCTCGGCGGGGGTCGCCCCCGTCGACGGGGTCGCGGTCACCGTGTACTCGGCCCGCGGGGAGTCGGTGAGGACGAAGCACTCCACGGGGTGGTCCGGCCCGAGCTCGACGTCGACAGGACCGAAGCCGAACTGCTGGGTCGGGACCTGCGCACAGTCGGGGTTGGCGCCCGTGGCGGAGAAGAGTCCGGTGGCGGACATCGACCACGTCAGCGGCGGGGTCGCCCAGACGGTGGCCGAGATGAGGTACGTCGCATCGGTCGCTCCGGTGACCTGGCAGTCACCGTCCCAGGCTGAGCAGGCGCCCTCTCCTCCGGCATATCCCGCGAGCGCGGCTTCCGGGCTCGGGGACTGGAGGAGTCCCACCGTGACGTCCTCCGGTTCGGCCCCCGCGACCCGGAGGCAGTCGATCTCGAGAGCGGAGTCGAGCGTCCCGGAGTAGGCCGGCTGGCCGAGTGCCGCGGAGATGGTCTCGCAGCCGGTCGCGTGGGCGACCGAGCGCCAGTTGAGCTGCACGTCGGTGGGCCGCTCCGCGTCGATGGTCAGCACGACCGGGAGCCGAGCCGGCCCGGAGACGGGAGCCGGGCAGTCCCACGACTCGAGCTCCGACGCGTTCGGCGCGCACGTCACGGCCCGGTCCCCGAGGACCGCGGGCCGCACCTGCCGGCCGTCCACCGTGGTCCGGAAGGTCAGCCTGAAGGTGCCGAGGTCATCGCCGGCGACGGTCGCGCAGCGGGTGTAGGCGCCGGGGTCGAAGGTGAGCAGCGCGGCGTCGGTCACCCCGAACGACGCCTCGTCCAACGCCGGACAGTCGCCACCGGCGTCGACCCGGACCAGGGTGAAGTCATAGCGCCACGCGGTGGGCGTGACCACGACGCGGTAGGGCGCCGTGCCACCGAGCTCGCAGAGCGGGTCGTCGATGTCCTGGGCCATCCAGAGGCTGCACTGCTCGACGCCCTGGGAGTCGACCACGACCGCCACCGGGCGGTCGACGTCGAGCGACCGGTCGTCGGAGCGAGCGACCACGGCGCCGGCGGGCAGGTCCAGGTCATAGCAGACCTCCGACCCTCCGCCCGGTCCCGCGATCCGGCCCGACAGCTCCGACTGCGGCGCCAGGCAGCCGGTGGGCGCCGCCGAGGCTGGGCCCGGAACGGCGAGGCAGGCAGCCGCCAGCACCGCTGCCGCCAGCGTCCGAGTCCCCCGCACGGGCCCAGTCTCGCCCAGCCGACCGGCTGCCGGGGCGGTTCCGGAGAACCCGTCACTCCATCGGCACGGCCCGACGGTCGAGCCACTCGCGCCAGCGAGCACCCTCCCGCTCGGCCAACGCGGCGGCGTCGTCGCCGTACAGGTAGAGCCACGTCGAGACGCCCACGGCGGGCCCAACGTGCTCGGCGGCGAACAGGGCCGTGCCCTGAGCGGGCTCGGTGAGGAGCAGCGTCACGTGGTGGGGGACGACGGCCTCCACGACGGTGCCACGCAGGCTCGGGGCGTCACCGCCGGACGCGACCGTCGCGCCGGGCCTGGCGTCGGTGAGCCCGAGCGTTTCGGCCACGACGTCCCAAGCCTCCTGCTGGCTCTCCCCCCACACCGCCATCGGCAGCGCCGAGGCGGCGCGGCGGCCCGGGAAGTGGGTGAGGTGCAGTTGCAGGTTGGCCAGGAAGAAGCGCCAGCCCTCGGTCATGGAGTCGTACTGGTCGTCCCACGGCTCGCCCGTCCCGAACCCGGAGTTGACCAGGCGTACGACGCACGACCCGCCGTCGCGCGCCTCGACCAGCCACTCGAAGGCGAGGCCCGAGCCGTCGGCCGCGCCGAAGGCGAAGCGGCGCGGCGGCTCCCAGGCGGTGACCTGCCCCTCGGCGTCCATGCCGGGTCCGAAGTGCTGGGCGATCCGCCCACCCTCCCGCTCGTCGATCTCCGTGGGGACGAACCACGACCCGATGCCCGGCCCCGACGCGATGGCTTGCCAGACCTCCTCGGGCGTGCCCGGCACCTCGATCGACAGGTCGATGCTCCGGGTGTGCTGCTGGTCGTCGCTCATGCGGTCTCCTCGGGTCTCGTCGCGGGCTTGTCGTGCGGTGGAGCGGGAAGCGGATGTGCGGCGACGACGAGCCGGTGCCGTCGACCGCGCGGCGCGGACTCGTCGTGATAGCGGGCGGCCAGGTCGGTCACGGCCGCGACGAGCTCCTGGGTGAAGGCGGCCCGGTCGGAGGCCGACGCGAAGCGGATCTCGGCGTCCAGCCCGAGCGTGGCCAGGCTCTGACCGGCGTCGTCGGCGCCGCGGGCCAGGGCGGCGACCTCGCTCACGAGGCGGGCACCGAGAGCGATGACATAGGCCGAGGACAGCCGGTCGACACGGTCGGGGGCCACGGCCAGCTCGCCGAGCGCCTCCGGCGCGACGACATAGGACGCCGCGGTCGCGCGGACCACCCGCTCGGTCAGACCACGGCGTGGGCGCTCCTCGACGAGCTCGACCAGCCCCTGCTCCTCGAGGGCGCGCAGGTGGTAGTTGACCTGCTGCCGCGTCAGCCCGAGGCGCCGGGCCACGGTGGTGGCCGACCCGGGCTCCGCCAGCGCGGCCAGGACCCGGCGCCGCGCGGGCGCGAGCATCGACGCGGCGACGTCGGGGTCGTCGACGACGGCGACACCGGCGGGGACGGGAGCGGTTGTCACCCGACCGTGGTCGCTATTGACAAACTTCCTTGTCAATAGCCGCTCACACGACCGTCACCCGTCGTGGACGACCAGCGTCTGCTCGCGGCCCGGGCCGACGCCGACGCCCCAGATGCGGGTCCCGGACATCTCCTCGAGCGCCGTGACATAGGCCTGGGCGTTGGCGGGAAGCTCCGAGAACGACCGGCAGCCCGAGATGTCCTCCCACCAGCCAGGGAGGAGCTCATAGACCGGCTTGGCGTGGTGGAACTCGGTCTGGGTCATCGGCATCTCGTCGTGGCGGACGCCGTCGATCTCGTAGGCGACGCAGACCGGCACCCGCTCCCACGACGAGAGCACGTCGAGCTTGGTGAGGAACAGGTCGGTGAGCCCGTTGACCCGGGAGGCATAGCGGGCGATCACGGCGTCGTACCAGCCGCAGCGCCGGTTGCGGCCGGTCGAGACACCGACCTCGCCGCCGATCTTCCAGAGCTTCTCGCCGTCCTCGTCGAACAGCTCGGTCGGGAAGGGACCGGCTCCGACGCGGGTGGTGTAGGCCTTGATGACGCCGATCACCCGGTCGATGCGCGTGGGGCCGACGCCGGCCCCGATGCAGACGCCTCCGGCGACGGGCGAGGACGAGGTCACGAACGGGTAGGTGCCATGGTCGATGTCGAGCATCGTCGCCTGGGCGCCCTCGAAGAGCACCGTCCTGCCCTCGTCGAGCGCCTTGTTGAGCAGCAGCGAGGTGTCGGCGACCATCGGCCGCAGACGGTCGGCATAGGAGAGCAGCTCCTCGACGACGACGTCGGGGTCGATGGCCCGCCGGTTGTAGACCTTGGCGAGCAGGTGGTTCTTGACGTCCAGCGAGGCCGCGACCTTCTGCCGCAGGATCCCCTCGTCGAAGAGGTCGGCGACCCGGATGCCGAGCCGGTTGACCTTGTCGGCGTAGGCGGGGCCGATGCCCCGGCCGGTGGTCCCGATCTGGTTCTTGCCGAGGAACCGCTCGGTCACCTTGTCGATCGTGGAGTGGTAGGACGCGATGACGTGCGCGTTGGCCGACACGATCAGGCCCGACATGTCGACACCGCGCGCCGTGAGCGCGTCGATCTCGCGGAACAGCGCCTCGGGCGACACCACGACGCCGTTGGCGATGACCGAGGTCGTGCCGGGCGCGAGGATGGCCGAGGGCAGCAGGTGGGTGGCGAACTTCTCGCCGTTGACCACGATCGTGTGGCCGGCGTTGTGACCGCCGGAGGTGCGGACGACGAAGTCGATGGTCTCGGTCGTGGCGAGCAGGTCGGTCGCCTTGCCCTTGCCCTCGTCACCCCACTGGGCTCCCAGAACCACGATCGCGGGCATGGCGCCACCTCCAGCGAACGAAAACAGCCCCGGACCTGGCAAGGCTCGCCAATGGCACGGGGCTCTTGCACGGGAACGCTACCAAAGACCTCCCCCACCCCTGGGGGGCCTTGGGTATCGTCCGAGCCGTGGACCCGCTTCTGGTGATCAGCAACAGCGGCGCAGGCACCTCCGACGAGGAGACGCTGGAGCTGGGCCTCACGATCCTGCGGTCGGCCACCTCCGTGGAGGTCGCCGCGACCGGCAACCCCGGCGAGCTCGACAGCGTGCTGCATCGCGCGGGCTCGCGACGCATCGTCGTCGCGGGCGGCGACGGCAGCCTGCACGCGGTCGTCGCGGCGCTCCACCGGCGCCAGGAGCTCAAGAGCGCTGTGCTCGGCCTGCTGCCTCTCGGGACCGGCAACGACTTCGCCCGCCACATGGACATCCCCCTCGACGTCGAGGAGGCCGCCAACGTGATCCTCCACGGCCAGGTCAGGCCGGTCGACCTCATCGTCGACGAGGTCGGCTCGGTCGTGGTCAACAACGTCCACGTGGGCATCGGCGCCGAGGCCGCGCGGGCGGGGGCCGGATGGAAGGAGCGGCTCGGGTCGATCGGCGTCGGAGGCCTCAACCTCGGCAAGCTCGGCTATCCCCTCGGCGCCGCTCAGTCGGCCTTCGCACCGCCGTCGCTGCGGCTGCGGGTCGAGGTGGACGGCGAGGTGGTCAACGACCTGGACAGCCCCGTCCTCATGGTCGCGATCGGCAACGGCAGCTCGGTCGGCGGCGGCACGCAGCTGACCCCGGAGGCCGAGGCCGACGACGGCCGGGCCGACGTGATGATCTCCCACGCCGTCAGCCCGCTGGCGCGCGTGGGCTATGTCGCCAAGCTCGTGACCGCTCGGCACCACGAGCGCGACGACGTCGCCTACCTGCGCGGGCGCGAGGTCTTCATCTCCGGCGAGGAGTTCTGGTGCTCGGCCGACGGCGAGATCTATGGACCCGAACGGTCGCGGACCTGGCACGTGGAGCCCGCTGCCTACTCCATGGTGCTCCCGAGCTGACCGGCCGGCCAGGTTCCTGAACGCCCGTCCAACGCTGAATCCCTTTACTCACTGGGGATTGCGTGATTGTCACGTCGGCAAGATCACACCTGGCAGGGGCTTGATCGGCTCGCTGCGCGGCCGATCTCTGACATAGCGTGTGGTGCGGCGATCCTCCAGCAGGTCACGACCCCCGGTAGCACGTCGCCCACCCCCTCCAGTCCACCACCATCGGTGCCGGCCCCGTCAGGTCGGCGCGTGCCCGCCCGTGAACTCCCTGCTGTCCGTCGCCTTCCTCGCTCTCCTGACCCTCACCACCGTGCTCCTCTCGGTGCCCCAGCTGCTCCGACTGCTCCGCACCGGCGATCCGGCCGGCCTCTCCACCGCCTCGCTGCTCTTCGGCGCGGTGAACTACACCGCGTGGAGCGTCTACCTGCTGCGCGCCGGCACGTGGGGGCTGCTCGTCGTCAACGCGCTGGCCTCCCTCGTCTTCTACGGCGTCTGCGCCCTGGCCCTGCCCCGACTGCGCCTGTCCGGCTCCTGGCAGGTGCCGGTGATGTGGGCGTTCGGGCTGACGGCCTTGACCGTGGTCGCGCCCGTGCTGCTCGGCCCGGTCCTGGGCTTCGGGTCACTGCTGACCTACACCCCCCAGGCCGTGGGCGTCTGGCGTGCGGTGTCCCTCGCGGGCATCTCTCCGGTCACCTGGTCGCTGACGGGCCTGGAGGGCCTGACCTGGCTCGGCCAGAGCCTGCGTGACGGCCTGGTGGGCGGCGTCCTGTCGGGGCTGGTCTCCGCCGTCGCCGCCGCGAGCGTGCTGCTGGCCATCGGCTGGCACCGGGCGAGCCGGGGCCCGACAGGCTCAGGGGCCGGAACCGAGTGGGACCCGGTCGCCTCCGGTTGTTAGCGTTGCGGGTCGCACCCACGAGACCAGCAGGAGCAGCACCATGGCACGAGGCGGACCGTCCGGCGACCCCACCGACTGGGTCACCCGGGCAGCCGACGAGACGATCCGGCACGCCGGCGAGGGCAACCTCGTCACCTGCGCCTCCGGCATCTCTCCATCCGGGCCGATCCACCTGGGCAACCTGCGTGAGTTCCTGACCGTCCACTTCGTCGCCGACGAGATCCGCCGCCGCGGCGTGCCCGTGCGCCACCTGCAGAGCTGGGACGACTACGACCGGTTCCGGAAGGTCCCGCACGGGGTCGACGAGTCCTGGAACGAGCACATCGGCCGGCCGCTGTCCGCCGTCCCGGACCCCTGGGAGTGCCACACGTCCTGGGCCGAGCACTTCAAGCAGCCCCTGCGCGACGCCCTGCGCGAGCTCGGCTGCGAGATGGTCGAGATCGACCAGACCGGCATGTACACCGCCGGCGCCTACCGCGAGCAGATCCTCGACGTCGTCCGGCGTCGCGCCGAGATCGACGAGGTCCTCGGCCGCTACCGCACCAAGCAGGTGGCCGCGGACAGCGAGGCGGAGGCCGAGGCCTACGCCGACTCGGTCGCCTTCGACGACGAGGACGACGCGACCGGCGGGACCACCGACGACCTGCGGCTCTTCCCGTTCAAGCCCTACTGCCGGCAGTGCACGCGCGACCTCGTCACGCTGACGTCGTACGACGACGAGACGACCGACCTCGCCTACACCTGTCAGGTCTGCGGCTTCTCCGGGGTCACCAACCTGACCACGCAGAACGAGGGCAAGCTCGTCTGGAAGATCGACTGGCCGATGCGCTGGGCGTTCGAGAAGGTCGACTTCGAGCCCGCGGGCGCCGACCACTCGAGCCCGGGCTCGTCGTTCACCGTCGGCCACGAGCTGGTCGAGAGGGTCTGGGGCTGGCCGCGGCCGTCGTGGTTCGGCTACTCCTTCGTCGGCTTCGCCGGGATGACCAAGATGTCGTCGTCCAAGGGCGGGGTGCCGACCGCGTCGGACGCCCTCGAGGTGCTCGAGGCGCCGATCCTGCGCTGGCTCTATGTGCGGCGTCGGCCCAACCAGGCGTTCAACATCGACTTCGGCCCCGAGGTCGTGCGCCTCTATGACGAGTGGGACGCCCTGGGCCGCAAGGCCGCCGACCCGGCCAAGCGCGACGCCCAGGTGCTGGCCTGGGAGCGTGCCTCCGGGACGGCGTCCGCGGGGCAGCTCCCCACGCCCGCCGTGACCGTCCCGTTCCGCGTGCTCTCGTCGGTGGCCGACGTGACCGCCGGCTCGGCGGACCAGATCTCGCGCATCGTGGGCCACGCGGGCTTCCCGCACGGCTCCGTCGACGAGCTGGAGCCGCGGCTCTCCAAGGCGATGGCCTGGGTGACGGAGTTCGTGCCCGACGAGGACCGCACGCTGGTGCGCACCGGGCCCGCCGCCGAGCTGCTCGCCGCGCTCGACGAGCAGCAGGCCCGATGGCTCGACCTGCTGGCCGAGGGCCTGGCCGGACGCACCGAGCTCGACGAGGTGACGACCCTGGTCTACGGCGTGCCCAAGCTGGCCCGCGGCCTTGCGGTCGACGACGCGCCCACCGACGAGGTGAAGGCCGACCAGAAGTCGTTCTTCCGGCTGCTCTACCAGCTGCTGGTCGACGCGGACCGCGGCCCACGCCTCCCCACGCTCATCCTCGCCCTGGGCGAGGAGCGCGTGCTGGGACTGCTGGGCCGCTGAGCCGGTCGGGCCAGCCGGTCAGTGCCCTGCGGCCGCCGCGGCTGCCTCGGGGCTCGGCTGCTCCATGTGGCGCGGGCGGGCATAGAACAGTGAGGCGACCACGCCGAACACCAGGATCCCGGCCGGCAGCCACATGGACTGCGCCATCGAAGTGCTGAACGGCTCGAGCACCTGGGCCGGCAACCCGCCGCCCCCGGCGGCGCTGCCCTCGCTGGGTGAGAAGGTCAGCCCGTTGGCGGCCAGCCGCGAGTCGATGAGGACGGCGATCGCAGCCGACCCCAGCACGGACCCGACCTGCCGGGTGGCGTTGTAGATGCCCGCGCCGGCACCCGCCCGCTGCATCGGGAGGTTGCGGGTGGCGGTGGCGCTGGTCGGCGCCCAGACGAAGGCCGAGCCGGTCCCGAGCAGCGTCATCGGGAGCAGGATCTCCCAGGTCGCGGAGTCGGGCGTCATCACCTGTGACAGCCAGATGAAGGACACCATCACGGCCAGGAAGCCGAAGGTGGCCAGCAGCCGGGGGTGAACGCGGTCGGTCATCTTGCCCACGATGGGCGCCAGGATGATCGACATGATGGCCATCGGGACGAGGAGCAGCGCGGCCCTGGTCGGAGAGAGGCCCCGCACCAGCTGGGCGTAGAGCATGATCGGGAAGCCCATCGCCGTCACCGCGAGACCCATGCTCGAGATCGCGACGTTGGCCAGGGAGAAGTTGCGGTCGCGGAACAGCTCGAGCGGCACCAACGGCTCGGCCCTGTTGAGCACCTGCCAGACCAGGAACGCCGCGAGCAGCGCGATGCCGACGCCGATGAGCAGCGGGACCGAGACCCAGCCCTTGATGGTGCCCCAGTCGTATTGGTGGCCCTCCTGGATGCCGAACACCAGCGCCACCATGCCGATGCCGCTGAGCGCGACGCCCAGCCAGTCGAAGCGATGGGGGTGGGTCTCGAGGTGGGGCACGAGGCGCGCGGCGGCCACCAGGCCCACGATGCCCACGGGCACGTTGACGAAGAAGATCCACTCCCAGCCGAGCCCGTCGACGAGGATGCCCCCGAGCAGCGGGCCCACCAGGGTCGCGACACCGGCCGTGGCCCCCCACAGCGACATGGCCTTGCCGCGCTGGTCTGCGGGGAAGATGCGGGTGATGATCGCCATCGTCTGGGGCGTCATCATCGCGGCGCCCAGGCCCTGGAACACCCGCGCGGTGATGAGGCCCTCGACCGAGCCGGTGAGGCCACACCACAGCGACGACACCGTGAACACGGCCAGACCGATCATGTAGAGGCGCTTCTGTCCGAACCGGTCACCCAGCCGGCCGGTGATCAGCACGGGCCCGGCGTAGGCCAGGAGGTAGGCGCTGGTCACCCACACCACCGCGTTGACGTCGGCCTGGAGGTCCTCGATCAGGGCCGGCGTCGCCACCGAGACGATCGTCATGTCGACCAGGATCATGAAGAACCCGGTGCACAGCGCTGCCAGCGCCGGCCACGGGTGGGCCGTGACTCCCTGGGCGGCCGGGCCGGGCACGGGCTGCTGGGCGGTCGACTGGGCCATAACGACAGTGAACACCGGGCCACCGACAAGTGTTCCGGTGCGCGTGGGCGGTCTCGACGGCTGGACCTCTCTGAGAGGCTGTCGCCATGACGCACCAGGACCTCATGGCGGGACCCCCGCCCACGCTCCTCCCCGCCGACCCCGCCGACGCAGCTCTGGCGGGAGGGGAGGCGCCGGCGGCCGTCGTACGCCGCAACCCGGCGTCACCGGCCGCGTGGGCCGGGCTCGCCGAGCAGGCGCGCGACGCGGGCGCGGACGACGTGACGGTCTATGCCTATGCGCGGGTGGGCTATCACCGGTCGCTGGACCTGCTGCGCCGCAACGGCTGGAAGGGGCACGGGCCGGTGCCCTGGGAGCACGAGCCCAACCGCGGCTTCCTGCGCAGCCTCGCGCTGCTCGCCCTGTCGGCGCGCGCGATCGGGGAGACCGACGAGTGGGAGCGCTGCTCGTCGTTCCTGCGCGAGTCGAGCGCAGCGGCCTACGACGCGCTGCTGGGGTGACTCCCGGCCGTCGCCCTCAGCGGGCGGCGGCGTGAGCGTGCGTCAGGAGACGACGCTGACGACGTAGGAGACGATGTTGAGGGCGATGAAGCCCACCGCGACGATCACGGCGACGACGGCCGGGATGCGCGCATCGGGCCGGCCGTAGCGGGCCGCCCTGATCGCGAGCACGACCGCCACCAGCACCGGGAGGCTGAAGACGATCGCGGCCGGGATGCCGATGCCGAGCGCGGGCAGGATGCCCGGTGGCTCCGCGGAGCTCGTGCCGAACACCCTCGCCATCCCGTCGCCCGCGACGAACGCGAGCCGGAAGCTGAGGATGAACAGCGCCAATGACGCCCAGGTGCCGAGGTACGCCCAGTCCCCAGGATGGTGGGACTCGGTGTGCCAGGTCTGGGAGTGTGCAGGAACTTGTGATGCCATCACGCCCCCTTGCTTGAAGATGTGCTTCCACGGTAGTCCCGGGAGAACTCCCTCAGGCAATCGATGGAGGCCGCTGCGATGTCTCGCTGCTCACACGTGTGTTGGGGGTCGAATCCCGACTCCTGCGCGTCTGTGGCCCGGAATCCCGACTCCTGCGCGTCTGTGGTGGGTGAGTGACCGGTATACCGGTCACTCACCCACCACAACGGCGCAGGAGTCACCATCAACGCGCAGGAGATGGGGCCCGCGGCCGCGCGGGCGGCGGGCGGTCAGACGCGCCGGGGGCGGCGATGCTCGCGGGCGTAGCGGACGAGGTGCTCGGGCAGCCGCGTGCCGAACCGCCGATCGGTGATGTCGATCTCGCGCCGCACCCGCTTCTTGGCCGCCGCGCGACCGGAGAACATGTCGTCCATGTAGACGTGGGAGATGCCGAGGTCGTGGACGGACACCTCGCCGTCGCGTCGGCGGTCGCGGAAGGCGACCTCGCCCGGGCTGATGTCGGCGAGGCCACCCTCCTCGCGGGGGATGAACTTGACCTTGCCGTCGAACTCGACGAGGTGGCGACCGACGCGGAGGTCGCACCAGCGCGTCCCGCCGGGAACCGGGATGGGGAACTGCGTCTCGATGTCCACCGCACCGAGCTCGGCCAGGAAGATCCGCGCCAGCGACTCTCCGGGCGACTCCGCGCCGTCGTCGGCGAACGCGAGCGCGGCGCGACAGGTGCAGACGTGCGGCCAGCTCGTCATCCGGGCGAGCTCGATCTCGAACGCCCGGATGGAGACGCCGCGGCGCAGGACGTGGTCGATGGCCACGACGCCGGCCGAGAAGCCGTGCTCGCGGGCGAGGTCCAGGGCGGTGCGGGCAAGGCCGGTGAACGCGATCCCGTCTCGCTGCACCACATCCGCGGGGAGCTCACGCCCGAGGTGGTGCTTGACGCCGAAGCGCGTCCGGGAGCCACCCACGCCCTCGCGCGTCACATGACACAGGTCGGACTCGCCGCGCAGCAGCGGGACCGCGAGACCACGCGCCGCGGAGTCATGGCTCACCAGGTGGGGCAGCTCCATCGACAGATGGGCGGCGACGTCGCGCCACCACCACTGCTGGGAGTCGGAGCCGGCGTCCCAGATCTCCCGCTCGATGTAGACGCCACGATGGACCGCGGACCACGGCCCGCCGGAGCGGAGCCGCCCCCGGATCTCCTCCGCGGAGTGGCCGGCCTCCAGGGCCTGCCGGCGGGTGAAGAGGCCGTGCTGCCGGCCCGCGACGGCGATCAGGCTCGGGTGCGAGGCGCGAGACATGCCCCGAGGCTGGCCCAGGAGGGCGCCGCTCGCCAGACCGACCTCGTCGGGCTGTGGACAACGCCCCTCTGGTGCGCGGCTGTGGTGGGGGGGGGGGCCGGGGTACCCCGGACACCCCCCCACCACAAGCCCGCAGGAGTTGGGGTCGGTCAGGCGCCCAGCGAGTGGCCGGTGGAGCGCAGGTTCTCGCAGGCCTCGACGACGCGGGCGGCCATGCCGTCCTCGGCGGCCTTGCCCCAGGCGCGCGGGTCGTAGACCTTCTTGTTGCCGACCTCGCCGTCGACCTTCAGGACGCCGTCGTAGTTGCGGAGCATGTGGTCGGCAACGGGCCGGGTGAAGGCGTACTGGGTGTCGGTGTCGACGTTCATCTTCACCACGCCGTAGTCGACGGCGTCGGAGATCTCCTGGGGCAGCGAGCCGGAGCCGCCGTGGAAGACCAGGTCGAACGGGCGCGAGCCCTCGGCCAGGCCGAGCTCGGCGACGACGGCCTCCTGGGCGGCCTTGAGGACCTCGGGGCGCAGCTTGACGTTGCCGGGCTTGTAGACGCCGTGGACGTTGCCAAAGGTCAGCGCCGTCATGTAGCGGCCGTTCTCGCCGGTGCCGAGGGCCGCCACGGTGGCCAGGGCGTCCGCGGGGGTCGAGTAGAGCTTCTCGTCGATGGCGCCGACGACGCCGTCCTCCTCGCCACCCACGACGCCGACCTCGATCTCGAGGATGATGTGGGCGGCCGCGGCCTTGGCGAGCAGCTCCTGGGCGATCTCGAGGTTCTCGGCGAGGGGTACGGCGGAGCCGTCCCACATGTGGGACTGGAAGAGCGGGAGCTCGCCGCGGGCGACGCGCTCGGCGGAGATGTCGAGCAGCGGGCGCACGAAGCCGTCCAGCTTGCCCTTGGGGCAGTGGTCGGTGTGCAGCGCGACGTGGATCGGGTAGGACTTGGCGACCTCGGCGGCATAGGCGGCGAAGGCGACCGAGCCGGTCACCATGTTCTTGACCGACGGGCCGGAGAAGTACTCCGCACCGCCCGTCGAGACCTGGATGATGCCGTCGGAGCCGGCGTCGGCAAAGCCCTTCAGGGCAGCGTTCAACGTCTGCGACGACGACACGTTGATGGCCGGGAACGCGAATCCGTTCGCCTTGGCCGTGTCGAGCATCTGGGCATAGACCTCAGGGGTGGCGATGGGCATCTTGGGGTGACTCCTAGCGAGTGG
Source organism: Nocardioidaceae bacterium (assembly GCA_046330515.1). GTDB lineage: Bacteria > Actinomycetota > Actinomycetes > Propionibacteriales > Nocardioidaceae > Nocardioides. Next base: position 441,131 of record JAXLSP010000003.1, on the reverse strand, counting down.
CTCCTAGGCTGGCGACCCGGCTCGTGGCAGGCCCCAGCACGGACGAGTCCACCCTAGTCCTTACAAACCTCCTGCCCGCCTGGTGGGACGCAGGATGAGCGCCCCGTCACATCCGGGTACCGCCGCGTCGATGGATCGTTCCAACCTCAGGCGGCGCTGGAGATCCGCGCCCGGGGACAACCGATGAACGACGCATCGCGTAGAGGAGGCATGAACGACCTGATCGACCTGCGCGAGCTGTTCGAGTCCGAGCTCGGGGAGGGGCCGGCGCACCGGCCCCTGGACGAGCGGCTGCGGGCCGGCCGGTCCGCCGTACGACGCCGGCGACTGGCCGAGGTCGGTGCCGGAGTCACGGCGGTGGTGATCGCGGGGGTGCTGCTCGTCGGCGGACCCGGCCGGCCGAACGCCGGCACCGACGCGCCCGAGGTGGACGAGCCGTCGACGCCCGCAGCCACCCAGGAGGCGTGGGCGGAGGACGAGCTCGCCCGCTTCGCCGGCGGGACCTGGGAGACGCGCCCGGGCGTCGAGGTCGTCGACCGCGTCGACAACCCGCTGCATCGCCGGGGACGGGAGTCGTCGGAGGGCCTGGCCGTCGTCTGGAAGGGCGAGGAGACCTGGCTGCTCCTCGACCACACCCTCGACCGGGGCCGAGGCGAGGACTCGGTCACCTCCTTCCCGGCCCGGGTCGCGATGCCCGACCTCGCGAGCTGGGTCGACCAGCAAGTGGCGCTCCAGCACGGCGATGCGACCGACCTGCTCGTGCGCTTCGGGGACGGCGAGACCCTCGAGCCGGTCGAGGGCGCGACGATCCTGGCCCAGCGCCCGCACCCCGCGCTCCCCGACAACTTCGCCGGCCCCGGCGACCGCACCGCCGTCGCCAAGGTGCGGCTGGGCGACCAGGTCTGGTTCGTCCTGGCGCGTGAGATCGGCGGCCAGCCGGACTTCATCCCCACCGCCGCCTCGATCGCCGGGCCGGGGATCGACGACTTCCTCGCCTACGCCGAGCAGCAGTACGCCGGCGGGGAGGGGCTGCGGTGACGGCGCGGGACGAGGCGTCCTTCGTCGAGTTCGTCCAGGCCCGGCAGGCCCACCTGCGCCGGGTCGCCTATGCCATCTGCGGCGACTGGACCCGTGCCGACGACCTGCTCCAGACCGCGCTCGTCAAGCTCTATGTCGCCTGGCCGCGGGTGCGACGCGACGGCCGCGAGGAGGCGTACGTGCGCCGCATCATCGTGCGCGCCGAGATCGACGAGCACCGCAGGCCCTGGCGCCGCGAGCGGCCGGGCCTCGACGGCCACGACCCGGCGGCCCCCGCCCCGCTTCCGGTCGAGGAGCGGTCGGCCCTCGTCGACGCGCTGCAGGAGCTGCCGCTCATGCAGCGCAGGACGGTCGTGCTCCGGCACTGGCTGGGCCTGTCGGTCGCCGACACCGCCCGCGAGCTCGGCATCAGCGAGGGCACCGTCAAGAGCCACTCCTCGCGCGGTCTCGAGGCCCTCAACGCCCTGCTCCAACCGCGCTGAAGATCACACCGGCTTTACCCTTCGCAGCCTGTCGGTGTCCATCCCCGGAGTCCTACGGTGCGAGAGCAGCATCCACTCGGACTCCTGGGGGAAAACCATCGTGCACCGCATCGTCAGCGGCCTCGTTGCCGCGCTCGCTCTCACCCTCGTCCCGGCCCAGACCGCGCATGCGGCGGCCGGGGACCCCGACTACAACAAGCCCACCGTCGGCGACTGCCACAACTACACCTATGAGGAGATGTACGCCGAGTCCGACACCACCGCGGCCGTTCCGTGCACCGACTCCCACACCGGCAAGGTCATCGCGGTGCCTCGCGTGCCCGACACCGTCGCGTGGTCCGACACCGACGCGCTCAACAGGATCGTCCACAAGAAGTGCTACCCGGCCATCGACGCGGCGCTCGGGCGTACGGAGCTCATGCGCGCCCTGACCGCCTACAACCCGTCGGTGTTCATCCCGACCAAGGCGGAGCGGCAGCAAGGCGCCCGGTGGATCCGGTGCGACGTGTTCCTGTGGCGGGGCACCGACCTGTCCCCGCTGCCCTACGACACCGCGCCCTTGGTCCCCAAGCCGCTGACCGACAACGTCAGGCGCTGCCTGAACGGCAAGCTCTACCTCACCACCTGCGACGCGAAGCACGCGTGGAAGGCGACCTTCGACTTCAACGTGCGCAAGGGCGCCTACCCGAACAAGACCCAGATGGCTCGGATCGCCGGCAAGAAGTGCTCCTCCCACGTGGCCGCTGGCGGATTCCGCTACGACCCTCCGACCAAGGAGCAGTGGAAGGCCGGCTACCGCGTCATGATCTGCTTCTCGCACACCACGAGCTAGCCACGCCAGGCGCCGTCGCCGGACAGGTCGGCATGCGCGCGGACCCATGCGTGCATGGCGATCGCGGCGGCGGCGGAGGCGTTGATCGAGCGGGTCGAGCCGAACTGCGCGATGGAGAAGGTCCCGTCACAGACCTCGCGCGCGCCGTCCGACAGGCCCGGTCCCTCCTGGCCGAACAGGAAGCACGTCCGGCGGGGGATCTCCATCGTCTCCAGGTGCGCGGAGCCGGGCAGGTTGTCGATCCCGAGCAGCCGGACCGGACCGCCGGGCCGCTCGTGCAGGTAGCCGGCCAGGTCGGCGACCGTCGCGTGGTGGCGCACGTGCTGGTAGCGGTCGGTCACCATCGCCCCGCGCCGGTTCCAGCGCCGGTTGCCGACGATGTGCACCTCGGCGGCGAGGAAGGCGTTGGCGGTGCGCACGATGGTCCCGATGTTGAAGTCGTGCTGCCAGTTCTCGATGGCGACGTGGAAGTCGTGGCGGCGGGTGTCGAGGTCGGCCCGGATGGCGTCGAGCGTCCAGTAGCGGTAGCGGTCGACGACGTTGCGGCGGTCGCCCCGCGCGAGCAGCTCGGCGTCGTACTGCTCCCCCGTCGGCCACTCCCCCTGCCACGGACCGACGCCGACCTCGGCCGGGCCGTGCGGCATCGGGTCGTACGGCGCCCGCTGCTCCTCGTCCATGACCGCAGGCTAGTGCGGTGCCAGGGAATGCTCAGGAACCGCCGATAGGGTCACGGCGTGACGACGCTCCTGGCCCCGCTGCTGCTCGGGATCCACTGGATGGACCCGCAGTGGTGGCTCGACAACTTCGGCACCCAGTTCTTCTGGGCGTGCCTGGTCGTCGTGTTCGTCGAGTGCGGGCTGTTCTTCCCGATCCTGCCGGGCGACTCGCTGCTCTTCGCGGTCGGGCTGTTCATCGCCGGAGACGACATCTCGGTCAACCTCGGGGTCGCCATCGTGGCGCTGACGGCGGCGGCGTTCGCCGGCAACGTGGTCGGCTACGAGATCGGGCGCGCGATCGGCCACCCGCTGATGAAGCGCGACGGCCGGGTCATCAAGCGCGAGTACTTCGAGAAGACCCACGCCTTCTTCGAGAAGCACGGCAGCCAGGCCCTCGTGCTCGGCCGGTTCGTGCCGATCGTGCGCACCTTCGTCACGGTGGTGGCGGGCGTGACCGAGATGGACCGGCGCAGGTTCTTCTTCTGGAGCTTCGTCGGGGCCGTGCTCTGGGTCGTCGTGATCACCCTGATGGGCTACTTCCTCGGCGGTGTCGACGTCATCAAGAACAACCTCGAGATCGCGGCCATCGCGATCGTCGGCGTCTCGGTGCTCCCGATGGTCTGGGAGTGGTGGCGCCACCGCCAGCGCGAGCGCGTCTGAGCCGGCGAGGGCCGCAGAGGGTCAGCCCTCCGCGCGGACGGCGTCGAGCTCGGCCTTCGTCAGCACGGGTCGGACCTCCAGCGCCACGTCGTCCAGCGGGTTCTGCCCCTCCGGCGAGCGGTCGATCGCGCAGACCACGACGGCCACCGTCGCGCCCGCCTCGCGCAGGGCCCGCGTGGCGTCGCGCACGGCGCCGCCGGTGGTGATCACGTCCTCGATCAGCGTGACCCGGCGGCCCGCGACGTCGGTGCCCTCGGCGAGCTTGCAGGTGCCGTACTCCTTCGCCTTCTTGCGCACGAAGAGCGCCGGGATGCCCGACTTGGCCGACACCATCGTGGCGATCGGGACGCCACCGAGCTCGAGGCCACCGAGCAGCTCGGTGTCGACGGGCAGCAGCTCGACGATCCGGTCGGCCACCCGGTCGAGGAGCCGGGGGTCGGCCTCGAAGAGGTACTTGTCGAAGTACTCGCTCGCGACCTGGCCGGACCTCAGGGTGAAGGTCCCGGTGAGCCGGCAGCGCTCGTCGATGTCGCGGGCGAGGTCGGGGTCGTGGAGCGTCATGCCCGCACCCTACCCAGCGCGCGGGAGCCGCTGCCCCCGCTGCTCAGGACGCCCGCGGGCTCGTGGACACGAGGTGCCCGAAGGCCACCATCCGGTTGTCGGTGTGGAAGATCTCCGAGCAGGTCGTGAGCGTGATCAGGCGCTGTCCCGGCCGCTGGTCGGGCTGCACACCTCCCGACGGGTTGGTCGGCAGCGTGTCGACCACCCAGGTCTCGGTGAAGGGCACGACGAGGTCGTCGCCGCCGGTGTCGAGGACATAGGTGTAGGTCGCCTCGCGGGTCTCGACGAGCACCTTGTCCCCCACGCGCAGGTCGGGCATGTCGCGCAGCGGCTCCCCGTGCGTGACCCGGTGTGCGGCCAGCGCGAAGTTGCCCTCCTGACCCGCCCCGGCGCTGCCCCGGAAGTGCCCGAAGCCCGAGGCGAGGACGGCGTCCGACGTGCCCTCGAGGATCGGCACCTCGAACTTCGCGCCGAAGCGCGGGATCCGCACGACGGAGCTCACCACACCCGCGTCGGTCCGGGCGGTGGGATCCCCGTCGTCCCACGCACGGTGGAGGGCAGCGACGGCGGTGTCCTGCTTGCGGTGCGACTGCCAGTTGGTGCCCCACATCTCCCAGCCGACCCAGCCGAGCACCGCGACGCCCGCCACGACGAGCACGAGGCCCAGGGCCGTCAGCGCCCGCTGGCGGGACGTGCGGGGCGCCTGGGGCACCGCGTGCGCCCGGCTGGTGGCTGCCGCCATGACGTGATCGCTCCCGTTACCTTGGTCCGCATGCGCGCCGAACGACTCCACGGCATTGCGCCGACCATCTTCTCAGAGATGTCGGCGCTTGCCCTGAGAACGGGCTCGGTCAACCTCGGTCAGGGGTTCCCCGACCGCGACGGCCCGCCGTCGGTCATCGCCCGGGCCGTGGCCGCCCTGGAGGGCGGTGCCAACCAGTACGCCCCGGGCCTCGGGGTCCCGGCGCTCCGCGAGGCGGTCGCCCGTCACCAGCAGTGCCACTACGGCCTCGACCTGGACCCCGACTCGCAGGTGGTGGTGACGACCGGCTGCACCGAGGCCATCGCCGCGGCCCTGCTCGGCCTGGTCGACCCGGGCGACGAGGTCGTCGTGCTGGAGCCCTACTACGACTCCTACGTCGCGATGCTCCAGATGGCCGGTGGCATCCGGAGACCCGTGACGCTGCGCCCCCCGGACTTCCGGCTGGACGCCGACGAGCTGCGGGCGGCCGTCACCCCACGGACGCGGTTCATGCTCGTCAACACCCCCCACAACCCGACCGGCACCGTGCTGAGCCGCGACGAGCTCGCGGTGGTCGCCGAGGTGGCGACGACCCACGACCTGGTGGTGATCACCGACGAGGTCTATGAGCACCTGACCTTCGACGGTCGCGAGCACGTCCCGCTGGCGACCCTTCCCGGGATGGCCGACCGGACCCTCACCCTCAGCAGTGCGGGCAAGTCCTACTCCTTCACGGGGTGGAAGGTCGGCTGGGCGACCGGCCCCGCCGAGCTCGTGTCCGCGGTGCTCGCGGCCAAGCAGTGGCTGACGTTCACCTCGGCCGCACCCCTGCAGCCGGCGGTCGCGCTCGCCCTCGACGAGGAGCCCGACTGGCCGCGACGGCTGGCCGCCGACCTGCAGGGGCGACGGGACCTCCTGTGCGCCGGCCTGGCCGACGCGGGTTTCGAGCCCTCGGTGTCGGAGGGCACCTACTTCACGATGACCGACATCTCCCACCTGGGCTGGCCCGACTCGCGCGCCTTCTGCCTGGCGCTGCCCGAGCGGGCCGGCGTGGTCGCGATCCCGGCCCAGCCCTTCTATGACGGCGACACCGGCCGCCAGCTGGTGCGCTGGGCCTTCTGCAAGGACCGCGAGGTCGTCGAGGAGGGCATCCGCCGGCTGGCCGCGGGCGAGCTGCGCTGCTGAACCTGGTGCGGGCCAGGGCCCGACCGGTGGGGTGGGCTCAGAGCTGCTGGTAGGGCTGGTAGGCCTGCGGCACCGGCGGCCGCTTGCCGTACCAGACGTTGGCGCCCCCCACGAACAACAGGACGATGACGCCGACCGCGGCGACCGTCCAGAGCAGCGACACCACGCTCCCGAAGAGGACCAGGCCCAGGAGCGCCACGCCCGAGGACGACACCACGAGCAGGATCCGGGCCAGGTTGGACCGACGCAGCGCCCAGACCCCGAGGACGACGCCGACGATCGACCACACCAGCAGCACCACGAACAGGCCCTGGAACAGGCTGTAGAGCTGGTCGGGGGTCATGTCCAGGCTGTCGAAGTCGCTGGAGTTGCTCTCGATCTCCGACAGCATGTCGTCGCGCGAGGTCGACATCAGCAGCGTCATCAGGCCGAACATGAGCAGCGAGATCGCCGACGTGATGATCGTGATGAGGCTGGCCGCCAGCACCGTGCCGGGCCGCTTGTCGGGGTCGCGCGTGGTGAACGGGAACGCGCCGGTGGGGTACTGCGCGAACTGCGGCTGCCCATAGGGCTGCTGGCCGTAGGGGACCTGGCCGTAGGGCTGCTGCCCGTACTGCGGCTGTTGCTGCTCCGGCTGGCCGTAGGGCGCCTGGCCGTAGGGCTGCTGTCCGTAGAGCGGCGGTTGCTGCTCCGGCTGGCCGTAGGGGTTCTGGGCGTAGGGGTTCGGCACGTACGGCTCCTGGCCGTAGGGCTCCTGCCCGGAGGGGGGCAGCGGTGCGGAGGGGCGGGGCTCGTCACCCGCCGGCGGCTGACCGGTGGGCGTCTGGTCGCTCATGGCCTCATTCCACCACGGGGTCCGACCGCGCCCCGCGGCGCCGTCCGGGCGAACCATGCCCGCACGTCGGCGCGCATCAGGTTGGCCGAGGTGGCCGTCGCCGCCACCAGCGGGAGCAGCAGGAGCAGCTGGCCCGTCAGCACCGAGAGGAGCAGCAGGAGCACGGCTCCGGCGGAGCAGGCGAACAGGGCGACCCGCGCCCACGCTCGCCCGGCGAACGCGAAGCCGGCGATCACCAGCGCCGCCACGCACCACGCGACCAGGACGCCCCCGATGAAGAAGCTCGCGGTGACGACCAGGTCGTCGGAGATGCCCTGGGAGGCCAGCTCGGGGTTCTGCCGATGCATCTCGGTGAGCAGCAGGTCGCGGTCGATCGTGAGCAGCGCGAGGGACGCCATCGCCATCAGCAGCGAGAATCCGGCGAACACCCAGGTGAGGACGCAGGCGACGACCAGCCCCGCCGGGCGCCGCACGGGACCGGCCTGCAGGGGAGCCGGAGGCACCCAGGCCGCGGGAGCGCCGTAGCCCTGCACGGGGCGGGGGCCCGGCGGCGGCTGCCAGGCCGGCGGCGGCCGCCAGCCCGGGGGCGGCTGGGGGGCGGGAGGCTGGCTCGGCGGTGGCCCGAACGCGGGTGGCGCTTGCGGGCCGCGGGCCCGGGTGGACCCCAGGTCCGCGGGCCGCCAGGTGCCGGCGAACCACTCGCGGGCCGGGGAGAGCCACAGCATCGCCGTCGCGGCGCTGACCACCAGGCCCGAGAACAGGGCTCCGGTCGCCAGGCTCGCCACCATCATGGGGACCGCGAGGACGCTGAGCAACACGCGGGCCGGTCGGCTGCGGCGCAGGGCGTGGTAGCCGAGCACCGCGGCCGCGGTGGCGCACCCGGAGGCGACCAGCGTGGCGACGTGGATGATCCGCTGGACGCCGGACACCCCGAGACCCATGCCCGACATGGGCGGCTCCGCGAGCATCTTCTCGATGGCGGTCCGGGTCTCGAGCGTGTGCAGCGTCGACATGGTGTCGAAGCCCCCGAGCACGACGACCACCGAGCCGACGACGACGGTCCAGGCCGCCATCGTCACCTGGGGAGGGCGCGCGGGAGTCTTCTCGGGCACCGACCTATTGCACCATGTCCCGGCCGACCTGGCTGCGTCCTGCCGGATCCAGGACCGGCCCCGACGCCCCGTCTGCGCCGAGGGTCAGGCCGGGTCGAGGGTCAGGCCGGGTTCGGCGTCACCTGCGGCAGCGAGGGGCTCGGGTCGACGACGACGAGCTCCTCGACCTGCTCGGAGAGCGCCGTGACCGCCGACGTCGGCAGCCCGCGGTCGGTCACCACGATCGACGCCTCGTTGAGCTCGGCCATCGAGCTCAGGCCCACGACCCCCCACTTGGTGGAGTCGGCCAGGACGATCAGCCGCCGGGCGCTGCGCACCATGGCGCGGTTGGTCTCCGCCTCCAGGAGGTTGGGCGTGCTGAACCCGGCATAGAGGTCCATGCCGTGCACCCCCATGAACACCGCGTCCAGGTGCAGCGAACGGAGCGCCGCGATGGCGATCGGGCCGACGAGCGCGTCGGACGGGGTCCGCAGACCCCCGGTGAGCAGCACGCTCAGCGACTCCGAGCCCGACCGGTGCAGGACGTCGGCCACCCACACGGAGTTGGTGACCACGGTCAGCCCGGGGATGTCGACGAGGTGCCGGGCGAAGAGGTGGGTGGTCGTGCCGGCCGAGATGGCGATCGCCGAGCCGGGCGCGACCATGGTGGCCGCCCGGGCCGCGATGGCCTCCTTCTCGGCGAGCCGACGCCGCGACTTGGCCTCGAAGCCGGGCTCGGAGGTGGAGGGCTCGGTGTGCAGGACCGCCCCGCCGTGGACCTTGTGCAGCATGCCCTGGCGCTCCAGGGCGGTGAGGTCGCGCCGGATGGTCATGTCGGAGACGCCGAGCAGCTCGACGAGGTCGCTGACCTTCACGATGCCGGCCCGCTCGAGCTCGGCGATGACCCGCGCCCGGCGCTGGACGGCGAGCATCAGGACTCCCGAACGACGGCGACGGCCCCGGCCGGGAGCAGCAGTCCCTCGGGGCCGGTCGGTGCGTCGGCGAGCAGGTCGTGCCCGTGCAGCGGGAGCCGGGCCGGCGCGTCGTTGTGGTTGATGGCGAACACCCAGCTGCGCCCACCGTCGGCGGCGCGCCGCCTGACCACCTCGATGCCGGCCTTGGTCTCGACGACCGGGGCGATGCCCGACTCGGCCAGGAACGCCCCCACGAGGTCGTGGGTGCCGTGGGCGTCGGTGCGCGTGGCGACGTACCACGCGGCACCGTCCCCGACCGCGCGCCGGGTGACCGCCGGCATGCCGGCCGCCGGCCCGTCGGTGTGCCTGACCACGGCCTCGGCGTCGGTGAGCGCGAGGTGCTCGGCCCACACGTCGGCGGTCGTCCCGTCGTCGAGCGTGACCCGCTCGCCCTCGCGCAGAGGCAGGAACTCCTCGGTGCGGATGCCGAGCAGCTCTCGGAAGGCGCCGGGATAGCCGCCCAGGCGGACGTGGTCGTGCTCGTCGACGATGCCGCTGAAGTAGGTCACCACGATCGTGGCACCGCGGGCCGCGGCCGTCTCCAGCGCCGTGGCGACCTCGTCGGAGGCGAGGTAGAGCGTCGGCACGATGACGAGGGCATAGGGCGACAGGTCGGCGCCGGGGTGGACCACGTCGACCCCGATCCCGCGGTCGGTGAGAGCGGCGTGGAAGGCCCGGGCGCGGTCGGTGTAGCGCACGTCCGTGCTCGGGTGCGAGTCGAGCTCGCAGGCCCAGCGCGCCGGCCAGTCGAACAGGATGGCCGCCTGGTTGTCGGCCACGCTGCCGGCCACCTCGGAGATCGCCCGGAGCGCGGCGCCGAGACCGACCACCTCGCGCCAGAGCCGCGAGTCGGTGCCGGCGTGCGGCACGAGTGCGGCGTGGTACTTCTCGGCCCCTGCCCGGGACGCCCGCCACTGGAAGAACAACAGGCCGTCCGAGCCGCGCGCGACGTGCTGCATGCCCGTGCGCAGGAGCTCGCCGGGGCGCTTCGCGACGTTGCGGGGCTGCCAGTTGACCGCGCTCGTCGAGGTCTCCATGAGCAGCCACGGGCGACCGCGGGACACGCCGCGGACCAGGTCACTGGAGAACGCCAGCTCGCGGTGGGCCTCCGGGTCGGCGGCCGTCAGGTAGTGGTCGTTGGACACCAGGTCGAGCTCGGGACCCCAGCCGAGATAGTCCATGTTGCGGGTGTGCTCCATGACCATGAGGTTGGTCGTGACCGGCACGCCCGGCGACAGCGCGTGCAGGATGTCGCGCTCGGCCCGGAAGTTCTCGAGCAGCTGGTCGGAGCTGAAGCGGTGGAAGTCCAGCTGCTGGGTCGGGTTGGGGAAGGTCGGCGCCGACCGCGGTGGCAGCACCTCGTCGAAGGACGAGTAGCGCTGGGACCAGAACGCGGTCCCCCAAGCCTCGTTGAGGCGGTCGACCTCGCCGTACCGCGCGGACAGCCAGGTCCGGAAGGCCGCGGCGCTGACGTCGCAGTAGCACAGCGCGTTGTGGCAGCCCAGCTCGTTGCTGACATGCCACAGCGCGAGCGCCGGGTGGCCGGCGTAGCGCTCGGCCATGGCCCGGCACAGCCGCAGGGCGTGCTCCATGAAGACCGGCGAGCTGGGGCAGTAGCTCTGCCGTCCCCCCTGCCACAGCGTGGTGCCGTCGGCCGTCACGGGCAGGATCTCGGGATGCCGGCGGGTCAGCCAGGGCGGGGGCGAGGCCGTCGCGGTCGCCAGGTCGACCCTGATCCCGCCGGCGTGCAGCCGGTCGAGCACCTCGTCGAGCCAGGCGAACTCGAAGCGGCCGGGCTCGGGCTCGAGCCAGGCCCACGAGAACACCCCCACCGTGGCCAGGTTGACCCCGGCCTCCTGCATGAGGCGGATGTCCTCGGCGTGGACCTCGGAGGACCACTGCTCCGGGTTGTAGTCGCCCCCGTAGGCGAGGGCCGGCAGCGGTGCGGGCATGCGCTCAGCGTTCTCCTCAAAACGACCAGAGTCAACCATTAACGCACATTCTCATCCGGCGAAGTGTTGATTTCAGTTCGATATCACCGTCAGATTGCCTTGACACGTGTTCGAAGCGGGTCAAAGATGCGAGACATCCTGTTTGATTCTGTGGACCCGGAGGACTCCATGAACCGTCGTCGCCCCTCAGCAGCACCGCGACTCGCCATCCCCCCGTCTGCGCAGGTGACGATGGCCGCCACTCGACGCAGCTTCCTGCGATCGGCCGCGTTCGGCGGCGCCCTGGTCGCCACGCCCGGCCTGCTCGCCTCGTGCGGCGGGGACGACTCCGGCGGCGGCAGCGGTGGCGGCGGCTCGGTCTCCTTCGGCGTCAACGAGGCCAAGGACTCGGGCCCGGCCTACCAGCGCATGAAGGGCTTCGCCGACGCCTACACCAAGAAGTCCGGCGTCGAGGTCAAGGGCAACTACGTCGACCACAACACCTTCCAGGAGAGCATCAACACCTACCTGCAGGGCTCGCCGGACGACGTCTTCACCTGGTTCGCCGGCTACCGCATGCAGCAGTTCGCCGAGGACGGCCTGCTCGGCGACATCAGCGACGTCTGGCCGATCGACGGCATGACCGACGCGTTCAAGAAGGCGTCGACGTCCAGCGACGGCAAGCAGTACCTCGTGCCCTACGACTACTACCCGTGGGCCCTGTTCTACAAGAAGTCGGTGTTCGAGAAGAACGGGTGGACCGCGCCGACCACCTTCGACGACTTCAACACCCTGCTCAAGGACATGCAGGGCAAGGGCATCACGCCGTTCGCCTTCGGCGACAAGGACGGCTGGCCGGCCATGGGCACCTTCGACATCCTCAACATGCGCATCAACGGCTACGACTTCCACATGAGCCTGCTCGCCGGCGACGAGGCGTGGGACTCCGCCGAGGTCAAGAAGGTCTTCGAGACCTGGAAGGGCCTGCTGCCCTACCACCAGGCCGACCCGCTGGGCCGCACCTGGCAGGAGGCCGCGACCTCGATGGCCCAGGGCGAGTGCGGGATGTACCTCCTCGGCACCTTCGTGGGTGACGCGATCCCGGACGTCATCGACGACCTGGACTTCTTCACCTTCCCCGAGCTCGACGCCTCCATCGGCGCCGACGCGCTCGACGCCCCGATCGACGGGTTCTGCCTCTCCGCCAACGCCCGCAACAGCGACGGCGGCAAGGAGATGCTGAAGTACTTCGGGACGCCGGAGGCCCAGCAGGCCGCCAATGCCGCGGCGGAGGCTCCGATGATCGTCGCCAACTCCAAGGCCGACACGTCCAGCTACTCGGCGCTGCAGAAGAAGTCCGCCGAGGTCGTGGGCGCCGCCGCCAGCATCGCCCAGTTCCTCGACCGCGACACCGACACGGACTTCGCGTCGACCGTGATGATTCCCTCGCTGCAGTCCTTCCTGAAGACTCCTGATGACATCGACGGCATCACCAAGTCGATCCAGGAGCAGAAGGTCTCCATCTTCGGGAGCTGACGACCAACGGCGGGGAGGAACCGATGAGTACGACGCAAGCCGAACCCACGGCGACGACGGGTGCCTCGACCTCCCCGCCCAGACAGCGGCGACGACGGCTCGGTCTGACCGACCGGGTCGTCGTCGCCTTCATGGTGGTCGTCCCGGCACTGCTGGTGCTCTGGCTGGTCTGGCTTCCGGCCCTCGCCTCGGTGGTGATGTCGTTCGGCAACTGGAACGGCAACGGCGGTGTCGACCAGATCAAGTGGGTCGGCTGGCAGAACTACCACGACATCGCCACGATCTACCCGCCGTTCTGGCCGGCGGTGCGCCACAACCTGATCTGGCTGGGCTTCCTGTTCGTCTTCCCCACGATGCTCGGGGTGCTCCTGGCCGTCGTGCTCGACAAGGAGATGCGGGGCAGCCGGTTCTACCAGACCGCGTTCTACCTGCCCGTCGTGCTGTCTCTGGCCCTCATCGGCTTCATCTGGCAGCTGTTCTACTCCCGCGACCAAGGCCTGCTCAACGACGTCTTCCACAGCCAGGTCGACTGGTACGGCGACCCCAAGATCAACCTGTGGGCCGTGCTCGTGGCCACCGCGTGGAGACACACGGGCTACATCATGCTGCTCTACCTCGCGGGCCTGAAGAGCGTCGACCACACGCTGCGTGAGGCGGCCGCCGTGGACGGCGCCAACGAGGTCAAGACCTTCTTCAGCGTGATCTTCCCGGTGATGAGACCGATCAACATGATCGTGCTCGTCATCGTGGTGATCGAGTCGCTGCGCGCCTTCGACCTGGTGTGGGTGGTCAACAAGGGCCGCAACGGTCTGGAGATCATCGCGGCCCTGGTCAGCCAGAACGTCATCGGCGAGGCCACCCGCTATGGCTTCGGGTCGGCACTCGCCGTGATCATGATGGTCATCTCGTCGGTGTTTATCGCGGCCTACCTGCGCATCGTGTTCAAGGAGGAGCGGCGATGACGACAGCCACCGTGACCCCCGCCAAGACCAAGCGCGTCGAGGGCGGCGTGATGAGCCGCCCGCGCGGCACGGTCGCCACCGTGATCATGGCCGTGCTGGCGGTGGTGTGGCTGTTCCCCCTGATCTGGGCGGTCATCAACTCGTTCCGCGACTACAACTACACGCAGCGCAACGGCTACCTCTCCTTCGGGGGCTGGACCCTCGACAACTACAAGGAGGCGTGGGAACGCGGCCAGTTCGGGCTGCACTTCTGGAACTCGGTGATCATCACGGTCCCCGCGGTCATCCTGGTGCTGTTCCTCGCGTCCCTGGTCGCCTTCGTGCTCGCCCGGTTCAGCTTCCGCTTCAACCTCAGCCTCCTGGCGTTCTTCCTGGCCGCCAACCTGCTGCCTCCGCAGGCGCTGCTGATCCCGGTGTTCAAGATGTTCCGCGAGATCCACGTCCCCTACTGGTTCAGCGACAGCGGGACCATGCTCAACAACTTCTGGGGCCTGATCCTGGTCAACGTGGCCTTCCAGCTGGGCTTCTGCACGTTCGTCCTCAGCAACTACATGAAGACCATCCCCATGGAGATCTACGAGTCGGCCGAGCTCGACGGCGCCAGCGTGTTCCGGCAGTACTGGCAGCTCACCATGCCGCTGGTGCGTCCCGCCCTCGCAGCGCTCGCCACCCTCGAGGTGACCTGGATCTACAACGAGTTCTTCTGGGCGACGGTGCTGCTCCAGCGGGGCGACAAGTTCCCCATCACCAGCGCGCTCAACAACCTGCGCGGCCAGTTCTTCACCGACACCAACCTGGTCGCGGCCGGCTCAGTGCTGGTGGCGCTCCCGGTGCTGATCGTCTTCTTCGTGCTCCAGAAGCAGTTCGTGTCGGGCCTGACCCTGGGGTCTACGAAGGGCTGAGGGTCAGGCCGTCACCGGCCCCGGCGACGTCCACGGTGACCGCCCCGCCGTCGACGACGTCGCCGCGGATGAGCAGCCTGGCCATCGGATCTCCGATCGCCGTCTGGATGAGGCGGCGCAGCGGACGGGCGCCGTAGGCCGGGTCGAAGCCGGTGTCGGCGAGCCACGTGCGGGCCGCATCGGTGACCGCGATCGTCACTCGACGGGCGGCCAGCCGCTTCTCGAGCAGCGCCAGCTGGAGGTCGACGATGCGGGCCAGCTCGTCCTTGGTCAGCGAGTCGAAGATGACCACCTCGTCGAGCCGGTTGAGGAACTCCGGCTTGAACGACTGACGGACCACGGCCAGCACCGACTCCCGCTTCTTCTCGGGGTCGAGGGTCGGGTCGACGAGGTAGGCGGAGCCGAGGTTGCTCGTCAGGATGAGCAGCGCGTTGCGGAAGTCGACCGTGCGGCCCTGGCCGTCGGTGAGCCGGCCGTCGTCGAGCACCTGCAGCAGGATGTCGAAGACCTCGGGGTGCGCCTTCTCGACCTCGTCGAGCAGCACCACGGAGTAGGGGCGGCGCCGGACGGCCTCGGTGAGCTGGCCGCCCTCGTCATAGCCGACGTAGCCGGGCGGCGCGCCGACGAGGCGCGCGACCGAGTGCTTCTCGGAGTACTCGCTCATGTCGATGCGGACGATGGCCCGCTCGTCGTCGAACAGGAAGTCGGCGAGCGCCTTGGCGAGCTCGGTCTTGCCGGTGCCGGTCGGGCCCAGGAACAGGAACGACCCGGTCGGCCGGTTGGGGTCGGAGATGCCCGCCCGCGCACGACGTACGGCGTCGCTCACGGCGTTGACCGCGGCGTGCTGGCCGATCAGCCGCTCGCCGATGACCTCCTCCATCCGCAGCAGCTTGGCGGTCTCGCCCTCGAGCATCCGGCCGGTCGGGATGCCGGTCCAGGCCTCGACGACCTCGGCCACCTGCTCGGCCCCGACCTCCTCGCCGACCAGGGGCTCGGTGTCGACCTTCTCGGCGGCCTGCACGTCGGAGAGCCGGCGCTCCAGGTCCGGGATCTGCCCGTAGCGCAGCTCGGACGCCTTGGCCAGGTCGCCCTCGCGGAGCAGCCGCTCCTCCTCGATGTGCAGCTGGTCGAGCTGGCGGCGCAGGTCGCCCTCGCCCTCGAGCGAGGCCTTCTCGGTCTGCCAGCGGTGCTCGAGCCCGCGCAGCTCCTCCTCGCGGTCGGCGAGGTCGGCACGCAGCTTGGCGAGCCGTTCGACCGAGGCGTCGTCGCTCTCCTTGGCGAGCGCGAACTCCTCCATCTTGAGCCGGTCGACGCTGCGACGGAGCTGGTCGATCTCCTCCGGGGAGGACTCGATCTCCATGCGCAGCCGCGACGCGGCCTCGTCGACGAGGTCGATGGCCTTGTCGGGAAGCTGGCGACCGCTGATGTAGCGGTCCGAGAGGGTCGCGGCCGCCACCAGCGCGGCGTCGGTGATCCGCACGCCGTGGTGCGCCTCGTACTTCTGCTGGATGCCGCGCAGGATCTGGATCGTGTCCTCGACGCTCGGCTCGCCGACGAAGATCTGCTGGAAGCGACGCTCGAGGGCGGGATCCTTCTCGATGCGCTCGCGGTACTCGTCGAGCGTGGTGGCGCCGATCATCCGGAGCTCGCCGCGGGCGAGCATCGGCTTGAGCATGTTGCCGGCGTCCATCGCGGAGTCGCCCCCCGCGCCGGCGCCGACGACGGTGTGCAGCTCGTCGATGAACGTGATGACCTGGCCGCCGGAGTCCTTGATCTCCTCGAGCACGGCCTTGAGCCGCTCCTCGAACTCGCCGCGGTACTTGGCGCCCGCGACCATCGCGGCCAGGTCGAGTGACAGCACGCGCCGCCCCTTCAGGGAGTCGGGCACGTCGCCCGCGACGATGCGCTGGGCGAGGCCCTCGACGACGGCGGTCTTGCCGACGCCGGGCTCGCCGATGAGGACGGGGTTGTTCTTGGTGCGCCGCGACAGCACCTGGATCACGCGGCGGATCTCGGCGTCGCGACCGATGACCGGGTCGAGGCGGCCGTCCTGGGCGGAGGCGGTGAGGTCGAGCGAGTACTTCTCCAGCGCCTCATAGGTCGACTCGGCGTCCTGGCTGGTGATCCGCCGGTTGCCGCGCAGCGCGGTCAGCCCCTCGCGCAGTCCGTCAGCGGTGAGGCCGGCGTCGGTGAGGACCTGTCTGGCCGACGACTCGACGGTGGCGGTCGCGATGAGCAGGTGCTCGGTGGCGACGAAGTCGTCCTTCATCGACGACGCGAGGTCGAGGGCGCCGGCTAGCACGCGGGTCAGCGCCGCGGAGGCGCCCGGCTGCTGCACCGTCGCTCCGCTGGCCTGGGGCAGGGCGCTCAACACGGCCTCCGCCTGCGCGGTCAGCCCAGCCGACTCGACCCCGGCGTTGGCGACCAGGGTGCGAGCGCCCCCGGTGTCCTGCCGGAGCAGCGCCACCAGGAGATGGATCGGCTCGATGGTGGTGTTGCCCGCGGTCGTCGCGGAGACCTGCGCGGCCTCGATGGCCTCGCGGCTGCGGGTGGTGAACTTCTCGGCTCCGAACTGGCTCAACGCTCGCCTTCCTGATGTCGCCTCACGCCTGGGACCACTCTGGTCCCACCGAGGTCAACGCGCCAGAAGTTGAGTCTGTTCCACTCAACTCTTGTCCAGGTCGAATTCGATCCGCCAGGCCGTTGCACCGCGGTGCCCGGCCTCGTTAACCTCCGGCCATCGCGTCGAATCCATGGGGGGATTGCATGCGCCGCCTGTTCAGCACCACCGCTCTCCTGCTCGTCCTTCCGTCTGCGGTCACGCTGGCGGCGGTGACCGGCACGCCGGCTGCCAGCGCCGCGAGCGGGGTGATCGTCCCAGGCTGCAACGACGTCGAGCTTCCGATCAACGACGACGAGTCGTCGGATGCGCTCGACCTGCCCTTCCCCGTCAAGATCGGCTCTCGGACATTCACGACGGCCTGGGTCAACAACAACGGCAACATCACCTTCGACGACTCGATGTCGGAGTACACGCCCTTCGGCCTCGCGGGCACCGAGCGTCAGATCATCGCGCCATTCTTCGCGGATGTGGACACCAGAGCCGCGGGATCAGCACCCGTCACATACAGCTGGGGCACCACGATGTTCAACGGTCGCAAGGCGTTGTGCGTCAACTGGCTCAACGTGGGCTACTACCGGGAGCACGACGACAAGCTCAACTCCTTCCAACTCGTGCTCACCGACCGCAGCGACACCGGTGCCGGCAACGTGGACATCTACTTCAACTACGACAGCATCGAATGGGAGACGGGCGACGCCAGTGATGGCTCCGGCGGCTTCGGCGGCTCCAGCGCCGCCGTGGGGTTCTCCAATGGCGCCGACACCTACTTCGAGGTGCCGGGTTCCCTGTCCAGCGGCTCCTTCATCGACGGCGGCAGCCGCCCCTTGGCGACGACGTCGAACGTCGGTACACCGGGGCGTTGGTACTGGCCGATGCGCGGAGGGAGCTCGCCCACCACGTATGTCGCCCTCGGCGACTCGTTCCAGTCGGGCGAAGGCGTTGGGAGCTATGAGGCGGGGACCGGCAACCGCGGGAACAAATGCCACCGCTCCAGCAAGGCGTACCCCCATCTGCTCGTGAATCGCGGACTCGTGACCTCGGATCTCATCTTCGGCGCATGCTCCGGAGCAGTCATGGACGACTTCTGGAGTGCTCAGCACAGCCCGACCCAGGGGCCCCAGCTGGATTTGCTCAACGACTCGACTCGCCTCGTGACGCTCGGCATCGCGGGAAACGACCTTCAGTTCAGCAAGGTGATGGAGATCTGTGTCAAGCAGGGCATCGATTCCAGCAACCCACTGCACTGGAACGAGTACCGATGCGAGACCAGCGCTGGGCGCGCCGTCGCGGTTCTCCTCAGGAGCCTCCAGAACGGGTCACTGCGCACCAAGCTCGACGACCTCTACTCCGCGGTGCGTGAGCGCGCCCCACGAGCCAAGGTCGTCGTGTTTACCTACCCGATGTTCTTCAACGAGCCGACGACCACTTGGGGAGTGCTCGGCCACCTCGCCGGCAAGTGCAACTTCATCAGTGGCTCCGACCAGTTCTGGATCAACGACCAGATTGCGGCGGCCGACCGCGTTATCGGTTCGGCTGCTCGCGCACATGGGTTCCGGGTCGTGGATCTGAGTGGTTCGTTCGCCTTCACCGACCACGGTGTCTGCTCGTCGGCCCCGGCCATGAACGGAATCCGCCTGTCCCAGCAGGTGGAGAGCTTCCACCCGAACGCCTTGGGGCACAGTCTCATCGCGGACGACGCCACGCCCGTCGTCCGCAGCCGCACCTCCACCGGCACCGTGGCGAAGCAGCTCGCTGACCCCGGCAGCGCGCTCCACGGGCAGCCGACACCAAGTGTCGACCTGCTGGCGACCCAGGCGGTGACCCAGGACGGCATCTGGGCCGAGACCTTCACGGTTGCAGGAGGGCCGTTGTCGGCGAGTGCCCAGTGGCTCGACGGCAACATGGAGCTCACCCTTGTGTCACCGAGCGGCGTGACCTACTCGGTTCCCGAGCCGCATGGGGCCGACGTCGAGGCGCAAGATGCCCATGTTCGCTTCGTGATCAATGATCCGGAGTCCGGCACCTGGCAGGCAACGGTGCGGGGGGTCGAAGTCTTGACCGACGGCGAAGACGTCACGTTGAGCCTGTATGCCGAGCCGGACGACCTTCCTGTGCCCGTCCCGACGGCCAACGCGACGGTCGACGGGCAGCAGGTCGTCCTGGACGCCACCGGGTCCGTCGACCCCCTGGGCCAACCCCTCACCTTCGTGTGGGACTTCGGAGACGGGACGAGCGGTGAAGGTCAGCAGGTGGCCCACACGTACGCGCCCGGAACGTTCGTGCCCTCAGTCGTCGCCTCCACACCGGACGGCCGCTCTGGCGCCGCCGTGCTGCGCGTCATCGTCGACCAGCCGCGCGACCCGGGACAGACCCTCGGCATTGCGGAGGTCGACGACCAGGGCGTCACCCAGGCGGCGAAGCCCTCGCGGGTGCGCAGCCTCGTCGTCAAGGGCAAGCCGCAGGCGGCCAAGCGGACGATCTCCTGGGCGCGGCCCACTGACAACGGCGGCCTCAGCGTCACGACGTACCGCATCGTCGTCAAGGCGCCCGGACGGACCAAGCCGGTCCTGGTCCGGAAAGTCTCCGCGACCCACCGGTCGCTGTCGCTCCGCCGAGCCCTGCTCGGCAAGGGCAGGCGGATCGTGACCGTGCAGGCCGTCAACCCGGTCGGAAGGAGCGCCGCGTCGACCGCCCGATTCGTTGTTGCCTTCTGATGCACGACATGCCCACCCGCGCGCCGACGGTACCGTAGCTTCGCGCTAGGGAACACTCACCGGGCAGACACGCCTCGCCAGCGTAGGAGGACCCAGATGAAGCGCATCATGCCTGCTGTCACCGTGGTGGCCGTCGCGCTCCTCCTCGTGGTCGGCGCGGACTATCTCGCGGTCGCCACCACCGGCCGCTCCCTCATCCTCGGACGCCTCAACACGACCGAGCGCACCACGGTGGTGAAGAACACCGGCGACGGGCCGGCCATGCGGTTCAAGGTGTCCGGCACCGCCGACGCGCCGTTCGCGGTCAGCTCGGGCGGGCGGGTGGACCGCCTCAACGCCGACAAGCTCGACGGGCTCGACTCCACCGAGCTCGCCCCCGTCGCCCTCGGCGTGGTCGACTCCAGCGGCGACCTGCTGCACGGCCGCGGCGTCTCCGCGGTCAGCATGGACGCCACGTCCAAGCACTACGTCATCACCCTCGACTCCATCAGCTATCTGTCCGACCGGTTCACGACGGTGGTCACCACGACCTGCCAGGGCGTGGTGGCCCGCGCGACGAGCTCGTCGGGCGATCTGCTGGTGACCCTCCAGGACGCCGACCAGCTGCCGGCCCAGTGCCAGTTCGGGTTCGTCACCTACGCGCTCTGACTCCGGCCGCACGAGCTCGCTCCCAGGTGCTCCGACGGCGGCACGTGACGTGCGAGACAGCGGCGCGCATCCCCTCCACGACGGGTCCCGGCGCTTGTAGATTGAGTGGCGGAACAGGGAGTTGCCTCGTCCGGAATGAGGTGGCAGCCCATGAGCAGGACCGTGGAGAGCATCCTGGCGGCCTATCTCGGGCCGCAGGGCGGCGCGGACCGCACCCGCCTGCTCGACATGCTGCACGACCTCCAGGGCGATCGCGGCTGGCTGCCCGAGGGTGACCTGCGAGCGCTGGCGACGGGCCTCGGGACGACCTACCTCGACGTGCGCGAGACCGCCTCGTTCTACCACCTCTTCCACCTCGAGCCGGCCGGCCGGTTCCGGCTGCACCTCGCCGACACGGTGGTCGCCCGGATGAACGGCTTCGACGAGGTCCTCGCGGCACTCGAGGACGCGACGGGCGCCCCCCTCGGCGGTGTCAGCCCGGACGGACTGTTCGGGCTGTTCACCACGCCGTGCATCGGGCTCAGCGACCAGGAGCCGGCCATGCTCGTCGACGACGTCGTCTTCACCCGGCTCAAGCCCAAGCGGGTCCGTCGGATCATCGAGGCGCTGCGCGAAGGGATCTCCCCGCGCTCCGTCGCGATCCCGGGCGACCTGCCGCCGGACACCCGCGAGTACGTCGAGAGCATGGTCGAGACCAACGTGCGCACCCGCGGACCGGTGTTCTTCCGGCCGCGGGTCACGCCTGCGGAGGGCGTCATCGCGCAGGCGCTGACCCTGGAGCCGACCGAGGTCATCCAGCGGATCGCGGAGTCGGAGCTGCGCGGCCGTGGGGGCGCTGGTTTCTCGACCGGACTCAAGTGGCGGCTGGCGTCCTCGGCGCCCGGACCGCGACGGCACGTGATCTGCAACGCCGACGAGGGCGAGCCCGGCACCTTCAAGGACCGCGCGCTGCTGACCAGGACCCCCGAGCTCGTCTTCACCGGCATGATCGTCGCCGCGCATGCCATCGGGGCGCAGAGCGGCCTCGTCTACCTCCGGGCGGAGTACGCCTACCTCGAGCCCTACCTCCAGGGTCAGCTGGGGTGGCTGCGCCAGCGCGGGCTGCTCGGCCGCGACATCGGCGGCAAGGCGGGCTTCGACTTCGACATCCGCATCCAGCTCGGCGCCGGCGCCTATGTCTGCGGCGAGGAGTCGGCGCTCATCGAGTCGTGCGAGGGCCGGCGCGGCCAGCCCCGGCTCAAGCCGCCCTTCCCCGCCCAGGCGGGCTATCTCGGCGAACCGACCTGCATCGACAACGTCGAGAGCTTCGTGGCCGTCGCCCGCATCATCGAGGAGGGCTCGCACTGGTTCGAGTCGATGGGCACCCAGGACTCGACGGGCACCCGGCTGATCAGCGTCGCGGGCGACGTGGCCCGCCCCGGCATCTACGAGATCGAGTGGGGAACGACCGTCGCGCACGTCCTGCACCTGGTGGGCGCGCAGGACCCCTACGCGGTCCAGGTCGGCGGGCCCTCGGGCGACTGCATCTCGGTCGCGCACGAGTCCAGCCGCCGACTCGCCTTCGAGGACCTCGGCTGCAACGGCGCGTTCACCGTCTTCGACTCGACCCGCGACCTGCTCGGCATCGTCCGCGAGCACATGAAGTTCTTCGTCGCGGAGTCCTGCGGGATCTGCGCCCCGTGCCGGATCGGCAACGGCATGCTCCTCGACAAGATCGACGCGGTCCGCGCCGGGCGCGTCCGGCAGCGCGACCTCGACGACCTCGAGCGCTGGGGCACCCTGATCCGGCGGACCAGCCGCTGCGGGCTCGGCGCCACGTCGCCCAAGCCGGTGCTCACGACGCTGGCGGCGTTCCCCGAGGTCTATGCCGCCCGGCTCGCCCCGGAGGACGGACCGCTGCGGGCGTCCTTCGACGCCGAGGCCGCGGTCGCGGACTATGCCCGCCTGGCCGGCGAGCTGGTGGAGCGCCGTACGGCGGACACGGGGGCCGGCACGCAGGCATCGGAGGACGGCCGATGAAGGTCGAGTTCATCCTGGACGGGCGGCAGGTCACCGCCGACCCGAGCCGCAGCTTCCCGCAGATCGCGGCCGACAACGGCATCTACCTGCCCACCCTGTGCTTCCGGCCCGACCAGCCTCGGGTCGGCACCTGCCGGGTCTGCTCCATCCGCTTCAACGGCTCGGTCGTGGCCGGCTGCACGGTGCGCGTCTGGGACGGCGCCACGGTGGAGGTCGAGTCACCCGACCTCCAGGAGCTGCGGCGCGAGGTCGTCGAGCTGCTGTTCGCCGAGGGACAGCACAACTGCCCCAGCTGTGAGAAGAGCGGTCGCTGCCGGCTCCAGGGCGTCAGCTATGAGGTCGGGCTGCACTCCTCGCAGTTCCCCTACCGCTACCCCGCGCGCGAGGCCGAGCACCGCACCGAGAAGATCTGGCTCGAGCGGGACCGCTGCATCCTGTGCCACCGCTGCATCGAGTTCGTCCGCGACGCCGCGACGGGCAACAAGATCTTCTCCATGTCCGGACGAGGCGCCTCGGCCCGGATCGAGGTCGACGCCGAGCTCGCCGACGCGATGAGCGACGCGCAGGTGCGCGAGGCCGTGGACACCTGCCCCGTCGGCGCGATCCTCGCCAAGGGGGTCGGCTACGACGAGCCGATCGGCGAGCGACGCTTCGATCACCGCACCGTCCGCGACCGGATCCTGGAAGGCGACGAGCCGTGAGCGCCGACCGGCTCTCCCACGAGCTCCCCCGCACCCCGCTGGACCCCGCGACCGCCGCCTCCCGCGCGGGCAAGCTCACGATCTCGACCATCTCGCTGTGCGGCTGCTGGGGCTGCACGCTGTCGATCCTCGACATCGACGAGCGGATCGTGCCCCTGCTCGACAAGCTGACGATCCTGCGGTCGTCGCTCACCGACATCAAGCGCATCCCGGAGCGGTGCGCCCTCGGGTTCGTCGAGGGCGGCGTCGCCAACGAGGAGAACATCGAGACGCTCGAGCACTTCCGGGAGCGCTGCGACGTGCTCATCTCGGTCGGCGCCTGTGCGATCTGGGGTGGCGTTCCCTCACTGCGCAACCCGATCGGGCTCGGGGAGTGCCTGGCCACGGCCTACCTCGACGCGCCCACGACCCCACCCGGAGCCCGGCCCACGATCCCGCTGCACCCGGAGCTGCCGCGGCTCACCGCGAAGGTGTTCCCCTGCCACGAGGTCGTGCAGATGGACTACTTCATCCCAGGCTGCCCGCCCGACGGCGACGCCGTGTTCGCGGTGCTCGACGACGCCGTCCACGGGCGCCCGCTCACCCTGCCACGCGCGGTCACGCGCTTCGACTGACCGGAGGACGCGATGGGATCCAGGATCGTCATCGACCCGGTCACCCGGATCGAGGGACACGGCAAGGTCGTCATCACCCTGGACGACGACCGGCACGTCCGGGACGCCCGGCTGCACGTGGTGGAGTTCCGCGGCTATGAGCGCTTCGTGCAGGGCCACCCCTTCTGGGAGGCGCCGGTCCTGCTCCAGCGGATCTGCGGGATCTGCTTCGTGAGCCATCACCTCGCCGGCGCCAAGACGGTCGACGACATCGTCGGCGTCGGTCGCGCCATCACCCCGGCGGCCGAGAAGATGCGCCGGCTGGGGCACTACGCCCAGATGCTGCAGTCGCACGCGACGGCGTACTTCTACCTCGTCGTCCCGGAGATGATGTTCGGCAACGACGCGCCGCCCGAGCAGCGCAACGTGATCGGCCTGCTCGAGGCGGACCCCGCACTCGTGACGCGGGTCGTGATGCTGCGCAAGTGGGGCCAGGAGCTGATCCGCACGATCTTCGGCAAGCGCATGCACGGCATCAGCGCCGTCCCCGGCGGCGTGCAGAAGGGGCTCACCACGGCCGAGCGCGACCGGTTCCTGCACGGCGAGGAGGGGCTGCTGTCGCTGGACCAGGTGCTGGAGTACGCGCAGGACGGGCTGCGGCTGTGGCGGGAGTTCCACCGCGACCACCGGGCGGAGGTCGACGGGTTCGCGCCGGTCGAGATGTTGAACATGTCGCTCGTCGGTCCCGACGGCGACATCGACTACTACGACGGCCGGCTGCGCGTCGTCGGCCCCGACCGGACCGTCGTCGACGAGCTCGACTGTCACGACTACCTCACCCACTTCTCCGAGGCGGTCGAGGACTGGAGCTATCTCAAGTTCCCCTATCTCACCGCGCTGGGCCGCTCGGCCGGGTCGGTCCGGGTGGGCTGCCTGGCTCGGATGAACGTCACCCGCACGCTGCCGACACCGCTGGCCGCGGACGCGGTGGCGGAGTTCCACGACTACACCTCGGGCCGCGCCAACACGATGACCCTGCACTCCAACTGGGCCCGGGCCATCGAGATGATCCACGCGGCCGAGCTCATCCGCGACCTCCTCGTCGACCCCGACCTGCAGTCGGACTCGCTCGTCGTCACCCCCGGGCCGGAGGCGTGGACGGGCGAGGGGGTGGGCGTCGTCGAGGCGCCGCGCGGGACCCTGCTGCACCACTACCGCGCCGACCGCGACGGGGCGGTCACCGCGGCCAACCTGATCGTCGCGACCACGCAGAACAACGAGGTCCTCAACCGCACCGTGCGAGTGGTCGCCGAGGAGCAGCTCGACGGCCGGGTCGACATCACGGAGGGGATGCTCAACTCCGTCGAGGTCGGCATCCGCGCCTACGACCCCTGCCTCAGCTGCGCCACCCACGCGCTGGGTCAGATGCCGTTGCAGGTCACGCTGGTCGACTCCCGTGGCCGGGTCCTCGCCGAACGGGTGCGCGGATGAGCACGCTCGCGGCCACCTGCCTCCTCGAGGAGTACGACGTCCCGGACGCCCTCGTGCTCGGCATCGGCAACCTCGCCCGACGCGACGACGGCCTCGGCTGGGCCTTCGTCGACTGGCTCGAGTCGTCCCGCTGGTGCCGCCGGACCGAGCTCGTCCGCTGCTACCAGCTGCACCTCGAGGACGCCGAGCTGCTCAGCCGGAAGCGCCGCGTGCTCGTCGTCGACGCGACGCGCGACCCCACCGTGGCGTCCTACCGCATCGACCGCCCGGAGCCGCGGCTCGAGTCGACCTTCACCAGTCACGCGCTGAGCATCCCCAGCGTGCTCGCGACGACCCTGCACTGCTTCGGCACGCTGCCCGACGTGCGTGTGCTCGCCATCCGCGGCCACGCCTGGAACCTGGCCACCGGCCTGTCCGCCCGGGCCGCCCGGCACCTCGCGGAGGCCGTCGCCGCCGTCACCGCCCCGACCATCCCCACCCACGAAGGCTGACGCCCATGACCGACGAGACGCTCGACCAGCTGGACCGCATCGCGAGCCTGATCTACCAGGCACCGCTCGGGCAGTATCTCGGCCGCGGAGGTGCCGAGGTCCTCGCCCGGCACTGCAGCGACGAGGTGGCGCTCGGCGAGGGCGAGTTCCTCTTCCGGCGCAGCGACCGGGCCGAGTCGTTCTTCATGGTCAGCCACGGCAAGCTCGCGGTGGTGCGGGAGGCCACGTCGCAGCGGCCCGAGCTGGTGCTGCACGTCCTCGACCTCGGCGACCTGGTCGGCGAGCTCAGCTTCCTCGACGGCACGCCGCACACCGTGTCCATCCGCGCGGTCGAGGACTCCCGGCTGCTGCGCTTCGGCCGTGCGGAGTTCGACCCGATGGTGGAGGGCGAGCCGCGGGTGGCCTTCGACTTCATGCGCGCCGTGGTCACGCGCATCCACCACACCGCCGCGTCGATCGCCCGACAGCAGCAGGAGCTCACCGACTTCGTGTCCTCGGGCGGCAAGCGGACCTGAGGGTCGTGTCAGGTGACAGGTCGGTGACAGACGGAGCACCGAGGGTGGTGACCGGCTCGACGCCCGAGCCGCTCGCCCTCGACACCCCAGGAGCTCGTCATGTCCCGCACCACCCGGCCCCTCGCCCACCTGGCCGCGTCCGGCCTCGTCGTCGGCCTGCTCACGTCCGGCCTGCTGGCCGCGTCGTCGACCTCGCCGGCTCCGGCGAACGGGGTGATGCAGCGCCAGGCCGGCTCGGTCCGCACCACCACGTGGTCGGCGGCGGTCGAGGTCGACGGGAGATCGGGCTTCACCCTGAAGCTCCCGCGCGTCCCGTCCGGGGACTACCTCGCCAGCGTGAGCGGGGCGATCGACGCGGGCGTGACCGAGATCGAGTGCGCCTTGACCAGGAGTCCCAAGACGCGGCCGCTCCTGGTCGGCGCGACGGTCCCCAGCGGCCCTGGTTCGACCGTGCACCTCCTGGACGCCACGCGGACGGTCCACCTCGCGCACCGCACGACCGTGTTCCTCGTCTGCCTCGGAACCCAGGTCGAGTCCTATGCCACCGTCGCCGGCTACCCGATGCAGGTGAGCCTCACGCGTGTGGACGAGCTGACACGCAAGGACGCGCACCCCGTCCCGGGCCCGGTCGCACGGTCTGCGGACCTGTTCCCGCGCTGAGGCGCTCGTCGCGCCGGGCCGTCACCCGATGTGACGACCCGGCAGGGACATCGGCGGTGGGCTCGGCGGTCGTGCGCGCCGTACGGCCCGCGACCACGACGCCCACGAACACCCCACCGCCGACGCCCACCGCGTAGGCCGCGACCATGACCGGGTCGCCGGTGTTGGTGACCACCTGGGCGATCGCGGTGACCTGGAGCACGGCGCCGGCCATGCCGAGCACCGCGGGCAGGATCCGCGCCCCCTTGTTGGTCAGCAGCACCCGCCACTGCCACAGGGCGACCTCGGTGAGCACCAGCGCGAGCGTGAGCAATGCCTGCAGTGCGGTGCCGGTCGGGAGCGCGTGTCCGAACATGGAAGGTCCTCGGGTGGGTCGGGTCGGTGGCTGACACCCCTAGTTGTAGGTGTCGACCGACCCCCCGGACATCGGTGGGCGCTCCCTAGATTGCGGTGGCGGGCTACCGGTTCGAGCGCCGCCAGACGACGACCGACTGCCCGGTGAGCGGCTCGCGCAGGACCGGCAGCCGGCTCGGCGGCTGCTCGACCGGCGAGGCCTGGCGCTTGCCGAGGGACCGGCGCAGCGCCTCGCGGGTCGCCTCGAGCTCGACCACGAGCTCCTCGTTGCGCATCCGCAGCGCCTCGATCTGGTTCTGCAGGTCGAGGATGCGCCGGACGCCCTCGATCCCGATGCCCGACGCGGTGAGGTCGGCGATCAGGCGGAGCAGCTCGATGTCGTGGTGGGAGTAGCGACGCCCGCCCCCACCGGTGCGACCCGGCTGGATCAGGCCCATCCGCTCATAGCTGCGGAGGGTCTGCGGATGCAGGCCGGTCAGCTCGGCCGCGACCGAGATGACATAGACCGCGGCGTCGGGTCCCGGCGCGGGAGCCGCACCGCGGGGCAGGTCACGGGTCACGAGGCCCCCTCGAACAGCCCGGCACGCAACGGCTTGCCGGAGGTGGCGGCGCGGTAGGCCTCGACGGCCTCCCGGGCACCCTGGTCGAGCACGGCGGGCACCTGCACCTCGACGGTCGCGAGCAGGTCGCCGTAGGTGCCGTCCTTGCGCTGGGCACCCTTGCCGCGCACCCGGAAGGTGCGACCGTTGGGGGTGCCGGCGGGGATCTTGAGGGTCACCGGCGCGCCCCCGAGCGTGGGGATCTTGATCTCCCCGCCCAGGGCGGCCTCGTCGAAGGAGATGGGCACGTCGAGGGTGAGGTTGTCGTCCTTGCGCCCGAACAGGCGGTGAGGGGTGACCTTGACCGTGACGAACAGGTCGCCGGCCGTGCCGCCGTTCTCGCCGGCACCGCCCTTGCCGCGCAGGCGGATCTTCTGGCCGTCGCGGACACCCGCCGGGATGCGCGCCTGGATGCTGCGCGCGGACACGCCGCGGCCGCTGCCCTGGCAGGACGGGCAGGGCTCGTCATAGACGAGCTGCCGACCACCGCAGACCGGGCAGGTCTCGTTGATCGAGAACGCGCCCCCCATGGACTGCACGACGAAGCCGGCCCCCTCGCACTCGGGACAGACGTGCGGCTTGGTGCCGGGCTTGCCGCCGCTGCCCTTGCACTCGGGACAGGCCGAGTCGGAGGTCAGGCGCAGGGAGATGGTCACGCCGTCCATCGCGTCGGTGAAGCCGATGGTCGCGGTGGTCTCGACATCGGCCCCGCGGGTCGGACGCGGCTTGCCGCGCCCGCGCCCGCGCCCGCCTCCGAAGAGGTCGCCGAACATGTCACCGAAGCCGCCGCCCCCGGAGCCGGCCCGGTCGCGGAGCAGGTCGTTGATGTCGAAGCCGCCGCCTCCGCCGGTGCCGCCGCCGAAGCCGCCCGGGAAGCGGCCGCTGCCGAACAGCGACCGCATCTCGTCGTACTTCTTGCGCTTCTCGGCGTCGCCGAGGACGTCGTAGGCCTCGGCGACGGCCTTGAACTTCTCGTGCTTGGCGGTGTCGCCCGGGTTGGAGTCGGGGTGGTTGGCGCGCGCGAGCTTGCGGTAGGCCTTCTTGATGTCGGCCTCGCTGGCCTCCTTGGCGACTCCCAGCTCCTTGTAGAAGTCCTTGTTGGCCCAGTCGGCGCGCATGCCGTCCTGTGTGCTCATCGGCGTCCCTCCCCTCGATGCTCGCGGTGGTCGACGGTGGTCAGTCGGCGGCCTGGTCGGCCGGAGCGGCCGCCGGGTCCACGACCAGCACCTGGGCGGCGCGCAGGACGCGGTCGCCGATCCGGTAGCCCGACTTGGCGACCACCTTGCACGTCGTGACGTCCACGTCGGGATCCTCCCCGATGTGGGACAGCGCTTCGTGGAGCATCGGGTCGAACGCGTCTCCCGGCGTGCCGAACTTGGTCAGCCCGAGCCCGGCGACGACGCGCTCGAGCTGGTCGGCCACGGCCTGCAGGCCCCCGTCGAGGGGCCCGTGGTCGCGCGCCCGGTCGATCGTGTCGAGCACGTCGGTGATCGGTGCCAGCACGGCATAGGTGGCGTTCTCGCGCACCAGCTCACGGTCGCGCTCCACCCGCCGCTTGTAGTTGAGGTACTCGGCCTGAAGGCGCTGCAGGTCCCCGGTGAGCGACATGACGTCGGCCTGGGCGCGGGCCACGTCGGCCTGCGCCAGGGCGAGGTCGTCGGTCAGCTCCACCTCGGTGTCGGTGCCGACCTCGCCCGCGACGTCGCCGAAACCCGCGGCGACGTCGCGGTCGGTCATGCCCTCGGCGGGCGGGGACTGCCCCTCGGTCACTTGGACTCGCCCTCGTCGGTCGGCTCGTCGACGATCTCGGCGTCCACGACGTCGTCGTCGGCCTCGCCCGTGCTGCCGGTCGAGCCACCAGCGGCGGCCTGGTCGGCCTCCGCGGCGGCGTACATCGCGGCCCCCATCTTCTGGCTGGACTCACCGAGCTTGGTGATGCCGGCACGGAGGTCCTCGCCGGACGCCTCGGCGTTCTCGAGCGTGGCCTTGAGGGCGTCGACGTCGGCCTGGACCTCGGTCTTGACGTCCTCGGGGATCTTGTCGCCGTTGTCGGCGAGGAACTTCTCGGTCGTGTAGACGAGCTGGTCGGCCTGGTTGCGGGTCTCGACCTGCTCACGGCGCGCGGCGTCCTCGGCGGCGTACTGCTCGGCCTCGGTCACCATCCGGTTGATCTCGTCCTTGCTCAGCGCGGAGCCGCCGGAGATCGTCATGGACTGCTCGCGACCCGAGGCCATGTCCTTGGCGGACACGTGCACGATGCCGTTGGCGTCGATGTCGAAGGTGACCTCGATCTTGGGGATGCCGCGCGGCGCCGGCGGGAGGCCGGTGAGCTCGAAGTTGCCGAGCGGCTGGTTCTGCGCCCACATCTGGCGCTCGCCCTGGGCGACCTTGATCTCGACCGACGGCTGGTTGTCGTCGGCGGTCGTGAAGATCTCGCTGCGCTTGGTCGGGATCGTGGTGTTGCGCTCGATGAGGGTGGTCATCACGCCGCCCTTGGTCTCGATGCCGAGGCTCAGCGGGGTGACGTCGAGGAGCAGGACGTCCTTGACCTCACCCTTGAGCACGCCGGCCTGGAGCGCGGCGCCCACGGCGACGACCTCGTCGGGGTTGACGCCCTTGTTGGGCTCCTTGCCGCCGAGCAGCTCCTTGACCAGGTCGCTCACCGCGGGCATGCGGGTCGAGCCACCGACGAGGACGACGTGGTCGATCTTGGCGACGTCGACGCCGCCGTCGCGCAGCACCTGCTGGAACGGGGACTTGCACCGGTCGAGCAGGTCGGCGGTCATCTTCTGGAACTCGCTGCGGGTGAGCTTCTCCTCGAAGTGCAGCGGGCCGGACTCGCCGTGGGTGATGTAGGGCAGGTGGATCGTGGTCTCGCTCGAGGAGGACAGCTCGATCTTGGCCTTCTCGGCGGCCTCCTGGAGGCGCTGCCGGGCGATCTTGTCGGCACCGAGGTCGACGCCGTTGTTGTCCTTGAACTTCTTGACCATCCACTCCACGACGCGGGTGTCCCAGTCGTCACCGCCGAGGTGGTTGTCGCCGGAGGTCGCCTTGACCTCGACGACACCCTCGCCGATCTCGAGCAGGGACACGTCGAAGGTGCCGCCACCGAGGTCGAAGACGAGGATGACCTGGTCGTCGCCCTTGTCGAGGCCGTAGGCCAGCGCGGCCGCGGTCGGCTCGTTGACGATGCGCGACACGTTGAGACCGGCGATCTCGCCCGCCTCCTTGGTGGCCTGACGCTGGGCGTCGGAGAAGTAGGCGGGGACCGTGATCACCGCGTCGGTGACCGGCTCGCCGAGGTAGGCCTCGGCGTCGCGCTTGAGCTTCTGGAGCACGAACGCGCTGATCTGCTGGGGGGTGAAGGACTTGTCGTCGATCTTGACCGACCAGTCGGTGCCCATGTGGCGCTTGACCGAGCGGATGGTGCGGTCGACGTTGGTGACCGCCTGCCGCTTGGCGACCTCACCGACGAGGACCTCGCCGGACTTGGCGAACGCGACCACGGACGGGGTGGTGCGGGCACCTTCTGCGTTTGCGATGACGGTGGGTTCGCCACCCTCGAGAACGGCGACGACGGAGTTCGTCGTGCCCAGGTCGATGCCGACCGCACGTGCCATGGTGTGTGTACCTCCGGTGTGGATGTCTGGTGGGCGCCGGGCTGGGCGCCGTACGGCGTCAGTCTGGCAAACAAGTTGAGTCCGATCAACTCAAGTCTGTTCATGGGCTCCAACGCGGGAGCGGGGGGTGGTGTTCCCGGCGTGACGGGCGTCTCATCGCTGCGCGCCCCGCTCTGCGTCGAGGGCATGTCACTCGGGCACCAGCGGTCACGCCGAGGAGCCGAACCTGTCACTGGTGGGCCGAAACTTCGGCCGCCCAGTGCGGGTTTCCCCGCTCGAGCGGGGAAACCGACAAGGCCTCAGCCGACCCGCACGAGGCTCCCGGAGGCGCCACAGGCGGTGACCACCGAGACCGAGAGGGGGCCGGCGGGGAGAGTCGCCTGCCAGGCGAAGACGCCCGCCGACTGGAGGGTGACGGGGTCGGTGGTGCCGCGGGCGTCGGGGGCCGTGACGGCGACGGTGCGGCGGCGGGCCAGGTGGCCGTCGGTGCACCGCACCTCCGCGCGGGAGTCGAAGGGACCGAACAGGCGCACGCGGACGTCGTCGGCATAGTCCTCGGGGAGCCCCGAGACGTCCACGCGGGCGCGGACGTCACCGCGGAGCGGGATCGCGGTCCTGGTGCTCGCGACGTCGAGCGACGGGACGGCCTTGGCGGTGAAGACACGGCCGCAGGCGGAGGCCGGGAGGTTGTAGGCGTCGCCCGGCACCTCCACCGACCAGTTGTAGACACCGGGGGCGGGCACGGTGACGGTCGGGACGGCATAGGGACCGTCGCCCGCGACCTCGAGCTGGGCCGTGGAGGCTACGCTGTCGGGCGAGCAGTGCCGGAAGCTGCCGACCGGGAACGGTCCGTGGAGGGAGACGGTGGCGGTGCGGGTGCTGGCATAGCCGCCGGTGACCGCGACGGTGCCGGGCAGCGGCGCCGTGAGCCGCGCGGTCGCCGGCCCGGTGAGCTCGACCTGCGGGCGGGCCCTGACGGCGACGTCCCGGCGCACGATGCGGCTCTGCTTCTGCCCCGCGAGCACCACGCGCGACCCGCGACCGCTCGCCGGCCGCCGCACGAGCAGCCGGTCGGTGGGCAGCAGGCGCACGACCGTGGCGTAGGTCTGCGGACCTGCCTGCGTCGCCATGACCGACAGGCGCGCCACCCCGTCGTCGCCCGTGACCCCGCCGGCGGTCCGGGCGCCGAGCGCCACCTGCACGGGCAGCTTGCGGATCGGCTGGTCGGTCGACCGGGTCGTGACGGTGACGGTGACGCCGACCGGGTCGCCGACCGCGGCGCCGACGGCGTCGACGCTCACGCGGTAGGGGCCGGCCAGCTGCTGGGAGGTGGCGAGCATGTAGTCGGCGAGGCCGAGGACGGTGGCGGGGTCCGGCGTCTGGTCGAGCCGCCGCTGCGTGCGGGCCCCGTCGACGGAGTAGGCACCGCCGAACAGGAGCGCGTCGAGGGCGAGCTCGACCGCCGCTGCCTGCGCCTGGTCGCGGTAGACGCCGTACTTGGCCAGGATCCAGGCCGCGCGGCGGGTGCGGGCGCGGGTGACGTCCACGGGACCGGCGCCGGTCAGGGTGGACACCCACCGGGGGCCGCGGAAGCGTCGGGTGTCCGGGGCACGCCCGGGGTCGACGCGGAACACCACGTCGTCGTCGAGCCTCCGGGAGCCGAACCAGGCGCCGGCCGCCGTGCCGTCGCGGCGCAGGCGGTAGCCCACGCGGGGAGCATCGGCGGTGCGGGCCCGGGCCGGCGCGACGGCCACCTGGCGGGCGACGGCGGCCGAGGGCGACTCGGCGGCGACGGGCGCGGCGGGGGCGACCGGAAGCGCCAGCAGGCCGAGGGCGAGCAGGCCGGGCAGGACGAGCCGCAGCGGCGGGACGAGGGCGGTCACGGTCTAGAGGTCGTCCGGGTCGATCGGGGTCACGTCGGCCGGCTCGGGGCTGGCCTGGGCCCCGCCGTGCCCTCCGCCGTGCCCACCGCCGGCGCCGGCGGTCGACGACGGGACCGTGGGCGCCGAGGAGGAGGGGGGCGACGACGGGAGGACCGGCGCGCTGTCGTGGCGGACCGGTGGGACGCGGAGCGAGCCCGAGGCACGCTCGCCGCCGGGCAGCGTCACGCGGTAGGCGGTCGGGCCACCCGCCAGCCCGCGCACCACGAAGCTGGAGCGGCCACGCGGAGCCAGGAGCCTGCGCACGACCCGGTCGCCCCGGGCCGGGTCGAGGGCGACGACCACGCGCCCGGGGACCGACACGTGCGCGAGCAGGACGCGGACCCGGCCGGGCCCGAGCGCCACGAGGCGGACCGTCGGGTCGGAGGAGGGGTCGTCGACCACGACGACGGCGGGCGAGGTGCCGTCGACGGCGGGCGGCGAGGTCCGGGCCATCGGCCGGGTGTCCTCCGGCATGCGTGCGTCGATCGCGACCGAGGCGATCGCGGCGACGCCTCCGGCGGTGAGCCCGGCGGCCAGCGCACCGGCGAGGCCCCAGGCCATCCGGCGGCTCCAGGGGCCTCGGCGCTTGCCGGCCACGGTCGCCGGGATCCCGGCCCGGAGCCGGATCACGGGGTCGGGGGCGGTCGCCGCGGCCGCGACGAGGGCGTCGACGTCGTCGGTCGTGCCGTCCGGATGGATCGCCAGGTGGGCGACGACGCCCTGTCGGTCGACGACCGTGGCTCCGACCTGGCGGCCCAGCGGGGTCGCGACCTCGGTGGCGACCCGACGCAGCACTCGCGCGTAGCGCTCCCGGAGCGGGTCGTCGCCGGAGACCGGCATCCCGTCGAGCACCACGGCGTCGGCGCGCAGCTCGATGGTCAGCCACGGCTCGGCGGACAGACCCAGATCGCGCTGCACTTGTCGGTTCCTTCCCATGCCGAGCACGACGCGCCGCCCGAGCGACTACCCCAGGATCCTCTCTCGTCACACGTGTCGAGGCAATGGCCGACCGGACGGAACCCTGGGCAAGCGACCCGCAACACCCGCATCGTTACGGTGGGACCATGGCGACTCCCCAGATCACCCTCAACGACGGGACCACGATCCCCCAGCTCGGCTTCGGCGTCTTCCAGGTGCCGCCCGCGGAGACCGAGCGCGTGGTGACCGACGCCCTCGAGGTGGGCTACCGGCACATCGACACGGCCCAGATGTATGGCAACGAGGAGGGCGTCGGCGCCGCGCTGGCCGCGTCGGGCATCCCCCGCGAGGAGCTCTTCGTCACCACCAAGCTCAACAACGGCTTCCACCTGCCCGACGACGCCCGGCGCACCATGCACGAGTCGCTCGAGCGGCTCGGCCTCGACCGGGTCGACCTGTTCCTCATCCACTGGCCGCTCCCGGGGAGGTACGACGGCGACTTCGTCTCCACCTGGGAGACCCTGGTGGAGCTGCGCGAGTCCGGGCTCTCCACGTCCGTCGGCGTCTCGAACTTCCAGCCGGCGCACCTCGACCGGATCGTCGAGGCGACCGGTGAGGTGCCGGCGGTCAACCAGATCGAGGTGCACCCCTACTTCACCAACGAGGCCGCGCGCGCCGCCAACGCGCGACACGGGGTCGCGACCGAGGCGTGGTCGCCGATCGCTCGGGGCCGGGTCGCCGGCGACCCGATGATCACCGAGATCGCGGAGCGCCTGGAGCGCACCCCGGCCCAGGTCACGCTGCGCTGGCACCTGCAGCGCGGCGACATCGTCTTCCCCAAGTCGCTGCGCCCGGAGCGGATGCGCGAGAACTGGGACCTCTTCGGCTTCGAGCTCGAGGAGGACGACATGGCGACGCTGTCGTCGATGGACGAGGGCGAGGTCGGGCGGACCGGGCCCAACCCCGACGAGTTCAACTGGATCCCGAGGTGACCGGCGGGGCCTGAGCCCTCAGCCTGCCGGGATGGTGCGGCCCCAGGCCTCGAGCAGCTCGGCGAGCTGTCGGCGCTGGTGGGGGTCGAGGGTCGACACCAGGCGGTGCTCGTTGGCCATGTGCTCCTCGAACAGCCGGTCCACGAGCGCGAGGCCCTGCGGGGTCAGGCCGACCAGGCTGGAGCGCGCGTCCTCGGCGTTCGGCGTACGTCGGACCAGGCCGGCCCGCTCGAGCCGGTCCACGCGCTTGGTCACCGCACCCGAGGTGATCATCGTCGTCTCGCCGATCGCCCCCGGAGTGAGCCGGTAGGGGGCTCCGGATCGGCGCAGCGCGGCGAGGAGGTCGAACTCGCCGTCACTGAGCCCGGCCGCCGCGAACACCGGCCGGAGCTCGTCGTCGAGCTTGACCGCGAGCCGGTGCAGCCGGCCGATGATGCCCTGCGGCGAGACGTCGAGGTCCGGCCGCTCGACGGCCCACTGGGCCATGATCCGGCCGACGTGGTCGAGGGGCTGGCTCATGCCTGGAATATATCTTCCCTGGAAGGTATTATCTCTTCCATGGAAGATAAATACCTGACCGGACTCTTCACCGCGGTCGCCCCGGTGGCCTGGGGCACGACCTACTGGGTCACCCAGACCTACCTCCCGGTCGACCGCCCGCTCTTCGACGGTCTGGTGCGGGCCCTGCCCGTCGGGCTGCTGATGCTGGCCTGGCGCCGGGAGCTGCCGCAGGGGTCCTGGTGGTGGCGCGCCGCGCTGCTCGGCACGCTCAACATCGGGGCCTTCTTCGCCCTCATCTTCCTGGCGGCCTACCACCTGCCGGGCGGCCTGGCGGCGACGATGACGGCCATGTCGCCGCTCGTGGTGATGGGCCTCGCCTGGCCCTTGGCGGGCGAGCGGCCGACCCGGCTGGCGCTGGCCGGTGGCGTCGTCGGTCTCGTCGGCGTCGCGTTGCTCGTGCTGCGCGGAGAGGGCGCCGTCGACCTGGTCGGCGTCGCTGCCGCGACCGGCGCGGTGGGGATCTCCGCGCTCGGGTTCGTGCTGGTGCGGCGCTGGAAGCCGCCGACCGACCTGCTGACGTTCACGTCCTGGCAGCTGGTCGCCGGTGGGCTCTTCCTCGTCCCCGTGGCGCTGCTCGTCGAGGGAGCCCCGCCGCCGGTCGACGGGCCCGGGATGCTGGCGTTCGCCTACCTCGCCCTGGTGGGCACCGGCCTGGCCTACGTCGCCTGGTTCACCGGCGTCCGTCACATCGGCGCCGGACCGACCTCGTTGATCGGGCTGGTCAACCCGGTCGTCGGGACGCTGCTGGGTGTCGCGCTGGCGGGCGAGGCGTTCGGCACGGCCCAAGCCGTCGGCCTGGTGCTGGTGCTCGGCGGTGTGCTCGCCGGGCAGCCCGCGGTCGTCGAGCTCGTGCTGGGGCGTCGGGCGTCAGCCGACGGTGACCTTGACCTCGTTGGAGGCGTCCCCGCTGGTCGTGTCGACCACGCGGATCCGGTTGAGACCCGTGTGGCCCGTCAGGATGAACGTGCTGAAGCTGTCGCCTGACACCGGCATCGTCACCGGGAAGTCGGTCCACGTGCCGCCTTCGTAGCGCTGCACCTGGAGGATCGCGCCGTCACCGCCGGGGTACTTCCCACTCAGGTCGATCTGCTGCATCGGCGCGACCCGGCTCTGGCCGGTCTGGAGCGTGATCGCGGTCGACTCCTGGCTCGACGACGACTGGCCGGGGTGGGGACGCTTGGTCGGCGAGCCCTGGTCGTCGGGCTTCTCGGTGCTGCGGATGTCGGAGGGTGACGGGATCACCATCGTCGCTCCCGCGGACGCCCCCGAGCCGGAGTCTCCCCCGGACAGGCCGAGCACGCGGGTGACGCCGAGGGCGCCGATCCCCACCAGCACTCCGATGGCGGCCGCGACGACGACGAGCGCGCCGAGGCCCCAGAGCACGGGGTGTTCGTTGTGTTCGGTCACCCGAGCAGCCTACTGGGGGCCGGAGGTGACCCGGGTCACGGTTCCCTCGGGTCCGGCGGCAACGGCGGCGCCGGGTCGTCAGGCCCCGTCGGCCGCGCGCTGGGCTCGGGCGTCGCGCTCGGCGACGGCGTGCGGGTCGGTGCGGGCGTCGTACCGCCAGAAGTCGCGCAGCCAGGCGGCGGTGAGACCGACGCCGACCACGCAGGCCCAGCCACCGCTGGCGATCGAGCCGCGGACCGACCAGAGGTCGGCGACCGCGCCGGCACGCACCTGGCCACCCAGCGGGCCCAGGGAGTAGGACAGCATCTCGATGCCGGCCAGGCGGCCGCGCATGCCGTCGGGGATGGTCTGGTTCCACACGGTGCCGCGGAAGACCCCGGAGATCATGTCGGCGACGCCGGAGAGCATGAGGAACAACAGCACCAGCCAGACCGAGGGCATCAGGCCGGCGAGGCCGATGCAGGCGCCGTAGGCGGAGGCGGCGATCACGATCGCGCGTCCGTGGTGGTGCACGCGCGACGTCCACCCGCTGAGCCCGGTGGCCAGGAGCGCACCGACCGTCTCCGCGGTGTAGAGCAGGCCGAGGAGCTGTGGCTGCTCGAACACCTCGTCGGCGAGCGCCGGGAACAGCACCACCGGGATCGCCAGGATCATGGCGGCGATGTCGACGAGGTAGGTCCCGAGCAGGTCGCGACGGCCGATCGCGTAGCGCAGGCCCTCGCCGATGCCGCTGAGGCTCGGGGGGGTCGTCTCGTCGGTGTGGGGATAGGGCCGCATCGCGAAGAAGAGCAGGGTCGCGACGACCAGTCCGGCGATGTCGACCAGGAAGCACCAGCCGATGCCGACATAGGCGACGAGGAGACCGCCGATCGCGGGCCCGATCAGGACGCCGATCTGCATCCCCAGGCTGGCCATCGCGTTGGCCGCGGCGATCTGGTCGTGGGCCACGGTGCGCGGGAGCAGCGCCTCGCGCGAGGGGCGCTGCATGGCGCCCGCGGCGGAGAGGAACGCGGCCACCACGAAGATGACCACGATGCTGGGCTCCCCCAGGAAGGCGTTGACCGCGAGGACGC
Organism: Nocardioidaceae bacterium; assembly: GCA_046330515.1. Lineage (GTDB taxonomy): Bacteria > Actinomycetota > Actinomycetes > Propionibacteriales > Nocardioidaceae > Nocardioides. The sequence continues at coordinate 402,783 of JAXLSP010000003.1, read as the reverse complement.
CGGTCAGGACGGCCTGCGCCACCCCGGTGCCGACGAGCAACCGCCGCCGGTCGACGTGGTCGGCGAGCGCGCCGCCGTAGAGGCCGAAGACGATGAGCGGCAGCAGCTCGACCAGCCCGATGGCGCCGACCGCGAAGTTGGACCCGGTGAGCGTGTAGATCTGGAAGGGGATGGCGACATAGCTGACCATCCCGCCCAGGTAGAAGACCGTGCCCGCGGTCCAGAGCAGGCGGAAGTCCCGGGAGGTGCGCCAGGGCGTCACGTCGATGCGGAGGGCCCGCAGGCGTTCGCGCCAGGTCATGGGCCGTCATGCTGCCACCGGCCGAGACCGGCGCGCAGCCCCTTTTGGGGTGGGTCAGCGCTGGCCGAGGTCCTCGTCGATCTCGGCGTCGGCGATGACCTGCCGGGCTTCGTCGAGGGCGTCCTCCGGGACCAGCACGCGGCGCCGCCAGACCGTGATCGACCCCTCGATGACCGCCATGTTGTTGTCGGCGACCGTCGCGTCGATCCCGGCGTCCTGCAGGAGCACCTGGAGGAACGACACCAGCACCGGGTCGTTGGAGCGCGCCACCTCGACCCAGCGGCTCCGGTGGGTCCAGTCGGCCATCAGCCGACCCGCTCGGTGACGACGATGCGGGCGCCGCCGTCGGGGACGCTGGTGATGTTGCGGACCTTGGCGCGCTCGGTGCCGACGGTGTGCACGTCGTAGGACGCGAACACCTCGCGCAGCACCTCGACCGCCTCCATCTGGGAGAACGCCGCGCCCAGGCAGCGGCGGGCACCGCCCCCGAACGGGATCCAGGTGTTGAGGGCCGGGGGGTGCTCGCCGGTGAAGCGCTCGGGGTCGAAGCGCTCGGGCTCGGGGAAGCTCTGCGGATCGGCGTGCGCGAGCAGGATCGACGGGCCGACGGTCGTGAAGGCCGGCAGCTCCCGGCCGCCGACCGTGGCCGGCCTCATCAGGGTCCGCACCACCATGGCGATGACCGGGTGCAGCCGTGTCGACTCCTTGAAGACGGCCTCGAGCCACGCGTCGTCACCGCCGCTGGCGGCCGCCTGGGCGCGGGCGAGCTGCGTCTCGTCGCGCCCGACCTCGTAGAGCGCCCAGGCCAGCGCCGTCGCGGTGGTCTCGTGGCCCGCGAGCAGCAGGGTGACGAGGTGGTCGCGCAGCTCGATGTCGGTGAGGCGGTCGCCGTCGGTGTCGATGCGGATCAGCTGGGAGAGGACGTCGGCGCGGTCGGCCAGGTCGGGCGCCTGCCGGCGCTCGCGGATCTCGGCATAGATCAACCGGTCCAGCTCGAAGGACGTCTCGACCGTGCGCTTCCAGACGCCGAACCGCTGGAGGAACGGGATCGACCAGCCGAGCAGGACGACCGGGCTCACGTCGACCGTCTCCTTCACCAGCGGACGCAGGCGCGCCAGGCGGGACTCGTCGGTCACCCCGAAGACGACCTGGAGGATCACCTCCAGGGTCAGCGCGTTCATCCGGTCGAGCGCCCTGAGCTCCTGTCCCGGGGTCCACGAGGCGACCTCGGTCTTGGCCAGCCCGGCCACCACGTCGCGGTAGCTGCGCAGCGCGTGCCCGCTGAACGCGGGCATCAGCAGCCGCCGCGCCCGCTTGTGCTCGGCGCCGTCGAGCAGGAGCACGGAGTGCTCGCCCATCACCGGACCGAGGATCGCGTTGCCCTTGCCGGCGTGGAACACCTCCGGGTCGCCGGCGAAGATCTCCTTGGTGTCCTCGGGCCTCGTGTGCATGACGAGCGGTCGGGCCGCCGGGACGAGGCGCAGGGTGAACGTGTCGCCGTACCGGCGGTGCAGCCAGGGGACGAACCGGTGCCGGAACCTCAGCAGCCCCGCGCTCTGCACCAGCACGGGCAGCCGCGGTCCGCGGGGCAGCCTGCTGGTGTCGACCCGCGGCAGCCGGCGCCGCGACGGCGGGCGCGTCCGCTCGAACCGCTCCCGGCTCAGCCGGCTCACGTCATCGCCCGCCACGGGGACCTCCCTGCCCTGCCTGCCCTGCCCGCCTCACCCCTCGAGACGTGTCCCTCCGATCGTAGAAGCCCCCCGAAGTGGGACTCGCGGCTCGCCGAGGTGGGACTCGCGGCTCGCCGAGGTGGGACTCGCGGCTCGCCGACGTGGGACTCGCGGCTCGCCGACGTGGGACTCGCGGTTCGGCCACGTGGGACTCGCCGAACCACAAGTCCCCCTTCGCCAACCAACAACTCCCACCTCGGTGGACCCGGAATCCCACTTCGGTGGACCCGGAGTCCCACCTCGGCGTCAGGGGGCGGGGGTGACGTGGAAGGAGTCGGTGGGCTTGGCGAGGTCGTCGGCGCAGCTGAGGCGGTGGGGGGTGCCGGGGCGGTGGGTGACGAGCAGCCGATGGTCGCCGGGGGACGGATCGGTGCGGACGGCCAGGGTCACGAGGGTCTCGTCGCCGGCGGGCTCGGCGGAGCGGAGCCGGACGGCGTCGGTGGCGGTGAGGGACAGCCGATCGCGCAGGTGGGCCTCGGCGGCCTGGGCCGCGGCCGGAGTGCCGGCGCGGCCGCGGAGCAGGTCGAGGAGCAGGTCGCCCTTCTCGAGCGCGGCACACGCGGCGACGGCGGAGGAGGGGTCGAGCCGCCCGAGGGTGGCGCCGGACGGCAGGGCGAGGAGGGTCGCGGCGAACCGGTGGCCGCCGAGATGGGTCGTCTCCCAGGTCTGGTCGGGCCAGCGCTCGGTCAGCGCGGCGGCCACGGGACGGCCCTGCTCGGCGCAGCAGCGGTCGCGACGGCCGTTGGTGCAGACCAGCCACAGGCCGGCGTCGTACGGCGACAGGCCCGCTCCGCGCCCCGCCGCGAGCCCCTCGAGGTCCAGGGAGAGCAGGTCGACCGCGTCGTCGAGGCGAGCGGCCTCGACCGCGAACCCCCCGTCGGCACCGGCCGTGGCCGCGAACACCTGCACACCGGCGGTGGCGCGCTCGCCGTGCCGGCGCACCAGTTGCACGCGCACGCCGTCCAGCGCCGCCAGGCGATCGCGCACCGCCTCGGGCAGGCGGCTCTCGGCCAGCGCCTTGCGCCCCCAAGGCCCGGGGTCCTCGACGAGCAGCCACGCGGTCTCCGTCGGGGCGGTGCCCGCCAGGGGCTCGGCCGCGGCCAGGCTGGCGAGGGAGCAGCGGAACTCGTCGGTCACGGCGCCAGTGTGCCGGGTCGAGGGCTGCGGTCAGTCGAGGAGTCCGCGGCGGCGGGCGAGGGCCGCGGCCTCGGTGCGTCCGGAGGCACCGAGCTTGCCGAGGATGTTGGACACATGGACCGAGACGGTCTTGGTGCTGATGAACAGCTGCCGGCCGATCTCGCCGTTGGTGCGCCCCTCGGCGACCAGGGCGAGGATCTCCCGCTCGCGCGGGGTCAGCGTCCCGTCGGCCGCCCCGGTCGAGCCACCGCGGCCCGGCGCCGAGCCCAGGAGGACCAGCTCGTCGAGCAGCGGCTGCGCGCGCAGCTCGTGGGCGACCGCGCGGGCGGCGTCGGCGGCGGCGCGCGCCGCGGCCGCGTCGCCGGCGGCGCGCAGCACGGCGGCCAGCCGGACCCGCACCCGGGCGAGGTCGGAGACGTGACCATAGGCCTCGGTCACCTGCTCGAGGTCGCTCCAGGTGGAGACGAGGTCGGCATGGGCGGGCGGGTCGACCTGCGCGGCCCAGCGCCAGCGGAGCCACTCGGCCTCCAGCCGCGCGACCCAGGCAGCACCCTCGGGGCCATAGCTGACGCCGGCCTCGCGGTGCGCGGAGACCACCCGGGACCCGTCGGCGTGCAGCCGCTGGGCGTCCGCGGAGAGGGCCTGCCGCTCGGCGGCGGTGAGCCGGACGGCGGCGGTGGCGAGCACGCCGAGCGTCGTGGCGGCGAGCCGCAGTCGCGCCGCGAACCACGGGCGCCACATGCGGGTCAGCGACTCGACCGCGAGGTCATAGGCCGCGACCGCCCGAGCGGCGTCGGCGTGGTGCTCGTGGACGGCCAGCACGGTCGACCAGGCGTTGAGGGCGGCCAGGCCCTCGTAGTCCCAGGAGCCACGGGTGCTCTCGGCCAGGCGGGAGGCGCCCGGGTCGCCGCGACCGGCCAGGATCAGCGCGCGCTGGGCGTTGAGCATGTCCTCGGGCACCATCGGCGGGGACTCACCGGCGACGTCGGCGAGACCGAGGGCCTCGTCCCAGCGGCCGGCGGCGTGGAGGACCGCGACCCGCATGAAGCGTGCGTCGAAGACGTAGGGCGCCCACGGCAGACCGAGCTCGGCGCCCCGGCGCTGCGCCTCGGCGAAGGCCTCGGCGGCGGGCAGGAACTCGGCGCGGTCCTGGTGGTAGCGGCCCAGGAGGTAGCGCGCCCGCAGCTCGGCGTTGTGGGCCCCGGCGGCGCGCGCCTTGGCCACGGCGTCCTCGAGGGCGGCCCGCGTCTCGGCGTCGGTGCCTCCGCGCTCGAGCTGGGCGAAGGAGATGAGCACGTCGGTCGCCAGCCGCGGCATGTCCTGCTTCTCGGCGATGGTCAGCGCCTCCAGGCCGGCCTGCCGAGCCTCCTCGCTGAGGCCGTAGGCCGCCAGGATGCGCGCGTGCACCGCGAGCGCCTGGGCCCGCTGACGCGGGGGGCCGTCCTCGAGGAGCGCCACCGCCTCGCCCGAGGCCTGCGCGGGGTCGTCCTCGCCGTCGGCGACGAGCAGGGCCTGCGCGAGCGTGGTGAGCAGCCGGGCGCGCTGCTCGGGAGGCGCCCCCGGCGGGAGCAGGTCGAGGTGCTCGCGGACGACACGGATCGCCCGGGCGGTGTGACCGGCGGTGAGCACGGCGTCGGCGGCCTTCGCCACGAGGTCGGCCAGCGGGACGTCCTCGACCGCGACGCCCTGGCTGACCAGGGTGAGCGCCTGGAGGTAGTGCTGGGAGGCCTCGTCGGGTCCCCCGACGGCCGCGGCCTCGTCGCCGGCCTCGATGCTGGCCCGGACGGCGGTCGTCACGTCGCCGGCCAGGCGCGCGTGCCGGGCGAGCTCCGCGGCGGCGCCGGTGAACCGCCCGGAGGCGAGCGCACGGGCGTAGGCGGTGTGCCAGCGCACGCGCTCGCCCGGCAGCAGGTCGTCATAGACCGCCTCGGCGAGCAGTGCGTGGCGGAAGGCGTAGGACTCGCCCTGGACGGGGACGAGCACGTTGCCGTCGACCGCACCGCGCAGGGCGAGGTCGAGGGCGCCGGACGCGAGGCCGGTGGCCTCGGCGAGGAGGTCGTGGGCAACCCGTCGGCCGGCCGTGGCGGCGGCCTGGACGACCTCGCGGGCCTCGGGGTCCAACCGGTCGAGGCGCACCAGCAGGAGCCCCGCCAGGTCGTCGGGGAGCGACTCGTAGGCGGCGCCGGCGCCGACCAGCTCCTCGACGAAGAAGGCGTTGCCCTCGGCGCGGGCGACGATCGTGGCCATGGCGGCCTCGCTCAGCGGTCGGTCCGGCTCGAGCAGCCGGACGAGGCGGCGTACGTCGTCGCCGGGCAGCGGCTCGAGCTGGAGCCGCTCGACCTCGCGCAGCCGCGACCACTCGGCCACCTGGCGACGCAGGGGATGGCGCCGGTGCAGGTCGTCGGAGCGGTAGGACGCGACCAGCTCGACCCGGCCGGAGAAGGGGCGCGCGAAGAGGAGGCTGAGCAGGTCGAGCGTGGACCGGTCGGCCCAGTGGATGTCCTCGACGACCAGCAGCAGCGGGGCATCGGCGGCGACGTCCTCGAGGAGCGCCGGGAAGGCCTCGAAGAGCTGGCGCGGCTCGAGCGTGCCCTCGGAGCCGGCCTCGGCCCCGCCGAGGCCGCGGCGGCCCGGCTGCAGGCGGGCGAGCGCGGGGTGGCGCTCGAGGGTCTGGGCGACGGTCTCGGGAAGCTCGTCGACGAGCCGGCCGAGCACCTCGGTGAAGGGGAGATAGGGCAGGGCGCTGTCGGCGAAGTCGAGGCAGTGGCCGGCCACGACGCGCCAGCCTCCGGCCTGGGCGCTGTCGCGGAGCTCGGTGAGCAGCCGGGTCTTGCCGACGCCGGCGTCGCCGGCGAGGAGGAGGGCGCGCGCCGGGCGGTCGGAGCCGTCCCCGGACGCACGAATGCCGAGCCGGAGGCACAGCTGCTCCAGCTCGGCATCGCGGCCGACGAGCGTGGAGCTCCGGGGCGGGGTCACAGGGTCATGATCCCCTGTCCCACCGACAAGCTCGGGCTCGACGGCGTCGAGCGCGGTCATGGCGCTCAGCTCAGGGTGTCGTGGCGGGCCGCCTGGGGGGCCGCCATCCGTCCCTCGCGTCGCGCCGCGCGGCGCCGGCGGACCGGCCCCCACGCACGCTTGACCTGCTCGGCGCGGTAGTTCATCTCGGCCTGGAGGACGAGATCCGATGCGACGTTCATGTCACTTCCCCTTCTCCCGACCCACCCCTGCGGTGGGTCGATGAGACGAGAGTGCGCGCCTGAGGTGGGGCCACACATCGGACGACCTCCCTATCTCCGGGAGGCGACGCACCTACCTACCTCAGACGGGCGTCTGAGGTAGCTCAGACGGGCTCAGACGACGGGGCGGCCGCCCTGCCAGACGGCCGCGACGAGCGGCACGCCGGGCCGGTAGGCGAGGTGGACGTGGCTCGGGGCGTCGAGCATCACGAGGTCCGCGCGGCGGCCCGGCACCAGGGCGCCCACGTCGGCGCGGTCGAGGGCGGCGGCGCCTCCGGCGGTGGCCGCGCGGACCGCCTCCGCGGGGCTGAGCCGCATCTCCCGCACCGCCAGCGCGATGCACAGCGGCATCGACGAGGTGAAGCACGAGCCGGGGTTGCAGTCGCTCGCGATCGCGACCTCCACGCCCGCGTCGACCAGGGCACGAGCGTCGGGGTAGGGATGCCGCGTCGAGAACTCCACGCCCGGCAGCAGCGTGGCGATCGTCCCGGAGTCACGGAGCGCGTCGACGTCGGCCCCGGTGAGGTAGGTGCAGTGGTCGACGGCCGTCAGGCCCAGCTCGGCCGCGAGCCGGACCCCGGGGCCCGGCCCGAGCTGGTTGGCGTGCAGCCGTCCGGCGAGGCCCGCGTCCCGCCCGGCCAGCAGGATCGCCCGGGCCTGGTCGGCGTCGAACGCGCCGGTCTCGCAGAACACGTCGATCCAGCGTGCGTGCGGCGCGGCCGCCTCGAGCATCGGTCCGGTCACGAGCTCGACGTAGGACGCCGTGTCGGTGCCGTCGGGTGTGACGTGCGCGCCGAGGAACGTCGTCTCGTCGGTGAAACCGCGGGCGATCGCGAGCGAGCGCGCCTCGTCGACGACGGAGAGCCCGTAGCCGCTCTTGATCTCGACCGTCGTGGTGCCCTGCCGCAGCATCTCCTGCACCAGGTGGGCGACGTGCGCGGTGAGCTGCTCGTCGGAGGCGGCCCGGGTCGCGGCGACGGTGGTCCGGATGCCGCCTGCCGTGTAGGGCACGCCGGTCATCCGGGCCGCGAACTCCTGGGCCCGGTCGCCCGCGAAGACCAGGTGGCTGTGGCTGTCGACGAAGCCGGGCAGCACCGCACGCCCGCCGGCGTCGACCTGCGTGTCGGCAGCAGGGGCCTCGGACGCCGGGCCGGCCCACGCGACCTCGCCGCCGTCGAGGACGACGGCGGCATCGGTGAGGACGCCGAGCGGGCCGGGGTGGGCGGGGTCGTTGGTGACCAGCTCCCCGATGCCCGTGATGACGGTGGTGGTCATCGGCTGCTCACTCGGCTGCTCACTCGGCCGCTCATCGCCACAGGTCTCCGATCACCCGGTCGAGCTCGCGCCCGATGTCCTCGGCGTCACCCTGCCGGACGACGACGCGTCCGTCGACCATCACGCGGGTCACGTCGGCGGCGGTGGCGGCGAACACGACGGTCTGCTCGTCGGCGCCCGTGCCGGCCGTGCGGGGGCTCGCGGTGTCGAGGGTGACCAGGTCGGCACGCTGGCCGACCGCGATCCGGCCGGCGTCGGGGAGGCCCAGGCTGGCGTGCCCGTCGGCCGTGGCCGCCGCCAGCAGCCGCCCGGCGGTCCAGTGACCGCGCTGCTGGCTGGCGAGCCGCTCGTCGAGCTCGACGGCGCGCATCTCCTCGAACAGGTCGACGACGGCGTGCGAGTCGCTGCCGAGGGTCAGGGGCGACCCGGCCTCCCGGAGCCGGCGGCTGGGTCCGATGCCGTCGGCGAGGTCGCGCTCGGTCGTCGGGCAGAAGCACGCCTGGGTGCCGCTGCCGCCGAGCAGCCGGACGTCCTCGGGCGTGAGGTGGGTGGCGTGGACCGCGCTGGTGAGCGGGCCGAGCACGCCGGCGTCGGCGAGCACGCGGGTGGGTGTCACGCCGTACGCCGCCAGGCACGCGTCGTTCTCGGCGACCTGCTCGGACAGGTGCACGTGCAGGGGCCGGCCGGACGCGGCGGCGGCCACGACGGCGAGCTGGTCGCGCGGTACGGCGCGCACCGAGTGGACCGCGGCGCCGTGGACGACCCCCGGTGCCGACGGCAGCAGCGCGGCCCGGACTGCCCAGGCCTCGGCGTCGCCATCGCTGTAGCGCCGCTGCACCCCCTCGGGGGGCGCCCCGAACCCCGCGCTGACATAGCAGGTGTCGAGGAGGCTGATCCGCAGCCCCGCGTCGCGAGCCGCCTCGACGAGGGCCAGGCCCATCGCGTTGGGGTCGTCGTAGGGCGTCCCGTCGGGCTGGTGGTGGAGGTAGTGGAACTCCCCCACCGTGGTGATGCCCGCGGCGACCATCTCGCGGAAGACCGCCCGGGCGAGCGCGCGGTAGGAGTCGGGGTCGAGACGGTCGGCGACGGCGTACATCTGCTCGCGCCAGGTCCAGAACGTGCCCCGGTCCCGCTGGGTGCGGCCGCGCAGCGCCCGGTGGAACGCGTGGCTGTGGGCGTTGGCCAGCCCAGGGATGGTCAGCCCCTCGACCCGCTCAGCACCGGGGACGGCGGTCGCCCGCGGCTCGACCCGGGCGAACCGTCCGTCGCGGACGGTGACGAGCACGTCGTCGTGGACGGCGTCGTCGACCCACGCCCGCCGCAGGAGGAGGTCGGTCACCGCAGCAGCCGCTCGAGGGAGTCGGCGAGCGCCGCGACGCCGGCCAGGCAGTCGGCGGTCTCGGCGTGCTCGTCGGGCGAGTGGGAGATGCCGGTCGGGTTCCGGACGAACAGCATCGCCGTGGGGACGCCGGCCTCGGACAGGATGCCGGCGTCGTGCCCGGCCTGGGTCGCGATGACCGGCCAGTCGCCGCCCTCGTGGTCGACCGCGAGCCGACGCGCGAGCTCGGGGTCGAAGGCGACGGGACCCGACACCGACTCGGCGGTGATGGAGAGGTGCGTGCCGTCACGGCCGGCGCGCTCGGCCGCCTGGGCGCCGATGACCTCCAGCAGCAGCTCGAGCGTCTCGGAGGTCTCGGCCCGGGCGTCGAGCCAGGCGGTCACGTGGGAGGGCACCGCGTTGGTGCCGTTGGGCGTGACGTCGACCCGGCCGAACGTCGCTCGCTGACCGGTCAGGCGGGCCTGCTTGTTGGCGGCCAGCAGCGTGACGGCGAACGTGAGCATCGGGTCGCGGCGGTCCTCCATGCGGGTGGTGCCGGCATGGTCGGCGACGCCGTCGATGTCGAACCGGAAGCGACCGTGGGGCCAGATCCCGCTGCCCATCCCGACCGCGTGTCCGAGGTCGACGAGGTGGCGGCCCTGCTCGACGTGCAGCTCGACGTAGTGCCCCGGCAGCCGGTCCTCGGCCCAGGGCTCCGGCTCCTCGGCCGGAGCCAGCCCCGCCGCCTCCATCGCGTCGGCGAGGAAGACGCCCTCGCGGTCGCGCAGCTCGCGGGCGCTCGACCACGGCAGCACACCCGTGGCGAGCCGGGAGCCGAGACAGGCCAGGCCGAACCGCGAGCCCTCCTCCTCCGCGAACACGGCCACGCCCACCGGCCGGGTCGGCACCACGCCCCGCTCGCGGAGCAGGTCGAGGGCGGCGAGCGCGGAGACCACGCCGAGCGGGCCGTCGAAGGCCCCGCCGTCGAGGACCGAGTCGAGGTGCGAGCCGGTCAGCAGCGCCGGTCCCGACGCACCCTCCGGCCGCCACCAGGCGACCAGGTTGCCGAAGCCGTCCCGCTCGAGCTCCAGGCCGCGCCCGGTCGCCTGCTCGGCGAACCACGCACGCAGCTCCCCCTCGGCGGAGGTGAACGGCTGCCGGAAGTAGCCGCCCGACAGCTCCGCCCGCCCGATCGGCGCCAGGTCCCGCCACATCTGCTCGAAGCTCACGACCCCATCCCACTCCTGCGGGGCGCCGGCCACAACGGACCACGCGGTCACGACGGTCTCGGATCCCAGACTCGCGGGGTCGTCCTAGGGTGGGCGGGTGGAGTTCTCCGAGGTGGTCCGGCGGCGGCGGATGGTGCGGCGGTATGACGGCCGCCCGGTCGACCCGGAGGTCCTCGAGCGGGCGCTGCGCAACGCCGTACGCGCGCCGAGCGCCGGCTTCAGCCAGGGCTGGGCCTTCCTGGTGCTGGACGCCCCGGACGACGTCCGCCGCTTCTGGGAGGCGTCGACGTCGCCGGAGCAGCTGGCGGAGCCGGACTCCTGGCTGCGCGGGATGCTGACCGCGCCGGTGGTCGTCGTGCCGTGCTCCAGCAAGGCGGCCTACCTCGACCGCTACGCCCAGCCCGACAAGGGCTGGACCGACCGCGACGAGGCGCGCTGGCCCAAGCCCTTCTGGGACATGGACGCCGCCATGGCCTCGCTGCTGATCCTGCTGACCGCGGTCGACGAGGGGCTCGGCGGCTGCTTCTTCGGCGTTCAGCCCGACCGCGACCGGCCCCTGCGCGACGCCTTCGGGATCCCCGACGACTGGGACCCGATCGGAGCGGTCACCCTCGGCCATCAGGCGACCGTCGCAGGCGCACCCGGCTCGCCGACGCGGCGGGCACGCAAGCCGCTCGACGAGGTCGTGCACCGCGGGCGCTGGTCGACCTCCTGACCCGCAGGTCCCCCCTCCCGAGCCGCGGTGGCGGTAGTTTCCGATCGTGACCGACCCCGCAGTCGCCAAGCTCCAGGCCCTGGTGCGGATCCCGACGGTGTCGCACCGCGACCCCGCGCTGGTCGACGGCGACGCGTTCGACCGGTTCGTCGAGGAGCTCGCGACCCAGTTCCCGCTGCTGCACTCCCGCCTCGAGCTGACGCGGGTCTCGAGACACGGCCTGCTCTTCCACTGGCCCGGCCGGGCGTCCGACCGGCCGGTCGTCCTGATGGCGCACCTCGACGTCGTGCCGGTCGACGAGGAGGCGCCCTGGCAGCACCCCCCCTTCTCGGCCGAGATCGTCGACGGCCACGTCTGGGGGCGCGGGACGCTCGACGACAAGGGCGCCCTGGTCGCGGTCTGCGAGGCCGTCGAGCGGCACCTCGAGGAGGGGCTCGTCCCGGGCCAGGACGTGTGGCTGTCCTTCGGCTGCGACGAGGAGGTGTCGGGCGAGGCGGCCCGGATGGCCGTCGAGGAGCTGAGGTCGCGCGGGGTGCGGCCGTGGTTCGTCGTCGACGAGGGCGGAGCCGTCGCGCACCAGGCCTTCCCGGGCGTCGAGGCACCGGTCGGCGTCATCGGTGTCACCGAGAAGGGGGTCACCTCGCTCGAGCTGGTCGTCGAGGGCCGCGGCGGGCACGCCTCGACGCCGGCCAGGATGGGCCCGACCGCCCGCATCGCCCGCGCCATCCTGCGGGTCGAGCGGTCGCCCTTCCCCGCGCGGACCCCGGCCCCCACGCTGGAGCTCATGCGCCGCCTGGCGCCGCACGCGCCCGCCGCGCTCAAGCCGCTGATGGCCAACGCCGACCGCATCAAGCCGGTGCTGAGCCGCGCGCTCGTCGCCTCCGGCCCCGAGGCCGCGGCCATGACCAGGACGACGGTCGCCGCGACCACCCTCTCTGGGTCGCCTGCGCTCAACGTGATCGCCTCGACCGCACGCGCCGGGCTCAACATCCGGATCATGGTCGGCGACACCGTCGCCGGGGTCGTCGAGCACGTGCGGAAGGCGGTCCGCGACCGGCGCGTCGAGATCCGCGTCGTCGAGGCGGGCGATCCGAGCCCGGTGTCGCCGTACGACGGGGACGAGGCCTTCGGGCTCCTCGAGTCCACGATCGCCGAGGTGTTCCCCGACGCCGTCCCCGCGCCCTACGTGATGATGGCGGCCACCGACTCGCGGCACTTCACCGAGATCTGCGACCGCGTCTACCGCTTCGCCCCGTTCCGGATGACCAAGGCCCAGCGTGAGTCCATCCACTCCTATGACGAGCACCTCGGGGTCGACGACTTCCTGGCCGGCGTCCGGTGGTTCCACCGGCTGATCGAGAGGATCCCGCGATGACCCGGCAGCCCGTGGCCGCGACCCCGCCCAAGCACCTGCACTCCCTCACCGCGGTGGTGGGGTTCCTGGTGGCCGTCGAGATCGCCAGCGGCGTCCTCCAGGGCTTCTACACGCCCATCTGGAAGGACATCGCGCACCACCTGTCGATGAAGGACGCCGACGTCAACTGGTTCGAGGCGGCGCAGCTGATCCTGTCGGCGCTGTCGGTGCCGCTGCTGGCCCGGCTCGGCGACCTGCTCGGCCACAAGAAGGTGCTGCTGCTGTCGACCGCGATCACGGCGGTGGGCTCGTGGGTCCTCGCGTTCGCCCCGTCGTTCACGACCTTCCTGGTCGGCTTCGCGATCCAGGGGGCCTATGTCGTCTGGCTGCCCATGGAGGTGGCGATCATCCACCGGCGCACGGCCGGCGACCCCCGGCAGGACCGACTGACCCGGCTCGCCGCCGGCGTGCTCGTCTTCTCCCTCGAGATCGCCGTGATCATCGGCGCCGGGGCGAGCGGCGCCCTGGTCGGCAGCCTCGGCATGAACACGCTCCTGATGCTGCCCGCGGTCGCGGTCACCGCGGTCTTCGTCGTCATCTGGTTCGGCGTCGAGGACCGGCCGGGCCAGGCGACCGGGGGCATCGACCTGGTCGGCCTCGGTCTCGTGACCCTCGCGCTGGGCCTGGTGATGGCGGGGCTGATCCTGGTCCGCCTCAACGGTCCGGGCTATCTGCTCGCCTGGCTCCCGATCGTGCTCGGCGTGTTGGCGATGGTGCCGTTCGTCAGGTTCGAGGCCGCCCACGAGGAGCCGATCGTCGACGTGCGGCTCTTCGCCGAGCCCTCGATGTGGCCGGTGCAGCTGACGGCGTTCCTGTTCGGCATGTCGGTGCTCGGGGCGCAGATCCCGCTCTCGACCTTCGCCCGCACCGACCCCGACAAGGCGGGCTACGGGCTGGGCGCGACCGCGGGGTTCGTGACTGTGCTGATCGTCGTCTATGTCGTCACGCTCGCGGTCGGGGCGCTGACCCTGCCGGTGACGTCGCGGCTGTTCTCGGCGCGCGGGGCACTGCTCGTGGCGGCCCTGCTGGTGTCCGTCGGCTATGGCCTCTGGGTGCCGTTCCACGACCACGCCTGGCAGGCGCTGCTCAACATGGCGATCGCCGGCGTGGGCTCGGGCGCCCTGGTGGCCGCCCTCCCGGCGGCGGCCGCGGCCGCCGCCCCGCCCGAGCGCACCGGCTTCGCCACCGGCATGACCAACGGCACCAAGACGGTGGGCGGAGCGATCGCGTCGGCGGTCTTCGCGATCGCGCTGTCGTCGACCGGCTCCCTGGCCGAGACCGAGGTGGGTCACGCGCCGCTGTCCGGCTACATCACCGTCTGGGCCGTGTGCGCGGCCGCCGCACTGGTGGCCGCGGCCGCGCTCCTCGTCGTACCCAAGGGCGCGTTCGCCGACAGCGCCGAGCTCCACCACTGACGCTCCCGAGCGGCGGCGTTGAGCGGGGCTCGTAGCCTGGAGGCGATGCCCGAGACGCCCGATGAGCAGGACCACCGGACTCCCGAGCGCAGCCCGGCCCGGGACGAGCGGACCGGCCGCTCGGCGGCCGCGGCACGCATGCAGCACCAGGCCCAGTGGGTGGAGCTCCAGCTGCAGGAGGCGGTGGAGCGCGGCGACTTCGAGGACCTGCCGGGCTTCGGCAAGCCGATCGAGAACCTGGGCTCGCAGCACGACCCGGACTGGTGGCTCAAGAAGCTCGTCGAGCGCGAGCACATCACCGGTGTCCTGCCGCCCGCGCTGCAGCTGCGCAAGGACGACGCCGAGCTGGACGCCCGCCTGGACCAGCTCTCCCGCGAGGACGAGGTGCGGCGCGAGGTCGAGGAGTTCAACGACCGGGTCCGCGCGGCCTTCTGGCAGCCGCTGGGTGGGCCGCCCCTGCTGACCCGCGAGCGCGACCTCGAGGCGACCGTCGACGCCTGGCGCCGGCGGCGCGCCGAGCGGGACGCCCGGCTGCGGGACTCTGCCGCCGACCCGCCGCCCGAGCGGCCGCGCCGTCGCGGCCTGCCCTGGCGCCGCCGCCGGTCGGACACCGAGTAGGGACACTTCGGGTCATCCGAACAGGGGTCGTCTGACCCCACTTGTCTCCTACGCCTAGTGCGTTCGACCCATTCTCGGTGCATCGGTGATTTTTCACGCCCGGACCGGTCTATACAGGTGTCTTCACGTTGAAGACGCAACCACAAGTCCCGACGCCGCGTCGTATCTCCAGACAAGGCCCGAGGTCCTCAGAAGGCAACACTCCCCGGTTCACCGAACACCGGGAGAGAAGCACCGAGAAAGGAGTGGTCCGGATGTGTGAGTCCCAGGTGAACGGCGGTCAGCTGCTCTGTGTGCGCCCCGAAGGCCACTCCGGTGGTCACGTCTACCACTGCGGCCACGGGTCGTGGGTGGGCGACAAGCACGGCGACTGAGCCCTTGCGGGTGTCGGTTTCCCCGCTCGAGCGGGGAAACCGTCACTCAGCGGCCGAAGTTTCGGCCCACCAGTGCAAGGTTCGGCCCCTCGGTGGGACACGAGTGACGACCACGGTCGACGTGGAATAGGTCATACCGGCCCCCAGGGGAGCATTGCTACCGTCCGGCCATGCGCAGCGCCAAGGACTTCTTCCGCCCTCTCGCCGTGGGCGCGCCCCAGCCGGTGACCGAGATCCCGGCCCGCCCCAGCCGGGCGATCCACTTCTTCGACCCGTCCAACGAGAAGATGGCGGCCAAGATCCCCCAGATGGTCGGGACGGTCGACGTCCTCCTGGGCAACCTGGAGGACGCCGTCAAGGCCGACAACAAGCTGGCCGCCCGCGAGGGCCTGGTCCGGATCGCGCGGGAGACCGCCCAGCTCGGTGGGGGGAGCGGGCCGACCCAGCTCTGGACGCGCATCAACTCCCTCGACAGCCCCTGGGTCCTCGACGACCTGACCACGTTGGTGCCCGCCATCGGCGACAAGCTCGACGTCGTCATGGTGCCCAAGGTCCAGGGTGCCGAGGACATCCACTACGTCGACCGCCTGCTGGCCCAGCTGGAGGCCAAGGCGGGGCTGACCCGCCCGATCCTCGTGCACGCGATCCTCGAGACGGCGCGCGGCGTGGCCAACGTGGAGGAGATCTGCGGAGCGTCCCCGCGCATGCAGGGCCTCTCCCTCGGCCCGGCCGACCTCGCCGCCGACCGGCGGATGAAGACGACGCGCGTCGGCGGCGGGCACCCCGGCTACCTCGTCCGCCAGGACCCGCCGAGGAACGAGGACGGCTCGTCCGACATCGGCGCCGCGCGGACGACCTACCAGCAGGACCTCTGGCACTACACCATCGCCCGCATGGTCGACGCCTGCGCGATGCACGGGATCTACCCCTACTACGGCCCCTTCGGCGACATCGCCGACGTCGTGGCCTGCGAGGACCAGTTCCGCAACGCGTTCCTGCTCGGCTGCGTCGGGACCTGGAGCCTGCACCCCAAGCAGATCGAGATCGCCAACAGGGTCTTCTCCCCCAGCGTCGACGACATCCGGCACGCCCGCCGGGTCGTCGCGGCGATGGGCGACGGCACCGGCGCGGTGATGCTCGACGGCAAGATGGAGGACGACGCCTCCCTCAAGCAGTGCCTGGTGATGGTCAAGCTCGCCGAGCAGCTCGCGGCGATCGACCCGAGCCTGAAGGCGCAGTACGACGCGATCGAGGTGGACTGACCGATGACCGAGTTCCGTCCCCGCCGCTCCGTCCTCTACATGCCCAGCTCCAACGAGCGGGCGCTGGAGAAGGCCAAGTCGATCCCCTGCGACGGCCTCATCCTCGACCTCGAGGACGCCGTCGCCCCGGACGCCAAGCCCGCCGCCCGCGAGGCGGCCTGCGCGGCCGCGCGGTCGGGCGAGTACGGGCGCCGCGAGCTGACGATCCGTGTCAATGGGGTCGACACCGAGTGGCACGAGGCCGACCTGGCCGCGGCCTGCGCCGCCGGCCCGGACGCGATCGTGGTCCCCAAGGTCGACTCCGCCGACCTCGTCCGCTCGCTGGTCGCCACCATGGAGCGGCACGGCGCCCCGGAGCACACCACGCTGTGGGCGATGATCGAGACGCCGGTCGCCATGCTCCACGCCGAGGAGATCGCCGGCGCGTCCGACCGGTTGTCGGTGCTCGTGATGGGCACCAACGACCTGGCCAAGGAGCTCTACGCCGAGCACGTGCCCGGACGCCAGCCGCTGCTCACCGGTCTCGGGCTCGCCCTGCTCGCGGCGCGGGCCACCGGCAAGGCCATCGTCGACGGGGTCTTCAACGACGTCCGCGACACCGACGGCTTCCTCGCCGAGTGCCGCCAGGGACGCGAGATGGGCTTCGACGGCAAGACCCTGATCCACCCGGGTCAGGTGGAGGGCGCGAACGCGGCGTTCGCCCCGTCCGAGCAGGCCGTCGAGGACGCGCGGGGCATCGTCGCCGCGTGGGAGGCGGGCGCCGGGTCGGGCGTCGTGACCTACCACGGCCGGATGGTCGAGAACCTCCACGTCGCGACCGCCGAACGGGTGCTCGCGATCCACGAGGCGATCACGGCGCTGGGCTGAGCGTCACGCATCCCCGTCCCTCAGGAGCCGGTTGACCTGCTCGGCCACGCCTCGCCGTACGGCGGGCAGGCGCACCGTGCGCACCAGTTCGTCGCCCTCGAGGGTCCAGCCGGGCGGCGGCTCGGCCACCGGCCGGACGAGCAGCGGTCGCTCGAGGTCGGCGTTGTCGACCACGACGTCGGCGCGCTGCTGCGGACCACAGCTGGCGAGGTAGATCCGCTGCGCGTCGGCGTAGCGCCGCTGGTCGGGGTCGGCGACGTCGTCGACGCTCCCGTCACGGGCGGCCATCCGCCGGACGCTGACCTCGAAGGGCACCTCCAGCCACACCACCAGGTCCCAGGCCTGCTCGAGCTCGGGTCGCTGCGCGAAGACCCCGTCGACCACGAGCACCCCCTGCTCGGGCACCGGCATCGGCGCGACGTCGACGCGCTGGTCGGTCTCGACGTCGTGCCAGACCGGACGGTACGGCGCACCGCCGCCGCGCAGCCACGGGTCGAGCAGCTCGCGCCTGAGGGTGCGGTAGTCGAAGTGCCGCGTCCACACGGCCTCGGGCGTCCGACCCAGGGCGTGCCGGTGCTCGCGGGGGTGGTGGAAGCCGTCGACCGACGCCCGCACCACGACGTCGCCGCGACCCTCGAGCACCGCCGCGAGCTCGTCGGCGAAGCACGACTTGCCGGACCCGTCGACGCCGTCGATGGCGACCAGGAGCGGCCGGGCGGCGCGGGGGATCTCGGCGGCGACCCGGGCGAGCACCGCGCGCCGCTGGTCGGTGGGAGGAGCCGGGAGCACGGGCGCCATTGTGCCGGGAAGGGCCCCGAAATCTGCTAGTCCGCTACGAGAGGCACAGGTGGGGTGGTGCTTCTCGTAGCGGACTAACCCCGAGATGTCGCGTCGTCAGGATGTGGGGTTCGACGACGGGACGGTGTGTGCAGAGGAGGGGTGCTTGTCGGAGCTGTTCGGCTTGCCCGGGTCGCTGGGTCTCCCCGGGTCGCTGGGCTTGCCGGTCGTGCTGGGCTTGGGGGGCTTGCTGGGTGAGGGGTGCTGCGTCGCCTGGGCCGGCTTGGTCGGCTTGGTGGGGTGCGTCGGCTTCGTGGGGTGCGCCGGCTTCGTGGGGTGGGTCGGGTGAGCCGGGTGGGTCGGGTGAGCGGGGTGCGTCGCGTCGGAGGCACCGCCGTCAGTCGACCCACCCGTGCTCGCACCGTCGGCAGCGTCGGACGACGCGGCACCGGGGCGGCCCGAGCCGCTCGACGCCTCGTCGGAGGGGCCCGACTGCTGTCCGGACTGCCCGG
Source organism: Nocardioidaceae bacterium (assembly GCA_046330515.1). GTDB lineage: Bacteria > Actinomycetota > Actinomycetes > Propionibacteriales > Nocardioidaceae > Nocardioides. The sequence goes on along the minus strand of JAXLSP010000003.1, from coordinate 384,603 downwards.
AGCGGGTGCCCGACGGATGGCCCGAGCCATCGTGCCGGTGCACCGGTCCCGGGGTCTCCGGGTCCTGCCAGGGCAGCTGGTGGCTGGCGGCGAGCGCCACCCCAGAGCCCATGAGGAGCACGGATGCGCCCGTCGCGACCACGGCCTTGAGAGGGACGAGCCGCCCGAGAGCGCGGGTGCGCACGGTCGTTCCCCTCTGCCCGAGAGCCGGGTCGAGACGGGCCGCGTGGAACCGGACGACGGTCTCCGCCTCACGAGCGAGCTCGGAGCCGTGTGCGGGCGACGCTGCCGCGTCGAGCACCCGGCCGAGCGCTCCCGTGTCGGGGTCCCGGCGGCCATCCAGCAGCCGCTCCGCCCCGCGACGGGTGAGTCGTCCTGTCCACGTGTTCATCTCACCTCCTCAGCGCCGCGGGGCGGCGAGACGTTACACCGGTCCAGACCAGCGGGGCCGCGGGGTTTGGGACGGGCCCCCAGCGGGAATTGTGAGTACATCACCGAGGGAGGGTGTGAGCCCGTCGCGAGAGGCATCTGTGGGGGTTGCCTCTCGTGGCGGGCGGGTCTCCGGGCCGCCTGCTCGCAGCTCGTCTGCCGACGAGCTCGCGGGCGGGCCGGAGCCCGCCACGAGGAACGCCCGGTGACTCCGGCTGTCGGGGCGCTCCCCGTGGCGGACGAGATCGGCCCCCGGTGGTGTCCGTGCAGGACGCCCACGGGGGCCGCCCCTCGGCTGGTCCAGGCCCCCGTCCCCACCTGACAGGGATCGCGGCTGCCGAGGGATGCTCACAACAGCGGGATGGTCCGCTACGAGAGGCACGTGTGGGGTGGTGCTTCTCGTAGCGGACCAGTTTCCCGAGAGGCCCGTCGTCGTACCGAGGGACGAACCGACGACGCGACGGGGCGGACGCGCGCCCGCGAGACGGCTCAGTCCGTGGTGTCCGGCTTGGTCGGGTGCGCCGGCTTGGTCGGCTTGGGCTTGTGCGTCGGCTTCGGCTTGGGGGTGTGCGTCGGCTTCGGCTTCTGCGTGTGGGCCGGCTTCGTCGGGTGGGCCGGCTTCGTCGGGTGGGCCGGCTTCGTCGGGTGCGCGGGGTGCGTCGGGTGGGCCGGGTGCGTGGCCTCGGTCGACTCGTCGTCGGTCGGCAGGCTGGCGCAGTAGGCCTCGACGTTGTCCTCGCCGCCGGCGGCGTCGATCAGGGCCTGGAAGGCCGGGCTCTCGAGCGCGTGGCCGTGCTCGTGCTTGTTGCCCGACACATAGGCGCGGCAGAGGCCGGTGAAGCCCTCGGGGACGTCGGTGGCGTCGGTGGCCGGGTCGGTGGCCTCCGTGGCGTCGTCACCAGGCTCGGAGGCGTCGTCGCTCGGGTCGGTCGAGCCGTCCGAGGGGTCGGTGCTCTCGTCGCCGGCGGGGTCGCTCGACTCGTCGCCCGCGGCCGCGGGGTCGTCGGACCTCTGCCAGGGCAGCTGGTGGCTCGCGGCCAGTGCGACGCCCGAGGACATCAGCAGAACGGCGGCGACGGTGGCGATGACCGCCTTGAGGGCGGCCAGGCGGCCGAGGGTGCTGGGCACGTGCTCTCTCCTAGTTCCGAGGACAGGGTCGAGACGAGCGGCGTGGAACATGGCGACGGTCGCGTCCTCGCGGGCCAGCTCGTCGCCGGTCGCGGGACTCGCGGCGGCGTCGAGCAGCCGGCCGAGCTCGCCCTCACGGGTCGGCTCGTCCAGCAGCCGGTCGGCCTGCCGGCGCGTCAGTCGGGTGATCCAGTTCCTGCTCATCTCACCTCCTCAGCGCCACAGAGAGCCAGAGTGTTACAGCCGTGACGAAGAAAGTCTGGGAGGCCCCGCCCAGCCGCTTGCCGAGCGTGGTCAGGCCACGGTGCGCGGCCGTGCGTACGGCGCCGGGCCGCTTGCCCAGGATCTCCCCGGCGGTCTTGGCGTCGAAGCCCAGGACCGCGCGCAGCATCACCGCCTCCGCCTGCTCGCGAGGCAGCGTGCGGATCAGCGCGAGCGCCCCCTCGGTGGCGGAGCCCTCCAGCACGGAGCCCTCCACGTCGAGGGGGTCGACCAGGGTCGCCTCGACCGCCGCGTCGAGATCGGTCTGCGGTCGGCGGGACTGGCGGCGCAGGTGGTCGAGCGCGCGGTGCCGGCCGATGGTGGTGAGCCATCCCCGGAACCCGTCGGCGTCGCCGGAGAACCGGTCGAGGTCGCGGAACGCCTGGGCCCAGGTCTCGGAGGCGACGTCCTCGGCGTCGGTCGGCCCCACGAGCACGGACAGGTAGCGCAGGAGCGGCGCGTGCACCGTGCGGTAGACGAGCCGGAACGCGTCCTCGTCGCCGGCCAGCATCTGCTGGACGGCGCGATCGAGCGCGGCGGGATCCGAGTGGTCGTTCATGGGTGCAGGGCTCTAGCTCGGGTCCCGTCGCAGCTTGTCGTCCAGCCAGGTCTTGGCGGAGCCGAGGAACCCGGCCACGTCGTGGACCAGCCGGCCGAGCGCGTCGCCGGTGCGACGGAAGGCGTCGCCGTAGGACGCCGCGGCCTCCTGGGCCGCCTCGGACATCGTGGCGGAGTCGTCGTCCTCCCGGCGCGGGTAGTCGCCGCCCAGGATCGTCGTGTAGGCGCCGGACTCGACCCAGGTGCGGAGCTCGCGCGCCCGCACCACCGCGAAGGGGTGACTGCGGGACTCGGTGAGCAGGACCTTGAGCACGGAGTCGCGCAGGTCCTCGGTGTCGGCGTACTCCGCCGCCTGCTCCATGAACGAGGTGACGTCGAGGCTGTCGAGGTGGCCGCCGCTGGCGAGCTTCATGTGCACGCGGGTCGCGACGGCCGGGTCCTGGGTGGCCAGCAGGCCGGCCCGGTCGGCCGACAGCTCGGACTTGCGCGCCCACTCCATGAGCGCCGCCAGGATGACGCGCACACCGAGGGCGCCCCCGGGCACGGCGGCGAGCACGCCCGTCAGGGCGATGAGGCGCTCGAGGAGGGTGCGGTAGACGGCGTGGCCGCTGAGCGCGTGCCCCAGCTCGTGGCCGATGACGAATCGGAGCTCGTCCTCGTCGAGCAGGTCCACCAGGGCCGAGTTGACCACGATGATCGGCTTGGCCATGCCGATGGTGCGCGCCCCGAGCGTCGGGTCGGCGACGACGAAGAGCTCGGGCAGCTCGCCGGCGTCGAGGACCGCGCCCACGTCGGCCAGCAGCCGGTGCAGCACGGGGAACTGACGCTCGTCCGCGCGGACGGCGGAGCCGAGGAAGACCAGCCGCATCTGGCGCTCGTTGACCAGCGCGTTGAAGGTCTTGAGCACCGAGTCGAAGCCCTGGTTCGCGCAGCGCGACCAGTCTCCTTGTCGGCGGGGTGCTCCAGGCGCGGTTTCGACCCCGGCAGGGCACGCGTCCGCGGGCCGGCTTGGTCGCCATGCGCCAGCATCCTCGCACCCCGCTGGTGCCGTGGGGCTCGATCAGCGGATCACGGGGGTGCGCACGGAGGTGCGCGTGACGGTGACGAAGCCGTCCTTGCGACCCGGTCACGGCCACCGAGATCCGGTGACCACGGTCGGCCGCCTTGAGCCGGAGGTGCAGGCCGCGGCGCCCTTGACGGCCTTCCCGTCGCGGGAGCCACCGGAGGGACAGGGCCTACAGGAGCCGGGCCCCAGGTGCCTGGGGCGACCGTCAGCGTCCGCCCCACCGACCTCCCTGCCCGTGAGGGGACCGGCGTCCGCGTCAGGGTCCCCTCCTCGGCAACCGACATGGTCGACGCGGAGGCGGCCGAGGCGTCGGCATAGCCGGCCGGTGGGCGCAACCCGTACGTGGATCGGCTGCCCGAGGTCGGCGACGGTGCAGGTATAGGTCGACGCGGTGGCGCCGGGGATCGCGTCGTACCCCGAAACCACTGCCAGCCCGTGGTCACCGGCGCCGGCTCCAGGACGCGGCGGCGGCGGTGAGCGTCCGGCCGACGGGGTGCCCGCCACGGCCGGGGCGTGGACCCGACAGCGCCGGTCGGGTGGCGGTCTGGGTGAGGGTGCCGGAGAAGCAGACTGCCGGTGTCGGCGTCCGGCCCGTCGTCCCGACCACGTCGAGGAGAAGGTGCCCTCGGCGGGGTAGGTCAGCGCGCCGGCGGCATAGGACGCCCCGCGGCGGGCGGCGTCGACGGGGAGGTCGGCGGCGGCGAGGTCCCGCACGGCGAAGGGATAGGGCGAGTCGACCGCCGCGTCGGGCAGCGTCAGCGGCCTGCTCGGTGGCGCAGAGGCTGCCGGCAGGTCGCATGACGACGTGGCCAGGCTCGGGTTGCCCGCGAGGGGCGACAGGATGGTGATGTGGCCCTGGCGCAGGTCGGCCCACGCCGCGCGGGCAGCGACCCGAGGGGCGTGACGTCGGTGATCCCGGCGTTCAGCGCCTCGAGGTCGGTCAGCGAGGTGAGTCCCGCCAGCGGAGCGAGGTCACCGGCCTGGGTCTGGGTCAGGAACAGACGCTGAGGTGACGAGCCCCTGCAGCGGCGCCAGTCCTCGACGGGGTTGACGCCGAGCGGTCAGCGACCGGAGCGGCGAGCCCCGCGGATGCTTTCAGTCGCCGACGCCGTTGTCCTCCAGGTCGATCACGGTCGAGGTTGACCAGGCCTCGGCACCGGTCAGGTCGTGGATCTCCAGGCCGACGCACGACACCTGGGTGAGCGTGGCCAGCCCGGCGTCGGTCAGCGGCGTGTCGGGGTCCACCCCCAGGGAGCCCGTTGGCAGAAGGCGCCGTCGGGCACACGACGGCGTCGGCGCAGCGCCGGGCTGGAAAGGCCAGGACCGCCAGGAGCAGCCCCAGGACTCGGGCCGGTCATAGCCCTCATGGCTCGGTCCTCGTCACGTCGGTCGCCGGCAGGTCGCACCCACTTCGCCCTGACGCCCGTCCGCCGCAGGAGATGTGACGGATCAGGCATCCGGATCCTGCCATTGGTCTCTGGCGGACACCGCATCCACGGCTCAACGGTGAAGGCATGACACACATCACCCTCAGCAACCGTGCCGCGCCTGTCATGTCCGCGGCAGCACTGCTCCTGTCCGTCGGCTTCGCCGGCGGTCCCGTCGTCGCTCGGGCGATCACCGCCAACTCCGACAAGGTGGACGGCCTGCACGCCGTACCGGCGTCCGCCTCCACCGCCCAGCGCAAGGGTTTCGTGGCCGCCGACCCGGGCACAGGCATGCTCCGCGCCACGATCCCGCCCAACGCCAAGTTCCCCGCCATCGCACCGGTGGGGTTGACGATGACCGGCATGGGCTTCGACATCGCAGAGCCTCGGGCACGGACGGGGACTACGGGAGCCTGGTGGACTTCCAGACCCGGCTGCCGGCCGACGTGGTGGCCGTCTACTCACCCACCGGAGGCTCGGTCACCCACTGCCCGGCAACGTCTCGTCACCCGCCGCCGCGGCGGGATACATGTGCTTCTACCTTCACGGCGGTGGTCGGGCCCGACTTCACTGACATGCCCACGTTCTCCTTGGGGTCATCGCGGGATGGGCTATCGGTTCTCCGGCACCTCGGGTGGCGCCAACGCCGACGTCTTCGCCAACGGCACGTGGGCGCTGACGACCGCGGCGTTCACGCCGATGAAGGAGATCCCGCGGCCGCGGCCACCAAGTGACGGTGGCCGTCAGGACTCCTGCATCGGGATCCCGGGGACTCCTCGCCCGCGAGCGACTTCGGCGGCTCGGCCGCGCCGGCGTCGACGTGCCGGATGATGCCCATGCCGGGGTCGTTGGTGAGCACCTGCTCAATCTTCTGCGCGGCCAGGTCGCTGCCGTCCGCGACGGTGACCTGACCGGCGTGGATCGAGCGGCCGATGCCCACGCCGCCGCGCCGTGGTGGATCGACACCTGTCGCCCTCGACGAGGTGTTGACCAGGGCGTTGAGCAGCGCCCAGTCGGCGATCGCGTCGGAGCCGTCGAGCATCCCCTGGTCTCGCGGTAGGGCGAGGCGACGGACCCGGTGTCCAGGTGGTCGCGACCGATGACGATCGGGGCTCCTGGTTCTCGCCCGAGGCGACCATCTCGTTGAACTTGAGCCCGGCGAGATGGCGCTCGCCGAGCTCCAGCCAGCAGATGCGAGCCGGCAGGCCCTGGAACTCCACCCGCTCGCCCGCCATCGTGATCCACTTCCGCAACCGGTCGTTGTCGGGGAACAGCTCGAGGATCGCCCGGTCGGCTGCGGCGATGTCGGCCGGGTCGCCCGACAGCGCGGCCCACCGGAACGGGCCCTTGCCCTCGCAGAACAGCGGCCGGATGTAGGCCGGCACGAAGCCGGGGAACTCGAAGGCCCGGTCGTAGCCACCCTTGCGGGCCTCGTCGCGGATCGAGTTGCCGTAGTCGAACACCTGGCGCCGCGTTGAACTCCACCATCGCGCGGACGTGGTGTGCCATCGACTCCTCGCGCGCTTGGTGGTCGTGGCCGGGTCCTCGGTGCGCTCGCGCTCCCAGTCCTCGAAGGCGGTGCCGACGGGGAGGTAGAAGAGCGGGTCGTGCGCCGAGGTCTGGTCGGTGACGATGTCGATCGGCGCCCGGCGCCTGGCGGCTCCTCGGGCACCAGCCGGCGGCGTTGCCCAGGACGCCGATGGATCAGGGATTTGCGCGCGTCCCGCGCCCGACCGCGAGCCTTGAGCGCATGGTCGAGCGAGTCGGCCTGCACGTCGAGGTAGCGGGTCCCGAGCCGGCGCTGGATCTCGGTGCGGGTCGCACTCGACACACAGGACGACGCCGTCGTTCATGGCGATGGCCAGCGGCTGGGCGCCCCCATCCCGAGGCCCGCGGTCAGCGTGATGGTCCCCGCCAGCGTGCCGCCGAACCGCTTGTCGGCGACGGCCGCGAACGTCTCGAAGTGCCCTGGAGGATGCCCTGGGTGCCGATGTAGATCCAGGAGCCCGCGGTCATCTGGCCGTACATCACGCCCGAGGTCCTCGAGCCGGCGGAACGCCCCAGTTGGCCCAGTCGCCCACGAGGTTGGAGTTGGCGATGAGCACGCGCGGCGCCCACTCGTGGTCCGCATCACCCCGACGGCTTGCCCGACTGGACGAGCATCGTCTCGTCGTCCTTCAGGGTGCGCAGGGAATCCGCAGCAGCGCGTCGTAGGCCTCCGGCCTGCGGGCCGCCTTGCCGGTGCCGCTGTAGACGACGAGGTCCTCGGGGCGCTCGGCGTTGTCGGGGTCGAGGTTCATGAGCATCCGCAGCGGCGCCTCGGTCTGCCAGAGCTTCTGCGACGCTCGGTGCCGTGCGGGGCGTGGATGGGCAGGCGCGGGTTGTCAGCCATGACGTGACTCCTGGAGGGCGTGGGGCGGATAGCGTTGCGGGTGTGCGAACGGGGATGTTGACCAGGTCCGTCGAGGACAGGAAGCGGTTCGACTCGAGCCCTGGGGGTGGCCGGGGAAGGGCTGGCTGACGGAGAAGTCCGACGCGGGCACTCCGACCGGCACCGTGGCACTTCGAGCCGCGCGGCTGGACCGGCGGGCCGAGGCGCTCGACGCGGTGAGCGGCGCAGGTCACCGGCGACTACCGCTGGACGGGGCCTTCCGCCGCCGTGGCACCGTGACCTGGGGCGCCCGGACCTACGAGCCTCGCGAGCGCGGGGTGGTGGGCAAGCGCTACGAGCCTGTCTGCGGACGGCGTGGTCGTCGTGGGTCTCGAGGTCAAGGGCTGGGGAAGCGGCCGGTCGCCGTCGAGGTCGACGAGAGCCTGGACGCCGAGCCCGGGCTGGTGCTGTTCGTGTGCTGGCTGGTGTACTGGTGTTCGTGTCCCAGGACGCGTCGGTCGGGGCCACCGCCGCGACCTGACCCGGCTGCCCGGGTCACGCGAGCCTCCCCGACGGCGGACTCGGCGGCGGCCAGCACAGCCCTCGGAGCGCACGGTTCCTCGACGGTGGCCTTCGATCTCGGCGAGGAAGCGGCAACGTGCCGGCCCTGACCCCGCCTCGCGGAGCAGGCGTACGACGGCGCCGGTGGCCGGCGCGGGCTGGAGCGGCGCCTGCAGGTCGAGCGCCCGGGCGGCGGTGAGGATCTCGACCGCGAGCACCTGGGTCAGCCCGTCGACCGAGCGACGCGCCTTCGCGGGCGGCGTTCCACCCCATCGAGATCGGTCCTCCTGCATGGCGCTGGAGGGATCGAGTCGACCGACCGGACGGCGAGCCGCTTGAGCCTCCGAGACGACGGCCGCCTGGGGCCTGCGCGATCATGCGCCCGCCGTCGACGCCGGGGTCGTCGGCCAGAACGGCGGGAGGCCGTGGACCGGGCCCGTCGAGGAACCGGTCGGTGTGGCGCTCGGCGATCGAGCGACATCGGCGCTGACGATCGCGAGGAAGTCCAGGACATAGGCGACCGGTGCACCGTGGAAGGCTGCTGATCGACCCGTCCCTGCTCGGCGAGGACGACCGGGTCGATGGCGCTCGCCGCCCGCGTCCCGCGACGACGGCGGCATGCTCGACGGTGTCGCGGGCGGGCCCCGCGCACCTGGGGCGAGCAGCGCAGCGAGTAGCGTCCTGGACGCGGTTGCAGTCGGGCCCCCGGTGCGAGGCGACCACCCCGGAGTCGCAGGAGGACGGTCAGGTTGGCGGCCGACAGGCCTGACCCACCCGGCCGCAGCGCCTGCTCGGGGGGGGGGGGCAACACCCGGTCCGTCGCGAGCCTGTCCCTCGACGGACATGGCGGCGGCGACGTCGGCCGTCCGCAGCAGCATCCGCAGGTCGGTGACGGCCATGACCAGCATCCCCAGCATGCCGTCGGTGCCGTTGATCAGGGCGAGCCCCTCCTTGGCCAAGTGGTGCTCGACCGGGGCGAGGCCGGCGGCGGCCAGCGCCTCGGCGGCGGGCATCAGCACGCCGGCCGCGTCGCGGACGCTGCCCTCCCCAGCAGCGCCAGGGCGCAGTGGGCGAGGGGGGGGAGCGAGGTCAGCTGAGCAGCCGAGGGCACCCGTAACTCGGACCACCGGCGTGATGCCGTGGGTCAGCAGGTCGGCCAGCGCCAGTGGCCCCGCCGTACGCTGGTGTGCCCTGTAGCCAGCGTCGACAGCCGCAGCATCAGGCCGACGACCTCGCGCTCGACCTCGGGCCGGAACCGGCGGCGGTGAGCGGACCAGCGAGCGCTGGAGCCTGGTGTGCATCTCCGTGGGATGTGCCGGGTCGCGAGCGCCCCGAAACCGGTCGAGATCCCAGGGCCGGGGTCTCGCCCGCAGCGAGGTTCTCGACGACGCCCCGCGCCCGGTCGATCGCGGCCAGCGCCTCGTCGGTCAGCGCGACCGTGGCGTCACTGCGTCACGTCGATCACGTCGTCGAAGGACACCGGTCCGATGCCCACGCGCACCTGCTTCGTCATGGCTCCATGCAACGCCGCCGCCTGCTCCCCCGACCAGTGGCACCGACTGTCCCGCTGTCTCGGATCCGAGACCCCATGACGTTCCGCTGCGCATGTGAGCGTCAGAACGCAAGCACCGACCCGGGGATGGTCCAGCCCGAGCACCGGACCCGGATCCACTCATGACCACCTCACAGATCGTCTGGCTCGTCGTCGCGGTCGTCGTCGTCAGTGCTGGTCGTCGGCATCGCGTTCTAAGGTCCCAGGCGCGGCGCCTACCAGGTCGAGCGCGACCGCTCGCACCAGGAGATCCGCGCCGACGCCGAGGCGCAGCGGCTCGAGATGCGCGAGTCGAGGTCCGGGCCCGCGAGGCCCAGGTGGAGGCCGAGCGCCGGCCCGAGGCCGAGCAGGAGGCCCGCGCCGCCGAGAGCCGGCGCGGTACGACGATGGACCAGGCACTACGAGGACCGGCCTGCGCGAGGCGGACCGACCCCGACATCGACCACGGCGCCGACGACTACAGCCCCACCGTGCCCACGCAGAGCACCTCCCCGACCGATGTCCCGAGCGAGTCGGAGCCGCGCCGGTTCGAGTCTGAGCCTCCGGGTGCCAGGTCTCCTGGCAGGACGCCGGGCGCGTCGCACCCACCGGGAGACGCCCGCAACCCGAGGCACGACAGCAGCGTCCCACCCACGTGAGGTGGAACGCCGCGCTGGCGCTGGCATGGGCGTCGCCAGGTGATCACGTGGCTGCTTCGGCGGGCACGCGCCGCAGGTGGTGGCGAGCGCCTCCTCGCCCGACGCCGTCTCGGGGGTAAGCCGCTCGCCCTCGCCCGACGCCTGGGCCCCCGAGAGTCACCGGCGGCTGAACCTGTTGCCACCTCCCTGTCGTGACGGGCGCTCTGCGGATCGACCCTGACTGGGAGGGCGTGAAGGGGCTACCGGCTGGCTGATCATGTGGACCGACGTGTCCCTGGTGCACGGCCACCGCTGCTCGAGCCAGGGGTTCTACGCGTGCGAGTCCTCGATGCCCGAGGGCTTCGTTCGCCGCGCTACAAGCACGTCAGGCACGTAGCGACCGACGATCCTGACGCGGTCGCACCCGGCCCAGCCTCGTCCTCGAGAAGTTCCGGTGCGTCGTCGAGCCGCTGTCCCCGACGGACGCATCGCGGTCCGCGTCGTCCTGCCAGGACAGCACCGCCTACGCCCTCGTGGCCACGGGCGGATGTGGCCCCCCTGTGCGCCCGGCGCGACCCCTTCACACGGTCGTCGTCTGGCCCTCACCGCGTTCGGCCACTTTCGCGACAAGGACCCTCGTGCTCTACGCCGTGAGCATGCGCTCGACGCGGTCACCGGGGTGACCACCCGACCTGGGACGGGGCGACCTGACGGCGACGGGGCACCGCGACACCGTGGTCGAGGCGCGGATCGGTGACGGTGCTGACCGACGGGCAGGTCCGGCGCACCGCTCCGGCGCGACCCCACCACCCGGCTCCAGGGCATCAGCGACCTCGACGGCGACGGGCAGGCCGAGATCCTCGGTGGCAACCACGGCCTCAAGCAGGGCTACCGCGCCACGAGCGCGAGGACGACTGTGCTCCACCTGTCGAGCGGCAGGCTGGTCACGACTGGCGCGCCCGCTTCAGCTCGACGGGGCGACCGGTTCGAGGGGATCCGGTGTGGACGCGGGCACTTCACGCACCTGTCGGCGTATCGACCCTGGTGACGGCTGGCGTGTCGACGCGGCGACCATCCGCATCGAGCACGCCGGCCTGTCCTTCGAGCCACGAGCGCGGCCGTCCCAGGCGGAATGAGCGCGGCCGCGTCCGCCGCCGTGACCCTGTTGTCCCGGGCTCGGTGCCGACGGGTGGGCCACGGACTGACCCGGTGGCTGCGCCCGCGGTGCGCGACAGGGTGGAATGTGAGCAGCACCAGGAGCATGAGGTCCGCGATGTCCAAGAAGGTCGCCCCACCGGAAGGCGCCGACGACGTTCCGCCAAGGAGGTCAAGTGGCCGACAACGGGCTCGACCCGCTCAAGTACAAGCAGGACGGCACCCTCAAGTCGACGTTCTACAACGCCGAGATCGAGAAGCTGCAGGAGCAGCTGGTGCTGCTGCAGTACTGGGTGCAGAGCCAGGGCCTCAAGGTCGCGGTGATCTTCGAGGGTCGCGGCTCGGCCGGCAAGGGCGGCGTGATCAAGCGGATCACCGAGCGCACCAGCCCCCGCACCGTCCGCGTCGTCGCCATCCCCAAGCCGACCGAGCGCGAGCGGACCCAGTGGTACTTCCAGCGCTACGTCGAGCACCTGCCCGCCGCCGGCGAGATGGTGCTGTTCGACCGGTCCTGGTACAACCGCTCCAACGTCGAGTGGGTGATGGACTTCTGCTCACCCGAGGAGCACCAGGAGTTCCTGCGCTCCTGCCCCGAGTTCGAGCGGATGCTCGTGCGCAGCGGCATCAAGGTCATCAAGTACTGGTTCTCGGTGTCCTATGAGGAGCAGCGCCGCCGCTTCGAGGCCCGCAACGCCGAGCCGCTCAAGCGCTGGAAGCTCTCCGACATGGACCTCGCCGAGCACGAGCTCTATGTGAAGTACTCCATGGCCAAGGACACGACGTTCCAGTACACCGACATCAAGCAGGCGCCCTGGTACGTCGTCCCCTCCGATGACAAGAAGGCCGCCCGGCTCAACTGCATCTCCCACCTGCTGAGCCAGTTCGACTACGAGGACGTCGCGCCCGACGTCATCGAGCTGCCGGTGATGAAGGAGCTGCCCTACGTCCGCCCACCCATGCACGAGCAGACGTTCATCCCGCAGATCTACTGACGCCGGCCGCAGCGGTGGTGCGGCAGCGAGCCGCCTAGGACGTGTAGGCGCCCGACCGCAGGTCCTCGAGCAGCGTCGGGTGGCTCGGCGTCCAGCCCAGCAGCTCACGGGTGACCAGCGACGACGCCGGGGCCCGCTCCCCGCCGTGATGGCCGAGACGCTCGACCGGCTCCGCGAGCTGGGCACGCGCTGACCCGGACCCCACGCGGTCGTGGGGTCAGCCGGTCTCCGAGGACGAGCCGAGACCGCCGTCCCGAGCGGTGAGGACATAGCGGAGGGCCACCCGGCACCGGCCGCCCACCCGGCACTCCGAAGCGGTCACCGTCGTGTGACGCCAGCTGCCCGACGACGACAGCACGCCGAACGTGTCGTTGCCCAGCCAGCGCCACCACTGCGGGGCACGCGGGCCGGGGACGACCAGGTTCGACGGCGTGACGTCGCGCCCGGTGGCGGCGTCGACGACCCGCCACGGGCGGCCACGCTCCGCCGGTGCCGCCCGCCACCTCAGGCCTGGCGACCAACCGCCGACGCCGTCGGACGCGCGCCGGCCGGGGCCGCCGTCCGCGTCGAGGGCCCGACCGGACGGCAGCACCACGTCGGAGCCCCACGCCGTCCCGAACGTCCAGATGCCCTCGGGCGCGGTGTGCACCAGCCGGATCCGGGCGTCACCGAAGTCCCGGACCCAGTCCGGACCGATCGGTCGTGGCGACCAGTCCAGGGGCTCGTCGAGCACGAACCGCCCGTCCACGACGTCCCACACGAGCGTGCGGGCCACGAACCCGTCCGTGGCCTCCAGCGACCACAGCACATAGCGAAGCGTGGGGTCCACCTGGAGCAGCACCCCGTGTGCGCCCACCGGTCCGATCTCCATCGGGCTGCCCCCGTCGGCGAGCGCGAAGACGTTGCCGTCGCGCGCGAACACCACGCCGCTGCGGGTCGGCACATAGGCCTGCACGCCGGGGCCGACCACCGTGGTGCCGGCGGAGGAGCGCAGGACGGCGTCCGTGCCGCGCACGTACATCTGCCGGAACGGCACGGCGGGCATGCGCGCCCGGCTGGGCCGATCCGGCGACGCACGCCCGGTGGCCGACGGCGTGCCGCTCGCAGCGGCGTCCGAGGACGAGCCCGGGGACGCGCTCGACGACGCGGCCGACGTCGGGCCCGGCGACTGGGCGTCGCAGCCCGCGAGCAGGACGAGCACGACCGTCGTCAGGGCAACGCGCGACGTCGTCACCGACCTAGGATGCGCGTCCTCCCGATCCGGTTGTCACCGGTCAGAAGATGGGGTCCTTGTCGGCGTCCCGCGCATAGGTCGTCACCGACGCCAGGTCGGAGGTCGAGACCTCGGAGCCCTTGCGGTGGAGGACGAGGCCGAGCGCCTTGCCCGTGGCCTTGGTCGTGCCGCGCACCTGGGTGGCGGTGCGGACCAACCCGTCCTCGGAGTCGACGACGGTGAGCGTCGAGTGGCCGGTCGCGTGGCCGCGGACGTGGAGCCAGCCGATGCTGTGCGTGTCGGAGCCGTCGGTCACGTCGACCCGGCCGTGCACCACGATGTTGCGGGTCGGCCGGTTGACCTTGACCCGGACCAGGGACGCACCCTCCTCGTCGACCGCGTCCACGAACGTGCGCAGCGACTCCGGCGTGCAGGTCCACTCGACGTCGACGTCGGCGTAGTTGGGCTCGACACCCTCGGCGCAGGTCCAGTCGGCGACCGTGCCCGACACTCCGTCGACGCCGTTCACGACGACCACGACGGTGTGCCAGTTGCCGGCGTGGTCCGCGAGCTCGCCCTGCATCACGCTCGTCACGGAGAAGTAGCCGGCTCGGCTCGTCTCGGTCCAGGTGGCCGGCTTCGCCTGGGCGGCGGAGGGCACGAGGACGGCAGCGGCGAGGCCGCCGGCGACCAGGGCGGACAGGACGCGCATGGGACACCCCCAGGGGGTCAGGCCGAGAGACTGGTGGATCACCACTCACGCTAGGGAGCCGTCACCGGCGCCGCAGGAGAACGGCGCAACTGGCCCGCCCGTGGCCGCTCCGGTCCAGTCAGGTCGGCGGGACCCTACGATGCCCGGGTGAGCCAGGTCCCCGCCGCGACGCGCGCCCTGCGAGTGCTGCGGTTCCTGGCGAGCCAGCCCGACCCGGTCCCGCTGGACCGGGTGATGCGCGCCTGCCAGCTGCCGAGGTCCACGGCCTACCACCTGCTCAACACGATGATCGACGAGGGCTTCGTGGTGCACCTCCCGGACGACCACCGCTATGGCCTCGGCGTGGCGGCGTTCGAGGTGGGCAGCGGGTTCTCCCGCCAGGGCCCGCTCCAGCGCATCGCTCGGCGGCCGCTGGCGGCGCTCGCCGACAGCACGGGGCACACGGCGCATCTCGCCGTGCTGCACGGCCGCGACGTCCTCTATGTCGTCGAGGAGCGGCCCGCCGGGCGGCCGCCCCTGGTGACCGACGTCGGGGTCCGGCTCCCCGCCCACCTGACCGCGAGCGGGCGCGCGATCCTCGCGGCGCTCCCGGCCGCGCAGGTCCGGGCGCTGTTCCCGGACCGTGGCGCCTTCGTGGACCGCCACGGTCTCGGCCCGACCTCGCTGTCGACGCTGCGGTCCCTGCTCGTCGAGACCCGGCAACGCGGCTATGCCGTCGAGGACGGCGAGGTCACGCCCGGGTTCGCGAGCGTCGCGGCCGCCGTCCTCGACCACAACGGCCATCCCGTCGCCGGCCTGGCGGTGACGTTCCCGGCCGAGGAGGTGCCCGACCCGGACGGACTGGCGGGTGCCGTCCGGCGCGGCGCCACCGCGCTGAGCCAGCGGCTGGGCGGCCGCTGAGAGTCCGCTTGCGGGCCGCGAGCAGGCAACCCCGGGGGTTGGGTCATTTTCTTGCAGACCACAAATGTGAGGCAGTGATTCGGTTGCTCGTCGGCGTCCGACGGGCAACACTCGAATCACCAGGAACTCGGGTCCTGACAGCAGTGGGCAGGGTGGTCGCTCATCTCGGGAGCGACATCACAACCCGGACCCATCAAGGGCAGTGCCACCCCCACCGGCACGCCCTCGAAGGGGTACGGCGCATCGCCGGAGCGCCGTACCCCTTCGATCTATTTCGGGGCGGCGCGCCCCGTAGTCGGGCGTCGCCACCGGGTGTTACCGACCGGTAGGACATTCCTCACCCCGACCAGGTGATGAGGTGCGGTCCGAACCCCCGTATCGTCAGGCCCGTCGGGCCTCCCGGCGCCCTCACCCGCGCCCCGCAACATCGGAGTGACTAGATGACTGTGCTGATCCTGGGTCTGCTCATCAACGCGATCGCGCTGCCGATCGTCGCGAGGCGACTGTGGTTCCTGTTCCGGCTGATCCGCAGCGGGCAGCCCGCTCCCGAGCGCATCCAGGGCGTGACGAGCCGGCTCGGCCAGGCGATCAAGACCGAGGTCGTCGAGGTCCTCGGGCAGCGACGGCTGCTCAAGTGGACCGTGCCCGGCACCGCCCACTTCTTCACGTTCTGGGCGTTCATGATCCTGGGCACCGTCTATGTCGAGGCCTACGGCGTCATGCTCGGCCCCGACGACTTCGCGATCCCGGTCATCGGCCACTGGTGGATCCTCGGCTTCCTCCAGGACCTGATCGCCCTGGCGGTCCTCGTCGCCATCGTGGTGTTCGCCAGCATCCGGGTGAAGAACGCTCCGGCCAAGCTCGGCCGCAAGTCCCGCTTCAAGGGCTCGCACGAGTTCGGCGCCTACCTCGTGCTGTTCTTCATCTTCAACGTCGTCTGGACGATGTTCCTGTTCCGCGGCGCCGCCTCGCAGGTGGAGCACGACGGTCACGCCAACTTCCGCAACTCGGGCGCGTTCGTCTCCAACGCGGTCGGCAGCATGCTGAGCGGGCTCAGCGAAGGGACGCTGGAGGTGCTCGAGGGCGTCGGCCTGCTGCTGCACATCGGCGTCATGCTGGTCTTCCTCATCGAGGTCGTGCACTCCAAGCACCTGCACATCATGGCCGCGCCCGTCAACGTGCTCTTCAAGCGGCAGCCCATCGCCCTGGGCGCCACCAAGCCCCTCACCGCGGGTGGCAAGACGATCACCCTCGACGACATCGACGAGATCGACGAGGACACCACGTTCGGCGTCGGCAAGATCGAGGACTTCACCTGGAAGGGCATCCTCGACTTCGCCACCTGCACCGAGTGCGGCCGTTGCCAGTCGCAGTGCCCGGCGTGGAACACCGAGAAGCCGCTGTCGCCCAAGCTGCTCATCATGAACCTCCGCAACCACGCCTACGCCAAGGGCCCCTGGATCCTCACCGATGAGGACCAGCGCGAGTCGCTGCCCGCCGCGACCGTGGCCGAGGCCGAGCGCCCACTGGTCGGGGCGACCGAGGGCGAGCCGTTCATGCCCACCGGTGGCGCGGTCATCGACGACGAGGTCCTCTGGTCCTGCGTGACCTGCGGCGCCTGCGTGCAGCAGTGCCCGGTGGACATCGAGCACGTCGACCACGTCGTCGACATGCGGCGCTACCAGGTCCTGGTGGAGTCGAGCTTCCCCGCCGAGCTCAACGGCCTGTTCAAGGGGATGGAGAACCGCGGCAACCCGTGGAACATGGCTCCCTCCGGCCGCATGGACTGGGCCAAGGGCCTGGACTTCGACATCCCGGTCGTCGGCGAGGACCTCGAGTCCCTCGAGTCCGTGGACTGGCTGTTCTGGGTCGGCTGCGCGGGCGCCTACGAGGACCGCGCCAAGAAGACCACCCAGGCCGTCGCCGAGCTGCTCAACATCGCCGGCATCTCCTTCGGCGTGCTCGGCACCGGCGAGACGTGCACGGGTGACTCCGCCCGGCGAGCCGGCAACGAGTTCGTCTTCCAGGGGCTGGCGCAGCAGAACGTCGAGACGTTCAAGGAGTTCAAGGTCAAGAAGGCCGTCACGACCTGCGCCCACTGCTTCAACACCCTCAAGAACGAGTACCGCGAGTTCGGCATCGAGCTCGAGGTCGTCCACCACACCCAGCTGCTCAACCGGCTGGTCCGCGAGGGCAAGCTCACCCCGATCGCCTCCGGCGCCGGGGCGGCCAAGCGGTCGATCACCTACCACGACCCGTGCTACCTGGGTCGCCACAACCAGGTCTACGCCCCGCCGCGCGAGCTGCTGTCGGTGCTGCCGGGCGCGGAGTACCGCGAGATGCCGCGCAACTCCGAGCGCTCCTTCTGCTGCGGCGCGGGCGGCGCCCGGATGTGGATGGAGGAGAAGATCGGCACGCGGATCAACGAGAACCGCACCGACGAGGCCGTCGCCACCGGCGCCGACCAGATCGCCGTCGGCTGCCCGTTCTGCCGTGTCATGCTCTCCGACGGCCTGACCACCGCCAAGGCCAACGGCACCGCCCGCGACGAGGTCGAGGTCCTCGACGTCGCCCAGATGCTGCTCGCCTCGGTCAAGGGCGAGCCCGCGGTCGCGGTCGCCGCCGCCACCCCCGCCCCCGGCCCCGCCGCCCCGGCGACCGCGCTCCAGGAGACCCCCGCCCCCGCCGAGGCCAAGGCCGCCGAGCAGCCCGCTCCCCCGGTCGAGGAGCCGGCCGCACCGGCCGGTGCGGCCCCCACGGGCGGCTCGCTGTTCGACGCCCCCGCACCCGCGGAGGCACCGGTGGCCCCACCGGCTCCCGCCCCGGCAGCCGGCGGCTCGCTGTTCGACGCCCCCGCACCCGCGGAGGCACCGGCAGCGCCCGAGGCGAAGGCCGAGCCCGAGCCTCCCGCCCCGGCGGCGCCCGCCGCCCCGGCGTCGGACGGGTCGCTGTTCGACATCCCGGCTCCGGCCGAGAAGCCGGCAGCGCCCGAGGCGAAGGCCGAGCCCACACCCGACCCGGCACCCCCGGCACCGACCCCGCCGGCCCCGATCGCGACCGGATCCCTCTTCGACATCCCGGCCCCGGCCGAGACGCCGGCAGCGCCCGAGGCGAAGGCAGAGCCCACACCCGACCCGGCACCCCCGGCACCGACCCCGCCGGCCCCGATCCCGTCCGGGTCCCTCTTCGACATCCCGGCCCCGGCCGAGACGCCCGCGGAGACACCCCCGGCGAGCGAGGCGGCGGACGTCGAGACCATCCTCGACGTCGACGACGCCCCGGCCGAGCCGGTCGCCGAGGAGCCAGCCACAGACGAGCCGGTCGCCGAGGAGCCCCCCGTGGAGGAGCCGGTCGCCGAGGAGCCAGCGGCTCCGGCAGCGCCCGGCGAGGCCCACCATCCCCGGACCGACGCCGACATCCACGGCGCGACGTCGCTGTTCGACATCTGAGGCACCCAGCACCGGCCCCGGCACGCACGCGGTCCGGCGGCGGCATCGTCCGCCGCTGGACCGCCGCTCTTGTCAGCGGGCTGGCCGGTGCCTCTACGATCGGCTGACCGGCCGGATCGGCCGACGTACCACCGCTGACCCACGACGACGAGGTGTGGCATGACGATCACGGACGCGCCCTTCATCCGCCCCGACGGCAAGGAGAAGGTCACGGGTCTCGGGCGCTACACGGCGGACTTCAACCTGACCGGACAGGCGCACGCGGCGTTCCGCTACGCCGACCACCCGCACGCCCGGATCACCCGGCTCGACGTGTCGGCGGCGCGCGCGATGCCCGGGGTCTATGCCGTGGTGACCCACGAGGACGTGCCCGAGAACCTCTACGGCGGCATGGTGCAGGACCGTCTGATGTTCGCCAAGGACACCGTGCGCTGGGAGGGCGACGTCGTCGCCGGCGTCGCGGCGCGCACGCAGGCGATCGCCCGGGCCGCGGCGGCCGCCATCGAGGTGGAGTACGACGTCCTGCCGGCCGCGCCCGACTTCGTCGCCAACGCCGCCCCCGACGCGGCGCTCGTGCACCCGGAGTGGACGAGCTACTCCGGCGACGAGGACATGGGCCGCGACGGCAACGTCGTGGGCCGGTCGACCCTCCTGAAGGGCGACGCCGACGCCGCCATGGCGACCGCGGACGTGGTCGTCAAGGGCCGCTACGTCGCCGACGCCTCGCAGGGCGCGCCGATCGAGCCGCGCGCGATCCTGGCCCAGTGGAGCGGAGACCGCGTCACGGTGTGGACGTCGACGCAGGTCCCGTTCGCGGCGCGCGACGGCGTGGCGCACACGCTCGGCATCCCCCAGTCCCATGTCCGCGTGATCGTGCCGCTCCTCGGGGGCGGCTTCGGCTCCAAGTGCGACTTCCACTTCGAGGGTCACGTGGCGGCGCTGGCGCGCGCGGCCCGGCGCCCGGTCAAGCTCGTCTTCAGCCGGCGCGAGGAGTTCCTCGCCCCCGACCACCGTCGCGAGGGCCAGGTCATCGAGCTCGAGACCGGGGTGACACGGGAGGGCCGCATCGTCGCTCGCCGCGCGACGATGCACCTCGACAAGGGGGCCTACACCGGCGAGGGCGGCTTCTTCGCCCAGATGGCCGCGATGCACGCCTGTGGCCCCTACGAGCTCGACAACGTCGCCGTCGAGGCGATGCTGACCTACTCGACCAACCAGCCGTCCTCCTCCATCCGTGCACCCACGGCACCCCAGGCCTGCTGGGCCGTGGAGCAGCACATGGACGAGGTCGCGGCGGCCATCGGGATGGACCCGGCCGAGCTGCGGCGCCGTACCCTCATCCAGGCCGGCTCCGAGGGGCCCACCGGCCAGGTGTTCGACCGGATCGGGATGCGCGAGACGCTCGAGGCGGCCCTCGAGATGATCGGCTACGGCGAGGAGCTGCCCGAGGACGAGGCGATCGGCATCGCCTGCGGCTGGTGGCCCAGCATCGCCTCGCCGTCGGGTGCCTACGTCAAGCTGAACGGCGACGGCACCGGCACGATCGTCACCGGCGCCCAGGAGTGCGGGACGGGCGCGGTCATGGCGCTGCCGATCCTTGCTGCCGAGCAGCTCGGCATGAGGCCGGAGGACTTCTCGATCCTCTACCAGGACACCGACGCCGGTCCGTGGGACATGGGCGCGTCGGGGTCGCAGACCACCTTCAACAACGGCCGTGCCGTGATCGCCGCGGCCCAGGAGGTCCGTGACCAGCTGCTCGAGCTCGCCTCGGAGAAGCTCGAGGTGGCCGTGGCCGACCTCGAGCTCGGTGACGGCCACGTCCGCGTCGTCGGCGCGCCGACGACGTCGGTCTCCATCGCCGAGCTGGCCGGGTCGGGCACGCCCCTGCTGGGCAAGGGGTCGGGGGTCCTTCCCGAGACCCCACCCACCAACATCCCCTCCGCCTGCGCGGGTCGGCTCGGGATCGACTCGTTCCTGGCGCCGCAGCTGATCACCCACGCGGCCCGGGTCAAGGTCGACCGCGAGACGGGTGTCGTCCGTGTGCTCCAGTTCGCCGCGGCCCACGACTCGGGCGTCATCGTCAACAAGATGGGTGCCGACGGGCAGGTCTACGGCGGCGTGATGATGGGCATCGGCCAGGCGCTCTCGGAGGCCACCTGGTTCGACGACGAGGGCCGCCAGCGCAACCCGGGCCTGCTGGACTACAAGCTGCAGACCGCCAGCGACGGGCCGCGCATCGACGTCCGCTGGATCGAGATCGACACGCCCGACGCCGGCCCCAAGGGGTCCAAGGGCGTCGGCGAGCCGCCGAGCGTCCCCACGTCGGGGGCGGTCGGCAACGCGATCGCCAAGGTCATCGGACGCCACGTCACCGCCCTGCCGATGACGGCGGAGCGGGTCTGGGCGACCGCCCAGGGTCTCGACCTCGAGGAGGGTCGTTCGTGAGCAGCTACACCGAGGCGCGCGACGTCGCGTCCGCCGTCGCCGCACTGGCCGCGGGTGCCCGGCCCATCGCCGGAGGCACCGACCTCGTGGTCGGCGCCCGCCACGGCAAGGCGCCCCTGCCCGCGTCGCTGGTCGGCATCCACCGGATCCCCGGCCTTTCCGACATCACCGAGGCGGACGGGGTCATCCGCATCGGGTCGCTCGTCAGCCACGCGTCGATCCTGGGCTCGTCGGTGCTCACCCTCGCGGCGCCCGGGCTGCTCGACGCCTCGTCGATCGTGGGCTCCCACGCGACGCGGGCCAACGGCACCATCGGCGGCAACGTCATGAACGCCTCGCCGGCGATGGACACCGGCGCTCCGCTCCTGTGCCACGGCGCCGGCGTCGTACTCACCGGCCCCTCGGGCACGCGTCGGGTCGCCCTCGAGGACCTGTGGACCGGGCCCGGTCGCACGTCGGCATCGCCCGACGAGCTGATGGAGGCGGTCGAGCTGCCGGCTCCCCCGGCGGGATCCGGCAGCGCCTACGTGCGCCTGCAGTACCGCCGCCAGATGGAGATCGCGGTCGTCGGCGCCGCCGCCTACGTCGAGCTCGCCGGGGACGGCACCATCGCCACCGCGCGGGTCGCCATCACCGCGCTGACACCCGTCATCCGGCGGGTGCCCGCGGCCGAGGCGGCCCTCGAGGGACACGCGGCGGACGACGCGGCCGCCGCCGAGGCTGCTGGCCTCGCGGCGGCGGAGGCGGCGACGCCGATCTCCGACGTACGCGCGTCGGCGGCCTACCGCACCGCCATGGCGGCCGTCATCTCCCGCCGCGCCGTCCGCGCGGCCGTCACCCGGGCCACCGGTGGCACCGTCACGATCCCCGCGAGCGACTGGAGCGAGCAACGATGAGCACCGACATCACCCTGACCGTCAACGGCGAGCAGGTGCCGCTCAGCGTCGACGAGCACGCCAGCCTGCTGCACACCGTGCGCGACCAGGTCGGCCTCACCGGCTCCAAGGAGGGCTGCGACGACTCCGAGTGCGGCGCCTGCATGATGCTCATCGACGGCCGCCCGGTGAACTCCTGCTCCTACCTCGCGGTCCAGGCCGACGGCGCCGAGATCACCACCGTCGAGGGGCTCTCCGACGGCGAGCACCTCTCGACGCTGCAGCGCACCTTCCTCGAGGCCGGCGGGGTGCAGTGCGGCTTCTGCACCCCCGGCATGCTCATCTCCGCCACCGCCCTGCTGCGCGACAACCCCTCCCCCACCGAGGACCAGATCCGCATCGGCCTCTCCGGCAACCTGTGCCGGTGCACCGGCTATGACGGCATCGTCGCCGCCGTCGCCCGCGCCGCCCAGGCCTGACGGCACTCGCGGGCTTCTGTGGCTTCTGAGGCTTCTGTGGCCTCTGAGGGGTGTTGCCGGGATAGTCCGCTACGTAAAGCACCTCGATCGGGCCGATCGAGGTGCTTTACGTAGCGGACTATCCCCCTGAAGGAGGGGACCACCCCCTGGTCCAGCGGGTCGGCGCGCCGGGGGCGGTCAGTGCCCGCGGGGCCGCCTCTCGCTCTCGCCGGGGTCGCTCTCGCCGGGGTCGAAGTCGTCGGGGACCCGGACGGGGCGGATCAGGGCCCACGAGGTGAGCACGCCGCCGACGACGAGCAGGGCGAGGCCGGCCCAGAGGTTGGCGTTGACCCCGCCGGTCTTGGTCTCCTCGGTGTCGGCGAAGAGGCCCATCAGCGTGAGGATCACGCCGTACGCCAGCAGCAAGCCGCCGATGATGTTGCGGATGTCGAGGAAGCCCGCCACGTGGCTGCGTTGCTTCGCGGTGCCTGTCTGCGTCATGTGCCTGCTCCCGTCAGAAGATCGCGTTGAGGGCGATGACCATCACCAGCGCGACGCTGGCGAGCGGGACGGTACGGCGGTACCAGGGGTAGCCCGCCTCGTTCGGGTCGGTGCGCTGCTCCCTCGGGGTCTCGGAGTAGACGAGTCCCACCAGCTGCTCGGCCGGCTTGGGCTTCGTCACCATCGAGACCACCACGCTCAGCACGATGTCGACCACGAAGGCCGTCGACGCGGCCAGGAACGCGGCCCCCTGGCCGGGCAGGTCCAGCGGGCCCCACTCGTTGCCGGCCCAGACGGCCACGGCCGACAGCGTGCCGGCCACCAGGCCGACCCAGCCGGCGGTCGGCGTCATCCGCTTCCAGAACATCCCCAGGATGAAGGTCGCGAACAGTGGGGCGTTGAAGAAGCCGAACAGCGTCTGGAGGTAGTCCATGATGTTGGAGAACTGCCCGGCGATGAGGGCCGTGGCGATCGCGATGACCGTGGCGGCCAGGGTCGCCAGCCGACCGACCTTGAGGTAGTAGTCGTCCTCGCGGTCCTTGACGACGTAGTCGCCCCACAGGTCATAGCTGAACACCGTGTTGAACGCGGAGATGTTGGCCGCCATGCCTGCCATGAAGGCGGCCAGGAGACCGGTGATCGCCAGCCCCAGCAGGCCGTTGGGCAGCAGGTCGCGCATGAGCAGCAGCAGCGAGTCGTTGTAGGTCACCCCCGTGCCGGACGAGCCGCCCGCGGGATGGCCGCCCGCCTTGAGGTCCGCGATCTCGCTGACGAGGACGGCGGCGATCATGCCGGGCACGATCGTGAGGAACGGGACGAACATCTTGGGGAAGGCGCCGATGACCGGGGTCTTCCGGGCGGAGCTGATGGAGTCCGACGCCATCGCCCGTTGGACCTCGACGAAGTTGGTCGTCCAGTAGCCGAAGGACAGCACGAAGCCGAGGCCGAAGACGATGCCGATCACCGACCAGAACGACGAGTCGAAGCCCGACAGCGCCTGTCCGGCCCAGGAGTTGAGCTGCTGACCGGCCGGCGGGCCGTCGCCCTGGGCGGCCGCCGCGGTGATCTTCTCCTCGAGGCCGCTCCAGCCACCGAGACGGTGCAGCCCGAGGATCGTGAGGGGCAGCAGCGACGCGACGATCACGAAGAACTGGAGCACCTCGTTGTAGATCGCGGCCGACAGGCCGCCGAGGGTGATGTAGGACAGCACGATGACCGCCGCGACGATGAGCGCGACCCACAGCGGCCAGCCGAGCAGGGCGTGCACGATCGACCCGAGCAGATAGAGGTTGACCCCGGCGATCAGCAGCTGCGCCAGGGCGAACGACACCGAGTTGACCAGGTGCGCCCCGGGACCGAAGCGACGGAGCATGAACTCCGGCACGGACCGGACCTTGGAGCCGTAGTAGAAGGGCATCATCACGACGCCGAGGAACAGCATCGCGGGGATCGCCCCGACCCAGAAGTAGTGGACCGTCGGCAGCCCGATCTGGGCGCCGTTGGCCGACATGCCCATGATCTCGACGGCGCCCAGGTTGGCCGAGATGAAGGCGAGTCCGGTCACCCACGCGGGGAGGGAGCGCCCGGACAGGAAGAAGTCCAGCGACTCCGAGACTCGGGCCCGGGCCGTGAAGCCGATCGTGAGCACGACCGCGAAGTAGAGGATGAGGATCAGGTAGTCGACGGCCGAGGCGTCGATGAGCGTGTCCGAGGCCAACACCACGGGTGCGTGCATGCCCGATGTCCTTTCTGCGAGGCCGGTCCAGACGCTGGCGCACGGCCGTCGGTGCCGTACCCGGCTTCCCGGTCCGGCATCCCTGACGCCGCGCTGACGGCACGCGGCGCGAGAGGTGACATCATGAGGGTCTTGACGTGACGTCACAGTGATGTCATGCTGGTGCACATGGACATCACGCCCTACATCGACTCCCTCCGGCGGGACCTGGTCGCCGCCTCCGAGGCGGGAGGCGACGAGATCCGGCAGGCCGCCGAGCGGCTCGCCCTCGCGCTCGACCCCTCGGCCCGCCTGGCCCTCATGGAGGCCATCTCCCACGCGGCGGCCGAGATCACCTCGGAGATGCCCGCCGGCAGCGTCGACGTACGCCTCAACGGCCGTGAGCTGGACTTCGTCGTCCAGGGTGCCGCACCCCTGCCGCCGGCTCCCCCGGCCGCACCCACGCCACCGACGCCGGAGGAGCTGGACGAGGGCGGGCTGTCGCGGGTGACCCTGCGCATCCCCGAGTCGGTCAAGAGCAAGGCCGAGGACAAGGCGGCCCGGGCCGGCCAGAGCCTCAACACCTGGCTGGTCAACGTCGTCCGCGCCGCCACCTCCGACAGCGCGATCAACGTCGACATCGACCTCTCGAGCATCCCCTTCCTCGAGGGCTTCGGCCCCTTCGGGAAGCAGAAAGGCAACAAGCGGATGACCGGCTGGGTCTGACCCGGCCGCCGACGACGCCGCCTGAGCAAGCACGGACAACCACCCACCCGGGTCGGGCACGCAGCCTGGACCCGTGGCTCACCACACCCTGGAGCAGACATGAGCGACTACGAGTTCCCGACCGCCGGGCCGATCAAGCTGTACGCCGAGCTCGGCAAGGGCTCGCTCTCGGTGCGAGCCGAGGAGACCGCGACCACCCGCGTGGACGTCACCGGCGACGGGGCCGACGAGGTCCGGGTCACCCGCGAGGGCGACCAGGTCAGCATCATCGCCCCGCACACCCGCACGGGCTTCCTCGGCCGCGAGCCCTCGCTCGAGGTCGAGGTCTGGATGCCCGTCGACTCGCAGGTGATGGCCAAGACCGGCTCCGCCGACGTCGACCTCGAGGGCCCGGTCGGGGCAGCCCGGGTCAAGACGGGGTCGGGAGACATCGGGGCCGAGCTGCTCGGCGGGCCGGCCGAGCTCGAGTCGGGGTCGGGGGACGTCCGGGTCGGCACGGCAGGCGCGCAGCTGCGCGTCAAGACGGGCTCGGGCGACATCCGGATCGACCACGCCGACGAGGCCACAGCCGTCAGCACCGGGTCCGGGGACACCGAGGTCGGCTCGGCCCAGGGACCGCTCGCGGTCAAGTCCGGGTCGGGCGACCTGACCCTGGCCGACGGCCACGACGACATCTCCTTCAGCACCGGCTCGGGAGACCTGCAGATCGGCACCGCGCACCGCGGTCGCCTCACGGCGAAGGGGGCCTCCGGCGACTTCCGGGTCGGCGTGCCGGAAGGCCTCCCCGTCTGGACCGACATCTACACCGTGACCGGCGAGATCCGCTCCGACCTGATCGGGGCGGGCCAGCCGGCCGACGACGACGCGGACCGCCTGGAGATCCGCGCCAAGACCGTCAGCGGCGACATCGACCTCCGCCAGCGCTGAGCGCCCAGCAACCGAGAGGACCCACCATGTACGACGCACCCACCGAGATCGAGCGGATCGCGCGCCACCGCATCACCGAGCGGACCGCACCCACGCACACCCTGACCGGCAGCCACGGCTCGCGCCGCCGCCGCCGTTCCCAGCTGGCCGGCGCCATCCGGCGCATGGCCGACCGCCTGGACGACTAGCCCTCGTCCCAGGCCTCAGGATCCGACGCCCCGTCGGGCACGACGAGCTCTCCCCGGACCGTCGCCCGGCGGGGCGTCGGCATGCCGGCCCCGGCCGACCGCGTCAGCGAGCGACCACGGTCAGGGCAGCCGTGCAGGTCTCCAGCAGGGTTCCGGCCGGACCGTCGCCCGGGATCGTCGAGCCGGTGTCGCGTCGGGTCGCGGTGAAGGCCACGTCGTGGGTCCCGGCCTTCACGCCCGTGCCGAGCACGGTCCAGCGGACGCTGACGGGACCGTTGATCGAGGTGGCGAAGTGCAGCAGCGGACTGGCCGTGGTCGTGTCGGTGACCAGGAACTCCCAGCGGCCGCCCTCGACGGTCGGCGCCGAGCCCACGACGACCTCGACCCGCTTGTCGAAGCCCTTCTGCAGCGTCACCGTCATGCCGGAGCCGCCGTCGCAGACCGCCGCCGCGCTCACCGTCCGAATCGCCGCGAACGAGGTGGTCGCTCCGCCTCCTCCACCGCCGGTTCCACCCCCGCCCCCCGTGCCTCCACCGCCGGAGCCGGAGCCACCCTGGGCGAGAGCGGCGGGGGCGGGGCCGGCGAGGGCGAGCAGGCCGACCGTGGCGGCAGTGACGAGGGCAGAGGTCTTCATGGGGGCACTCCTGGGGTGTGGGGTGTGGGGGTGGTGCGCCCCTCACCTTGGCGGCGCGCGGGGATGGTTGAACAGTGAACGATGGTCCTAGTACCGGAGGGTCGCGCCCACACTCGAGCGCCGGGGCACCGGGTCGTCGATTGGTCACAAACGACAGGCTCCGGGGCCGAAATCACACCGATTGGTCCAACTCGGCGGGTGTCCCGAGGCCTCAGATCTCCGTGCGGTGGAAGTTCTGGAACGACCTGGAGGGCGTGGGACCGCGCTGGCCCTGGTAGCGGGAGCCGTACTTCTCCGACCCATAGGGGTGCTCGGCGGCCGACGTCAGCCGGAAGAAGCAGAGCTGGCCGATCTTCATGCCCGGCCAGAGCTTGATCGGGAGGGTCGCGACGTTGGCGAGCTCCAGGGTCACGTGCCCGGTGAAGCCGGGGTCGATGAAGCCCGCGGTGGCGTGGGTGAGCAGGCCGAGCCGGCCGAGCGAGGACTTGCCCTCCACCCGCGCGGCGATGTCGTCGGGCAGCGAGACGACCTCGTAGGTCGAGCCGAGCGCGAACTCACCGGGGTGCAGGATGAACGGGTCGTCGTTCCCCTCGACCACGACCTCGCGGGTCAGCTCTGCCTGGTCCTCGGCTGGGTCGATGTGGGGGTAGCGGTGGTTCTCGAAGACCCGGAAGAAGCGGTCCAGGCGCATGTCGATGCTCGACGGCTGCAGCATCGCCGGGTCCCACGGGTTGAGCCCCACCCGACCGCGGTCGATCTCGGCGAGGATGTCGCGGTCGCTCAGCAGCACGGGTCGTAACCTACCCGTCATGGTCTTCCACCGGTACGTCGCGCTGGGCGACTCGTTCACCGAAGGCGTCGGCGACCCCGACCCGGCCCGCCCCAACGGCCTGCGCGGCTGGGCCGACCGGGTCGCCGAGGTGCTGGCGAAGCAGCCGGGCCTCGCCCCCGGCGAGTTCGGCTACGCCAACCTCGGCATCCGGGGCCGCAAGATGCAGCAGATCGTCGACGAACAGGTCGGCCCGGCCATCGCGCTCGACCCCGACCTCGTGACGATCTATGCCGGCGCCAACGACATCCTCCGTCCCCGGGTCGACATCGACGGCCTGCTGGCGACGTACGACGACGCGGTCGCCCGGCTGGCCGCCACCGGCGCGACCGTGGTGATGTTCACCGCCTACGACCCCGGCATCTCCGCGGTCTTCCGGCCCGTCCGGGGGCGGATGGCGATCTACAACGAGTGGGTCCGCGAGATCGCCGACCGGCACGGAGCCCTCATCGCCGACATGTGGCGGATGCGCGACGCCCCGCCGTGGGCGATCTGGGACGACGACCGGATGCACCTCAACTCCTTCGGCCACAGCCACATCGCGATCGCCGTCCTCGAGCGGCTCGGCATCGCCCACGGGCTCTCCGAGCCGGAGCTGCCCGAGCGTCGGGACATGTCCCCCGCGGAGGTGCGTCGGCAGAACATCGAGTGGGCCAGGGAGCACGCGGTGCCGTGGGTGCACCGGCGGATCACCGGCCGGTCATCGGGCGACAGCGTCAGCCCGAAGCGGCCCGAGCTCGCGCCCATCGACTGACCCGTTCGGCGCGCACGCCGCGGGGTTGCTACGATCGCATCCGCCGCCTGCGGGACGGGCGGCATGCGGATGTAGCTCAGTTGGTAGAGCGCGACCTTCCCAAGGTCGATGTCGCGAGTTCGAGCCTCGTCATCCGCTCCAGGTGTGGAGCAGTCGCGCGCCAGTGTGACCAACGGACCACCGACTTTGCCGACCGGGCCATTCCGGCGGCCGGCGAGCGGTCCTAGCGTGCGAAGCATGAGGACCATCTCTCGTGCGCTGACGGCTGCCCTCGCGGTGGCCGCCCTGGCAACACCCGTGCTGACCGCCTCGCCCGCGTCCGCGGACCCCAAGCCCGGTGAGGGCCAGGAGTGGCCGCTGTGCGGCGAGGGAGGTGACACCGACGGCTTCTACTGCGTGGTCTCGGTGACCCGCGACGGAGTGCCGGTCACCAGTGAGCCCGACCTGTCGGTCGACGGCTCCTACGAGGACCCCTACATCGACCTCATCGGGCCCGGTGACGTCAGGTTCGGGATCGACCACTGGGTCGTGACGGGCGGCGTGCCGGACATCATCGGCACCATCGAGCCGGACGTGACGTGGGAGTGGACGGTCAACACCGGGCCCGTCGACCCGGTCGAGATGTACGGCCACCTGCGCGACCCGCAGCTCAGCTTCGGCGGGAACGCGACCGACGGCTACACGTTCACCCTGAGCGTCAAGCCGGCCCCGATCGCCTGGAACTGGGACGCGAGCGGGTGGCTTCCCTGCGACTTCCCGGACGCCTGCGGCGACGACACCACCGTGGCGGGGCTGGTCTACGACGGGTTCATCACCGGCTATGTCACCGACGACGCCGCGTGGACCCCGGCCTCCGAGGTGGCTCACCGCAGGGGCTACATCAACAGCTACAACGCCCAGAACGCCAGCTGGTTCTATGACTCCGCCACGAACTCGATGGTCGTGCAGATGGCCAACGTGCACCTCAAGGCGCCCGGCGTCCCGGCCACCGGCTACTTCGAGACGGTCATCCCCGACGCCATGCTCATCCACGAGTACTCCGTGCCCGACCCGGACAACCTGACCACCGGGTCGTTCCAGGTGCGGCAGAGCGGGACCACCGCCACGGTGCCGTTCACGGTGACGCGGCTTCCCGGCGCGGTCCGGCTCGAGATCGAGGGCATCACGTTCTCCACACCGGAGTTCCGGATCAAGCCCAAGGCGTCGGTCCCCGGCAAGCCCCGCTGGGGCTCGGTCACCCGACCGAAGCGGACGACGGTCAAGGTCACCTTCAAGCGACCGCTGGCCGACGGCGGCAAGGCGATCACGGGCTACCGGGTGCAGTGCGGCCGCGGTGACGCGGTCTGGACCACCGGAGTGCGACGCGTCGCGCCCGTGACCTTCCCGGACATGCCGCGCAAGCTCGTCGACTGCCGCGTGCGCGCCCGCAACGCCAAGGGTCTGGGTCCGTGGTCGACGGTGAAGCAGGGCTGACCCACCCGCACCCGGTGCTGTGACTGTTGTGACTGTTGCGGTGGATGGGGTTATCGTGGAAGGAGTGACTCCGGCTCGTCCCGCCGCCCACCGCGATTGAGGTCTTCCCCATGCCCCGCCGCCGCACGGTTGCCATCGCCACGCTCGCCCTCCTGGTCGCCGCCGCCCCGTTCGTGCCGCGCTCGCACGGCCCCGACGGCACCATCGCGCCGTCCGAGGGGCGGCAGAAGACCCCCGCGACCCCCGGTCGCAGCGCCCTGGGCGCCGTCACGCCCGCCATGCAGGCCGAGATCGACCGGGTCGTGCGGCAGGGCCTGGCCCAGCCGTCGCTGCGCGGCAAGGCGGGGCCCGACCTGCTCGCCGCCCAGCAGGTGCGCTGCGCGGACTTCGAGGGGCTGACCTACTGCCTGGGTGTCGGCTGGACCGAGGAGAGCCAGGCCACGGCCGAGGCCGAGGTCGCCAAGGCCGCGCGTACGTCGGCCGCGCGCAGTGCCGCGAAGACCGCCGTCGAGAGCACCGGCGACCTCGACCCGCTGGCGGCGCTCGACGCCACCGCGAAGCTGAGCCCCCAGGCCCGCGCACGCGAGGAGCGCGCCGAGCTGACCGAGGCGGCGCGGTCGGTCGCCAAGGTCTGGGTGCTGCGCCACGAGATCGAGGGAGTGCCCTACCCCGCCGGGTTCCTGGCCCGGCATCCCGAGGCCCGGCCCCTGATGCGCACGGCGTCGACCACGCAGCACGCGGCCGCCAAGCCGTCGTCCTCCGCGTCCCCGACCAAGGGCGCCTCACCGACGAAGACCGCGACCCCCACCAAGGGCGCGACCGCGACCGCCACGGCGAGCGGCACGACCCGGCAGAGCCTCCCGACCTACGACGACTACCCCGGCACCGACAAGGTGCTCAACAAGGCCCAGGTCGCCGAGCAGTCCAAGTCCTGGTGGTGCGGCCCGACCTCGACCCAGATGATCGTCTGGGGCTGGACCGACAAGCGGGTGCGCCAGTCCACCTGGGCCCACCGGCTCGGCACGACCAGCAGCGGCACCGACATCGGGTCGATCACGCGGGTCATCAACAAGTACACCGGCTGGGACCGCAAGGACTACGCCGGTCCCTACATCACCCTCGACATCAAGAAGTACCACTACAAGAAGTGGTACACGCTGATCATGCGGCACATCCACGACTACCGCGCCCCGGTCGTGATGCACCCGATCCTGCTCAAGCGCTACTTCTCCTACCTCGACGACGACGCGTCCGGGCACTACCAGGTGGGCCGCGGCTATGCGAAGCGCGG
This sequence comes from Nocardioidaceae bacterium, assembly GCA_046330515.1. Classification (GTDB taxonomy): domain Bacteria; phylum Actinomycetota; class Actinomycetes; order Propionibacteriales; family Nocardioidaceae; genus Nocardioides. Next base: position 353,397 of record JAXLSP010000003.1, on the reverse strand, counting down.
CGACAAGCCCGACCTGGTCGGCTACTTCGAGCCCTGGAACCAGCAGCGCTTCGACCCGAGCGAGCCGTTCATCCAGCGGGTCCAGTGGCACCTGGCCTACCAGAGCTTCCGCGCCAACAAGGCGCACCCGTATCACAACATCGGGGTCTGACCGGTGCGCGCGTACGGCGTCGCGGCGCTCCTGCTCGCCCTCGTGCTCGCGGGCTGCTCCTCCGGTGACGGCGACGCCGAGCCGACCCCGTCGTCGGGCTCCTCGCGCTCCGCGGACGGGTCCGGCTCCGCCACGCACACCACCGGCGGCTCGACCGGCGGCGACTCCGGGCCGCCCACACCGGTCGAGGCCGGCACCGACCTGCTCGACTGGACGAAGGCACCCGGCAAGGTCACCGACACGACCACCGTGGCGGGCGACTGGACCCTGACCGTGACCGAGGAGGCCGACAAGGCGACCCTGGACGGGCCGGACGGCGCGATGTCCATCCCCGCCGGGAGGAACGGCCTGATCACCGACGCCCTCATCGACGGGGCCTGGGCGGTCGTCGTGGTGAGCGACACGTTCGAGGAGCACCCCGCAACGGCGACCGTCGTCGACCTCGACAGCGGCGACACGTTCACCCTCGACTCCGACAGCGATGTGCCGACCACCAACGGCGGCACCTGGGCCCTCGGCGACGGCCGCGCCCTGCACGCCACCATCGGGCCGGACCGCGCCTACTGCCTCGCGTCGGTCGACCTCGCGGCGCAGACGTCCGAGATCGCCTGGTGCGCCCCGGAGCGCAACGGGTTCAGCAACGCCCGCATCTCGGTCGGCGGGGACAGCATGATGACCTTCGACGACAGCCGGCCCTCGTGCCGCCGGGTCGTGTCGGTGGCCGACGGAGACGTCACGGAGTTCCCGGGAGTCACCGAGTGCAAGGGCTGGGACGGCGTGCTGCTCGGCGCCAGCCGGGTCTGGTCGATCGTGCCCAAGGGCAGCCAGGTCGAGGCCGCCCGTCTCTACGCCTCGATCGGCGACCGGTTCTTCGACCTCGGGCCCGGCAAGTCCGGCACGCTGGTCGCGTGCGGCGACGCTGCCTACTTCACGCGCGACCCGCAGACCGACCGCGGTCCCGCCGAGCTGCTGCGGTGGACCGACGACGGCACCCTGAGCGTGGTCTACCAGTCGCCCAAGGCCGGCGGCGCGTTCATCGCCGGCCCGGCCCGCTGCGGTGGCGACGAGCTCACCCTGACGGCGCTCACGTCGTCGGGCGACGAGCAGGTCACAGCAGCCACATCCTGAAATCCCGGCACACCGGGCGTGGTGCTTCCTGCCGTGCCCTAGGGTCGAACCGTGGGATTCGAGGGTTTTCCCGTTGCGGCACTGGACTTCTACGACGACCTCGAGGTCGACAACACCAAGTCGTTCTGGGAGGCACACAAGGCGGTGTACGCCGACTCGGTGCGCGCGCCGATGGCCGCACTGTGCGCCGACCTCGCTCCCGAGTTCGGGGAGGCCAAGCTCTTCCGTCCCTACCGCGACGTCCGGTTCGCCAAGGACAAGACGCCCTACAAGACCCACCAGGGCGCCTATGTCGCGACCGGTCCCGCCACCGGCTGGTATGTCCAGCTCTCGGCCCGCGGCGTCATGGTCGGCGGCGGCTTCTATGACGCCGACGCCGAGCGCCTCGGCTGGTTCCGCGCGGCCGTCGACGACGACCGCACCGGCCCCGAGCTCGAGCGGCTCCTCGACCGGCTGGCCAAGCAGGGCTGGGAGGTCGGCGGCGAGACACTCAAGTCGGCACCCCGTGGCTTCTCGACCGACCACGCCCGCATCGAGCTGCTGCGCCACAAGTCGCTGACCCTCGGACGGTCCTACGGCTTCGAGCCGCTCATCCACACGCCCGAGCTTGCGGACGCCGTACGACGGGACTGGCGCGCCCTGCGCCCGTTCCTCGAGTGGGTGGGGCGTCATGGCTGAGAAGGTCCACCTGCGCGACGGCACCAAGGGCTGGGTGTGGCCACTCCTGCCCACCGACCGCAACGCGCTGGTCCAGGAGTTCGAGACGCTCTCGCCGGAGTCCAGACGCCGCCGCTTCCTCGGCCCGGTCGTGCACCTCAGCGACGCGATGCTCAAGCACCTCGTCGACGAGGTCGACGGCGTCGACCACGTCGCGCTCGTGCTGATGGCCGAGGTCGGAGAGGACGTCGTGCCGACGGGGATCGCGCGGTGCGTGCGCTACCCCCACGAGCCCGAGGCCGCCGACATCGCCGTCACCGTCAAGGACGACTGGCAGGGGCGCGGCGTCGCGACGGCACTGCTCAAGGTGCTGATGAAGAAGCGGCCCGCCGGGGTGACCCACCTGCTCACCGAGGTGGCCGCCGACAACCCGGCGTCGCTGGCGATGCTGCGGCACCTCGGGCCGACCCGGACCTACGACACCGGGATGGGCATCCTCGACGTCGAGGTCGACCTGGTCAACACCGGGCAGACGATCGCCGAGGAACCGGGCGAGCGGCTGCACGAGGTGCTCACCGACCCGCGCCGGGCCCGGCTGCGGGCGCGCGACCTGGTGTGCCCCTGGCTGCGGATGACGCCCGAGGAGGCCGCCGCGGTCGACGTGCCGGAGCCAGGAGAGGAACCCGGCGACACCGAGCCGCAGGCATCGGAGGCCTGAGCGACCACGACAGCCGGCCCGGACGACCCGTCTAGTGGGGCTGCCAGGCGTCCTCGTCGGCGACGCGCCGGCTGACATCCTCCGGCAGGACGCCGTCCGCCAGGTTGCGGATGGTGACCTCCTCGAAGACCTCGCGCAGCGAGTCGCGCGCGGCGATCCAGACGTGTTGCAGGATCTCCGCCGACTCGTTGTAGGAGACCGACTCCGGCCTCAGGCCATAGACCGAGACGAGCGGACCGTCCACGGCGCGGATCACGTCGGCCACGGTCACCTCGGCGGCGTCGCGCCCCATCCGCCAGCCGCCGGACTGCCCGCGCTGGGACAGCACGACGCCGGCCCGGCGCAGGTCGGCGAGGATCGCCTGGAGGAAGCCGTGCGGGATGTCCTGCCGGCGCCCCAGCTCCTCGGCCGAGATCGGCGAGGCGTCCTCGCGACCGGCCATCTCGATGAGCGCGCGCAGGGCATAGTCGGCCTTGGCGGAAACGCGCATGCCGACAGTTTGTCAGATAAGTCGCCTAGTTCACTGGACTGACCGGCCGGGCCGGGCCCCGACCTGCCGAGCACCTGCCCCCGACATGAATAGAAGGGCGCCGACGCCCCACTCGTCGACACCCTTCAGTTGAGGGGAGCCTAACCTGCTTTACCGCCGCTGGGAAGGGGCATTTCGGGGCCGGAAGTGGTGCAGGTCACACCAGTCCCCGCTGGCGGCGTTCCCGAGTTCGCCTTGCCAGACGCCGGGGCCCGAGAGAGAATTAAGTTACTGACGAGTAGCCAATTCCGTCGAGACCGGCCTGGGTCCCAGGTCCGGCGAAACACATCCCGCGAACAGTCCCGAGAGGGTGGGTCAGTGAGCCACTACAAGAGCAACCTGCGCGACATCGAGTTCAACCTCTTCGAGGTCCTCGGCCGCGACGAGGTCCTGGGTCAGGGACCCTTCAGCGAGGTCGACGGCGAGACGGCTCGCGAGATCCTGGCCGAGGTCGACCGCCTGGCACGCGAGGACCTGGCGGCGTCCTACGTCGAGGCCGACCGCAAGCCTCCGGTGTTCGACCCCGAGAGCAGCACGGCTCCGATCCCCGAGTCGTTCAAGAAGAGCTACCGCGCCTGGATGGACGCGGAGTACTGGCGCCTCGGCATCGTCGAGGAGATCGGCGGCACGCCCGCCCCCGCCAGCCTCAACTGGGCCATCGGCGAGCTCGTGCTCGGCTCCAACGCACCCGTGTGGATGTATGCCTGCGGTCCCGCCTTCGCCGGCATCGTGCACGCCAACGGCAACGACCGCGACAAGCGGATCGCCCAGCTCATGGTCGAGAAGGGCTGGGGCGCCACCATGGTGCTCACCGAGCCCGATGCCGGCTCCGACGTCGGCGCCGGCCGCTCCAAGGCCACCCCCAACGCCGACGGTTCCTGGAACATCGAGGGCGTCAAGCGGTTCATCACCTCCGGCGAGCACGACATGGAGGAGAACATCATCCACCTGGTGCTCGCGCGCCCCGTCGGTGTCGAGGGCGTCGGCGGCCCGGGCACCAAGGGCCTGAGCCTGTTCATCGTTCCGAAGTTCCACTTCGACCACGAGACCGGTGAGCTCACCGGCGAGCGCAACGGCGTCTACACCACCAACATCGAGAAGAAGATGGGCATCAAGGTGTCCAACACCTGCGAGCTCACCTTCGGGGAGAAGGAGCCCGCCCAGGGCTGGCTGCTCGGCGAGGTCCACGACGGCATCGCGCAGATGTTCCAGGTCATCGAGAACGCCCGGATGATGGTGGGCGCCAAGGCGATCGCCACCCTGTCGACCGGCTACCTCAACGCGCTCGACTACGCAAAGTCCCGCGTCCAGGGCGCCGACCTGACCCGGGCGGCCGACAAGACCGCACCGCGGGTGACGATCACCCACCACCCCGACGTGCGCCGCTCGCTCATGACGCAGAAGTCGTTCGCCGAGGCCATGCGGGCGCTGGTGCTCTACACCGCGTCCTGGCAGGACCGGGTCCGGATGGCCGAGCACGCCGGCGAGAGCGACAAGCTCGCCGAGGCGGTCAACGACCTGCTGCTGCCGATCGTGAAGGGCTACGGCTCGGAGCGCTCCTGGGTGCTGCTCGGCACCGAGTCGCTGCAGACGCTGGGCGGCTCCGGCTTCCTGCAGGAGTACCCCATCGAGCAGTACGTCCGCGACGCCAAGATCGACACCCTCTATGAGGGCACGACCGCCATCCAGGGCCAGGACTTCTTCTTCCGCAAGATCGTCAAGGACCAGGGCCGGGCGCTCGGCCACCTCGCCTCGGAGATCCAGCACTTCGTGGCCTCCGAGGCCGGCAACGGCCGGCTCAAGGTGGAGCGCGAGCTCCTCGCGCAGGCGCTCGACGACGCCAACGCGATCGTCGGCACGATGATCAACCAGCTGATGTCGGCGGACCCGACCGCCGAGGGCGGCGACCTGCGCAACATCTACAAGGTCGGTCTCAACACCACCCGCCTGCTCATGGTGCTCGGCGACGTGGTCTGCGCCTGGCTGCTCATGCGGCAGGCCGAGATCGCCCTCGAGAAGCTCGCGGGCGAGGTGTCCTCCTCCGACAAGTCCTTCTATGAGGGCAAGATCGCGGCCGCCCAGTTCTTCGTGCACACCAACCTGCCGAAGATCTCCAGCGAGCGCGTCATCGCCGAGTCCGTCGACCTGCACCTGATGGATCTCGACGAGTCCGCCTTCTGACCCGACCGCCGACCGACCCACCGCCGGGCCGTCACCCCAGGTGACGGCTCGGCGGCGTCTCCGTTCAGGGCCAGAGGACCGGGACGGGGGTGGAGCGGCTCTGGTCGACACCCAGCGTGCCGTCGCCGACCTGGCCATAGCGGTTCTCGCCCCAGCACCAGACGCCGTTGTCCACGTCGAGCGCGCAGACGTGACCGCTGCCGCTGGAGAGCCGGGGGGTCCAGTCGCCGTGCAGGACCTGGACGGGGGCGCTGCTGTTGCCCGGGAAGCCGGTGCCGAGCTGGCCGTCGGTGTTCAGGCCCCAGCACCAGGCGGTGCCGCCGGCCCGGACGCCACAGGCCTGGTAGTTCCCGCCGTCCACGCGCCGCCAGTCGGTCGCCGACCCAACCCGGACGGGCACGTGGGAGTCGTCGCCGAAGCTCCCGTTGCCCAGGGTCCCGTTGTTGTCGGCGCCCCAGCACCACAGCTCACCGGCGCCGCGGAGGCCGCAGGTGAAGCCGCCACCCGCGGCACTGACCTGCACCCAGTCCGTGGCCGTGCCGACCCGGACCGGCGCGTCCCGTTCCGAGGTCGAGTCGTCCCCGACCTGCCCGGAGCCGTTGTTGCCCCAGCACCACAGCGACCCGTCGGCGCGACGACCGCAGGTGTGGGCGTTCGCGGTGTCCACCTCCACCCAGTCGGTGGCGGACCCGACCTGGACGGGTGCGTTGCGCTGCTCGACCGATCCGTCGCCGAGCTGTCCCGTGCGGTTGTCGCCCCAGCACCAGAGGGAGCCGTCGCCGCGGATGCCGCACCCGTGGTAGTGGTCGACGTCGAGGGCGACCCAGTCACCGGGGACCTGGACCGGCGTGAGGCTGCTGTCTCCGGTCCCGTCCCCCAGCTCGCCATAGAAGTTGTCGCCCCAGCACCAGGCGGTGCCGTCGGTCTTCAGCCCGCACGTGTGCCAGGCCCCAGCCGCCAGCGTGGCCCAGTCGCTGCCCGGCACCTGCACCGGCTGCGGCTGGTCGACGTAGTGCCCGTCGCCGAGCTGACCGAAGGTGTCCCAGCCCCAGCACCAGCCGGTGGCGTCGGGTCGCACGAAGCAGGAGTGGAAGACCCCCACCTCGAGCCGGGCGAGGACGTGGACGCTGGCCTCGGTCGTCTCGACCGGCTCGGCGCCGTGCCAGGCAGCCGCCGTCGCCCGCAGGCGCAGCACCCCCTCCGGTGACGCGACGGCATCGAGCGCGGTCTCCCCGGCGGCGTCCTCGACGCCCGCGGCGAGGTGGACCCAGGCCGAACCGTTCCAGCCCTCCAGGGACACGGGCCGACCCGGGCGGGGAGGTCCGAAGGCGGCGGTGGCCGCGACGTGCCCGCCCTCGACGACCAGCTCCTGGGCGGTCAGCGCGACGGTGGGCATGACGAGCCGGTAGGAGACGGTCGGCGTACGGCGGGCCGGCAGCCGCGTGCCGCCGACCCTGGCCGCGGGCGCGAGGACACGGTAGTCACGACGGCTCCCCGCGGACCCCGTGACCGACGCCGTGAACGCGAAGCGTCCGGTCCGCTTGGACGTCGCCCGCGCGACCGTGTGCCACGCCGCCGTCCCGACCCTGGTCTGGAGCCGGACCGGCCGGGCCTTGGCGGGAGGCAGGACGCCCGCGAGGCGGACCTGCTCACCGGGGACGACCATCCCCGAGGGCGAGCCCGTGAGCGACCCCGCGACCGGGACCGCGCCGGCCGCGGCGACCTCCAGGCCCCCGGGGAGCATCGTCCCCAGCAGCGCAGCGACGAACCCCCGGACCATCCACCTGCCGACCATCGCCAGCCCTCCCGCGCACGGCCGCGGCACCCGCGGCGCCGCTCCCAAACTAGGACCGCCCGGGGCCGAGCGCGCCGGCGCGGGACGGTGAGCATGCTCACAGGCGGGGCGAGGGAGAATCCGGGCCATGACCACCATCGGGATCGTGTCGCCGGGAGCCATGGGATCGGCGCTGGGGCTGGCCTGGCAGTCGGGCGGCGCGACGGCGGTGGCCACCGTGGCGGGGCGGAGCGCGCGCACCCGAGGGCTCGCCGCCGGGCTCACCCTGCTCGACGATCTCGACGCGGTCGTCGCGTCGAGCGACGTCGTCGTGAGCGTCTGTCCCCCGGCGGCCGCCGAGGACGCGATGGCCGCGATCGTGGCCGCCTGCCGCAGGACGACGTCCTCGCCGGTCGTGGCGGACCTCAACGCCGTGTCGCCCGCGACCGTCGAGGTGCTGGCCGAGCGGGTGGCCGGGGCGGGGCTCGAGCTCGTCGACGGCTCGGTCAGCGGGCCACCACCCGGGCCGGGCGGCGCCACGATGCTCTACCTCAGTGGTGGGCGCGCCGAAGCCCTGGCCGACCTGCCCGCCGAGGGGCTCCGCACGCGGGTCGTCGGCGACCGGCCCGGCCAGGCGTCGGCGGTGAAGATGTGCACGGCGTCGGTCTACAAGGGCACCACCGCGCTGTGGGCGCAGGCACTGCAGACCGCCGACGCGCTCGGCGTGCTCGACGTCGTCGTCGACGACCTGGCCGAGGAGTTCCCCGGCACCGCCGGGGCGGCCGGCCACCTCATCGCGCTGGCGACGAGCAAGAGTGCCCGGTTCGTCGGCGAGATGGAGCAGATCGCCGCCACGCAGGGAGCCGCCGGCGCGAGCCCGGAGCTGTTCGAGGCGATGGCCGCCGTCTACCGACGACTGTCGGGCACGCCGCTGGCGCGGCTCTCACCCGAGGAGGCCGGCGCGCTGCGCGACCTGGACGAGGTCCTGGCCAGGCTCCGCTGAGCCGTCAGGCCGGGCGGTTGCTGCGCTGCTTGAACGAGCCCCCGCCGGAGGACTTGCCGCCGCGCGGCGCCCAGCCGGGCTTGCGGGCGCCCGAGGACCGGGGCCCACGGTGCTGCTCGTTGCCGCCGGTGCGCGGACGACCCTGGTAGCCGCCGGACTTGTGGCCGCCGCCCGACTTGAAGCCGCCGGCCTTGCGGGGCTTGGAGCCGCCGGTCCTGACCGGACCCGGGTGGCCGGACTCGGCCAGGGCGTCGGCGGTCATCGGCTGGGGCGCGGTGCGGATGTCGTGGTGGAGGACCTCGACGCCGGCGTTCTGCTGGAGCCGCACGACGGACTGCACGAACTTGGGCGTCGAGATCGTGACCACGCAGCCCTCGCGACCCGCGCGCGCCGTACGGCCGGAGCGGTGCAGGTAGGCCTTGGCGTCGGCCGCGGCGTCGAAGTGCACGACCAGGTCGACGTTGTCGACGTGGATGCCGCGGGCGGCGACGTCGGTGGCGACGACGGCCTGGGCCGCGCCGGAGGAGAACCGGTGCAGGTTGCGCTCGCGCACCCGCTGGCTGAGGTCGCCGTGCAGGTCGACGGCCTCGACGCCGCGGCTCGACAGCGCCTCGGCGAGCTCGACCGCGCCGTCGCGGGTCCGGGTGAAGACGATGGTGCGGCCGTTGGCGCGGACCAGGTCCACGGCGGCGTCGACCTTGTCGCGGAAGCCGCCGACGACCAGCGTGTGGTGCGTCATCGTGGTGACGGCGCCCGCGTTGGGGTCGAGCTCGTGGTGGCGCGGGTCGCGCAGGTGGGCGCGCACGAGCATGTCGACGTCACCGTCGAGGGTCGCCGACAGCAGCAGTCGCTGGCTGCCCGCGGGGGTCATCCCGACGAGCTTGTCGACGGCGGGGTAGAACCCGAGGTCGCACAGGTGGTCGGCCTCGTCGAGGACGGTCATCTCGATGTCGTCGAAGAAGCAGTAGCCGTTCTCCAGCAGGTCGTCGAGGCGGCCCGGGGTCGCGACGACGATGTCGGCGCGCTGGCGCAGCTGGCGGGTCTGACGCTCGTAGGGCGTCCCCCCGTAGACCGTGGTCAGCTTGAGCCCGACCGCGCCGGCCAGGGGCGTGAGCGACCGGGCCACCTGGGTGGCCAGCTCGCGGGTCGGCACGATGACGACCGCACGCGGGTGGCAGGGGCGCGAGCGGCGGCCGGCCAGCCGGGACAGGATCGGCAGGCCGAAGGCCAGGGTCTTGCCGGAGCCCGTGCGGGCGCGGCCCAGCACGTCGGCACCTGCGTCGGCGTCGGGGATGACGGCGGCCTGGACGGGAGTGGGCTCGGTGATGCCGGCCTCGGCCAGGGCCTCGATGAGGCGGGCGTCGAGAGCGGCGAAGACGGATGTGGGGGCAGGGGTCTGCTCGAGGGCAGGCGCGGACATACGAGTGCTTTCGGGTGGTCGGGGATTCCTCGTGTCACCCGATCACTGGTCTCTGCGCTGGTCCTGCGGACGCGCACCACACCGGGCTACATGAGAAGTGACCGTCCCCGCGGGACGGCCACTGGATGAGCACGATTCTAGGCGAGGGGCGGCGGATCCGCAGAATCGGCGCCGCGCGGGCCCGTCGGCCCCGGCCCTGGATCTCGTCCGCCGCCCCCCGAAGGATGACCGGGTCGTGCCCGGGCCCACCGGCGTCAAAGTGCTCCCAACGCGGGCCAATCGGGGCAAAGCGCCCACAGGCGTCCCGCACCGCCCCTACCGTGAACGTCGGGGGATGGCTCGGGGCACGCAGGACGCCCGCGTGCCCGCACGACAAGGGGAGGCCCGAGATGACCCGCGACCCGAACCGCAGGACCAGCAGACGACCCGTCACGCAGCGGGCAGGCGCGATCACGATCGCCCTCGCCGTGCTGGTCGTCGGGGGCGTCGGCGTGGCCGTCGCGGCCGCCGTCTCGCCGCCGGCCAAGGCCTGCATGTCGAGCACCGGGATGCTGGTGCTGCGCAAGGCCAGTGGCGCCTGCCCCTCGGGCACGTCCAAGGTCAGCCTCGGAGCCCGCGGTCCCGCCGGGCCGGCCGGGCCTGCCGGAGCCCCGGGTGAGCAGGGGCCGGCGGGGGTCGGCCAGACCGGCCCCAAGGGGGACACAGGAAGCCAGGGAGTCCAGGGAGTCCCGGGCCAGACCGGAGCCACGGGGCCCCAGGGTCCCGGCGCGAGCAAGATCCTCTACGCCGCCAACGCGACCGGCTCCCTGACCGCCGGGGCGCGCCCCGTCGTCAACGGCTACACCTACTCCGCGACCTGCACGGTCACGGGGAGCGGCGCCAGCATCTCGGCCACGGCCTGGCTCACCATCACCGCGTCGGCCACGGCCTACGACCTCTACGGCACCCGGCAGTCGCAGACCAACGACACCGGCTCGATCACGACGACGACCCTCAACCAGCACGCGGTGAGCACCAGCTTCCAGCTGGGCAGCACGCCGGCGGTGGGAGGCACCATCCAGCGGCAGTACGGCTCCCTGCTGCTCACCAACGCCTCCGGCGTCGTGCACTCCGTCACCTACCGCGTCTCCTCCGACTCGGTGCAGACCCTGGCGAGCGGCGAGTCGCGGTGCATGGTCGAGGCGACGATCATGCCGACCACCTGAGCGGCGGTCCGAGGGACGCCCCGACGACGCATCGGATTGGACACCCGGCCGCCGTACCGACGGCAACACCCCTAGGCTGACCACCATGAGTCAGCCGGGGGGCAGGAGCGACCGAGACCTGCTGCTGGGGTACGTCGACGTCTGGTGGCACGCGGTCGTGGACCTCACCCACCTGCTCGAGTCGCTGCCGGCCGAGCAGTGGTCGATGCCGACCGACCTCCCGGGCTGGGACGTGCACGCGGTGGCCGCCCACACCGCCCACCTGGAGGCGGTGCTCGCGGGAGCGCCCGAGGAGACCGTCGAGGTGGAGCCCGCCCCGCACGTGCGCGGGCTGATGGGCCTCTACACCGAGCAGGGCGTCGTCGCCCGTCGTGACCGCACACCCGACGAGCTGGTGAGCGAGATCCGGACGAGCGCGGCGATCCGGCACGCCCTGCTCCTCGCCGACCCGCCGACCGACGCCTCGGCCAGGCCGGCGGTGATCTTCGGCGGCGTGCCGTGGGACTGGCGGACGCTGCTGCGCAACCGCCCGCTCGACGTGTGGATGCACGAGCAGGACGTCCGTCGCGCCGTCGGGCGGCCCGGCGGGCTCGACAGCGCGGCCGCCAAGCACACCGCCGACTACCTCGCCGAGTCGCTGCCGATGGTCGTCGCCAAGCGCGTCGGCGCTCCCGCCGGCACGACCGTGGTGCTGCGGATGCCGGGAAGCCGACCCCTGTCGGTGCGCGTCAACACCGAGGGCCGCGGCGTCCGCGTCCCCGAGGTGCCGGCCGACCCGACCGTCCGGATCAGCACCGACCGCGAGACGTTCGTCTGCCTGGCCGGGGGCCGCCGGGCACCGGCGCCGGGAGAGGTCGGGCTCGACGGCGACCAGGAGCTCGGCCACCGCATCCTCGACGCCATGGCGGTGACGCCCTGATGCCCTGGCGGATCGACGAGCTGCCGGACCAGACGGGCCGCACCATCCTGGTGACGGGCTGCACCGTGGGCGGCCTGGGACACCACACCGCGCTCGAGCTCGCGAGGCGGGGCGCCACCGTGCTGCTCGCCGGGCGCAACGAGCCCAAGCTCCGCCAGACGGAGGCGACGATCCTCGCCGAGGTGCCCGACGCCCGGCTCGGCCGCGTCGTCGTCGACCTCGCCGACCTCTCCTCGGTGCGCCGCGCCGCCGCCTCGGTGGACGCGGTCGACGTGCTCGTCAACAACGCGGGCGTGATGGCACCGCCGTACTCGCGCACCGTCGACGGCTTCGAGTCCCAGCTCGGCACCAACCATCTCGGCCCCTTCCTGCTGACCGGGCTGCTGCTGCCCCTCCTCGCCGGCGCCGGGGAGGCGGGCCGCGACGCCCGCGTCGTCACCGTCTCGTCGCTGATGCACCGCACGGCACGGTCCGCGCCCGTCGAGGACCCGCGCACCGAGCGCCGAGGCCACCGCCGCTGGCAGGACTACGCGCGGTCCAAGCTCGCCAACCTCCTGTTCACCTTCGAGCTCGAGCGGCGGCTGACCGAGCACGGGCTCCCGGTCAGGGCGCTCGCCGCCCATCCGGGCTTCTCGGGCACTCACCTCGTCGTCAACGGGCAGCTCGGCGGCACCGCCGGCCCGGTGGCCTCGATCCTCGACGCCGCGGTCAAGGCCGTCTCGCAGACGCCGGCGGCGGGCGCCCTGCCGACCCTGATGGCCGTCGGCGCCGACCTGCCGGGCGGCACCTACTGCGGACCGTCGGGTCTGCGCGAGTCGCGCGGCGCGCCCCAGGTCGTGGGCTCGTCCGCTCTCGCGCGCGACCGGGAGGTCCAGCGCCGGCTGTGGGAGGTCAGCGAGGAGGCCGTGGGCCTCCGCTACCCCTGAGGTCGCGCCGGCGCCTCCCGCCCGGGGCCCCGGCCCCTCCCACTGGTGCGGGGTTCTCCCATCTGCTGCGGGCTTGTGGGGGGAGTGACCGGTATCCGGTCACTCACCCCACAGCACCGCAGGAGTTGGGGGTCAGACGGTCGCCGCAGGCTCCCGACCTCAGCGCTGGCGGGGGCCGAAGACGGGAGCGGCCTTGGCGAAGGCGGCCTTCTGCGCGGCCTTGGTGTTGCGCGCGAACAGCAGGAAGGCCTGCTCGAACCGCTCGCGCGCGAAGGTGCGCCGCGGGCTGGCGGTCCACGTGTCGTTGAAGAGCCGCTTGGCGGCGGCGAGCTGGTCGGGCGACCGGCGGGCGAGCTCGTGGGCGAACGCCGTCGCGCCGGCCACGGGGTCGGCGTCGAGGACCGTGACCAGGCCGAGCTCGTGGGCGTCCTTGCCGGTGAACATCTCCGCCGTCATCGTCAGCCGTTTCGCGGTGTCGATGCTCGTCAGCTCGGCGAGCGACCGGATGCCCGACATGTCGGGGATGATGCCCCACTTGCCCTCCAGCACCGACCAGGTGGAGTCGGGCGTGGCATAGCGGAAGTCGGCCGCCAGCGCGATCTGCAGGCCACCGCCCAGGCAGTGGCCCTCGACCGCCGCGATCACCGGCACGGGCACCCGTCGCCAGGCCCAGCAGGCCTCCTGGAACGTGTTGGTCCCGCGCCACGGCCGCGGCACGAACGCGCCGGCCACCCGCACCGGCTCCTTGAGCACCGTCGCGAAGTCGAGCCCGGCGCAGAACGAGTCGCCCTCCCCGGCCAGCACCACCGCCCGCAGCTCGCGGTCGCCGCGCAGCCGGTGGGCGGTGGCCACCAGCTCCTCGAGGACGTCGAGGGTCAGGGCGTTGAGCTTCTCGGGGCGGGCCAGGCGCACCTGGGCCACCCCGTCGGTGACGGTGCAGGTGACGAGCGACATGACCTCAGCCTAGATCCCGGACGACGGGCGTCGGGGCCGCTGCCGCGGACGTCACAGCGACAGGGCCGCCAGGGCCGCGCTCACGAGCGTGCCGCTCTCGACGGACGGACCCGACGAGCCCGACGGACCCGCCGAGGAGGGGGACCCCGTGGGCGGGCCGCCGACGGTCACGGTCGGGACCCCGAGGGCCGAGCCGAGCCAGGCCAGCCCCGCGGTGCCCTGGTCGTGCACCGTCACGAGGGGCACGTCGAGATGGAAGGCCTGGCGCAGCGCCCCGGCGATCGACGGGGTTGCGCCCGTCCGCACGGCCCGGAGCAGGCTCCGCTGCCACGCGGCGAAGACGGCGTCGGGGCTCACGACGTCGACGACGTCGACCCCGATGCCGTCGGCCTCCAGGGCTGCCGCCGCCTCGACCGCTTCGGGGAGGGTCGGTCCCACGGCCGCGATCTGCACCCGCGGCCGGCGCGCCGTACCGTCCACCAGCCGGTAGGCACCCGTGAGGACCTGCCGGCGCAGCACGGCCGCGCCGAGCCGGTCGCCGGCCAGCTCGAAGGGCGTCTGGTCGAGAGGGCGCGGGGTGAGCCGGAAGTAGTAGGACGTCGTGCCCGGCTGGTCCAGCGACGCCAGCGCCGCGCAGAGCATCCAGTCGACGGCCTGGGCGAAGGCGGGCTCGGCCACGACGAGGCGGGGCACGGCGAACGCCGTCGCCGACCCGGTCGCCACGCACCGCAGCGCCCCGAGGTCGCGCGGGTCCGCGTCGTCGCGGATCGCCTCGAGGACCGGCAGCCCGAGGTCGTCGAGCGCCCGCAGGGACCGCCCGAACGCCGCCTGCGACGAGGTGGGGCGGCGGGCCCGGGCCCCGCTGCTCTCGGGGATCGCCGCGAGCCGGGCCTCGTCCGAGGCCGGCGCGGCCTCGGCGGGCGGCACCGGCCCCGCCGACGCCTCGGCGATCGACGAGCCGTTGGCCGGCCTGGGGGTAGGCGGAAGCCCGCCGAGCCAGGTGGACGTGTCGGCATGGATGCCGACACGCCGCTCCCGGGCGTCGTCCATGCCCCCTCCTGCGCCCCGTGTGCGTGGGTCCAGCCCCATCGCTCCCGAGCGCATCCGGGTCGAGCCTGCATCCTCCGATGCGGTGGATGCGCGCTACGCCGGAATCCTGACACACCGTGACACTCGTCGCCACACCTGTCTGAACCGGTGGGCGGAGTGCATGATGATCGACATGGATGCTCCCTCGCGCGCGGGTCAGCCCGCCCAGCCGTCCGACCTGGTCGACGTCGCCCACCTGGTCACGGCCTACTACACCGGCGTGCCGGACCCCGACGCGGTCGACCAGCGGGTTGCTTTCGGGACCAGCGGCCACCGCGGCAGCAGCCTGAAGACGGCGTTCAACGAGACACACATCGTGGCGACCACGCAGGCCATCTGCGACTACCGGCGCGAGCAGGGCTTCGACGGCCCGCTCTTCATCGGCCGCGACACCCACGGCCTCTCCGAGCCGGCGTGGGCCTCCGCGCTCGAGGTCCTCGTCGCCAACGACGTGACGGTGCTCGTCGACTCCCGCGACGGCTACACGCCGACCCCCGCGGTGTCGCACGCGATCCTCAAGGCCAACGGCGGTCGCACCACCGGGGGCGGCCTGGCCGACGGCATTGTCGTCACCCCGTCCCACAACCCGCCTGCCGACGGCGGTTTCAAGTACAACCCGCCCCACGGCGGTCCCGCCGACACCGACGCCACGTCGGTCATCGCCGACCGGGCCAACGAGCTGATCCGGGCCGAGCTCGACGGCGTCAGGCGGATCCCGTTCAGCCGCGCCCGGTCCTCGTGCTCGTCCTACGACTTCATGGGCAGCTATGTCGACGACCTGCCGAGCGTGGTCGACATCGACCGGATCCGGTCGGCCGGCGTGCGGATCGGCGCCGACCCGCTCGGCGGCGCCTCGGTCGACTACTGGGCCGCCATCGGCGACCGGCACGGCCTCGACCTCACCGTGGTCAACCCGGTGGTCGACCCGACCTGGCGGTTCATGACCCTCGACTGGGACGAGAAGATCCGGATGGACTGCTCGTCGCCCTCGGCGATGGCCTCGCTCATCAAGCGGCGCTCGGACTACTCCATCGCGACCGGCAACGACGCCGACGCCGACCGGCACGGCATCGTCACGCCCGACGCCGGCCTGATGAACCCCAACCACTACCTGGCCGTCGCCATCTCCTACCTCTTCGGCGGCGCCCGCCCCGACTGGCCGGTGAGCGCCCAGATCGGCAAGACCCTGGTCTCCTCGTCGATGATCGACCGGGTCGCCGACGGGCTCGCCAAGCCGATGGTCGAGGTGCCCGTCGGGTTCAAGTGGTTCGTTCCCGGCCTGCTCGACGGCTCGTTCGGCTTCGGCGGCGAGGAGTCCGCCGGCGCGTCGTTCCTGCGCCGCGACGGCTCGGTGTGGACGACCGACAAGGACGGCATCCTGCTGGCGCTGCTGGCCTCCGAGATCCTCGCGGTGAGCGGCAAGACGCCGTCGCAGCACTACTCCTACCTGGTCGGCCGCTACGGCGACCCGTCCTACGCGCGGGTGGACGCGCCGGCGGACCGGGACCAGAAGGCCAAGCTCGCCGCCCTGTCGCCCGACGACGTCTCCGCCACCGAGCTGGCCGGCGAGGAGATCATCGCCCGGCTCACCGAGGCGCCGGGCAACGGCGCCAAGATCGGCGGCCTCAAGGTCGTGACGGAGAACGCCTGGTTCGCCGCGCGTCCCTCCGGCACCGAGGACGTCTACAAGATCTATGCCGAGTCGTTCCTCGGCGAGGACCACCTCGCCCAGGTCCAGGCCGAGGCTCGCGAGGTCGTGAGCGCCGCCCTGGGCGGCTGAGCTCCGGGCCCGCTGCGCACCCCACCGTCCGGTCCTCGCCCGATCGGGCGGAGTTCCGGCATTCCGCCACGGGCCCACCGGGAGCATCGCTATGGTCGAGGCGCTCGAATGGAGGAACCCCCGTGATCCGTCGACTCGCCACCATCGCCGCCGCCCTCGCGGCACTCGTCACGCTCGGTGCCGGACCCGCCCTCGCCGACCATCCCCGGATGATGCTCGGCCCGGGTGACGCGCACGTCAACGGCATCAAGGACAAGGCGCTCGTGCGCTGGTCGAAGTGGGGCTACGTCTTCATCGCCGGTCAGCAGAACAGCCACCTCACCGTCACCTACGACGAGACGGCCAACACGCTGCGCTACGAGGACACCGGCACCAAGACGCTGATGTCGGTCCCCGACGGCTGCGCGGAGGAGGACGTCGACAAGGGGATCGCGGTCGTCTGCGCGATCCCCGCGGAGTTCGACACCAAGAAGATGTTCGTGCAGGTCTGGGTGCGGCTCGGCGACGACTTCGTCGACGGCTCCACGCTGCCTGCCCGCTTCCGCCTGTGGGTGCTCGCCGACGCCGGCAAGGACGTGGTCTACGGCGGCGCCGGCCGCGACTTCACCAACGGCGCCAAGGACGCGGACCGCGTCTATGGCGGCGCGGCCGACGACCTGCTGCGCACCGGGCTCGGCAACGACCAGCTCTGGGGCGGCCCCGGCAAGGACCGGCTCTCGTGCGCCGAGGACGCCGACACGGCCTACCGCGACTCCTACGACACCTTCTACCAGTGCGAGACGCTGCTCGACGACGACACCGCCACCAAGTGGTGGTGAGGGCTCGCCCCGGCGCCTGAACCTCAGGCGAGGGTGTCCAGCACCTCGCTCACCGATGCAGCGTCGGTGCCGGGGTTGACGAAGATCAGCCGGAGCACGGGCTGGTCGCGCCAGCGGGTGGGGACGCAGAGGACCTTGCCCGCGATGGCCTCCTCACGCGACCAGTCGGCGTACTGCTCCGCGGTCCAGCCGGGTCGGTCGAACAGGATCACCGACAGCTCGGGCTCGCTGAGCAGCCGCAGCGACGGGCGGCTGCGGATGTCCTCGGCGACGGCCCGCGCGGTGGCCAGACAGCGCTCGACCGCGTCGCGGTAGCGGTCGGTGCCGTGGGTCGCGAGGGAGTACCACAGCGACAGGCCCCGCGGCCGGCGGGAGAGGTGGATGGCCATGTCGGCCGGGTTCCACTCGGCCTGGTTGGCCACGTCGAGATAGCTGGCGGTCTGCCGGTGGGCGGCGCGGGCCAGCTCGGGGCGGCGGTAGACGAGGGCGCAGGCGTCGTACGGCGCGAACAGCCACTTGTGCGGGTCGACGATGAACGAGTCCGCGTGCTCCACGCCCTCATAGAGGTGGGCCACGCTCGGCGCGAGGATCCCGGCGCCACCGTAGGCCCCGTCGATGTGCAGCCACACGTCGTGCTCGCGGCAGGCCGCGGCCACCCCGGCGAGGTCGTCGACGATCCCGGCGTTGGTCGTGCCCGCCGTGGCGACCACCGCGAACACGCGCTCCGGTTCGGCCTCCAGCACGGGGCGCAGCTCGGCGCCGGTGAGCCGGCCCCGCTCGTCGCCGGGGACCGTCGCGGTCTCGACGCCCATGACCCGGGCGTTGCTGCGCACCGAGGAGTGCGCCTCCTCGCTGCACGCGAGCAGCCAGCCGCCCTCGGGGGTCTTCGACAGGCCCGCGGCCAGGCGGCGCTGCTCGGCCGTGTGCCGCGCCGCCACCAGGGCCGACAGGTTGCCCATCGTGCCGCCGGCCACGAAGCAGCCGCCCGCGCCCGCGGGCCAGCCGAGGAGGTCGGCGATCCACGCGATCACCTGGTTCTCGGCATGGATCGCGCCCGCGCCCACCTCCCAGAGGCCGGCGAAGATGTTGGAGGCACTGGTCGCCAGCTCGAACGCGGCCGCCGACCGCGTCGGGGCCGAGGGCACGTAGGCCAGGTTCATGGGGTCGTCCTGCGAGCGGGTCGCGGGCACGAGCACGTCGGTGAAGATCGACAGCGCCCGGTCGGCGCCGATCCCGTCGGGGGTGATCGTCCGGCCCATCGCGGCCTCCAGCTCGGAGGCCGGCCGGGCCGTCGTGAGCGGGTCGCTGCGCCGGAAGACCCGGCTCGTCGCCCAGGCCAGGACCGCGGCCACCCCCTCGGACTCGTCGCCCCACACGGATGCTCGCTGGCTGCTCGGACTGGTCACCGGGCAAGGATGACCTCACCTGGGGCCGCCGGGTCAAGTCGGGCCCGGCCCGAGCCACCTAAGTGCGGCCCAAGTGACCCCCAAGCGGCTCCCGCGAGGGTCGGTGCATCAACCAAACGGCACCACCCCTCACAAGGAGACCCACCACCATGTCCGGCTTCCTCTTCCGGCTCGGCCGCGGATCCGCGGCCCACCCCTGGCGCACGATCTGCGCCTGGATCGCCACGGCGATCGTCGTCGTCGGCCTCACCACGGCCTTCGGTGGCGACACCCACGACGACTACAACGTGCCCGACGCCCCGGCCCAGGCCGGCGTCGAGCAGCTGCGCGAGCACCTCCCCGCGGCGGGCTTCGCCTCCGCGCAGGTCGTCGTGCACGCCCGCGACGGCGGCGCCGTCCCCACCGCCGACCTCGGCTCCCTCGCCGCCCGGCTCGGCGCCATGCCCCACGTGCTGGCCGTGTCACCCCCGCAGCTGTCCGCCGACGGCGACACCGCGCTGGTGACCGTGGGGTACGACGTGCCCGTCACCGACCCCGACCTCATGGGCAACCTCGCCCCCCTCGACGAGGCCGTGGCACCGACCCGCGACGCCGGCCTCCAGGTCGAGCTCGGCGGCGACGTGCCGGCCAACGCCACGGCTCCGATGGAGGGCTACGGCGAGCTCGTCGGCATCGTCACCGCACTCGTCATCCTGGTGCTGACCCTCGGCTCGATCGTGGCCGCGGGCCTCCCGCTGACCGTCGCCCTCACCGGCCTCGGCATCGGCAGCGGCGGCATCGCCCTGCTCGCGAGCACCATGGACGTGAGCACCGCCGCGCCCACGGTGGCCACGATGGTCGGCCTGGGCGTCGGCATCGACTACGCCCTGCTGCTGGTCACCCGGCACACCGAGTTCCTCCGCGCGGGCCACTCGGTCGAGGACGCCGCCGGACGCGCGGTCGCGACGGCCGGACGGTCGGTCGTGTTCGCCGCCGGCACCGTGCTCGTCTCCCTCATGGGGCTGCGCCTGGCCGGTCTCCAGGTCTATGCCTCCTTCGGCTTCGCCACCGGCATCGCGGTCCTGTGCGTGCTCGCCGCCGCGCTCACCCTGGTCCCGGCCCTGTGCCGCCTCGGTGGCCGCCGGCTGCTGCCTCGCAAGGTCCGGCGCTCGGGCGTCCGCATCGCCTCCGCGTCGGCGACGCCCTCCTTCACGGCCCGCTGGGCCGCTCGCGTCGGCCGTCGGCCGCTGCCCTGGGCGATCGGTGCCGCGGTGCTGATGGTCGCGCTGGCGGTGCCCGTCGTGGACATGCGCACCTGGCCGCAGGACCCGAGCACCCAGTCGACCGAGCTCACCACCCGTCGCGCGTTCGACCTCGTCACCCAGGAGTTCGGCCCCGGCGCCAACGGTCCGCTGACGGTCGTCGTCGACCGGTCCCGCCTGGACGACGTCCAGGTCGCCGACCTGGCGCGCGAGCTCGAGGCCCGCGACGACATCGTCACCGTGAGGCCGACGGTCGTCTCCCCCGACGGGGCCATCGCCGTGATCGACGCCGTCCCCGCCTATGCCCCGACCGACTCCCGCACCCCGGACCTCGTCACGGACGTGCGCGCCGACCTGCCCGCGGGCGCCGAGCTGACCGGCATGACCGCGATGTTCGCCGACATCGCCGACCTCCTCGCCGAGCGGATGTGGCTCGTGATCGGGTTCGTCGTCGGCGTGTCGATCCTGCTGCTGGCCATGGTGTTCCGGTCGGTCGTGGTCCCGGTCAAGGCGGCCCTGATGAACCTGCTCAGCATCGGCGCGGCGTACGGCGTCATGACGGCCGTCTTCCAACGGGGCTGGGGCACCGGGCTGCTGGGCCTCGACCACGCCGTCCCCGTGTCGAGCTGGGTCCCGATCCTGATGTTCACCATCCTGTTCGGCCTCTCGATGGACTACGAGGTCTTCCTGCTCTCACGGGTCCGCGAGGACTGGGACCAGACCGGCGACGCCCGCGGCAGCGTGGTGCGCGGCCTGGCCTCCACCGGGCGCGTCATCTCGAGCGCGGCGGCCATCATGGTCGCGGTGTTCCTCGGGTTCGCCGGTGAGGTCGACGTGGTCGTCAAGATGCTGGGCGTCGGCATGGCCGTCGCGATCGTGCTCGACGCGACCGTCGTCCGGATGGTCCTCGTGCCCGCCACCATGGCGATGCTCGGGCACCGCAACTGGTGGCTGCCGGCCTGGCTCGACCGGGTGCTGCCCACCGTCCGCACCGAGGTGGACGACCTGCCGGCGGCCGGCGGCGCCCTCGCCGCCCAGGCCGCCCAGGACGAGCCCGCCGAGCGCGAGCTCGAGACCGCGGGTGCCCGGTGAGCGCGATGACCACCACCCCCACCGCCTGGCCGGAGCAGCTCCGGCTGCCCGGCCAGGCGGCCGCGGCCCCCGGTCCGGTCGACATGAGCGTCATGTATGTCATGCACCACGCCTTCCGGCGGGACCTCGCGGACCTGGCCGCCGCGGCCGCGGCGACGCCGGCCTCCGACCGGGTCACCTGGGCCGTGCTGGCCGCTCACTGGGAGCTGTTCTCGACGGTGCTGCACCACCACCACTCCGGGGAGGACGCGGGGCTCTGGCCGGCGCTCCTCACCCGGTGCGAGGCGACCGAGCGGGCGACCTTGGACGCCATGGAGGCGGAGCACGCGCGGATCGACCCGCTGCTGGCCGCCTGCGGCGCCGGCTTCGCCCGGCTCGCCGACCGGGCCGACGACGACGCCCGGGCGGCACTGGCCGTCCGGCTGTGCGCGGCCCGGCAGCTGCTCGGCGAGCACCTGCGGCACGAGGAGACCGAGGCGATCCCGATGATCCAGCGGCTCCTCACCCCCCAGGAGTGGGAGGCGATCGAGCACGAGCACTTCCGCGAGGGCATGGGGCTCCGGCAGACCCTGGCGGTCGTCCCGTGGGCCCTCCACCGGGTCCCGGGCCACGCCCTGCGGCGGCTCTTCTCCCTCCCGGGCGGCGGCGCCCACCGGCTGCTCTGGTCGCTCACCCGGCGGCGCTTCGCCCGCCGTACGGCCATCGCGTTCCGCTATCTGGAGCGCTGAGCACGGGTCAGAACCCCAGCCGCTCCCGCTGGTCGCGCAGCCACTGCGCGGCCAGCGGGATCCGCCACTTCTCCATCAGCAGCAGCGCGTCGTCGGCGTGCCGCGCGGCCAGCCCGGTCTCGCCCACGGTGGCGGCGGCGAGCGCCAGGAAGGCGTTGACGGGCCCGATGACGCTGCCGGAGCCGGCGCAGGCGCTCAGCCCGGCGTAGGGCGTCAGCAGCTCATAGGCACGCGCGGCCAGGTCGCGGTCCTCCAGGCCGGCCGCGGTCTCGGCGGCGCAGGACCAGTTGAGCAGCGAGAACCAGTTCACCGGGTCCAGGTCGGCCGGGTGGGCGGCGAGGTAGTCGCGGGCCTCGTCGACCTGGCCCGCGCGCAGCATGTAGGTCGTCAGCGTCGTCGTCGCCGGCAGCGGGCCGTCCTCCAGGCCGCGCAGCAACGGGATCAGCTCACCGGCGCGCCCCTGCTACAGCCGCAGCGACATCAGCGCCCCGGCCATCGCCTCGTCCTTCTGGTGCAGCTCCATCTGGTCGGCGAGCTGCATGAGCGACGCCAGCCCGGCCTCGGCCTCCTCGAAGCGGCCCGCCATCGAGAGCCACGGGAGCTCGAGCGACTCCAGGACCATGAGGCCGTAGGGGATCCGCAGCCGGGTGGCGTAGTCACGGGCGACGGCCGCCGTCTCCCACATCTCCTCCAGCCGGCCGAGCTCGCCGTAGGCGACCGTCGTCAGCGTGGCGGCGACCGTGAAGGCCCGCTCGTGACCGAGCCGGGCGGCCAGGTCCATGGCCTCGCTGACCAGTGCCAGCCGGCGCTCGGTGGTGTCGGGCCGCCAGAGGGACACGAAGCCGACCTGGCCGACCTCCATGACCAGCTCGTCGTCGCCGAGCCGGCGCGCCATCGCCAGGGCCTCCTCGATGAGCGCGAGGCGCTCCTCGAACGTCGACCCGTAGTAGAGCTCGTTGGCCAGCGACAGCATCGCGCGGCAGCGCAGCGGGTCGTCGTCCGGCGGCAGGTCGGCGAGGCAGCGCCGCAGGGCAGCGACGACCCCCTCGTGGACCTGGCCGTGGGCGGCGGACTGCCACAGCGCCCCGATGGTCATCGCCGAGGCCGCCCGGGCGAGGAGGCGCACGTCGCCGATCTCGTCGGCGACCGCGATCGCGTCCTCGGTGGTCTTCTGCAGGGGGGCCCAGTCGCCGCGCCAGCGGTGCGCCTCGGCGAGGTCCATGAGCAGGTCGTAGCGGTCGCGCGGGCTGCTCCCCGGGTCGGCGGCCTGGGCGTCCAGCGCCGCGAGCAGCAGCGACGCGGCCTGCTCGTGGGCGTGCACCCGGCGGGCGTCGAGCGCAGCGGCGGCGGCCGCCCGCCAGGCCCGGGCCGCATGGGCGGGCCCCGCCGCCAGCCAGTGCCGCGCGGTCTCGCTCACCCGGTCGGGGCGGCGCTCGAGGACCTCGGCCACGCGAGCGTGCGCCCGGGCCCGCCGCGTGGCGCTGAACCCGCCGTAGACGGCGTCCCGGACCAGCGCGTGACCGAAGAGGTAGGCACCGATGCCGTCCTCACGGACCAGCCCCGCGGCGAGGACCGGGTCCATGCGATCGAGGATGTCGTCCTCGTCGACGTCGGCCACCTCGGCCAGCACGTCGAGCTGGAACTCGCGGCCGACGACCCCCGCCCAGCGCAGCACGCTCAGGCTCTCGTCGGGCAGCCGCTCGAGGCGGCGCAGCAGCACGTCGTTGACCGCGGTCGGCGGCTCGGGCTCGTCGAGGAGCGCGGCGAGGTCACCGCCCTCGCGGGCCAGCCGCGCGTACTCCACGAGGAAGAACGGGTTGCCGTCGGTCCGCGCCGCCAGCTCCCCGGCCTGGTCGGCGCTCGGCGCGACCTCGGTGACCGCCGCGACGACCTCGGCCGCCTCGTCCTGGGCGAGCCCCACCAGCGCGAGGCGGTCGGCGTGGTGGCGGGCGAAGGTCTCGGCGACGTCGGCGAGCGCACCCGTCGGCTCGGGATGGGGACGCCACGTCGCGATCAGCAGGAGGTGCGCGGCGGGGACCGTCGTCACGAGCAGCCGGAGCACCCGCAGGGTCGGCGGGTCGGCCCAGTGCAGGTCGTCGAGCACGACGACGACCGGCTGCTGCGCGGAGGCCTCCGCGACGCGCGCGACCACCCACTCCCAGGTCCGGAACTCCGCGCCCTCGTCCTCGGCCAGGTCGGCGGACAGCTCCAGGCCCAGACCGCGCAGGACCTGCTGCCACGGCCACAGCGGGGGCGCGCCGTCGTCCTGGGAGCAGCGGCCCAGCAGCACCCGGACGCCCTGGTCGATGGCGCGGGCCGCCAGCTCGGCGCACAGCCTGCTCTTGCCGATGCCGGGGTCGCCGACGAGGGCGGCGTAGGCCGGCGTGCCGGACATCGCCTGGTCCAGGAGGGACTCGAGCCGTGCGAGCTGGTCGTCGCGTCCCACCAGCGGCCAGGGCGGCAGCACGGGCCGGTTCTGGACCGGCGGGGTCGCGGGCGCCGCCGTCGTCGGGCTCGGGGCCGTCGGAGCCGGGGTCGCCGGGCCCGCCTCGGGAGCCACCCACGCGAGCCCGGGGTCCTGGCGCAGGACGGCGGTCTCGAGGTCGCGCAGCTCCGGGGAGGCGTCGAGGCCGAGCTCCTCGTCCAGGACGGTCCGCACGGTGCGGAGCGCCTCCAGGGCGTCGGCCTGCCGGCCGGACCTCGCCAGAGCCAGCGCGCGGAGCCCCCAGAGCCGCTCGCGGAGCGGGTAGGCCGCCGTGAGCGCCTCGAGCTCCCCGGCGACCCGGCCGTGCTCGCCGAGGGCCAGCCCGGCGACGGCGCGGTCCTCGAGCGCCACGCTGCGCAGCTCCTCGAGGCGCGCCCGCTCGGCGACGACGGAGGCGGGGTCGTCGAGGTCGCCGTACGGCGTGCCCCGCCAGGAGGCCAGCGCCGCGTCGAGCTCCGCGACGAGCCGTGTCAGCTCCTCGGCGGAGAGGGCCGGTCGGCTCGTCAGGCCGCCGGCGGCCAGGCGCCGGTGTGCGTCGGTGACGGCCCGCTCGAAGCGCCCGACGTCGGTGTCCTCGGGCGGGACGCGGAGGGCGTAGCCGCCGCCGGCGGTGACCAGGACGGTGGCGGGGGCGCGGGGTGCGCGGTCGGGCTCGAGCGTCCGCCGCAGGCCGGCGATGTAGACGTGCAGCGTGCCCGGCAGCCCCGCCGGCGGCTCGTCGCCCCAGAGCAGGTCGACCAGGGCGTCGTAGGACACGGGCCGACCACCCGACAGCGCCAGGGCGGCCACGATCGCCCGCTGCTTGCGGCTGCCCAGGTCCAGGGCGGCGTCGCCGACCCGAGCCTCGGTCTCGCCGAGCACGCCGATCCGCACGCGACGAGCATAGGGGTGCCTCACCTCACGGGGAACCTCCCTTTCCGGGTGGCCGGGCGGCGCCTTCGTCTCGCCTCATCAGGTCGCCCATTGGTCACAAACTGCATGCTCCGACCCGGATTTCCTGCCGAGTTGGACCAATCGGCGTGGTTCTGCCGGCCACAACGCATGCCTGCGCCGAGGGATCTTGGGCCCGGCTTCGCGGGGGCCCCAAGTCGCACCCAAGAGCCGGCTAAGTGCCGGCCGGGAGCGTGTTCCTCGACAGCAGCACCCACCCACTCCCGAGGAGAAACCCCATGAGCACCACCCTGGTCAGCGAGCAGCTCGGCCTCACCGCCGATCCGGTGAGCGAGCTCCGCGAGGCCGTGTCCGGCGCCGTCATCGCACCCGGTGACGCGGACTACGACCGTGCCCGCACCCCCTGGGTCGTCAACATCGACCAGCACCCCGTCGCCGTACTCGAGGTCGCCGACGTCGAGGACGTCGTCCAGGCCGTCCGCTGGGCCCGCCGCCACGGGCTCTCCGTGGCCGCGCAGCCCACCGGCCACGCCCCCCGCCGCCTGCTCGACGGCGCCCTCCTGCTCCGCACCCGCGGCCTGCAGGGCATCCGGGTCGACCACGAGCGCAAGCTCGCCACGGTCGGCGCCGGCGTGAAGTTCGGCGAGCTGTGCGCCTTCCTCGACGGCACCGGGCTGATGGCGCTGGCCGGCAGCAACGCCGACCCGAGCGTGGTCGGCCTCAGCCTCGGCGGCGGCGTCAGCTGGTTCACCCGCAAGCACGGCTTCACCGCCAACAGCATCGTGTCGTTCGACGTCGTGGACGCCGAGGGCCGGCTGGTCGAGGTGACCGCCGAGTCCGACCCCGAGCTCTTCTGGGCGCTGCGCGGTGGCGGCGGCGACTTCGCGGTCGTCGTCCGCGCGACGCTGCGGCTCTTCGACGCGCCCGAGCTGTACGGCGGCCAGCTGCTGTGGTCGATCGAGCACGCGGAGGCGGTGCTCAAGGCGTTCCGCGACCTGGCGAAGGTCGCGCCGCGCGAGCTGACGCTCTGGGCACACGTCCTGCACTTCCCCGACGTCGACCTCGTGCCCCCGCCGCTGCGTGGCCGGTCCTTCGTCAACGTGGCGTCGACCTACATCGGCTCACCCCAGATGGCCGAGATCCTGCTCTGGTCGCTGCGTGACGCGGCGCCGGTGGAGATGGACATGATGCGCCCGTTCCAGCCGAGCCAGCTCACCGAGGTGGCCGCCGAGCCGTCCGACCCGATGCCGGCCATGGAGCACTCCCTGCTCCTGACCGACCTGGACGACCGGGCCATCGAGGAGCTCGTGGCGACGGTGTCCGACCCGGCCCGCACGCCGCTGATGCTGGTGCAGATCCGCGGTCTCGGCGGCGCCTTCGCCGACGACGCGGAGGGCAACGGGGCCGTGCGTCCCGTGACCGAGCCGTTCCAGCTCTTCGCGCTCGGCATCCCGATGGTGCCCGAGCTGGAGGGCCCGATCGAGGCGAGCTTCGCGGCGATCGACGCGGTGGTCGGCCGGCTCGGCAACGGCCGGCGGATGCCCAACTTCGTCGGGCACCACCAGGACGCCAACGACGGCTACGAGCCCGCCACGCTGGCGCGGCTGCAGGACATCAAGCGTCGCCGCGACCCGCGCGGCGTGATCCGCAGCAACAAGCCCGTCCTGGGGGTGTGACGGGGTGTGACCCGCGCGGACGCCATGGGTGATGGTCGACCCCACCACCGGAGCGCATGACGTCCCCCCGCACCGTCGTACGAACCGGTCGTTCCGACCACCCCGCGTGCTGACGTCCGCGCGGGAGTCTCAGGCGGCGACGCTCTCCCGCGAGGGCGTCGCCGCCGCGGCACGCTGACGACGAGCCTGCTGCACCATCCGCGCCTGGGCAGCGCGGCGCACCCGCGGCCCGCCCCTGACCATCGCCCACAGCAGCTTGAGCTGCGAGGGCAGGTTGCGCACGGTCGTGGTCTCGAGCCAGCCGTTGGGCGTCGAGAGCCGGAACACCCGGTGCCACGCGGAGTAGAGCTGCGGGATGAAGGGGCGCGAGCAGTAGCTCAGGCCGTACTTCTCGAACAGCGCCTTCACCTGGGGGGCGACCTCGGCATAGCGGTTGCTCGGCAGGTCGGGGAACAGGTGGTGCTCGATCTGGTGCGACAGGTTGCCGCTCATCACGTGGATCGGGGTGCCGCCGGAGATGTTGGCCGAGCCGATCATCTGCCGGAGGTACCAGTCGCCGCGGGTCTCTCCCTCGATGGAGCGCTTCTCGAAGGTCTCGACACCCTCGGGGAAGTGGCCGCACATGATGATCGAGTGGCTCCACACGTTGCGGATCATGTTGGCCACGACGTTGGCACCCAGGGTGTGCAGGAACGAGGGGCCGGACAGCAGCGGGTGGACGACGTAGTCCTTGGTGGCCTGGCGACGGATCTTCTTGACCACGTTCTTGGCGTTGCGACGGAAGACCGGGTCCTTGGTGCGGCCGGACTTGACGGCCCCGCGGAGCTCGAGGTCGTAGGACGCGATGCCGTACTCGAAGAACAGCATGTTGACGAAGTTCCAGATCGGCTGGCCGAGGCTCGCCGGGGTCCACGGCTGGTCCTCGTCGACGCGCATGATGCCGTAGCCGAGGTCGTTGTCCTTGCCGATCACGTTGGTGTAGGTGTGGTGCAGCTCGTTGTGGCTGTGCTTCCACTGCGCGGCCGGGGTGGCGTTGTCCCACTCCCAGGTGGTCGAGTGGATCTTGGGGTCGCGCATCCAGTCCCACTGGCCGTGCAGGACGTTGTGGCCGATCTCCATGTTCTCGAGGATCTTGGCGACCCCGAGACCGGCGGTGCCCACGACCCAGGCCGGCGGGAACAGCGAGAACAGCAGCACCGCGCGGGAGCCCAGCTCGAGGTAGCGCTGGGACCTGATGACGGTGCGGATGTACTTCGCGTCGCGCTCGCCGCGGGTGTCGAGCACGCTCTGCCGGATGGCGTCCAGCTCGCGGCCCAGCTCCTCGATGTCCTCACGGGTGAGGTGGGCGACGGGGTTGACGTCCTTCTTCTGGATGGCGGTCAAGTCAGCTCCTCGGGTCGATCGCCGGTCGATCGGGTGGTCAGTGGTCGATGTGGCACGGGCCGGCCGCGGCGTTGATGCAGGTCTGGATGACGACCCCATCCCCCTCGGCGGCGGTGGTGATCTCGCCGTTGCGGAGGTCGCGTACGGCGCCCTCCCGCAGCGGCAGCACGCAGCTGAAGCAGATGCCCATCCGGCAGCCGCTCGGCATGAGCACGCCCGCCTCCTCGGCGGCGTCGAGGATCGGCGTGGCGCCGTCGGCCTCGACGACCTTGTCGCTGGCGGTGAAGGTGACGGTGCCCCCCTCGCCGACGGCGACCCGGTTGACGCGGAACTGCTCGGTGAACAGCGGCAGCCCCTGGGCCTCGTGGTGGGCCTCGAGAGCCTCCAGCAGGCCGGCCGGACCGCACGCGAAGGTCTGGCGCTCGGCCAGGTCCGGCACGAGGGTGGCGAGCTCGGCGACGTCGAGCACCCCGTGCACATCGTCGTAGCGCGGGATCAGCCGGATCGCCCCCGACGCGTCGAGCGCCTTGAGGTCGTCGAGGAAGATCGACTGCGGCTCCGACGGGGCGACGTGGAGCACGACGATGTCGTAGGGCTCGCTGCGCGGCAGGCGGAGCACGCCGCTCTCGGTGACCGGGAACAGGTTGCGCAGGATGCCGATCACCGGGGTGATGCCGGAGCCGGCGGTGACGAAGAGGAACCGCCCCCCGCCCGCGGGGAGCACGAACTCGCCCGCCGCCTGCTCGAGGTGGACCAGGGTGCCCGGCTTGGCCTCGCGCACCAGGTGGTTGCTGACGATGCCGTCGGGGACGGCCTTGACGGTGATCGAGATCTGCCCGTCGCGGTGGCCGTCGTGGGTCAGGGAGTAGGCCCGCCACTGGCGGACCCCGTCGACGTCGATCCCGACGCGGAGGTACTGGCCGGGGACGTGCCCCGCCCAGTCGGCGCCCGGGCGGATCACGATGGTCGCGGCGTCGGCCGTCTCCGGCCGGACCTCCACGATCCGGCCCCGCAGGTCGGCGCCGGGGCGCAGCGGGACGAACAGGTCGAGGTAGTCCGAGGGCAGGAGCGGGGTCGTCGCGGCCTCGGCGGCACGCCAGATCCGGCTGCGGAGGGCGCGCGCGCGACCGTCCGGCTCCGTGGTCAGACTCATGACCCCATGGTGCCTGACTGTCTAGGATAGTTCCTGACAACGCCATGCAAATCCGGCTGCTCGAATTGTTCGCAGGAGACAAAGTGGTCGACGAATCCGGCTTCCCCCCGCCCGCACACCCCGACCCGGGCGACCCGACGGGGGTGGACGAGTCCACGCTCCTCCTCGACGCGCGGGTGATCCACCTGCTCCGGGCCAAGCTTCCGGAGGTCGCCGGACACACCATCGCGGCGGTGATGGACGAGGTCCCCAGCTATGCCGGGGCGTTCGGCGGCCCCATGGGCCACACCATCGAACAGGCCGTGCAGATGGCCCTGGCGGGGTTCCTCCGGCTCGCCTCCGAGGGCGCCGGAGACCCCGGCACCCCCCTGTCGTCGGCCATCGACGGCGCCTACCGGCTCGGGCAGGGCGAGGCCCGCAGCGGGCGGAGCGTCGACGCGCTGCTCTCGGCCTACCGGGTCGGTGCCCGGGTGGCCTGGCGCGAGCTGGCCGCGACCGCGGTGGCCAACGCCCTGCCCGCGGAGACGGTGGCGAGCTTCGCCGAGCTCGTGTTCGCCTACATCGACGAGCTCTCGGCCGCCTCGGTCGCCGGCCACACCGACACCACCGAGTCGGCCTCGCGGGCCCGCGAGCGCCAGCTCGACCGGCTCGCCCAGGCCCTGCTCCGCGGCGACCCGGCCGACGCGCTGGTCGCCGCGGCGGAGCAGGCGGACTGGGCGCCCCCCTCGGCCCTGACGGCGGTCCTCCTCCCCCACGCCCAGGTGCGGCCCGTGCTGGTGGGGCTCCCGCCCGGCACGCTGGTGCCGAGCGAGGCCCCGGACCTGCCCGACGAGGCGCTCGTGGTGGTGCTCGTGCCCGACATGACGGGTCCCGCCCGCCGCCACCTCGTCCGGGCCCTGGCGCAGCGTGGCGCGGTGGCCGGCCCCGCGCGGGGGTGGCTCGACGTACGCGCGTCCTACGTGCGGGCCCTGCGCGCCCTGGACCTGCGCCGCGGCGACGAGTCGGTCGACACCGAGGAGCACCTCGCGGCACTCGTGCTCGCCGCCGACCCCGACGCGCGCGCCGACCTGCGGGCCCGGGTGCTGGCCCCGCTGGACGGGATGCGGCCGGCGACCGTCGAGAAGCTGGTCGACACCCTGCGCGCGTGGCTGCTCCACCACGGTCGACGCGACGAGGTGGCCGCCGCGCTGTTCGTGCACCCGCAGACGGTGCGCTACCGGATGGGCCAGCTGCGCGAGGCCTACGGCGACGCCCTCGACGACCCCGCGACCGTCCTGGACCTGACCATTGCGCTCGCCTGACCGCCGACCCGCCGAGCAGGGCTCGTTCCGGCTCGGGTCGATCGCGGTGCCGGCCTATGGCCCGACGCTGGTGGCCAGCGTCGGGCACGGCGCGATCCTGCCGCTGGTCGCGCTGCACGCGCGCGAGCTCGGCGCGTCGGTCAGCCAGGCCGCGCTGATGGTCGGGCTGGTCGCGGTCGGCCAGCTGCTCAACTCGCTGCCGGCCGGGGCGGTGGTCGCGAGGATCGGCGAGCGGCGGGCGCTCACGCTGACCGGGGTGGCGGAGGCGCTGGTCTTCCTCGGGGCGTGGCGGACCCACGAGCTGTGGGTCTTCGCGGTGCTGGTGACGCTGATGGGGATGGCGTGGACGGTGTTCCTGCTCGCCCGCCAGGGGTTCATCATCGACGCGGCTCCGCCGGCCTTCCGGGCCCGCGCGCTGTCGACGCTGGGCGGCGTGCACCGCATCGGGCTGTTCGTCGGGCCGCTCGTGGCGGCCGGGATCGTGCACCGATGGGGCCTCGCGGCCGTGTTCGTGCTCGCGGCGGCGACGTCGCTGACCGCCGCGGTGATCGTGCAGACGATGCCCGACCTCAGCGCCGACACCCGGGCCCGGGCGCAGAGCGAGGGCCACGCGTCGGTGTGGAGCGTGCTGCGCGACCACCGCCGCAGGTTCGCGACGGTGGGGACCGCGGTCGCCGTCATCTCGGCGTCGCGGGCGCTGCGGGTGAGCGTCGTACCCCTCTGGTGCGAGCACATCGGCCTGTCCGCGGCCGCCACCTCCCTGGTGTTCGGCATCGCGGCGGCGGTCGACATGACGCTCTTCTATCCCGCCGGCTGGGTGATGGACCGGTTCGGCCGCGCCTGGGTGGCCTTCCCGGTGGTCGCCGCCGTGGCGGTGGGCGTCATGCTCCTGCCGTTGGCCCGTTCCTTCGCGACCGTCCTGGCGGTGTCGGTGCTGATGGCGGTCGGCAACGGGCTCGGCTCGGGCATCGTGATGACGATGGGCGCCGACACGGCACCCTCGGTGGGACGGGCGCAGTACCTCGGCGGCTGGCGGCTCGCCGGCGACGTGGGCGGCACGTCCGCGCCGCTGCTCTTCGGGCTCCTCGTCGGCCCGCTGTCCCTGGCGGCCGCCTGCGGCGCCGTCGGCGTGCTCGGCCTGCTCGGCACCGGGTGGGTGACCTGGTGGACGCTCGACCTCGACCGGTCGCGGAGCGCATCGGCGGGATAGTCCGCTACGTAAAGCACCTCTCCCGGCGCTGATCGGGTGCTTTACGTAGCGGACTAT
This sequence comes from Nocardioidaceae bacterium, assembly GCA_046330515.1. Classification (GTDB taxonomy): domain Bacteria; phylum Actinomycetota; class Actinomycetes; order Propionibacteriales; family Nocardioidaceae; genus Nocardioides. The sequence continues at coordinate 321,522 of JAXLSP010000003.1, read as the reverse complement.
CCCGCTGGAGCCGGCGCTAGGGTCACTGCATGACCGGTGAGCGTGTGCTGGTGACCGGAGGCTCCGGCTTCGTCGGGTCGCACTGCGTGGTGGCCCTGCTCGCGCAGGGCTATGAGGTCCGGACGACCGTGCGCTCGCTGCGGCGCGATCAGGAGGTCCGGGCCCTGGTGTCGGCGGGCGGGCAGGAGCCCGGTGAGCGGCTGACCTTCGCCGAGGCGGACCTGATGAGCGACGGCGGCTGGGGCGCGGCCGTCGAGGACTGCGCCTACGTGCTGCACGTGGCGTCCCCGTTCCCGCTGGGTGTTCCCAAGGACGAGAACGAGCTGATCGTGCCGGCGCGTGAGGGCGCCCTGCGGGTGCTGCGGGCGGCCCGGTCGGCGGGGGTGCGACGGGTGGTGCTCACGTCCTCGTTCGCGGCCGTCGGCTATGGCCACGGACGCATGGGGCGCGCCTTCACCGAGTCGGACTGGACCGACCTGTCCGGGGCGCACCCCGTGCCGCCGTACCCCAAGTCCAAGACGCTGGCCGAGCGGGCCGCCTGGGACTTCGTGGCCGGCGAGGCGACGGCGCTGGAGCTGGCGGTGGTCAACCCGGTCGGCATCTTCGGGCCGATGCTCGGGTCCGACGCCGGTACGTCGCTCGAGCTGCTGCGCCGGATGCTCGACGGGAAGGTCCCGGGGCTGCCGCGACTGTCGTTCGGCATCGTCGACGTGCGCGACGTGGCCGACCTGCACGTCCGGGCGATGACGCACCCCGAGGCCGCGGGCGAGCGCTTCCTGGCGATCTCCGGCGACTTCATGAGCCTCAAGGACATGGCGATGGCGCTCCACACCGGGCTGGGCGACCGGGCCCGCCGCGTGCCGACGCGCGAGCTGCCCGACTGGCTGGTGCGGCTCGTCGGCCGCTTCGACTCCGGCGTCGGCCAGCTCGCCACCGAGCTCGGCACCGACAAGAACGCCACCTCCGCCAAGGCCCAGCAGCTGCTCGGCTGGTCCCCCCGGACCCGCGAGGAGGCGATCATCGCCAGCGCCGAGTCGCTGCTGGCCCACGGGTCCGGCGGCTGAGGTCGTCGGGCCTGAGGTCGGGGGCTGTCGGTTTCACCGCTCAAGCGGGGAAGTTGTCACTTGTTGGCCGAAACTTCGGCCGACAAGTGCAGGAGTCCCCGCCTGAGCGGGGAAACCGACAAGCCCCTCACCACGACTCGTGGACCACCACCCCGCCCACCCACGTGGCGGCGACCGTCATCTCCCGCAGGCGGGCGGCCTGGTCGGCAGAGTCGCCCGAGGGGTCGAGCGGGTCGGCGTCGAGGAGGGCGAGGTCGGCCGGCATGCCCTCGTGGACGGTGCCGAGGCCGTCGACGGAGGCGGCGAGCGCCTCACGCGGCGTGATCGCCTGCTCGGCGTGCCACGGGGAGCGCGCGTCGGCCGAGCGGTGCACGGCGGCGGCGATCGCGAGCCAGGGGTCCAGGGGCGCCACCGGTGCGTCGGAGCCCAGGGCCAGCTCCACCCCGGCGTCGAGCATCGAGCGGAACATGAAGCACCGGTCGGCCCGGTCGGGCCAGCACTGCTCGGTGAGGTCGCGGTCGTCGAGCAGGTGGGCCGGCTGGACGCTGGCCCGCAGCCCCAGCCGCGCGAGCTCGGGCACGTCCGCCCGGGTCATCAGCTGCGCGTGCTCGATCGAGCCACCGGCCCCGGTCGCCGCATAGGCCGCGAGCGCCTCGCCCACCGCCCGGTCCCCGATGGCGTGGGTCGCCACCTCCAGCCCCGCCCGCGACGCACGCGTGAGCAGCGACCGCAGCTCGGCCCCGGTGAGGTTCGGCGCGCCCATGCCCGGGACGTCGGCGTACGGCGCGCAGCACCACGCCGTCCGCGTGTTCAGCGAGCCGTCACTGATGATCTTCAGCGGGCCCATCGTCACGCGCGGGTCGCACTCGGGCAGCGGGTCGCCGCGCCGCAGCCCGAGGCCGACGTACTCCTCCAGGGTCCCCGCATAGGCACCCACCCGCACCCGCAGCAGGCAGCCGCCCGCAGCGGACCGCTCCGCCCAGGCGCCGGGCCGCTCGTCGAACTCGAGGTCGACGAGCCCGACGACCCCCAGGGCCGCGGCGGCCTGCTGGGTCTGGAGGTAGGCCTCCGGGCCGGTGTGGGCCGCGTCCAGCATCGCGGTGAGACGGGGGTAGGCGGCGTACCACTCGGTCTCCTCGACCATCCCGTCGCGGGAGGGCAGCGCGAGCAGGGCCAGGGCCGCCGACCCGAGCCAGGCGTGGTGCCCGTCCCCCGCGATGAGCACGACCGGGCGCGAGCCCGCGACCGCGTCGAGGTCGGCCACGGTCGGCTGCTCGGCCCAGGTCGCCGGTCGATGCCCCCACCCGACGACGACGGTCGCGTCGGGATCGCGGCGCAGCCGCTCGGCCACCCGGTCCAGGGCCTCGGCCACCGACGACGTGCCGCCGAGGTCGAGCCGGGACGACGACATCGACCACTGCCCGAGGTGCACGTGCTGGTCCCACAGACCGGGCACGAGCCAGCGCCCCTGCGCGTCGAACTCCGGCAGCCCGACGGGCCGGTCCAGCCCGTTCCCGATCTCGAGGACCACCTCGTCCTGGACGCGGACGTCGACCGGCTCGCCGCCGTGCCCGGTCCCCGGCACCAGCTCGACCGGCCGGACGTTGCGGAGCAGGAAGCTCGTCATGACGAGAACCTACTGGCCGGTCGCCTCGATCCGGGAGCAGGCCGGCCGGGCCGCTAGCCTGACCCCTATGGCGTGGCGCGGAACGGGGGCCCTGGTCGCCCTTGCCCTGGTGGGCGGCGGTGGGGGGTACGCCGTCGCCGCCTCCGCGGGCACCTCCCACGGCACCGAGCCCCGTCCGCTCGTCGCGAGCGACCCGTCGTTCCCCCAGGCCATCCCGATCACCGTCAAGGCCGACCCGGACTACCCCACGCTGCTGCCCGGCGTGCCCCTGAGGAGGGTCCGGCTCGGTGCGACCTACGGCGCCAGCGTCGAGGTGCCGCGGGGGTGGCTGCGCAACGACACCGGGGTGCTGGGCGAGTGGAACTATGCACCGGCCGGGTCGCCGCTCAACTCCTATGTCCTACGGGTCAAGCTGGTCGGCAGCCAGCGCTCGACGATCGGCTCGGCGCTCACCGAGCGGATGGCCCGGCTGCAGGCGGCCGAGGCGATCAAGCGGTTCCACCTCGAGGACCAGGGTCCCGACTCCTTCGTCGCGACCTATGTCCAGGTGGACCCCGAGAACGACGAGTTCGCGGGCTACGCGCGGCTCACCATGGAGCGCTTCCTCACCCTGCCGGGCAGCGGCAACGCCGAGGTCGAGGTCGCCGTCACCGGACGACTGTCGGACCGTGCCGGCCTCGCCGACCTGCTCCAGCGGGTCTCGGACAGCGTCGTGCGCTGACCGGGCCCGGATCCTCCCGAAGCCGAGGATGCGCCCCGGCGCTCACATCCCGCTGACGTCCACCGCGTCGAGCACCTCGTTGGCGGTCCCCCGGTCGCTGCTGCGGACCTGCACCCAGAGCAGCTGGCTCTTGGAGACCTGCACGACCCGCTCGATGGTCACACCGCCGGGGCACGACGAGTAGGCGACGGTCACCGCCGCGTCGCCGCCGACCGTGCTCTCGTTGGGCTCCGACGCCGGTCCGCACTCGGGGTGCCCCGGCATCTGCTCGGGGATCTCGCCCCCGGGCATCAGGCCCACGAAGACGCCCGCGGCGTCCGAGCCGTCGGCGTTCCAGTCGTCGCTCGCCCCCGCCGACAGGGCGAGGTAGTCGGTGTCGGAGTGCGGCGGCACCCAGGTGCCGGAGTCCTGGTGGTCGGACCAGGCGCGCGGCACCGAGACGCTCAGCGTGCCGTCGCTGATCGTCACGGTCGGCTGGGTCCGCGGGAACAGCAGCCACCCGGCACCCGCCCCGACGGCCAGCGCCGCGACGGCGGCCGCCAGTCCCAGGACGCGCCGGCGCCGCCGAGGCGGCACGGGCGTCGGCTGGGGCTCCCGTCCTCGCGGCACCGTGAGCGGCGAGGGCCGCGGCGCCGGCTGGGTGAGGTCGGGGTCGGTCGGGATCCAGGTCTCGGGGACCGAGTCGGCGGCGGCCAGGTGCGCGCCGGCGGCCGCACGCAGGGCGCTCAGGAACGCCCCGACGCTCGGCCAGCGGTCGTCGGGGTCGCGCGCCAGCGCGCGGACGACGACCTCCTCGACGTCCCGCGGCACGTGGCTGCCCATCGGCGGGGGCGGACCCGGCTCGGCCGCGGCGGCCAGGCTGGCGTGGGAGTAGGGCGCGTGCCCGGCGAGGAGCTGGTAGGCCAGGACGCCGAGGGAGTACTCGTCGGAGCGCGAGTCGAGCCGCTCCCCCTGGGCCTGCTCGGGCGAGACGTAGGACGGCGTGCCGCCGATCATCGTGAGCCGCGACGACATGTCGAGCGCCTTGCCCAGCCCGAGGTCGCCGACCATGGCCCGGACGAGCGGCCCGTCGGCCGGGTCGGGGGCGCCGTCGAGCCCGTCGGCACCGTCGGGGCCCACGGTGCGGAACAGCACGTTGGCCGGCTTGAGGTCGCGGTGCAGCACGTCGCGCCGGTGGAGCGCCTGGAGGCCCGAGCCGACCTGGCGGACCACGGACAGCGCCTGCCCCATGCCGAGCGGCCCGACGGCGAGCCGGTCGGCGAGGTTGCCCTGGTCGGCGTACGCCATCACCAGGAAGGGCCGGCCGTCCTCGAGCTCACCGGCGTCGTAGACGGGGACGACGTGCGGGGAGTCCACCTTGCGGAGGAACCGCCCCTCCTCGAGGAACCGCTGCCGGACGTGGTGGTCCTCGGTCCAGTTGTCCGCGAGCACCTTCACGGCAACCGGGGAGTCCAGCTGCTCGTCATAGGCCAGCCAGACGGTCGCGAAACCGCCCGAGCCGATGCGCCGACGCACGCTGTAGCGACCGAGACGAGCAGGCGTAGACACCCCTGCATTATGTTGCACACCACGAAGCGAAGGAGGATCCGATGTCGGAGCGGGGGCCCGACCGCGGTTATCAGGCGGACGAGATCGACGAGCTGGCGCGCCGGGCGCAGGCCGGGGACCGGATGGCCCTGGAGGAGCTGCTCGGGGCGATCCGCCCGCGCGCGCTCAACGTCTGCCGGGGGGTGCTGCCCTACACGCCCGACGCCGAGGACGCCTGTCAGGAGGCGCTGATCTCGATCGCCAACAAGATCGGCACCTGGGGCGGCCGGGGCCGCTTCACCACGTGGATGCACGTCGTGGCGGTCAACGCCGCACGCTCGTCCTACCGCCGGATGAAGAACCAGGCCCTGGCCACCGACCAGGTCCATCTCGAGCGCGCCGACCCGCGCACGACCAGCGTCATCGCCGGCACCCGGCTCGACCTCCTCGAGGCGATGGAGGCCATCGAGGTCACGCATCCGCAGTACGTCGAGCCGCTGCTGCTGCGCGACGTCTACGGCATGACCTACGAGGAGATCGCCGGCCAGATCGGCGCCCCCGTCGGGACCGTGAAGGCCCAGGTCCACCACGGGCGCAAGATGGCCCGACCGCTGCTGCGGGGGCAGGAGTGATCGACCCGCTGACCGGACCGGTGCTGCGCCCGATCGCGCCGCAGGACGTGGCCGCGGTCCTCGAGCTCAACGCGCTCAACGTCCGGGCCCTCTCCGACATGGACGAGGACCGGCTGATCCAGCTGCACGGCTGGGCCGACCGCGTCGACGTGATCGACGTCGAGGGCGAGGTCGCCGGGTTCGTCATCACCTTCGCGCCTGACACGGACTACGACTCGCTCAACTACCGGGCCTTCGGGGAGAGGTACGCCTCCGACTTCTACTACCTCGACCGGATCGCGATCGCCGACCCCTACCGGCGGCGCGGGCTCGCGTCGTTCGTCTACGACGAGCTCGAGCGCGTCGCGGCCCCCTACGGGCGGCTGACCCTCGAGGTCAACAGCATCCCGCCCAACGAGGTGTCGCTCGCCTTCCACCGCAACCGGGGCTACGTCGAGGTCGGCCACCTCGGCGACGACGAGAAGCAGGTGGCCCTGATGGCCAAGGAGCTGCGGTGACCCCCGCGGGGTCGGGGCCGTGAGCAAGCGGCTGCTCCTCGCGGTCGTGGTGGTGCTCGCGCTGGTCGCCGGCGTGGGGTGGTGGGTCTCCCGCGGCCCGGACGCCTCGTCGGAGCCGGGCCGGGCCAAGCCGTCGCCCGCCACCCTGCCCGAGCCGAGCGTCGACGCGGACTCCGAGGACCTGGCCGCCGCCGAGAGCGACCCGCAGGAGGACAGCTACTACCCGCGCGTCGGCGACCCGGGGGTGGATGCGCTGCACTACGACCTCGACCTCGCCTGGGACCCCGAGACCGACATCCTCACCGGCATCACGACCCTGGCGTTCCGGTCGACGACGGACGCCGGCTCCTTCCGGCTCGACCTGGGCGAGCCGCTGGAGGTGTCGGCGGTGGTGCTCGACGGGGTCCCGGCCGACTTCGACCACGTCGGGAAGGACCTCGTCGTCGAGACACCGGTGACCGAGGACGGCCGCTACACCGTCCAGGTGGCCTACGCCGGCACGCCGGCGCCGGTGCCGGCCCCCACGACCCGCAGCGACTTCTCGACGACGGGCTGGACGGTCACCCAGCGGCACGAGGTCTGGACGATGCAGGAGCCGTTCGGCGCCTACACGTGGTACGCCGTCAACGACCAGCCCTCCGACAAGGCGCTCTACGACTTCACGATCCGGGTGCCCGCCCCCTGGGTCGGCGTCGCCAACGGCACGATGACCTCGAAGGAGCAGGAGGGCGACCAGACCGTCACCCACTTCCGCCTGGAGGAGCCCGCGGCGTCGTACCTCACCACCATCGGCATCGGCGACTACGAGCTGCACACGCAGACCACCGCGAGCGGCACGCCCGTCAACCTCTGGACGCTGCGCCGGCAGAGCGCCGCGCTGTCCGACCTCCGCTTCGCCAAGGATGCGATCGAGTGGATCGAGCGGCGGCTCGGTCCCTACCCCTTCTCCAGCGCGGGCATCCTGCTCACCGACTCCCAGAGCGGGATGGAGACCCAGACGCTGATCTCCCTCGGCTACAACGACTACATCACCTCCAAGCCGGTGATCGTGCACGAGATGGTGCACCAGTGGTACGGCGACCTGGTGACGCCCAGCGACTGGCGCGACGTCTGGATGAACGAGGGCATGGCGATGTATCTCCAGCTCGTCTACGAGGCCCGGTCCAAGGGACGACCCGCCGACACCGCGATGAGCGGCGAGCTCGCCTTCGACCAGGAGCTGCGCGACGAGGCCGGGCCCCCGGGCGCCTTCGACCCCGCGATGTTCGGGTCCTCCAACGTCTACTACTGCGCCGCGCTGATGTGGGACGAGCTGCGCAAGCAGGTCGGGGACGAGGAGTTCTGGCGGCTGGTGCGTGCCTGGCCGCAGCAGCACGCCTATGGCAACGCGAGCCGCGAGCAGCTCTTCGACTGGCTCGAGGGGGAGACCGGGTTGGAGCTCTCGGCCTTCTTCGACGCGTGGCTGCTCGGCAGCAAGACACCCGCCGTCCATACTGGAGACTCCTGAGCCGGTGCCGACCTCGGTGCCGGACCGACCAGAGGGCCCTTCATGGCGAACTCGGACGTCGATCCGTTGCCCGACCCGCGCGACCCTCGACCGAGGCCCGTGCTGGCCGGAGCCGTCCACGTCTACACCTCGCTGGGCGCCGTCCTCGCGTTCCTCATGATCGTGGCGGCCGTCGAGGACGACACCACGGCCGCGCTCTGGCTCTTCCTCGCCGCGATGGTCGTCGACGGCACCGACGGGCTGCTGGCCCGCAGGCTGCGGGTCAAGGAGGTCATCCCGTGGTTCGACGGGGCCCTCCTCGACAACATCGTCGACTACCTCACCTATGTCTTCGCCCCCGTCGTGCTGCTCTGGACGGCCGGCTTCCTGCCCGACGGGCGGGCCGGCTGGCTCCTGGCGTGCCTCCCGCTCCTCGTGTCGACCTACCAGTTCTGCCGCAGCGACGCGAAGACCGAGGACCACTTCTTCATGGGCTTCCCCTCCTACTGGAACGTCGTCGCCTTCTATGTCGTCGTGCTCGACCTGCCGGCCTCGGCGGTCACGACGCTGCTGGTGGTGCTGTCGGTCCTGGTGTTCGTGCCGGTGAAGTACGTCTACCCGTCGCGCACCCAGACCTGGTGGTACACCAACATGGCCGCGACCGCCGCGTGGTTCGTGGCCTACGCGTTCATCGTGGCCCAGCTGCCCGATCCCGCGCCGTGGCTGGTGGGGCTGTCGCTGGCCTACGTCGGCTTCTATGTCGCCGAGTCCCTCATGCTGACCCTGCGGAAGCGGCAGAGCGACCGCGCCTCCGACCACGTCGTCGGTACGGCGTCCGCCTGACATGTCCGACTCCGAGGCGCGGGGACCCGACGGCCTGGACTATCGCTACAGCCTCGCCAACGAGCGCGCCTTCCTCGCCTGGGTCCGCACGGCCCTGGCCCTGCTCGCGGCGGGGGTCGCCCTGGAGACGGTGATCCCCGAGCTCGGCCCCGCCTGGGCGCAGCACGTGGCCGGCGGGATCCTGCTGGTGCTCGCGGTGGTCATCTCGCTGCTGGCCTACGTGCGCTGGCACCAGGCCGAGCGGGCGATGGTCGCGGGGCGGCGGCTGCCGCCGCCGTACCTCCTCCAGATCGTCTCCGTGGGCATGACCCTGCTCGCCCTCCTGCTGCTGGCGATGCTGGTGTTCTGAGGCTCGCGGGTCAGTCGGTGACCGTCAGCAGGCCGCAGACCGTCGTCAGGTCGTTGCAGACCACGTAGCCGCCCGGGTCGGCGCTGGACGGCACCGTCCCGGGGATGGAGCTCCTCCGTCGTGGGCTGCTCAGCCACGCGAAGGTGCCGTTCTTCGGCGCCTCCCTGGTGAGACGCCCGGTCACAAAGAACTCGCGCCGGCATGCCGGCTCTCCGCCCGACGTCAGGACCAGGTAGTCCTCCCGCACCCGCCGCGGTCCCGGGAAGGTCGCGGTGAAGTGCTCGCCCGGCGCCACCGTCGCCGGCTCGAGCACGAGGGTGTCGCCCGCCCCGTCGGGGACCGTCGCCGCCGGATTCCCGGCACAGCCATGACCCGGCTCGCCCACGCCCCCCGCACCCTTCGGCGCGACGTGCTCGGTCCCGCGACAGCCGGTGAGCGCGAGGACGGGCAGCAGCACCGCTGCGGCCACGACGATGCGAGGCCGCGCGAGGAACATGGCGGGATCCTAGGGCCGTCCAGGGTCGCGTGGGCGCGACTGTGAGAGGGGTCGCACGCGGCCCGGCACCTCACCGATTGGTCACGAACGGCAGAGGTAACCCGCGTTTTCACGCCGATTGGTCCAACTCGGCGAGACCCCGGCGAGCTCAGACCAACAGCGCGACGACCGGGTCCTCGAGGATCGCGGCGACGTCGGAGAGGAACTGCGAGCCCTTCTGGCCGTCGATGTGACGGTGGTCGAAGGACAGCGCGAGCGTCGTGACGTGCCGGACGGCGATCTCGTCGCCGCCGGGGCCGGAGACGACCCAGGGCTCCTTGCGGATCGCGCCGAAGGCGAGGATCGCCGACTCCCCCGGGTTGATGATCGGGGTGCCCGAGTCGATGCCGAAGACGCCGACGTTGGTGATCGTGAACGTCCCCCCGGCCATCTCGGCGGGCTGGGTGCGTCCCTCGCGCGCGGTCGCGGTGAGCGCCGTCAGCGCGCGCGCCAGGTCGGGGAGCGAGAGCGCGTTGGCGTCCTTGATGTTCGGGACGACCAGGCCGCGCGGCGTGGCCGCCGCGATGCCGAGGTTGACATAGCCCTTGAGCACGACCTCCTGGGCGCCGTCGTCCCAGAACGAGTTGATCTCCGGCGTCCGCCGCATCGCCACCATGCACGCCCAGGCGAGCACGAGCAGCGGCGACACCTTGGTGTCGGCGAACTCGGGGCGCTTCTTGAGCCGGTCGACGAGCTCCATCGTGCGGGTCGCGTCGAAGGTGACCCACTCCGTGACGTGCGGCGCCGTGAACGCCGAGGACACCATCGCCTGCGCCATCATCTTGCGCACGCCTTTGACCGGCTCGCGACGCTCGCGCTCGGCCGGGCCGCCCACCGGTGCGAGCAGGCCGCCGACCGCGCCGGCGCCCACGACGCCGTACGACGACGCGGCGGCCGGAGCCGCTCCCGCGGCCCCCTCGACGTCGGACCGGGTGACCCGGCCCTCGGGACCACTGCCGACCAGCGACGCCAGGTCGACGCCGAGGTCCCTCGCGAGCTTGCGGACCGGCGGCTTGGCGAGCACCCGCGCCGCGGTCGGGGTGGACGCGCCGTCGGGGCCGCCCGGCACAGGCACGGTGACCGGGTCGGGGCCGCCCTGGTCGGCCAGCAGCCGACCGATCAGGCGCTCGGCGTGCTCGTGCTGCTGCGTGCCACCGAGGTTGAACGAGTCCATGAGGTCGGCGTGCGCGGTGATCTCGCCCGCCCGCTCCTCGCCGACCTTGCGGCGCAGTCGGCGGGTGGCGCCGCGCTCGGGACGGGCCCGGCCGACCAGCGACTCGCCCTCGCCGCCACCGGTGGCGGCAGGGTTGGAGAGGTCGATCTCGTCGACGGAGGTCACGGCGGCGGGCGGCGCCTCGGGGGCGGCGGCCGCGCCGGCCTCGCCGATCGCGATGATCGGCGTCCCGACCGGGACGGTCTCGCCCTCGGACACCAGGATCGCGGTCACCGTCCCGGCGTAGGGCGAGGGCAGCTCGACGAGCGACTTGGCGGTCTCGATCTCGACGATGACCTCGTTGATCTCGACGGCGTCGCCGACCTTGACCTTCCACGAGACGATCTCCGCCTCGGTCAGGCCCTCGCCCACGTCGGGCAGGAGGTACTCAGCGGCTTGCGCGGACATGTGCTTCCTCTCTCGTCGCGCTCGTCAGAACCCGAGGGTCCGGTCCACGGCATCCAGCACGCGGTCGAGGTCGGGCAGGAACTCCTCCTCGATCCGGGCCGGCGGGTAGGGCGTGTCGAAGCCACCGACCCGCAGCACGGGCGCCTCCAGGCTGAAGAAGCACGCCTCGGTGATGCGCGCGGCCAGCTCGGCACCGAGGCCGAGGTTGACGTGCGCCTCGTGGACGACGACGGCGCGGCCGGTGCGGCGCACGGACTCGAGGACCGGCCCCATGTCGAGCGGCGACAGCGTGCGCAGGTCGATGACCTCCAGCGAGCGGCCCTCCCCGGCGGCCGCCTCGGCGGCCTTCATGCAGGTCTTGACCGTCGGGCCGTAGGCCAGCAACGTGACGTCGCGGCCGGGACGCGCGACGCGGGAGGCGAACAGCGGGCCCGGCTGCACGGACTCGTCGAGGTCGGCCTTGTCGGCGTGGTACTGACGCTTGGGCTCGAGGAAGATCACCGGGTCGTCGCAGGCGATGGCCTGCTGGATCATCCAGAAGCCGTCGACCGGGTTGGAGCAGGTGACGACCTTGAGGCCCGGCGTGTGCGCGAACTGCGCCTCGGGGCTCTCGGAGTGGTGCTCGACGGCGCCGATGCCGCCCCCGAACGGGATCCGGATGACCATCGGCAGCCGGATCCGGCCCTGGCTGCGGAAGTGCATCTTGGCGACCTGGCAGACGATCTGGTCGTAGGCGGGGTAGACGAAGCCGTCGAACTGGATCTCGACGACGGGCCGGTAGCCGCGCAGCGCGAGACCGACCGCCGTGCCGACGATGCCGGACTCGGCGAGCGGGGTGTCGATGACCCGGTCCTCCCCGAAGTCCTTCTGCAGACCGTCGGTGATGCGGAAGACGCCGCCGAGCCGGCCGACGTCCTCGCCCATCACGAGGACCTTGGGATCGTGCTCCATGGCGCGCCGCAGACCCAGGTTGAGGGCCTTGCCGAGCGTGACCTTGGTGGTGGCGGGACGCTCCATCAGTGACCCCCTCCGGCCGTGCCGGCGCCGGAGGGCACCGGGTCCTCGAAGGACGCCAGGTAGTCGGCGAACCAGTCGCGTTCCGCGGCGAGCTCGTCGGTCATCTCGGCATAGACGTGGTCGAACATGCTGAGCGGCGCGGGGTCGGGCAGCGCGCGACAGCCGGCGCGCAGCATCGCTCCGAGGTCGTCGGCCTCGCTGCGCACGCCGTCGAAGAACACCGGGTCGGCCAGGCCGTTGCGGGTGAGGTAGGCCTCGACGCGCGCGATCGGGTCGCGCAGCTTCCAGCGCTCGACGTCGTCGGACAGCCGGTAGCGGGTGGGGTCGTCGGTCGTGGTGTGCGCGCCCATGCGGTAGGTGTAGGCCTCGACGAGGGTCGGGCCCTGGCCGTCGCGGGCGTTCTGCAGGGCCTGCTGGGTCACGGCGTAGGTCGCCAGGACGTCGTTGCCGTCCACGCGCATCCCCGGGAACCCGAAGCCGCGGGCCCGCTGGTAGAGCGGGATCCGGCTGACCTTCTCGATCGGCTCGGAGATCGCCCACTGGTTGTTCTGGCAGAAGAAGACGACCGGCGCGTTGTAGGACGCGGCGAAGATGAACGCCTCGTTGACGTCGCCCTGCGACGACGCCCCGTCGCCGAAGTGCGCGAGGACGGCGGTGTCGCGGTCGGGGTCGCCGGTGCCGATCGCGCCGTCGCGCTGCACGCCCATGGCATAGCCGGTCGCGTGCAGCGTCTGGGCGCCGATCACGACGGTGTAGAGGTGGAAGTTGTGCTCCGACGGGTCCCAGCCGCCCTGGTCGACGCCGCGGAACAGACCGAGGAGCTGGAGCGGGTCGACGCCGCGGCACCAGGCGACGCCGTGCTCGCGGTAGGTCGGGAAGACGAAGTCCTGGGTGCGCAGGGCGCGGCCGGCGCCGATCTGCGCGGCCTCCTGACCGAGCAGCTGGGCCCACAGCCCGAGCTCACCGTGCCGCTGGAGGGCGGTGGCCTCGACGTCGAGGCGGCGGGTCAGCACCATGTCGCGGTAGAAGCCGCGGATGGTCTCGGCCTCCTCGTCGACGCTCAGGCCGACACCGAAGCTGTAGTCCGGGTGCTCGACCCGCTCGCCCTCGGGCGTGAGGAGCTGGATGAGCTGGTCGGTTCCCGAAGGGCCCGACGGATCTGGTGGGTAGGTCAAGCTGCACTCCTTCGGCTGTGCGGTCATCCGGGATCGCCGGACCGCTGGTGAGGCACTGTCCAGTGTCTCCGCAGGGTGGTGGGAGCCTTGTGACAGCGGCCACATGGTGCGCGCCCAACGTACCCGGTCCGGCCGCGCGCCCGCCAACCGCCGGAGCACCCTAGGCTTGCCCCCTGACCGACCGCCGTCGATGTCACTGGGGGACCCGCACGTGAGCACCACCATCCGTCGCAGCGCCGCGCGCCGTGCCCTGACACCCCGTCTGGTCGCCGGCCTCGCGATCCTCACGCTGGCGGCCGCCGGCTGCAGCGGCGACAGCAAGAAGGACGCCGACGAGCCGACGCCCAGCGCCTCCGAGTCCGCGTCGACCAGCCCCAGCCCGTCGGCGAGCAGCACTCCGGGCGCCGCCGGCAGGTTCGACCTCGACGCCGCGGTCACGATCACCCGGAACCCCGTCTTCCGGGCCTTCACCACCGACGACCAGGTGCTGACCCTCGACAGGGACGGCGTCACGTCCCATGCCCTGCCGGACCTCTACACCGAGTACGTCGTCGTGCCCCCCGACGGCGCGAACCCCATGGACGCGCTCGTCGACGAGGACACCGGGCAGGGCTACCTGCTGACGAGCACCGCGATCGGAGCGCAGGGCACGTCGGTGGGGCGCAACGCCTTCGTCGTGACTCGCTTCGACGCCGACACCGGCGACGTGGACTCCGAGGCGAGGGTCTCGCTGCGCGGCTCGTCGACGCAGGTCAGGTCCGCGGCGCAGGCCCGACTGCGGGGGGTGGTCGGAAGCATCGCGGTGGTCGACAGCTGGGTGACGGTCGGGGACGCCAAGGTGCACACCGGACTGGCCATCGACCTCGACCGGAAGCGGCTCGTCTGGCAGCGATCCGGGCTCGTCCTGGCCGCGACCCCCCGAGCCGTGCTGGTCAGCCGCGGCACGCCGACGGCGCCCGCCAGCATCGTCGGGCTCGACCCCGGCTCCGGGCGCACCCGGTGGTCGACGCTCGAGGGCACCGTCGACGCCAACCTCGTCGCAGCAGACGATCGACACGTCGTCCTGGCCAGGACCGGCCCGTTCGTCAGCATGGCGATCCAGACCGTGGACCTGCGCACCGGACGCGCCGTCGCCGGTCGCACCATCGACAGCTCATCGTGGCTCTGCCGGCCGGCCACCCGGTCCGTGGCCGTCTGCCTCCTTCCCCAGCGCCGGGTGATCGGATGGGGTGTCCAGCGCAACAAGCAGATCTGGGCCCTGCCGACCCGGGCCCGCTACGCGCCCGTCGTCACCTCGGTGGCGGATGGCGTGGTCTACGGCATGGTCGGCGACCGCTGGGTCGCCCTGGACGCACGATCCGGGAAGGACCTCGAGTCCGGCGTCGGAGGCGCCCTGATCACCGCGAACGAGTTCGGCGGTCTGTTCAGGACCGGCACGGTGACCCGATGGCTGCCCGATGTCGACCATCTGCCCCGCGAGTCCGCCAGCGCGACGGAGTCGACCAGCCCCACCGAGTCGCCCTCCGCGCCCGCGAGTTCGTGAGATACGGCACCAAGTGCCCCGATCAGGTCGGACTGTCGGACAATAGACCCATGGCCGCATCCGGCGAGTCCCCGTTCCAGTCGCTGTCCCTGACCCGTTCCTCCACCGTCGACAGGGTGGCCGACGAGCTGCGCCGAGCCGTCTTCGACGGCGAGCTCGAGGCCGGCACGCCGCTGCGCGAGGTCGCGATCGCCGACTCCCTGGCCGTCGCGCGCTCCACCGTCCGCGAGGCGCTGGGCGTGCTGGTCGCCGAGGGGATCGCGACCCGCGAGCCCAACCGGGGCGTGTCGGTCGCCTCCCCGGACCCCGAGGCGATCTCCGACGTGGTGCGCGCCCGGGCCGTGCTCGAGCTGGCCGGCGTCCGCGCGTGGCCGACGGCGAGCGAGGACGCGCGGCTGGCCCTCAAGCAGGCGCTCGACTCCTACCTCTCCGCGGTCGAGGCGGGCGGGTCCTACCAACAGCTCAACGAGCGCCACCTGGCCGTCCACCTCGCGCTCGTCGGCCTGACCGGCTCCCCGCGCCTCGTCGCGATGGCCGCGCAGCTGGTCGCCGAGCTCAAGGTCGCGCTCGCCCAGATCGACCGGATCCGCCGCAACGCCCACGACCAGGCCGGTTCGCACACCCACCTGTGGGAGCTGCTCGAGGCCGGCGACGTGGAAGCGGCGACGGCCGACCTCGAGGTCCACCTGGCGGGCGCCGAGGTGGCGATCCGCCAGGCGATGGGGCAGGCGCGCCCCACCGCCTAGGATCACGGTCGTGAGGATCGTGACGTGGCTGCTGACCAACGCGGCCGCCCTGGCCGTGGCCGCCTGGCTGCTCGACGGCATCTGGTTCGACGGGCCGACGCACGGCAACGCCGAGCTCCAGGAGAAGGCCGTGCCCCTGCTGCTCGTCGCGCTGATCCTCGGCCTGGTGTCCTCGGTCGTCGAGCCGGTGGTGAAGTTCTTCTCCTTCCCGTTCATCATCCTCACCATCGGGCTGTTCCTGCTGGTCATCAACGCGCTGATGCTGCAGCTGACGGGCTGGATCGCCGGCAAGGCCGACATCGGCTTCCACGTCGACGGGTTCTGGACCGCGCTCGTGGGCGGCCTGATCATCACGCTGGTCACGGGCTTCATCGACTTCGTCGTGGACGACGAGGACTGACCCGCCGATGCCAGCGATCCCGGAGCAGCGGACGTCGGGGCCCTACCGGATCCAGGTGGTCTGCCTCGGCAACATCTGCCGCTCACCCACCGCCGAGGTCGTCCTCGAGGAGCTGCTCGACCGCGCGGGGCTCGCGTCCCGGGTGTCGGTGGACAGCTCCGGGCTCGGGACCTGGCACGTCGGCGAGGCGATGGACCGAAGGTCGGCGTCCGAGCTGCTCGCCGCCGGCTACGACCCCAGCCAGCACGCCGCGGCGGTGCTGCCGCGCGACTGGGCCGAGGTCTACGACCTGGTGCTGGCGATGGACCGCAGCCACGTCGAGGACCTGCGCGAGCAGGTCGCCCACGACCCCGACGCGACCGCCCGGGTGCTGATGTTCCGCGACTTCGACCCCGTCGATCCCGGCAGCGACGTTCCCGATCCGTACTACGGTGGGGACCACGGCTTCCAGGAGGTGCTCACCATGGTCGAACGCACGAGCATCGCCATCGTGGCTGCCCTCCAGCGGGAGCTCGCCGACACATGACGCGCCAGCCGGTGGTGGCGCGACGTGCCGAGGACCTCCTCGGCACCGCCGTCGTGGCCACCGCGCCCGTCGCCGGCGGCGACATCGCCACCGCCACCAAGTTGCGGCTGTCCGACGGCACCACCGCCCTCATGAAGACCCATCCACGACCGCCCGCCGGCTTCTTCGCCGCCGAGGCGCGCGGGCTGCGCTGGCTCGCCGAGGCCGGCGGCGCTCCCGTCCCGGACGTGCTGGCGGGCGACGAGGAGTGCGTGATCATCCGCTGGGTCGAGCAGGGCAAGCCCACCTCGGAGGCCGCGGTCGCGTTCGGCCACGACCTGGCGACCACCCACGCGGCCGGCGCTCCCTCGTTCGGACTGGACCGTGACGGCTTCATCGGCCGCCTCCCCCTGGCCAACGAGCCGGTCGCCACCTGGGCCGAGTTCTATGCCGAGCGGCGGGTCCGCCCCTACCTCCGCCTGGGACTCGAGCGCGGCACGGTGTCGCGTGAGCAGGCGGCGACCGTCGAGGCGGCCCTCGGGCGCCTCGGCGACCTGGTCCCGGAGGAGCCGCCGGCCCGGCTGCACGGCGACCTCTGGAACGGCAACGTGCTGTGGGGCCACGACGGTCGCGTCTGGCTCGTCGACCCGGCCGCCCACGGCGGCCACCGCGAGACCGACCTCGCGATGCTGGCGCTGTTCGGCCTGCCCCACCTGGCCCGGGTCACCGCGGCCTACGCCGAGGCCAGCCCGCTGGCCGACGGGTGGCAGGACCGGGTCGGGCTGCACCAGCTCCACCCCCTGCTGGTGCACGCGTGCCTGTTCGGCGGCGGCTATGCCGCCCGCGCCGCCGAGGCCGCGGCCCCCTACGCGTGATGGCGAGCTTCTCAGCCATGGCTCAGGCTCCTTTGGCACAGTGGGACCCGTGAGCAGTGCGACCCAGGGCGCCCCCGCGTCCACGAGCAGCGCCGCCGTCCGGCCGCGCGTCCTCGTCGTCGACGACGACAAGGCGGTGCGCGAGTCGCTGCGCCGGTCGCTGGAGTTCAACGGCTACGACGTGCTCATGGCCGCCGACGGCGCGGAGGCGCTGGCCGGGATCGGCAAGGCGCGGCCCGACGTCGTCGTGATGGACGTGATGATGCCGCGGCTCGACGGCATCGAGGCCACCCGCGCCCTGCGGACTGCCGGCAACGATGTCCCGATCCTCGTGCTGACCGCCCGCGACGCGGTCGGCGACCGGGTCGAGGGCCTCGACGCCGGAGCCGACGACTACCTCACCAAGCCCTTCGCGCTCCAGGAGCTGCTGGCCCGGCTGCGGGCGCTGCTGCGGCGCGCGGTGCCCCACGACGAGGGCGACGAGGTGCTGACCTTCGCCGACCTGAGCATGGACCTCGCCTCCCGCGAGGTGCGCCGCGGCGGGCGGTCCATGGAGCTCACCCGCACCGAGTTCACGCTGCTCGAGATGTTCCTGCGCCGCCCGCGGCGGGTCCTCGAGCGCGCGTTCATCCTCGACGAGGTCTGGGGCTATGACTTCCCGACCACCGCCAACTCCCTCGAGGTCTATGTCGGCTACCTCCGGCGCAAGACCGAGGCCGAGGGTGAGTCGCGGTTGATCCACACCGTGCGCGGCGTGGGCTATGTGCTGAAGGAGTCATGACCGAGCGGCCCCGCCCGGCGGCGCTGAGCTGGGACGAGCGCCGCTGGCACTACCGCAGGTCCCTCGCGTCCCGGGTCACGCTGCTGACGACGATGGCCGTCGGCCTGGCGGTCGCCGTGGTCGCGCTGAGCGCGTTCATGACGGTGCGGATGCAGCTCCAGTCGACACTCGACACCTCGCTGCTCAACCGCGCGGTCAAGGCCGCCCAGACCGACGGGCTGCGCGAGGCCGTCGCCCGCGGCATCCCGCCGGGGGTGTTCGGCGCGGCCGACGTCCGGATCGCCTTCATCAACAGCCAGGGCGAGTCGGCCGCGTCCGGGTTCTTCCCCCCGATGACCCTCGGCCGAGCCGAGCTCGACGTCGCCTCGGGCAGCTCCGACCACGCCATGCGCACGATCGTCGCCGGGGACGGCGACCGCTACCGCGTCGCCACGGTCCGGTCCGACACGGGCGAGGCGCTCGTGCTGGCCCAGCCGCTGGCGTCCCAGGAGGCGACGCTCGCCCGGCTCGCCCTGGTGATGGGCGTGGTCGGCGGCCTCGGCGTCCTCATCGCCGCCCTGGCCGGCTGGGGGGTCGCCCGCAACGGACTGCGCCCCGTGCGACGCATCACCGCCGACGTCGAGCGGATCGCCCGCACCGAGGACCTCACGCCGCTCCGGGTCGAGGGTGACGACGAGATCGCCCGGCTGGCGTCGGCGTTCAACCAGATGCTCACCGCCCTCTCCGCCTCACGCGACCGGCAGCGGCGCCTGGTCGCCGACGCCGGGCACGAGCTCCGTACGCCGCTCACCTCCCTGCGCACCAACGTCGACCTGCTCACCCAGGCCGGCGACGCGGGGCTGCCCCGCGAGGCCCACGAGGAGCTGCTCAGCGATGTCCGCGCCCAGATCGAGGAGCTCACCACGCTCATCGGCGACCTGATGGAGCTGGCCCGCGACGAGCAGCTCACCCAGGTCGTCGAGACCATCGACCTCGAGGAGATCGTGGAGCGCACCCTGGTCCGCGTGCGGCGCCGGGCACCCGGACTGACCTTCGAGGTGTCCCTGCAGCCGTGGTGGGTCGAGGGCGACCCGGCGGCGCTCGAGCGCGCGGTGACCAACCTGCTCGACAACGCCGCCAAGTGGAGCCCGGCCGGTGGCACCATCGGCGTGGACCTGGCCGACGGCGTGCTGACCGTCGACGACGAGGGGCCCGGCATCTCGCCCGAGGACCTGCCCCACGTCTTCGAGCGCTTCTACCGCGCCGAGGAGTCCCGGTCGATGCCCGGCTCCGGGCTCGGCCTCTCGATCGTCCGGCAGGTGGCCGAGCGGCACGGCGGCTCGGCGGAGGCGGGGGCGAGCCCGCGTGGCGGGGCGCGGCTGACGATGTGCGTCCCGGGACGCGCGGTCGAGGCCGCGCCGACGCTGCCCGAGGAGGCGGCTACGGACCAAACACTCGTCGCAAGCGGTCGGCCTTCCATCGTGACTCGGCGTACTCCTCGGCAGGGTCAGAGCGCACCGTGATCCCACCGCCGGTCCCGAGCCACCAGGCGCCGGAGCCGTCGGTCATCAGGCTGCGGATCACCACGCCGAGGTCCGCGCGGCCGTCGGCGGCGACCCACCCGAACGCGCCGGCATAGACGCCGCGCGGAGTGTCCTCGACAGCGTCGATGATCTGCATCGTGCGCAGCTTGGGCGCCCCCGTCATCGAGCCGGCGGGGAACAGCGCCCGCAGCGCCTCCACGGTCGACACGTCCTCGCGCAGGCGCCCCCGCACCGTCGACACCAGCTGGTGGACCGTGGCGTAGGACTCGACATCCATGAGCACCGGCACGTCGACCGTCCCGGGCTCGCACACCATCGCCACGTCGTTGCGCAGCAGGTCGACGATCATGAGGTTCTCGCTGCGGAACTTGGGGTCGCCCGCCAGCCGCAGGCGCAGCTCCTCGTCCTTCTCCGGGGTCGCCCCGCGCGGCGTGGTGCCCTTGATCGGCTTGGTCTCCAGCCACCGGTCCGCCGTCACCAGCGCATAGCGCTCGGGCGAGGAGCTCAGCAGCCACGCCCGCGCCCCGTCCACGTCGTGCTGGAGGAACCCGCAGTAGGGCGCCGGGTTGAGCTCCCGCAGCCGCAGGTAGGCCGCCGCGGGTGACTCCTCGCCCCCGGAGGCCGACGCCTTGGGCCCCGAGGCCGACCCCTCGTGCCCCAGCGCCGAGCCCGTGACGGGGAGCTGCTCCCGGTAGGTCAGGTTGACCTCGTAGGAGTTGCCCGCGTGCAGCTCCTCCTGGACCCGGGCGAAGGCGTCGGCATAGGCCGTGGGCACGCTCCCCCCGCCGAGGTGGGAGTCCGGGTCCACCGAGGAGGGACTCGCGGCTCGCCGAGGTGGGACTTGCGGCATCACCTGGTGGGTGAAGAACCGCAGCCCCGAGGCGCGCACCCAGACGGCGTCGGGCAGGTGCGGGTCGGGGTGGGCGGGCAGGTCGGGCCGGGCGGCGTAGCCGAAGTAGCCGACCCAGTGCGCGTCGGGCGGGCCCGCCTTGAGCTCGGCCTCGAGCGCCGCGAACACGTCGGAGCCGACGACCTCGGAGCGGCCGCCCCCGTGACGACGCACCTCTCCGCGAGCGCGGTCGAAGGTCAGCGAGACGTCGTCGTCCTCGAGCCAGCCGACCATGGACCGCCGGCCGGACCACTGCCGGGCACCGCCACCGTCGAGCCAGAAGCAGCGGCGGTGGTCTGCCGCCAGCTGGAGGAGGTAGGTCGCCGGGTCGGCCGCGGGCGTCATGGGCGCACCGCGAAGCTCGGGGCCAGGAAGCTGGCGACCATCGCCGCGCCGTGCTCCGAGAGCACCGACTCGGGATGGAACTGCACGCCCTCCAGAGGCAGGTCGCGGTGCCGCACGCCCATCACCGTCGGCGGGTCGTCGAGCACGAGCGGGTCGCAGGTGGCCGACACCTCCAGGCACTCGGGCAGCTCGACGGCCGCGAGCGAGTGGTAGCGCACGGCCCTCAGCTCCTGGGGCAGCCCGGCGAAGACGCCGCGCCCGTCGTGGTGGACCAGCGCCACCTCGCCGTGCGCCGGCGGAACGCGCTCGACGCGGCCGCCGTACGTCGTCACCAGGCCCTGCATGCCCAGGCAGACCCCGAGGACCGGGCGGCTCCCGGCGAGGAGCACCTCGCGACCGACGGCGAAGTCGACCGGGTCGGCCGGGTGGCCGGGCCCGGGCGAGAGCACCACGTGCGAGTGCGCGAGCACCTCGTCCGGCGTCACGGCGTCATGCTGGACGACGGCGGGCAGCACCCCCGTCACCTCGGCGACGAGGTGCACGAGGTTCCAGGTGTAGGAGTCGTGGTGGTCGACGACCACGACGTCCGGGAGGGCCACCGGCACAACCTAGTGCCAATCCCGAGCCGGTGCCCGGGCTCAGCGCGTGGCGGGGACGAGCAGCGCCCGCACGAGCTCGTGGAGGATGTCGAACCCGTGCTCGGTGAGGATCGACTCGGCGTGGAACTGGATGCCGCGGTAGTGCGGCCCCGCGAGCAGGTGGATGTCCCCCGACACCGGGTCGGCCTCGACGGTGACGCCCTCCGGGGCCGGGTCTGCTCCGAGCCGGCCGACGAAGGTGTTGTAGAAGCCGACCCGCTCGGTGCGCCCGCCGATGGCCACCGGCGACTGGGTGCCCTGGAACACGATGTCCTTGAACGTCAGCGGGATGCCGAGGTGGTGACACAGTGCCTGGTGGCCCAGGCAGACGGCGAGGAACGGGGTCCCGGCGTCGCAGAGCTCCTTCACGGCGGCCCGGATGCGGGCGATCTTGGCGTCGTCGTCGTCGCGCGGGTCGCCCGGGCCGGGGCCCACGATGACCAGGTCGTGCCCGTCGAAGGCGCCCGGCCGGTAGTCCTCGTGGCTGAGCACGGTCGAGGTCATGCCGAGCACCCCGAGCACGTGGCGCAGCATGTTGACGAAGTCGTCCTCCCCCTCGAGGATCACCGCGGCCCGGCCCGCGAGGTCAGGGTCCGGGGACGTGCCGCCCTGGTCGGTCAGCCAGAACGTCGAGAGCCGCCGGTTGCGGGCGTTGAGCTGGATGAGCACGTCCTCGTCGGTCACCAGCTCGGCGACGTTGACGGCGGGGGCCGGGGCCGGCGGCACCAGCCCGAAGGCGCTCAGGATCCCGCCTGCCTTGGCGTGCGTCTCGGCGACCTCGTAGGCCGGGTCGGAGTCGCGGACCAGGGTCGCCCCCGCGGTGACCGTGAGCCGGCCGTCGACCGAGACGTCCGCGGTGCGGATCACGATCGGGCTGTCGACCATCGGGCCGCCGGCGTGGTCGCGGCCCAGGATCGCCAGGGCGGCGCCGTAGTAGCCACGCCCCTCCGTCTCGTGGGCCGCGATGAGCTTGCAGGCGTTCTCGACGGGGCTGCCGGTCACGGTGGCCGCGAACATCGAGTCCCGGAGGATCAGCCGCGGGTCGCGCGAGGTGCGTCCGGCGAGGAGGTACTCCGTGTGCACGAGATGACTCATCGGCTTGAGGAACGGCCCGAGCACCTGGCCACCCTCGTTGCAGATGTCGCACATCATCTTGAGCTCCTCGTCGACGACCATGAAGAGCTCGTAGATCTCCTTCTCGTCGCGGAGGAACTCCAGCAGCGGTCCCTTGACGTCGCCCTCGCGGGGGATGCGGAAGGTGCCGGAGATCGGGTTCATCCGGACGTCGCCGTCGTGGATGGAGACGTGCCGCTCCGGGGTGGCGCCGATGAGGTAGCGGTCGCCGGTGAAGAAGCAGAAGGTCCAGTAGGCGCCGCGCTCGCGCTGCAGCAGCCGCTTGAGGACGGTGAGCGCGCCCCGATGGTCCCAGTCGGAGAGCGTGGCGCGGTAGTGGCGGCCGACCACGAGGTTGGCGCCCTCGCCCTGGCCGATCTCGTCGTCGATGACCCGGCGTACGAGCGTCGCGTAGTCGTCGTCGCCGATGTCGAACCCACCCCGGTCGGCGAACTCGACCGGCACGTCGTCGATCGCCGCGACGATCTCGGCGACGGAGAACTCCAGCTCGGTCTCGACGTCGACCACGACGAGCGGGGTGCCGTCGTCGTGGGCGGCGAAGCCCCGCTCGCGCACCTGGCGGAACGGGATCGCCAGCAGGCGGTCGGCTATGTGCCCCTCCTCGGGCACGCCCGACTCCAGAGGGATGTCGAGCAGCGACTCGACCTCGTGCCGTCGCCCCCCGACGAGCCCGACCGTGTCGCGGTCGCCGGCCCGGGTCGAGCGCCGGATGACCGCCCAGGCCTCGTGCGCCGTCAGGGCGTCGAGGGCGGCGCGGGCGGTGGGCTGGTCGGGCATGCGTCGAACCCTAACCGGAGCCGTACGGCGCCTCGGCGGCTGTCCAGGTCGTCGCCGGGGAGCCGCGAGATCGTCAGCATGTGTTGACAATCTCGCCTCGTCAGCATATGCTGACAGTCATGGCCACCCCCACGCAGCTCGCCGAGCAGCTGGACAGCAGCGACCCCGCCGTCGGCCTCCGGGCCGTCGCGGCCCTGGGTCGGCTGCTCGACCAGCTCGAGAACCTGCATGTCGACCACGCGCGCGCCAGCGGCTGGTCGTGGCAGAAGATCGCGGAGGCGCTCGGCGTCACCAAGCAGACCGTCCACCGCAAGCACAGCCGGAGATGACGATGTTCGAGAGATTCAGCACCGAGGCCCGCCAGACCGTCATCCGCGCGTCCGCGCGCACCCGGGCACGCGGCGGCGACCTCGTCACGTCCACCGACCTGCTCCAGGCCCTCGCCGAGCCCGGCTCGCCGGTGGCGGCGGTGCTGTCCGGACACGGACTGGGCCCCGAGACGCTCCCCGCCCGCGAGGGTGACGCGGAGGCCCTGCGCAGCATCGGCATCGACCTCGACGCGATCCGCGAGGCGGTCGAGGCGAGCTTCGGCGCGGGAGCGATGGACCGGCCCGCGTCCGGTCAGGGGCGCGACCCCCGGTTCGCCAGGG
The DNA here is from genome assembly GCA_046330515.1 of Nocardioidaceae bacterium. GTDB lineage: Bacteria > Actinomycetota > Actinomycetes > Propionibacteriales > Nocardioidaceae > Nocardioides. Next base: position 297,622 of record JAXLSP010000003.1, on the reverse strand, counting down.
GGGCCAAGAAGGCGCTGGAGCTGAGCCTGCGCGAGACCATCCGGCTGCGGACCCGCTCGATCCGGTCCGCCGCGCTCGCCCTCGGTGTGCTGCGTGCCGACGACCCCGACGTGGGCCGGTGGCTGGCGCGTCAGGGGGTCGACATCGACACACTGCGCGGCGAGCTCGAGCAGCTGGCTCGCGAGGCCGCGTGACCGTTTCTCCCACCTCGGCGAACCGCAGGTCCCACCTCGGCGAACCGCAGATCCCACCTCGGCGGACCGCAGATCCCACCTCGGCGGACCGCAGGTCCCACCTCGGCGGGGGGATCAGGAGATGGTGGTGAGGAGCTGGGTGGCGCGGGTGAGGACGACGTAGAGGGTGGAGCGGCCGGTGGCCGACTCGGACTCGATCTCCTCGGGGCGGACGACCACGATGCCGTCGAACTCCAGACCCTTGGTGTCGACGCCGGTGAGGACGACGACCCGGTCGTCGCCCGAGGGCGGCACCGAGGAGTCGACGGCGAGGCGGGCCGAGGGCGCGTCGGCGGCCAGCTCGGGCCACGAGGCGAGCCAGGCGTTGACCTCGGAGCGTCGGGCGACGGGGACGACGACGCCGACCGTGCCGCCGACGGCGGCCGCGATCTCGGCGACGGCGGCGCGGGTCGCGGCCTCGAGGTCGGGGCTCGCCGAGCGCTGCTCGGGGTCGACGCCGGTGGCCCGGACGGCGGTCGGCAGGTCGGCGTCCAGCCCGACGCGACGGGCGTAGTCGGCGGCGAAGGCGTAGATCTCCGAGGAGTTCCGGTAGTTGGTCGACAGGTGGAACTCGTTGAGCTCCCTGCCCTCCAGCGCCGAGGCCCGCGCGACGGCGGCCTCCTCGGGCACCGGCCACGACGACTGGGCCGGGTCGCCGACGATCGTCCAGGACGCGTTGCGGCCGCGGCGCCCGACCATCCGCCACTGCATCGGCGTGAGGTCCTGCGCCTCGTCGACGAGCACGTGGGCGTAGGGGTCGTCCTCGATGCGGTGGGTCGGCGGCGACCAGGGCCGGCCGGCGGGGGCATACTCGCGGTCGGCGGCCGTGGTCAGCTCCTGGAGGTCGCCCCCGACATGGTCGTCGAGCTCGTGGTCCTCGTCGTGGCGCAGGGGTACGTCGCCCAGGGCGTAGCGCAGCTCGTCGAGCAGGGGGACGTCCTCCACCGAGAGCGAGCCGTCGCCGGCCCACGACTTGCTGAGGAGCCGCTGGTCCTCGGCGGAGAGCACCCCGTCGCCGACCCGGGCGAGGAACTCCGGGTCGTGGAGCCAGCCCAGCACGTCGGCCGCCGCGAGCGGCGGCCACCAGGCGACCGCGAAGTCGACGAACCGCTGGGTGGAGAGCAGGTCGTCGTTGAACGCCTCGCGACCCCGGTCGCGACCGCGCTCGCTGCGCACCTGACGCCACAGCGCGTCGAGCAGGGTCGAGGCGACGCGGGGGAGCTGCCGGTTGCGGCGGCCCTGCCCCATCAGCTGGCGGCGGATCCGGCCGAGCTGGCCCCGGTCGAGCACGAGCGTGTCGTCGTACCAGAAGACACGGAACTCCTGCGGGCTGCCGGGCGCCTGCTGGCGCGAGGCCCGGCGCAGCACCTCGGCCATCCGGGCCGACCCCTTGACCGCGGCGACCGCGGGCTCGTCGTGGCGGCTGACCGAGACGCCGTCGACGACCTCGCCGAGCGAGCGCAGCGCGACCGCGGTCTCGCCGAGGGAGGGCAGCACCCGCTCGATGTAGCGCATGAAGACCCCCGACGGCCCCACGATGAGGACCCCGCCGCCCTCATAGCGCCGGCGGTCGGTGTAGAGCAGGAACGCGGCCCGGTGCAGGGCCACCACGGTCTTGCCGGTGCCCGGTCCGCCCGTGATCGAGACGACGCCCTTGCCGGGGGCGCGGATCGCCTTGTCCTGCTCGGCCTGGATCGTCGCGACGATGGAGTGCATGGACCGGTCGCGGGCCCGCGAGAGCTGGGCCATCAGGGCGCCCTCGCCGACGATCGGCAGGTCGGTCTCGGCCGCGCTGTCGAGCAGCTCGTCCTCGACGCCGACGACGGTCTGGCCCGAGCAGCGGAGCACGCGGCGTCGTACGACGGACTGCGGCTCGGCCGCCGTCGCCTGGTAGAACACCGCGGCCGCCGGCGCGCGCCAGTCGATCAGGAGCGAGTCGCGGGCGTCGTCGCGCAGGCCGATCCGGCCGATGTAGCGCGGGTCGGGGTCGAGCTCGGGCAGCAGGTCGAGACGCCCGAAGACGAGGCCCTCGTGCGCGGCGTCGAGCTGGGCGATCCGCTTGGCCGCCTGGAACACCATGGCGTCCCGCTCGACCAGTCCCCCCTCGTGCCCGAGGTGGGCCCGGCCGTGTCCCTCACGGGCCAGTGCGGTGGCGGCGCGCGCCGACCGCTCCAGCTGGACATAGACGCGGTCGACGAAGGCCTGCTCCGCCGCGACCTCGCGGTCGGCGTCGGCCTGGGTCAGCTCGTCGGGCACTGACTCGTTCCTCGTTCTCGGACGCTCGGCACCAGGCACGGGGCGCTGGCATGGGCAAGTCGTCCATCGTATCGCCGCCGCCCACGGCCGGTGCCGGAACGTCCGGGTCCGTGGAACGCCTCAGTCCACCCGCTCGTAGAAGGCCAGCGCCACCCGCGCCCGGGAACCCGGATCGCCCTGCACCCGGATGGTCACGCGGCTGCCGGGCTCGGCGAGGCCGAGGCCCGCGGAGCCCGTGCCGCCGCCGCCGAAGTAGGGGCTCGACTCCTGCCCCTGGATCAGCCCGCGGACGATGGCATCCTGCTGCACCCGGGAGAAGTGGAGCTCGACCCAGCGCGGGCCCTCCGTGGGGGAGGTGGCGGTGAAGCTCCCGCCCTCCGGGCGGCCGTCGGTCAGGCTCACGAACCTCCAGAGGTGTCCGTCGGCCTCGACGAGACGGGAGACGCCGGAGCCCCATCCGGCCGCGGCGGGTGTGTCGACCGCGTAGGCCCCGACCCCGAAGTCCACGCCGTCCGGCGTGATGACCGGCCCGTCATGACCCTGGGTGAGCCGCGTGCGGATCGTCACCGGCGTCCCCGGCTCGGGCATGCCGAGCTTCCCCAGCGTGCCGCCGCCGAGCCCGGCGTCGACGGACCAGCCGTTCTTGCACTCGGTCCACATCCGGCCGATGCCCGCGACCTCGATCTCGAGCTCGGCGCCCTTCGGGGCGCCGCGGCACACCTCGGTCACCCGCAGCGCGCCCTCCGGCATCGGCACGGTGAACGACACCGGCTCGTTGCCGTCGCCGAAGGCGGCGTCGAGCAGCTGGTCCCCGGCGACGTCACGGCGGAACACGACGCCGTCCTGGGTCACGCCGTCGGCGAGCTCGCTGAGGTCGTAGACGGCCACGGCGACCCGGCCCTCGCCCGTCACGGTGACCTGCCAGTCGGCGCCCTCGTAGACCGGCAGGAAGTCGCCGAAGTCCGAGGTGCTCGTCGTCTCGTCGGCTCCGGTCGTCACCGTCACAGCACCGTCGCCGGCGCCGGCCCAGGTGACCAGACGCGGCTCGTCGCTCGCGTCGAGCGACAGCCGGGCCTCGCCCTCGCCCTCGGCGGCGGTGACGAAGGTGTAGCCGAAGCCGAGCGAGGTCAGGTGCTCGGGAGCCACCTGCCCGACCAGGGTGCGGTCGGCGACCGAGGCGTGGTCGCGGTCCTGGGTCAACACGGTCACACCGGCCCCACCCGCGACGAGGGCCAGCACGGCCGCCGTCGTGGCGACCGAGCGGCGGCGGCGGCGGATGACGCGCACCCGCTCGTGGACGGCGATGGTGCGGGGGGCGGCTCCGGTGTCGACCACGTCACCGGCGTGGGCGTCGAGCTCGGCGCGCAGGTCGTGCAGGGTGGTCATGACAGGTCCTCCTGGGCGAGGGAAGGGTCGATCCGCAGCTTGGCCAGCGCCTTGGAGGCCTGGCTCTTGACCGTGCCGGGCGAGCAGCCGAGGGCGTCGGCGATCTCGCGCTCGGACAGGTCCTCGAAGTAGCGCAGCACCACCACGGCACGCTGGCGGCGCGGCAGCCTGCCCATGGCGCTCCACAGGTCCTGGCGGCTCTCCGGGCCCGCGGCCGGCGCGGTCGCGGCCGACTCGGGGAGCTCCTCGGTGGGCAGCTCGGCGTTCCAGCGCCGCCGCCACCACGAGGCGAAGGTGTTCACCAGGATCTTGCGCACGTAGGGCTCGGGGTCGCCGTCGATCCGGGACCAGGCGAACCACGCCTTGGCGAGGGCCGTCTGCAGCAGGTCCTCGGCGAGCGCGTGGTCATGGGTGAGGAGATAGGCCGTGCGCAGCAGCGCGGCGGACCGGGCGGCGACGAACTCGTCGAAGTCGACGTCAGCCGTCATCGGTCCCCCCGTCCCGATCGCGGTGGTGGTGGTCATACCCGGGATACCTGCCGGGCACCCCGGTCGGTTGCCCGGAGTCCGCGCCTACCGCTTCCGCGCCAGGAACGCCGTCATCGCCTCACGGGCGGCGTCGGAGGCGAACAGCCTGGTGGACAGCGCGGCGAGCTCCTCGCCGCGGGCGTCGATGCGGGCGAGCAGGTCGGCGTTGAGCAGCCGCTTGGACTCACGCAGGCCCTGCGCGGCGCCCGTGGCCAGCGACGCGCACACCGCGGCGACCGTGGCGTCGAGGTCGTCGGCGGCCACGGCCCGGGTGACCAGGCCGTACGCCGCCGCGTCCGCGCCGCTGAACACCTCGCCGCCGAGCGTGGTCAGCGAGGCGGCCCGCGGGCTCATCCGGTGGTGCACGGTCAGCGAGATGATCGCGGCGGCCAGGCCGAGCTTGACCTCGGTGAGGGCGAAGGTGGCGTCCTCCGCGGCGATCGCGATGTCCGAGGCGGCCACGATGCCGATGCCGCCGGCGCGCACCGCACCCAGGACCCGGGTCACGACCGGCTTGTCGAGCGACACGATGAGCCGCTGGAGCTCGACGATCGTGCGGGTCCCCTCCTCCATCCCGCCGGACGAGGCCTCCGAGAGGTCGGCGCCGGAGCAGAAGACGCGGCCCTCGGCGCCGATCACCACGACCTTGACCCCGTCGTCGGCCGCCGCCGCCTCGAGGTGGGCGAACAGCTCGGTCACCAGCTGCCGGGACAGGGCGTTGCGGTTGTGTGGCGAGTCGAGGGTGAGGGTGGCGACCTGGTCCGCGACGTCGTAGCGCACCAGCTGCGAGGTGGTCATGCCCGTCATCGTAGGGCCGTCCCATCCGCGGACGGGGTGGGCACCGAACACCGTGCATGCGCCGGACCGACACCGCCCTCGCCGCCCTCGGCGGGGCCGTCGCGGCGCTCGTCGGGGCCTCCGCGGGCCACCTGGTGGCGGCCGCGACCGACCCGGCCGCCTCGCCGGTGCTGGCGGTGGGATCGACCGTCATCGACCTGACCCCGACCCCCGTCAAGGAGTGGGCCGTCGCGCGCTTCGGCACCGCGGACAAGCCGATCCTCGTGGGATCGGTGCTCGTGGTGACGCTGCTGCTCGCGGCGCTGGCGGGGGTCGTCGCCAGGCGGCGCCCGGCCGCGGGCCTGGGGGTGCTCGCGGTCCTGGCCGTCGCGGCCGCGGGGGCGGCGCTCACCCGCCCCGCGGCCGTCGCCCTCGACGCCGTGCCGTCCCTGGTCACGGCCGTCGTCGGCGGCCTGACCCTCTGGCTGGTCTCGCGCCGATCCTCGACGCGGCCGGCACCCGGCTCCCCCGCCGCCGCGGAAGCCCCGAGGTCCGGCCCCTCCCGGCGGAGCGTCCTGCTGCTCGGCACCGCCTCGGCCGCGGCGCTCGCGGGGGCCGGCCGGTGGCTGACCACGCTGCGCAGCGGACCGTCCTCGGTGATGCTGCCGGCAGCCGCCGATCCCGCTCCGGCGCTCCCGGAGGGCCTCGAGGCCCGCGTCCCGGGGATCTCCGACCTGCAGACGCCGGCCGAGGACTTCTACCGGATCGACACCCGGCTCGCCCTGCCGCTGGTGGCGGCCGACGACTGGCGCCTCACCATCGACGGCGACGTGGACCGCGAGGTCTCGCTGAGCTATGCCGAGCTGACGGCGATGCCAATGGTCGAGCGCGACATCACCCTGAACTGCGTGTCCAACGAGGTCGGTGGGCCCTACATCAGCTCCGCCCGCTGGCTCGGCGTCCCGCTCGCCGCCATCCTCGACCGGGCGGGGGTCGGCGCGTCGGCCGACCAGATCCTGTCGACGGACGTCGACGGGTTCACCATCAGCACACCGCTCGAGGTCGCCCTCGACGGCCGCGACACCCTCGTCGCGGTCGGGATGAACGGCGCGCCGCTCCCGCGCGCGCACGGCTTCCCCGCCCGGCTCGTGACGCCCGGCCTCTATGGCTTCGTCGGAGCGACCAAGTGGCTCACCCGCCTGACGCTGACGACCTACGACGACGCCTCGGCGTACTGGACCGACCGCGGCTGGGCGACCGACGCCCCCGTCAAGATCGGCAGCCGGATCGACACCCCGCGTCCGCTCTCCACCGTGAAGCCCGGCGACGCCGTCATCGGAGGGGTCGCCTGGGCCCAGCACCGCGGCATCGCCGGGGTGGAGGTGCGCATCGACGGCGGGCCGTGGCAGCAGGCGCGGCTCGGCCCCGACGTGGGCGTCGACTACTGGCGCCAGTGGTGGCTGCCCTGGACGGCCGAGGAGGGCCGGCACGCCCTGGCCGTCCGTGCCCGCACCGTCGACGGCGAGCTCCAGACCAGCGCCCGCGTCGCCCCGTTCCCCGACGGCTCCAGCGGGATCCAGGAGGTCGTCGTCAACGTCGGGTGACGACGACCCATCCGGTTTCGCGACGGCTCCGAACACCGTCCAGAGAGCCGGCCACCGACCGAAGCAGGAAGACCGCACGACGAAAGGGACACCCCATGAAGCGCACGATCCTCCCCCGCAGGACCGGCACCGCCGGCATCGCAGCCCTCGCACTCACCCTGTCGCTCGGCCTCGCGGCCTGCGGCGGGAGCGCGGACGACGACTCGGCCTCGACGTCCGACGAGCAGTCGATGTCGATGTCACCCTCCGAGAGCATGAGCCCGTCGGACGACATGAGCGACGACATGAGCTCCGACGACGCCATGGGCGCGGCCGCCCAGACGTTCGGCGCCGGGTGCGAGGCGGTCCCGGCCGACGGCGCCGGCTCGTTCGACGGCATGGCCAGCGAGCCCGTGGCCACCGCTGCCTCGGCCAACCCGCTGCTCAAGACCCTGGTCGCCGCCGTCACCCAGGCCGGGCTCGTCGACACCTTGAACTCCGCCGACGGCATCACCGTCTTCGCGCCCACCGACGACGCCTTCGCCAAGATCCCCGCCCAGGACCTCAAGGCCGTCCTCAAGGACAAGAAGACGCTGACCGCGATCCTCACGCACCACGTGGTCGCCGGGCAGCTCGGTCCCGACCAGATCGCCGGAAAGCACGAGACCCTCAACGGCGACATGATCAAGGTCTCCGGCTCGGGTGAGGACTTCACCGTGGGCAAGGAGAAGGCGGCCGTGCTGTGCGGCAACATCCCGACGGCGAACGCCACCGTCTATGTCATCGACACCGTCCTGATGCCCTGACGCTTGGGCGTTCAGGCGAGACCCGCAAGGATCAACCCGTGGAACCACTGAGGCCGGCGTCCTCCGGCGAGTCCCCCCAGGGCTCGCCGGAGGGCGCCGCCGCGTCCGCAGCCGCAGCCGCCGACCCGAGCCTCGAGTCGCTGCTGAAGCAGTCGGCACTCGGCGACCGCGACGCCTTCGCGCGGCTCTATGACGCCACGTCGGCCCGCGCCTATGGCCTGGCCGTCCGCGTCGTCCGCGACCCGGCGCAGGCCGAGGAGGTCACCCAGGAGGCCTACCTCGACGTCTGGCGGACCTCCACCCGCTTCGACCCCGAGCGCGGCAGCGCGATCTCGTGGCTGCTCACGATCGTGCACCGCAAGGCCGTCGACCGGGTCCGCTCCGCCGAGGCCTCGTCGCGACGCGACGAGACCTACCAGCGCCAGCAGCACCAGGTCGACCACGACTCGACCGCCGAGGCCGCCCAGGCCTCCCTGGAGGCCCGCCGGGTGCGGCACGCGCTCACCGGGCTCACGCCGGCCCAGCGGCAGGCGATCGAGCTCGCCTATCTCGACGGCTACACCCACACGGAGGTCGCGCAGATGCTCGACCTGCCGCTGGGGACGGCCAAGACCCGGATCAGGGACGGCCTGATCCGGCTCCGCGACTCTCTGGGAGTAGGAGGTGCTCACGCATGAGCGACCTGCATGCGCTGTCGGGCGCCTACGCCGTCGACGCGCTCGACGACGTCGAGCGGGCGCGCTTCGAGCGACACCTGGCCACCTGCGAGGACTGCCGCACCGAGGTCGACGGTCTGCGGGCGGCAGCGAGCCTGCTCGCCGAGGACACCGCCGTGGCCCCGCCGCCCGCCCTGCGCGACCGGGTGCTCGCCGACATCGCGACCGTGCGTCCGCTCCCGCCGCGCTCGGCCGAGCCCACCGCCCAGCCCTCCGCACCGACCTCGACCCCCCACGGCACGCCGCGGAGGCGCTGGGTCGCGGCCGTGGCCGCCGCCGTCGTCCTCGCCACCGGGATCGGGATCGGCGGGGCCGTCTGGAGGCCCTGGCGCGACGAGTCCTCGCAGAGCGTCACCGCCGCCGAGCGGGTGATGACGGCACCGGACGCCGCCTCGCAGACGCTGACCTTCCCCGGCGGGGCGCGGGCCAAGCTCGTCCGGTCCGAGAGCCTGCACCAGGCGGTGCTCGTGACGACCGACATGCCGGCCGCCCCGTCGGGCAAGGTCTACCAGCTGTGGCTGGACATGCCCGACGAGGGCATGGTGTCGGCCGGCGTGATGCCCCGGAAGGCCGACCAGTCGGTGATGCTCGAGGGCGACGCCGCCCTGGCGACCGGCGCCGGCATCACGGTCGAGCCCGACGGCGGCTCCACGGCGCCGACGTCGGACCCGATCGCGCTCTTCGCGTTCACCGAGCTGAGGCCGGTCGCATGAGCCACGCACGCATCGGCGTGGTCGGTTCCGGCGTCGCCGGCCTGTCCGCGGCCTACGCCCTCACCCGGGCCGGTCACCGGGTCGTGCTCTTCGAGGCCGACGGCCGCCTCGGCGGGCACGCCGACACCCACCAGGTCGGTGACCTGGCCATCGACACCGGCTTCATCGTGCACAACGAGCGCACCTATCCCGTGCTGCTGCGGATGTTCCGCGAGCTCGGGGTCGCCACCCAGGAGTCCGAGATGTCGATGTCGGTGCGCGACGAGCGCACCGGTCTGGAGTACGCCGGCGCGCTCGGCCCGCGCGGCCTCTTCCCCGTGGCCGCCAACCTGCGGAACCCGTCGTACCTCCGGATGCTCACCGAGATCCCCCGCTTCCACCGGCGCGCCCGGGGCCTGCTCGCGGCGAGCGCCGACGAGGACCCGACCTTCGCCGAGTTCCTCGACCAGGGCCGCTTCTCGCCCTACTTCCGTCGCCACTTCGCCGAGCCGCTGGTCGCGGCCGTCTGGTCCTGCGACCCCGACCGCGCGCTCGACTATCCGGCGCGCTCGCTGTTCAGCTTCCTCCAGCACCACGGGATGCTGGCGGTCTTCGGCTCCCCCCGGTGGAAGACGGTCACCGGAGGGTCGCGGGAGTACGTCGGCCGGATCGCGGCACTGCTCGACGACGTGCGCACCGGCACCAAGGTCACGTCGCTGCGGGAGACCCCCGACGCCGTCGAGATCACCGACGGCAACGGAGAGGTCACCGTCGTCGACGCGGTGGTCGTCGCGACGCACCCCGACCAGGCGCTGGCGATGCTCGCCGAGCCGACCGCCGCCCAGCGCGATGTGCTCTCGGCCCTGCCCTACTCCCAGAACCTCGCCCACCTGCACACCGACACCTCCCTGCTGCCGGAGGCCACCCGCGCCCGGGCGTCGTGGAACTTCCTGCGCCGCCCCGACGCCACCGGCCGCGTGACGGTCACCTACGACCTGACCCGGCTGATGCGGCTGCCGACGCGGACGCATTTCCTGGTGACCCTGGGCGGCGAGGGCCTCGTCGACCCGGACACCGTGATCGACACGATGGAGTACGCCCACCCGCTCTACACCCGCGAGTCCGTCGCCGCGCAGCGTCGGCTCCCCGAGGTCGACACCGACCGCATCGTCTTCGCCGGCGCCTACCACGGATGGGGCTTCCACGAGGACGGCGCGCGGTCGGGGGTCTCCGCGGCCGAGCGGCTGGCGGGCGACCTCGGTCTCGAGACGCTCGCTTCGCTCGCTCCTCGACCGGCGGAGGGCCTCTATGACGTGACCATCCGGCACGTGCGTCGTACGCCGTTCAAGCGCGCGTTCACCCACCGCAGCCTGATGTGGCTCGTGGACCTCGACGACCTGCCCGACCACGGCGTCCTCGGCCGGTTCGAGGCGCGCGACCACCTGGGCGCGCCGGACCGGAGCATCCGCGCCAACGTCGAGGCCTTCCTGCGCGACCACGGTGTCGACCTCGCCGGCGGCCGAGTCCTGATGGCGGCCAACGCTCGTGCGTTCGGCTACTGCTTCAACCCCATCTCGGTGTTCTGGTGCTTCGACCGCGACGGGAAGCCGGCCGGCACCGTCGTCGAGGTGCACAACACCTACGGCGACCGGCACGCGTATCTCGTGCACCCCGACGAGCAGGGGCGGGCCCGGACCGACAAGCAGATGTATGTGTCGCCCTTCCACGGCAGCGACGGCACCTACGACCTCGCGGTCCCCGTCCCCGGCGAGCGGCTCGACGTCGCCGTCACCCTGCGCACCGACGACGGCGAGGTGTTCAGCGCCGGGCTCGGCGGGCGCCGTACGCACGCCTCGCCGTGGCGCAGCGCACCCGCCGCCCTGCGCGGCTCGCTCCTGATCCGGCTGCACGGCATCTGGCTCTGGGCCCGACGGCTCCCCGTGCGCCCCCGTCCCGTCCACCCCCGTCAGGAAGGCGTGTGATGACCGCGCCCCCCGTCGCGGCGACCCGCACCTGGCCGGAGCTCGCCGAGCCCCCCGCCACGCTGCGCACCCGCGTCGCCGCCTCCGTCGTCGAGCAGCTGCTGACCCGCGTGGCCTCGCGCTACGGCGTCCGCGTCGTGCTCCCCGGCCAGCCCGTGCCCGCCGACGACGCGCCGGTGCTGGTGCTGCACCGACCCGAGGAGTTCTACCGCCGCACCGGTCGCGACCTGCTGATCGGCTTCGGCGAGTCCTACATGACCGGGGCCTGGGACTCCCCCGACCTCGCCCGGCTGCTGACCGTGCTCGCCCGCGACATCGGCACCCTGGTGCCCGAGAGGCTGCAACGGTGGCGGCGCCTCTATGTCGCCCGCCACCCCCGCGCCCACCGCAACACGGTCGACAACTCGCGCTCGAACATCAGCCACCACTACGACCTGTCCAACGAGCTGTTCGCCACGTTCCTCGACGAGACCATGACCTACTCCTCCGCGCTGTTCGCCCAGGACCCGCCCGGCGACGTCACGCGCGGGGACCTGGCCGAGGCCCAGCTCCGGAAGATCGACCGGCTGCTCGACGAGACGCGCGTCGGGCCCGGGTCGCGGGTGCTGGAGATCGGGACCGGATGGGGCGAGCTCGCGGTGCGGGCCGCCGCCCGCGGCGCGGCGGTCACCAGCGTGACCCTCTCCGCCGAGCAGCAGTCGCTGGCGCGCGAGCGCATCGCGGCGGCCGGGCTCGCCGACCGGGTCGAGGTCCGGCTCACCGACTACCGCGAGGTCCGCGGCAGCTTCGACGCCGTGGTGTCGGTGGAGATGATCGAGGCGGTGGGTCACGAGTACCTCCCGTCCTACTTCCGCACCCTGCACGACCGGCTCGAGCCCGGCGGCCGCGCGGGGATCCAGGCGATCCTCATGCCCCACGACCGGATGCTGGCGACGCTGGGGACCCACACCTGGATCCACCGCTACATCTTCCCGGGTGGCTTCCTGCCGTCGACCGTGCTGCTCGACGAGGTCAGCCGCGCGGCCGGGCTGCGCGAGGTGAGCAGCCGGTCCTTCGGCCGGCACTATGCCGAGACGCTGCGGCTGTGGGACGAGAGGTTCCTCGCCGCCGACGTGGAGGCGCTCGGCTTCGACGAGGTGTTCCGCCGGATGTGGCACTTCTACCTGACCTACTCGCGGGCGGGCTTCGCCTCGGGCTACCTCGACGTCAGCCAGCTCGTCTACCAGCGGGAGCGCGGATGATCGCCCCCCAGCTCCAGGACGTCCTGCGACCCTGGCTGGGCGGCGACCTGCCGGTCCGGCTGCGCGCCTGGGACGGCTCGGAGGCCGGACCCTCCTCCGGGCCGGTGGCCGTGCTCCGCTCCCCCGACGCGCTGCGCCGGCTGCTGCGGCACCCCGGCGAGCTCGGCGCCGCCCAGGCCTACGTCACCGGCGAGCTGGACGTCGAGCCCGGCGACGGCCGTGGCCTGCAGGACGCGCTGACCCACGCCTGGGCCGCCGTGCACGCCCGCGGTCTGTCGATGCCCCGGCCGACGCCGTCCACGCTCGGGGCGCTCGCCAGGGCCGCCGGGCTGGTCGCCCGCACGGGCGGGCTGGGACGCTCGCCCGCCGCCCCCGCCAGCCAGGCCCGGCTCGGCGGACGGCTGCACTCGCTGCGTCGCGACCGGCGCGCCATCGCCCACCACTACGACCTGTCCAACGACTTCTACGAGCTGCTCCTCGACGAGTCGATGGCCTACTCCTGCGCCTACTGGACCTCGCGCGCGCCGTCGTACTCCCTGGCCGACGCCCAGCGCGACAAGCTCGACCTGGTCTGCCGCAAGCTCGGGCTCGAGCCCGGCATGCGGATGCTCGACGTCGGCTGCGGCTGGGGCTCCCTCTCGCTCTTCGCCGCCGCGGAGTACGGCGCCCGGGTGACCGGGGTGACGATCGCGGCCGAGCAGAAGCGCTTCATCGACCGGCGGGTCGCCGAGCGCGGGCTGTCCGACCGGGTCGAGATCCGGCTCCAGGACTACCGCGCGGTCCCCGAGCGCGGCTCCTTCGACGCCGTCGCGTCCCTCGAGATGGGCGAGCACGTCGGCGAGGCCAACTACCCGACCTATGCGCGCGCGCTGCGCGACGCCGTGCGCCCCGGTGGCCGCGTGCTGGTGCAGCAGATGTCGCGACCCGGGCGGCGGGGCGGCCGCCATCCCGGCGGCGGCCCCTTCATCGAGTCGTTCATCGCGCCGGACATGCACATGCGGCCGGTCGACGAGACCGTGGCCTTCCTCGAGGCCGGGGGGCTCGAGGTGCGCGACGTGCACGCGTTGCGCGAGCACTATGTGTGGACCGTCGACGCGTGGCTCGAGCGCTTCGAGGAGAACCTGCCCCGACTGACCGCGCTCGTCGGTGAGGAGGTCGTGCGGGTCTGGCGGCTCTATCTCGTGGGCGGGCGGATGACGTTCGCCGACGGACGGATGGGGGTCGACCAGCTGCTCGCCGTGCGTCCCGGCGCCGACCACACCCTGCCCGAGGTGCGGTCGTGGTGAGCGCCTGGGCCGTCGCGTCGGCCTGCTCGTTCGCGGCGATCGCGCTGGCCATGGTCGTGACCGCGCTGGCCTCCCGGCGGCTCGGCCGGGTGTCGGTGGTGGACGTGACCTGGGGGCTCGGCTTCGTGGTCGTCGCCCTGGTGTCGCTCCTCGTCGGGCTGCTGCTCGTCCGTGGCGACCCGACGCGCGGCCTGCTGCTCCTGGCCGTCGTGGCCGTGTGGGGCGGGCGGCTGGCCTGGCACATCGCCCGCCGCTCACGTGGGCACGGCGAGGACCCGCGCTACGCCGAGATGCTCGGCGACGGCGGCTTCGGGGCGGCCGTCCGCAAGGTCTTCGTGGTCCAGGGCGTCGCGGTCTGGCTGATCTCGCTGCCGGTCCAGGTCGGCATGGTGGCGGGTGTCTGGTCGTGGGTCTGCGTCGTGGTCGGGCTGCTCGTCTGGGCCGCTGGGATGCTGTTCGAGTCGGTCGGGGACGCGCAGCTGGCGTCCTACCGCTCCCAGCCCCGCGAGACCCGCCCGCCCGTCCTCGACACGGGACTGTGGGGCTGGACGCGGCACCCCAACTACTTCGGCGACGCCTGCGTGTGGTGGGGCATCTGGCTCGTCGGCGGGCTGGCCTCGGGCTGGCTCCCGGGGCTGCTCACCGTCGTCGCGCCCGTCGCGATGACGCACTTCATCCGCAACGTCACCGGCGCCAAGCTGCTGGAGCGGACGATGTCGCAGCGACCCGGCTGGGACGACTACGCCGCCCGCGTGCCGCTGTTCTTCCCGCGCCCACCCCGCCGGAGCCGGTCGCCGCACTAGTCTCCCTGGCATGCCGGAGCCCGTGCCCACGCTGCCTCGCCGGCTCGTGCTCGGTGGGGCGGCGGCCGGGGTCGCGGCCGGTCTCGAGCTCGGTCTCGGCTCCGCGGCGGGCGTGACACCGTCCGCCGGCGCGCGCGTGGTCGTGGTCGGCGCCGGGGTCGCCGGGCTGGCGGCGGCCAGGGACCTCGCCCGCGCCGGCTGCGACGTGACGGTGCTCGAGGCGCGCTCGCGGATCGGGGGGCGCGTCCACACCTGGCGCTCCTGGCCGGACGTGCCGCTCGACCTGGGCGCCTCCTGGATCCACGGGTGGGCGGCCGGCAACCCGGTCACCGCGCTCGCCCGGCGCGCTGGAGCCCGGCTGGTCACCTCGACGTACGCCTCCGGGCAGGTGCACATCGACCCCACGCTCCGGGCCGCGGGCCTCACTCATCCCGCCTCCGGACGCTGGGCCCGTGTCGTCCGCCAGGCGGAGCGCGACGCCTCCCGCCGTCCCCACGACGAGTCCCTGGCGCGCGCCGTGCGGCGTCGGCTGCGCTCGCGGGACCTGAGCGACGCCGAGAGGGCCGACCTGGCGTTCTTCCTCAACGCCGGCTATGTCACCGAGTGGGGCGAGGATGCGCGACGACTGTCGGCGCGCACGGTCGACGACGGCCTGGAGTTTGGCCCCACCGGTCGCGACGCCCTGCTGCCCGACGGCTATGACCAGGTCACCGACCTCCTCGCCCGCGGTCTCGACGTCCGGACCGGCCAGGCCGTCCGCAGCATCCGCCTCGTCGGCGGTGGCCGCGTCGAGGTGCGCACTGCGGAGACCACCTCCGTCGCACGCGCCGTAGTCGTGACCGTCCCCCTCGGCGTCCTGCGTCGCGACGCGATCCACATTCGCCCGCACCTGCCGTCCCGCCACCAGCAGGCGATCGACCGGCTGCGGATGGGCGTGCTCAGCAAGACGTTCCTGCGTTTCGACGCGCCGTTCTGGCCGCCCGACGTCGACTGGCAGGAGTACGTCGGCCCCGTTCCCGGCGCCTGGGCCGAGTGGTTCAGCCTGGCCAAGGCGGGCGCGCCGGTGCTGCTCGCCTTCCACGGCGGCGACCGGGCGCGCGAGCTCGAGCGCGCCGACCCTCGCGACGTCCGGGCCGACGCGATGCGGGTGCTGCGGACCGTGTTCGGCAGCGACATCCCCGACCCTGTCGCGGTGCGCACGACCGACTGGTCGCTGGACCGCTGGTCACACGGTTCCTACTCGGTCAACGCCGTGGGCTCGACCCGCGCCGACCGCGCAGCTCTGACCCAGCCCGTCGAGGACCGCATCTTCCTCGCCGGCGAGGCCACCGACCCCGACTACTCCTCCACGGTGCACGGCGCCCTGAGATCCGGCCGCCGTGCGGCCCGGCAGGTCCTCGCGACACTGCCCTGAGCCCTGCTCGCGCCGCTCGCCGCTCGCCGCTCGCCGCTCGCCGCTCGCCGCTCGCCGCTCGCCGCGGGGTGAGGCTAGTGGTGCTCCGAGCGTGGGTGCGCGGGCCGCGCCACCAGCCGCACCAGGTGGTCGGGCGCCTGGATGCAGAACGAGTCGGTGAGGAGCTCGGCCAGCTCCTCCCAGTCGGTGTCGTCACCCAGGAGCATGCCGACCACGTCGCGCCCCCACTCGGCCCGGAAGTAGGGCTCACCGAGGTGCTGGAACGCCATCACCTCCTCGGGCTCAGCCCGGAAGGTGATCCGGAGCAGCTGGTCCTCTCCGCCGAACACGTGGGCCACCGTCGACTGCCCCACCCGCCAGCGCACGCCCACCCACGCGTCCTCGATCTCGCACTGGGGCAGCTCGGCCATCACCGCCGCCAGCCGACGCACCATCTCCTCGGGCACGTCGGGTCGCTGCGGCATGCGGCCAAGCCTGACACGGGCCACCGACGGCCGCGCGGTCGAGAGCTGGGTGAAGGTCATCGTTGTCGTTGTCGGAAGGTGATCGAGCCGTCGGGGTGTTCTCGGTGGTGGTAGGTGGGGTCGTGGATGCGGTGGTGGTGGAACCCGCAGAGGGGGATCGCGTCTTTCAGGTCTGTCCTGCCCCCGAGGTGCCAGGGATCTCGGTGGTGGAGCTCGGTCCATGCGTAGGGCCGGTCACAGCCGTCGGCGGCGCAGCTGGTGAAGCGGAGTCCGAGGGCGATGCGTTGGGCTTCGGTGAAGAACCGTCGGGTGCGGCCCAGGTCCAGCGGCAGGGAGCCTCCGGCCAGGACGGCGGGGAGGATCCCGGCACTGCAGGCCAGGCGGCGGGCCTCGGCCGCGGAGATCTCGTGACCGGTGTCGAGCCCGGCGGCGCCCAGGTCGTCGAGGAGCTGGTTGTGGTCGAGGGTGACCACGATGGTGGCGGCGGACTTGGGGTGGAGCCGGTCGGTGGGTAGGTGCTCGAGGAGCTCGACGAGGGCTTGGCCGTGGCGGTGGGCCCAGTCGAGACGGTCCCCGACCGGCCCGGTGTGATCGACCGGTGCGCCGAGTCGGCCGCGGCGGGGTGAGGCGAGCTGTTGGATGGTCTTCTTCAGGATCGCGCCAGCCAGGGCGGGGATGGTGAAGTGTCCGGTGAGGGTGCCGTCGGGGTTGTCGTGCAGGGTCAGCCGAGTCTTGACGCGCGCTGCGGCTTCTTCGTCGCGGAGGACCTGGTCGTGGTGCCGGTCGGTCTCGACCTGGGTGGCGACGGCTTCGAGGGCGCGGCGGGCCTTCTTCCGCAACGCGGCCACGTCGAGGGTCTCGGCCTGGGTGACGAGGTGCTGCTCGACCTTGGCGCGCTGGTCGGGGTCCAGGCCGGCCGGGAGCTGGGCGGTGGCCGCGGCGATCACCCCGGCATGCTCGGCGCTCAGTGACCCTTCGGCCAGCGCGGCGTCGGTGGCCGGCAGGGAGGCCAGGGCTCCGGCGAGCGCGACCTGCCCGGCCGCGGATGCTCCGGTGGCCCGGGTGTGCACCGACAGCCACGCACTGGTCCCCGACATCCCAGCAGCGGACGCCACGCGGGCCTTGTCGGCGGCCGCGACCAGTCTCAGCTTCACCCCCGAGAGCCGGCTGATGGCACGCTCGACCTCCCCCACCACGACCGCGTAGTCCCCCGAGGCCAGCGTGAGGTCGGGGCCCAGCCCGTCCAGGGCCGCGTGGACCTCGGCCAGCACCGTCACGACGCCGTCGGCGTCGGGATGCAGATCGAGGAGTGCGGACATGTTCTTATCATATTCGAACAGATGATTGAAAAGCAAGAGCGAAGAAGAAGTGGTGGAGGGATCTCGCCTGATGAAGGCACCCAGATCCAGCGTGCCAAGCGGCGCCGTACGACGCCGGCGCGATCCACAGCCCCTGCCCGCGAGCCGATCCGCACAGGCAGGTGCCATCGAGACGGCACGTCACGCACCGACGCTCCGCGTGCTTGACTCGACGCATGGACGCCGTGGCCGCGGCCTTCGAGGCGATCCCGCGCGAGGGTTTCCTGCCGCGGCGGTCGCGGTGGCGTGCGTCGTACGACGGCCCGATCCAGATCGGCCGCGGCCAGACCAACTCGCAGCCACGCACCGTGGCCGACATGCTGCGCCTGCTCGAGGTGCGCCCGGGCGACCGGGTGCTCGACGTGGGCGCGGGATCCGGCTGGACGACCGCGCTGCTCGCCCACCTCGTCGGTCCCGAGGGACGGGTGCTCGGCGTCGAGCTGGAGCCCGAGCTCGCCGCCTGGGGCGCCGCCAACGTGGCCGCGACGGGGCAGACGTGGGCAAGCATCGAGCCGGCCCGCCCCCGCACGCTGGGGATGCCCGACCGCGCGCCCTTCGAGCGCATCCTCGTCTCGGCCGAGGCCCGCGTCCTGCCCGACGAGCTCGTCCACCAGCTCGTCACCGACCCGGCCGACCCGGGCCGGATGGTCGTCCCCGTTGCCGGCGAGATGGTGCTGGTCGTGTGCTCGGGCGACGACCTGGAGGTCACCTTCCACGGCTACTACCGTTTCGTGCCGCTGCGTTGACGCTCGGCGCGTGACCCGCCACGCGTGGGCACCCGACGATCGCCGACGGTGCCGAGCCCGTCCGGCTCCGGGAGGACCTACACTCCCGCCATGCCACGTGCCCGGGGACTCCCACGTCGCCTGGCATACGTCATGGTGGGGCTCGTGCTCGCGGCATCAGCCTGCGAGGCCGGCGGTTCCGGACCCGCGGCGTCGCCGGGCAGCGACGCGGCGTCGTCCACCTCCACGAGCGCTTCGGCCGCTCAGCCCACCGACCAGCCTCGGGTCGGTGACCTCGACCAGCTGGTCGAGATCCGCGACTTCGGCATCGGCTTCGCGATCCCGAAGGACTGGACAACCCTCGAGACGCAGGACGTCGCCCTCCAGGGCCGCACGACGAGGAGAGCGGCACGGCTCCTGGGCATCTCACCCGAGCAGGTGGTGCAGGGGATGAGGAAGCAGGGTCTCCAGACGTTCTCGATCGCACCGCGTGATCCCGACGAGCTCTCCCCTGACATGGTCACGACCGCACGTCTCCAGGGTGGATGGCTCACCGACGACCGGCTCGAGCAGCGGCTGACCGCATCCGGTGCGAAGCTGGGACCGTTCCGGCATCCGACCACGGCGGTCGGGCAGGCAACCGCGGTGACCTTCGTCAGCACGCCGAACCGCCTCCTCCTCCATGGCCAGGTCCTCGTCGTCGACGTGGGTGCCGACGCGGTCATCATCGTCGTGCTGTCGGTGAACTCGGCCCGTCCCTTCACGGTGGAGCAGCAGATCGAGCGGACGCTGCAGCGACTGTGACCCGCGGCCAACGCCACGGCCATCCATCGAGTCGGCCCGGGGTCGGACGGCCACAAGACGACTCGCTCCCCGAGGTGCGAACGACGCGTCTTGGCTGAGGACGTGGTGGCTCTGGGAATCCTCGTCATCGGTGCCGTTGTGCTCGTCGGGGGCATCGTGTTCGCTGTCGTGCGCCTGACCCGTCGCTAGCGACAGCGGGTGCCCGCGAGACCTCGCCAGCAGCCCGCACGACCTCGCGAGGCCCCGACGGGTGCCGGCCAGCGGGCGCGCTCTCGGCCCCGCCCTCAGCCGACGGGGCGTACGACGACGCCTCGGACCGTGGACCGGTCACGCAACCCCGGCCCGGATCAGGCGACCGGGGTCACCAGCCTCGAGGAGACGCGCATCGCGCGGCCCTGGGCGATCTTGCCGCTCCAGGTGACGACCATGGACCCGTCCGAGCGCATGCTCGCCACGGGGTGCCACACCTCCAGCCACCGAGCGCCGGTGAGGCGCACGGGCGCCGACCAACTGCCGGCGGGCGGGCGCAGGCTGGCCCAGACCTGCTGGGTGCCGTCCGGCGCGCGCTGCAGCCAACACGCACCCAGGGCACCGCGCGGACCGGACTCCAGCCGCAGGACGTGGGCGTGGACGTCGGCGGCCGACACGGCGTCGCCCGAGGTCCACGTGCCGCCGGCCGGCCGGGTGGCCACCGTGAAGGACTCGTCCACGCCCTTGAAGCCGATGGCCGCCCTCCCGTGGGTGTCGAGCACCAGCGGGGTCGCGTTGTTGACCGACGCGGAGGTGGTGAGCTCGACCACGGGCAGCCACGCTGCTCCGTCCGGCTTCTCGAGGATGGAGACGGTGCTCGGCGCGCCGTCGGGGTCGCGGGCGCTCAGCATCAGGTCGCCACCGGCGTTCGCGGCCACCCCGCTGAGGTAGCCCTCGATGGCCGGGAGGGCCCGTGAGGTCCAGCGGCCGGCCGTCGTACGGCGGAACAGCAGGCGGGAGCTCACGGCGGTCCCGCGCCCCTGGGCATCCAGGAAGGTCCGTCCGAACCGGTCCTTGCGGGACACGATCACGCTCGGGCCCCACGAGCCGTCGTGGGGTCGGGTGGCGACGATGAAGCCGATGTGGCGACCACCGCAGCAGTCCTCCTGCTGGGCCCAGGTCAGCATGACGTCACCACGGGCGTTGGCCGCGAGCGCGATGCTGGGGATGAAGGACAGGTTCGGGGGCGGCTGCGCCAGGACCACCGGCACGTGCCACGACCCGCCCGACCAGCGGACGGCGCCGACACCGGCCCCGTGCCGCAGCCGGTAGGCGACCGTCACCCGCCCGGAGCCGTCGACGACCAGCTGGGGGCTCAGGCCGTGCGCGACAGCGACGGGCTTCCCCCACGTGCCGTCAGCGCGGGTGCGCGCGGCCCAGATGTCGGTGCCGAACCCGCTCGCCGACTCGCACGAGAAGGCGGTCGTGCTCACCCTGTCGGTCGGTGACGACGTCCTGGTAGCTCACCCGGCTCCCGCATCGGGGCAGCACGACCCTGACGGGCCCCACCTCCACTCCGGGCGCGGCGGCCGCCCGGACGACGGTCGCGGCGTGGGGCGCGGGCTGGGCGCCGGCGGGAGTGGCGGCGAGAGCTGGGGTGAGGAGCAGGGCGACGACGACCGCGCCCGAGACTGACCTGGACATGATGGCCTCCTCAGCCCATCATCGATCGGCGCCTCGGGCGCCTCCAGGGCCGAAGGTCACTGCCGGGCGCGACGTCGGGACGGCGCACCCGATCTCGAACGAACCCGACGCCGCCACGCTGGTCGGGCGGCCTCGGATCGCCGGTAGCGTCGTCCCATGTTCACCCATCCGCAGGTCAACCTCTTCGCCGACGAGGTGGAGCCGTCCGTGCGGTTCTATGTCGAGCCGCTCGGCTTCACCGAGACGTTCCGGACGCCGCGCGAGGGCGCGCCCGACCACGTCGAGATGACGCTCGGCGGGTTCACCCTCGGCATCGCCAGGCGCGCCGCCGGCCTGGCCACGCACGGGCTCGACCTCGTCTCCGGACCACCTCAGTGCGACCTGGTGTTCTGGTGCGACGACGTCGACCAGGCGTACGGCGACCTGCTCGCGGCCGGCGCGGGCCGCGTTGCGGCGCCGCACGACTTCCTCGACAACCGGGCCGCCTGGGTGAGCGACCCGTCGGGTCAGCTGATCTCGATCGTCATGAAGCGGGGCTGACGCCCACGTCCCCGCAGCGGCGGATCAGCGCCGACCGACCGGCAGAGCCGACGACCGACTGGCCACCGGCTCGTAGCCGTAGGACGTCGCACGCGTGCGCACCCGCAGGACGTGCCCGCGGTCGGCACGTCGGACGACGTAGTGCGCGGACGTGGCGCCAGGGATGACCGTGCCGTCGCGCAGCCAGTGGAACCGCACGTGCA
Organism: Nocardioidaceae bacterium; assembly: GCA_046330515.1. GTDB lineage: Bacteria > Actinomycetota > Actinomycetes > Propionibacteriales > Nocardioidaceae > Nocardioides. The sequence continues at coordinate 276,152 of JAXLSP010000003.1, read as the reverse complement.
CGTCGGGTGTCTCGCAGCGGCCGGCCGCCACGCAGGCGGGCGTCCAGTCGCCGGACCGCGCGGTGAGGGTCTGCCCGACCACCGCGTCACCCCGGACGCGAGGGCGCGCCAGCGTGCTCAGGCCGGGCCGGACCCGGGTGCTCGTGAGGGTGGTCCGGAACGGCCAGTGGCCGTCGCCGTCCATGGCGACACCGACCTTGAAGCGCAGGCCCAGGAGCTCGGAGGCCACCAGGGTGCTGGGGCCGCCCTCGTCCCAGGGCTGGCCCGCGACGGTGAACGCGAACGAGGTCGTGACGGTGACCGGGTCGGTCGGTCCGTAGTCGACGGTCAGCAGCTCGCCCACCCGCGCCTCGGTCAGCGACAGCTCACCGGGGTCGACCGTCGGCAGCTGCTCACGCACGACGAACGGGTCCAGCGACGTGACCGTCGACGCGTCGGCCACGTGCACCGTCGCCGGGCCGCCCTCGGAGGGGTCGGAGTCGCCGAACCACGCCCGGTCATGAGCCGTGTCGGCGCGCAGCCAGTAGTCACCCGGGGGAACGTCGACGACGGCGAACCTGCCCTGGTCGGGGTCGGTGTCGAGCGGCTGCATGGCGTCGGTGACCCCCACGGGGTCGCCGTTCACGTCGACCAGCGTCGGCACGGCCGTCGAGTCGTCGTATCGCGCCTCCCGGGCGGTGGCGACCAGCACGGTGCCGCCGCCGTGGGTCAGGTGGATGTCGCCCACCTGGAGGTGGTCGCCGGCGCCGCCGGTCAGCGACATCGCCGGCCAGGTGAGGGAGTCACCGGGATAGCGGGGCACATAGGCGGCCCCCGGGACCGTGACCCGGACCATCCACGCGGTCGCACAGGCGTCGAGGAGGTCGCTGGGCACGAAGCAGGTCCCCGGCTCGACGTAGTCGAAGGTGCCGTCGGGCGCGACCGTCACGTCCTCGTGGGCCCACGCCTCCTCGCCGTGGTAGGACGACTCGGACCACACCTGCACGACGGCGGCCGGCACCGGGTCACCCGTGACCTGGTCGAGCACGCGCCCGCTGATCGTCATGTCGTCCGGCACCACCGCCGCTGACGCGCCGCTCCCCGTCAGCCCCGTCGCCGCCAGCGTCAGAGCCGTGCCTGCGGCCGCGCACGTCGAAGCCCACCGTGTCCTGCGTCCCATGGTTCCCCCCGGTTCGTGCCGCCCGGCACCCCCGGCCGGACGTCCTCCACCTCGGACGGTACGCCGCGGACGTCCCGTCCGCGACGGTCGGTCGGTCCGGATCGAGCCCGGCCACGGGGCCGGGTGTCGACGGGGCGCCATACGAAGCGAGTCGCCGGTGTCTCGCCTCGCATGACGTCCGGCCGGCACCCGAGCCCGGCCAGCGAGGGCTCAGTAGGACTTGGGCAGTCCCAGGGAGTGCATCGCCACGAAGTTGAGGATCATCTCCCGCGAGACCGGCGCGATCCGGCCGGCGCGGGTGGCAACGAGGAGACCGGCCATGCCGTACTCCTGGGTGATCCCGTTGCCGCCGTGGGTCTGCACGGCCCGGTCGGCGGCGGCACACGCGGCCTCGGCTGCGGCGTACTTCGCCATGTTGGCGGCCTCCCCCGCCGCCATGTCGTCACCGGCGTCATAGAGCGCGGCGGCCTTCTGGGTCATCAGCCGCGCGAGCTCGATCTCGATGTGGGACTGGGCGAGCGGGTGCGCGATGGCCTGGTGGGAGCCGATCGGCCCCTGGAAGACGGCACGCTCCTTGGCGTAGGCCGCGGCCTTGGCCACCGCGAACCGGCCCAACCCGGTCGAGAACGCCGCCGCCATGATCCGCTCGGGGTTGAGCCCGGCGAACAGCTGCACGAGCCCGGCGTCCTCGTCACCGACGAGCGCGTCGGCCGGCAGCCGCACGTCGTCGATGAAGACCTGGAACTGGAGCTCGGGCGACACGATCTCCATCGGGATGGCGTGGAACTCGAAGCCCGCGGCCGACACCGGCACGACGAACAGGCAGGGCTTGAGCTTCCCGGTCCTCGCGTCCTCGGTGCGCGCGACCACCAGCACGTTGTCGGCCTCGTCGACGCCGGAGATGTAGATCTTGCGGCCGTTGAGCACCCATCCGTCGCCGTCGCGGCGCGCGGTGGTCGTGATGTTGTGGGAGTTGGTGCCGGCGTCGGGCTCGGTGATCGCGAACGCCATCGTCGAGGTGCCGTCGGCGATGCCCGGCAGCCAGCGACGCTTCTGCTCGTCGGTGCCGTAGCGCGAGATCACCGTCCCACAGATCGCCGGGCTGACGACCATCATCAGCAGGGGGCAGCCCTGCGCCGCGAGCTCCTCGCAGACGGCGGCCACGTCGCCGATGCCGCCGCCCCCGCCGCCGTACTCCTCGGGGATGTTGATCCCGAGGTAGCCGGCCCGGCCGATCTCCAGCCACAGGTCGGTGGTCTTGCCGCCGTTGCGGGCCTGCTCGGTGAAGTACTCGCGGCCGTACTTGCCCGCCAGCCTGGCCACCTGGCGGCGCAGCTCCTGGCGCTCCTCGGGCTCGGTGAACGCGACGTGGGTCATGACTGTTCTCCCTCTGGTGCGGGCTCGTTGACGACGGCGAGGACCTCGCCCGCGGCCACCTGCCGGCCGGGGGCGACGTCGATCTCGATGACCTCGCCGGCGTGCGGCGCGGTGACGGTGTGCTGCATCTTCATGGCCTCGATGACCAGCACCGCTTGGCCCGCCTCGACGCGGTCGCCGACCGCGGCGACGACCGCCACGACGGTGCCGGGCATGGGTGCGAGCAGGCTCCCGCTCGCGTGCTGGCTGGCCGGGTCGGTGAACCTCGGCTCCACGGTGAAGCGGCGGTGGCCGTACGGCGAGTCGACCTCGACGTGGTGGCCGCGGACGGCGACGGAGTAGGACGACCGCACGCCCTCACGCTCCAGGGTCACCGCGTCCGCGCGCGCCGCCACCACGGTGAAGCCGTCGACCACATAGCCCGTCCGAGCACCCCACCACTCGACCGTCGCCTCCGCGAAGACCGTGCGCTGCGGCTGGGACGGCACGTTGCGCCACGCCACCGGGATTCCTCGCTGGACCCGGCGCCGCGCGGCGTGGTGCTCGGCCAGCGCGAGCGCCGCGGCGACCGGCGCACCCTCGTCGTGTCCGCGGCGCGGCGCCTCGAGCTCGTCGAGGAACGCCGTCGAGACGTGTCCGGCCGCGAACGCCTCGTCGGTGAGGATCGCGACGAGCTGGTCGCGGTTGGTCGTCACCCCGTGGATCCGCGAGCGCCGCAGGACACCCGCGAGCGTGCGGACCGCCTCGGCCCGGGTCGGCGCCCAGGCCACGAGCTTGGCCAGCATCGCGTCGTAGTGCGGGGACACCACGTCGCCCGCCGCATAGCCCGCGTCGACCCGGATGCCCTCCTCGTGGGGGATCTCGAAGGTCGTCAGGACCCCCGTCTGGGGCCGGTAGCCCGCGGCCGGGTCCTCGGCATAGAGCCGCACCTCGACCGCGTGGCCATCCGGGGCCGAGTGAGCACCACCGGTCGCGGGCGCCCCTTCCGCCACGCCGAGCTGCTCGGCCACCAGGTCAACATGGTGAACGAGCTCGGTGACGGGGTGCTCGACCTGGAGCCGGGTGTTCATCTCCAGGAACCAGAAGGCGTCCCGGGCCTCGTCATAGAGGAACTCCACGGTCCCTGCGCCGAGGTAGCCCACTGCGGCGGCCGCCGCCCGGGCCGCCTCGTGCATGGCCGTCCGGGTCGTCTCGGGCAGCCGCGGGGCGGGGGTCTCCTCGACGACCTTCTGGTGACGCCGCTGGACCGAGCAGTCGCGCTCGCCGAGGACCTCGATGCCGGAGGGCCGGCCCAGCACCTGCACCTCGACGTGCCGGCCCCGCTCGACGTAGGTCTCGATGAAGACCGTCCCGTCCCCGAACGCGGACTGCGCCTCCGCCGACGCGGCCGTGACCTCGCCAGGCACGTCGGCGAGCGTCCGGACGACCCTCATCCCGCGCCCGCCCCCGCCCGCGGCCGCCTTGACGAGCACGGGGAGGTCGGCCTCGGCGGCGTTCTCGGCGTCCAGCGACTCGAGGGTCGGGACGCCGCTCTCGCGCATCAGCTGCTTGGCCCGGATCTTGTCGCCCATCGCCTCGATCGACTCCGGCCGTGGGCCGACCCAGGTCAGGTCGGCGTGCTGCACGGCCCGGGCGAAGTCGGCGTTCTCGGCGAGGAAGCCATAGCCGGGGTGGACGGCGTCCGCGCCGGTCCGGATCGCCGCCTCGATGAGCGACTCGACGCGCAGATAGCTCTCCGCCGGCGCGTCACCCGGCAGCTGGACCGCGAAGTCGGCCTCGGCGACGAACGGCAGACCCGCGTCGGCGGGCGAGTGCACGGCGACCGTCTCGATGCCGAGCCGCCGGCAGGTCGCGAAGATCCGCCGGGCGATCTCGCCCCGGTTGGCCACGAGCAGTCTCTGGATCATCGCGCCCTCACATCCGGAAGACGCCGTAGCCGGCGGCGCCGGCGAACGGGGCGTTGTCGATGACGGAGAGGCAGATGCCCAGGACCGTGCGGGTGTCGCGGGGGTCGATGACCCCGTCGTCATAGAGCATCCCGGACAGGAAGAACGGCAGGCTCTGCTCCTCCACCGAGGCCTCGATGAACTGGCGCATCGCCTCGTCGCCGGCCTCGTCGTAGTCCTGCCCACGCGCCTCGGCCGCCGCCCGCGCGACGATCGACAGGACACCGGCGAGCTGGGCGGGCCCCATGACGGCCGACTTGGCGCTCGGCCAGGTGAAGAGGAAGCGCGGGTCGTAGGCCCGGCCGGCCATGCCGTAGTTGCCGGCGCCGTAGGACGCCCCCATCACCACGCTGAGGTGCGGCACCGTCGAGTTGGAGACCGCGTTGATCATCTGGGCGCCGTGCTTGATGATCCCGCCCTGCTCATAGTCCGCGCCGACCATGTAGCCGGTCGTGTTGTGCAGGAAGAGCAGGGGCGTGTCGACCTGGTTGGCCAGCTGGATGAACTGCGCGGCCTTCTGCGCCTCCTCGGAGAAGATCACGCCCTGCGCGTTGGCGAGGATGCCGATCTGCCGGCCGTGCAGCCGGGCCCAGCCGGTGACCAGCGACGTGCCATAGAGCGGCTTGAACTCGTCGAACGGCTGCCCGTTGCCCTCCGAGACGCCGTCGCAGATCCGCACGATGACCTCACGCGGGTCGAACGGCTCCTTGAGGTCGCTGGGGATCAGGTCGAGCAGCTCGTCGAGGTCGGCGTCCGGCTCGGCGTACGGCGTCGCTGCCGCCCCCGCGCCGCCCGCCTTCCGCCAGTTGAGCCGCGCGACGATCCGCCGGCCGATCCGGATGGCGTCGGCCTCGTCCTCGGCGAGGTAGTCGGCGAGGCCGGAGACCCGGGCATGCATCTCGGCACCACCGAGCGACTCGTCGTCGGACTCCTCGCCGGTGGCCATCTTGACCAGCGGCGGCCCGCCAAGGAACACCTTGGCCTGCTGCTTGACCATCACCGTGTAGTCGCTCATGCCGGGCACGTAGGCCCCGCCGGCGGTCGAGTTCCCGAAGACCAGCGCGATGGTGGGCTGGCGCCGCTTCGAGGCCCGGGTCAGGTCGCGGAAGACCTTGCCTCCGGGGATGAAGATCTCCTTCTGGGTCGGCAGGTCGGCGCCCCCGGACTCGACGAGCGAGATCGTGGGCAGGTTGTTCTCCTCGGCGATCTGCGCGGCACGGAAGCCCTTCTTGACCGTCCACGGGTTCGACGCACCGCCCTTGACCGACGGGTCGTTGGCCGTGATCAGGCACTCCACGCCCTCGACGACGCCGATGCCGGTGACGATCGAGGCGCCCACGGTGAAGTCGGATCCCCAGCCGGCCAGGGGCGAGAGCTCCAGGAAGGCCGAGCCCTCGTCGATGAGCAGCTCGATCCGCTCGCGAGGCAGCAGCTTGCCGCGCGCGTGGTGGCGCTCGACGTACTTCGGCCCACCGCCGCCCACCGCCTTGGCGTGCTCGGCCTCGAGGTCGGCGAGCTTGGCCAGCATGGCCGCGCGGTTGGCCGACGCCTCGTCCCGCGGCTCCTCCGGCCGAGGGTTCGGCGACGCTGCGGCGGTCACGAGGCATACCCCAGCAGCCGTGCGGCAAGGTCGGTCAGCACCTCGGTCGCTCCTCCTCCGATGGGCAGCAGCCGCGCGTCGCGGAAGTGCCGCTCCACCTCGGTCTCGTGCAGGTAGCCGGCGCCGCCGTGCAGCTGGACGGCGCGGTCGCAGACGAACGCCGCCGCCTCGACCGCGGTCTGCTTGGCGAGGCAGGCCTCGGCGATGACGGCCTCGCCGGCGAGGTGCCGGCGTACGACGTCGTGGGTGTAGGCCCGGGCGACCTCGACCTGGCGCCGCATCTCGACCAGCGTGTGCTGGACGACCTGGCGGCTCACCAGCGGGCGGCCGAAGGTCTCGCGGCCGCGGCAGTAGGACGCCGTGAGGTCGAGGGAGCGGCGGGCGATGCCATAGCCGTGCACGGCCAGGGCGATCCGCTCGACGACGAACTGCTCGGCGATTTGGTAGAAGCCGGTGTTCTCGGCGCCGACCAGGTTGGCCGCGGGCACGCGGACGTCGTGGAAGGCGACCTCGGCGGTGTCGGAGCAGTGCCAGCCGGTCTTGGTCAGCGGCCGGCCGACCGAGACCCCGGGCAGCGACGTGTCGACGACCAGCAGGGAGATGCCGGCATGACCGGGGCCGCCGGTGCGCACCGCGGTGGTGAGGAAGTCGGCACGCACGGCCGAGGTGATGAACATCTTGGCGCCGTCGACGACGAAGGCGTCCCCGTCGCGACGGACCGTCGTGCGGATCCCCGCCACATCGGAGCCGCCCTCGGGCTCGGTCACGGCGAGCGACCCGATCGTGTCGCCGGCGAGGGTCGGACGGACATAGCGGTCCACCAGGTCGGGACTGCCGGAGGCGACGATGTGGGGCAGGGCGATGCCGCCGGTGAACAGCGCGGCCATCAGGCCGCTGGAGGCACCGGCGTCGAACATCGCCTCCATCAGCGCCACCGAGTCGGCGAGGTCGCCGCCCTGCCCGCCGACGCGCTCGGGGAACGAGACCCCGAGCAGCCCGGCGGCTCCCGCCGTGGCGTGCAGCTCGCGCGGCACGAGTCCCGCGACCTCCCAGTCGTCGAGGTGCGGCGCCACCTCGCGACGCACGAACTCCCGCGCGCTGGCCTGGAGCGCCTGGCGCTCGGCTGTCCCGGCACTCACAGCAGCTCCTCGGGGATCTCGACGACGCGCGACCTGACCCACTCGCCGAGGCCCTTGGCCTGCGGGTCGAACCGCGTGGAGGCCGCGACCCCGAGCCCCAGCAGGCCGTGCAGCACGACGTTGACGCCGCCGAGCTCGGGCAGCGGGACGACGTCGAGGTCGAGTCCCGCGGCCTCGGGCACCAGCTCGCGGACCCGGTCCGCGGTGACGAACCCGAGCAGCCAGGCCACACGCTCGTCGCGGGACGGCGCACCGTCGTTCGCCACCCACAGCCCCAGGTTCGCATCGCCGCCCTTGTCACCAGACCGGGCATGGACGAAGGAACCCAGGGCCGTGGGTAGGCCGGCCCGCCAGGGGGTGGGGTCGATGGCGGGACCGGTTCGGGGGGTGGCACTGACCGGGCCACCTGCGGGGTCCGCGACCACCTCGCGACGCCCGTCGGCGTGCACGACGAGATGCTCGACGGCCGAGCGGTCGACGAGGGCCGCGCGATAGACGCCGTAGGGCGTCCCGGGCGCAGGCGGACCGGTCATCGTGAAGCCGGGGTAGGACGCCAGCGCCAGCTCGACCGCGGGTCCGGTGAAGGCCTTGCCCACGGGGTCGGGCGAGGGGTCCATGACCGTGCACCGCAGCAGGGAGGACGCCGCCTCCTCGGTGTCGGCGCCGGGCCGGCCGGTGTCGGTGCGGGTCCAGGTGACCGACGCCGCGGTGAGGGCGGGAGCCAGCTGCTCCTGGAGCCAGGCCGCCTTGGCATCGACGTCGAGGCCGGTGAGCACGAACTCCATCGTGTTGCGGAAGCCGCCGAGCTCGTTGACGCACACCTTGAGCCGCTCGGGCGGCGCCTCGCCGCGGACGCCGGTCACGGCGACCCGGTCGGGGCCCTCCGGGGTGAGCCGGACGGTGTCCAGCCGGGTGGTGACGTCGGGGCCGAGGTAGCGCTCGGACTGGATCTCATACATCAGCTGGGCCGTGACCGTGTCGACGGTGACCGCGCCGCCGGTGCCGGGGTGCTTGGTGACGACGCACGAGCCGTCGCGGGCGACCTCGGCGACCGGGAACCCCAGCGGGCGGCCGTCGCGCGGCAGCTGCAGGAACCCGGAGAAGTTGCCCCCGGTGGCCTGGGTGCCGCACTCGATGACGTGCCCCGCCACGGTCGCACCCGCGAGCTCGTCGTAGGACGTCGGCGACCAGCCGAAGTGCGCGACCGCCGGCCCGACCACCAGGGACGCGTCGGTGACCCGGCCCGTCACCACGACGTCGGCCCCCTCCTCCAGGGCACGGGCGATCCCGAAGCCGCCGAGGTAGGCGTTGGCCGTCAGCGCGTCCGGGAAGCCGAGGCCGACGGCGCGAGCCCTGAGGTCGTCGCCCTCGACATGGGCGACGCGGGCGTCGAGGCCGAGCCCGGCCGCGACCTCGCGCACCCGCTCGGCCAGGCCGGCCGGGTTGAGCCCGCCGGCGTTGCTGACGATCCGCACGCCGCGCTCGAGGGCCAGACCGAGGGCGTCCTCCAGCTGGCGGACGAACGTCCGCGCATAGCCGAGCGAGGCGTCCTTGAGGGTGTCGCGACCGAGGATGAGCATCGTGAGCTCGGCGAGGTAGTCGCCGGTGAGCACGTCGAGCCGGCCACCCTCGAGCATCTCGCGCATCGCCGAGAGCCGGTCGCCATAGAACCCGGAGCAGTTGCCGACGCTGAGCACGTCGGGCGCGGCGGTCGCGGTGTCAGCCACGGGCCGCCCTCCCCTCGCCCGCCGGGCCGGCGAACGCCTGGGCGATCCGCAGCCACTGCTCGGCGTCCGCCCCGGTGGCGACCAGGTCGGTGTCGTCGCGGTGGATGCGCTGGGTGACCAGGAGGCAGAAGTCGAGTGCGGTGCCGCCGACGCGCTGCTCGGCGTCCTCGGGGCCCCAGAGCCACAGCTCACCCGACGGCGCCACCAGCTCGACGCGGAGCTCGTCGGTCGGCGCCTCGAGCCCATGGCCCGCGAAGGAGAAGCCGCGGGTGCGGACCCCGAGGTGCGCGACGTGCCGGATGCGGTCGGTGACCTCGGGCGTCGCGCCGAGCGCCTCGTGGACGTCGAGCGAGTGCGCCCAGGTCTCCATGAACCGGGCGGTCGCCATCGAGGTCGGCGACATCGGCGGCCCGAACCAGGGGACCCGCTCCCCGTCCGACACCGCCCCGAGCGCCACGCGCAGGGCCGAGCGACCCGAGCGCCAGCGGGTCAGGAGCTCGGCCGGGTCGACGCGGCCGCCCTCGAGTGCGGCCCGGTCGACGATCCCGTCGGGGTCGGCGATCGCTTCGAGCACGAGGACGTCCCAGGCCGCCTTGTCCGTGGCGGCGGCGACCGCGGCCTCGTCGGTCCAGGCCAGGTGGGCGACCTGGGTGGCGACGTCCCAGCCCGGCGCGGGGGTGGGCGTCCGCCAGCCGGCCTCGTCGAGGTCGGCGACCAGGGCGTCGAGCCGGTCGCCCTCGACGGTCAGGTCGGCGAGGACCCCGTCGAGCACGGCGCTCACCGGTCGCCCTCCGTGGCGCCGCGCAAGGTGGCGTCGAGGGTGTCGGCCCAGCGGTCGAGGATGCGCCCGCGCCGCCGGGCGTCGTCGGTGATCGTGTTGGCGAGTCCGAGGCCGCGGACCAGGTCGAGGGTGGCCTGCACCAGCTCGCGCACGCCGGGCCGGGACTCGTCGGCACCGAGCAGCTCGACCGTCACGCGGTGCACCTCGCGACCGATGCTCTGCTCGAGCGGCGCGACGGCCGCGAGGAGCGCCTCGTCGGTGCGGGCCGCGACCCAGAGCTCGAGGGCCGCGGTGAAGACCGGCGAGGTGAAGTGGTCGCCGAGCATCCGCAGGACCGCGCGGGTCCGGTGTGGGCCGGTCGGCAGCCGGCGCGCCGCCTCGGCGAGCTCGGCGCCCCGCACCTCGGTGATGTGGCCGACCGCCGCGACGACGAGGTCGTTCTTGGTCGGGAAGTGGTGGAGCTGAGCGCCCCGCGACACTCCCGCACGCTCGGAGACCAGCGTCGTCGACGTGCCCGCGAAGCCGCGCTCGACGAGCAGCTCCACGGTCGCCTCCATGAGGCGCAGCCGCATCGCCCGGGTGCGCTCCTCCTGGGGCACCCGCACCGTCGTCGTCACCGGGCCATCGTGGGGCCCTGCGAACAAACAGTCAAGACTGACTTTTTCTTCCGGGTGTCACGTCCCTGAGCCGAGCGGCCGCCACAAGCCGGCGCCCGCCCCTGGCGTGGGGCGGGCGCCGGATCCTGCGCGAGGAGTGCAGGACGTCAGTTGCTCATGGCGAACGTCGACCGGGCCTGGGTGTCCTCCTCTCCGAGGAAGCCCTCCCAGGTGAAGAACGTGTCGGTCACGAAGTCGACGTCCTCGTCGTCGGCCGTGCCGCCGATCCCGTCCGGCCCGACACCGAACAGCCGCCCGAAGCCCTCACCGCCGGCGTCCATCAGGTTGGCCGTGTCGTCGGTGTTCTCGGTGTGCCAGTTGCCGAGCATGTGCCCGATCTCGTGGCTGGTGACGTTGCCGACGCCCTGCGCCACGAAGGCGAGACGGTCGCTGTCCTCGGTGAGGTAGCTGTTGAGCGTGGCCTCGTCCCAGTCCGCCGGGTCTCCGCTGAGCACGTCGAGGAGGACGAGCGCCTTCTCGTGCCGCTCGAAGTTGCCCGGGTCGATCGACTGCGCGATCCCGATGGTCCCGACGCCGCTCTCCTCGATGGAGCCGCCGACGATCACCGTCGTCACCCCCGGGTCTCCGGAGATGTCGGGGCCGTCGAGGCTCGTGGTGATCTCGACGTCGACGGAGTCGCTCAGGCCGTTGGCCGCGAGGTCGGTCTCGACGTTCTCGGTCACGTTGGCCTTGATGGCGGCGACCAGGTCGGCCTCATCGGACCGGTCCAGGCCCCACAGGGGCATGAACTTCGAGAGCGGCGAGAGCTCGACGACGCCCCAGCCTCCCCACATCCCGGTGTTGACGCGTGCCCCGTCGACGTCGAGGAAGATCTTGACCGGCTCGGCCGCGCCGGCGCCGCCGTACCGATAGGTCTCGACACGTCCGACGTAGTCGCCCTGACCGCCGTTGAACGACACGTAGTAGCGACCCGACTCGCGTGCGATCACCTCGCTGAGCGCGCGCCCGCGAGCGCCGGGCAGGGGGCTGACCGACGGGAAGATGAAGCTCGCGTCCTGCTCCGAGCCGTGCAGCTCGGTGCCGTCCGGACCACTGACGGTGGCCCGGCCGCCGACGTTGAGCGACGTGGCCAGCACGTCGCCGGCCTCGAGGTCCACGGCGAAGGTGTCGGGGTCGTCGTCGACGCTCGCGACCTTGAGGCCGTAGCCACCGGTCGTCGAGCCCTTGTTGGTCGTCCAGCCGAAGGCGAGGAGGTAGTAGGTCCCGTCCTTGCTGATGAGGCTCCGCAAGGTGGCCGTCGACCCGAACTCGGGACTGAAGGCGAGGAAGTTCTCATCGGCGTCCAAGAGCACGAGCACGGGCTTGAGGTTGCCGCTCGTGGCGGTCATCTCGACCTTCAGCACCTGGCCGGCGTCGAGCCGGAGACGGTAGAAGTCGAGGTCGTTCTTGCGCGCCCGCTCCCCACCCGGCGCGTCACCGCGGAATCCCGTCGTCTTCGCGGCGGGGAACTTGCGGGCGACGCCCAGGTCGCGCGCCTTGCGCGGCGTGCCGTCGTTCTCCTTGCTGGGCTTGACCTTCGTGTAGGGCCCGGGCCTGGCCGGGCTCATGGCGCCGAGGATGGTCGCGGCACTCTGGTCACCGCCGCCGGTCCCGACACCGGTGATGAGCTCGGCGGTGGCGTCGGTGTCGTTGAAGCCGCGCTCGCCGGCGCCCTCCTGCTCGGAGTAGGTCACCCCGTCGAGCGGGCCCTTGGCCCGGAGCCGGGCGCGCGCCGCGACGTGCGCTGCACTCTGCTCGCGGGCCTTCGAGAGCCGGGCGGCCTGGGCGGCCCAGCCCTGGTAGTCCGGGCGCACACCCGGGGGGAAGAGCGCCAGGGAGGGGTTCGCCGTCGCCGGCGCCCGACCCGCATAGGTGGTGAACCGCTGGTGCAGCGCGTGACGCAGCGCCCTCATCGAGGGCGCCTTGGCCGCGGCCGTCGCCGGGCTCGTCGCTGCCGTGGCCGGTCGTGGAGCCGCCCCCGCCTGCGGCTCGACGAGCAGGCCCACCGGCAGGGCGAGCGTGGTGGCGACCGCCCAGACGGCGAGTCGTCGTACCGATCGTGGATGCATCCTGTTCCCCCTTCGTTCCGACCCGGCGATGGGTGCCGGGTCGTCGGATAACCAGCCATCCTGGCCCGCATCGGGCGCCGGGGATAGTAAGGCTGCCCTCACCAGCGCGTCGCCGAGGGACACCTGCCCGCGTCCGGCCGGGCCACCGCTGGGAGACTGGCTCCGTGCGGGGAACGGTCATCGTCGGGGGCGGCATCAGCGGCCTGGCCACGGCGCACCTGCTCCGCCGGGAGCTCGGCAGGGCCGCGCCGATCCGGGTGCTCGAGGCCGCACCGGAGGTCGGTGGCAAGGTCCGCACCCGGACGCTCGCCGGCCTCCCCGTCGACACCGGACCCGACGCCTTCCTGTCCCGGTCGCCGACCCTCAGGGACCTCGTCGCGGATCTCGGACTCGCCGCGGACGTCGTGGAGCCGATGTCCGGGACCTCCTTCGTCTGGACGCGCGGGCGCCTCCGGCCCCTCCCGCCGGGGATGGCCTTCGGCCTGCCGGAGCGGCTGGTCCCCCTGCTGCGCTCCGGGCTGCTCTCGCCGGCGGCCACGGTGCGGGCCGCCGGAGACCTGGTGCTGCCCCGGACCCGGGTGCCCGAGGACCCCACGGTGGCGGAGCTCGTGCGGCCGCGGTTCGGCCGCGGCGTCTATGACCAGCTCGTCGCCCCGCTCCTCGGCGGCGTCCACGCGGGCGACGCGGCCCGGCTCAGCGCCCGCAGCGCGGTCCCCGAGGTGGCGTCGCTGGCGGAGTCCGGCCGCAGCACCTACCTGGCGCTGCGGCGGCGGCAGCGCACCCTCCCCCGCCCCTCGGGTCGCCCGACGGCCCCGCTGGTCTCCGTCGAGGGTGGCCTCTCCCGCCTGACCGACGCCCTGGCCGCGCGAGCGGAGGTGGACACCGGCGTCGCCGTACGACGTGTCGAGCGGCTCGGCGGCGACGGCTTCCGGGTCGTCACCGACCGGGGCGAGCTCGACGCCGACCGGGTGGTCCTGGCCACCCCCGCCTTCGTGACCGCGGACCTCGTCGACGCGCTCGCCCCCGACGCGGCGCTGGCGCTGCGCGAGATCCCCTACGTGAGCGTCGCCAACGCCACCCTGGCGTTCGGGCGCGCCGACGTCCCGGCGCTCCCCGACGGCACCGGCTTCCTCGTCCCGCCGGCCGAGGGTCGGTTCCTGGTCGGCTGCACGTGGCTGAGCCGGAAGTGGCGTCACCTCGCCGACCACGACGTGGTGCTCGTGAAGTGCATGGTCGGCCGCGACGGCGACGACCGCTGGGTGTCGATGAGCGACGACGAGCTCGTGACCGCCGTCCGCGCCGAGCTCGAGGAGGCGCTCGGCATCGCGGCGGCGCCGCGGGAGTCCCTGGTCCAGCGCTGGCCGGCCGCCATGCCGCAGTACGTCGTCGGCCACGCCGACCGGCTGGCGCGCCTCGACGCCGCCCTCGCGCCACACCCCGGCCTCGCGGTGACTGGTGCCGCCTACCGCGGCGTCGGCCTGGCCGGCTGCGTCACCCAGGCCGCGGCCACGGCCCGCGCGCTGGCAGCTCGCTAGTCCAGCCGAGCCACCAAGGGCAGGCGAGACCGGGCCAGCACGGCGATGGCGGCGGCGGTCAGCAGCGGCAGCGCGACCACGAGCGCGCCCATCATCGGCCAGGGGATGGCGAGGTAGTGGGACGCCAGGGCGTGCCCCTGGGCGTCCGTCGACGCCCAGCTCTCGGCCGTGAGCGGGAAGGAGATGGCGACGCCGGGGATCAGGCCGACGACCGCTCCGAGCAGCGCGCCGGTGAGCGCGATGACCAGAGCACTCGAGGCGGCCACCCCACGACGGGTGCGTGGCGCGGCACCCACGGCGGACAGGGTGGCCAGGTCGGGGCGCGCGTCGGAGAGCGCCAGGAAGGTCGCGGTGAGCGTGCCACCGAGCATGAGCACCGCACCGAGGCCGACCAGGATGAGCATCACGATCCGCGTCGCGTCGTCGGGCTGGAACCCGCGCTCGACATAGAGGGCGGCGTCCGGGACGAGCGCGCCGACCGCCTCGCTGACGTCACGCTGCTGGGCGGGCGTGATCTCGGCACCGGTGACATAGACGCCCATGGTCCGGACGGGGGCGTCGAGCCGCCCGGCGACCTCGGGCGAGACGACCGCCTGCACGGTGGACAGCAGATCGGGGACCTGGACGAACACCGCGGGCGCCTCGACCTGCCGAAGCCTGCGGAGCAGGGTGCCGTCGGACTCGTCGACCCGGCCCCGCACCAGCACGGTGTCGTCGTCGACCGTCCGCGACGTGAAGACGACCGCGCCGCCGTCGGCCAGCACCTGGTCGGCCGCCGTCAGGTCGTCCCCAGCGAGTCCGGGCAGGCCCCGCGGCGCGGCGTCGGCCACCACGACCGACGACCCGAGCGGGGAGCCCCAGCTCTGGAGCAGGTTGCGCCGGTGGTCGGTGCGGAAGTCGAGGCTGGTCATCTCCCCGTCGGGCCCGTCCCCGATCCCTTGGACCTCGGTGACGTCGGCGTCGGGCAGCCCGTCGCGCACCACGGTCGCCAGCCGTCGGAGGGTCGCCTCCGGCTGGCCGTAGGAGAAGACCACGCCGTCGCCCGTGCGCAGGGTCGGCGAGTACATCGCCTCGTTCTGCCGCTCGTCGCTGGAGATCGCCACCCCGAGCGCGACGACGCCGGCCACCGTCGCGGCGACGGCGGCGACGGCCGGGACGCTGCGGGTGCGGTGCCGCGCGGCGTCGCGGACGGCGAAGCGCAGGACGAGAGGGAGGTGGCGTCCGAGCCTCGCGACGAGCACCAGCACGACGGGCGTCAGCAGGATCATGCCCAGGACCGATACCACCGCGGAGCCCGCGATGACGACCTCGCCGAGGTCGGGGTGGCTGGCGCCATACGCCGCACCGGCGATGCCGGCGGCGAGCAGGACCACGCCCAGCGCGGGTGACCGCAGGCCCGCCCGCCGGTCACCACGACGCCCGGCCAGCACGGCCACGACGTCCTGTCGCGACGCGACCCACGCGGGGACGACGGCGGCCAGGATCGCCGACACCAGGCCGAAGCCGGCGATGGCCGCGAGGTGCGGCCAGGCGACGTCGTAGGGCCCGAACCAGGCGTGGGAGAACCGCTGGAGCACGGGCAGCGCGAGCCAGGCGACGCCGAGCCCCAGCACCACGCCGGAGAGCGCGCCCAGGGAGCCGAGGACCACGCCGCCGGCGAGGATCGTCCGCCGCGCCTGGGCCGGGGTGCCACCGGTCGCCGCCATCAGCGCCAGCGTCCGGGACTGGCGCCGGGCTCCGACCGCGAAGGCGGGTCCCGCCAGCAGGACGACCTCCATCAGGGCCATGACGACCACCAGCACGAGCGTGGTCCAGGTGGCCGCGTCGTTGCCTCCGGAGCCGATCGACGCCGCGGCCGGGACCTCGTCGGGCGCGGGCGGGTGGTGGAGGACGTGTCGCGAGACGACGGAGGCGCCGAGGTCGTTGAGCCGGAGCACGTCGTCCCAGGTG
This sequence comes from Nocardioidaceae bacterium, assembly GCA_046330515.1. Taxonomy (GTDB): domain Bacteria; phylum Actinomycetota; class Actinomycetes; order Propionibacteriales; family Nocardioidaceae; genus Nocardioides. Next base: position 260,213 of record JAXLSP010000003.1, on the reverse strand, counting down.
ACCTGCCCGCCGGCGTCGACGAGGTAGCCGACCTGCCCACCCTGGGCGGGGTCCTCCACGAGCGCGGTCGGCGGCACGGCCATCATGGGCACGCCCCGGAAGGACGCGGAGTCGCCGACACCCACGACCGTGAGGTCGGGGCCGTCGACCACGGACAGCGTGTCGCCCAGGCCGGGCCCGCGGGAGGCGAGGTCGTGGTTGACCACCACCTCGCCGGGCGCGTCAGGGCTCCTGCCCTCGTCGACCCGCCACAGACCGCGGGCCAACGGATCGGCGAGGTCCACCTCGTCGACGTTCACGGGCGAGACGCCGTGGTCGGTGCGGACGCGGTGCTGGGTCTCCTGCAGCGTGATGCCGCGCAGCGGCCGGCCGAGCGCCCGCGCGAGGTCGTCGAGCGTGGGCAGCGCGCGCTCGTGGCCCTCCATCGTGCCGCTGCCCTGGTCCGGGTCGGGCAGCTGCTCCACGCGGCCCGACCACGTGTCGACCCTGACCAGCGCGTCGGCAGCGCCGATCCGGCGGTCCAGCGACTCGGCCCCCCTCACCTCGCTGGTGCGGTAGACGATGTCGGCCGTGGTCACCGCGAGCACGGGCAGCGCGATCATCACCAGGACCAGCACGCTGCGGCCGCGGGACCGCAGGGCGTCGCGCCAGGCCAGGCGGAGGGAGGGACGCCAGCCGCTCATCGCGACATGCCGGGCTCGAGGAGCGAGTCCACGGGGTCGGCCCCGGACTCGTCCACGACCACGCCGTCGCGCAGGAACACCACCCGGTCCGCCCAGGCCGCGTGCCGGGCCTCGTGGGTGACGAGCACCCCGGCGGCACCCGCGTCGCACCGAGCGCGCAGGAGCCTCAGGATCTCCTCGCCGGTGTCGGTGTCGAGGGCGCCCGTCGGCTCGTCGGCGAGGATCAGCCGCCGCTCGCCGACCACGGCGCGAGCGATGGCCACCCGCTGCTGCTGCCCGCCGGACATCTCGTCGGGGAAGCGGTCGGCGAGGTCGTCGATCCCGACCTCGGCGAGCGCCTCGCGGGCCGCGCGCCGAGCCGCCCCCGACCGCTCGCCGTCGAGCTCGCGCGGCAGCGCGACGTTCTCGAGGGCGGTCAGGGCGGGGATCAGGTTGAAGTCCTGGAAGACATAGCCGACGGAGGTGCGGCGCAGCCGCGCGCGGCCCCGGGGCCCGAGGCCTCCGAGGTCCTGTCCCTCGACCTCGACCGCACCGGAGGTCGGGGTGTCGAGGCCGCCGGCCAGGGTCAGCAGCGTCGACTTGCCCGAGCCGGACGGCCCCATCACCGCCACCAGCTCGCCCGCGCCGACGGCGACGGAGATGCCGCGCAAGGCGTGGACCTCGGTCTCGCCCGAGCCGTGGACCCGGGTCACGTCGCGCAGGCGGAGGACGGCGCTCATCGGACGGCCTGCGCGTCGGTCGCCGGCGCCCCCGGGGCGGTGGCCGCGGGCGGAGGCGGCATCGCGGCTCGCTCGGCCGCGGCCCGACGCACCCGCGCCTCGCAGTGGTCGAGCCACCGGATCTCCGCCTCGGTGTCGAAGACCAGCGAGTCGAGGACCAGCGACCAGGCGAGGTCGGCGGGCTCGGTCGGCGACGCGGCGCGGCCCGACCGCTTGAGGCGCGTGTAGTCCTGGAGCGCGGCCATGCTCGCCGAGCGCTGCTGCTGGATGACCGTGCCCACGTCGATGCCGGGCACCGTGACCGCGAGGGCCAGCTTGATCGCGAGCTCGTCGCGTGGCGGCTGGGCCCGAGGCACCGGCGTGGTGAACCACGTCGACACCTCGGACCGCCCCTCCGGGGTGACGCGGTAGAACACGTGTCCGTCCGCGTCCGCGCCGGTGCCCTCGACCAGCCCGTCGCGCTCGAGCCGGGCCAGGGTCGTGTAGACCTGCCCGACGTTGAGCGGCCAGGTGGCCCCGGTCCGGTGCTCGAACTCGGCGCGCAGCTGGTAGCCGTACATCGGCTGCTGCTCGAGCAGCGCCAGCAGTGCCTGCTTGACCGACACGACGTCCCCCTTCGGTCGTTCCACGACACCCCCGTGCTCGTGGATACCGGGTATGTATACCACGTATGCACGGGGGGTCGCGACTTCTCCGCTCCCGTGGGTCCCGGATCTCAGTAGGGTGACTCGCGTCGACTCCACACCGAGGGGATCCCATGTCCGACCCGAACCCGCCCGCCGGCCCCGAGCAGCCGCAGCAACCGCCCCAGCCCACCCCGGGGTATGGCACTCCGCCACCGCCCGCGCCCGACTACGGCACTCCTCCCCCGCCGGCCTACGGCGCCCCCCAGCCTCCGGCCTACGGCGCCCCCCAGCCGCCGGCGTACGGCGCTCCCCCGCCGGCCTACGGCGCCCCCCAGCCGCCGGCGTACGGCGCCCCCCAGCCGCCGGCCTACGGCGCTCCCCCGCCCGCGAACCCCTACGGTGCCGGCGGCGGCGGCTATGCCAGCTGGGGCGACCGCGTGGTGGCGACCCTGTGGGACTTCCTCTACCTGTGGCCCGGCCTGGTCGCACTGCTGGCCGGCTATGTCCTGCTCTTCCTGGGGATCGCCGCCAACAGCGATGGCTCCGGCGGCGGCGCGCTCATGGCGGTGGGCGGCCTGGTCATCGTCGTCGGGGTCGCGCTCGCGCTGTGGCGGACGATCACCAACTACATGCTCGACCAGGGCCGCACCGGCTACACCTACGGCAAGCGCAAGGTCGGCATCCGCACCGTGCGCCTCGCCGACGGCCAGCCCGCGGGGGTCGGCTCGTGCGTGGGTCGCTACTTCCTGCACAGCCTGATCAACCAGGTCTGCTACCTCGACTACCTCTGGCCGCTGTGGGACCAGCAGGTGCAGACCCTGACCGACAAGGTGCTGTCGACCGTCGTCGTGAAGCAGCCGGACGCCGGTCGCTGACTAGGCCGGGGCGCCCACCGCTGCGGGCAGGTCCCGCAGCGCGTGGGCAGCGGTCGCCGCGGCCTGCTCGCGGATCTCCGGGATCGCCGTCGTCTCCCAGAGCACGCCACGGCGCAGCGGCCCGACCACGCCGAGCCGAGGGTCCGGCCTGCCCGCCGCCGTCACGACGGCCCCGGAGTCGGGCTCGCAGTCCACGCCGAGCCCGAGCGGACCGGGTCGCGCTCGGCCGGTGGCGACCAGCCGCGCGCCGAGGGGGGTCGCGGTCAGGTCGGCACTCGGACCCGTGCACGCGACGACCGCGTCCACCCGGAGGCGCTCGGTCCCGACGGTGACAACCGCCTGGCCGCCATGGCGCACGACCGAGACGGACGGCGCCGCCACGACCCGCAGACGGCCCGCGCGACGGTGGTGCTCGACGCGCTCGGCGACGCTGGGCGCCATCCGGTGCCGGCGCACCTCCCAGTGTCGCGCGACGTGCGCGACGAAGGCCCGCCGGTCCGCCGGCCCCAGCCGGCGCCAGATCTCCTGGGTCCGTGGCCGCAGGCCGTCGACGGCCGCCCGCCAGTCGTCGCCGGTCGCGCGCAGGTCGTGGAGGAGCGGGCGCAGCCGAAGCTCCCCGTCGGGCAGCTCGGGAGCCGGGGCGGGTTCCGGCAGGGGGAGCACGTGGGCGTGCGGCAGCAGGCCGTGCCGCGAGATGCCGGTGACCCGGGCACCGGGATGGGCGGCCAGGACGGTGAGGGCGACGTCGACGAAGGTGAGGCCCGTGCCGACGCACAGGACGTGCGGGTCGCGGCCGAGCCGGTCGACGAGCCCGGGCACCCACGGGTCGACGACGAGGTCGGCCGCGGCGCGGGTCCAGGCCGGCAGCGCCGGCGAGCCGTGCCCCGTGGCCAGCACCACGCGGTCGGCCTCGAGGTCCCCGCCGCCGGCCGTGGCCACGCGGAAGGGGCCGGCCTCCGCGCCCAGGAGGCCGACGGCGCGGTCGCGCACGTGCAGCAGTCGCGACCCCGCGGGGGCGCCCAGCCAGGACTCGTCCAGCGTGGCCTCGAGGTAGTCGCCATAGAGCCGGCGGGCCGCGAAGTCGGTCGGCCCCAGCCGGGCCCACGCCCGGAAGTGGTCGGGCTCGTCGGGAAGGGCGCTCATGCCGCGGGCGGGAACGTTGAGCACGTGCTGGGCGTCGGCCGTGCCGTAGGCGACCCCACGGCCGGGCCGCGGCGCCGGCTCCACCACGGCCACCTCGACCGGCTCGACGGCCTGCCGTGCCAGCTGCGCGGCCACCAGGGTCCCCGATGCTCCACCGCCGACGACCACGACCCGGAGGGCACTCGACCGGGACGACTCCATGGGAACCTCCTGCTAATCTCTAGTAATTCACTCATATTACTGGAGGAGGCCAGGAGATGCTGCGATCCGAGTGGGCGGCCCAGGACACGGCGACGCTGTCGGTCACGACCCTGGAGACCCCGGGGCTGGGCAACCGCTCCTATGTGGCGGACGCCGACGGGTGGGCGGTGGCGGTCGACGTACCCCGTGACCTCGACCGCGTGGAGGAGATCCTGAACCGCCGCCACGCGCGCCTCGGCGCCGTGGTGGAGACGCACCTGCACAACGACTACGTCACGGGAGGCGCCGCGCTGGCGCGACGGCACGGGGCGCGCTACGTCGTGCCGTTCGGGCCGATGATCGGCGTCGCGGCCGACCGCGGGCGTCCGGGCGAGGCGATCGACGTCGGCCCGCTGCGGCTGCGGCTCATCGCCACCCCGGGGCACACCGACTCGCACACGGCCTACTCCCTGCACCTCGAGGACGGGCCCGCCGAGGCCGCGTTCACCGGCGGCTCCCTGCTGCTCGGCGGCAACGGCCGGACCGACCTGATGGGCTCGGAGCGGGCCGAGGAGCTGGCCCGGGCGCAGTACTGGACCGTACGACGGCTCGCGCGGCTGCTGCCCGGCCAGACCCGGCTGCTGCCGACTCACGGTTTCGGGAGCTTCTGCCTCGCCGGGCACGCCGAGGAGCCGGCCGGGGACACCCTCGCGGACCAGCTGACCGTGAACCCGGCCTACCTCCTCGACGAGGACCGGTTCGTCGCCGACCTGCTGGGCCGGCTCGGGCCCGTGCCGGCGTACTTCGACCAGATGGCCCTGCGCAACGCCGCCGGCCCGACCGCCGCCGACCTCACGCCGCCACCACTGCTGGGCTTCGAGCAGGCGGCCCGCCTCGCCGGGCCGACCTGGGTCGTCGACACGCGCGACCGGCGGGCGTTCGCCCGGGGCCACCTGCCCGGCAGCGTCAACGTGGACGCCGCCGGCGCGCTGGCGACCTGGGTCGGCTGGACGGTCCCGGTCGACGAGCCCATCGTGGTCGTCGCCACCGACCGCTCGCTGCTCGCCCACGTCCAGCGCGAGCTGGTCCGGATCGGCGTCGACCACCTCGCCGGGGCCGTCCTCGGCGACCCGCCGGCCGGCATGGCCACGACGCTGGGGACCGCGCGCTTCGAGGACCTCGCGTTCGCGCTCGCCGACGACTCCGCCGGGCCGGTGCTCGACGTCCGCGACGACCACGAGTGGCGCACCGGCCACGTCCGCGGCGCCGTCCACGTCCCCGCGCACCGGGTCCGTGAGGCGGTCGCCACCGGCCTCACCGGCGAGGACCCCTGGGTCTACTGCGGCGTCGGCTTCCGCGCCGCCGTCGCCGGCTCCCTCCTCGCCCGCGAGGGCGTCTTCCCCACCGTGGTCCACGACGACGTCGCCCTCGCCGCCGCCCACGGCGCCCCCTGGTGCTCCGGCTCGCACTGCCCGGACCACCGCTGCCTCGGCTGACCCCCTCCTCCGACCCCCTCCCCCCGCCTGGCGCCCACATCCGCCGAAGTGGCGCCTAGGTACGTCGAGGTGGCGCCTAGGTACGTCGACGTGGCACTTGCGGTCCACCGAAGTGGGACTCGCGGTCCACCGAAGTGGGACTCGCGGTCCACCGAAGTGGGACTCGCGGTCCACCGAAGTGGGACTCCGGGCTCACCGACATGGGACTCGCGGTCCACCGAAGTGGGACTCGCGGTCCACCGAGGTGGGACCAGGGGCTCGCCGAGGCGGGAGTCGGGTCCGGCAGACTGCCCCCATGAGGCGGACGATCCTGATCACCGGCGCCAGCAGCGGCCTGGGCGCCGAGATGGCGCGCCAGTTCGCAGCGCGGGGGCACGACCTGGCGTTGGCGGCCCGACGGACTGAACGGCTCGACGAGCTGCGCACCGAGCTCAACGAGGCGCACCCCGGCTGCCGGGTCGTCGTACGCGCGCTCGACGTGACCGATGACGAGGCCGTGTTCGAGGTGTTCCGCGCGTTCCGCGACGACCTCGGCTCGATCGACCGCGTCGTGGTCAACGCCGGGATCGGCAAGGGCGCACCCCTGGGGACGGGACGCTTCGCGGCCAACAAGGAGACGGCGATGACCAACTTCGTCGCGGCGCTCGCCCAGGCCGAGGCCGCGATGGAGATCTTCCGCGCGCAGAACGCTGGCCACCTGGTGATGATCTCGTCGATGTCCGCGATGCGCGGCCTGCCCAAGTCGATGACGACGTACGCCGCGACCAAGGCGGCGGTCGCGCATCTGGCGGAGGGCCTGCGCAACGAGCTGTACGGCAAGCCGATCAAGGTGACCGTGCTCTATCCGGGCTACATCGCCTCGGAGATGAACGAGGGAGTCTCGGCCGTGCGCTTCATGGTCTCCACCGAGAAGGGGGTGGCCGCGATGGTCGACGCCATCGAGAAGGAGAAGGACTCGGCGTGCGTGCCCGCGCTGCCCTGGGCGCCCATGTCCTACGCCATGAAGCTCGCTCCCCTGCCGGTGTTCAAGCGGCTGATGTAGTCCCGGCTCCCACCTCGGTGAACCCGGAGTCCCACCTCGACGGACCGCGAGTCCCACGTCGGTGAACCCGGAGTCCCACCTCGGCGGACCGCGAGTCCCACGTCGGTGAACCCGGAGTCCCAACTCGACGGACCGCGAGTCCCACGTCGGTGAACCCGGAGTCCCACCTCGACGTACCTGAGCGCCACCTCGACGTACCTGAGCGCCACCTCGGGGTCAGCGGTAGGTGAGGAGCGGGCTGCCGGGGGAAATGTGGGGGTGCTCGTTGAAGGTGAGGAGGCGGGCGCCGGTGGAGCCGACGACGACGCGGGTGAGGGAGGTGTTGACGAGCACGACGTTCATCCGCTGCCAGATGCGGGCGAGGTCGGCGAGGGAGCCGTCGGGATCGATGAGCGTGGCGACGGCGGCGGTGATCGGGCCCCCCGAGGAGACCGCGAGCGCCGTCCCGCCGGGGCCGGCGTGCTCGCAGGCCCGCTCGAGCGCCCCGCGGACGCGGGCCACGAAGCTCAAGAACGGCTCGATCCCGTCGGGCTCGTGACCCGACACCCAGCGCGACAGCGCCTCCTCATAGGCACGCTGGTAGGCCCGCCGGTCGGTCGTGTCGACGATCTCCGGGGCCAGGGCGCCGATCGTCTTGACGTGGTCGAACTCGTCCCAGTCCTCGTCGACCTCGGTCGACACCCCCCACCCCGCAGCGGCGACCAGCTCCTGCGCCGTGTGCCGCTGCCGGCGCTGCGTCCCGTGCAGGACGCGGTCGGCGGCGACGCCGCGCTCGGCCAGGTAGCGACCGACCAGCCGGGACTGCTCGCGCCCGACGTCGGAGAGCACGTCGTAGTCGGCGGCGCCGAACGACGCCTGCCCGTGCCTCACCAGCAGCAGCGACCCCATGCCGAAGCCCGGGCGGGGTCAGCCGGCGACGAGCCGCCGGCAGCGGCTCTCGAGGTAGGCGACGGCCGGCCCGAACACGGCGTAGGCCTCGTTGTGAGTCTGGCCGAGGACGTAGCGATACCAGATCTGCTGCGCGATCACGGCCAGCCGGAACAGCCCGAACACCTCATAGAAGCGCCACTGGTCGGGAGAGACCGAGAGCCCTGTCCGCTCGCAGTAGCGCTCGACGATCTCCGCCCGGGTCCACATGCCCGGCACGTGGGTCGGCTGGCGCCGGAAGCCCTGGAAGAACTCGTCGTCGTCGGCCTGCACCCAGTAGGCCAGGGCACCGCCGAGGTCCATGAGCGGGTCGCCGACCGTCGCCATCTCCCAATCGAGCACGCCCACCACACGCAGCGGGTCGTCGTGGTCGAGCACCAGGTTGTCGAAGCGGAAGTCGTTGTGGATCAGGCAGGTGCCGACGTCCGCGGGCTGCCGCGCCGCGAGCCAGCCGGTGACGTCCGACCAGTCGCCCGTGTCGTCGGTGCGCGCTCGCGCGAACCGGTCGGTCCAGCCGGCCACCTGGCGCCCGACATAGCCGGGCCCCCGTCCGAGGTCCCCGAGCCCGGACGCGGAGACGTCGACGCGGTGCAGGTCGACCAGCACGTCGAAGGCGTTGGCGCACAGCTGCGAGGCCTCGTCGGCCGACAGGTCCCAGGGCAGCTCCCGTCGCAGGATGGTGCCCTCGAGCCGCTCCATGACATAGAAGTCCGACCCGAGCACGCCGGGGTCGTCGCAGAACCCGACCATCGTCGGGACCAGCCCGAACACCGGCCGCAGCGCCGACTGGATCCGGAACTCCCGCAGCATGTCGTGGGCGCTCTTGGCCTTGGCCCCGACCGGCGGCCGCCGCAGGATCAGGTCGCGGCCGGGATAGTGCAGCAGATAGGTCAGGTTGGACGCCCCGCCCGGGAACTGCCGGACCTGCGGGGTCCCGTCGAGGTCGCCGCGGACCTCGGGGATCGCGTGCGCGCGCAGCCACGCGGCGACGGCCTCGGTGTCGAAGGCGTCCTCCGCGCGTACGGCGAGGGCCGGGTTGCCGTGGCCGGCCGGGTGCTCGTCGTGGTCGGTCACGTCGCCTCCTCGAGCTTGACGGCCTGGGCGCGCATCTGCGCGTCGTAGGCCGACCGGTCCTGCGTCTTCAGCAGCCAGGCGTGCCGCGCCGCCTCGTCGGGGAGCAGCAGCTCGACGCCGTGGTCCATGCCCTCCAGGACGGCCGCAGCGATGTCGTCGGCGGTGAACGGCGAGCGCTCGACGAGCCGGCCCACGACGGCGGCCACCGCCGGGTCGCTGCCGCGGACGGAGTCGACGAGGCTGGTCCGGAAGTAGGACGGGCAGACGGCCATCGCGCGCACGCCGTGGGCCGCCAGCTCGTGGCCCGCCGTCTCCGTCAGGGCGACGACCGCGGCCTTGACCGCGTTGTAGGAGCCCATCCCGGCGGGGTGCACGAGGCCCGCGAGCGAGGCGATGTTGACCAGGTGCCCGGAGCCCTGGCGCTTGAAGACCGGCGTGAACGCCCGGATCCCCCGCACCGCACCGAACAGGTTGATCTCGAAGATCCAGCGCCACTCGTCGACGGTCGCCACGTCGAGGCGGCCGCCGCCCGCGACCCCGGCGTTGTTGACGAGGACGTCGAGGCCGCCCCACCGCCGTTCGACCTCGGCGACGGCAGCCGCCCAGTCCTCGTCGGAGGTGATGTCGAGCTTGACGTCGCCGTCACCCCCGGCACCGACGGTGAGGTCGGTCGCGAGGACCTCGTCGCCGCGCTCCCGGAAGGCGGCGACCAGCGCCGCCCCGAGCCCCGAGGCGGCGCCGGTGACGAGCACCCGGCGAGCAGCAGCGGCGGGGGCCGACATCAGCGGCGGGCGCCGTACTGGGCGAGCTCGATCCTGGCCACCAGCCCACGATGCACCTCGTCGGGCCCGTCGGCCAGCCGCAGGGTGCGGGCACCGGCATAGGCGGCGGCCAGCGGGAAGTCGTCGGAGACGCCCGCGCCGCCGTGCATCTGGATCGCCATGTCGATGACCTGGGTGGCCATGGAGGGTACGGCGACCTTGATCTGCGACACCTCGGAGACCGCGTTGGCCGACCCGCCGACGTCGAGCTTCCACGCGGCGTGCAGCACGAGGAGCCGCGCCTGCTCGATGGCGATCCGCGCGTCGGCGATGCGCTCGCGGTTGCCGCCCAGCGACGCGATCGGCTTGCCGAACGCGGTCCGCGAGAGGCCGCGCCGGCAGGCGTGCTCGAGGGCCACCTCGGCGAGCCCGATGAGGCGCATGCAGTGGTGGACGCGGCCCGGGCCGAGCCGGCCCTGCGCGATGGCGAACGCCTCGCCGGGACCGGACAGGATGTTGGAGACGGGCACCCGGACGTCGGTGAGCGACACCTCGCCGTGCCCGAGCGGCTCGTCGTAGTAGCCCATCGCCGGCACCAGCCGCTCGATCTTCACGCCGGGCGCGTCCTTGGGCACGAGGACCATCGAGTGCCGGTGGTGCCGGTCGGCGTCGGGGTCGGTCAGGCCCATGAACACGAAGACCTTGCAGTCCGGGTGCCCGACCCCGGTCGACCACCACTTGCGGCCGTTGATGACGACCTCGTCGCCGTCGATGACGGCCGTCGCCTCCATGTTGGTCGCGTCCGACGACGCGACCCCGGGCTCGGTCATGAGGAACGCCGAGCGGATCCGGCCGTCCAGCAGCGGGTCGAGCCACTCGTCGCGCTGGGCCTGGGTGCCGTACTTGAGCAGCACCTCCATGTTGCCGGTGTCGGGCGCGTTGCAGTTGAAGACGAGCGGCGCGAACAGCGAGCGGCCCATCTGCTCGGCGAGCGGTGCGTAGTCGACGTTGGACAGCCCGGCGCCGCCGTCGGTGCCGTAGGCCGTCGCGTAGTCCCGCTCGTGCCCGGCCGGCAGGAACAGGTTCCACAGGCCCTGCGCCCGCGCCTTGGCCTTGAGCTCCTCGATGACCGGGAGCGGCTGCCAGGGGTCGCCGGTGCGGCGGGCCTCGTCGATCTGCTCGTGGTAGGACCGCTCGATCGGGGTGATCTCGGTGGCGACGAACTCGGCCACCCGTGCGGTCAGGTCGGCGGCGCGCGGAGACGGGGAGAAGTCCATGTCTCGCACACTAGGGCCCCGGCAACCCCAGGGGCAGCCCAGGGTCGTCACCGAGCGACACGATCGGACCCGGGTGACCAGACTCGGACCCGTGGGACGTTACTGGCTGGCCGCGGGCACCCTCGGTGCGGCGGCGACGTGGGGGTCGGAGAACCTCTTCTGGTCGGCACCCCCGGCCGGGTGGACACCGCTCGAGCTCGCCGTGACCTGGGTGGTCTACTCGCTCTGCGTCGCCGCGGCGCTGTCGGCCGTGCTGTGGTCGGGCGTGCAGGGCTGGCGCGCGGTGTTCCTCGGGGGCGCCGTCCTCGGCTGGCTCATCGAGGGCGTCGTGGTGGCGACGATGTATGCCGCGTTCCCGTTCCAGGTCGTCTGGACCCCGCTCGCCTGGCACGCGCTGGTCACCGGGGTCGGCGTGGTCGGCCTCGGGCGGATGGCGGCGGCCTGGTCGGGCCCGCGGATGCTGGCCGCCTGGGCCGGGCTTGGTGCGTGGGCCGGCCTGTTCGCCCTCTTCTGGCCGCTGGAGCGCGACGACCTGCCGTCCGGCTGGCCGGCGGTCGGACAGCTGGGGTGGTACGTCGGCCTCCTGGGGCTCGTCGTACCCGCCGCCCACCTCACCCTCGACCGCCTCGGCACCCTCGCGCGGCCGTCACGGCGCACCCTGCTGATCGCCCCGGCGCTGCTGGGGGCGGCCTGGCTGGTGCGCTTCGCCGTCACGCCCGGCCCCCTGCTCCTCACGCTCCCGGCTCTCCTGGGCCTGACCGTCTGGGCGATGGGACGGCTCGGCACGCGCGGTGCGCCCCTGTCCCTGGGGGCCCCGGCCCGGCCCGAGCGGCACCTGCTGTTCGTCGCCGCGCCGGTCGTCGCGACGGCGGTGGCCGCGACGGGCTGGACCCTCACCGACGGCTGGGGCGCCAACGCGCCAGTGGCGGTGCTGAGCTGCGGCGCCTCGCTGTGGCTGCTCGGCGGGTGCCTCCGACGAGCCGTCGGGAGGCAGCGGGTCAGGCCGCGACGGTCATCGTGACGCGAGCCCGCTCGACCGGGTCCAGGTAGGTCCGCCGGACCCACACCAGCCGGACCAGCGACCACACGAGGAACGGCAGCATCACCGCGAGCGACAGGTTCCAGATCGGCAGCTTGGCGAGCCCGGAGAACACCAGCCCGGTGAGGGTGGTGCTCAGCGCGAGGCGAGCGGAGTAGCCCACCATCACGATCGGCGGGGCCGGCGTGGCGCGCGCCGAGCGCATGTCGACGGAGAACGGCCGCTGCTGCGACCAGCGCATCGAGGCGCCGACGACCTGCACGACCACGACCACCCAGGTGGCCAGCAGCGCGGTGAGCTCGTGCGGCTCGGGGAGGCCGGCGCGGAGCGAGGCGAGCACCAGGGTCACGCCCGACGCGACGGCGAGCCACTCGGTCAGCACCACGACACGGGCGGCGAACACCGTCCGCGGGTCGGCCGGCAGGCTCTCGCGCCACAGGGTCCCGCGCCCGTCCAGCACCCAGGCGTTCACGCCGAACAGCAGGGCCCCGCCCGACGCGACGAGCCCGGGCAGGATGGTCATGGTGTTCCAGGCCAGGTTGCCGGCCAGGGCCACGAGGCCGGGGCCGACGGCGAGCACGGTCAGGCCGCGGCGCATGGGCACCGACCGCCACACCGAGCCGCGGTCGACGCGGACCATCGCGGCGAGGTCGGACCGCGGCGCGCGGCGCGCCTGGCGGGCGCCGGTCTCGACGCGGATCTCGTCGCGCGGGGCCCGGTGCGCCGCGAGATGGGCGGGTACGGCGCCGAGCGCGACCGCCGCGACGAGGATCGTGAGGAGCGCGAGCGCCGTGACGCCGAAGCGCAGCCAGTCGCCCTCGCGGGCGGCGACCATGCCGCGCATCACGGGGATCGTCGGCACCGAGTCGAGGACGTCGGTCACGTGCCCTGAGAGCTGCACCCAGACGGCGGCGGCACCGACGGTCACGCCCAGCAGCCGGACGACGAGCACGCCGCGCGGGCCGCGCCGTACGGTCTCGACGACCCAGGCCAGCGCCTGCGCCAGCGCGGTCGCGCACGCGACCCAGAGCAGGCACACGAGCTGGGAGCCGAGGAGACCGCTCGAGCCGAGGGCATAGGCGGTGACGCCCAGCAGGCTCCAGGTCTGGAGCAGCCAGGCGACGTTGAGGGGCGCGAACAGCAGCGCCCCCAGGTGGTCGGTGGTCGGGCTGACCGGGAACGCGACGCCGTGCTCCCGGGACAGCAGCTCGCGCCCACCGCCGGAGGCGACCGACGAGACGACAGCGAGGAGCAGCAGCCCGGCCATGGCGGCGGGCAGCAGGATCAGGAACTGGGCGGCCCGAGCCGTGGCGATGCCCAGGTCGCCCGCGCCCGGGAGGTAGGCCGGCACCACAGCGGCCCCCAGCGTGATGACGGCGAACACGGCCATGACGACACGCGCGACGCCCTTGCGCCGGACGCCCGCCGACCGGAACCACAGCAGGTGCCGGACGTCGACGACCGCGCGGGCCGCGGCGGAGGTCCAGGTGGGCGCCGAGGCCTCAGTCGAGGAGAGCCCTGTAGGCACGCGCCCCGTCCTCCCCCGCCATGTCGCCGGCCGTCACGGTCGCGACGCGCTCTCCCCCGCGGAGCACGAGCACGGTGTTGCACGCCTGGATCGCCAGCTCGCGCAGGTGCGTGGACACGAGGACGGCCGCGCCGCGGGCTCGGGCGTCGGCGATGACGTCGAAGGTCGCCTCGACGCCGATCGGGTCGACGCCGTCGAAGGGCTCGTCGAGCAGCAGCACGCCGGGGTGGTGGAACGCCGCGAGGATCACCGACAGCCGGCGGCCCATGCCGTGGGAGAAGCCGGCGGTCACGCGGTGCGCGACATCGCCGAGCTCGAACAGCTCGAGCAGGTCACGGGCGCGGTCCTCCCAGTCCTCCATGCGCCGCAGCCGGGCCGCGAGCTGGAGGTGCTCCCAGGGGGTGGCGCGCGGGATCAGGCCGCCCACGTCGGGGCAGTAGCCGGTGAGCTGCTTGACGCGCAGCGTGTGCTCACGGATGTCGAGGCCGGCGACGGTCACGGACCCGGCGGTGGGGGGTACGACGCCCGCCAGCACACGCATCGTCGTGGACTTGCCGGCACCGTTGCGACCGAGCAGCGCACTCGCCTGCCCGGCGTACGCCGTGAGGTCGACGCCCGAGACTGCCTCGACCTCTCCGAAGCGCACGTGCAGCTCACGGATGTCGATCATGGGGGCGGGTTCGGGACTCGTCACCTGCTCAAGTGTTCCGGCTGCCCGCCCCCGTGTCAGAGGAATGCCGAAGTCATCGACCGCCGTCGTCCAGGCCGGCGAACACGTCCCCGAGCAGGGGCACCGCGGGCGCCCGACCCCGTTCGACGAACCACTCGCGGCCCAGGACCAGACCGAGCACCGGGGTCGGCAGGCGCAGCAGCGCGGCGGCCGTGCGCACCGAGGACCCACCACCGGCCTGGGAGTGGTGGGCGCGCAGCGCGGCCCTCTTGGCGGCCAGGGACGGGCGGACGTCGACGCAGTGCGTGAGCTCCTCGCGGGCGGTGAAGGAGCCGGCGAAGCCGTCGGGGGGCACCAGTCGCCGCAGGCCGGGCACCCAGCGCATCACCGCGGCCAGCCGCACCAGCGACGTCCGGTCGACGGTCGCCTCCAGCACGCGCGGCGTGCCCGCGAGCTCGGCGGCACGCACGCCGACCCGGTGCACCTGCACGTGGTCGGGATGGCCGTAGCCCCCGCGGGGGTCATACACGGTGAGGACGTCAGCGTGCTCCTCGCGCAGGATCGCCGCGAGGCGCTCGGCCGGCTCCGCGGGGTCCAGGTCGGCGAACCGCGGGCCCGGGACCGGTCGGTCCCAGCCCGAGTCCGGGTAGGCCAGCTGCACCACCCGCGCACAGCCCAGGGCCTCGGCGGCACGTTGCAGCTCGGTGGCGCGCAGGCTCCCGAGGCCCTCGGCGTCAGCGGCGTCCGCGGCCAGCCCGGCCTCACCCTCGGTGGCGGTCACCAGGACGACCCGGTGCCCCCGGGACGCGGCGTCGGCGAGGGTGCCACCCGTCAGTAGAGTCTCATCGTCGGGGTGTGCGTGAAAGGCGACGAGGGTGAACACCACTTCCGCAGTGTCGCAGCGCGCCGACCCGACCCCCCAACGGGCCCGCGTCCGGGCCCTCGCCCTGCGCGGCGCCGGAGGCCTGGCGCTCGTCTGCCTCCTGCTGTGGCTGGTGCTGCCCCGCGTGACCGGGGCCGAGCTCCGCGAGGTGAGCGCTCTGCTGGGGGACCTCCACCTGCCGACGGTGGCCGGCCTGGCCGTGCTGTGGGCGCTGGGACTGTTCACCTACTCCTTCGTGCTCACCGGGTCGCTGCCCGGGCTCAGCCGTCGCCGGGCGCTCACCCTCAACCTGACGGGAAGCGCGGTCGCCAACGTGCTGCCCCTCGGCGGCGCGGTCGGGATGTCGCTGAACTACGTCATGCTGCGCTCCTGGGGACGCACGGCGACCGAGTTCGCCGCCTTCACGCTGGTGTCCAACCTGTGGGGGATCCTGCTCAAGCTGGCGCTGCCCGCCGTGGCGCTCGGCGTGCTCGCTCTCAGCGGCTCCGAGGCCTCGCCACTGCTCCAGGGGATCGCACTCGCGGCGTCGGCGGTGCTGGCGGTCGTCGTGGTCGCGACGCTCGTCGGCGTGGCGCGACGTTCGTCGGCACTCGCCACCGCCAGCCTCGTCGGGCGCGTGGTGGACGCGACCGTGGGCCGGCACGGCCGGGTCTCCGGTGACGCCGTCTCCCGGCACCTCGTCGACCTGCGGGACCGGGTCAGCCACGTGGTCGGGCGCCGCTGGCCGCTCCTGACGGTCGCGATGGCGGGCTATGCCGTGCTCCAGGCAGCGCTGCTGTGGGCCTGCGTGCAGGCCGTCGGCGGGTCCATCTCACCGGCGGTGCTGCTGGCGGGCTATGCCGCCGACCGGGTCCTGACCCTCGCCGTGCTCACGCCCGGCGGTGCGGGAGTGTCCGAGGCCGGGACGGCGGGCCTGCTCGTCCTGCTGGGAGGCGCGCCGGCCCCGATGGCCGCGGCCGTGCTGCTCTACCGAGCCTTCACCTTCGCGCTGGAGATCCCCGTCGGCGGGGTCTGGCTGGCCGGCTGGGCCTGGACCCGCCGCCGCGTGGCCGGGAGCAGGACCGGGGACGACGTCGCGCCATGACGAGGATCCTGCACGTCGTCGACTCCTATGCGCCCGTCCTCGGCGGGATCGAGGTGTTCGTGGCCGAGCTGGCCCGGCGGCAGGTCGCGGCCGGCGACGACGTCACCGTCTACACGATCAGCCGCGGCGAGGCCGGAGGTCTCGGTGACCCGCGGATCGTGCGGTCACGCCGCGGCGGGTGGCCGATCCTGCGCTACCTGCCCGAGCGCGGGGCCTGGGACCGCGACGACTTCGACGTCGTGCACGCCCACCTCTCCCTCGTGTCGCCCTTCGCGACGCTCGTGGCCCAGCGGGCCGCCCGCGCCGGGGTCCCGCTCGTGCTCAGCGTGCACTCGATCTGGGGTGGCCGCCAGCATCTCCTGGTCCGGTTCATCGGGCTGGTCGCGGGCTGGCGTCGCTGGCGCGCGACGTGGACCGCCGTCAGCGCGGTCGCGGCCCGCCACGTCCGCCGGGTGCTGCCGACGGGGTCGGAGGTCCGGGTGGTGTGCAACGCGATCGACGTGGAGCGCTGGCGCGACGACCTCGTGGCCCGACCGGGTGGTGGACCGGTCCGGATCGCGAGCGTCCTGCGGCTGGTGCGGCGCAAGCGACCGCTGCCGCTGCTCGCGGCGCTGCGACGGATGCGCGCGGCCCTGCCCGACGACCAGGCCGTCGAGGTGGTGCTCGTCGGCAGCGGTCCCCGCGAGACGGACGTGCGCGACTTCCTCCGCCGCCACGACATGGAGGACTGGGTGCGGCTCACCGGCACCCTCACCCGCGAGGAGATCCGCGAGCTCTTCCGCACGGTCGACCTCTACGTCGCTCCGGCCCACCTCGAGTCCTTCGGCATCGCGGCCCTCGAGGCCCGGGCTGCGGGGGTCCCCGTGGTCGCGATGCGCAGCGGCGGGGTCGGCGAGTTCGTCGAGGACGGCGTCACCGGCCGGCTGTGCGACGACGACGAGGCCCTGGCGGAGGCACTTGCCGGGCTCGTCGTGCGCGACGGCGAGCGGAGCCGGCTGGCGTCCCGCGCCCGCGAGACGGCGCCGGACCTGGGCTGGGACCGGGCGCTCGGCGGCTTCGCGACGGCGTACGGCGCCGCGAGCGCGCAGGCGGTCAGCCGGCGTCTCGCCAGACGCTAGCCCGGTCCGATCGGCCGCGCGGATAGACCATCCGCCGGCCGATGGCCACGCCCGCGACCGCGAGGAGCACGCCGGCGATGTCGTCGACGGCGTAGTGCCAGCCGAGATAGACGGTCGCGACCGTCGTGCACGCCACGAACGCCGTCAACACGACCGTGGTGCGCCGCATGCCGGCGTACCACGCCATCAGCAGCATCAGCGTGCTCACGCCGATGTGGAGGCTGGCGAACGCGGCGATCTGAGCGAAGGAGTCGTGCGCGTGCGGGTTCGCGATCAGGTCCAGCCGCTGTTGGTAGTACTTCGCCTGGGTGTCCTGGATCATCGTGTGTGGCAGGCCGGCGAAGTCCTCCGCCCGCGCGTGGAACGGGCCCGTCGACGGCAGCAGGTAGTAGGACAGCGTCCCGAGGATCCAGACCCACATGCCCGACGCGATGTAGACATAGCTGTCCCGGATCCGGTCGGGCAGCACCAGCGCCGCGGCCACCGCGACGAGCACGAGGGTCCCAAACGACTCATAGACGACCATCAGGACATAGGCCGCCGGCCCCTGTCCGAGGAGGTCGTGCAGGACCACCCACGGGCTGTGGCCGAGGAAGAGCGTGCGGTCGACGCGCACCAGCAGGTCGTCGCGCAGCGGGCGGAACACCAGCCAGCTCTTGAGGTTGTGGTAGCTCAGGTAGACGAGCTGGTAGGCGACCAGCGCCCCCGCGACGAGCACGAGCCTCCGCCGCGTCCAGCGTCGCCGGAGGACGGCACGGACCCGCTCGCCCGACCGACGCCCCCGGACCCAGGCGTCGATGACCGCCCACGCCGCCACGAGCGCACCCTCCTCGCCGATGCGGCCGAGGAAGAAGTCGAAGTGCGGGTCCTTGATGGGGATCCCCAGGGCCCGCGAGCGGGCCACCGCGACGGCGCCGAACAGCGCCACCGTCACCCACACCGGGATCACGTAGGCGCGAGCGGACCCGTCGCGCTCGCCGTCCCCGCTGTGTTCGTCGGGCAGCCCAGGGGCCGCCGCCACGTCGCTGTCATGCATGTCAGGCGCCAGCATAGGGCGGCTGCCTGTGCTCTCCTCGGTCGCGCCAGGCGACCACCACCGCCTGGTGGTCGGAGTCCGTCACCACCCGACGCACGTCGTCGGGGGGCGTGGGGCCGAACACGTCATCGACCCTGCGGCGGCTCGTCCCGAGGGTGCCCGGCTCGTGCTCCCGGCCCGTCCACGCGGACGCCAGACCGGGCAGTGCGAACCCGTGGAGGTTGGAGTCTCCGACGGCGTACGTCGTCCTGCCGCGGCGCTGCTCGTCGGCCACCAGCCGCTCGAGCCGCCTGGCCTCGCCCTGGTGCCGCTTCACCAGCCGGGGCCGGTCGGGGTGATAGCGCCCGCGCGACTGCACACCCGCCACCAGGTGGAAGCTGACGAGCGTCACGAGGCTCCCGTCGGTTCGGTCGCGGAACACCCCGACGGCGGCGAGGCGGGACGGCTCGAACCCGGCCGTCCGGCCGGGGTTGTCCGCGCGCCCCGGGAGGCTCAGGATCCGTTCGCGACCCTCGACGGGGTCGAACCTGTCGGCGCGCGCACCCACCACGCACCACGTGACGAACGGTGTCACCCAGTGGAAGTCGTCGCGCTCGCGCAGCATCCGGCGCCGCTGGGGCCGCCACTCCTGCAGCCCGACGAGATCGGGCTCCTCGGCGAGCACCGCCTCCAGCGACCGCCGCGCCACGACGCGGTCCAGCGTGAAGAGGATGTTGGCCGTCGCCACCACGAGCCCGGGCACGCCTCCAGTGTCGCTGCGAGGTGGTTGGATGCCGCCATGGACCCGACCGACCTCGCCGTCGCGCTGGACCGGGAGCTCGCGAGGTTCCGCGACGGGCTCGCCCGGGCCGCCGCGGCTCCCGGTGGCCTCGACCTGCCCGTCGCCGCCTGCCCGGGCTGGACGGTCCGCGACCTCGCGCACCACGTCGGCCAGGTCGAGCGCTGGGTCTGCCACGCGGTCGACCACGGCAACCCCGAGGCCCCGGCGCCGGAGTGGCCGGCCGACGACGATCTCGGCGCATGGTTCGCGGCCGGCGCGGCGGACCTGGTGGCGCACCTCGACGTCGACCCGTCGACGCCCGCCTGGTCGTTCGGCCACGACAAGAACGTCGCCTTCTGGCAGCGCCGCCAGGCCCACGAGCACGCCGTGCACGCCTGGGACCTGCTCTCCGCTTTGGGCACGCCCGCCGAGCCCGACATCGAGACCCGGCTGGCCGACGACGGGATCGACGAGGTCGTCGGGATGTTCCTGCCGCGCCAGATCCGGCTCGGGCGGCTCACCGAGCCCGCCGACGCCCTGGCGGTCGTGTCCACCGACACCGGCCGCCGCTGGACGCTCGGCTCCGGACCCGTCGCCGCCACGCTCACCGGCCCGGCCTCCGACGTGCTCCTCGCCCTCTGGCACCGCCGGTCGGCGTCACACCCGACCCTCTCGTGGGACGGCCACCCGGCCCGCGGCCACGAGCTCCTGACCCTCCCCTGGGCCCCCTGACCGACGGGTGCGGAGCCCTCGCGAGGTCAGGCGGGGAAGGAGCCGCCGGAGGCGGCCAGCTCCCGGAGGTGGGGGTTCGGGCGGAAGCGGTCGCCGTACTGCTCGGCCAGCTCGTCGGCCCGGGCCACGAAGGCGGACAGGCCCACCGAGCCGTCGGCGCCCACATAGCCCGTCATGAACTGCGCGGCCCCACCGGTGTTGGGCGGGAAGCCGATGCCCATGATCGAGCCGATGTTGGCCGCGGCGGCCGAGGTGATGACGCCCTCCTCGAAGCACTTCGCGGTCTCCAGCGCCTCGGCGAAGAGCATCCGGTCCTTGATGTCGGCGAGCGGCGGCTGGGTGTCGGCCACGGGGAAGACCTCGGACAGGCCGGGCCACAGCGACGTACGACGTCCGTCGGCGTAGTCATAGAAGCCCGCACCCCGGAGCCGCGAGGGGCGTCCGATCTCCAGCATCCGCTCGATCACCGCGGTGCCGGGGTGGGCCTCGAAGGCCAGGCCGTCGCGCGCGGCCGCGTCCGCGGTGGCCTTGGCGATCTTGGCCATCAGCTCCATGTTGAGCTCGTCGGTGAGCTGGAGCGTGCCGACGGGGTAGCCGGCCTGCGTGGCGGCCCGCTCGAGCGAGACGGGGTGCACCCCCTCGGCGAGCATGGCGAGGCCCTCGTTGACCATGAAGCCGATGACGCGCGAGGTGTAGAAGCCGCGCGAGTCGTTGACCACGATCGGGGTCTTCTTGATCTGCTGCACGACGTCGTAGGCCTTGGCCAGCGCCTCGTCGGAGGTCTCCCGCCCGCGGATGATCTCGACGAGCGGCATCTTGTCGACGGGGCTGAAGAAGTGCAGGCCGATGAAGTCCGCGGGCCGGTCGACGCCGGTGGCCAGTTCGGTGATGGGCAGCGTCGAGGTGTTGGAGCACAGCAGGGCGTCGCCGTTGACGTGCGGCAGCACCTCGGCGAACACCCGGTGCTTGAGCGCCGGGTCCTCGAAGACCGCCTCGATGACCAGGTCGCAGCCGGCGAGGTCGGCGGGGTCGGCGGTCGGGGTGATCCGGTCGAGCAGCTCGGCTTTCTTGTCCTCGGTCGAGCGGCCGCGGGAGATCGCCTTGTCGAGCAGCCCGGCGGAGTAGGCCTTGCCGCGCTCGGCGTTGTCCAGGCTGACGTCCTTGAGCACGACCTGGATCCCGGCCCGGGCGCAGGAGTAGGCGATGCCGGCCCCCATCATCCCGGCGCCGAGCACGCCCACCTTGGTGGCGCGGTAGGGCGGGATGCCGGCCGGCCGCAGCGATCCGGAGGAGATCGCCTGCAGGTCGAAGAAGAACGCCTGGATCATGTTCTTGGAGTTCTGGCCGGTGATCAGCTTGGTCAGGTAGCGCGACTCGATGCGGGTGGCGGTCTCGAAGTCGACGCTCGCGCCCTCGACGGCGACCGACAGGATCGCCTTCTGCGCGGGGTAGTCGGCACCCTTGAGCTGCTTGCGCAGGAGAGCCGGGAAGGCCGGCAGGAACTGGGCCAGCGCGGGGCTCTTGGGGCTGCCGCCGGGCATCTTGTAGCCCCCGCGGTCCCAGGGGTTCTTGGCGGCCTCCTGGTCGTCCTGGTGGGCGAGGATCCAGGCGCGGGCCGCGGGGACCAGGTCCTCCCGTGTCGCGACGACCTCGTCGACCAGGCCCTTGGCGTGGGCGACCGCCGGCTTGAAGCGGGTGCCGGGCAGCAGCACGTCCATGAGGCCGGCCTGCAGGCCGAGCATGCGGACGACGCGGGTCACGCCGCCACCGCCGGGCAGCAGGCCCAGCGACGACTCGGGCAGCCCGATCTCGGCACGCGGGTCGTCGACCACGACCCGGTGGTTGCAGGCCAGACAGATCTCGAAGCCACCGCCCAGGGCGGCGCCGTTGATCGCGGCGACGACCGGGCGGGGGAACAGCTCGAGCCGGCGCAGCGTGGCCTTGATCGCCTGGCCGGAGTCGAAGATCTCCTGGGCCTGGTCCGGCCCCGCCTGGACCATGAGCTTGAGGTTGCCGCCGGCGAAGAAGGTCTTCTTGGCACTGGCGACGATCACACCGGTGACGTCGTCGACCTCGCCCCACAGGCGCTCGACCGCGGCCTGCATCGAGGACTGGTAGATCTCGTTCATGGTGTTGGCGCTCGACGTCGGGTCGTCGAGGGTCAGCGTGACGATGCCGTCGGCGCCCCGGTCGTAGCGGACGGCGGTGTGGGTCGTGGTGCTCATGCTGTGGTGGCCTCTCAGACGATCTCGACGATGGTGGCGATGCCCATGCCGCCGCCGACGCAGAGCGTCGCGAGGCCGCGGCGCAGGTCGCGCCGCGTGAGCTCGTCGATCAGGGTGCCGAGGATGATCGCGCCCGTGGCGCCCAGCGGGTGGCCCATGGCGATCGCGCCGCCGTTGACGTTGGTGATCTCGGGCGAGATGCCCAGGTCCCGCATGAAGCGCATCGCGACCGCGGCGAACGCCTCGTTGATCTCGAACAGGTCGATGTCGGAGACGTCCAGCCCGGCCTTGGCCAGCGCCTTGCGCGAGGCGGGGGCCGGTCCGGTGAGCATGATCGTCGGGTCGGCGCCGGAGACCGCGGTCGCGAGGATCCGCGCGCGGGGGGTCAGGCCGAGCTCGGTGCCGACCGCCTCACTGCCGATCGCCATGATCGCCGCACCGTCGACGATGCCCGAGGAGTTGCCGGCGTGGTGGACGTGGTCGATGCGCTCGACCCAGTGGTACTTCTCCAGGGCCACGTCGTCGAAGCCGGCCTGCGCCCCCATGTCGGCGAAAGAGGGCTTGAGCCCGGCCAGGCCCTCGGGCGAGGTGTCGGGGCGGATCAGCTCGTCGTGGTCGAGGATCGTGAGCCCGTTCTGGTCGCGGACCGGGACGACGGAGTCCGAGAAGTAGCCGTTGGCCCACGCCTTGGCGGCACGATGGTGGGACTCGGCGGCGAACGCGTCCACGTCGCCGCGGGTGAAGCCCTCGATGGTGGCGATCAGGTCGGCGCCGATGCCCTGGGGCACGAACCCGGTCTCCAGGGCGGTGGCCGGGTCCATCGCCCAGGCGCCGCCGTCGGAGCCCATCGGCACCCGGCTCATCGACTCGACGCCGCCGGCGAGGATGAGGTCCTCGAAGCCGCTGCGGACACGGGCCGCGGCCTGGTTGACGGCCTCCAGGCCGGAGGCGCAGAAGCGGTTGAGCTGCACGCCGGCGACGGTCTCGGGATAGCCCGCGGCCAGGGCCGCGGTCTTGGCGATGTCACCGCCCTGGTCCCCGATCGGCGTCACGACACCGAGCACCAGGTCGTCGACGCGGTGCGGGTCGAGACCGGGGTTGCGGGTCTGCACCTCGTCGAGGAGGCCGACGACCAGGTCGACCGGCTTGACCTCGTGGAGGGCTCCGCTGGCCTTCCCGCGGCCGCGGGGGGTGCGGAGGTGGTCGAACACGAACGCTTCTGCCATGGCGCATCCTGTCGTGGGCTCGATCGGGCCGAGCGACGGTCGGGCTTGTGCCCGCAGATTGTGACACCGATACTGTCACGGTCGTCAAGACCGGACCGGGTGTGGTTCCGGTCACGTCCGGCCCGGGAAGGAGCCCTCCGTGAGTGACAGCGTGGCCGACCAGGTCGACGTACTCCGCGGGCTGCTCACCCTCGACGAGCTGACCAACCGGGTCGGGATGAGCGTGCGCAACGTGCGCTTCTACACGACCCGCGGACTGGTGCCGTCTCCGATCCGGCGCGGCCGGTCGGGCTACTACACCGCCGAGCACGTCGCGCGGCTCGAGCTGGTCCAGGAGCTCCAGAGCCACGGCTTCACGCTGGCGGCGATCGAGCGGTACGTCGCCGGCATCCCCGACACCGCGGCTCCCGAGGAGATCGCGCTGCACCGCACGATGCTGGCGCCCTGGCAGGCCGAGATGCCGCTCGAGATGAGCCGCGAGGAGCTGAGCGACCGCGCCGGACGCCCCCTGTCGACCGTGGAGCTCGACACCCTCGTCGCGCTCGGGATCGCGTCGGCGGCCGGCCGCGGGCGGTTCCGGGTCGCCGTGTCGCAGCTCTCCGTCGGGCTCGCGCTGCTCGACCTGGGCTTCCCGCTGGAGGCCGCCGAGGCGGCGGCGGAGGTCTATGCCGCCCACGGCCGGGCGATCGCCGAGGAGCTGACCGAGGTGTTCCGGTCGCACGTGTGGCCCGCCTACCGCCGCTCCGGAGCGTCGGCCGCCACCCTCCAGGAGGTCGTCGAGCGGCTCAAGCCGCTGTCGGTCGCGTCGCTCGTGTCGGCCTACGAGTCGGCCATGGACGACACCAAGCGCGCCGAGATCGCGCGCCGTACCCGCTCGGGCGGCTCCTCGGGCTAGAGGTCGCCGGCTGGACGGCTCGTTCCCAGGGGTCCGCCGGCGAGCGGCGCCGCGCAGCCCGCGATCCCTTGGGGACGGGTCGTTAGGGTTCGGGCATGGGTGACCCTGCTGCGACGACGGTGCTCGTCACCGGCGCGACCGGGTTCATCGGGCGCCGGCTGGTCCCCGAGCTCGTGGAGCGCGGCTATGACGTCCGCGCGATGACGCGGCACCCGGAGGACTACGAGGGGCCGGGCACGCCCGTGGGTGCCGACGTGTCCCAGCCGCCGTCGCTCGGGCCCGCACTCGAGGGCGTGGACGTGGCCGTCTACCTCGTGCACTCGCTGGGCGACGCCGACTTCGAGCGGCTCGACGCCGAGGCGGCGGAGGCGTTCGCCGAGGCGGCCGCCGCCGCGGGGGTGCGGCAGATCGTCTACCTCGGCGGCCTCGGCGCCGACGACGGGCCGCTGTCGCCGCACCTGCGCAGCCGGCGCCAGGTCGAGGCCCTGCTCGGGTCGACCGGGGTGCCCGTCACCGTGCTGCGGGCCGCGATCGTGGTCGGCCACGGGGGCATCTCGTGGGAGCTGACCCGGCAGCTGGTCAAGAACCTGCCGGCGATGGTGGTGCCCAAGTGGGCCTCGACGCGGACCCAGCCGATCGCGCTGGACGACGTGACCCGCTACCTCGCCGGCGTGGTCGACGAGCCGCGAGCCTTCGGCCGGGTCTTCGAGATCGGCGGTCCCGACCAGATGACCTACCGCGACATGCTGCGGATCGCGGCGGAGGTCGAGAACGGCAACCCGGTGCCCATCGTGACGGTCCCGGTGCTGACGCCGCGGCTGTCGTCCTACTGGCTCGCCCTCGTCACCGACGTCGACGTCACCACGGGCCGCAACCTCATCGACTCGATGGGCACCGAGGTGCTGGTCACCGACCGGTCGATCGAGGAGGTCGTCCCGGGTCGGCCGCTGTCCTATGCCGAGGCGGTGCGGCGGGCCGTCGAGGAGCGTCGTACGGCGTCGGCGGGCTGAGCCTCGGGCTGGGTCAGCCGAACAGGGCCGGCAGGGTGAACGCCATCGTCAGGGACCACGTGATGTGGGTCAGGATCGGCGCGAGGATGCCGCCCGAGGCACGGCGCTCGAGTCCGACGACGAGGCCGAGGACCGCCGCCGCGAAGGTGAGCATGACGTTGCCCGTCGCGAGCGTGGCCACGGTGTAGAGCACCGTGGTGACGGCGACCGGGCGCCACGGGATGGCGGCGTAGGCGGCACCGCGGAAGAAGAGCTCCTCGGCGATGCCGGTGCTCGCGGTGATGAGCGCGACCAGGGGCCACTGGCCCGGCTGGGCATGCGCGATGACGCTGCTCACCTGGCGGTCGAGGAAGGGGACCTCGCGGACGACCAGCCCGCCCGCGACGAAGACGGCGGCCATGGCCGCGGCGACCAGGACGGGCGACAGGATCGGGCGGCGCAGCTCGTCGGCCATCGCGATCCGGCCGAGGTGGAGGGGACCGCTGGCGAACGCTGCCGCGGCCCACAGGACCGAGAGCGCGAGGCTGCCGACATAGAACCAGGGGCTGCCCGGCTCGATGTCCAGCGAAATCCGCAGGACGATGGCCCCCGCGACCAGCCCGACCGCCGCGACGACCTGGCGGCGCCGCAGGGCGGCCGGCTGCTCCCGGTGGTCGCGCGGGACCATGTCCCACAGCGCCCGGCGCAGCCACGTGTCCATGCGGGCGAGCCTAATCGGCGGACCGTGACGGGGCCGGTGCCTCGCGCGCGGCAGGTCGCCGTACGTCGGGCGGCGCCACATGCGTCACAGCGAACGCCCGATGCTGGCACTTGGTGGCCGAAACTTCGGCCGCTGAGTGCGGGTTTCCCCGCCTGAGCGGGGAAACCGACGCCCCTACCGCGAGTAGCGCAGCACCCCGTCGGTGAGCGAGCCACGGCGGATCGAGCGGATGTCGTAGACATAGTTCTGCTTGAGCTTCCAGGGAGCCCGGTCGCCCTGCTTGGGCAGCGAGTCGAGGGCGCGGAGCACATAGCCGGCGTCGAAGTCCATGAACGGTCGCGGCGCGACGTTGGGGTCGGGGACCGGGACCACGGAGCGGTAGAGGTGCTCGTCCATGAAGGTCAGCATCCGGTCGACGAAGTCGGCCACGAGGTCGGCCTTGAGGGTCCACGAGGCGTTGGTGTAGCCGACGGTGAACACGAAGTTGGGCACGCCCGCGAGCATCAGCGCCTTGTAGGCCATCGTGTCCGGGAGCTTGACCTCGGCACCGTCGACGACCAGGGTCGCGCCGCCGAAGACCTTGAGCCTCAGCCCGGTGGCGGTCACGACGATGTCGGCCTCGAGCTCGGCACCCGAGGCGAGCCGCACGCCCTTCTCGGTGAAGGTCTCGATGGCGTCGGTCACGACGGACGCGCGCCCGGCCGTGATCGCCTCGAAGAGGTCGCCGTCGGGGACCAGGCACAGCCGCTGGTCCCACGGGTTGTAGGGCGGCTTGAAGTGCACGTCGACGTCGTAGCCCTCGGGCAGGGCCTTGACGGTGCCCTTGCGCAGCAGCCCGCGCACCATGTCGGGCCGCTTGCGGGAGAGCTGGTAGAGGCCCGAGGAGACCAGCACGTTCTTCCAGCGGCTGACGGCATAGGAGCCGCGCTCCGGCAGCACCCGCTTGAGGTTGCGGTCGATCGGGTCGGTGCCGGGGACGGACAGGATGTAGGTCGGCGTGCGCTGGAGCATCGTCACGTGCGCGGCCTTCTCGGCCATGGCAGGGACGAGCGTCACGGCCGTCGCCCCCGAGCCGATGACGACGACCCGCTTGCCGGCGTAGTCGAGGTCCTCCGGCCAGTGCTGCGGGTGGACCACCTGTCCCTGGAACGAGTCGATCCCCGGGAACACCGGCGCGTGCCCCTGGTCATAGTCGTAGTAGCCGCTGCACGCCCACAGCACCGAGCAGGTCAGGGTGACCTCGTCGCCGGCGTGGTCGGCGGTCACCGTCCACGTCGAGCTCTCGGAGTCCCACGAGGCGCCGGTCACGGAGTGGTCGAAACGGATGTGCCGGTCGACGCCGTACTCCGTCGCGGTCTCGCGGACATAGGCCAGGATCGACGGCCCGTCGGCCAGGCTCTTGTCGCCCCGCCAGGGCTTGAAGCGGTAGCCCAGGGTGTACATGTCGCTGTCCGAGCGGACGCCGGGATAGCGAAAGAGGTCCCACGTGCCGCCGCTGACGGCGCGCGCCTCGAGGATCGCGTAGGTCTTCTCGGGGTGCCGTCGGCTCAGCATCGCGGCCGCGCCGATCCCGGACAGTCCCGCCCCGATGACCAGGACGTCGACGTGCTCGCTCATGCGGCAGACAGTAGCCGTCAGCCCACCGCTTGGGGAGGGCCCTCGTGAGGGCGCGCGCGGGGGCTCAGTCCCGCGCGTACCGCTCGACGAACCCGGCCACGACCCGCTCCGGGTGGACGACGGTCGCGGCGTGCGCCATCGCCTTGAGCGCCGCGACCTCGCTGGGGTCGAAGTAGCCGTAGTGCTGGTAGACGTCGACCCGCGTGCACAGCCCCTCGACGTCGAGCTCGGGGTGGAACTGCGTGGCATAGACGTGCTCGCCGAGCCGGAACGCCTGCACGGGGCAGGTCGCCGACGAGGCCAGGAGTACGGCGCCCTCGGGCAGCCGCGTCACCGCCTCCTTGTGACCGAGGAAGGCGTCGAAGGCGTCGGGGAGCACGCCGAACACGGGGTCCGCGCGCCCCTCGTCGGTGAGCTCGATCGTCACCGCCCCGACCGGCTCGCCGAAGGTGCGGTCCACGACCCCGCCGCGGAGCACGCCCAGGGTGCCGATGCCATAGCAGGCGCCGAGGAACGGGAAGTCCGTCGCCACCACCCGCTCGGCCAGCCCGCGCAGCTCGGCCTCGACGCGGAGCTGGGTCTCGGACTTGGTGTCCTGGGGGTCGCTCACGTTGAACGGACCGCCGCCCAGGATGATGCCGGACCAGTCGTCGAGCTCCACCTCCCCCATCGGAGCGTGCTCGAGCCGTCGCCGCTCGAGATGCTCGGGTGCGAGGCCGCCGTAGGTCAGCATGGCGTCGTACTCGCCGTCGGCCGCCTCGTCCTCGGCGCGCGTCGCCAGGAACAGGAACGGCCTCACCCGCGGGAGCCTAGCGACGCGAGGCGGCGGCGGCGCAGCCGTCTCGGCGTCACTCCGGGGGCGTGATGTGCAGCCAGGGACGAGCCAGGTCGAAGCGCCGGCCGGAGATCTCGGTGGGGGTGATCTCGACGACGTTGTACTTGATGGTCGGGACCCACGGCCGCAGGGGGACGTTCTCGGCACGGTGCTCCTCGAGCTCGTCGAGCTGCCGCGCCGTGCCGCGGATGATGACGCTCCACGCCTGGTCGTCGCTGTAGTCGTCGATCTCGAAGGCGATGTCGGGGTTCATCACGACGGCCAGCAGCTTGGAGCCCTCGGCGGTGCGGAAGAGGAGGGACTCGCCGTCGACGGCGTAGTTGATCGGCGTGATGTGGACCTGCTCGGCCAGGTGGAACGCCATCCGGCCGAACTCCTGGGTCCTGATCAGATCCCAGCACTCCTCGGTCGTCATCTCGTGGACGGGGTTCTCTTCGCTCATCACACTTCCTCGTCGTCGCGGGCCCGGCTGCAGGATCGAACCTACGACCCAGGGTCCTGGCTGGGTAGCCCCGGTCCAGCGCGGGCCCGGCCGGGGGTGGTCGGTGTCACACGGTCGGTCGGACGTCCATCGGTCAGGCCTGGACGGCGGCGCCCGCGGCGAGCAGGCCCGCCACGTCGGAGATCCCCCAGGCCTCCAGGGCGGCCCGCGTGTCGGCCCCGGGCTCGCGCGGCGGCGTGCCGAGCTCGGCCGGGGTCCTCGAGAACCGGGGCGCCGGGGCCGGCTGGACGATGCCACCGTGCTCGACGAGCGTCCCCCGCGCCCGCAGGTGGGGGTGCTCGGCCGCCTCGCCGAGCGTCAGGACCGGGGCGACGCAGGCATCGCTGCCCTCGAAGAGCTCGACCCATGCGGCCTGCGTGCGGCCGCGGAAGGTCTCGGCGAGGAGCGCGCGCAGGTCGTCGGCGCGGGCCGGGTCGTCACGGCTGGGCGCCGTCTCGGCCAGGCCCAGCCGCTCGACCAGCTCGGCATAGAACTGCGGCTCCAGCGCCCCCACCGCGACGTGCCGGCCGTCGGCGGTCTCGTAGAGGTCATAGAAGGGGGCTCCGCCGTCGATCAGCCCCGACGCGCGCTCCTCGCCCGCCAGGCCGACGGCCTGCATCGTCGCGCCGATGGCGTTGAGGTGGGCGACCCCGTCGACGATCGCGGCGTCGACGACCTGCCCCCTCCCGGACGCCCGCGCCTCGAGCAGCGCCGCGAGGACGCCGACCACCAGGTAGGTCGACCCACCCCCGAAGTCCCCCAGCAGGTTGCCCGGGAAGTGCGGCCGGCTCCGGTCCTGGCCGAGGTGCTCGAGGGCGCCGCTCACCGCCAGGTAGGTCAGGTCGTGACCGGCCGTCGGGGCCAGCGGCCCGTCCTGCCCCCAGCCGGTCATCCGTCCGTAGACGAGCCGCGGGTTGCGGGCCCAGCACTCCTCCGGCCCGAGGCCGAGCCGCTCGGTCGTCCCCGGCCGCAGCCCCTCCACCAGCACGTCGGCCCGCTCCACCAGGTCCAGGACGGTCGCCACCGCCCTCGGGTGCTTGAGGTCGAGGGCGACGCTGGGCCGTCCGCGGTTGAGCACGTCGGCGCGACCGGCCCCGAACATCCCCCCGCCCGGCCGGTCCACGCGGATCACGTCGGCGCCGAGGTCGGCCAACAGCATGCACGCGTGCGGCCCCGGGCCGATCCCCGCGAGCTCCACCACCCTGACTCCGCTCAGCGGCCCACCCATGCCGGCATCCTCCCACCGCGAGGTGGCGCTCAGGTACGTCGAAGTGGCGCTTAGGTACGTCGAGGTGGGACTCGCGGTCCACCGAGGAGGGACTCGCGGTCCACCGAGGTGGGACTCGCGGTCCACCGAGGTGGGACTCGGGGCTCAGTCGGCGAGCACGCGCCGCAGGAACTGCCGGGTCCGCTCCTCGCGCGGCGCCGTGAAGATCTCGTCCGGCGTCCCACGCTCGAGCACCCGGCCCCCGTCGAGGAAGCAGACCTGGGTGGCGACGTCCCGGGCGAACCCCATCTCGTGGGTGGCGAGCACCATCGTGGTCCCCTCGGAGGCGAGGTCGCGGACCAGCGCCAGCACCTCGCCGACCAGCTCGGGGTCGAGCGCGGCCGTGATCTCGTCGAGCAGCACCAGCGCGGGCTCGGTCGCCAGCGCCCGGGCCAGCGCCACCCGTTGCTGCTGGCCTCCGGAGAGCCGGTCGGGATGGACCGTCGCCTTCTCCGGCAACCCCACGCGCTCCAGCAGGTCGCGGGCCCGGGCGTGCGCGTCGGCGCGGCTCAGCCGGTGCACCTTGCGCGGCGCCAGCGCGATGTTGTCGAGCACGGTCAGGTGTGGGAACAGGTTGTAGGACTGGAAGACCATGCCCATCCGGCTGCGGACCTCGCGCCGGTCGACGCGCGGGTCGGAGACCTCCCGGCCCTGGAACGTGATCACACCGTCGTCGACGTCCTCGAGCAGGTTCAGACAGCGCAGCAGCGTCGACTTGCCCGACCCCGAGGACCCGATCAGGCACACGACATCGCCCGACCGCACGGCCAGGTCGACGTCGGCGAGCACCACGCGGTCGCCGTACGACTTGCGCAGGTTCTGCACCTCGAGGACGGTGTCGCTCATGTGCCCGCCCGCTCTCGAGCGGCCATCCGGCGCTGCAGCCAGTCGGTGAAGCGGGCCAGCGGGATGGTGAGGACGACGAAGTAGCACGCCACCACGACATAGGGCGTCCAGTTGAAGTTGTAGTTGCCGTAGTCCCGCGCGACGAAGACCGCGTCGAACAGCGCGACGGTCGACACCAGCGCGGTGTCCTTCTGCAGCGACACGAAGTCGTTGAGGAGCGGGGGGAGGACGCGGCGGACGGCCTGGGGTACGACGACATGGCGCATCGTCTGCGCCCGGCTCAGCCCCAGCGCCGCGGCGCTGGACAGCTGCGAGGGGTGGATCGACTCGATGCCCGAGCGGAAGACCTCCGCGACGTAGGCGCCGTAGGACACCACCAGCGCCGTCATCGCCCAGAAGAACAGGCCGGTCGGCACCCCGCGGAGGCCGAGCCCCGGCATGCCGAAGCCCAGCATCAGCACCAGCAGGATGGTGGGGATCCCGCGGAACAGGTCGGTGTAGATGACCGCGACCACCCGCACCGGCGTCAGCCATGGCGACCGCGCCTGTCGCGCGAGCGCGACGAGCAGCCCGAGCACGAGGATGAGCGGCTCGGCGATGAGGAACATCCGGACGTTGATGTGCCAGAACGCGTCCCACACGTCGGGCATGACGGCCCGCGCGTGCTCGCCGTTGAAGAAGAGGTCCCGGACGCGCGGCCAGCCCGGCGAGGTCGTGACCCCGAGCCACAGGGCGGCGAACACGACCACGACCGCCACCGTCGCGACGGCCGTCGACCGCCGGCGCAGGGTGCGCCGGACGGCACGACGTTCGAGCTCCCGAGAGCTCGGCTGCCAGGAGTCGGTCACGCGAGAGCCGTCACTGGAGGACGGGCACGTTCACCGTGTCGGAGAGCCACTGCTGCTCGAGCTGGTCGAGCGTGCCGTCGTCCTTGAGCGCCTGGAGGGCCTCGTTGACGCAGGGGACGAGCGACGAGCCCTTCTCGAAGAGCATGCCGAACTCCTCCTGCTCACCGGTGGTGGGCTGGAACTGGCCGATGATCGCGCCCTTCGGGATCTCGACGGCGACGATGTAGAAGGCCGTCGGAAGGTCGGCGAGGATCGCGTCGACCTGGCCGTTGAGCATCGCCTGCTTGGCGGCGTTGGTGTCCTCGAAGACGAGCGGGTCGCTCGACGGCTGGATCACGTCGCGGATCGCGGTCAGCGAGGTGGTGCCGGTCTGCGCGCCGAGCTTGAGGTCCTTGAGGTCCGCGAGGCTCGTGGCGTCGGCAGCCGGACTGGCCTTGAGCGCGATGACGGCCTGGGACGCGGCGTAGTAGCCGTCGGAGAAGTCCACGACCTTGGCGCGCGCCGGGGTGATCGAGATCTGGTTGATGTCGAAGTCGAAGTCCTTGGGGCCTGGCTTGTAGGAGCTGTTGAACGGCACCTTCACCCAGGTCACCTGGTCCTGGGTGTAGCCGAGCTGCTCGGCGACCGCATAGGCCACGGCGGACTCGTAGCCCTTGCCGTTGGTCGGGTCGTTGTCGTTGAACCACGGGTCGTAGGCCGGGGAGTCGGTGCCGACGGTCAGCGTGCCCGGCGTCCGGGTCTGCATCTGGTCGGGGGAGCAGGCGTCGGCCGCGGGGCTGCTGGCCGAGCTGGAGCTGTCCGCCGAGTCGGACGCGGAGGTGGAGGACTTGTCATCCACGGGGGCGCAGGCCACGGCCGCCAGGACGAGCGGGGTGGCGAGGATCAGGGCGGTACGGCGCAGGTGCATGCCCGCATCGTAGAGCCCGCGCTCGTGGTCGTCCGCGACGGGATCCGTCGTTGGGACGCGCCGGCACCGACGGGGAGCGGACGTTTGTCCCACCTCGGCGCGCCATTCCTCCCACCTCGGCGGACCGCGAGTCCCACCTCGACGGACCGCGAGTCCCACCTCGGCGGACCGCGAGTCCCACCTCGACGGACCGCGAGTCCCACCTCGGCGGACCGCGAGTCCCACCTCGGCGTACCTGCGCGCCACCTCGGCGTACCTGCGCGCCACCTCGTGACCGAGGTCGCACGGCCCGACCATTGCAACCCGTTGCATAGCATCGCTAGCCTGCGGCCGTGGCCCTCGAACACGCGCTGCTCGTCGCGCTCGCGGAGCGCCCGGGCTCCGGGCTGGAGCTGGCGCGCCGGTTCGACCGGTCGATCGGGTTCTTCTGGCACGCGACGCACCAGCAGATCTACCGCGTCCTCGGGCGCATGGACGCCGACGGGTGGGTCGACGTCGAGCTGGTCCCGCAGACCGGCCGGCCGGACAAGAAGGTCTATGCCGTCTCCGCCGAGGGACACCGCGTCCTCGCCGACTGGCTCGCGACGCCGACGCCGATGGAGCCGCTGCGCAGCGAGCTGTCGGTCAAGATGCGGGGCGCGTCGTACGGCGACGGCGCGGCCGTGCGCGACGTCGTAGGCCAGAGCCTGGCCGAGCACGAGGCGCGGCTCGCGCACTACCGGCAGCTGGAGCGCCGCGACCACCCCGACCCCGGCGCCCTGACCGGGCACGACCTGGACACCTACCTGGTGCTGCGCGGCGGCATCCGGCTGGAGGAGTTCTGGGTCGCCTGGCTCACCGAGTACCTCACCGCACACGCATCCGCACGACCCGAAGGACCGTCATGAACGACACCCCCTACCCGCACCTGCTCGAGCCGATCACGCTCGGCTCGCTCACCCTGCGCAACCGCGTGGTGATGGGCTCGATGCACACCGGCCTGGAGGACCGTGCCTGGGACCTGCCCAAGCTGACGGAGTACTTCGTCGAGCGCGCCCGTGGCGGCGTCGGCCTGATGATCACCGGCGGCTTCGCCCCCAACAAGCGCGGCTGGCTCGCGCCGTTCGCGTCCGAGATGTCGAGCCGCCTCCAGGCGGCGCGGCACCAGAGCCTCACCGGCGCGGTGCACGACGTGGGCGGCGCGATCGCGCTGCAGGTGCTGCACGCCGGCCGCTACGGCTACCACCCGTTCAGCGTCAGCGCGTCGGAGAAGAAGTCGCCCATCACGCCGTTCAAGCCCACCGCCCTATCAACCAAGGGAGTCTCCGACACGGCGACGGCGTTCGCGGAGTCGGTCGCGCTGGCCAAGAAGGCGGGCTACGACGCCGTCGAGATCATGGGCTCCGAGGGCTACCTCATCAACCAGTTCCTGGCGGCCCGGACCAACGAGCGCACCGACAAGTGGGGCGGTACGGCGGCCAACCGGATGCGCTTCCCGGTCGAGATCGTCCGCCGCGCCCGTGCGCTGGTCGGGGACGACTTCCCGATCGTCTACCGGATCTCGCTGCTCGACCTCGTCGAGGACGGGCAGACGTGGGAGGAGACCCTCGAGCTGGCGGCGCTGCTCCAGGAGAACGGCGTGACGGTCTTCAACACCGGCATCGGGTGGCACGAGGCCCGGGTGCCCACGATCATCACCCAGGTCCCCCGCGCCGCCTGGGTCTCGGCGACCGCGCGCCTCAAGGCCGCGGTGGACGTCCCGGTCTGCGCGTCCAACCGGATCAACACCCCGGAGGTCGCCGAGTCGATCCTCGCCGCTGGCCAGGCCGACCTCGTCTCCATGGCGCGGCCGCTGCTGGCGGACCCCCAGTTCGTGGCCAAGGCCGCCGACGACCGGGCCGACGAGATCAACACGTGCATCGCCTGCAACCAGGCATGCCTGGACCACGTGTTCGCCAACCAACCGGCGTCCTGCCTGGTCAACCCGCGCGCCTGCCGCGAGACCACGCTGGTGCTGACCCCGACCATGCGTCCGCGCACCGTCGCGGTGGTCGGCGCCGGGCCGGCGGGGCTGGCCGCTGCGACGTCGGCCGCCGAGCGCGGCTTCGCCGTCACGCTGTTCGAGCGGGCCGACGCGATCGGCGGCCAGTTCCGGCTGGCCATGCACGTGCCCGGCAAGGAGGAGTTCGCCGAGACGCTGCGCTACTTCACCCGGCGGCTCGAGGTGCTGGGCGTCGAGGTGCGGCTGTCCACCGAGGCGACCGCGGCCGACCTGGCGCCGTTCGACGAGGTGGTCGTGGCGACCGGCGTCGTCCCCCGCGTCCCCGAGCTCGACGGCGTCGACCACCCCAGCGTCGCGTCCTATGCCGACGTGCTCGACGGCACCGTCGTGCCCGGCCGCCGCGTGGCCGTCGTCGGCGCGGGCGGCATCGGCGTCGACGTGTCGGTGTTCCTCACTCACGAGCCCGAGACGCTCGACGAGTGGATGGCGCACTGGGGGGTCGGCGACCCCTCGCTGCACCGGGGCGGGCTGACCGAGCCCAAGGCCCGGGTCTCGCCACGCGAGGTGACGCTGCTCCAGCGCAAGTCGACCGCGATCGGCATCGGCCTGGGCAAGACGTCCGGCTGGGCGCACCGCGCGGTGCTGCGCCAGGCAGGGGTCACGCTGCTGCCCGGGGTCACCTACGACCGCGTGGACGACGAGGGCCTGCACGTCACGGTCAACGGCGCCCCGCGCGTGGTCCCGGTCGACACCGTCGTGCTGTGTGCCGGCCAGGAGTCGGTGCGCGGTCTCTTCGACGAGCTGACGGCCACCCGGGAGCGTCCGCCCTACCTCATCGGCGGAGCCGACGTCGCCGCCGAGCTGGACGCCAAGCGCGCGATCGAGCAGGGCACCCGCGTCGCCGCCGACCTCTGACGCGGGTCAGAACTCGTAGTCGAAGAGGGTGATGTCCTTCTCGAACAGCTCGGCCACGCGCTGGCGGGTCTCGTCGGTGTAGAACTCGTGGTGCGCGCCGTGGCGACTGGTGTTGTGACGCTCGGCGGACTCGAGCTGGGGCAGGTCGAAGCGGGCCATCACCGCGCGGACGTCGGCGTCGTAGGTCTCGGTCCGGCCGATGAAGTCGGCGCGCCGGGTGGGCGTGGTGAGGAAGTCGATCTGCGGGAGGCGCAGGCGACCGTGCTCGTCGGGCCCGCGCATGACGAACTCCTCGAAGTCCTGGTACTTCCCGCACGCGACCCAGAACGAGTTGAGCTGCCGACCGGTCATGTCCTTGCCGGACAGCGGCCCGCTGGTCTTGTTCCAGCGCTCGATCATCGACCACCACGACACCATCCGGACCCACGGGTTCCGCACGAAGCCGAAGGTCCAGTAGGACCTCAGCCCCGGCTCCACCTTGAGGATCCGGCTCAGCGGCGCATGCCTGGCGTCGACCGACCGGATGTCGTCGATGTGGGCCCTCATCATGCGATCCATCGAGACACCACCGGTCTTCTGCACGTGCACGAAGAGCATGCGGCGGGAGTCGGAGATCAGCACGAGGCGAGGCTACACGCGGCCGCGGGCCGCCCGAGCCGCCGGACTAGGGTGGCGCAGGTGATCCGCGACCTGACTGACGACGAGGCCCGCCACGCGCTCGGGGCCAAGTGGGGGATGGCCGACAGCGACGTCCTGCCGGCCTGGGTGGCCGAGATGGACTATGCCCTCGCGCCCCCGGTGACCGAGGCCCTGCACGCGGCCGTCGAGGCGGGGATGACGGGCTATCCGCCGTTCCGGCCCGGCGGCGCTCTGGGCGAGGCGTACGCCGGTTTCGCGCGCCGGCACTTCGGCCACGAGGTCGAGCCCGAGAACGTCCTCCCGGTGGTCGACGTCACTGCCGGGGTGCGGGTCGCCCTCGACGTGCTCTGCGAGCCGGGGCCGATGATCATGCCGGTCCCCGCCTACCACCCGCAGCTCGACATCGCCGAGATCACCGGGCGCGAGCGGCTCGACCTGGTCGTCGACCCCGACGACGAGCGGGCCGAGCTGGACCTCGACCGGCTCGACAGGCTGTTCGCCGACGGGGCGCGGACCCTCCTGCTGACCCAGCCGCACAACCCCTGGGGGCGTGTCTTCACCCGGCAGGAGCTCGAGGGCGTGCGCGACGTCGTCCTCCGTCACGGTGCCCGCGTCATCAGCGACGAGATCCACGCGCCCCTGGTGCTGCCGGGCGCCGAGCAGGTGCCCTACCTCTCGCTCGAGGGGACGGCCGACCACGCCGTGGCGATGGTCGCCTCGTCCAAGGCCTTCAACACCGCCGGGCTCAAGTGCGCCCAGATGGTCACCGCCGACCCGGCCACCCGCGCCCGGCTGACGAGCATCCCCTATGCCCGCAACGACTCGTGGTCGACGCTCGGCGTCGTGGCGGCGGTGGCGGCCTACAACGACGGCGACCCGTGGCTGGCATCGCTCATCGAGCGACTCGACGAGCAGCGCACGCTGCTCGCCGCGCTGCTCGCCGAGCACCTGCCCGAGGCCCGGATGCGGCCGCTCGAGGCGACCTACCTGGTCTGGCTCGACCTGCGGGCCTACGGCGACGACGACCCGGCCGCGACCCTGCTCGACAAGGGACGCGTCTGGGTCAACCCCGGGCACCACTTCCACCCGGGGCTGCCCGGTCACGTGCGGCTCAACATCGCGACCTCGCCCGCCCGGCTCACCGAGATCGTGAGCCGGATGGGCGCCGCGCTGGCGGACTGAGCCCGCACTCCACGAGTCCGGGCCTCAGCTCGCGGCGGACTGCTCTCCGTCGCCGGGCTGCTCGTCGGCCACCGGGGCCGACGTCGGCTCGTCGACCTCGACGGGCTCGTCGACGTGGACCTGCTCGACCGGCTCGGCGGGCTCGGCCGGCTCGACCGGCTCCGCCGACTCGGCCGCGGGGGGCGCTTCGGCCACCCGCTTGGCTGCGGGCCGGCGGGTGGTCGTCGTACGCCGGGTGGTCGTCGTCTTCTTCGCGGCCGTGGACCGCGACGTCGTCTTCTTGGCCGGAGCACGTCGGGGCTTGGGCTGCTCGACCTCGTGCGCCCGCATGAGCGTCGCGCGGCCGTGGACCCGGACGAGCTCCAGGCGGCGCTGGGCCGGCTGCAGCTCGAGCCAGAGCTTGACGATCGACTTCTCGTCCGGACGGTTGGTGTCGTCGAGGACCACCAGCGCGCCGGGCTTGAGCAGGTCGGCGAGCAGCGGGAACGCGGGGAAGCGGGCCAGCGGGGCCGAGCTTCCGATCGGACCGTCGATGAACAGGATGTCGACCATGCCGATGTCGGGGAGGTTGGCGAGGTCGTACCAGGGCGAGCCCATGCCGTCGGGCATCTTCACCTGGACGATCGGCGCGTCGATGACGGTCGCGTAGCCCTCGACGCCGTGCTCGCGCAGGTAGCCGCGCGTCTCCTCGGCGAACGCGGGGTCCGACTCGAGGGCATAGACGTGGCCGCCATGGCCGCGGGACTTCAGGGCCAGGGCCTCGAGGAGGGTCGAGCTGCCCGAGCCGCAGTCGAGGATCGTGACCGGGCCGTCGACCCGCTGGATCTCGTCGATGATGGCCAGCACCGACCGGGCGGTCGCCGCCCAGCCGCCGAGGGCCGGGAGCGGCGCGGTGCCGGGGGCGACCGCGTTGATCAACCGGTCCAGGTAGGCGGTGTCCGAGGGGAGCATGTCGAGGTGCTTGCGAGTCTCGGCGATGTCCCGCCTGACCCGCGTGGCTTGCTTGTTGAGCAGGGCGGCCTGGTCGGCCAGCGCGTCGGTGAGACGCGGCGTCTGCTCGTGGGTGGCGCGGTCGAGCTCGTCGAGCCGCACGTGGATCCCGAGAAGGCCGATGGTTGCTGCCAGCCCGAACATGACGGTGGTCGCCTCCGTCAGACCCGCCACCCGTGCCATGACACCCACCAGCGCGAGGCCCGCTGCGAACGGCAGCGACATCGCGACCAGTCGGTCCTTCATTGACTCTTCCTTTCCCCGCCCTGCACACACAGGGACTCGTCGGTGCAAGAGGTCACCCTAGTGTGCGCCCTCCGATCTCCCCGCATGGCCGACCCCTCGGCTAGACCGCTTGCGGGGGCCATCGGAGCGGGCTCGCCCGGCGTCGGACCGCACGGGGCGAGTCCTAGACTCCTCGGGTGCGCATCACCGTGATCGGCTGTGGCTATCTCGGCGCGACCCATGCCGCCTGCATGGCCGAGCTCGGCCACGAGGTGCTGGGCGTCGAGGTGGACGACGCCAAGCGTGCGGCCCTGGCCGCGGGCAAGGTCCCCTTCCACGAGCCCGGCCTCGAGGAGCTCCTCTCCCGCCACGTCGCGAGCGGGCGGCTCCGCTTCACCGACTCCTTCGAGGAGGCCGGCGGCTTCGGCGACCTGCACTTCCTCTGTGTCGGCACGCCGCAGTCGGCGGTGGGTCTCGGCGCGGACCTCTCGGCCGTCTTCGGCGCCACCGAGTCGCTCGCGCCGCACCTCACCCGGCCCGCCCTGCTGGTCGGCAAGTCGACCGTCCCCGTCGGGACGGCGTCGCGGCTGGCGGTGCGGCTGGCGGAGCTGGCGCCCGCCGGCGACGACGCCGAGCTGGCGTGGAACCCCGAGTTCCTGCGGGAGGGGTTCGGCGTCAAGGACACCCTCGAGCCCGACCGGCTGGTGCTGGGCGTCGCCTCCGAGCGGAGCGAGAAGGTCCTGCGTGACTTCTATGCGCCGGTGCTCGACCGCGGAACCCCGGTCGTGGTCACCGACTTCGCGACCGCCGAGCTCGCCAAGGTCGCGGCCAACGCGTTCCTGGCCACGAAGATCTCCTTCATCAACGCCGTGGCCGAGGTGTGCGAGGCCGCCGGAGCCGACGTGGTCGACCTCGCCGACGCCATCGGGCACGACGCCCGGATCGGGCGGGCCTTCCTCAACGCGGGGATCGGTTTCGGCGGCGGTTGCCTGCCCAAGGACATCCGGGCCTTCCTGCACCGGGCCGGCGAGCTCGGCGTCGACGACGCGATGTCGTTCCTCCGTGAGGTCGACGACATCAACCAGCGGCGCCGCGCCCAGGTCGTCACCACCGCCACCAAGCTCCTCGACGACTCGGTCGCCGGGGCGACCGTCTGCGTGTGGGGGGCGGCCTTCAAGCCCGACTCCGACGACGTCCGCGACAGCCCCGCGCTGTGGATCGCGGGCCAGCTCCACCTGCGCGGCGCGCGCGTCGCCGTCTATGACCCCCAGGCCACCGAGACCGCCCGGCGCACGTTCCCGACGCTGGACTATGCGTCGTCGGCCATCGAGGCCGCGACCGGCGCCGACCTGGTGCTGCACCTCACCGAGTGGCGGGAGTTCCGGGAGGTCGACCTCGGCGCCGTGAGCGCCGTCGTACGACGCCGGGTGCTGCTGGACGGCCGCAACGTGCTCGACCTCGAGGCGTGGCGCGCCGCCGGCTGGACCGCGCGCGGCATCGGCCGCCGCTGACCGTTCCTCCCACCTCGGCGAACCGCAAGTCCCACCTCGGCGAACCGCAAGTCCCACCTCGGCGAGCCGCGAGCCCCACCTCGGCGCGCCTCGGCGGTCAGGGGGAGGCGACGCCGAGGAGGCGGCTGGGGTGGAAGCCGTCCCAGCGCTGCTTGAGGCGGGCGGGGTCCAGGAAGAAGTCCAGGTCGGCCTGCCAGGTGTGGCCCTGGTCGGTGCGGCGGAAGAGGTAGCCCAGCCCCTGGGTGCGGTAGACCCGGCCGCCGGCGTTGAGCACGTCGAGCAGCAGCGACGCGTCGACGAAGCGGCGCACCGGCCGGAAGCCGCCGACCTCGCGCAGCAGCGCCCGGTCGAGCATCATCGTGCCGCCCGCGACGAAGCGGCCCCAGTTCTCCGAGCCGTCGGTGCGGCGGACGGTGACGTCGAGCGGCTCGAGGTAGAGGTACTCCGCCGGCATGCCGACGATCTCGGCGCCGCTGTAGTCGCGCGCGAGCAGCAGGTCGGCTACGAAGTCGGGTCCGTACCAGTCGTCGTCGTCCATCTTGAGGACCACGTCGCCCGCGGCGGCACGCGCCGCACCGTCGAGCACGTCGCCGAACAGCGCGTCGCCGTCGTGCGGCAGCACGGTCGTCGGCACGCCGGCCAGCTCGGCGACCCGGGTCGGGTCAGGAGACCAGCCGTGCGGAGCGAACACCAGCTCCAGGTCGGCGCCGCGCTGCCGGGCCACCTGGGCCAGGGCGTGCTCGAGCAGGTCCTCGCGCTTGGTGGCCATCACGACACTGACGCGCGGTGAGTACGGCGCCCGCAGACCGCCGCCCGCGGCGACGCGCGACCGCCAGGCCGGCACCGAGAACTCGCCGAGCGCCGCCCGGCGGAGCACGACGCTGTGCTCCTCCCGGGCCAGCTCGTCCTCGAGGTCCACCGGCTCCCCGAGCGCGGCCGCGACGCGGTCGCCGAGCAGCGCGGCGGCCCAGGCGGGGACG
This sequence comes from Nocardioidaceae bacterium, assembly GCA_046330515.1. Classification (GTDB taxonomy): domain Bacteria; phylum Actinomycetota; class Actinomycetes; order Propionibacteriales; family Nocardioidaceae; genus Nocardioides. The sequence goes on along the minus strand of JAXLSP010000003.1, from coordinate 219,280 downwards.
CCGTCGCACACCAGCGGGACGCCGGACATCGCGAGTCCGGCCACGACCCGCGCCACCCCGAGGTCCTGCGCCTCGGGCCAGGCGACCGCGACCCCACGGTGCGGCCGGGCGGCGCGACGCATCTGCTCGGTGGCCCCGCGAGCATCGGTCGTGCGCAGCTCGGCGTCGCCGAGGCGGAGCAGGAGGGCGCCGTCCTCGTCACGCTGCAGCGCACCGGCCTCGAGGGTCGGCGAGCGGTCGAACCCGGTGGGGTTGAGGATCCGCTGGTCCAGCGGGCCGATCGCCAGCGGACCCGTCGACGCGTCGACGACGACGGGCGCACGGGCGATGACGTGGTGCTCCTCGACGTCGAGCGAGCCCGGGTCGGCGCTCAGGATCACGTCGGGGGGCACGTCCCGCTCGGCCTCCTCGGCGCCCTCGGGCGCGGCGTAGCGGATGGCCAGCACATCGCCGGGCGGCGCGAGCACGTCGCCGTGCAGCGCGACGCGGAGCCCGCCGTGCTGCTGGAGGCTGCGACCCACGGCCGTGCGGGCCCACTCGGCGAGCACCGGCCGCGGCGAGGTGGGCTGGGCGAACCGGACGAGCTGGGCATACTCGCTCTCCCGGCGCCGCGACACCACCCGGTGCATCGCGGGCCAGTCACCGCGCTGCACCAGGGGCGTGGCCTCGTGGGCCCAGTCGAGGGCCAGGGCATAGCAGCGGGCGCCGCGGATCCGGGGCAGCTGCGGGACCATCCGCTGGAAGGCGTCGCGGTCGGGAGCGACCATCACGATCGTGCCCCACGGCGGCTGGGGCGTCGGCAGCTCCGCGACCGGCGCGACGTGCACGTGGCTCGAGGCGGGGAGCCGGTCGGCGGCGTCGGCGCAGTCGGGGTGCAGGAGCGCCAGGATCGGCTCGATGGTGTCGTCGAGCACGTGGAACGGGTCGAGCGGCGGTCCGGGCACCACCACCCGGGGACGGCGGCCGCCGCGCACCTCGGAGCCGGCGTTGTCGGCCAGCGGACGCTTGGCCTGCGGCAGCCACGTCCTGGTGACGTAGTCGACGACGTGCACGCCCTCGGGGGCGACGATCTTGACCAGGCCCTCGAGCTCCTCGGCGCGACCCTCGCGGACGGCCCGGTCGACCTCCCACTCGCGACGCTTGCGCGGCGCGCGGGCGCCGAAGTCCTCGACGTCGGTCCAGTGCGAGAACTCGTCGGCGTCGAGCCACTTCAGCTCCACGGCGAGCCCCTCGGGCAGCACGATCCGCTCGCATCGCTCCGGCCACTCGCGGACCTCCCACTCGAAGGCCTTCACGAACGTGAAGTCCGGCCCCATGGGATAGATCCAGGGCTCGAGGAAGCTCTTGCCGACGTCGAGCCACGCGGTCTGCTCGTCGACGACCGTCAGCGGGTGGCGCGGCACGACCACCACGGCGTCGTTGGCCTCGAGCTGCCAGGAGAGGTCGCCGAGCGTGGCCACCCCCTCGGGCGTGAGCACCATGTCGCCGTCCCACTTCATGGAGTAGGCCGTCCGCACGTGGCTGAAGGACCAGTTGTAGAAGTGCGTCAGCGAGTGCACCGAGTCGGCCGGGGTGTCGCGGTGCTCGGCACCGGCGCGGCTGACCTCGAAGGGGTAGGACGTCCCGAGGTAGCGGTCGGCGGCCCCGCACTGCTCGGCGACCGCCTGCCCGACCGCGGCCGTGTCGTCGGTGGAGAGGTTGTCGACGAGGACGACCCGCTGCACCGCCTCGAACATGGGCGGAAGCACCCACGGCAGGTTGCGGGCCTCGTTCTTGACGCGGAAGACGCACGTCAGTCCCGGCGGGAGGCGCTGGTCGGGCCGGTCGTGCCACGGCCAGGTGACGTCGTACTCCGCGATGCCCTCGCGGCTGGGGATGTCCGCGGTCACTGCCGCCCCCTCCTGCGCCGCCGCCGCGGCTCCTCGACGGACCGGTCGACCAGCGGCCGCGGCGCGCGCGGGAGCCAGTCGTGGGTCACGTGGTCGATGACGTGGACGCCCTCGGGCGCCTCGATCCGGTGCACGCCGGGCTGGTCGGCCCAGCGGCCGGCGGCGAGGTCGGTGAAGAGCTGGAACTCGCGGCGCTTGCGGCGGGTGCGCGCGCTCTCGGCGAACGCCTCGGGGCTGGTCCAGTGCGCGAACTCGTCGGAGCCCAGCCACTTCAGCTCGACCGAGGTGCCCTCGGGCAGTCGCACGACGCCGACCTCGTCGGGATAGAGCCGCAGCTCCCACTCGAACGCCTTCACGTGGGTGTAGGCCGGCCCCATGGGATAGCCGTAGGGCTCACCGTTGGCGAACCCGAGGTCGAGGTAGGCGACCCGGTCGCTCTCGACATAGAGGCTGTGCCGGGGGACATAGAGCATCGCCTCGCGCCCGGGCAGCTGCCAGGCGAGGTCGGCGAGCAGCTGCTCGCCGTCCGCGGTGAGCACCATGTCGCCGTCCCACTTCAGGGAGTAGGTCGTCGCGACGTGGCTGAAGGACCAGTTGTAGAAGTAGGCCAGCGAGTGCACCGAGTCGCCGGGGGTGTCGAGGTGCTCGGGGCCGCAGCGGCTGACCCGGAAGGGGTAGGACGTGACGGTGAGCCGGTCGGACAGGCCGGCCGTGGCCGCGACCTCGCGGGCGACGTCGGGAGTCCCGTCGTCGGACTCGTTGTCCACGAGGACCGCCGCGTCGCACGTGCGCAGCAGGGGCGGCAGGACCCAGGGCAGGGACGGGGCCTCGTTCTTCACCCGGAGCACGACGGTGGTGCCGGGCACCTGCGGGGCCGGCCGGTGCCACGGCCAGACGACGTCGAAGTCGGCGCGGCCCTCACGGTTGGCGAGGTCCACGCCCGGGGACCGGCCGCGGTCGGCGACCACCACACCGGTGCTCACCGGGTCACCCGCGACCGAGGACCTTGCGCCCCACCCGCTTGACCGGGGCGGGGACATAGCGCCGCCAGGCGGCCGGCGGCGGTGCGGCGGCCTGGGCCTCCTCGGCGGCGAGCCGCGCCTGCAGGCGCATGCCGTGGCGCCGCGAGGCCAGCACGGTCGACTGGGCGATCGCGACGGCCTCCTCATAGAGGGCGGTGTAGTCGGCGCGAGCCTCGTCGAGCCCGGCCGCCACCTCGGCGTTGTCGCCGTCGGGCTCGGCCAGCCGGTCGAGCAGCTTCCAGGTGCGGTCGGCCACCTCGCGCAGCCGGTCGGGGACGACCAGGTCGTCCCAGGTGTTCTGGACCCGGCGCAGGCTGGGGTCGATGAAGTTGTGCACCTTGCGGATGTCGTTGGCGCTGGCGGTGCGGACCGACTCGAGCTCGAACTGCTCGCCCAGGGCGAACAGGGGGACGGTCCAGTCGGTGAGCAGGTCGTCGTAGCGCACGAACGCCCGCTGACCACCACGCGTCGCCCGCTCGGTGTGCAGCATCATGTTGACCCAGGCCGCCGTCCGGCTGATCTCGGTGGGGCCCCCGGAGTAGTAGCGCTGCTTGCTGCCGACGACCTCGGTGACGGGGCGCAGCATGGTCACATAGACGGGCGTGGCGCCGCAGCGCGTCGCAGCCGCCCGCCAGAGCCCGAGGAACCAGGCCATCCGCGGGTCCTTGACGACGAGCTCGTCGCCGCCGTCTCGGAACTGGCCCTCGAGCCAGGTCGACAGCCGGGTGCGCAGCCCCTCGGCGGTGGCCAGCTTGCCCGCCTCGAACCAGGCGTTGGGGCGGGCGTCGGAGACCTGCACCGAGCAGCGCTTGAGCAGCTCCTCGTGGAAGTCGACGACCCACTGGGGCTCACCGAAGCCCTTGGGGTTGGTCTCGTCGGCCTGCACCTCCGGCTGCGGCACGTGCACGCCCAGGGTCTGCAGGGTGCCCGACATGGTGCTGGTGCCGCTGCGGCCGGAACCGACCACGAAGACGACCTTGCGCGCGCTGCTGGGCATGCGGCTCAGACTACTGGTGGAGACCCGCGTGGCCGTCAGCGGCGGTGGGCGGCGATGACCTGGGCGAACCAGTCGAACGAGCGCTTCGGGGTGCGCTGCTGGGTCTCGAAGTCGACGTGCACCAGGCCGAACCGCTGGGTGAAGCCCTCGGCCCACTCCCAGTTGTCGACGAGGCTCCACGTGTAGTAGCCGCGGACGTCGACCCCGATCCGGATCGCGTCGGCGACCGCGCGCAGGTGGCCGTCGAGGTAGTCGATGCGCGCCTGGTCGTCCACGACGCCGTTCTCGTCGGGGCCCTGGTTGTAGGCGCAGCCGGACTCGGTGATGTGGATCGGCGGGAGGGCGGCGCGGTAGCGGGCCCGCAGCGTGATCAGCCACTCGCGGAGCCCGTCGGGCACGACCGGCCAGCCGAAGTCGGTGGTGGGGTAGCCGATGACCTCGCGGAACTCGAAGGGCATCGGCGCCTCCTCGTCGGCGGCCGCGACCTTCATCGGGTTGTAGTAGTTGACGCCGTAGAAGTCGAGCGGCTGCCGGATCGTCGCCAGGTCACCGGGCTCCATGAGCTCGTCCATGAACATCTGCAGGTCGATCGGGTAGCGGCCGAGCAGCATCGGCTCGGTGAACATGCCGTTCCACAGTGCGTCGAAGAGCTTGGTGGCGCCGACATCGGCGTCGTCGTCGCTGGCCGGCCACATCGGCGAGTGGTTGTTGGCGCAGCCGACGCTCGTGGCGCCCGCCTCGCGCAGCGCCATCGCCGCGCGGCCGTGGCCGAGGAGCAGGTGGTGGGCGACCGGCAGCGAGTCGAACATGAGGTTCATGCCGGGGGCGTGCTCGCCCGTGGCATAGCCGAGCATCATCACGACGTTGGGCTCGTTGACGGGGATCCAGTGCTCGACCCGGTCGGCCAGCCGCTCACCCACGATGGCGGCGTAGTCGGCGAAGCGGTCGACGGTGGCCCGGTTGAGCCAGCCGCCGTCGTCCTGGAGCCCCTGGGGGAGGTCCCAGTGGTAGAGGGTGGCCATCGGCTGGACGTCGTTGGCGAGCAGCTCGTCGACCAGGCGGTCGTAGAAGTCCAGGCCCTTCTCGTTGGCCGGCCCGCGCCCGTCGGGCTGGATCCGCGGCCAGGCGATCGAGAAGCGGTAGCCGTTGGCGCCGAGCCGCTTCATCAAGGCGACGTCCTCGACATAGCGGTGGTAGTGGTCGCACGCCACGTCGCCCGTCGACCCGTCGACGATCCGGTCGGGCTGGTGGGAGAACGTGTCCCAGATGCTCCGGCCCCGGCCGTCCTCGTCGACCGCGCCCTCGATCTGGTAGGAGGCGGTGCTGGTGCCGAACCGGAACCCCTCGGGGAGGCGGGGCAGGTCACCGCCGGTTTCGCCCTTGCGCGAAGCCACTGTCGTCCTCTCTCGGCCCCCGCTCGGGACAGGCGCCTTCTCTCGACCCTAGCGGGGGTGGGGGGTGGTCGGCAGGCGGTCTGGCGGTTTCCCCGCTCGAGCGGGGAAACGCGCACCTGGCGGCCGAAGTTTCGGCCGCTCAGTGCAAGGAACCCTCCGCTTGTGGGACGCGTGGGACTCGGGGTGACTAGGCCAGCAGCGTGAGTACGGCGGGGGCGACCGCGACGACCGCGGGCTCGTCCGCATCCCCGGGGAGCGACCCCAGGGGCTCGCCGTCGCCGCCGACCGGCACCGGCCCGGCCTCCGAGGTGGCGCTCAGCTCGACCCGTGTCCCGCGAAGCACCGTGACCTCCGACCGGTCGACGTGCGACCCGTCGTACACCGTCGGCAGCGCCCGCACGAGCGCCCGCTTGGACGCCGCCTCGACGACCACCACGTCGAGCAGCCCGTCGGCGACGTCGGCGGCGGGCGCGATCTTCATGCCCTTGCCATAGAAGGACGAGTTGGCCACGACGACCATCGCCGCGTCGTAGTCGTGAGCCGTCCCGTCGACGGCGACCCGGACGTGGACGGGGCGGTAGGTGAGCAGCGAGCGTACGGCGGCCAGCGGGTACTGCAGCCGTCGCGGGACCCGGCGCATCCGCGCCACCATCGCCGCCGCCCGGGCGTCGACGCCGGCATAGACCGACCCCGCCACGAGCAGCGCCTCGCCCGCCGAGCCCGGCCCGGGCGGCGGCTGCCAGGACAGCAGGTCGACGCGACGCGGAGCCGCCTCGAGCAGGAGCGCAGCCTGGCCGGCGGGGTCGTCGGGCACGCCGAGCATCCGGGCGAAGTCGTTGCCCCGGCCGGCCGGGACCAGCCCGAGCGTCCCGCCGAGCCGGCTCACCTCGCCGGCGAGCGAGGCGAGCATCCCGTCGCCTCCGACCGACACCACCACGCGCCCGGCGGCGACGGCCTCGGCGACGAGCGCGCGGGTCGCGAGAGGCCCGGGCGAGTAGGTCACCTCGACCTCGGCCGCCGCCTCGCGCAGCAGGCGCGCGACGGGCACCACGGCCCCCGGGGCCGCGCCCCCGCCCGCGACCGGGTTGACCAGGAACGTGAACGCGCGCGCCCCCGATGCGGTGCCGCTCACGGGACCAGCACCCCGGGGTTCAGGATCCCGGTCGGGTCGAGCTCGGCCTTGACGGCCCGCAGCACCCGCACCCCCACCTCGCCGATCTCCGCCTCCAGCCACGGCTTGTGGTCGGTGCCGACCGCGTGGTGGTGGGTGATCGTCGCCCCGGACGCGACCATCGCGTCCGTCGCCGCCGCCTTCGCCGCCCGCCAGGTCTCCAGCGGGGTGTCGCCCTCCTTGGCCGCGACGGTGAAGTAGAGCGAGCACCCGGTCTCATAGACGTGCGAGATGTGGCAGAGCACCAGCGCCGGTGCCGGCAGGTGCGCCTCGAGGGCCGCCCTCACCGCGGCATAGACCGTGCCGAGCCGCGACCAGAACGTCGCGGTCTCCAGGGTCTCGACGAGCACGCCGACGTCGAGCATGGCATCGCGGAGGTAGGGCGCCCGGAAGCGGCCGCGCTCCCACGCCTGGCCCGGCCCCTCGCCGAGGCAGGTGCCGCCGAGCGACTCGAGGACCGCGCCGACCGCCGCCCGCTGGGCCTCCACCGCCGCGGGCTCGCCCTCGAAGCCGGTGACCATGAGGCAGCCGCCCGCCTGCTCACCGCCGATGTCGCCGGGACTGGCGAGGTTGAGCGAGGTCTCGGTCTCGTCGGAGAGACGCAGCACCGTGGGCAGCGCCCCTGACTGCGCGAGCGTGCGCACCGCGGCCGCCCCGTCGGCGAACGACGGCCAGGACCACCCGTCATACACCCTGAGCTCCGGCAGCCGACGGGTCCGCACGGTGACCGAGGTGATCACGCCGAAGGCACCCTCGGAGCCGAGGAACAGCTGCCGCAGGTCGGGACCGGCGGCGCTGGCCGGGGCGGCACCGAGGTGCACGGAGCCGGTCGGGGTCGCGACGGTCATGCCGACCACGAGCGCGTCGAAGCGGCCGTAGCCCGCGCTGGACTGACCCGAGGATCGGGTCGCGGCGTAGCCCCCGATCGAGGCGTACTCGAAGGACTGCGGGAAGTGCCCCAGTGTCATCCGGTGCTCGGCCAGCAGCGCCTCGGCCTCGGGGCCCTTGAGGCCAGGCTCGAGGGTGGCCGTCATCGAGACCGGGTCGACCTCGACCAGCCGGTCGAGCCGGCACAGGTCGAGGGACACGACCCCGGCGAAGCCCTCGCGGAGCGGCGCGAGCCCGCCCGTCACCGCCGTACCTCCGCCGAACGGGACCACGGCGACCCGGTGCGCCGAGGCGGCCGCGAGGACCGCGACGACCTCGTCGTGGCTGCCGGGCCGCACGACCGCGTCGGGGGCGTCGGCCAGGTCGCCGGCCCGGGCCCTGAGGAGGTCGGGGGTCGACTTCCCGCGCGTCCGCAGGCGGCGGGTCTCGTCGTCGGTGTGCACGTGCTCGGCACCCACGGCAGCGCTCAGGGCGTCGAGCGCGTCGCCCGCGAGGGCCGGGGACGGCAGGACGACGTCGGCGACGGCAGGGCGCTCGTCGATCCCGAAGGCGAGCTCGACCAGGCCCCTCGTCGGCTCGGGCAGGGCGGTGGCCGCGGCGGGGTCGCCCCACCGGGTCGGGTGCATCTCACGCGTCATGTGTTACAGTGTGACACATGACGTCACTTCGTCACAACGGGTCGACGGCCAGTCCTCGTGACGGCTACCTCGACGCCGCCCGGGACTGCATCCTCGACGTCGGGCTGCGCCGTACGACGCTCACCGAGGTGGCCCGCCGGGCGGGGGTGAGCCGGATGACCATCTACCGCAGCTGGTCGGACATGGGACAGCTGCTGGGCGACCTGATGACCCGCGAGTGGGCCGAGATGGTCTCCTCCACCATGGCGGCCGAGCCCGCCGCCGGCGACGCCGCGAGCCGGCTCGCGCACGCGATCGCCTCCGCGGTGGCCGCGCTGCGCGACAACGAGCTGTTCGTGCGCATCGTCGAGCTCGACCCCGACGTGCTGCTGCCCTATCTCCTGTCGCGGCGCGGCCGCTCCCAGCAGGCGATCCTCGACCTCACCGCGGAGCTGGTGGCGGCCGGTCAGGCGATCGGCGAGATCCGCGCCGGCGATCCCCTCGCGATCGCTCGCGGGCTGGCGCTCGCGGCACACGGGTTCGTGCTGTCGGCCCACACGATGGTCGACGACGACGTGGACGCCGAGGCGCTGGACGGCGAGCTCCGCCTGCTGCTCGAGCGGGGGCTCCGGCCGTGACCGCCGCCTTCTCGGACGCGCGGCTCGGCGCCGGCCTCCGCGAGGTCCCCGACCGGGTCGACGTCGTCGTCGCCGGTCTCGGGATCACCGGCGCGGGCGTGGCCCTCGACGCCGTGTCGCGGGGGCTGTCGGTGCTGGCCGTCGACGCGCACGACCTGGCCTTCGGGACCTCCCGCTGGTCCTCCAAGCTGGTGCACGGCGGGCTGCGCTACCTCGCCAAGATGCAGGTCGGCGTCGCCCACGAGTCCGCCGTCGAGCGCGGCCTGCTCCTCGACGTCATCGCCCCCCATCTGACCCACGCGCTGCCGATGCTGCTGCCGCTGACACCCGGTGTCTCGGGGCTCCAGGCCGGCGTCGCGGCGACCGGCTTCCTGGCCGGCGACGCGCTCCGCCGTACGGCGCACACGCCGGTCGGGACCCTGCCCAAGCCCCGGCGGGTGACGGCGGTCGAGGCGCTGCGGCTGGCACCCGGGCTGCGCGCCGCCGGCCTGCGCGGCGGCCTGCTCTCCTGGGACGGCCAGCTCGAGGACGACGCGCGACTGGTGCTCACGGTGGCCCGCACGGCCGCCTCCCGGGGTGCCGTCGTGCGCAGCCGGGTCCGGGTCGTGTCCGCGACCGGGAGCTCCGCGGTGCTCCGCGACGAGCTGACCGGGGAGGTGCGGACGGTCGCCGCTCGCGCGGTCGTCAACGCCACCGGCGTGTGGGCCGGCGACCTGGCCGGCGTCCGCCTCCGACCCAGCCGCGGCACGCACCTGGTGCTGCGCGAGGACGCGTTCCCCGGGCTCCGCGTCGCGGTCACGACGCCGGTCCCGGGCGAGACCAACCGCTATGCCTTCGTGCTCCCTCAGCCCGACGGGCACGTCTATGTCGGCCTGACCGACGAGCCGGTCGACCGGGTCGAGGACGTCCCGACGCCGTCGGAGCCCGAGATCGGCTTCCTGCTCGACGTCGTCGCGGCGGCGTTCGACCGGCCGCTGCGGCGCCACGACGTCGTCGGCGCCTATGCCGGCCTGCGGCCCCTGCTCGACACCAGCGCCGGCGACGGCACGACCACGACGGCCGACCTGTCGCGTCGGCACGCGGTCGTCACCGACGAGTCGGGGGTGGTGACCATCGTGGGCGGCAAGCTGACGACCTACCGCCAGATGGCCGAGGACGCCGTCGACGCGGTCGTCGCCCAGGCCTCGTTGGCCGAGGCCGGACCGTGCGTCACCCGGCAGCTGCCCCTGCTCGGCGCCGCGACCCGCGCCGAGCTGGCCACCCTGGAGGCGCCCCCGCGGCTCGTCCGCCGGTTCGGCACCGAGGCCGCCCTGGTGCTCGACAGCGCACGCGCCGCGACCGGGCTGACCGACGACGAGCTGCTCTTCCCCCTCGCCGACGGCATCCCCACCACGCTCGCCGAGCTCGTCTTCGGGGTCACCCACGAGGGCGCCGTCGACGCCTCCGACCTGCTCGACCGCCGCACCCGTGTCGGCCTGGTCCCCGCCGACCGCCTGCTCGCGCTCCCCGCCGCCGAGCGGGCCCTGGCGCTGGTGCGCGCCTCGGCCTAGGGGGCGGCGGGTCGGGCAGTCGCAGTGACGGGTGAGGCGACGACCAACCGCTCAGCGTGGCCATCCGCTCACCACCACGTCAGCGAGGCACCGTGCGGGTGCGTCCAGCCGACGGCCTGGCCGTCCAGGCCGAGCACGAACCGATAGTCGCCCGCCGGCAGCGAGGGTCCGGTGGCCGTCACGTCGGGCAGCACCCCCGGCCCCTCGTTGCTCACCCAGCGGCACGCGCCGGACGCCACCAGCCCGCGCATCAGGTCGCCGAACCGCTGTCTCTCCTCGGGCGGGAGGTAGGCGATGACCGCGCTGTGGAACACCACGACCTGGCCGAAGCCCTCGGCGATCTCGAGCAGCTCCGGCAGCTCGTCGAGCAGGTCGCCCCGGACGAGGTACGGCGGCTCGGCGGCCGCCACCTCGATGGCCGCGTGCAACGTGCGCCGGCGCTCCTCCTGCTCGGGCCACACCAGGTTCTCCAGCCACGCGGTGGCGTCGGGGTCGCGGACCGAGAGCGGGTTGAGGTCGATCCCGCCCCGCCACGAGACCACGGGAAGTGACGCGGGGAGGGGCGCGGGTCCGTTGACCCGGCACGACAGCACCGGCGGGTCACCCGGGCCCAGCTCGTGCACCGTCTCGTCGGCCGAGGACGTCCACCGGTAGGAGTAGCGGTCTGCGAACAGGGCGAGCCCCGCGCTCGCGCCGACCTCCAGCAGCACGAGCGGCTCCCCGCTGTCGCGGGCGAGCAGGTCGATGGCCGGCAGCAGCGTCGCCAGCCGGCCGACCTCGTTGGTCTGGGTGGAGCGGCTCAGGATCGTCCGGCGGAGCTCGCCGGAGTCCTCGAGCAGCGCGGCCCGCAGCCCCGCATAGGGTCCCGGCGCGGGCACGCCGTGCCAGCGAGCGGCCGCGAAGACGAGGTTGGGCTGCTGCTTCACCGGCGGCAGGGCGTGGAGCCACTCCTGCACCTCGAGGTCACCGACGACGCCCAGGGCCCACTCTTCCAAGCAGGGTGACTCTCCCCGAGCGGCGTCGGCGAACTCGCCGTACTGATCGGCCAGGTGCTCGAAGAGCCGCATGTGGCGTTGGCTACTTCCGCTCGCGCCAGACCCGCTCGAAGGGCAGCCGCCAGGCGTGCGGCGCGATCAGCTGGTGGATCTGGTTGGGACCCCAGGACCCGACGGCATAGCGACGGACCGGCGGCGGGCTGTCGATGAGCGGCTGGGAGACCTCCCAGAGCCGCTCGACGCCCTCGGCGGTGGTGAACAGGGTGTGGTTGCCCTTGACCGCGTCGAGGATGAGCCGCTCGTAGGCCTCGAGCACCGAGCCCGCCCAGCCCGTCTCCTCGATGGCGAACTGCATCGACAGCTTGTCCATCCGGAAGCCCGGGCCCGGCCGCTTGCCATAGAAGGAGAGCGACATCTTGCCCTGGTCGGCGAGGTCGAAGGTGAGGTGGTCGGGGCCGTTCTGGCCGACGCCGGAGCCGTCCGGGAACATCGACTTCGGCGGCTCCTTGAACGCGATCGAGATGATCCGCTGCCCCTCGGCCAGCCGCTTCCCGGTGCGGAGGTAGAACGGCACGCCCGCCCAGCGCCAGTTGTCGACGAAGCACTTGAGGGCGATGAAGGTCTCGGTCTCGGAGTCCTCGGCGACGCCCGGCTCCTCGCGGTAGCCGTCGTACTGACCGCGCACGACGTTCTCCGGCGCGATCGGCAGCATCGACCGGAAGACCTTGTTCTTCTCCTCGGTGATGGCCAGCGGGTCGAGCGACGTCGGCGCCTCCATCGCCGTGAACGCCATGATCTGGAACAGGTGCGTCACCACCATGTCGCGGTAGGCGCCGGTGGCCTCATAGAAGGAGGCCCGCTGCTCGAGCCCGAGTCGCTCGGGCACGTCGATCTGGACGTGGTCGATCATGTTGCGGTTCCACACCGGCTCGAACAGGCCGTTGGCGAACCGGAACGCCAAGATGTTGAGCGCCGGCTCCTTGCCGAGGAAGTGGTCGATGCGGAAGATCTGCTTCTCGTCGAAGACCGTGTGGACGGCGTCGTTGAGCCGCTTGGCGGAGGCCAGGTCGGTGCCGAACGGCTTCTCCATGATGATCCGGCTGTCCGTGGCCAGCCCGGCCTCGCCGAGGGTCTTGACCACGGCCATGGCGGCCGCGGGCGGCACCGAGAGGTAGTGCAGGCGGAGGAAGCCGTTGGGGTTCTCCTGCTCGGCCTCCTGCACGCTCGCCTTGAGGTTCTCGGCGGTGCCGCCGGGCGCCCAGGAGAGCCGGGCCGAGAAGTCGTCCCACTGCTCGTCGGTCACGTCGTGGCTGTGGTCGTCGAGCGACTTGCGGGCGAAGATCGTGAAGGACTCGCGGTCGTAGTCCTCCAGCGAGGTGCCGACGATCCGCAGGTCCGGGATCAGCCCGGTGCGCGAGAGGTGGAACAGCCCCGGCAGCAGCTTGCGCTTGGCCAGGTCGCCGGTCGCCCCGAACAGCACGACGGTCGTGGGCGTGCCGGCGCTGCCCTCGGGCGGCCTCTTCATGGCTTCCATGCCGTCAACTCTGGCACTCCTCCCCCAGCGGGGGCGAGCAAACGGTCAGGGTGACCTCACCCGGACGAGGGGAGCGTACGGCGCCGCGCGCGGCGCCGTACGACGCGTGACCTCAGGTGAGGGGCAGGTTGACGTAGGTCGTCTCGAGGTACTCCTCGATGCCCTCGAAGCCGCCCTCGCGACCGAAGCCGGAGTGCTTCATGCCGCCGAACGGGGCCGCCGGGTTGGAGACCAGGCCGGTGTTGACGCCCACCATGCCGTACTCCAGGGCCTCCGAGACCCGGATCGTGCGGGCCAGGTCGCGGGTGTAGACGTAGGACGCCAGGCCGTACTCCGTGCGGTTGGCGCGCTCGACGGCCTCCTCCTCGGTGACGAACGTCGTGACCGGGGCGACCGGGCCGAAGATCTCCTGGAGGTTGATCTCGGCGTCGGAGGGCACGTCGAGCAGGACGGTCGGCTGGAAGAAGCTGCCTGGGCCCTCGACGGGCTGCCCGCCGATGACGATCCGGGCGCCCTCGACCACGGCGGCGTTGACCATCTGGCGCACCGACTCGACGGCCTTGTCGTCGATGAGCGGACCCACGTCGACACCGGGCTCCTGGCCACGGCCGACCTTGAGCGCGCCCATCCGGGCCGCGAGCTTCTCGCCGAACTCGACGGCCACCGACTCGTGGACGAGGAACCGGTTGGCGGCCGTGCAGGCCTCGCCCATGTTGCGCATCTTGGCGATCATGGCGCCGTCGACGGCCGCGTCGATGTCGGCGTCCTCGAAGACGATGAAGGGCGCGTTGCCGCCGAGCTCCATGCTCATCCGCTGGAGCTGGTCGGCCGACTGGCGCACCAGCACCTTGCCGACGGTGGTGGAGCCGGTGAAGCTCACCTTGCGCAGCCGCTCGTCGGCCATCAGGGCCTCGGACAGCCGGGCGGAGTGGTGGGTGGTGACGACGTTGAGGACGCCGTCGGGCAGCCCGGCCTCCTGGAGCAGGCCCGCCAGGGCCAGCGTGGTCAGGGGGGTGAGCTCGGCGGGCTTGACCACCATCGTGCAGCCGGCCGCGATGGCCGGGCCGATCTTGCGGGTGCCCATCGCCAGCGGGAAGTTCCACGGCAGCAGGAACAGGCAGGGGCCGACCGGCTTGCGGACCGTCAGCAGGCGGCTGCCGCCGCCCGGGGCCTGCATCCAGCGCCCGTGGATGCGGACGGCCTCCTCGCTGAACCAGCGGAAGAACTCGGCGCCGTAGGTCAGCTCACCGCGCGCCTCGGCGATGGGCTTGCCCATCTCGAGGCTCATCAGCTCGGCGAAGTCGTCGGCGCGCGCGGTCAGCATCTCGAACGCGCGGCGCAGGATCTCGCCGCGCTCGCGCGGGGCGGTGGCCGCCCAGTCGCGCTGCACGGCCACGGCGGCGTCGAGCGCGGCGAGCGCGTCCTCGGGGTCGCCGTCGGCCACCTCGGTGATGGTGGAGCCGTCGGCCGGGTCCTTGACCGGGAACCGCTTGCCGGCGGCCCCCTCACGCCACTCGCCTCCGATGAACAGCGCGCGTCGGTCCGGCGCCAGCAGGTCTAGAGCACTCATCCGTGCAATCCCTTCCAGATGCGCAAATTGTCCAGGGTTTTCGGCCAAACCCCGGACTCGTGGTTACCATAGTTGGTACTTGTCGTGGACACCCACGGCACCCAGGTTCCGGACCCCTCGCTGACCCCATGCAGCGAGGGGTTCCGGCTTTTCCGGGCCGTCGCCGGGGGCGCCCCGAGGCCAGCACGCGGGGCTCGGAGTTTCCTCGCGGCGAGGCGCCCGCGGGTACCCTGGAGGTGCGGCGCGACGGGGACTCATGCGCTGCCGACACCTTCCATCCATCGTCTGGGAGCCGACATCTCCTTCCACGCTCGGGCCGGTCTGGGGGCGCTGCTGACAGCCGCGCTCCTGCTCGCCGCGTCCCCGACGCTGCCGGGAGCCTCGGCCGACTCGCCGGGGAGCGGGCTGACCCTCGCCTGGGCGAGCGGCACGCCGGCCCACCTGGGCCCGGGCGACCCCGCGACGGTCGAGCTCACCTACCGGACCGTCGGGCGGTCGACCACCGGCGTGGTCGTCGACCTCCAGCTCGCGGGGGCCACCGCGGCGTCGCTGCCGGCGGCCTGCCTCACCGGGGGCGGCCACACCTCGTCGCTGGCCGCCGACGGCCTCCGCGCACGCTGCGACCTGGGCCCGGTGCCCGCCGACCAGGAGGCGACGGCCTCGATCGAGCTGACCGTCGGCCCCGCCGCGCCGCAGATCGCCGTCCAGGCCGGTCCCTATGACAACGCGGGGACGGTCCTGGTCCACGAGGTGTCCGGGGTCGCCGACGTGCCCTACTACCGGCTGCTGTCGAGCCCCGACTTCCTCAACGCCGACATCGCCGACCTCTCGGTCTCGCGCTGGGACCACTGGGAGCCCGGGATGCCGAACTCCTGGAACCCGGTCTACGAGACCGCGCTCGACAAGATCCTGGCCGACTGGGCCGCGTTCCACCCCGATGCGGTCTCGGTGATCGGCGACCTGGTCAACGGCCGGTGGATCAAAGACCCCGACCGGCTGCGGATGTTCGGGCCCGTCGACACCCCGGCGCACCGCCGCCAGACCATCGCGCTGGCCGCGACGACCTACTACACCGCCTGGGTCCAGCGGTTCACCGACGCCGACCTCCAGGTCTTCCCCGGCATCGGCGACCACGACCTGGGTGACAACCCCTGGAAG
Source organism: Nocardioidaceae bacterium (assembly GCA_046330515.1). GTDB lineage: Bacteria > Actinomycetota > Actinomycetes > Propionibacteriales > Nocardioidaceae > Nocardioides. The sequence continues at coordinate 203,857 of JAXLSP010000003.1, read as the reverse complement.
GGCAGCAGGCTCTTCGACCAGAAGCGCCGCGACGCCGGCCTCTACCGGTCGCTCTTCGCGAAATACCTCACCACCAACCCCGACGGGTCGGCACGGTTCGCCTCGCGACCGGTCGGCAGCCCGTGGGAGCTCACGTCGTACGCCGTCCGCCCGGACCCCGAGGTCCAGCTGGTGATGCTCGACGTCTTCCGCTCGACCAAGAACAACGTCGTGGCCGAGGTGGGGCCCGCGCAGCTGGCCTGGCTCAAGGGCGTGCTCGCGAAGGCGCAGGCCGACGGCGTCGACTGGATCATGGTCCAGGGGCACGTGCCCGTGCTGGGCCCGGTGCGCCGTGGGCCCTCGTCGGGCCTGATGTATCGCCACGGCTCCCACTCCGCGCTGTGGGCGCTGTTCGAGAAGTACGGCGTGGACGTCTACTTCAGCGGCGAGGTGCACGCGAGCACCGCGATCGTCCGCGACGGCATCGCGCAGGTGAGCCACGGCGGCAACGTGGGGTACGGCGGCACCGCGACCTCGCGCGGCGGCACGTCGTTCGTGGTCGCCGACTTCTCCGCGGGCGAGCTGTCGATGCGGCTGTTCTCGTGGAACCGCACCCAGGACGACTCCGACCGGCTCTGGCAGATGGCGGGCAACCGGATCCCCGTCGAGAAGTACTTCAACGGTCCCCCGGTCCAGATCGGCTCGCTGACCATCACCAACAACGGCTCGTCCTCCGTCAACCACCCCGTCGTCGTCGCCCGCACCGGCGTGCTCACGCCGTTCGACCCGGCCACCGAGCCGGGGCCGTGGTCCCCCGAGCTGCCCTGATCCCTCCACCGGGGTGAGACCGGCTGCCGGTCCCGGCTGGTCATGCGGTTTGGCCCCAATCCGCGTGAGAAACGGCCCCGAACCTGCGGTTTGCGTCCAATCGAGGGGGTCGGGCGACCCCGCGGCCGATGACAAGCGATCGGCGCCCCGCGGGGCTGCTCGCCGTACCCCTTCAACCCCTCGCGCCACACCGCTCGACCGAAGCTGTCGCTTGGTGGGCGAAGTTTCGGCCGCTCAGTGACAGTTTCCCCGGCTGGCCGGGGAAACCGACAAGGCCCAGACCCCACCCCCACTGGCATGCTGGACCGATGACAGCAGGGTCCTACGCGGAGCGGTGCTCGTCGCTGCTGCCGGGGGTCGTGTGGACCCGGGCGGGGGAAGCGGGCCGGTTCGTGGTGACGCCGGACGGCTGCATGGACCTCATCTGGGACGGCGACACCCTGCTCGTCGCGGGGCCCGACACCGGCCCGGTCGTGGGCAGCAGCGCCACCCCGAGGAGCTGGTCGGCGGTCCGGCTCGACCCGGGCGTGGCGCCGAGCCTGCTGGGCCTCCCGGCCCACCCGCTGGCCGACCTCCGCGTCCCGCTGCGAGACCTGTGGCCCCGGCCCGTCGTGGACGCCTGGTCGGAGCGGCTCGCCTCCGCCGACGACCCGGCCGCCATCCTCGAGGAGCTCGTGGCACAAGGGCTGAGGGCGTCAGAGCCCATCCCCGGCTGGGTCCCCGCCGTCGCCCACCGGCTCGCCACCGGCCACACCGTCGCCCAGACGGCCGACGCGGTCGGCGTCACCGGGCGGCAGCTGCACCGCCGCAGTGTCGAGCGCTTCGGCTACGGCCCCAAGGTCCTCCAGCGCGTGCTCCGCCTGGTGGCCGCCCAACGAGATCTCCGCCTTGGCCTGCCGGCCGCCGAGACCGCGACGCGGCACGGCTTCTCCGACCAGCCCCACCTGCATCGCGAGCTGCGCCGGCTCACCAGCTCGGGTACGACGTCCACCCGCCGCTGAGACCCACCAGGCGGCGCGGGGACGAGACGGGTCGCTAGGAACGGTTCGCGACGTAGCCCGTGACGACGGAGGCCGCCGTCAGCAGCCCCCACCCGATCGTCGTCCCGGCGAGGGAGGACGCGAGGGTGATCACGGCCGAGACGAAGTGCTCCGGGAACATCGAGAAGAAGCCGACCACCGCCACCAGCAGCCCGAGCCCCAGCGTCACCGACGCCATCAGGGCCAGCACCTCGTGGGCCTGGGTGGCCTTCTCCCTCACCGGGATCCGGCCGCCGGTCTGCTGCTCCAGCAGCGTGATGATCCGGGCCGCCTGCTCGCGGGTGATGACGGTGCCGCCGTCATCGCGACGGCCGCTGGCGGCAGCCGTGATCGCCGCCTCTCGACGCGGGTCGCCCTCGGCGAGGGGCTCCGCCCCGCAGAACGGGCAGACCCGGTGCTTGGTGTCCATCCACGGCTTGAGGCACTCGTGACAGATGATCGTCGGCACTGCTTCCCCCTGAGGACCGGCGCGAGCGGAAGCCCCGCGCGATGGCTCCATCCTGGCAGCGGCAACGGCTCGCGCGGGTCGGCCCGCGCCGTCAGCCAGGCAGCGCGGCGAAGAGGTCGACCGGCGTGCCGTCGGGGTCGTGCACCACGGCATAGCGCTGGCCCCAGAAGGCGTCGAACGGCTCGAGGTGGCCGTCGAAGCCGGCGTCGAGGACCCGCGCGTACGTCGCGTCGACCGCGGCCGGGTCGTCGCACTCGAGGGCGACCGCGACCCGGTGGCCCCCGGACGGCCGAGCCCAGCCGGGGTCGAAGGACCGGACGGTGTCCTCGGTGTCGAGCATCATCCGGAACCCGCCACCCACCTGCACGTCGACGTGGGGGGCGTCCGGGGTGTCGGGCACCTCGAGGCCGCACGCCCGCCAGAACTCCAGGGCGTGGCCCATGTCGGACACCACGATCGACATTGCGTTGCTTCGCTCGTTGCTCATGACAGGCAGGTTAGGACGCCTCACCACGTCGGGTCGTGGACGAATCGGACCCGTCCTCCGGCCACTGGTCCAGGTGTGATCCAGCAATCGGGTGTTGCCTCTTGTCATCCGGCCCGATCTGGAGTTGTTTGGGACCCATGGCAGACAAGGTGAAGGACCGTAGAACAGCCGGCCAAGATCTCGAGGCGAGCAGCCCCGACATGATCCGCAACGTGGTGCTGATCGGACCCGGGGGCTCGGGAAAGACCACCTTGGTCGAGACCCTGCTCGCCTCCAGCGGGGCGATCCCCCGCGCCGGAACGGTCCGCGACGGCTCCACCGTCTGCGACTTCGAAGACTCCGAGCACTCCCACCAGCGCTCCATGTCGCTCGCCCTGGCGCCCTTGGTGCACCACGGCATCAAGGTGAACCTCATCGACACCCCCGGATACGCCGACTTCATCGGTGAGCTCCGGGCCGGACTGCGCGCCGCCGACTGTGCCCTGTTCGTCATCGCCGCCAACGACGGCGTCGACGCCGGCACCCAGGCCCTCTGGCGCGAGTGCGCCGAGGTCGGCATGCCGCGCGCGGTCGTCATCACCAAGCTCGACCAGGCCCGCGCCGACTACGACGGCGTGCTCGAGCAGGCCCAGGCCGCCTTCGGCGAGAAGGTGATGCCCCTCTATGTCCCGGTGCGCAGCGGCGAGGAGGTCACCGCGCTGGCGGGCCTGCTCTCCCCCAGCGAGCACGCCGACGACGAGATGCGCGGCTCCCTCATCGAGGCCGTGATCGAGGAGTCCGAGGACGAGACGCTCATGGACCGCTACCTCGGCGGCGAGGAGATCGCCGAGGACGTGCTGGTCGCCGACCTCGAGAAGGCCGTCGCCAAGGCGTCGTTCCACCCGGTCGTCCCCGTCTGCTCGGTGACCGGTGTGGGCTGCTCCGAGCTGCTCGACCTCGCGACCCGCGCCTTCCCGTCGCCGCCCGAGCACGTCGTGCCCGACGTGTTCACCCCGGCGGGCGGCGAGGCCCCCGCGATCAGCTGCGACCCCGACGGCCCGCTCGTGGCCGAGATCGTCAAGACGACGAGCGACCCCTACGTCGGGCGTCTCAGCCTGGTGCGCGTCTTCTCCGGCACCCTGGTGCCCGACCAGACCGTGCACGTCTCCGGTCACTTCAGCTCGTTCTTCGGCGAGGGCGCCGGGCACGAGGACCACGACGAGGACGAGAAGATCGGCGCGCTGTCCTACGCCTTCGGCAAGACCCAGGTCCCGACCGCCAAGGTGGTGGCCGGCGACCTGTGCGCCATCGGCCGGCTGTCGCGTGCCGAGACCGGCGACACGCTGTCGTCGACCGACGACCCGCGGGTGCTGCGGCCGTGGACGATGCCCGAGCCGCTGCTGCCGATCGCCATCGTGGCCCGGTCCAAGGCCGACGAGGACAAGATGTCGACGGCGCTGGCCCGCATCGCGGCCGAGGACCCGAGCATCCGCATCGAGAACAACGCCGAGACCCACCAGCTCGTGCTGTGGTGCATGGGCGAGGCCCACGCCGACGTGGTCCTCGAGCGGCTGGCGACGCGCTTCCAGGTCAACGTCGACCAGACCGAGTTCCTGGTGTCGCTGCGCGAGACGTTCTCGGGTGCCGCCAAGGGCAAGGGCCGGCACGTCAAGCAGTCCGGCGGCCACGGTCAGTACGCCGTGTGCGACATCGAGGTCGAGCCGCTGCCCCAGGGCGGCGGGTTCGAGTTCGTCGACAAGGTCGTGGGCGGCTCCGTACCCCGTCAGTTCATCCCCTCGGTCGAGAAGGGCGTCCGCGCCCAGATGGAGAAGGGGGTGCGCGCGGGCTACCCGATGGTCGACCTGCGGATCACACTGACCGACGGCAAGGCGCACGCGGTGGACTCCTCCGACATGGCCTTCCAGATGGCCGGCGGCCTCGGCCTCAAGGAGGCGGCCGCCGCGACGGTGGTCACCATGCTCGAGCCCTACGACCTGGTCACCGTCGTCATCCCCGACGACATGATCGGCGGCGTGATGTCGGACCTGTCCTCGCGTCGGGGCCGGCTGCTCGGCACCGACAAGGTCGGCGACGACCGCACGGTGGTGCGGGCCGAGGTGCCGCAGACCGAGCTGGTCCGCTACTCCATCGACCTCAGGTCGGCGACCCACGGCGCGGGCACGTTCACGCGCAGCTTCGCCCACTACGAGCCGATGCCGGAGGACGTCGCGCGCAACGTGACGCCGCGCGACGCCCACTGACGTCGCTCCGAACGAGGCGATGAACGGGCCCTTCGACCTGTCCGGGAAGGTCGCCCTGGTGACCGGCGCGGGCAGCGCGTCGGGGATCGGCTTCGCGACGGCGCGGCTCCTGGCGGAGCTGGGAGCCGACGTCGTCGTGGCGGCCACCACCGAGCGGATCCACATCCGCGCGATCGAGCTGGCGACCGCGCTCGGGCGCGAGCCCGACGAGGCGCCGCTCAGCCTGGTGGCCGACCTCACCGACCCCGCGGCGGTCGACACGGCGCTGGCGCAGGTGCGCGACCAGCACGGACGCGTCGACGTCCTCGTCAACAACGCCGGCATGACCACGGTGGGCCGGGCCACCGAGGACGACGGCTCGCTCGAGCACATCGACCCGGAGTCGTGGCGCACCATCGTGGCGCGCAACCTCGACACGGCCTACCTGGTCACGCGGGCCGCGCTGCCCCTGATGGGGGCGGGCGGCCGGATCGTCATGGTCGCGAGTGTCACCGGGCCGGTGATGGCCATGCAGGCCAACCCGGGCTACGCCGCCGCCAAGGCCGGGCTCGTCGGGCTGACCCGCGCGCTCGCGGTGGACCTCGCCGGGAAGGGGATCTGCGTCAACGCGGTCGCCCCCGGTTGGGTCGGGACGGCGTCGCAGACCGCGAGCGAGGTGGTGCAGGGCGGGCTCGCGCCGGTCGGGCGCAGCGGGCTCCCGTCGGAGGTCGCGTCGGCCATCGCGTTCCTGGCGTCGCCCGGGGCCTCCTATGTCACGGGCCAGTGCCTGGTCGTGGACGGCGGCAACAGCGTCGCCGAGGAGCGGCGCTGACGAGCGGGGGCGGCCGTCGTACGGCGCACGCTCAGCGGACCGTGAAGTCCTCGAACTCCTCGGAGATCAGGTCGGCGATGCGCTGCGGGTCGGGCACCAGCGCCGCGTCGGCGGCCACCGCGAGGGTGACCTCGCCGTTGTAGCTGAAGATCGACAGGCTCATCGGCTCGTCGCCGCTGCAGGGCGCCCAGCCGATCATGCCGGCCAACGGGGCGCCGGCGAACGTCATCGGGACGCGCGGGCCGGGCACGTTGGTGAGGACGCCGACCGCCTTGTTGGCGAACAGGTTGGTCAGCGCGACCGCGACCGCCTTGGGCGACTCGGCGAGCACCCACTGGATGCCGAAGGTGACCACCGGCTCGGCGCTCTCCTTGATCCGGGTCATGTGGCCGCGGATCTGGTCGACCAGCTGCTGCGGGTTGCGCACGCCGAGCGGCATCGGCAGGAAGATCAGCGAGAAGTGGTTGCCGAGCTCGGGAGGCAGGTCCGCGTCGAAGGGCGAGAGCGAGACCGGGACGAGCCAGGCGATCTCCTCGACGGGGGCGCGCTGCTCCTGGAGGTAGCGCGTCATCGCCCGCGAGATGACGGCGAGCAGGATGTCGTTGACGGTGCCGCCGTACTTCTTGCCCGTCGCGCGGATCCGGGTCAGCTCGAGCCCGGTGACCCACGCGACCTGCTTGTCGATGCCGGGCGTGCCGCTCCACGACGTGCGCACGCTGCGGCCGGCGGCGAGGATCCGGGTCACCTCGGCGACGGTGTTGGCCGACTGGTTGCGCTCGGAGGTGAGCGCCGAGACGGCGTCGATGAGGTGCCCCGGGTGGACGAGCAGGTCCCAGCCGTGCTCGAGGGCTGCCGGACCCAGCCGGGTCACCTTGCCGGGGAGGCTCAGCGCGCCGGCGACGGTGCCGCGGGCGAGGTCCCAGGCGTCGGAGGCGCCCCGGCGTACGACGTCGAGGCCGGCCGCGACCGGGCCGCCGCCGGGTGCTCGCCCGACGGCCGGCGGCAGCGCCGCGGCGTGGGTGGTCTCGCACAGGCTCAGGAGGAGCTGCACCAGCCGGATGCCGTCGGCCAGGGAGTGGTGGAACCGGCTGAAGATGACGGTGCGCGGCTCGTCGGCGAGCCCGGAGACGTCGGGGATGAGCTCCATCGTCCACATCGGACGGCCGTGCTCGAACGGGTCGGAGAAGCGGCGTCCGATGTAGTCGCGGAGGCCCTCGACGTCGGTGCCGGCCGGCAGCGTCGTCTGGCGCACGTGATGGGTCAGGTCGAAGTGCGGGTCGTCCTCCCAGAACCACGAGCCGTCGTCGACGGGGACGCGGTGGAAGACCGGGAACTTGTCGACGATGGCGCGCTGGACCAGCGCGAGGACCTCGTCCCACGCGGGCGGCTCGGGGCCGAACCACATCAGCGAGTGGACGTGCATGAGGTTGTTGGGCCGGTCCATGTGGAGCCAGGTCTGGTCCGACGCCGGGATCGGCACCCGGACCTGGTCGACGCTCATGGGCGAAGGGTAACGCCACTCAGCCCTGCGCGAGCGTCTGGAGGTTCTCGATGCCCTCCAAGGTGCCGAAGCCGATGAGCACGCAGTTGGGGAGCACCTCCGAGGCGCCCGCCGGGTTGAAGGTGAAGGTCTTGGTGCCGGAGGCCCGCATGGCCAGCACCTGGACGCCGGTGCAGCCCTGGATGTCGATCTCGGCCAGGCTGCGGCCCGCCAGCCCGGAGTCGGCGGCGACGCGGACCTGCTGGATCCGGAAGTCGAGTTCCTCGTCGTGGACGACGACGTCGAGGAACTCCGCCACGTCGGGGTGGAGCGCGAACGCGGCGAGCCGGCGCCCGCCGATCATCTGGGGGTTGACCGCCCGGGTGGCGCCGGCGAGGACGAGCTTCTCCTTGGAGTCGGCGGTCCTGGCCCGCGCGACGATGACGAGGTCGGAGGCGAGGGCGCGGGCCGAGAGGACGAGATAGACCGTCTCGGCATCGGTGTCGAGGGAGGCGACCAGCGCCCGCGCCCGCTCGATGCCGGCGGCTCGCAGGATGTCGTCGCCGGTGGCCTCGCCGATGAGGTGCGGGATCTCGTCGTGCTCGGCGAGACGGATCGGGTCGCGGTCGATGACCACGACCTGGTTGCCGGTCGCGACGAGGTGCTCGGCCGCCGCCTTCCCGACCCGGCCGAAGCCGCAGATGATCACGTGGTCGCGCATGTCGCCGATGGTCTTGTCCATGCGTCGTCTCTCCAGGTGTTGGCGCAGCTTGCCCTCGGTCACGGCCTCGACGAGGAGACCGAGGTTGTAGAGCACGGTGCCCGCGCCCAGGATGATGAGCAGCATCGTGAAGATCTGCCCCTGGTGGTTGAGGGGGTGGACCTCACGGAAGCCGACCGTCGCCACGGTCGTGACCGTCTGGTAGAGCGCGTCCAGCGGGCCGAACTGATGACGTCCCGCCTCGACGGGGAGGAAGAGGTAGCCCGCCGTCCCGAAGCCGATGACCACGACCAGTCCGGCCATGGCCACCTTGATGCGCCGCAGGCTGGCGGCCGAGGGGTCGTCGCGGTGGAGGGTTCGCCGCTTGGCCGAGTCCTCCAGACCCACGAACGTGCGCACGCGGGTGCGGGGTCAGCGCTCGTCGATGACGTGCATGGCGGCCTCCTCGGCACTGGCGCCGGCACCGTCGATGCCCACGTCCTGCACGAACCGGTCGTCACTGTCGTCGGAGGCCACGAGCCGTCCGCTGCGGGCGTCGCCCACCTCGTCGTCGTCGAGCTCGTCGTCGGACCAGTCGTCGTCGCCGTACCCGACCTCGGGCATCTCCTGGGCGAGGCGCTGCTCGAGGCTCTCGCCCTGGTGCTCCTCGGCCGCGGTGTTGCCGAAGCCCTGGGCGGGGGACCAGCCCTCGCGCGTCACGAAACCCTCGTCGAGGACATCGTCGACCCCGTGGAAGTCGAGGGTGTCCTCAGGCTGCAGCTGGGTCTCGTCGTCGACGCTGTAGTCGCCGTATTCCTCTCCTCCACTCATGACCTCATCATGCTCCCTCGCGCGGGGGTCGGGACGGTGATTCCGTGCACAGCGTCACGCCCCTCTCGACCCGGGTTCCGAATGCTGCTGGCAGAGTGCTACACCAGTGCTTGAATTCCTGACAACCCTCGAGGAGCGCCGATGTCCGGTCAACACCCTCTGGTCGAGCGCATCAACCTGGGTGGCGGCGTGCACCAGGACGACCTGCCGATGCTCGAGGCCAACCTCGGCAGCCTCTTCTCCCGACTCTCGTCGTGGCCGGCCTCCTCGGTCGACATCTGGCTGCGCGTCAAGGACCGCGACCAGCCCGGCATGAAGACCACCCTCGAGGTCCAGGTCCCCCACCTGCCCATGCTCGTCGCCTCGAGCAAGCGCGAGCCGCTCGGTGCCGGTCTCGACCGCGCCGCCGGCAAGATGGTGCGCAAGATCAACGACGCCGTGGAGAAGTACGGCGACCGCGGGCGGGCCTCGATCCGCAAGTGACCCGGGGGTTGTCGGTTCACCATGTAAACGTGGTGACCATTGGCGCTTTGCATGGCGTGCACACCGTGGAAGTGCGAACTCACCTGCATCCCATGGTGACCCGGGGTCATTCGATTGCCGCACAAACATCCCCAGGCGCTCGACCCCTTTCCACAGGGCTTCCAGATGCTCGCGGGCGCAGAGGATCGCCGACCGTCACGCTGGTGGATGAGCTCTTCTGGTTCAAGCCGGGCCGCGCGTGTTCTTCACTCGCGCCGAGGCCTTGGACGAAGGTTGGGACGATCGCGCCCTGGCGCTGGCCGTGCGGCAGATGCGCTCATCCTCCGCGTGAAGCGCGGCTACTACGTGGACGCCCAGCTGTGGCGCGGGTTGGACCGCGAGGGGCAGTACCTCATGCGGTGTCATGGCGCTGCACGGGTTCCCCGGCGGTGGCTCCTGAGCCACGTTTCCGCCGTCGTGGCACACGACCTCCCCACCTGGGGCGTCCCTCGACCAACGTTCACGTGACGAGGCTCGATGGCGGTGCAGCGAGCCGCGCCGAGGCCGGCATCGTGCATCACCAAGACCCAACGACGACGACGTCGTCGACGTGGAAGGAGGCTCGCCACGATCCCCGCGCGGGCGGTGATCGAGGCGTCGTCCCTCGGCGACGCCGAGTCTGCGCTGGTGCACTTGGATCGTTCCTTCATGTTCGACGGGAGACCGACAAGCTCATGAGCCAGCTCGACGCGATGAACCCTTGGCCACATACGCAGCACCTGCTCATCCCAGCCAGGATGGCGACGGGGGCTCGCAGAGTGTGGGTGAGTCCCGTGGCAGATGGCTCTTCTGGCGGGAGGGTCTTCCCCGACCCACCTGCCAGTTCGAGGTCATGGACGCGAACGGGCGAATCGTGGCAGCCACGGACTGGGGTTGGCCCGATCACCGAGCCTTCGGTGAGTTCGACGGCAAGGTCAAGTACGGGCGCCTCCTCAAGCCCGGCCAGAGGATCGAGGAAGTGGTCTTCGCGGAGAAGGAGCGCGAGGACCTCGTCCGGGAGATCACCGACTTCCGCGCCATCCGTCTGGTGTGGGTCGACTACGCAAGGCCTCGACTGACCGCAGAGCGCGTCCGGCGCAAGCTGGGTCTTCGATGACGTCGGCGGCCGCCGGCTCCTCGATGGTGGTGACGGTTCACCATGGGATGCAGACGAGTTGTCGCTTCCCATGGGATGCACGCCATGGGAAGTGCGAATTCACCTGCATCCCATGGTGAACCGTCAACCCCGGGGGCTCAGTCGGCGCCGAACTCCATCGCCGCGGAGTCGACCAGGTCCTCGGAGGGCTCGTCGGCGACGCCGGGGTTGGCGGTGATCCGGTCGGCACCGCCGGCGGGAAGGGCGCCGAAGAGGGTGCCGTGCTCGACGAGCACGTGACCCTGGTCCTGCGGCTGGGAGGCATACATCTCGAGCAGCGCCCGCGAGTCGGCGATGTCGAGGTTGCGCATCGTCAGCTGGCCGATCCGGTCGGTGGGGCCGAAGGCCGCGCCCTCGGTGCGCTCCATCGACAGCTTGTCGGGGTGGTAGGACAGGTTCGGCCCCGACGTCGCCAGGATCGAGTAGTCCTCGCCCCGTCGCAGCCGCAGCGTGACCTCGCCGGTCACCACCGAGGCGATCCAGCGGATGACCGACTCGCGCAGCATCAGCGCCTGCGGGTCGAGCCAGCGACCCTCATAGAGCATCCGGCCGAGCTTGCGTCCGTCGGCGAAGTAGTTGGTGAGCGTGTCCTCGTTGTGGATGGCGTTGAGGAGGCGCTCGTACGTCGCCCACAGCAGCGCCATGCCGGGGGCCTCGTAGATCCCGCGCGACTTGGCCTCGATGATGCGGTTCTCGATCTGGTCGGACATCCCGAGCCCGTGCCGGCCGCCGATCGCGTTGGCCTCGCGCACCAGCGCCACCGGGTCGTCGAAGCGGACGCCGTTGATCGCCACCGGCCTCCCGGCCTCGAACGCGACGGTGACCTCCTCGGGCTCGATCGCGACGGAGGGGTCCCAGAACTTCACGCCCATGATCGGCTCGACCGTCTCCAGCGACACGTCGAGGTGCTCGAGGGTCTTGGCCTCGTGGGTGGCGCCCCAGATGTTGGCGTCGGTGGAGTAGGCCTTCTCCTTGGCGTCGCGGTAGGGCAGGTCCCGCTCGGTGAGCCACTGGCTCATCTCGTTGCGGCCCCCCAGCTCGTCGACGAAGTCGGCGTCGAGCCACGGCTTGTAGATCCGCAGCTCGGGGTTGGCGAGCAGCCCGTAGCGGTAGAAGCGCTCGATGTCGTTGCCCTTGAACGTCGAGCCGTCGCCCCAGATGTCGACGTTGTCCTCGTGCATGGCCCGCACCAGCAGCGTGCCGGTCACGGCGCGGCCGAGCGGGGTGGTGTTGAAGTAGGCGCGTCCGCCCGACCGGATGTGGAACGCCCCGCACGCCATCGCGGCGAGCCCCTCCTCGACCAGCGCCGACCTGCAGTCGACCGCGCGCGACAGCTCCGCGCCGTACTGCAGCGCCCGGTCCGGCACCGAGTCGATGTCGGGCTCGTCGTACTGGCCGATGTCCGCGGTGTAGGTGCACGGGATCGCGCCCTTCTCGCGCATCCACGCCACCGCCACGGAGGTGTCGAGGCCTCCGGAGAAGGCGATGCCGACGCGCTCGCCGACGGGCAGGGAGGTGAGGACCTTGGACATGGGAGAATCATGCATCCCAATGCATGGTCATGCAAATCGGGAGTACGGCGGCGCGCGCGGCGCGGGCGTCCGGAGACCCGAACGGGCCCCGGTCCACCGGTGGGTTCCGGTGCCGGGGCCCGTCTGGATGGGGCTGGTGGGGCTAAGCCGTCAGCTCACGTTCAGCGCCGTGTCGTCCACGACGAAGCTCGTCTGCAGCGAGGAGTCCTCGACACCGCTGAAGCTGATGGTGACCGTCTGGCCGGCGAACGAGGACAGGTTGAACGACTTCTGCGAGAACCCCGTGGCCTTGTTGAGGTTGGAGTAGGTCGCGAGGGTCGTCGTCCCGGCCTTGACCGTCAGCTTGTCGTAGGCCGTCGCCGTCGTCGTCTCCGAGGAGTCGATGTGCAGCCAGAAGGTCAGCGTCGCCGCGCAGCCCGCGGGGATGGTGACCGACTGCGACAGCGAGTCAGTGTGGGTCGAGCCGTAGCCGTTCAGCCACGCCTTCCAGCTGCCGCTGTGTGCGGCCTCACCCGTAGAGCTGTCGATGACGCCCGCGGACGCGGTCCACGGAGCCGCCGAACCGGTCTCGAAGCCCGGGTTGCCGAGCTTCTGGCCGGCCGTGCAGGTGCCCCCGCCCGTGCCGCTGATCGTCCAGGTGAAGCTCGTCGAGCCGGTGGCGCCCGTGTTGTCGGTGACCGTGACCGTGGAGCTGAACGTGCCCGCGGTGGTCGGCGTGCCCGAGATCAGACCGCTGGAGGCGTTGATCGACAGGCCGGTCGGCAGACCGGTCGCGGCGTAGGACAGCGTGGCCGTGGCCGAGGAGTCCGACGCCACGATCTGCAGGCTCTTGGCCGCGCCGACCGTGCCGCTCTGGGCGCCCGGGTTGGTGACCGAGACCGTGTTGGTGCCGCCCGTCGTGCAGGTCGGGTCGGCGGTCTGGGCCGGGACGTTGACGGCGTTCCATGCCGCCTTGACCGCGTTGAACTGGCCACAGGTCGCGTCGAGGCTCTTGGCCGCGGTGAGGGTCCAGGTGCGGTACTTGAGGTAGGACGAGCTGGACGTCTTCATCAGCATCGCGTTGTACATGATCTTCTGGGCCTTCTGGATGCCCAGGCCGGTCACGCTCTGGCCGTTGCACTTCGAGGTGCCGCCGTTGGCCAGCAGGTAGTACCAGTGGTCACCGGGACCGGCCGCCGCGTGCACCTCGGCGGTCGGGATGCTGCTGGAGTAGCAGCTCGGGTCACCGACGTTGCCCGGGTTGGACATGTCGCGGATCGGGCCGCTGCCGACCAGGTTGACCTCCTCGCCGATCGTGTAGTCGCCCGGGTCGGCGGGGTTGTTGGCATAGAACTCCGTCGCCGTGCCGAAGGTGTCGGCCACGAACTCCTGCGTGCCGTTGCCCGAGATGCCTCCGGGGGTGAGGTCGTCCACGCCGTGGCCGAACTCGTGGGCGACCACGTCCGTGGCGCCGATCCACTCGTTGGTGCCCTGCCGGTGGCCGATCTGCACCTGGGTGCCGTCGTAGTAGGCGTTGACGTCGTTGAGGCCGACCCGGATCGGCACCCAGCCGCCGGAGCCGTTCATGCCGTTGCGGCCCAGCCAGCTGGAGAGCATCTGGCGCTCCTGCTCGGCGGCATAGAACGCGTCGACGCAGCCGGTCTCCTTGTTGGTCGCGACGCCGTTGCCCCATGCATCGTCGGTGCCGGTGAACGTGGTGTTGGTTGCGGCGTCCTGGCACTTGAGAGTGGTGGCGTTGCTGTTGGTCATCGAGAAGGACGAGCCGGAGCCCGTGGTCGGGATGGTGACACTGCCCTCCCAGTTGCCGTTGCCGGTGCCGTGGACGACGTGGTCGACGGAGTCGAGGACGCGACCGCTGCGGGCGTCGACGTACACCGACTGCCGCGAGGCCTCCCCTGCCCGGGTGCCGGCCACCGTGGTCTCCCAGGCGAGGGCACTGCGCTTGCCCTGCCAGACCACCAGGCGCGGCGCGCCGGCCGAGTCGACCTTGGCGAGACGGTCGCGAGCGATCGCCTTGGCGCGTGCCGCGGAGAGCCTGGGGGTCGTGGACGTGAGCGAGGTCTTGCGGTGCTGGGCCACCGAGGTGGACACGACGTGGCCGCTCTTGTCGGTCACGACCACGAAGTCGCCGCCGATGACGGGCAGACCGCGGTAGGTCCGCTCATAGGCGACGTAGTGCAGTCCGGCGCCGCCGGCGAACACGCGGGGGGCCGCGAACCCGTCGTGGGACCCGATCTTGAGCTGCGGGAGGCGGCTGTCGATCAGGTGCCGGGCGGTCTGCACGGCCTTGGACCGCGCATCCGGGGCGGACGCGGACGACCCGGCCGCCGTGGCGGAGGGCGCCACGGCGGCGAGGCCGGCAACGGCCACCGCGGTGGCGACCAGACCGCCGAGATAGTTCCTTCTCATGGGCAGGAGACCCTTCTCGAGGTGCGGAGCCCTTGTGGGGCTCGGCTGGAGGAAGGCCCGCCTCTGAGGTGGGGCGGGCCAGTTGCGAACGCTTGCAATCGAGTCGGGGCTGGGTCAACGAACGCCCATCCTCATATTTGTGCACTGCACGAATTTGGGGGAATGCCGAGGGGTGTGGCACGGTTGGCTTAGTTGAAGAGTCAACTACATGACGATCACACAGGAGCCTGACCCATGAGCATCTTCAGCCGTCGCACCGAGGCCGCCGAGGCCTTCGACGCCCCCACCACCCTCCTCGAGGACATCTCCGGCGACTACGCCATCGACGCCTCGCACTCCCGCCTCGGCTTCTCCGCCCGGCACGCGATGGTCACCACCGTCCGCGGCCAGTTCAAGGAGTTCGCCGGCACCGCCCACATCGACACCGCCAACCCGGCCGCCTCGTCGGTCCAGCTGACCATCCAGGTCGGGAGCGTGGACACCGGCGTCGCCGACCGCGACGGCCACCTCGCCTCCCCCGACTTCTTCGACGCCGCGACCTACCCGGAGATCACCTTCACCTCCACCGAGGTCGCCTTCGACGGCGAGACCTGGACGATCACCGGCGACCTGAAGATCAAGGACGTCGCCAAGTCCGTCACCATCGAGTTCGAGCCCACCGGCTCCGCTCGTGACCCGTTCGGCAACGTGCGCCTCGGCTTCGAGGGCCTGACCACGGTCAACCGCAAGGACTGGGGTCTCAGCTGGAACGCCGCGCTCGAGACCGGCGGCGTGCTGGTGTCGGAGAAGATCAAGCTCGAGTTCGACATCTCCGCGATCCAGCAGCAGGGCTGACCTCCCCGGTCTTCCTCTGCCGATTTGGACCAATCGGCGTGAAAACCCGGGTCACAGCTGTCGTTTGTGACCAATCGTCGAGGTCATGAGACCGGTGCCCCACCCGCCACCACGGTGGGGCACCGGCGTATTTCGGGCGACAACCAGCCCGGGCAGCGCCTTGAATATCCGGGTGTCCCTGCCATCCGAGCCCACGCCGCTGACCGACCTCCCCGATGGGCTCAGCGCCCGCGCGCTCGCCCCGGGCGACGCCACCGCGGTGTTCGAGGTGATGGCCGCGCAGCAGCAGCACGACCTCGGCCGCGTCGAGATCGAGGAGGCCGACATCGTCGGCGACTGGCAGCGGCCGAGCTTCGACGTCGGGGCGAGCACGGTCGGGGTCTTCGACGGAGACACGATGGTGGCCTACGCCGAGGTCGGGCTGGCGGGGCGCGGCGACGCCGCCGTGCATCCGTCGTACGGCGGCCGCGGGATCGGCACCGCGCTCGCCCGCTGGATGCAGGCCAACGCGCGTGGCCGCGGGTTCGACGTCATCGGCATGCCGGTGCCGCAGGGCTCGCCGGGCGACCGCCTCCTCGAGGCGCTCGGCTACCACGTCCGCTGGACCAGCTGGGTCCTCCAGCTCCCCGAGGGCGCCGAGATCGCCGACCGGCCGGTGCCGGAGGGGTACGTCGTCCGCGAGGCCACGCCCGAGGACTACCGGGCCGCCCACGACGTCGTCGAGGACGCCTTCCTCGAGTGGTCGGTGCGCGAGCGGGAGGACTTCGACGACTTCGCCGCCGAGACGGTGCTGCGACCGGGCTTCGAGCCCTGGAACTTCCGCGTCGTCACAGCGCCGGACGGGCAGGTCGTCGGCACGTCGATCGTCTTCCTGGCCCCGGACGGTGAGGCCTTCGTCAGCCGGCTCGCGACCCGGGCCGACCAGCGGCATCGCGGCCTGGCCCAGGCCCTCCTGGTCGACTCCTTCCGCGCGGCCCGGGAGCACGGCGCCCGCAGGTCGGGACTGTCCACCGACTCGCGCACCGGCGCCCTGGGTCTCTACGAGAAGGTCGGCATGGTCGTGACCGACGTGTGGGTCAACCGGGCCGTCGCCCTGGGCGAGCGGCCGGCCGGCTGACCCGCCGGCGAGACTCGTCGACCGGGAGGGGCAACCTGCCGCCCCCGGCCTGCGTGTCTGCGGGCATGGACACCGACCTCACGCCCCGACCCTCGCGCCGCACCCACCGGGCCCGCGCCGCCGCCCTCCTCACCACGGCCGCGGCGCTCAGCGTCGCCGGACTCGGCTGCGCCCAGGCGGCCTCCGACCGCCCGGCCGCCGGACACCATACCTCCGCCCACCCCACCGCGAGAGCGTCAGTCGCCCCGGCCAAGCCGCGCTGGACCGTCGTCGACAGGCTGGCGCGCGACCTCGACGGCGACGGCGTCCGTGAGGTCGTCAGGATCCTGGAGCCGCGGCGGGTGTCGCGGCCCCAGCAGCTGCGGGTGCGCTGGGGCACGGGCGGCAGGTCGTCGAGGCCACTGCCCAACACGATGGCCCGGATGCTGCGAGCGCCGGTCGACCTCGACGGCGACGGCACCCGCGAGATCGTGACCGCGGGCGGGGGTGGCGAGTACGGCGAGTACCGCTTCTTCGCCACCAGCGCCCAGCGGCTCCGGCCCGTCGACGTCGTCGACGGCGACCACACCTCCCGGGTCCTCGACGCCTCCACCGGCGCCGAGTGGGAGCCCGTGGTCGACCGGACCGGAGTCGTCACGATCCACTTCGTGGACCCCGCCCACACGGTGCCCGGCACCGTCGACGTGCGGGCATGGACCTTCGCGGGCGCCACGCTGACCGGCGCCGACGACACCACCACGGGCTGCGCCGACATCGTCGACTACGAGTACGTCGTCACCCCCGGCCCCTGCACCTGAGGCATCCCGCCGAGGACCGGTCAGGACGCCAGCCAGTAGGCCGCGATCGCGGCCAGGTGCTCCTCGAGCAGGCCGTCGCCGGCCGGGTCGCACGCGAGCCGGCCGGCGATCTCCAGGCTCACCAGCCCGTGGATCCCCGCCCAGATCGACATCGCCGCGACCACCGGGTCGACCGGTCGCAGCCGACCGGCGGCGATGCCTCGCGACACCGTGGTCAGCAGCGGCTCCATCGACTCGTCCCCCACCACCTGGTCGGCGAGGGCGGCCACCGGCACGCGGTCGCCGAACATCACGGCATAGAGGGCCGGATGGGCCAGGGCCCAGGAGTGGTAGGCCCGGCCCAGCCCGACCAGGTCGGCCAGCGGGTCGTCGGAGGCCTCGACGGCCCGCTGCGCGGCCGTGAAGCTCGACGCCGCCTCCGCGAGGACCGCGCCGACCAGCCCGGCCTTGCTGCCGAACAGCGAGTAGACCGCGTTGGTCGAGGTCCCCGCGCGCTCGGCCAGCGGCCTCAGGGCGAGCGCCTCGGCACCGTGGGCCGCGATCAGCTCGGCGGCCGTGTCGATGAGCGTACGGCGGAGGCGCTCGTCGTAGGTCTTGGGCCTCGCCACTTGACGACCGTACCATAACAGTGTTTCATAACGGTGTTAGCGAACGCTGCGAGCCCGCCACGAGGAGGACGAGATGACCCAGGTGTTCCCCGGCCGCTGGACGGCCGACGTCGACGACGAGGTGACCGTGTTCCTCATCGGGATGCGCATCAACCGGCCGCTCCGCGTCGACAAGTGGGCCCCGCTCATGAAGGACATGGCGAAGATGCAGCGCCACCTGGCGCAGCATCCCGAGGACGGGCTGCTCGGGCTCGAGCAGTGGTTCGGCCGGACCACGATCATGCTCAGCTACTGGTCGAGCGCCGAGGCGCTCCAGCGCTTCGCGAGCGACGCCGACCGCCCGCACCTCGAGCCCTGGCGCCGGTTCCGTCGCAACGTCGGCGACAGCGGGGTCGTCGGGGTCTGGCACGAGACCTACGTGAGCCGGCCCGGCCAGCGCGAGGTCGTCTATGTCAACATGCCGCGCTTCGGGCTCGGCAAGGCGACCGAGCACGTCCGCATCGGCGCCGGCACGGCCACCGCCAAGCAGCGGATGGCGTCCCGGGCGTCCTGACCCGACCCGGTCAGGCCCGCAGCTCGGAGAACTGGTCGTCGCGCCACTCGCCGTCGACCGGCTCGTCGGACGCGGCGGCGTGCGCGTTCTCGCGGGCCCGGAGCTCGACCCGGCGGATCTTGCCGGAGATCGTCTTGGGCAGCTCGGCGAACTCGATGCGCCGCACCCGCTGGTAGGGCGCGAGGTGCTCCCGCGCGTACTTCAGGATCGACAGCGCGGTCTCGCGGCTCGGCTCCCAGCCGGGCGCGAGCACGAGGTAGGCCTTGGGGACGGCGAGGCGGATCTCGTCGGGCGCGGGTACGACGGCCGCCTCGGCGACCGCCGGGTGCTCGATGAGGACCGACTCGAGCTCGAACGGGCTGATCTTGTAGTCCGAGGCCTTGAAGACGTCGTCGGTGCGGCCGACGTAGGTGATGTAGCCCATCTCGTCGCGCTCGGCGATGTCGCCGGTGTGGTAGAAGCCGTCGGCCATCGCCTGCTGGTTGCGCTCCTCGTCGCCCTGGTAGCCCGTCATCAGGGGCAGGGGGTGACCCGACCGCAGGTCCAGGCAGATCTCACCCTCGCCCATCGTCTCCACGGGCTGGCCGGTGGTCAGGTTGAGGAGCACGACGGGGACGCCCGGCAACGGCCGGCCCATCGACCCGGGCTTGACGCTGGACCCCGGGGTGTTGCCGATCTGGGCCGTGGTCTCCGTCTGGCCATAGCCGTCACGCAGCGTGAGCCCCCAGTGGCGGCGCACCTGCTCGATGACCTCGGGGTTGAGCGGCTCGCCCGCGCCGATCACCTCGCGCAGGGCGCCGGGGCCGCCCGACAGGTCGGCGTTGATGAGCATCCGCCAGACCGTCGGGGGTGCGCAGAACGTCGTGACGCCGAAACGGTCGAGCTGGGCGAGCAGCGCCGCCGGGTCGAAGCGCGCGTAGTTGTAGACGAGCACCGTCGCCTCGGCGATCCACGGTGCGAAGAAGCAGGACCAGGCGTGCTTGGCCCAGCCGGGCGAGGAGATGTTGAGGTGCACGTCGCCCGGCTCCAGGCCGAGCCAGTACATCGTCGAGAGGTGTCCGATCGGGTAGGACGCGTGGGTGTGCTCGACGAGCTTGGGCCGCGACGTCGTCCCCGAGGTGAAGTAGAGCAGGAGCCGGTCCTCCGGGGACGTGCCCGGGTGGTCGACCGTGACGTCGCCGAGGTCGTAGGCCGCCCGGATGTCGCGCCAGCCCTCGCCCGCCGGTCCGACGCTGAACCGCTGGTAGTCGCCGGGCACCGACCTGACCTTGGCGGTGTCGACCGCGTTGCAGATCACGAACCGCGCGTTGCCGCGGGAGATCCGGTCGGTCAGGTCGCCGGGGCCGACCGCGGTCGTGGTCGGCATGATGACCGCGCCGAGCTTCATGATCGCGAGCATCGTCTCCCAGAGCTCGACCTGGTTGTTGAGCATCACGATGACGGCGTCGCCCTTGCCGACCCCCTGGTCGCGCAGCCACGCCGCGAGCTGGTGGGAGCGGCGGTGGAGGTCGGCGAAGGAGCGCGTGACCGACGAGCCGTTCTCCTCGACGACGACCAGACCGGGCTTGGTGTTCCCCTCCGCGAAGGAGTCGAACCAGTCGATCGCCCAGTTCCAGGTCTCCCCCACGTCGGGGAAGCGGAACTCGGCCATCGCCTTGTCGCGCTCGCCCCGCAGCGCGAGGAGCTGGTCGCGTGCCTCGCGGAAGGCGTCGGTGGCGGTCATGGAAACTCCCTCGAGGAGACGTTCGACGATGTCGTCGAGTGTGCCGCCTCCCCGAGGGTCACACCAGGGTCAGCCCTCGGCCGTGGGATCCGCGCCCTGCGCAGGCACGTCGTCGTCGCCCTCGTCGCGGGTGAACGAGCGCCCGGTGACCGGGTCGACGGCGACCCGTCCCGGCGGCAGGTTCGACAGGTCCTGCGCGATGACGGTCGGCATCGGGCCGGAGTCGGGCAGCCGCTGGCCGCCGTGCTCGATGCCGCCGGTGGCGCCGTGCAGGATGAGCTCGCCGTACTCGCGGCGCGGCAGCGTCTCGCCGCGGAAGTAGGCCGGCGAGAAGGCCTGCTGCACGAACATCAGGACCACCCCGAGCAGCAGCGCTCCGATGCCGATGATCGCGACCCCGCCGATGTTGCCCACCTTGGTCGAGCCGTAGTCGGGCTGGGCGTAGTTGTAGAGCGCGAACCAGAACGCGACCATCAGGCTGATGCCGCCGAGGAAGGGCAGCACGCCCTGCATGACGATGTTGCGGGTGCTCGACCACATCGTCTTGCGGTAGAACCACACGCACGCGAAGCCGGTGAGGCCGTAGTACCACGCGATCATCAGGCCGACCGCCGCGATGGTGTCGCCGAGGATGTTCTCGCTGACGAGGGTGAGCCCGACGAACAGCGCGATCGACACGACGCCCATCCAGATGGTCGCGTCGAGCGGGGTGAGGTACTTCGGGTGCACGCGCGCGAACTTCTCCGGGATGGCCTTGAAGGCGCCCATCGAGAGCGCGGTGCGCGCGGTCGGCAGGATCGTGGTCTGCGTCGACGCCGAGGCCGAGGTGAGCACCGAGAAGATCAGCATCTTGATCATGATCCAGCCGACGACCCCGCCGCCGAACACCTCGGTGCCCATGGCCGCGAAGACGTCGTCGGCGTTGGCCTCGTTGCCCAGGCCGATGCCGGTCGTGCCGACGCCCGCGAACGCGATCGTCGCGACCGAGACCAGCGCGTAGGTCAGCAGCAGGAGGACCGTCGAGAGGATCGCCGCCTTGCCGGGGGTGGTGGCCGGGTCGTCGGCCTCCTCGTTGGTGGCGACGGCGGTGTCCCAGCCCCAGTAGATGAAGGCCGCGATGAGCAGGCCCGACGAGAGCGCCGAGACGGAGAGGCCGCTGGGCGAGAGCCAGTGGAGGCTGGGCATCAGGTGGCCGGCCTCGGTGCCGCCCGAGAGCGCCTTGACGAGCGCGAACGCGGTGAAGAAGAAGAGCGTGACGAGCTCGAAGCCGAGGAGGGCGTACTGGATCCGCGCCGAAACCTCGATGCCGCGGTAGCAGATGTAGGTCATCACGACGATCCACACGATGCCCGCGAACGTGCTGGCCCAGGTGTTGCCGGCGAGGTCGTGGAGCCCGAACATCGAGAAGGAGTAGGAGCCCGCGACGTAGGCCAGGTTGGCCATCACGATCACGTCCGCGGCGATGATGCCCCAGCCGCCCATCCAGCCCATCCGGGTGCCGAAGGCGCGGGCGGCCCAGGTGAAGGTGGTGCCGCAGTCGGGCTCGGCCTTGTTGAGCTCGGCATAGGCGATCGCGATGAAGTACATCGGGATGAACGCCAGGACCATGATGAGCGGCGCCTTGACGCCGATGATGCCGTCGCCGTTGCTGGTCACCACGACATAGCCGAGGCTCGCGGCCAGGCTGTAGGCCGGCGCCGTCGACGCCACGCCGACCACGATGCTCGACACGAGCCCGAGTGCTCCGGGCTTGAGGCCCTTGCCCTCGGCCGGCTGGGTGGAGACGTCCGTTGCCGTCATGGGGATCCCTCCGTCCACGGGAGCCGGCCGCGCGAGGTGGGCCGATCTCCGGTGGTGGGGACAGTAACGGTGATCTGCTGTGTTGACGAGAGTCGTCTCAACCGATTCGGTCAGCTAAGGGCAGCCTATGTCGCTGATTCAGTAGGACCGCGGTGGCCACGGCGAGCGTCGCCACGACGGCCAGCAGGACCCGCGGCCCGGCGGCCTCGACGAGCGCCGGACCCAGCAGGGAGCCGAGCAGCGCGGCCCCCACCATGGTCGTGTCGGCCAGCCCCAGCACCGAGGCGCGGACCGCGTCCGGGACGGCTTCCTGGAGGATCGACGTCGCCGCCGCCTCGACGTGCACCGCGACCGCGCCCACCAGGGCGAGCGGGAGCAGCGCCCAGACGAGCGCCGGGGTCGGGGCCACCGTGACCAGGGCCAGGCCCATGGCCACCAGCCCGGTGCGGACCCGGGCGACGTGACCGGCGCCCAGCCCGCCGAGCAGCGGCCCCGCGAGGGCACCGAAGCCGAGCACACCGGTGGCGATCCCGTAGGTCCCCGAGGAGCCGGACCAGAGCTCCTCGGCCATGGGCACCAGGGCCAGGGCCACGACCGCGACGACGAAGTTCACCATCGACATGACCACGAGGGTGCCGATCACGCCGGCGCTGCGGATCTCGCGCAGCAGCCGATGACGCACCTGCTGCTCGAGGGCCGAGGGCGACGGCAGGTCGAGCCCTCCGAGGACGGCGGCCGCCACGGCGACCAGGGCGACGGCGGCCGAGGGGACGGCCGGACGCAGGGACGGCAGCAGCATCACACCGCCCAGCGCGGGACCGACGACGAACGAGGCGACCTCCATGGTCACCAGCAGCTCGGTGGCCTTCGTGGCGTCGCTGTGCGTCCGCCGGGCCGTGACCAGGTCGGGCAGCGCGGCGGCCAGCGCCGGGTAGGCCGGGGTCGCGAGCGCGACCGCGAGCGCGCAGCCGACGACGGCGAGGGTGAGCCGGTCCGTCGCCAGCGCCGCCGCTGCGGCGGCCAGCGCGAGGACGCGGGTCAGCAGCGTCGCGCGTACGACGCGGCCGCGCGGCCAGGCGTCGCCGACCCTCCCCGCCGCCCACGAGAGCAGGACATAGGGGAGCATCCGAGCCGCTCCGGTCAGGCCGAGCAGCGCCGCGCTCTGCGTCCGGTCCCAGACCAGCACGAGCAGGAGCGGCCACGGCAGCGACATGCCGACCGCGGCCAGACCGTGGGAGACGAGGACGCGCGGCACCGCCCCATGCGCGGTCCGTGCCCCTGTCATCCCTGGCTCCCGGCTCGGTCGGCACGACGCCGACGGTCACGACCCAGGAGCGGGACGGGTGCGTGCTGATACGCACGGTTCGGGCTCTGTTGCCGGGCCGCCCGCCGGCGCGAAGACCGGCGGGCGGCGACGAGGGGGTGGCGACGCGGCGGGCTAGACGGGTCATTCCCAGGGGTGCGCTGGCGAGCGGCGCTCGGCGCCGCGCTGGCAAGGCGCCCGAGCGAAGGCGTGCCAGCGGCACGGCGAGCGATGGGCAACGCAGCCAGCGTGGATGCTGAGCGTCGCGCAGCGCGCGATCCCTGGGAATGAGTCGTCTAGGCCCAGCGACGCTTGGGCGCCCGGCAGCCTCGGCCGAACGCGCCACCCCAGAAGAGGCTCCCGGCCAGCCACCACAGCACCAGGCCGGCGAGGATCACCGGGAGGTGCGTGAGGATGACGACGGCCAGGAGGACCAGGGCCAGCACGCGGACCAGACGTGCCGGCGACGGGCCGCCCCGCCTCCCGGGCCGGCCGACCGCGTGCGGCGCGGGCCGCGGCGGCGGGACGGGGGTCGGGTGCAGGGGCGAGCCGCCCGGGAGGTCGTGGAAGAGCGGGGGCAGATCGGCATAGGTCCGCGCCGAGAAGAGCCGGTCCTGCCGGTCCTGGTGCTCCTCGGCGGTCAGCCGGCCCTGGGCATAGTGCTCGCCCAGGACGCGGGCCGCCTCGTCGCGCTCGGCGTCGGAGAGCCGGATCTGCTCGTTCATTCCGCGTCGCCCTCCGCGAGCAGGCCATAGAGCTTGCGCCGGGTCTCGACCAGCACCTCCACCGCGTCGCGGCGCTGCTGGTCGGTGCCGGTGGTGACGATCTGCCAGACGGCGTTCATCACGGCGCCGATCTCGGGCTTGAGGTTGACGAAGTCGGTGGGCTCACCGTCCTCGTCCGCCGGCCGGTCGAACGGCTCCCACACCCGGGCGAGCTCGTCGGGGTGCTCGGCGACGTAGGCCTGCCCCTCCTCGGTGAGCCGGAGCGTGCGACGCCCGGCGCTGTCGTCGGAGGTGACCAGACCCTCGTCCTCGAGCTGGGAGATGGTCGGGTAGACCGATCCCGGGCTGGGCCGCCAGGCCCCGCCGCTGCGCTCGCCGATCTGGCTGATGACCTGGTAGCCGTTCATCGGCTCGGCGCTCAGCACGTCCAGGATGGCGGCGCGCACGTCACCACGACGTACGCGCGGACCGCGCTGGTGCGCACCCTGGGCCAGACCGAACAGGCCGGCGACCCACGGCGGCGGACCCTGGCGCCCACGGCGCGAGCCCTCCCAGCCGCTCCAGTCGCCACCCATGCGGTCCCACGGACCCCGGTGCTGACGCCACTCGCCCTCGGTCGGGCGACTCCACTGTCGGTTGAATCCTCGCTGTCCCATGTCGGGACTCCTTCCTTGCTGGTGCGGAGCTCCGCACGAAGAATGGGTGACGAGACTGTCGTCTCTCTATCGCGACCGTATCACGATATATCGCGACCGTACGCGATCTTGCCGGCACGGTCAAGCGTGGAGCACCATCTCGTCGCGAAGATGCACCATGAGTGCACTATGCTGCACTCATGGACAGCGACACCTCGGCCCTGGCGGCGGCCATCGGCGAGCGCGTCCGCCAGGAGCGCCAGGCCCGGCACTGGACGCTCGACCGGCTCGCCGACGCGGCCGGGGTGAGCCGACGCATGCTGGTCAACGTCGAGCAGGGGGTCACCAACCCCAGCGTCGGGACCCTGCTGCGGATCAGCGACGCGCTCGGGGTGGGCCTGCCGGCCCTCGTCGAGCCGCCCGAGCGCGCGGAGGTCACGGTCACGCGCTCCGGTGACGGGGCGACCCTGTGGACGGGCGAGCACGGCGGGCGCGGCGTGCTCGTCGCCGGCACCGAGCCACCCGACGTCGTCGAGCTCTGGGACTGGACCTTCGCACCCGGCGACGTGCTCGCCAGCGAGCCACACAGTGCCGGCACCCGCGAGCTGCTGCAGGTGCACGAGGGAGTGCTCGTGATGACCGTCGGCGACGAGGAGCACACCCTCGGCCCCGGCGACGCGCTGGCCTGCCCCGGCGACCTTCCCCACTCCTACGCCAACCCGGGTCCGGCCCCGGTCCGCATCTCGCTGGCCGTCTTCGAGCCGGGCGTCGGCGCCTCGACCCGGAAGGAGGCCGGTGATGCCTGACCGGCTCACGCAGCAGGAGCTCGACGCGGTCGTCGCCGCCGCCACGGTCGACGACGACGTGTTCGCGCTGCGACCCGACTACCGCGCCCAGCTGCTGGCCGTCGACGGACTCGTCCCCGGCGCGGGCGCGCACGCCAGCGAGGGACTGCTCCGCGCCGCGGAACAGCACGTCGCCGCCCTCGGCGACGGCCCGGTCGACGAGCTCCCCCACGTCGCCGCCTGGCGCGCCGCCTACCGCGCCTTCGGCGCCAAGCCCCAGCGCACCCGCAACAGCCTCGAGGCGCTGACCCGCCGCGCCGGCACCGGACTGCCCCGGGTCAACGGGCTGACCGACCTCTACAACGCGGTGTCGGTGCGCCACCAGGTGCCCGTCGGCGGCGAGGACCTGCACCGCTATGCCGGCCCACCCCGGCTGGTCCGAGCGACCGGCGAGGAGCCGTTCGACACCGTCGCCGGCGGCGCCGAGGTCGTCGAGCGCCCCGAGCCCGGCGAGGTGGTCTGGCGCGACGACGCCGGTGTCACCTGCCGCCGGTGGAACTGGCGACAGGCGCGCCGCACCCAGCTGACCGACGACACCGCGGCCGCCCTGTTCATCCTCGACGCGCTCGACCCGATGACCGACGCCGAGCTCGCCTCCGCCACCGACGAGCTCGTCGAGCACCTGCGACGGCTCGGGCCCGACGTCCGCATCGCCCGCCGCCTGATCTCCGTCACCGACCGAGGAGCCCGACCGTGCTGATCCACCCCTGGGACGCCGCTCTCGACACCGCCGAATGGCAGCGGTGGCTGGCGGGCACCGACCGGTTCGGCGTGCTCGCGGTCAACAACCTGGACCCGACGCGGGCCCCCCTCGTGGTGCCGACGCACTTCTCCGCCGTGCCCGACGCCGCGGAGCTGCTCGTGCACCTGGCCCGCCCCAACGCCGTGTGGGCACACGTCGAGGCAGCGGCGGAGGTGCTGATGACGGTGGTGGGCGACCACGCCTACATCCCGAGCTTCTGGCGTGCGAAGGCCGGCGGCCCCGACGAGGACGGGGTGCCCACGAGCTACTACGCGGCCGTGCAGCTCACCTGCCGGCCCACCATCGTCGACGACCCGGAGGGGAAGGCCGCGCTGCTGACCGCTCAGCTCGCCGACTTCCAGCCGGAGGGCGGGCACGCCCCCGTCGCGACGGACGCGGCACCCTACGGACGCCTGCTGTCGGGGCTGCGCGGCCTCCGGCTCGAGGTCCTGCGGGTCGACGCGAAGTTCAAGTACGACGACCACAACCCGGTCGAGCACCGCGAGCGGGTGGCCGCTCGCCTCGAGGAGCGCGGTCGTCTCCTGGACGCCGGAGCGGCCGACCAGCAGCGACGTCGTACGGCGGCGATCGGCGAGTGGCGACCCGACCGGGTCCCGCCGGCCGGCCCGTGACCGCGCCGGCCCTCGGTCGCGGCGTGCCGCCCTGGGCACTCGCCGTCACCGCCATGCTCTCGGTGCAGCTGGGGTCCGCCCTGTCGGTGCACCTGATCTCGGAGGTCGGTCCGGCCGGCACGGCGTGGCTGCGCGTCACGATGGGCGCCGTCCTCTTCGTCGCCATCACCCGGCCGCCCCTGCGCGACGTGCGGCGCCGCGACCTGCCGCTGCTCATCGGTCTCGGACTGACCAGCGGCCTCATCACGGTCACGTTCCTCGGGGCGCTCGAGCGGCTGCCGCTCGGCACCGCCGTCGCGATCGAGTTCCTCGGACCGCTCAGCGTGGCGGCACTGCGCAGCCACCGGCTCCGCTCGCTCGCCTGGCCGGTCGTCGCCCTGGCCGGAGTGAGCCTGATGACCCAGCCGTGGCGCGGGGAGGTCGACGCCGTGGGGCTCGGCTTCGCGGCGCTGGCCGCGGTCGGCTGGGGCGTCTACATCGAGCTCACCCAGCTGATGGGCGACCGCTTCGCGGGCCTGGGCGGTCTGTCGATCACGATCCCCATCGCCGCGGTGGCGGCCGCCGTCTTCGGCATTCCCCAGGCGTCGGGGCACCTGACGTGGGGGATCCTCGCCGCCGCGGCCGGCCTCGCGGTGCTGGTCCCCGTCCTGCCGTTCTCGCTCGAGCTGCTCGCCCTGCGCCGGATGACGCACAACGCCTTCGGCACCCTGATGGCGCTCGAGCCCGGCTTCGGGGTGCTGCTGGGCCTGGTCGTCCTGCACCAGACCCCGACCCCCTCGCAGGCCCTGGGTCTCGTGCTCGTCGTCGCGGCGGGTGTCGGAGCCCAGCTCGGCGGCCGCCGCGACGCCTCGGGCGACGGGTCCCAGGTGGGCCCCGCCGGCTGAGTGCCACCACCGCACCGCACCGCACCCGCCCCGCGCCCGCCGCGCCCGCCGGGTCCGCCGGTTGAGGAGCGAGCGGGGCCGGGTCCGCCGGTTGAGGAGCGAGCGCAGCGAGCGTCTCGAAACCAGCGGACCCAGCCAGCCTTGGTTCAGTAGGCGAACTGGTTGACCAGTCCTTGGAGGTTGGCGGCAAGCTTGGCGGGCTCGTTGGTGGTCGCGGTCTGTTCCTCGACCGCGGAGGCGATGGTGGTCTGGGTGTCGTTGATCTGGGCGATGATCGCGGAGATCTCGGTGATCGCGGTGACCGCGTTCTCGGTGTCGGACTGGATCGCTGAGATCCGGTGCCCGATGTCCTCGGTGGCCTTCGCGGTCTCCTGGGCCAGCTCCTTGACCTCGTTGGCCACCACCGCGAACCCCTTGCCGGCCTCCCCGGCCCGGGCGGCCTCGATGGTCGCGTTCAACGCCAACAGGTTGGTCTGCTCGGCGATCGAGTTGATCACCTTGATCACGTTCCCGATCTCCGCCGAGGAGTTGCCCAGCTCGGCCACCGTCGCGCTCGGGCGCTCGCCGACCCGACTTCTGACCCGACACCGCCGACAGCTCCTCACTGGAGGCAGCCAACCCCTCGGCGTTCGCGCCGATCGTCGACATCGTCTCCCGCAGCTTGCCCATCGCCGAGTTCAGTGCCACCGCCATCTGACCCACCTCATCGGTCGAGTCCACCTCGATGGTCTGGTCCAGCTTCCCGTCGGCCAGGTTCTCCAGCACGGTCACCGTCTTGGCCAACGGCCGCGCGATCGCCCGGCTGATCACCACCACCATCAGGACCGCGATCGCAAGTGCGACCACGATGAACCCGATGATCAGGTTGCGTGCGGAGTGGTAGCTGCTCTTGGCGGCCACGACGTCGTGGGCGGCGACATCGTTCTCGATCTTCTGCAGGTTGGCGATCGCGGTGCGCGATCTTCTCGAAGGCGGCGACGTCCTTCTCACGGCCCCGTCATGTCCATGGCGGTGTAGGCCACCCAAGGCGTCGTCGAGCTGCTGGTTGACCTCGGCCAGCTTCTGGTCGAGGGCGTCGAAGCTCGCCTGGTCGTGCACCAGGGTCAGCTCGAGCACCTTGCCCCGCGCCGCCTCCAAGGTGGTCTCGACCTCACCCAGGTAGGAGATCGCCTCGAGGCTGTTGGCGTTGAGGTCTCGAGGTGCTGCTGGGCGCTGGACAGCCGGGTCACCCGCAGGGCACCGACGGCGGCCATCATCAGACAGACGACCGGGACTTCGGCAGCCCGGCACCCGGGCGAAGCAACGGGACATGACTCCTACGTCACGTTGAGGACGTCGAACGCCCGCGCGACGATGGAGACATGAGGGGTGGGACCACCCGGATCGCGGTGGTCACCCTCCTGATGACGGGGCTGGTGACCTGCGCGAGCCACACCCCGACGCCGGGCGCGACGCCGGGTCCGGCGGACGTCGTCACGGCGACGGCGACGGAGCGCGCGGCGTCGGTGCGGCAGGCCCGTCTCGAGCCCGGACCACAGTCCGGCTTCCGGTTCGCGGGCGACGGTGCCGTCCTGGCGCACAAGCAGATCCGCGTGGTCAACACGCCCGCATCCGTGACGGTCGACCGCCGATGGGCGGTGCCGGGCCGCCCGGGCTTCTATCTGCACGTCACGTCGGGTCGTCTCACCGGCTATGACGTCCTCGAGTCACCGGTCTCCTACATCGTCGGCCTGGCCGGGAGCCGTCGCACGGACACGCCGCAGACCGTCACCCTCGCGGCGGGCCGCTATCTGGCCTACCGGTTCGACGCCGCCTGGCAGCTGGGCGAGACGCGCTTCCGCACCCTCGCCACCGCCGCCACCGGGACCACCCAGCGCCGCGCGGTCATCGACGGTCGGCCCTACCTCCTGATGAGCAGCGCCGGATGGGTCGACTGGTGGATGCCGATCCCCCGCCCCCGGGGCCTCAACGCCCAGGCCCTCACCTGCGAGGTGCCCAGCAAGCCCGCGGCCGGCACCAGCCAGGTCCTGAGGCGGGTCGCGACCGACGACCCCGAGGTCGCCCTCACCTTCGACCTGGGCGGCCGGCTCGACCCCGCGCTCGACATCGTGAGGCGGCTGGTCCTCGACCGCGTCTGCGCGACCGTGCACCCCACGGGCGCCACGGCCCTGACCACCGGCGGGACGGCCGTGCTCGAGCTGCTGGCCGCCCACCCGGAGCTCTTCGAGGTCGGCAACCACACCATGCACCACTGCAACCTGGTGGCCGGCGGCGAGGGCCCGAGCTGCCCCGCCGACCCGCCCACGACCGGACAGATCCAGACCGAGCTCACCGACGCGGAGTCGGTGATCCGCGACCTCACGGGGTGGGAGCCGGCACCGTTCTGGCGGCCGCCGTACGGCGCCTATGACAGCCACGCCCTCTCCGCCGCCGCGGCCGTGGGCTACACCAAGACCCTCATGTGGGACGTCGACACCATCGACTGGGAGCCCACCGCGGACGGCGGTCCGACCGCTGCGTCGATGCAGGACAAGGTCGCGCTCGACGCGGTCCGCGGGTCGATCGTGCTCATGCACCTCGGCGGCTACCACACACTGGACGCCTTGCCGGGCATGGTGCTCCGGCTCCGGCAGGCCGGCCTGACGCCGACCACGGTCTCGGATCTCCTCGACTGATGACCCGCCTGGCTCTAGGCGACGGCGCCTCCGCGCCCTAGCGTCAGCCCATGGGCGACGAGATCGCGATCCGCCTCGAGGTGCTGCCGGCCCGGCTGGGCGACTGCCTGCTGGTGGAGTGCCTGCGCGAGCAGGGACCACCGTGGCGGATGCTCGTCGACGGCGGGCCGCCGGACACCTGGCCGGTCCTCGAGGCCAGGCTCCGGGACGACCCGCGCGTCGACGTCGCCGTCATCACCCACGTCGACAGCGACCACATCGGCGGCATGATCCCCTACCTCACCAGCCCGTTGGCCGCGTCGATCGGCGAGGTCTGGTTCAACGGCCGCACCCACCTGCCGGACCTGCCGCAGCGCAGCATCGCGCAGGGCGAGTCGGTCGTCGCCGCGCTGCTCGGCACCCCGGAGCTCGCCGGCGCCCGCGCCGGGGGCGCCGCCCTCCCCTGGAACGTCGCCTGGGGAGGTGGTCCGCTCGACACCGGCGAGGAGGCGGGCTTCTGCGAGTACGACGTCCCCACCGGTCCCCGCATCACGCTGCTCTCGCCGACCACCAAGCGGCTTCTCGCCCTCGCGACCGCGTGGGGCGACGCCGTCCGCGACGCGACCCGCGGTGGCGAGGAGGAGACCGGGCCGCCCGACGCTCCCGCTCCCCTCACCGACCTGGCGGCGATCGCCGCCGAGACGACACCCAAGGACGGCTCGGTGCCCAACGGGTCGAGCATCGCCCTGCTGGTCGAGCACCGCGGCGCCAGCCTCGTGCTCGGGGCCGATGCCTTCGGCACGGTGCTCGGTGCGGGGCTCGCCGGCGTCGCCGCCGCCCGGGGACTCGAGCGGCTCGAGGTCGACGCCGTCAAGCTCCCGCACCACGGGAGCAAGAGCAACGTGCTGGAGGCCCTGGTCGCCGTGGCCCCCGCCCGGCACTACGTCGTGTCCAGCAACGGCGACACCTTCCACCACCCCGACGACCAGGCCGTGGCGCGCGTCGTGACCGGCGCGCCGACGGGCGCCACGCTGTGGTTCAACTACCGCAACGCCCGCACCGAGCGGTGGGACGACCCGGCCCTGCGCGCCGAGCACGGCTATCAGACCCGCTATCCCGAGGACCCGGCCGCGGGCGTCGTCCTCGAGCTCCCCGCCAGGTGACGCGGTGACGCAGCTGCCGTGGCCCGCGACGCACTCCCTGCTGCGGGAGGAGCTGCTCGACCTCCCCCCGGCGATCTTCGGCGACCCGCGGCTCGACGCGCCCGTCCAGGCCCTGATCGCGGGTGAGCCGCAGCGCGCGCTGGCCCTGCTCGCCGCGCAGCCCCCCGACCCCAGGTCGGCCACGGCCCTGACCGCCTGGGCGCGCCAGCTGGACCGCAACTGGTATCCCGGTGACGTCGGCGCCGAGACTGCGGTCGTCACCCCGGACGCCTTCGTGGAGCCGCAGCCGACCGACCACCCGGTCGCCCTCCAGCTGGCGATGCTCGCCCGCCGGGGACCGACCGACCTGCGCACCCCGAGGACCCTGCTCGAGATGGCGCTGCGCCAGGGGACGACGCCGGGGGTCCGGCAGGCACTGGGCTATGCCGCCCAGTCGGTCGACCTGCTCACCCAGTTCGCGACCCAGACGGGACAGCAGGCGTGGCTCCCCTGGCTGACGCTCGTGCGCGCCGACTTCAGCAGGCGGGCCGGGCTCCTCCCGGACGCCGACGCGCTGCTCGCCCAGGCGCGCCAGCAGGCGTCCTACCTCCAGAGCCCCCCACGGCTTGCCTTGACCTACCTCACCGAGGGCGACTGGTATGCCGCCCCCGGCTCGTCGCCCGAGTGCCTCGGCTGGGACCTGGCTCCTCTCAACGCACCCAGCCCGCTCCCCCGGCCGGACCTGACCCGCGCCGCGACCCTCTGGGACCAGGCCGACGCCCTGCTGGTCGGCTGGGACGTCCCGAGGCTCCGCGCGGCGCTGGCGCTCCGCCGGGCCTGGCAGGCCCGGCTGGCCGGGGCGCCCGACACGCAGCGCCAGTACCTCCGCCTCGCGCTCGACCTGTCGCAGCGGGCGGGCGACGGCGCGACCCACCAGCTCGCCGCGGTCCACCAGCTCGTCGCCGACGTCGACGACGGCCTGCTCGCCCAGCACCAGCTCCAGCTCGGAGGTGGGTGGAGCCCGCCCCAGCACGGACCCGTGGCCGGGCTGCTCACGTGGGCCGCGACCTCGGGCAGCCGCAGCTGGTGTGTCGGCCTGGGTCGCCTGCTGCAGCGCTGCGGCGAGCGCTGGGCCGCCGAGGGCAGCTCGCCCCGGGCGCGCGTGGCCCTGCTGGCG
The DNA here is from genome assembly GCA_046330515.1 of Nocardioidaceae bacterium. Taxonomy (GTDB): domain Bacteria; phylum Actinomycetota; class Actinomycetes; order Propionibacteriales; family Nocardioidaceae; genus Nocardioides. The sequence continues at coordinate 171,244 of JAXLSP010000003.1, read as the reverse complement.
GCACTGCCGCTGGTGGGCTCCGAGCCGTCGATGCCCTCGCGCGCCCTCCAGACCGCCGTCGCCCATGTCGACAGCCGGCTCAACCTGCCCGTCAACGCCCTGCTGCGCCTGGACCGCGCCTCGCGAACCCCGGAGCCCGACGGTGGGAACCCCGACTATGCCTTCGCCCAGTCGCTCGACGCCGCCACCTCGATGGTCGGTGCGCTGCGCGACCGGTCCCGCGGCGCCGCCGCGGGGATCACCGCGGACCGCATGCAGCTGCTGCGCGACGAGCTCGACGCCCAGCGTGCGGCGACCGAGCAGCGCCTGGGCCCGGTGGCCGGACTGCTGCCCCGCACCATGGCGGAGCTCCAGGAGGCCGTGGTCGGCCTGCAGGGCGACGGCTCGCTCGAGGCGTCGGCGGAGGGTGCCGGCCAGGCCGTCGAGATGATGGTGCGGATGCAGCTGGTGGTGGCGTCATCGACGGTGACGATGCTCGACGTCCTGGTGGCGACCACCCGCGCCGAGGCCGCCCAGCGCGCGGGCGTGCCGGCCGAGGCCGAGCGGTGGTACGACGTCGCGCGCGAGCGCGCGGCCGAGCCGACGGCGGACCCGTTCCTCCCGACCCTCGTGGAGCTCAGCGCCGGGCGCCTGGACGCGGCCGGTGCCGCCCTGGCCGCGGCCGCCGACCAGGTGTCCGACGACCTGCAGCTCCCGATGTGGGTGAGGATCGGGGACACCGACCGCGCCGCCACGACCCTGGCCCGCCTGCAGGCGGCCGGGGCCCCGCTGTCCGACTGGCGCAGCAGGCTCACCATCGCCGAGCTCCACCTCCGCCAGGGCGACGCCGCCGCTGCGCGCGCGGAGCTGCGCGACTCCACGGAGTCGTTCCTGACCTCCATCGGCTCGCTGCTGCGCGACCCCGACCGCCTCGACGCGTGCGACCAGCCCGACGTCGCGGCGCTGTTCAGCCTCCGGGCGCTCGCGTCCCTCGAGCTCGGGGAGGTCGAGGACTCGCTGTCCGCCGCCGAGGAGGCGCGCCAGCTCGTCACGCGTCAGCGGGAGGCGGCCGACGACACGGGTCCCTGGGCCGAGTGGCAGCGCGCGGCGGCGGACTATGCGGCCGTCTCCACCACGGTGCTGGCCCGGCTGGCGCAGGCGGCGCCGGGCGACCCCGCCGCCCCCGACTTCACGGCCCTCGATGCCGCCGACGCGCGGCTGGCCGCGGCCGAGCACGAGCTCGACCAGCGACACCCGGGCATCCTGATGCGCCAGGCCGCTCCACCACCCACGGTGCCGGTGGCCGAGCTGCGCGGCCGGCTGACGGAGGGCGCGGTGTGCCTGGAGTACCTCGCCGTCGGCGACGACCTGCTGGTCTGGGCCGTCACCCGCGACGCGGTCGTGCCAGCGCAGCAGCGGATCCGCTACCGCGACCTCGGCGTCCTCGTGCGCGCGTTCCACGCGGCCTGCTCCTCGGGCCATGCGCCACCCGAGGACGCGGCCGGCGACCTGGCCCGCCTGCTGCTCGCGCCCGTGACCGACACGCTCCGCGCGCACGAGCGGGTGGTCGTCGTCCCGTTCGGCGCGCTCCACCTGGTGCCGTTCCACGCGCTGCCCTTCGACGGGGCACCGCTCGGCCTCACCCACGTCGTGTCCTATGCACCCAGCCTGGCGGAGGCCGTCGCGGACGGCGGGCTCGACGCACCCGTCGACGCGAGCCATCCGCTCGCCGTGGGCGACCCGGCGTTCGACCCGAGCGCGCGGCCACACCTGAAGGACCTCCCCGGCTCCCGCCTCGAGGCGACCACGGTCGCCGACCTGCTCGGCGTCGCCGACCCGCTCATCGGCGAGGCCGCCACCGAGCCCGCCGTCACGGCCCTCCTCGATGACTGCACGCTCCTGCACATCTCGAGCCACGGCCACCTCGACGAGCTGTCGCCCTTCTCCTCGTCCCTCGTGATGGCCGGCGCCGACGAGCTCACGGTGGCCGAGCTGGTCGGGCTCCGCTTCGGCACCAGCCTGGCGGTCCTCACCGGCTGCGACACCGGCCGCGGCAACGCCACCCTGGGCGGCGACGTCGTGGGGCTGACCCGGTCCCTGCTCCGGGGCGGTGTGCGGCAGGTGGTGGTCTCGCTCTGGCCGGTCGACGACTGGGTCGCGCCGGTCGTCATGCGCCTCTTCTATGACGGCCTCCGCCGGGGGAGACCTCCGGCGGTCGCGTTGGCCGAGGCCCAGCGTGCGGTGCACGCGCTGGACGCGCCGGCCCTGCGGGCGGCGTACGTCGGCATGGGCGGCAGCGGCCAGGACGCCCGGCGCCGCGGGGTCGAGCTCGATCCCGAGCTGCGCGACGAGGAGGACGTGCCGGCTCCGCTCGGGGGCGACGCCGAGCGGTTCTGGGCGCCGTTCGTGCTGGTGGGATGACGCATGGGGACCGACGAGGGGAAGCGGATGGGACGCAACCTGGTGCTCTGCCTGGACGGCACGAGCAACGAGCCGGAGGCCGACACGACCAACGTGGCGCGGATCTTCGAGACCACGGTCAAGGACGACGGCCAGCTCGTCTTCTATGACCCCGGCGTCGGCACGATGGGCGCCCGCGGCGCGGTGACGCCGATGGGCAAGCGGATGACCCGGGCGGCGGGACTGGTCGCGGGGTTCGGGATCAAGGACAACGTCGAGGAGGCCTACACCTGGCTGATGCAGCACTGGCAGGAGGGCGACGACATCTTCCTCTTCGGGTTCTCGCGGGGTGCCTACACCGCGCGGGCCGTCGCCGGGATGCTGCGCACCGTCGGGCTGCTGCGCCCCGGCGCGGAGAACCTGGTGCCCTATGCGCTCAAGCTCTATGTCAACCCGGGCAAGGAGGACCCCACCGACGACGAGGAGCAGGCCTTCTGGAAGGTCCGGGGCGGCTTCACCAAGAAGTTCGGCAACCCCGACTTCCCCAGCCCCTTCGACCCGCACCGCACGCAGGTGCGCTTCCTGGGGGTGTGGGACACCGTCAAGTCGGTCGGCTGGCTCAACCTCAAGGCCCGCTGGGAACAGGCCCACTGGCCCTTCACCGCCAAGCTCCCCAACGTGGAGGTCGCCCGGCACGCGCTGGCCATCGACGAGCGGCGGCGGCCGTTCCCCGCCTACCGCTTCGACCCCGAGCGGGTCGCGGCCTCCGAGGGGAGGTTCCTCGAGATGTGGTTCGCGGGAGTCCACAGCGACGTGGGCGGCCAGTTCCCGGACGACCACAAGCTGTCCGACCAGGCCTACCTCTGGATGGTCGACGAGGCCCGGTCCGCCGGCATGAGGGTCGACGAGAACGCCGTGCACCGGCTGGTCGGCGTGCGGTGGAACCAGAAGCTGCCCGACGACCTCCACACCGGCCGGCTCCACCCCAACCCGGGCAGCTGGGTCCTCGCGGGCGGCTGGCGCGGCCGTCAGGTGCTGCCCGGCGACCACGTGCACCCGAGCGTGCAGCGGCGGATCGACGCCACGGCGGGCACCGCGACGCCCTACCGTCCGAGGCTGCCGGGGTGAGGATGCCGGCCGAGATGCGCCGCACGGGTGGGTGACGGCGCGTCCCGGGAGGTGTAGAGAGGGTGGCATGCGCAGGCTCCTCACCGCTCTCGTCCCGTTCGTCGTCACGCTGGCCACCGTCTGCGGCTCGGGCGCGGCCAGCCCGGTGGCGCAGCCGCACCGCGGCGCCGCCCATCCCCAGACCGCGCGGGGCGGGGTGCTGTTCTCCGACTGGCCGACCTTCCACCGGACCGACGCCAGGACCGGCAAGGCGGTCGACGTGCCGGCCTCGCCCCTGCACGAGGTCTGGTCCAAGGACCTCGGGCCGGTCTACGCCGAGCCGCTCATGGTCAACGGCACGCTCATCGTCGCCAACGAGCGTGACAAGGTCTTCGGGATCGACCCGCTCAGCGGCAACCGCCGCTGGACCGTCGACCTGGGCACGCCGCAGCCGCTCAGCGGCCTGCCGTGCGGCAACATCGACCCGCTCGGCATCACCGGCACCCCCGCCTACGACGCGGACACGGGCTCGGTCTTCGTCGTCGCCGAGACCAAGGGCGGCCACCACACCCTGTGGGCCCTCAGCGCGGCCGACGGCTCCAAGCGCTGGCACCGCTCGATGGACGTGCTCCAGAACCGCAACCGCAAGGCCGAGCAGCAGCGTCCGGCGCTGCTGGTCGCGGACGGCCGCGTGCTGGTCGCGTTCGGCGGCCTGGCGGGCGACTGCGGCAACTATGTCGGCTACGTGACGTCGACGCGCACGGACGGCACCGGCCCGACGCGCCACTTCGCCGTCCCGACCCAGCGCGAGGGCGGCATCTGGGCCACGCCCGGACCGGTCCTCGGCCGCAACGGCCACGTCTATGTCGCCACGGGCAACGGCCAGCAGGCCGGCAGTGCCTGGGACAAGTCCAACGCGGTCCTCGAGCTGGACGCCCGGACCATGAAGCTCGTGTCGGCGTTCGCGCCGACGACGTGGCGCGCGGACTCCGATGCCGACCTCGACCTGGCGACGACCGAGCCCGTGATGGTCCCGTCGCTGCGCCGGATCGTCACCGGCGGCAAGCGCGGCACCTTCTATCTCCTCCACGAGCACTTCAAGGGCGTGGGCCGGGGCATCGACCAGCTGGACGGATGCACCCCGTTCGGCGGCTCCGCCTCCACGGGCAGGAAGGTCATCTGGCCCTGCCTCTTCGAGGACAAGATCCGGCTCATGCGCGTCGGCGCGCAGACCCTCAGGTGGGGCTGGACCCACGACGGGATCTTCGGCGCCCCGGTCATCGCGGGCCCCCGGGTCTATGTCACCGACCGCGACAGCGGGGACCTGGTCGTGCTCGACCTGGCCGACGGCACCCAGGTGCAGCGGATCCACGCCGGCCCGGCCACCCACTTCCCGTCCCAGACGCTCAGCGGCGGGATGGTGTTCGTCCCGACCCTCACCGGGGTGACCGCCTTCAGCGGGTGATCGCGGGCTACTGCTCGGGCAGCGCGTCGGGGTCCTCCTGCTCCCGCGCGCGCAGGGCCCGCTCGTAGACGCGCAGCTTGGTGAGCCGGATGAGCCCCAGGCTGCCCACCAGACCGAGGACGACCACGCCGACCGCGATCGGCGCCATGGTCGCCACCCCCTCGGGGCTCTTGAGCACGAGGCCGCACAGATAGACCGTCAGCCCGACCGTCAGGAGCAGGAAGCCGACCCGCTTCTCGGCGAGCAGCTGGGCGTGGGTGGCCAGCGCGTCGGGCTCGCCGACCGCCGAGCCCTCGTCGGCCACCTCCTCGCGCAGCTCGACGATCGACTCGGCGTTGTGGGCGTGCGACAGGATGCCGGCGCCGAGCAGGTCGAGGGCGACACCGCTCACCACCAGGACTTCGTTGAGGAGGGCCACGTCATGGCCGTACCCGAACGACGGCCGAGCACAACGCCCGCAGCCGGATGCTAGGCGCCGGGTTGGCGGCCAATGACAACCTGAAGGGGTGAGTGACTGGTTCCTGCCGCAGGCGGAGCGTCCGTGGAGCTCGGGGAACCTCGTGGTGCCACGCGTGCACGGTGCCACCTACTTCGCCCGCCTGATCGAGGTCATCGAGGCCACCCGCGCGGGCGACCGGATCTTCCTGACCGACTGGCGCGGCGACGCGGACGAGAAGCTCACCGAGCACGGGCCGACGATCGGCGAGCTGCTCGGCGAGGCGGGCCGGCGCGGGGTCGAGGTGCGCGCCCTGCTGTGGCGCTCGCACCCGGGCAGCCTCAACAGCGAGGAGAACAGCCGGCTCGCCGCCGTGATCAACGAGACCGGCGGCGAGGCGCTGCTCGACCAGCGGGTCCGGCGAGGCGGGTCGCACCACCAGAAGCTGTTCGTGGTCCGCCGCCAGGGGCAGCCCGAGCTCGACGCCGCCTTCGTCGGCGGGATCGACCTGTGCCACAGCCGGCGCGACGACGCCGCGCACGCCGGCGACCCGCAGGTCTGCCCGCTGGACGAGAGGTACGGCGACACGCCGCCCTGGCACGACGCGATGGCCGAGATCCGCGGCCCGGCGGTGGCCGACGTACTCGACACGTTCGCGGAGCGGTGGGACGACCCGACCCCGCTCGACCACCGCAACCCCTACCGGGCCGTCATGCACCGACTCGTCCGCATGCCCCGGCACCCGAAGCCGCTGCCGCAGCGATGGGACCCGCCGCCCGAGGTCGGCCACCACCAGGTGCAGATCCTGCGCACCTACCCGGCCAAGCGGCCGGCGTACCCCTTCGCGCCCGACGGGGAGCGCTCGATCGCTCGCGCCTACGCACGCGCCTTCGAGCGGGCCCGCCGGCTGGTCTATGTCGAGGACCAGTACTTCTGGTCCGACCTCGTCGCCGCCACCCTCGCCGACGCTCTGCGCCGCGAGCCCGAGCTGCGCGTGATCGGGGTCGTGCCGCGCTATCCCGAGCTCGACACCCGGATCGCGGGACCCCCCGAGAAGCACGGGCAGCGGCTCGCGTGGGACCTCCTGCGCGAGGCCGGCGGCGACCGCTTCGCGCTGTTCTCGGTCTCCAACGACGCGGGCACCCCGATCTACATCCACGCCAAGGTCTGCATCGTCGACGACGCCTGGATGACGATCGGCTCCGACAACCTCAACCTGCGGTCGTGGACCCACGACTCCGAGATCACCGCGGCCGTCGTCGACCCCGACGGCGTCCTCCCCCGCGAGCTCCGCTCGTCGCTGTGGGCCGAGCACCTCGGCCTGTCCCCGGACGACCCGCGGCTGGCGGACCCGGGCGACGCGATGAGGCTCTGGAACGAGCGCGTCGGCGCCCCGGGCAGCCGGGCCCGCCTCCACGAGCCCGAGCCGCTCTCGTCCCACACCCGACGCTGGGCCGCTGCGGCCTACCGCACCCTGCACGACCCCGACGGCCGCCCGCGCGGCCTGCGCCGGACGACCCGCTTCTGAGCCTCACCCCACCGGAGGCTCGGCGACGGGTCGCCCGGCACCGCCCCGCCGGCGTCAGGGCAGCCGGCGCGCCCAGAGGAGGCTGCCGAAGGCGACCACCAGGGTGACGTTGACCGGCACGGCCACCACGGCGATGTTGCCGATGTGGGCGACCGGCCAGGCGAGGATCGCGACCAGGATCACGACGGCTTGCCAGCGGTGGCCCAGCCGGTGGACGGCGAGGGCGACCAGGGCGAACGACAGCGGGAAGAAGAGCCCGAGGGGCTTGATCAGGTTGGCCGCCCCGGGCTGGTCGACGAGCTGGGCGTCGCCCAGGGACATGTGGATGGTGTCGAAGCCGTAGGCGACGTTCCCCGCCATGCCGACCAGCCCGGTGAGCACGATCGCCGCCGCCAGCCACGAGGACCGCGGCAGCCAGGACGCGATGGCGAGGACCACGAAGCCGTAGGCGACGGCTCCGAGGACGTGCACGACGCCCGCGGCCGCGTCCTCCCACCCCCGGGCGGCATAGGTGGTGTCGGCCGCGAGGTAGAGCAGCGGAGCCACCGCGAGCGAGCCGGCCAGCAGGCGACCGGTGGGCGTCTCGCTGTCCACGGGCGCCTGAGCGCGGACGGCTGTCGGCGGGGTGCTGGTCATCGGGGCCTCCTCGACCTGGGTGGTGGCGTCGAGGCTTCCGGGACCGCTCGATCCGGGGTACGGGGCTGACCCCGGTCTCGGGATTCCAGGGTTAACCCCTGGGCGCCCTGACGGCCCCGGTGTCACCATGGCGGGCATGGCAGCGGCGGGCACGACCACGGTGGGAGGAGGGGCTCGCGTCCCGCGCGGCCTGGTGCCCCTGCTGCTGGTCAGCGGGGTGGTCCTCGCCGTCACCCTGGGTCTCGCCCGCGGCGTCTGGGTCTCCAACCTGCACAACGGCCTGCTGGCCCTGGCCTTCACCCTGGTCGGGGCCTATGTCGCCTACCAGCGCCCCGGACACCCCGAGGCCCGCCTGTTCCTCGCGACGGGCAGCGTGCACGCGGTGATGTTCCTCGGCCGGCAGATCGGGCACGACGCCTCTGGCGGCTCGCGCTGGTGGGCCTGGCTGGGCGTCTGGCCGATCGCGGCGAGCATCGGGCTGGCCACCCTGTCGGTGCTGTGCTTTCCCGACGGACGGCTGCCGTCGCCGCGCTGGCGGCCGGTGGCTGCGCTCGTCGTCGCCCTGGCTGCCGTCTGCTCGGTGGTGTCGATGCTGTGGCCGGTGGAGCTCGCGGCCAGCGGCATCACCGCTGCGCATCCGTTCGCCACGTCGACGCCGGGTGTGGTCGCCGCGACCTGGTCCGTGCTCGCGCACCCGGCCTATGCGTTCCTCCAGCTGCTCTGGCCCGTGGCCCTCTGGTCGCGCTGGCGGGCGGCGAGCGGGCCGGTCCGCGGCCAGCTGGCCTGGCTGCTGCTTGCCGCTGCGGTCGCTGCGGTCGCCCTGGCGACCGGGCTCGCGGTCTGGCGCTCGCCGGTCCCGGGTGTGCTCGCCGTGACCCTGCTCCCGGTCGCCGCGGGGCTGGCGATCGTGCACGGCCAGCACGCGACGACGTACGCCGCTCTCACCTGGATGTCGCGGCGCGGCCCCACCCACGACGACCTGCCGACCGACCTCGCGCGGGCGACGGCCGAGGCGTTGACCGGCCGCGCGACGCTCTGGCTGGGATCGACCGAGCACTACGCCGTGGGGGTCTGGCCCCCTCACCCGACGACATCCCGTCGTCGTCCGCCGACGACCTCCGCGAGCGCACCGCCGTCCGCGTGGTCGAGCACGCCGGCCAGGTCGTCGGCGCTCTCACCGTCGACCGGCCGGCCCCGCTGTCCCTCGCCGAGGCCAGGCTGTTCGACGACCTGGCCTCCCAGGCGAGGCTGGTGCTCCAGCACCTCACCCTCGCCGAGGTGGTCGAGCACGAGCGTCGGGCCGGCCACCTCGACGTCCTCACCCCCCGCGAGCGCGAGGTGCTCGAGCTGATGGCGCAGGGGCTGTCCAACGCGGCCATCTGCCAGCGCCTCCACCTGTCGATCAAGACGGTCGAGCCGCTGGTCGGCTCGGTCTTCGCCAAGCTCCGGCTCCACCAGCAGCCGGACACCAACCGCCGGGTGCTGGCGGTGCTGGCGTTCCTGCGGGCCGAGCAGGCACCCGAGCCGCTGGCGCGGGACTGACGGCCCCTCAGGAGCCCCGCGAGCGCTCCTCGGTGGCGGCGGCGTGCAGCGCGTCGGCGACGACGCGCACGGTGGGCGGGGAGCTGGCGCGGGTCAGGAGATAGACCTGGCGGCCGATGTCGCCCTCCGCCAGCGAGCGGACGACCACGCCCGGCGCGTCCTGGGCGTGGACGAGGTCGGGCAGCAGCGTGGCCGATCCGGTGGTGCGCGCCAGCTCCATGAGGATGAGGAAGTCGTCGGAGGTGTAGCGGATGTCGGGCTCGAAGCCGCCGAGCTGACGGCAGACCCGCAGCTGCATCTGGTGGTGGCCGGTGCCCGGCTGGCAGGCGGCCCACGGCATCGAGGCGAGCCCGGCCAGCTGCACGGTGTCGGCCCCGGCGGCCGGGTGGTCGGCCGGCAGCACGAGGTTGATCGGCTCGTCGATGAGCACCTCGCGGTGCAGGCCGTCGTGCACCGGCCGAGGCTGCTCGGCGTACTCGTCACCCACGACGACGTCGAGCTGCTGCAGGCGCAGCCGGGGCACGGAGTCCTCCACCTCGGACTCGGTCACCTCGACGCGCAGCCCCGGATGGCTGGCAGCGAGCGCGCGCACGGCGGGCGCGACCACCCGCAGCAGCGCGGACTGGAAGGCCGCGACGCGCACCAGCCCGGACACGCGTCCGGACGCGACCTCGGCCAGCTCGGCCTCGGCCGCCTCGACGCCGGCGAGCAGCGAGTCGGCGTGCTGGACCAGGACGAGTCCGGCCTGGGTGACCCGGACGTTGCGGCCCACCTTCTCGAGCAGCATCGCGCCGGCCTCGCGCTCGAGGACCGACAGCTGCTGCGAGACCGAGCTGGTGGAGTAGCCGAGGGCCGCCGCGGCGGCACTGACGGTGCCGCGCGCGTGCACCTCACGCAGCAGCCGCAGGCGGTGGAGGTCCAGCATCCGTCCAGGATATCCGAACGATATGGTCCGTGAAGTCCCGCTGGATTCGAACGGTTTCCTGGTCGACCATGGACCACGTGGGCGCCACCTTCACCGTCTCCTCCGCCGTCGGCTTCGGCCTGATGGCGATCTTCGCGAAGCTGGCCTATGCCGACGGGGTCACCGTCGACCAGCTCCTGGTCGTGCGGTTCGGACTCGCCGGCGCGATCCTCCTGGCGGTCGCCGGGGCCACCGGCGCGCTGCGTGGCCTCAGCCGCCGCACCGTGCTGGCCGCGCTCGGCATGGGCGCCTTCGGGTACGCCGCCCAGGCCGGCCTCTACCTCGCCGCCGTGTCCCGGGTCGACGCCTCCCAGGTCGCGCTGGTCTTCTCCGCCTACCCCGTCCTGGTGACGGTCGGCGCGATCGCGATCGGCCGCGACCGGGCCTCGACGCGCCGGATGGTCGCCCTGGTGACGGCGATGGCCGGGCTGGTGCTGGTCCTCGACGGCGCGAGCCGCGGCCGGTTCGACGTCGCGGGGGTCGTGCTCTCGTTCGGCTCGGCGCTCGTCTACACGTGCTACATCCTCATCGGCGACCGGGTCGTCGCCGACGCGCGGCCCGTCCCCCTCACCGCCCTGGTGTGCGTGGGCGCCTTCGTCAGCTGCACCGTCGGCCGCGTGGCGACCGGGCGGACGTCGATGGACATCGGCCCGGTGGGCTGGTCGTGGCTCGTCGCCCTCGTGCTGGTCAGCACGGTCGGCGCGATCCTGCTGTTCTTCGCCGGGCTCGCCCGGGTCGGTCCGAGCCACGCGGCGCTGCTGTCGGTCGTCGAGCCGGTCGTCACCGTCGTCGCCGCGGCCCTCGCCTTCGGCGAGCGACTCACCCTGGCCCAGACCCTCGGCGGCGTGCTCGTGCTCGCCGCGGTCGTGCTGGTGCAGTGGCCGGCACGCTCGCCCGAGGCGTCAGCGGGGGACCTCGTCGAGGACCCGCTCGGCGCACTCGCGGCCGGCGGCGTGGAGTGCCTCGCCGCGGGAGAAGTCCATCGCCGAGCGTAGGCGCCGTACGGCGTTCATCGGCAGGCTGATCACCCGGACGTGGGCGTCGTGCTCGGCCTGCACGGTCGACTCGGCCTGGGCCGCCATGGCCATCGCGAAGCCGGTGGCCACCGGGTCAAGCGTGCCCGGGTGATAGCTGCGGGTGCCCTTGACGGCGCCCGAGACGTCGAGGACCCAGACCCGGGTGGGCCGATGGGCCAGGGCCATCTCGACGGGCACCATGCAGCGCACGCCGCCGTCGACGTGGGTGCCGGGGCGGGTCGGGGCGGCGTCGGGACCGAGGCGGACCGGCGGGAAGACGCCGGGGATCGCCGCCGAGGCGAGCAGCAGGTCGACCGCCGACCCCTCGCGGTGGAGCACGGCGGTGCCCGTGCGCAGATGGGTGGTCACCACGCCGCACGGCGTGGGCGCGTCCTCGATCCGCTCGAAGGAGAGGTTGTCGCTGATCACCTTGCGCAGCCCGTCGGACGAGGACAGCCCGGCCCGGCCGAGCAGCAGGTTGGTGGCCCGGTGGGTGGTGCTGCCGAAGACGTGGCGGGTGGTGAGCTCGAGCCAGATCTCGGCCAGCCGCCGAGCACCCCGCGGCGTCGGGTCGCTGGCGAAGAAGCTCGCGTTGATCGCGCCGGCCGAGGTCCCGAGGATGAGGTCCGGGCGCACACCGGCCCCGCTCAGCGCCTCGAGCATGCCGACCTGGGCCGAGCCGAGGGCGGCCCCGCCGGACATCACGATCACCTCGCCACCGTCGGGCAGCGGCTCGGCGTGGCAGATCGGCTCAGCGGAGCGACGGGTCACCGTCACCCGCGCCGCGGCGACCACGGCGCCGAGCGGAGTCATCGCCATGGCGCCTCCGGGTCCTGCGCTGCGGAGGTGTCGCCGCCTGGGTCCACGACGGCCTCCGCTCTCTCATCGTAGGGCCGCCCGGCAGCGCTGGGACCGGATCGGCAACGAGGCATCCGCCACAGGGGCGGGTCGGGTCCCGAGGACCGGTCCTAGTGCCAGGCCATCTCGAGGACCCGGGCGTGCGCGGTGTGCAGCTCGCCGTCGAGGTAGTGCCACTGGCCGCCGCGCCGCACGAAGCGGCTGCGCTCGAACAGCTCGCCACGGCGTCCGTCGGGCGCCAGCCAGGCCGCGATGAAGGCGACCTCGCCCTCGTCGTCGAGCTCGCTGCCGCCCGAGGTGTCGGTGATCGCCAGGCCCGTCCAGATCAGGTCGTCGTCGAGGACGACGTCGTCGGGGCGGGTGAAGGGGTGCCAGGTGCGGTAGAGGAAGGCCGCGTCGCGCACCGCGAAGGCGGTGTAGCGCGCCCGCATCAGGGCCTCGGCCGTGGGGGCGGCCACGCCGGCGTGGTGCAGCCGGCCGCAGCAGGAGGCGTAGGGGGTCCCGCTGGTGCAGGGGCACTCGTGGCTGAACATGGCTGGAACTGAGGTGGGCCCGTGTCCCGAGCACCCGGGTCATTAGTCACGACAATCGTCCTCTGCCTCCGGGCAGGTGGTCCAGGTGCAGCTCGGTGGTCGACGTCGAGCTCGCGACAACGCGGCCGGACGCCACGACGAGGGCGGGAGCCTCGTGCTGGGTGAGCACGCCGCGCAGCGTGCGCTCGCGGTGGACGACGAGGTCGGCGCTGCCGCCCACCTCGAGCCGGTGACCCGCGACGCCTAGGACCCGGGCAGCCGTGGTGGTGACGGCGTCGTAGACGAGCTCCTGGCCAGCGGTGTCGACCGCGTTGAGGGCATGGGCGGCGAGGAACGCGACCTCCAGCATGTGGTGCCGGCCGAAGGGATAGTAGGCATCCTCGATGTCGTCCTGGCCGAGCGCGACGGGCACCCCCATCGCGGTGAGCTCGCGGACGGGCAGGTGCAGGGGTCCGGTGTGCGGGTCGCTGACGAAGCCGAGGGCGGCTCGCGTGGCCAGGCCCACCAGCCGCTCCAGGGTGGGGCGGGCATAGAGGCCGGTGGCCCTCGCGTGGTTGGCCACACCGCGGCCGACGAGCCCGTGCTCGAGCATCGCCTCGGCGAGCATCTGCGTCGTGTGCAGGGCAGGGTCACCCGCGTCGTCGACGAGCATCGCGACCCGGCGGCCGCGCTCGGCCGCGAGCCGGCACATCCGCCGGACGTGTTCGCGCGCCTCCGCGTCGGTGTGCTCGATCCACGGGATGCCTCCGACGACGTCGGCCCCGAGCTCGACGGCCTCCCGGACCAGGTCCTCGGCGCCGGGGTCGCAGAGCAGGCCGTCCTGCGGGAAGGCGACGACCTGGAGGTCGACGACGCCGCGGAACTCGTCGCGGAGGGCGAGCAGCGGAACCACTCCCTCCAGGCGGGCCTTGGTGTCGACGTCCGCGAAGGCGAGCACGTGGCGGACGCCGTACTTCACCGCGTCGAGGACGGCACGGCGGGCGTTGTCGGCGATCCAGGACCGGTCGTAGGCCGCCTTGACCGCCGAGGCGAGCTGGATGGAGGTGAGCGCGGAGGCCATGTCGCCGGACGTGTAGGCCGTGAGGGCGGCGTCGCCGATGCGGTCGAGGGTGAAGACCTTGTCGAGGTGCATGTGGCCGTTGACGAAGCTCTCGGTGACGAGGCCTCCTGCGGCGTCGACCTCGACCCGGCCCGTGACCCGCTCCTGGGTGACCGTGGTGATCCGGCCGTCGTCGATCCCGAGGTGCCAGCGCCCCTCGCGACCGCGCAGGACGGCGTCCGCGACGACGAGCTCATGGGCTGTCATGCACCCATTGAAGTGGTCGGCGCTCCGTCGGGCGAGGGCAGGTGTTGCCGACGCCGAGCCGTGGAGGTTGGCAGGTCTGGTCGCGGCCAGCCGGGTCGGCTAGCGGTGTCCGCCTCGGTCGTGCGGGACGGTGCAGCTGCCGACGCCGGTGGTCGCGTTGCCGGCCCGGTCGGTGACGGTGGCCGTGACGGTGTAGACCCGCCCGTCGCCCTTGCCGTCCCGCGTGGCCCTCACCTCGACCCGGCCAGCGGTGATCACCACGTCCCCGATGATCGGCTCGTCGGCCGTGACGTCGACCGCCAGCCCGGCGACGCCGGACAGGGTGTCCGCACCGGTCAGGTCGGCGATGGTGACCAGCTTGTTGTCGGGCGGCCACAGCGAGCAGTCCCGGACGGGCAGGCCCGTCAGGGTGGGGGCGGTCGTGTCGACGCCGATCCGCAGCGTGTGCACGGCCTCCTGGTTGCCGAGCAGGTCGACGGCGAAGAAGCCCAGCTCGATGTCGCCCTCCTGGTCCAGGGTCACGGTGGTGTGGTCGCCCGGCTGGATCGCGGCGCGGTCCGGGCTGAGCCCGGTCCGGTCGTGGACCAGCACGTGGATCTCCTTGACCCCGGCGAGGTCGTCGGTGGCCGCGAGGTCGACGGTGACGGGCTCGTTGGTCCAGGTGTCCTCGTCGACCGGCGGGGTCACGGTAGCGGTCGTCGCGGGAGCGGTGGTGTCGGCCGGAGCGGGCCAGGGCTCGCGAGCGGCCTGGCCGATGCCGGAGAACGCCACCTCGACGACCCGGTGGCCGGGCAGCGTCGTGACCTCCCGCGTCACGGTCCTCGTCTCAGTCGCGGCGGTGAACCAGTAGGGACGGGCCACGGCGGTCAGGGCCTGGTCGGCCGGGAACGCGTAGTAGAGCCGGGCCGGGGCGCCCTCGAGCATCCGGCCGTAGAGGAACATGACCAGCGCGTGCTCGTAGTTGTGGAGCATGCCCTTGCCGAGGGCCGACTTGCGCAGGTCGGTGTCCACGCCGTTGCGGGTGACGCGTGCGAAGGTCTCGCGGGCCGGGTAGGCCGGGTCGCGGTCGACGTACACGTCGAGGAAGCTCTGCGCGCTGCGCGCGACCTGGTCGGTGCGGGTGACGCCCTCGTAGAGGTCGAGCGTGGCCAGCAGCTGGTCGGCCTCGTTGTGGATCCACGACGCCCCGTCGAGCTCGATGTTGCCCGACGAGAAGCTCTTGAGCTGCTGGCTCCACCGGGAGGCCGCGCTGTCCCAGGCGCGGGCGATCAGCCGCTCACGGTCATAGTCCCAGGTCGCGCTGTCCCAGGGCTGGTCGGCGAACATCAGGTTGGCGTCGTAGATGACGGCATAGCTGAGCAGGTTGTGGCCGAAGTCGGTCCGGGCGGAGTCCCACTTGCCGAACCGGTTGCTCGCTCCCCAGAAGTAGAAGCGGTTGCCGGCCGCGGGAGCGGGGTCGTTCTTGTGCCGCGCGATGAGGATCGACACCAGCTCCCGGAGGTCGGCCTTGAACTGGGCCCTGCGGTCGGCGTCGCTCAGCAACGGCGTGTTGGCGAGGAAGATCGCGGTGGCCGGGACCAGCAGGTCGGTGATGTCCTCGCCGTTGGCGCTGGTGTCGACCTCGGTCGTGAGGTCGAAGGTCAGCGAGTCCTTCATCCGGTGGTTGGCCGCGTCGTAGTACTTGTCGAAGACCATGTCGCGGATCGCGAGCAGATGGCGCTCGGCGTCGGGGTCACGGGTGACGTCGAAGTAGATCCCGTAGGCGAGCCCGACCGACGCGAGGTCGAAGACCTCCTTGTCGGCGAGCGGGTTGACCGGGTCGCCCGCCCCGTCGAGCTGGGCGTAGTAGCCGCCGTACGTCGGGTCCTCGGCGTGCGCCTCGATCCAGTCGATGCCCGCCTTCGCATAGCCGAGGTAGCGGTCCTCGCCGGTCAGCATGAACGAGACGCAGTAGCCGTAGACCTGCCGAGCCAGGGCGACGAGCCCACGGGTCGGCGTCTCGGGGATCACCTCGCCGTTGCGGCCGCGCAAGGACGGGTAGTTGCCGACCGGCTCGCCGAGCGCCTCCGGGCTGTCCCAGTAGGGCCGCAGGTCCTGGTCGACGTGGCGCAGCCAGGCGTCGCCGGTCAGCACGGCCGGGACCGCCGTCGCGAGCGCCTCCGCGGCGGCCGGGGCGGACTCGCTCGTCGCGTCGGACGGGTCGGCGGGGTCGGGGTCGGCCGCCGCGGCCGGCCTCGCACCGAGGGCGGCGAGGATGGTGATGACGACGACGCCGCCGAACAGCCACCCCCGCCCTTCCCGCCGAACCTTCACCTGCGCAGCACGTGTCACCGACATGGCGGGCTCCTTCCCCGAGGGACGCCGTTGTCGACCAGTCGACCGCCGTTCGGCGCTGCTCCGGAACGGCCGTTGGTCCCGCGGTGACGTGCCACACGGCTTGTCCCGCCGCCCTCGCGCTGGGACGCTCGACCGCGTGGACGAGGGATCTGTCGCCGGGGTCGAGGTGGCGACGCCGGCCGGCCGGGTGCGGGGCTCGTGGACGGTCGGGGACCGGGTCGCGGCGTTCCGGGGCATCCGGTTCGCGGAGCCACCGGTCGGCGCGCTGCGGTTCGCCGCCCCCGAGCGCGTGCGCGGCTGGGACGGTGTGCGTCCCGCCGTCGAGCCCGGACCGGCGCCGCCGCAGCCACGCACGGCCGGCTCCTCGGCGCCGACCACCGGGAGCGACTGGCTGACCCTCAACGTCTGGACGCCCGACCCGTCGTCCTCGGCCGGGATGCCCGTGCTGGTGTGGGTCCCCGGCGGCGGCTACCTCGTCGGCCATGCGGGCCTGCCGGACTATGACGGGGCGCTCCTGGCGTCGGCGGGCGTGGTCGTGGTGACCGTGAACTACCGGTTGGGGCTCGAGGGCTTCGGACAGCTGGAGGGGGCGCCGGCCAACCGTGGACTGCTCGACGTGGTCGCCGCCCTCGAGTGGGTCCGCGACTCGGTGGCAGGGTTCGGCGGCGACCCCGATCGCGTGACGGTGTTCGGCGAGTCCGCGGGCGCCGGCTGCGTGGCCGCCCTGGTGGCGATGCCGCGGGCCCGAGGGCTCTTCCGGAGGGCGGTCGCCCAGAGCGTTCCGGGGACCTTCTTCTCCCCCGAGCTCGCGTCGGACCTCGCCTCCGCGTGCGCCGCCGAGCTGGGTCTCGCGGCTCCGCGGGCCGACGCGCTGGCCGATGTCGACCCGGAGCTGCTGGTGACGGCCGGCGGGTCCGTGGCCGCCTCCATGGCCGACCACCGGGACCGGTGGGGTGTGGTCACGCACCGGCCGATCCTGGTCGCCCCGGTCGTCGACGGCGAGGTGCTGCCGACCACGCCGTGGGCCGCCCTGGCCGCCGGTTCCGGCCGGGACGTGGAGCTGCTCGTCGGGCACACGCGCGACGAGCACCGGCTCTTCAGCCTGGTCGACGGCGTCCTCGGCCAGGTCACCACCGAGCAGACCGAGCTCGCCCTGACGATGCTCGCGCCCGCTGCCTGCGGGGCGGCCGGCTTCCGGCAGGCCTTCCCCGGCGCGAGCGACGAGCAGGTCTATGAGCTGGTCAACGGGGACTGGCTGTTCCGGATGCCGAGCCTCCGTCTCGCCGAGGCGCAGGTCGCCGGCGGCGGGTCGGCGCACCTCTTCGAGCTCACCTGGCCCGCCCCCGCGATGGGCGGGCTCCTCGGTGCCTGCCACGGGCTCGACGTGCCGCTGGTCTTCGGCAACCTGGACCGCGGTCAGACCGCGATGCTGATCGGGGACCCGCCTCCGCCCGAGGCGGTCCAGCTCTCCGCCGCCATGCGGGACGCGTGGGTCTCCTTCGCCGTGCACGGCGACCCGGGCTGGCCGTCGTACGACCTGGACCGCCGGCTCACCCGGCTCTTCGACGTGCCCTCGAGCGTCGCGACCTACCCCGAGGACACCTCACGCCGGCTCTGGCTCGGCCACACCTTCGCGCCCCTGCCGCTGCTGGGGATCTAGCCCGGACGTCATCGAAATCGTGGGCCAGGGGCCACTGTTCCTATGACGTCCCGCGCTAGACGGGCGCGTCAGCGACGCTTGGCCAGCTCCCAGATGCCGGGACGGTCCTTGGTCATGAGGCCCTCGTCGATCAGGGCGATCCGGGCGCGGCGGGCGGCGTAGCGCCAGCGCAGCTCGCCCTCGGGGGTCTTCTCGAGGTCGCCGGGCTTGAGCCGGTCCTCGGCGAGGATCTCGAGCTCGAGGAACATCTCCTCCGCCTCGAGCTCTCCGCCGGCCTTCGAGAGCGCCTCGAGGATGAGCGGCTTGAACGCCTCGGGCGGGGTCCAGCGCCGGACGACGAGCTTCTCGGGGGCCGCGGAGCGGACCCGGACCGTCGGGGCGGGCTTCTTGCGCACCCGGGGAGCGCTGGGCGTGGCCGACTTGGGAGCCGGCGGGGGAAGGCCGTGGATGCACTGCGACCGCGGCAGGTCGCACAGCTCGCAGTAGTCCTCGGTGTCCATCACGTCCACCCTAGCCACCGGTCCGGGCACCCCCGGAGCACCCCCGCAGGCACCCCCCGTGGATGCGGCAGAGGTCACCCTGCCCGCCACGGCGCGTCGGCTCGGTCCTAAGGTGCGAGAGAGCCGGTTCTTTACTTTTCTCGACCGGCGCACAGGAACCAGAAGGAGTACGTCGACATGCGCATCCACAAGGTCCTCGTCGGCGTGGCCGCCATCGTGGCCATGACCTTCGGGACCGCTCCCGCTTCGTCAGCGGAGCACCCGCACCCCGTCCGCACGACCCAGCTCACGTTGCTCGCGACGACCGACGTCCACGGCAACATCAACAACTGGGACTACTTCAAGAACGCTCCCTACACCGAGCGCACCGGGGACACCAAGGGGCTCGCCAGCGCCTCCTCCATCGTCAACGCGGTGCGCGCCGCGAAGGGCGCCCGGAACGTCGTCGTCGTCGACAACGGCGACTTCCTCCAGGGCACCCCGGTGGACTACTACTACGCCGTCCAGGAGCCGGTCACCCAGACCGGGCTCGACCACCCGATGGCGGTCGCCTACAACACGATCGGCTATGACGCCCAGGTCGTCGGCAACCACGAGTTCAACTACGGCCTGCCCATGCTCAAGGCCTATGTCGGGGACGCGGACTTCCCGGTCCTCGGCGCCAACGTCGTCAGCCAGCGGACCGGTCGGCCCGCCCTGCGGCCCTACACGATGGTCACCCGCAAGGTGGCCGGCGGCCCGCCCGTCACCATCGGCGTCATCGGCCTGACCAACCCGGGCTCCGCGATCTGGGACAAGGCCAACGTCGAGGGCAAGCTGCGCTTCGAGGACATGGTCGCCACCGCCGCGAAGTGGGTGCCGGTCGTCCGCGCCCACGGTGCCGACGTCGTGGTCGTCCTCGCCCACGGCGGCGTCGGCGGCACGTCGTCGTACGGCGGCGACCTGCCCGTCGAGAACCCCGCCGACACCATCGCGACCAAGGTCCCGGGCATCGACGTCGTGGTCGTCGGCCACACGCACAAGGACGTCCCCGAGCAGTGGGTGACCAACGAGGTGACCGGCAAGCAGGTGCTGCTGACCCAGCCCAAGTTCTGGGCGCAGACCGTCTCCGAGGTCGACCTGACCCTGACCCGCACCACCGGCCACTCGCGGGCGGACTGGGCGGTCAGCTCGATGGCGACCACGTCGCTGCGCTCGAAGGACTACGCCGAGGACCCGGCCGTGACCGCGGCCCTGCAGCCCTACCACGACGCCACGCTCGCCTATGTCAACCAGGTCGTCGCACAGTCCAGCGTCGAGCTCCCCGCCACGGAGTCGCGCTTCAAGGACACCGCGATCATGGACTTCATCCAGCAGGTGCAGACCGAGACGGTCGACGCCGCGCTGGACGGGACGGCCTATGCCGACACCCCGGTCCTCTCCATCGCCGCGCCGTTCTCACGGACGGCCGTGTTCCCGCAGGGTGACGTGACGATCCGGGACATCGCCGGGCTCTACATCTACGACAACACGCTGGAGGCCCGGCTGCTGACCGGTCAGCAGGTCAAGGACTACCTGGAGTACTCCGCGAAGTACTTCGAGCAGGTGCCCGTGGGTGGGACCTTCGACCCCGCCACGATGACCAACGCGCCGGCCGGGGCCACGCCCGACTACAACTACGACATCATGTCGGGCGTCAGCTATGACATCGACATCAGCCAGCCGGTCGGCTCGCGCATCGAGAACCTCACGTTGCCCGACGGCACCCCGGTGTCGATGACCGACCAGTTCGTGGTCGCGGTCAACAACTACCGGGCCAGCGGTGGCGGGAACTTCCCCGGCATCGCCGCGGCACCGGTGGTCTACCAGCAGCTCCAGGAGATCCGGCAGCTGCTGATCGACTGGGCACTCGCGAAGGGGACGATCGATCCGGCCGACTTCTTCGTGCCCAACTGGAGGCTCATGGTCGGGGACGTATCAGCCGTGTCCTGAGCCGACTCCTCTCAGGTCGGGCCCCACGAGGGGCCCACGTGCCGCCCAAGCCCCCGGGTGTGGTCTTGACCCACCACCCCGGACGGCCGGGGCCCGACCTGGAGGATCACCATGTTCCGCAGAACCCCCCGCAGCACCGAGCGCCACCAGCCCAGCATCCGGCGTCGTGACGGCGTCGTCGTCCACCCGACACGCATCCCCGTCTCCCGCCCCTACGCAGCCGCCCTCGCGGTGGGCTGGAAGCCGGTCGCGTGAGGCCCTATCCACGGCCGCCTCACCGGCTCTCCGACAAGGAACCGCCCGGTCCCCTCGATCATCACGAGGGACCGGGCGGTTTCGTCGTTGCGGCGCGGGTGGCCGCGGGGCGGGCTCAGCCTGGATCAGCCGGCGAGGTGGGACCAGCGCCCGGCCAGCTCGCTCCAGGGGCCCTGGTCGACCACGCCGCCGTCGGCGAGGACGACGACCCGGTCGGCCTGGGCAAGGGCCGCGGCCTTGCTGGTCGCGCCGAGCACGGTCGCGCCGCTGGCCCGCAGGGCCTCCCACAGCTCCACCTCGGTGGCCGCGTCGAGCGCCGACGACACGTCGTCGGCCAGCAGCACCTCGGCGCGGCAGGCCAGCGCCCGGGCCAGGGCGAGCCGCTGCACCTGACCGCCGGAGAGGCGTACGCCGCGGTGCCCGACCACCGCGTCGGCTCCCCCGGCGTCCTCGACGTCGCGACCGAGCCGCGCGGTGTCGATGGCGGGACCGGCCCGACGTTCGGCGTGGTCGAGGGTGATGTTGCCTGCGAAGGTGCCGGAGAGCACGCGCGGCACCTGGCTGACGATCGCGATCCGCCCCGGACGCAGGTCGACCTCGTGGTCGGTGAGCTCGCGGTCGTTCCAGTGGATGCTGCCGGTGGCGCTGACGAGCCCCGCGAGGGCGCCGAGCAGGCTCGACTTCCCTGAGCCGACCTGGCCGAGCAGCAGCACCAGCTCGCCCGCGGACACGGTCAGGTCGACGTCGCTGACGCCGACGGTGCCGTCGTCGTGGACCGCGGTGAGGCGTCGTACGGCGAGCGTCTCCAGGGGCTCGCGCGCGGCCGGGGCCGGGTCGGGCGCCTCGCCCGTGCGCAGGTCGACGCCCGGGGGCAGGTGGGTGATGTCGCCACCTCCGGCCAGCTCACTCGTCGCCCGCATCCAGGCGCGGACGCCGGGGGCCTCGGTGACCACCGCGCCCGCGACGCGTCCGAACCAGTCGAAGCCGCTCACCGCGTTGGTCATCAGCAGCGTGGTCGCCAGACCCCAGTGGCCGCCCACGAATCCCGCCCAGGCGGCGACCACGCCGCACTGGACCATCACGACCGGGACGCCGTCGAGCAGGGCCTGGACCCGGTGCTCGCGGACGGCCGCTGCGACGCGTCCACCGTCGACCCGGCGTAGGTGGCCGTGGATGGCCGGGGTGGCGGCGGCCAGCTTGATGGTCCGCACCGAGTCGAGCGCGGACACCAGGGAGCGACCGAACCTCGCCCGTGCCGCCGACGAGGCCGCGGCCGAGCGGCCGGCGATCCGCCGCCCCAGTGACGAGGCGAGGGCCGCCGACGCCATCACGACGAGCAGGATCGCGCCGGCCAACCAGGTGCCGGCGACGAGCGCCGTGATCACCACGATGATCAGCCCGTTGACGAGGTCGACCCAACGGTCGGCATAGCGCGTGATCCGGTCGGCGTCCATCGCCCGCGCGACGGCCTCGCCCGGCGGGGTCCGCACGAGGCGGCGCTGCGCGGTCTGGCCGTGGAGCACGGCGGTGCGGACGCCGAGCTGCACCGAGACCCACCAACGGGGGTAGAGCCAGAACGCCTGCGACAGCAGCAGCGGCGAGATGAGCAGGGAGCCGACGAGCGCGGCGACCAGCAGCCACGGGTCGTCCCCGCGCTGGAGGGCGGTCACGAGGTGCCCCCAGATCCAGCCGGTGATGGCCCCGAAGGCGCCGGTGATCGCCGAGACGAGGAACAGGCCCATGCCGGCGAGACCCCAGGTGGGGTTCTTGGTCATCGCCCGGTAGGTCGTGCGGGCCAGGCTCGGGGTCGGCCGCAGCCGTGGCTTGGGGGGCGGCTCGGTGGTGCGGCGCGCCGTGCCGATCACGTGTCCGTCGAGGGCGTCGCGCTCGACGACCGGCGCGTCGTCGTCCGGCTCGGGCGGGGCGTCGAGGTCGTCGAGGTCACCGGTCTCGGCGGACGCCTCCAGCAGGCTGCGGAACGGGCCGTCGACGCGGGCCAGGACGTCGCGCGGGCCGTGCTGGACGACCCGGCCGCGCTCCAGGACGGCGACCTGCTCGGCGCGCTCGATCGTGGAGAGCCGGTGGGCGACCAGCAGGCCGGTCCGGCCGGCGAGCAGCCGGCCGGCGGCCGCAACGACGCGAGCCTCGGTGACCGGGTCCATGCGCGCGGTGGCCTCGTCGAGGATGACGACCTTGACGTCGCGGACCAGCAGCCGGGCGAACGCGACGAGCTGCTCCTCGCCGGCCGACAGCGAGGTGCCGCCGGGGCCGAGGCGGGTGTCGAGGCCGTCGGGCAGGCCGGCGACCCAGGCGGTGAGGCCGAGGGTCTCGACGGCGGCCTCGACGTGCTCGCGGGGCACGCCGGAGAAGAGCGTGACGTTGTCGGCGAGGGTGCCGGCCAGGATCTCGGTGCGCTGGGTGACGACGCCGACGTCGGCACGGAGGGCCTGGA
The DNA here is from genome assembly GCA_046330515.1 of Nocardioidaceae bacterium. Lineage (GTDB taxonomy): Bacteria > Actinomycetota > Actinomycetes > Propionibacteriales > Nocardioidaceae > Nocardioides. The sequence continues at coordinate 148,299 of JAXLSP010000003.1, read as the reverse complement.
GGTCGAGGTCGCGGACGTCGGTGCCGCCGAGGAACACCTGGCCCGGCTCGGGCTCGACCGCCCGCGACAGCAGGGACGCGAGCGTCGACTTGCCGGAGCCGGTGCGGCCGACCAGGGCGAGCGTGTGCCCGGCGGGCAGGCTGAGGCTGACGTCGCGGAGCGCGAAGGTGCCGTGCTCGTAGGCGAAGTGCAGGTCGCGGAACTCCACGTCCAGCTCGTCGCCGCCGAGCGGTCGTCCGCCCGCGGGCTCGGCCGGGGAGGCGAGCATGCCGCGGAGCCGGAGGATCGCCCCGAAGCCGGCCTGCAGGTCGGGCAGGTGGCGGGCGAGCATGTCGACCTGGCCGACGAACGTCGAGGTGACGAGGAAGAGGGTCACCAGCGACGCCGTACCCAGCCTGTCGCCGACCACCAGGGCGACCCCGACGATGCCGACGCCGGCGAGGAGGCCGTGGAGCAGGACGCCGGTCCGGCGGGAGATGCGGACCTCGAGCTCGAGGACCGCGCGGAGGCGGCGCAGGATCTCGGCGGCGAGCTGGCTGCTGCGGCGCATGACGTGGGCCTGGCCGAGGCTGGTGCGCAGGTCGTCGCGGGCGGCGACGCCCTCCTCCATGACGGCCGCGTGGTCGGTCCAGGCCATCTCCTCGAGGACCTTGCGCTCGGCGACGCCCGGCAGGAGCGGGCGGGCGGCGAGGACGGCGAGGGCGGCGGCGAGGGGGAAGAGCACGAACGCCGGCCACCAGGTGAAGCCGGCGACCAGCCACAGCGGGCCGGAGGCGAGGGTGGTGCGGGCGGCCATCCAGACCGACCAGCGGAGCAGCTGGCCGACCTCGTGGGTGTCGTCGTCGATCCGGTCCAGGATCTCGCCGACGGCCTGCTCGGTGAGGTCCGGCAGCGGCTGGGCGAGCGCGGCCTCGAGCAGGTCGGCGCGCAGCGCCCCCTCGGCCCGGTCGACGATGACGAACCAGCTCGTCTTGGCGACCGTGTCGATCATGGCGCCGCCGACGACGCACAGCGCGAGCACCAGCACGAGCCGCGGCGTGGCGTCGTCGGTCAGCCGCCCGGCGACGATCGACGCGAGCGACGCGAGGGTCGCCGCGACGAGCGAGCCGGCCAGGCAGGCCGCGGTCGCCGGCCGCCGCAGCCGCCGCCAGTCGACGGGGACCCGGCCCTCCGGCAGCGCCCCGCCCCCGGTGGCCGCCAGGTCGGCGTCGGGCGCGGACATCAGTGAAGAGGACACCGGTCCAACTTAGGAAGGCGTGCCAACAATCGCGACTCGTTTATGGGGTGGGTGGTGGCCGGGGTGGTGTCGGTTTCCCCGCTCGAGCGGGGACTCCTGCACTGAGCGGCCGAAGTTTCGGCCAACAAGTGCCAGCTTCCCCGCCTGAGCGGTGAAACTGGCACCCACCCGCTGCTCAGCTGCGCCGCGCCGTCAGGTGGACGGTGACCCGGTCCCCGTCGGTCTTGCCGATCGCGCGCCGGACCGTGGCGTTGACGGGGAGCTTGTGCGTGCCGTCGCCCAGCGCCATGAAGGCGCCGTCGAACGGTTCGCCGTCGACGGTGCCCGAGACCTTCACCAGCCCTCGGGTGCCGAAGATCGCCGCGGAGTCGGGCAGCTGCACGCAGGTCCAGGTGTCGCCCTCGCGGACGCGGCCGAGCGTGGCCTCGAAGGTGATGTCGAGCGGTCCCTCCGGTGGCATGGCGAGCTCCTCTCCTGGCGGTCGTCTCATCATGTCGACCCGGGAGACGGCGCCGACTCATCGGGGCAGCTGGAGCGTCGAGCGGCCCGCGCCGCAGAAGCCGACTGGTGCGGGGCTGTGGTGGGTAGGTGGCCGGTAGACAGGGCACTCACCCACCACAGGCCCGCACCAGTCGGGGGAACCCCGGGGGGAAGACGGGTCAGGTGTCGTTGGCGGAGCGGTACTTCTTGACCCACGCCTCCGGGACGAACATGTCGGAGTCGTCGGCGATCGGCGACCGGGCGAGCGCACGTCGTACGGCGCGGCGCGCGGCGAGGCGGAGCAAGAGCGGCGGGGCGATGCAGACCACCGCCACCGCGGTCTCCATGAGCGCCATCTGCCAGCCACCGACGAGCGCGGCCACGCCGATGGCGGCGACCAGGGCGACGCCGATGGTCGTCGTGGTCACGGGGTCCTTGCGGTGCGCGTCGAGACGGACGGCGGACAGGATCCGCCGGCGGGTCGTGACGGCCCGGGGCGGACGCTGGGGCGCATGGCCCGTCCGGGCGTTCGCCCGGATGCCCAGCCTCAGCAGGAATCCGAACAGCCCGAGGAGCGACGCGAGCGTGAGGAACGCGATCATGGCTACTCCGAGTGCTGGGGACCTATGCCCGATCATCGGCACCCGAACCCCCTCGCGAAGGTAAAACCCGAAAAGACTCATCGAACTCACAGCCTTGCCGGACCCCATCGGTCCCCTCAGTCCCACGTCCGCTGTTTGGCGCGGGGAGCCGCCCTTCCGGACCGAGGAGCCGGCCGGATGCCCCAGCGCCGCCGGGCCTAGGCTCGAAGCGCCCGGACCCGGGCGAGGAGGAGGCAACACCGTGCACGTCTTCATCAAGCCCACCCAGCGCTTCCTGGCCTGCCAGGTCTGTGGCGGGGTGACGTTCGCCCGGCGTGAGATCAAGATGACGACCACGGGGATGACGTTCTTCGACCTCGACTGGCTCAACGCCTCCGCGGACGGGGTGATCTGCATCCGGTGCGGCTTCGTCCACACGTTCATGTCGGACACCCACCAGTGGGTCGACCCCGAGACGGTCAAGCCCGAGGACCTCCCGGTCGACCCGCTCGCCTGAGCCGGCCCGAGGGGTCGGTCACGACGTCAGCGGGTCCTTCGTGACTCGCGGGCGCTGGCGACGGCGAGTCCTCGCGACGAGCGGCCGACGGACGCGGTACGCGCGACGTCAGCGGTCCGCGCGCCGGACGGGCTGCCGGCTCGTCAGCCAGCCCTCCTGCGCCGCCGCTGTGACCGCCGTTCCCATGGCCACCAGCTCGGAGACCGCCGCGAGCCAGGCATACCAGCTCCAGCCCGTGTGGATGCCGAAAAGGCTTCCGTTGACAGCGATCAGGAACGCGACCAGGGTCGTGGCGCCGAACCCGAGCAGCAGGAACAGTGGCACCCAGTGCTGCCAGCGCACCACCATCACGGCGATGGCCAGCCCGGCCACGACGTTGACGACGAAGAGTGCTCCGACGGTGCCCTGGTCCTTCACCCCGTCGAACCACAGGTAGAGATGGACGACGGCCGAGACGACCGCGGCAGTGGCACCGATCCATCGGATGGTCATGACGCCTCCGATCCTGCTCGTCGGCCGGCGGAGGTCGCCGGCTCCACCTCCTCAGACAACGCGGACCGGAGCCGTTCGGTTCACCGCACCCTGACGGGGCGAGCCGAAAACCGATGGACGCGCGAAGGTGAGGCTTGCCATGCTCGGCCGCAACGCTCCGGGGGATGGGGCGGCACGAGGCTCTCGGGGTCAGCCTCACAAGACCGGGCTCACGCCCTGGCCTGGGCCAGATGGCCACTCTCGTCAACCTCTCAGGGCGCGTGCCCTTGATGGAGGCAGCATGTCCATACCCTTGGTCGACCTCACCCTCTTCTGGAGCGCAGGTCGCGGCGACAACTTCACGACGGCGACCGCGGAGGGCCGGGACTCGGCGCTCGCGGCCGGCTATGTCCAGGTCCGGCGCGAGGCCGAGGTCTTCCCTGCGGAGCTCGACGGCTTCGTCGACCCCCACCAGCGCAAGGAGTTCGAGGAGCTCGTGGCGCGAACGGTGCCGCTGACGCTGTTCTGGTCCGAGACCCGGCAGGACAACTTCGTCTCCGGCAGCGCCGAGGGGCGCGCGTCGGCACTCGAGGCGGGCTACCGCGTCGTGCGCGACGAGGGCCGGGTGCTCGAGGCGTGGCCCACCGACGGCAGCGCCTACTACCGCCTGCGCACGCTGTGGCACGCGGGTCGCGGCGACAACTTCCTGACCGCGCAGTGGATGGCCGACCACGACGCCCGCGCGGAGGGCTATCTCTCGGTGCGCAACGAGGGGTTCGCCCCGTCCTCGCTGCCGCTGAAGACGACGTGGGCGACCGCCGGTGACCCGTCACAGGGCCGCTTCGACGTCACCGGCCAGGGCTTCACGCCGTCGGGGCGCATCCACGTCTACACCTTCGCCACCGACCGGGACTTCGACCAGGCGGTCACCAACTATGGGGAGACGACCGCCACGGCTGCCGGCGATTTCAGCATGGTGGTCGGCGGGAAGTACGGCGTCCAGGAGACGGCCGGGCACCTCATCGCGGTCGACCTCTCCTCGGGCTCGGAGACCGTCGTCCGCGAGCTCTGAGCGTTCACGGCCGACGGCGGCGTCTCTGGCTGCGCGGGTCGAACTCGGCCACCGGCCTGTCCTCGACGGGCAGGCCGGCGGCGACCCGGCGGCGCAGCTCGTCGGGGTCGGTCGCGGCGAGCTTGGAGCGGAGGCGGTCGCGCACGGGTGCGATCACCGCCTCGAGCCGCTCCTCGACGGCGGTCAGCAGGAGCACGAACTCCTCGACCAGCGACCGCGCGAGCGTGATGGTCACGGCGGTCGCGAGCACGTCCTGCACCTGCAGGGTCCGCGGGTCGAGCACCCCGACGGCATGGGTGGTCCACAGCTCCGACTGCGAGTGGGCGACGGTGGTGTTGCGGAAGCCCTTGACCAGGTCGCTGATCCGCTGCTCCTGCTCGGTGAGCTCGACGAAGTAGGTCAGCGGCCGGCGCACGTTGGAGTGCGGGATCGTCCGGCAGTAGGCCACCGTGGCATAGCCGATCAGGGTGGCGCGCACCTCGGCGAGGAATGAGTCGTCACCGGCGACGAGCGCGTGCTCGGCCGCCCGGCGAGCATCGGCCAGGTCGGCCGCGATGCTGGACAGCTCGATGAAGTGGCGAGCGTCGTGGGTGTCCTCGAGCGGGACGATCAGCGGCGTCTCGGGATGCTCGTGGCCGGGCATCTTCGCAGTATGCCCGCCCCCAGCGGCCGACGTGGGTCAACCGCGGCAGCTGCCGTCGAGGCGCGCGAAGCGCCCGTCGCACGGCCGCAGCGGCGACCCGGAGCCGACCGCGGAGACCACCTCGGTGACGGCGGCCCTGACCAGCGGCAGGGCGTCCCGGTGGATCTCGTGGCCGCTCTGGTCGGCCACGACGTGGACCGAGTCGCTCGACAGCGACGCGAGGAAGTCCTGGTGGCCGAACCAGTTGCGCCGGAACTCGCCCGTCGGCTCGCCCTGGGTGAGCACGAACAGCGGGACGTCGCCGAAGTCCAGGTGCGCCAGCTCCCTGGCCGTCCCCCTCGTGTCGATCGACCGCCCGCCCTCGGCCCAGTCGATGCTCTGCCGGCGCCAGAACGGCTCGGTGAACTCCTCCGGCACGCTCGCGTCCTCGAGCACCACGCCGGCCACGTCGCGGGGGTGGCGGTCGACGAACGCCTGCACCACCATGCCGCCGTACGACCATCCCAGCAGCACATAGGGACCGGACACGCCCCGCGCCTGCAGGGCCTCGAGCAGCTGGTCGGCCGCGGAGCCGGCCGTCGGGTCGGGAGCGTCGCCCGGCAGGGCTGGGCTGGTGCCGACGCCGGCGCGCTCGGTCTGGCAGACCCGGACGGAGTCGGGGAGTACGCCGGCCAGCTCGTCGAAGACCGTCCGGTCGGCGCCCAGACCGGGCACCAGCACGACGGTCGGACCGCCGCTGTCGTCGCACGTCATGTCGAGCCCGCCGGGGAACGCGTCCCCGGACGGCGACCCCGCGGCTGAGGACTCCGCGGCCGAGGACTCGGCGGGCGACACCGACGGCGCGGCCGAGGGCGCCGGCTCGCTCGAGGGCTCGCCGGAGCCGGCGCAGCCGCCGAGGACTGTCGCGAGCACGGTCCCCACGATCGCGTGGCGCATCGGGTCATCGTAGGCGCGCGTCAACCGCGAGATCGAGCCATAGACGACCCACTAAGGCAAGGCTATGCTCGCGAGAAGTCCACCGCGTCGGGGGTGTGGGGATACCTCCGGCGCTCGGTCGGAGGTGAGGGCCATGGCCCAAGTCCGCCCCGTCGTCGTCCTGAACGGGCAGGAGATCCCGGCCCGCTGCCTGGTCGGTGAGTTCGAGCTCCTGCTGGCCGAGCTCGCCGCCGGGGAGCTCGACGAGCGCGAGGGGGTGTGGCGCGGCGTCGCCGGCACGGCGTGGCTGCGCCTCCCGTGCGCGCGGCCACCGATCTTCGGCCCGGTCTTCGAGCACCTCGACCTGCTCCGGCTGTCGCACGCGGTCGAGGTGGTCGACGAGGTGCGCTTCCCCCAGACCCAGGTGAGCCTGGCCGACGCCCGACGGTTCCGACCCGGCGCCGAGCTCGGCGACACGGTGTCCCTGGGCATCGACGTCGACCGGTCCGCCCTCGCCGACGTGGTGGCGGCCGGCCGCGGCGTCCCCGACTGGCTGGTGCGCAACCCCCGCGACGCGGGCTTCGAGGTCGAGCTCAGCGATGTCACGCTGGCCGTCGCCGAGGGGCGTCTGGCATTCACGCGGGTCGTCGACGGCGAGGTCCGCTACCCCGGCCCCGGTCCGTTCCGGCGCCCGATCGAGATCACCATCGACGGGTTCACCCTGACCCTCTCCTCGGTCCAGCTGTCCATCAAGGGCGCGACGGCCGTCGCGTCCGTGCGACTGCCCGGCGGGCTCACCGACGTCGACTCCTGCCGCCAGGCCAGCATCGACCTCGGGGTCATCACGATGCTGCCCGGCTGCCAGTTCTATGTCGACGCCCCCGACCAGGCCTACGGACCCTGGCTGCTGGCCGACACGGGCCTGGTCATCGAGGGCACCGGCTATGTCCTCGACCTCAGCAACGGCGCCAGCCCGCCCCCGTGGCCGCCGGACTGGCACGGCCTCTGGCTGGGAGCCGGTACGGCGACGGGCGAGACCACCGTGCCCACCCCGAGCAACACCGGCTATCTCCGCGGCCACTACACCTATGACCACGCCAACGTCGTGAGCCAGGGCTTCTTTGGCAACATCTACCTCGCCCAGCCCGTCACGTTCGACGCCCTCGACCCCTTCGGGCAGACGTTCTCCTTCGACGAGGGCGCCATGACCGTCTGGTACAGCAGGATCGCCAACGGCGAGCTCAAGCGGGGCTGGACCGAGCTCCCCCTGGACGCGGTCTGCGAGGGCGCGCCCGGCAACGTCGTCCGCACCCCCATCGACGTGGTGTCGGTCCAACCCGACCTCGACCTGGCGGGCGTCATCGACCACGGCGACCGCGAGGTCAGCTGGGGTGAGCTCACCCAGCGCGGCGACGAGGTGGTCGCCTGGTCCGGCATCGCGGGTCGTGGCTATCTCTACCTGCCGGCCGGACCGGGCCCGTCCTACTGTCCGGCCTCCACCGGAGGCTTCGTCGAGCCCAACGTCGACTCGGTCCCGGACGCGAGCCTCGCCGAACTCGAGGCCCACCGGGTCGCGGGGGTCACTTTCCAGTCGCTGTCCGGCGCCCTGGTCTTCTCCCCCGACCGTCCCGGCGGACGGAGCAACCCGATCAAGCTCAGGCGGCTCCAGGGCTGGCTGCACGTCGGGATCCGGGGCGTCGACGGCAGCCTCTCGACCTATGTCCAGCTCCAGCGCGAGGAGCTCGGCGACCCCCGGAGCACGGGCTACGAGGGCAACCTCCCGTTCGAGTCGACGCTGTTCGCCAACGACAAGCGCAACCTGCTGGCACAGTTCGCGAGCAGCGCGGCCTATGACTCCAACGTCTCGGGCCGCTTCGACATCCCGGCCCCGTGCCTGATCCCCAACCTGGAGTTCCAGCAGCTCAAGCTGACCTCCACCTGCTGCCTGGTCGGCGGCGACCTGGTCCTGCCGAGCTCGGGCGTGCCGCTCGACTGGTGGGCCCTCCAGCTGGTGCCGACCGGCGCCCCGGGGCAGGCGGGAGTGATCAGCGTGCGCACCGGCCGGGTGCTGCTCACCTCGGCCGGGATCGAGGAGGCCGTCCACTTCGCCCAGCCGTTCGGCCTCACCTGGGGCGAGCTGCTGGCCGACGGCAACATCGGCAAGCTGTTCCTCGACTTCAACAACTGGGGACAGCGGTTCGACGGGCTCGGCTTCAACCCGCACGAGCTGACGCTCTCGACCTACGACCCGGCCGTGCAGGACCCCTACCTCGGCGTCTCGGGCCCGGTCTGCTTCCCGTTCTTCGGGCTCCACGACATCAACGTCCGCGACGCCACGGACATCAACGTCATGCCCAGGCCGAGGCACGTCACGGTCCCCAAGAACCCGATCACACCGCACGCGCCGGTCACCCAGCTCGCGCTCGCCGGGACCTGGCACGACGTCAACTCCGACGACCTCGCGATCTTCACCTGCGTCGAGGCCGACGTCGACTACAACGTCGCCGGGCAGAACGGCTTCCTCGGCACGGGCGACGGGACGCTCGGCTTCCTGCACTCCGACCCGCTGGACATCCAGGTCGAGATCCACAGCGACGCCACCGACATCCGGTTCACCTCGTCCGACACCCACGACCTCGACCTCGGGGTCGTCGCCCGGCTCGGCGGGATGGCGCAGATCGCCGGCAACGCCCGCATCGAGGGACCCACCCTCCGGCGGATCACGCTCTACGGCATGCTCGAGCACAGCGCCGCCGCGGGCTCGATCTTCGGCCCCAAGGCGGGGTTCGAGACCGAGATCAACATCTCGGTCACCCCGACCACGTTCGACTTCTATGCCTCGGGCGACATGCTGCTCTCGGCCGCGCTGGTCGACCTCGAGGCGTCGGCGACGGCGCACCTGCTCTTCGACTTCGCGATGGGCTCGGCCGAGGGCGAGCTCTATGGCCGGGTCGACTGCGACGCCGCCGTGGCCGGGCTCTCCGGCGAGGGCCAGCTGACGTGGCACATCGGCCCGACGATGCAGTACCTCCAGGGCCGCCTCAAGGTCGGGGTCATCTCCACCGTGGTCAGCGGCGGGCTCGAGGGCGGCTTCTTCATCGGCAACAACGTCCCCAACGCGCTGGCCTGGGTCCTCGACCCGACCGACCCGCACTTCGGGGTGTCGCGGGCGATCCTGCCGCCGCAGCTCACGGGCGTCTTCGGCTATGGCCAGGCGTCGTTCGGCTTCAACGCCTGGATCTTCGGCGGAGGCGTCGACATCTATGCGGGGGCGGGAGCGTTCAGCGCCCCCATCGGGGCGGGCGGTCCGCTCGCCCCGTTCGCGGGCAACCCGCTGCTGCCCTACGTCGTCGGCGCCTGCGGCGTCAACGTCCACGGCGAGATCCTCGGCGGTCTCGTGAGCGCGTCCGGCTGGGCCAACCTGACCCTGCGCGGACCCGTGCCCCTCTTCTTCGAAGGCACCTTCGGGCTGCGCGGCTGCGTCGCATGGGTCCTCTGCGCCTCGGCGAGCGTCACTGCTGGCCTCAACAGCTCCGGCTTCTACCTCGTCTGAAGGGGGACCCATGGCAGACCAGACAGCTCTCCTCCAGGCCACCTCCGCCGGAGTCGCGGCCGACGGCACCACCTATGTCGTGCTGCGCTGGGAGGCCGTCGACGACGTCGTCGGCTACAACCTCTACCGCCGCGTCGACGGCATGCCCCCGCGCGAGTCCAAGCCCATCAACGGGCGCACCCCGATCACGCCGCCCACGACCGCCCGCCGGCTCAAGGCGATCGTCGAGGAGGGCGGCCCCGAGTGGCTGGCCCTCGCCCACGGCTTCACGGCCCGGGCCGCGGCCGCCGACCGACCGCTCGCCCTCGCCGACCCCGGCGCCCGCTTCGAGCGCGGGCTCACCCCGGAGGAGCTCCAGCTGGTCCGCTCCGGCGCGCAGGCCAACCTCGCCCTGGGCCAGGCCGCCGGCCTGGCCTGGACCGACAAGGGCGTGAAGGCCGAGGAGCACTACCTCTACGAGCTGCGCGGGGTGCTCAAGGACGCCAGCGAGATCGTGCTCGCGCGTGACGTCCCCGTCTGGGCCGGCCACTTCATCCTGCCGGACCCGCCGTCGGGCATCTCCACCCAGGCGGGCGACCGCCGGGCCCTGGTGCTGTGGAACCGCAACCCCTATGCCGCCACGTTCATCGTGCAGCGCGGCACGAGCCCCGGTGGGCCGTTCCAGCGGGTCAACCCCAAGCCGGTCGCCTACGACCGTGACACCGACCTCGCGGGCAACACCCTGCCGGCTCCGCAGCCGGGCTTCCTCGACATCGGCGCCTGGGACGCCGACGGGCTGCCCACCAGCCACGAGGTCGAGGGCGCCTGGGTCTTCGGTCCCGACAACGGGATCACCTACTACTACCAGGTGGCCTCGCGCGACACCCTCGACCGGGCCGGGCCCTGGTCGGCGGCCGTGGCGGCCACCCCCTTCCGGTCACTCGCGCCGATGGCACCCGACGAGCTCCAGGTCTCGCCGACCACCACGGCCGACGGGCTCGTGGTCACCTGGCGCAAGGTCACGCGCAACGTGGAGAACCACCGGCTGCCCGACCTCACCCAGACCAACCTGGTCTACCGGGCGAGCACCCGCGAGGCGCTCGAGGACCTGAGCACCCTGCCCGGCTTCCTCGTCGCGACGCTGGGCTCCAACCCCCAGGACGTGACGACCCCCCTGGTCTCGTGGACCGACACCGACCCGGCGCTCGTCCCGCCGTACGGCTCGACCCCCTTCTTCTACCGCGTCCTGGTGGTCGACCCGTTCGGCAACACCAGCGCCCCCTCGGCCGTCATCGGCGGCGCCGTCCCCGACACCCGGCCGCCCGGACGCACCGACCTCATCGCGGCCAAGGGCGGCTCCGACCACATCCGGGTCGACTGGAAGCCCAACCCCGAGCCCGACCTCGCGGGCTACCAGATCTGGCGCGGGGTCTGCGACCGCGGCTTCATCTTCATCCCGGGGATCATCCGCGAGAAGGACGAGGAGGGCCGGGTCATCAGCAAGGGCGAGAGCCGCCAGCGCTGCGACATGACCCTGGTCGGCGACGTCCCCCTGGGCGACGCCAACGCGATGTGGGCGACCGACGGCAGCATCTGGTTCGAGGACTACTCCGTCCCGCAGAACTCGCCGGTCTGCTACGGCTACTGGGTCCGCGCCTACGACCTCGCCGGCAACCTCTATGACGGCAACCGCGGCTGCCCCAAGCCCGGTGAGTACCTCTGCGCCCGGCTGCGCGAGAAGACGCCGCCCCCCGTGCCGGTGATGACCGGGCTGCGCGCGCGCGACCACGGCGTGCTCGTGGAGTGGATGAGCTCGCCCGTCCAGGACCTGCGCGCCTTCCATGTCTACCGCTCCGACGCCGAGCTCGACCCGCCGAGGTTCCTGGCCTGCGTGTTCACCGACGGCACCGTGAGCGCGACACCCTGGGGCGGGCTGATGCCCTCCTGCGACGACGTGCCCGCGATCCCCGACCCCCTCGCGGCGCGCGGCTCGTTCCTCGACAGCACGGCCGACCCGCACCACGTCTACTGGTATCGCGTCTCGGCGCTCGACTGGCTCGGCAACGAGAGCGACGGGTCGGCCATCGAGGACATCCCGTCGAGCAGCACCTTCACCTACACCTGCGCCCTGCCGCCGACGCCGTCCGTCGCGTCCCCGGTCGGCTCCGGCGCCGTGGGCTGCGGGCTCGACGTCGCATGGGGCCCGACGTTCGACCCGGCCACCCTCCAGGGGTTCGTGGTTTTCCGGGCGGCGGCCGGCGACTCCTATCGGCAGGTGTCCGGGATCCTCACCACCAACGCGTTCACCGACATGACCGCCAGGAGAGGGGTCGACTACCTCTACTGCGTCCAGTCGATCGACCCGGTCGGCACCCTGTCCCAACCCTCGCTTCCGGTCCTGCACCGCTACTGACGCAAAGGCGGACACCATGGGCATCCTCGACGAGTTCAACCCCCGCCGCGACGGGTGGTTCTTCGAGAACTGGGGCGAGGCCTCGGAGTTCGACTGGGACCTGTTCCGTCGCACCTACCTGGCCATCAACCCGACCAACGACCCGGTCGCCGCGCCCCTGGACGTGGCGTTCTTCCAGATCTTCAAGAGCTGCGCCGCCAACGGCAACTGCGGCGGGATGTCGATGCTGGCGCTCGCGCTCTTCAAGTACGGCGGCTACCTCGGCTATGGCTCGCCCGCCAACTTCTACACCGGCGCGGGCAGCGGACCCGACCGGGCCGACCTCCACCAGGCGATCAACATCATGCAGGCCCGGCAGTTCAGCGCCGCCGGCATCCGCAACTTCCTCGACGTCGTCAAGGCCGGACAGCTCAACGACGGGTTCGCGGCCTATGACCGGATCGTCAGCGGCCTGGGCAGTGGCGACTACTGCATGCTGTCGCTCTCCAACGGGGTGTTCGGGGACGCCGCCCACACGATCATCCCCTACCGCGCCGAGATGATCGGCGGGACGCGGGTGCTGCACGTGTGGGACCCCAACCGCCCCTACGACGCGTTCTCCCAGCACTACGACGCCGACCACAACAAGATCACCATCACCGGGCCGACGTCGTGGAGCTATGACCAGAACGCCGGCGGCCTCTTCAGCGGCGGCACGCTCTATGCGGGCTCCAACAACGGCTGGTTCTTCGCGATCCCGACCTCGCTGGAGGTCCACAAGGGACGGCAGCCGATCAGCGCGGGCTTCATCCTCACCGGGCTCACCACCCTGTTCGTCAGCGGCGTCGGCGCGGCGGTCACCCAGATCGAGGACGACGAGGGTCGCCGCCTCTACTCGTCCGACCGGGTGCACCGCAACCGCGGCGACCTCGAGACCCTGTCCGACCGGCGGCTCACCGGCGTGGCTCCCTGGCCGTGGCCAGGGGGACTCTCGGGGGAGCTCCCGGGCGAGCTGTTCTTCATCGAACGGCCGCCCGGGAGTTCGCCACTCCACGTCACGGTGCGCGGCGACGACTACCACCTGATGCACCTGTCGGAGAGCCACCTGACCGAGCTCAGCGCCGCCCGCACCGGCACCATGGCCAAGGACAGCATCCGGCTCACCGGCTCGGCCGACGACGCGCAGTCGCTGGCGGTCAGCACGCGCGCGGCCCGACGGCGCTTCGACATCCACCACCTGCGCCACGACGGCCCCGAGGCCTGGCGCAGCGTGCGGGTCCGCAACGCGACCGTGACCAGGGACCGGCTCACGGTCAGCACCCCGGTGACCCTCGACGAGGTCGAGATCTCCGGCACGACGGCTCGTCGCGACGTGGACGTCGAGCTGCGCCGGTTCGTCGACGGCAAGGTGTCGACGCGCCGCACACCCGGTCAGCGCCTGGCGGCCGGACGCGTCACCCGGCTCGCACCGAGCAGCTGGGACAAGCTGTCGCGGGCCAGGGTGGAGCAGGTCGTCGACTGACCGGACGCCGGTTGAGGCGCCCGACGAAGGCGAGCCGGACGCCGGTTGAGGTGCCCGACGAAGGAGGGCCTCGAAACCAGAGTCCGGTGGCCCTTGGCTTCGAGGCTCGCTCCGTTCGCACCTCAGCCGGCGGGGCGCTCCGCTCGCACCTCAGCCGGCGGGCACCTCAGCCGGCGGGCGGCGCGCCGATCGGCTCGAGGTCGGCCTCGAGCACCGCGGCGACCTCGAGCAGCCGCAGGTCCTGGTTGGGGCCAGCGAGCAGCTGGACCCCCATCGGCAGCCCGGCGGACGACAGGCCGCACGGCAGCGAGACCGCCGGGAAGCCGGTGAGGTTGCCGGCCAGGCAGAGCCGGACATAGGCGCTGTTGACCGACTCCGACATCCCGCTCGGCCAGGCGACGAACTTCTGCGACGTCGGCACGGCCGGCATCGGCGTGGTCGGCGCGACGACGAAGTCGCACGCCTCGAACATCGCCCGCCAGTCCTCGGCGACCACCCACCGCATCCGCTGCGCCTGGACATAGTCGACGGCCGGGATCGAGCTGCCGATCGTCAGCGCCTTGCGGAGCTGGGTGGAGAAGCCGTCGGCGCGGGCCGGGAAGTCCTGGGCGTGGTAGGCCGCGGCCTCGGGCAGCAACATGGCATAGAGGACGGCCTCGAACAGGTCGTCGTGGGGTACGGCGACCTCGACGGTCGTGGCACCCCGCGCCTCCAACCGGGCGATCACCTGACGCACCGACGCCTCCACCTCGGGGTCGACGTCGTCGAAGAAGTGGTTGGTGGGGACGCCGATCCGCACGGCGCTGAGGTCCGCCGCCTGCGCCGCCGCGGATCCGCCGTCGCCGGCGAGGTCCCACGCGGAGCCGAGCACCTCGCCGGACATCACGTCGAACATCGCCGCCACGTCACCCACCGAGCGGCCGATCGGGCCGACGTTGTCGAAGGACCACGCGAGGGGGACGACGCCGTGCCGCGGCACCCGGCCGTGGGTGGGCTTGAGACCGACCACGCCACACAGCGACGACGGGATCCGGATGGAGCCGGCGGTGTCGGTGCCGATGGCGAGCGTGACCTGGCGGGCCGCGACCGCCGCGCCCGAGCCGCCGCTCGACCCTCCGGGGACCGAGTCGGGCGCCCACGGGTTGACGGTCCCGGGCGTCGAGGCTCCATAGGCGAACTGGTCGGTCCGCGTCTTGCCGAGGAACACCGCGCCGGCCTCGCGCAGCCGCCGGATCACCTCGGCATCGACCTCGGCGACGCGGCCGACCCGCAGCGGCGAGTTGGCCTCGGTCGGCTCGCCGCTGATGTCGACGAGGTCCTTCACGCCGAGGGGGATGCCGTGGAGCGGGCCGCGGTCCTCGCCACGGGCGAACGCGGACTCGGCTTCACGCGCCTGCTCGAGCGCGGCGTCGGCGGCGACAAAGACCCACGCGCCGATCACCTCGTCGGTCGCGGTGATCCGGTCGACGCAGGCCGAGACGAGGTCGACGGGAGACAGCGCGCGACTGCGGAAGCCCGCGTGGAGCTCGGCGATCGACAGCTCCAGCAGGTCGGCGGCGGGGTCACTCACCGTGCGGCCACATCCGCTCGGCCTCGAGGTGCAGCGGCGCGTCGCCGAGCGGGAGGTCGCGGATGCGCTCCAGCAGCGCGTCGAACCCGTCGACCTGCTTGGCGTAGGTCCGCTTCAGCTCGTCGAGCTCCGCCGCTCTGCCCTCACCCATGCTGCTCCCCTGCTCACCGGCGTCCTGGCTCATCGACGCCGTCCGGTGAGCCACCCTAGTCCGACGCCGAGGGTCACCAGGCCGGCGCCGACGGCGATGCCGGTGAGGAAGGACCGCATGTCGGTCGGCCCCGCGGTCGGACGCGGCGGGGCGACGTACACCCCGGCGGGCTGCTCGGGCATCGCTGCCGCGTGGGCTCCACCTGCCGCAGCGGTGGGTGTGGCGGCGCCGGTGATCGCGTCCTCCACGTTGGCGAAGAACTCGCCGGCCATCCGCTTGGAGACCGAGCCGAGCATCCGTTGGCCGACGCCGCCGAGCATCCCGCCGACGGTGGCGTCGGCGTCGTAGGTCAGCCCGGTCGTCCCGTCGCCGCGGTCGGTGAACCGCACGCCGACGTCGGCGGCGATGGTCCCCGACGCACCCGATCCCTGGACCGACAGCACCAGCGACTGGTGCTCGTCGAGGTCGCTGAGCGCACAGGAGCCGGAGTAGGTGCCACGGATCGCGGCGACCCCGGCGGAGACGGTGAGGGCGTACTGGTTGAGCCCGGTCGTCTCGAGCCGCTCGCAGCCGGGGATGGTGCGCACGAGCACAGCCGGGTCGAGCAGCGCCGTCCACACCTGGTCGACCGGCGCGGCGAGCACCGCGTCTCCGCTGATCCTCATGAGGGGTCCTCCTGCGAGTCCTGCGTGCGCCGCCGGAGCTCGAAGAGCTCGGACGGCGAGATGGGCATGCTGCGGATGGGGATGCCGACCGCGTCCTCGATCGCGGAGGCGAAGACGGCCGCCCCGGGGATGACGCCGGCCTCGCCCGCGCCCTTGATGCCGAGCGGGTTGAGCGGCGACGGGGTCACGAGGTGGTCGATGTCGATGGACGGCGGGACCTCGGTGACATAGGGCATCAGGAAGTCCATGAACGAGGCGTTGAGCAGCTGCCCGTGCTCGTCGTACGCCATCCGCTCATAGAGCGCGCCGCCCACGCCCTGCGCGACGCCGCCCTGGATCTGGCCCTCGACGACGAGCGGGTTGATGAGGGTGCCGCAGTCGTGGACGACGGCGTACTTCAGGATCGAGATCTCCGAGGTGTCCGGGTCGACCTCGATGACGACGGCGTGCATGCCGTTGGCGAAGGTCGAGCGCTGCGGCGAGAAGAACTCCTTGCCCTCGAGCCCCGGCTCGGCCCCCGGTGCGATCGGCGGCTCGTCGGGGTTGCCGACGCGGAACTGAGTGGCGGCCTCGGAGGCGTCGTCGAAGGCATAGCGCAGCGGGTTGGCGAGGACGGCGACCGTGCCGAGCTCGATGCGCGACGTGGGGGCGCCCTTGACCTGCACGACCCCGTCGACGATCTCGAGGTCGTCGGCGTCCACCTCGAGCGCGTCGGCCGCGATCTCGAGGGCCTTGGCGCGGGCCTTGCGGGCGGCGAGCGCGATGGCCGAGCCGCTGACGACCGCCGCGCGCGAGGCATAGGTGCCGGCGGCGTAGGGCATCCGGCGGGTGTCGCCGGTGGTGATCTCGACGTCGGCGAGGGGGACGCCGAGCTCGTCGGCGACGATCTGGGCGAACACCGTCTGGTGGCCCTGCCCCTGCGAGGTCAGGCCGGTCGAGACCTTGACCTTGCCCGAGGTCTCGACGTGGACGTGGGCTCCTTCATAGGGGCCGACGCCGGTGCCCTCGACATAGCAGGCCATTCCGATCCCGACGAGCCGCCCCTCGGCGCGCGCCGCTCGCCGTACGTCCTCGAAGGCGTCCCAGCCGACCAGCTCCTTGAGCTTGGCCAGCGAGCCCGGGAAGTTGCCCGAGTCATAGATCAGCGGCCGGCCGTCCTGGAAGACCAGGCCGTGGTCATAGGGGAACTCGTCGGGCTGGATGAAGTTGGCGGCGCGGACCTCGGTGCGGTCCCTGCCGAGGTGGGCGGCGATCGCGTCCATCGTGCGCTCCATGACGAAGACGCCCTGCGGTCGGCCGGCACCGCGGTAGGGCGTGACGATGACGGTGTCGGTGTAGACCGACTCGAACACCGCGCGGTAGGCGCCCGGCTTGTAGGGCCCCAGCAGCTGGGTGGAGCTGATGATCGGGACGATGAGGCCGTAGGGCGTGTAGGCGCCGTGGTCGTGCCAGAACTCGACCGACATCCCGAGGATGCGGCCGTCGTCGTCGAAGCCGACCTCGACGTGGTGGTCCTGGCCGCGCTCGTGGGCCGAGGAGACGAAGTGCTCGCGCCGGTCCTCGGTGAACCTCACCGGCCTGCCCAGGCGCTGGGCGGCCATGCACACGATGAGGTCCTCGGGCCACGGGTGCACGAGCTTGACCCCGAAGCCGCCGCCGACGTCGGGCGTGATGACGTCGACGCGGAGCAGGTCGAGGCCGAGCTTGGCGGCGATGGCCGCGCGCAGGCTGGAGGAGGTCTGGGTGGAGCTCCAGACCTGGAGCCTCCCGGTGTCGTGGTCCCAGCGCGCGGCCGTGCCGCGACCCTCGAGCGGCGTGGACGCGCTGCGCTCGATGTGCAGGTCGAGCTCGAGCCGGTGGGGGGCGCCGTCGATGGCCGCGCGGGCGTCACCGGCCTGCTGCTCATAGCGGGCGGCGACGTTGCCCGGCACGTCGTCGTGGACGAGGTGCTCGGCCCTCCTCGCGGCCTCGATGCCGACGACCGCGGGGAGGATCTCGTAGTCGACGTGGATCCGCTCGACCGCGTCCTCGGCGAGATAGCGGTCCTCCGCCACCACCATCGCGATCGCCTCGCCGACATAGCGCACCTCGTCCTTGGCGAGTGCGAACTGCGTCCGTCCGTGGGTCAGCGCGGGGTGCGGGATGAGCAGCGGCAGCGGCTCGGCCATCGGGCCTTCGAGGTCGTCGTAGGTGTAGACGGCGAGCACGCCCGGCACGTCGAGCACGCCTGCGACGTCGATGTCCTTGATCCGCGCGTGGGCGTGGGGGCTGCGGAGTACGGCGACCTCGAGCGCGCCGGGCAGCACGTCGTCGACGTACCTCCCCTGCCCCCGCAGCAGGCGCGGGTCCTCGACCCGCTTGATCCTCTGCCCGAGGTGCCTCGTCGTGGTCATGCCTGCTCGCCCGGCTCGTCGGCTGCGTCGTCTGCGTCGGCGATCAGCTCGGCGGCGCGGCAGACCGCGGCGACGATGTTCTGGTAGCCGGTGCAGCGGCAGAGGTTGCCCGCGATCATCTCCCGCGCCTCGTCGCGGGTGGGGGCAGGGTTGTCGGCCAGACCCGCCGTGATCGTGGTGAGGAAGCCGGGGGTGCAGAAGCCGCACTGGAGGCCGTGGCAGTCGTGGAACGCCTGCTGGACCTGGGAGAGCGAGCCGTCGGGGTGGGAGAGGCCCTCGACCGTGGTGATCTCGTGGCCCTCGGCGGAGATCGCGAGCATCAGGCACGAGCGCATCGGCCGGCCGTCGACCAGCACGGTGCAGGCGCCGCACACGCCGTGCTCGCAGCCGACGTGGGTGCCGGTTAGCCGCAGGTCGTGGCGGAGGGCGTCGCTGAGCAGGCGCCTGGCCGGGATGGTCAGGTGGTAAAGCGTCCCGTTGACCGTCAGGCTCACGTCGTGCCGGGTCTCCTGCCGCTCGGTCGTCATCGCGCGCTCCCGGCCATCGCCCGCTCGCGAGCGTCGGCGACCGCCGCCTCGACGACGCGCCTCGTCAGCGTGCGGATCAGCTGGCTGCGGTAGTCGCTGGTCGCGTGGATGTCGTCCTGCGGCTCCAGCCTCGTCAGGGCCAGCTCGCCGGCTGCCTCGTGGCCGTCGTCGCTGATGCCGTCTGCATAGACGTCGGTCAGGTCGACCACCGTCGGCACGTCGCACACCGAGAGGTAGGCAGCCTTGACCAGGGCGAGGGGTGCACCCTCGGACGCACCCAGATCCACGAGCACCGCGACCCCACAGAGCGCATAGTCCCCGTGCCGCCGCGACACCTCGTCCACCGCCACGCCCTGTCCGGGTCGGAGTGCCGGGAAGAACGCCTCCACCGCCAGCTCCCCGCGCTGGATCGTGCACTCCATGGGCCCGACGAAGAGCTCGTCGACGGGGATGGCCCGCGTGCCGTCCTGGGACGCGACCGTCAGGTGGCCCCCGAGCAGCGTGAGCACGGCCGGCATCTCCGCCGCCGCGTCCGCGTGCACGATCGACCCGACGGTCGTCCCGCGGTTGCGGATCGTCGGGTGCGCGACCAGTCTCAGCGCCTTGCCGACCAGCGGCTGCACCCGCGCCGCACCCTCGTCGGCCGCGACCTCGGCATGCCTCGCGAGCGCGCCGACCCGCACCCCGTCGTCCTCGGCGCGGACATAGGCGAGCTCCGCGACCCGGTTGACGTCGACCACCAGCCGCGGCGCCACGAGCCGCATCGACAGCAGCGGGATCAGCGACTGCCCACCGGCGAGCACCTTGGCATCCGGGTTGTCGGCGAGCAGGCTCAGCGCCTCCTCGAGCGACTCCGGCCGCGCATACTCGAACGCCGGGGGCTTCATGCCGCCCAGTGTGCCGCACCCCGCCGGCCAACGCGCCGGTTGACGTACGTGCGCCGACGCTGGTTGAGGCGCGAGCGGAGCGAGCCTCGCCGACGCTGGTTGAGGTGCGAGCGGAGCGAGCCTCGAAACCAAGACGGCACAACCGACGTCCGAGCCGACCGACGCTGGTTGAGGTGCGAGCGGAGCGAGCCTCGAAACCGAGTCGGCACAGCCGACGTCCGAGTCGGCACGACCGCCGCCCCGAGGCCGTCGGGGAGCTCAGCCGCCGTCCGGGGGCCGTTGGTCCTGTGAGGCCCGCAGCCAGGTGAGGACGGCGAGCACACGACGGTTGTCGTTGCTGCCGCCGGTGACCTGGAGGTTGGTGAGCACGCTCGCGATGTGTCGCTCGACGGTCCCGACATCGAGGACGACGTGGAGGAGGCCAGCGACGGCTGCGCGCTGCCCAGCGCTCAGGGGGTACTCGCTGACTTATCGGTGCGCGTCTGCGCCCAGAAGGCCCGGACGAGCTCTGCCACCTCCCTGGGCCGCTCGAGCGGCACGAGGTAGGCCGCGTCCGGGACCACCTCCACCCGGCCGTCACGGAGTGCGGTGACCGCGGCCGCCGCCTGGGCCGGTGTCCAGCCCGCGTGCTGCTCGCCGGTGATCATCAGGGTCGGTGCGGCGATCTCGGGCAGCAGCGGTGCCAGGTCCTCGCGGTGCAGCGAGATCGACACCACGGCGTTGCGCAGCCGCGTGCGGTTCGCGCCGATCACGGTGCTGCGCAGGATCGAGACCGCCTCGGGGTCCGTGGCCCGGGTCGTCGGAGACAGCATCGTGGTGACGACCCCGTCGACGATGAAGCGCGCCGGGCCCAGGAGCCGATAGGCGAACACGAGAGCCCGAGTCCGCCGGCGCTCGGCGTTGTTGAGCGGTTGGATCGGGGATCCGATGGTGACCAGCGAGGTCACCCGGTCGGGGTAGGTGGTGGCGAACCGGACGCCGACGTGCCCGCCCCAAGCGTTGCCAACCCAGTCGACGGGTCCACTCACGCCCAGATGGTCGAGCACCTGGGCGGCCGCCCGTGCGCAGTCGGCCTGGCGGTAGGGGTGTCCCGGGTCGCCGCTTCGCCCGTGTCCGGGTCCGGTGATGACCGCCAGACGACGGTCCACAGCGAGGAGCGGGACGACCCGCTGCCAGCTGCGCTCGTCGGCGAACAGGCTCGGCCACAACACGACGGGAGCGCCGCGGCCGTGCAGGTCGACGGCGAGCCGGCCGACGGTTGTGTCGATGGAGACGTGCTCGACCATCGCAGACCTCCCTGGGTTGACAGTGTCAAGTGGCTAGGCTGCCCGATGTGATTGACACTGTCAATGCCGCTCGTGAGGTGGGGTCCTCCGAACCGGCCACCTCCCTACCGATGCGGCTGGTGGAAGCGGCGTTGGACCAGCTCCGGGAGACCCCCATCGAGCAGCTGAGCCTGCGACGCGTGGCGCAGACGGTCGGCGTGAGCCACCAGGCGCCCTACGTCCACTTCGGCTCCAAGCGCGGCTTCCTCGCCGCCGTCGCCGGCGTGGGCGGCGACCGGGCCGCGGCAGTGGCAGAGCAGCGGGTGGCGGCAGCGGGCGAAGACCCGTTCGCCCGGCTCCTGGCGCTCGCGGAGGCCTACCTCGACTGGGTGCAGCACGAGCCGCATGTCCACGACCTCGACCTCGTGCTGCACATCGCCAAGAGCGAGCACCCGTGGCTGCAGGCCGCGGCGATCCGCTACTGGAACCTGCTGCACGACACCGTGGAGGCCTGCCAGCCACCCGGCATCACCGAGCCCGACGTGCTACGTCGTTGCACCATCGCCTGGGGAACGGTCTACGGAATCTCGCGGCTCGCCGCGCTCGACCAGGTGCCCGCCTCCGTTCCCGACGACGCGCGCGAGCACATCCGCATGGCGCTCGACGCCCTGCACGCCGGCTGGCAGGTCCGTGGGGCCACAACACCGCGTCGGTAGCAAGCTCGGGCGGCCGGATCCGCTGGTGGACGACTGGCCTTTCGGGGTGGGCCTAGCGTGTACCGGTCAGGACGCCGTGACTCGCGACTGACCCGAAGCGGCCACAACGATGTCTGTTCCGTTGGGCATGCAGACCCCGGTGCTGTCCGCGAGGACCAGCGAGACGCCGACCGACCTGACCCGTTGTGCGCTCGACGTCCAGACCGCAGTCACACAAGGAGGAGTCTGGGTGCAGCCCGTGATCAGGTACGGCGTGGACGCGCCAACCGCGGCCTGACCGGAGAGCCGGACACGGGCAAGCGGGATGGTCGGCTGCGCTTGCCCGGCGTGGGTGCACAGGACGACCGCGCCCTGGGTCAGGACCTCACCCATCAGGTCACGTCCAGGGCGCCATCGTTCACCGACACCGTTGGGCCGGTGAGTCTGACCGACGCGCCCATACCGTTGCTGAGCTCGATCCCGCCGGGCTCCACCGACACCGTGCCCCGCTCTCCCAGCCAGCAGCCGGACCAGATCGGGTAGTCAGTGTCGCCTCCCTCGAACTCGACCCAGACGCCCGAGCCGACGGGTGGCACCCCGAGGTAGCCAACCGGAACGCAGGGCGTGGCCCAGACAGCTGCGTGCCGAGCGGCGTCGTTCCGCCGGGTGCAAGGCGTCATGGACATCGAGTCGTCGGTCTGGCGAAGCCGTGGCACCTCTTCCACTTCACTCCGGAGCCGCATGTGCAGGGTTCGTTGCGTCCCCGAGCGGCGTCTTCTCGTGCGTAGACCTCCATCAGCTCGGCGGGTGCACGGTTCTGCCGAACCAACCCCACCATGGCCTCCATCGGCTTGCGCACGTGATGGAAGAACGCGAGGTATCCCGCGCATAGGTAGTGGTGCCCGGGCTCGCCGTAGGGCGAGGTCGCGAAGCGGTCCTTGGGGCATCCACCGTTGCAGGCGACCCTCACATCGCAGTCGTGGCAGAACTGCGTGAGGGTGTCGCGCTTGTCCTGGCCGAACCGGCGCTGCTTCGGGAGGGCGACCAGCTCGAGCATCGGGCGGTCTTCGATGTTGCCCAGCAGGTGGTCGGGTTGGACGTAGTGGTCGCAGGAGTAGAGATCGCCGTTGTGCTCCAGCGCCAGCTGCTGGCCGCACGTCTCGGCATGGACACACGTCACGCTGCCCGCGCCGAACCAGGAGGAGAGGGCGGTGTCGAACTGCTGGACATAGACCTCGGCGATGTCGTGGCGGACCCAGTCCTCGAAGACGTCGATCATGAACCGGCCGTACTGCTCGGGCGAGACCGAACGGCGCGTGACGAGCGACCCTTCCGGGGCCGCTCGCTCGACGATCGGGATGAACTGGATGAACCTGGCGCCGAGGTCGTCGCGCAGGTAGCGATAGACCTCCCCGCCGGCGTCACCGTTGGCGTGGTGAACGGTGGTCAGGACGTTCCACTCGACGCCGTGGCTCTTGAGCACATCGAGACCCCTCAGCACCCGATGCGAGGTGGGCTTGCCGCCCTTGTCGACCCGGTAGGTGTCATGCATGGCCGGTGGGCCGTCGATCGAGATCCCGACGAGGAAGTCGTTCTCCTTGAGGAACACGCCCCACTCGTCGGTCAGCAGGGTGCCGTTGGTCTGCAGCGCATTGAGGATCCGCTGCCCGGGCCGCCTATGTCGCTGTTGCAGCTCAACGGCGCGACGGAAGAAGTCGAGCCCCATCATCGTCGGCTCGCCGCCCTGCCAGGCCACCACGACCTCCGACGCAGCCGAGTGAGCCGACAGCAGCTGCTCGGTGAACCTCTCCTGCAGGGCCTCGCCCATCCGGAACCCGCTCCCCGGGTACAACGCCTCCTTGGACAGGAAGAAGCAGTAGTCGCAGTCCAGGTTGCACACCGCACCGGTCGGTTTGACCATCACGTGGAACCCCGTCGCCCCACCTGGCGTCACGATCCCTGCTCCTTCCACCGGGCCGCACTCCGGTGTCCCAGCCGAAAGCCCCCTCGCGTTGAGCCTAGGGCGAGCCGGACGCTCTCATGCGGGACGGGGTCCATGACAGCAGGAAACTCGCCGGTCCTACGCTTGGTCGTGGGTTGCGGACCCCTCAAGCAGTCACGAGGGATGTCACGGAGGGAGTACGTCGCATGACGGCGTCCAGGCCGGTGGTGGACACGCCGATGCGTCGGGAAACCCAGGAGACCTTCACCAGCGCCCGGCTCGATCGGCGGATGCTGATCCGCGGGGCCGCCGCCGCTGCCCTCACCGGCATCGGGGTCGACGGACTGCAGCTGGACGGCGCCGCCGCGGACACCGCGATGCGACCCGCGACCAGCCGGCCCAACGTCATCGTCATCTCCTTCGACGACCTCGGCTGGAACGGGCTCGGCTGCTATGGCAACGACTTCCACGAGACCCCGAACATCGACCGGCTGGCCGGTGACGGGATGCGCTTCACCCAGGCCTACGCGGCCGCGCCGGTGTGCTCTCCCACCCGGGCCGCGCTGATGACCGGGCTGTTCCCCGCCCGCACCGGCATCACCAACTACCTCGATGAAGAAGCGGTGCCGGGCACCCGGTTCCTCGCGCCCAGGTTCCGGTCGGTGCCCAAGTACGTCGCCGAGCGTGGCTATCGCAGCGCCCTGATCGGGAAGTGGCATCTCACCGAGGACTACTCCGGGCCCTACCGGAAGCGCCTGGGGAACCCCTATGTGCACGGCTTCGACGATGTGCTGCTGAGCGAGGAGAAGTACATCGACCAGGGCGACATGTTCTATCCCTACCGCTTCATGCCGAGCGTGCGCGGTCGTACGCCGCGCTACCTCACCGACCGGATCGCCCGCGACTCGGCGGAGTGGATCACCCGGCATGCGGACCAGCCCTTCTTCATGCACATCAGCAACTACGCCATCCACAACCGCTGGGAAGCCCCGCAGGACCTGATCGACAAATACCGGCGCAAGCAGCGGCTGAACCCCGAGTTCGACAACAACCGCTATGTGCCTGCGGTGGCCGCCATGGTCGAGCGCTGCGACGACGAAGTGGGACGCATCGACCAGGCCCTCAGGGACGCGGGCATCGCCGACAACACGTTGGTGCTGATCACCTCCGACAACGGCGGCCACGTCCCGGCGAGCAACCGGCCACTCCGGGGCGAGAAGGGAAGCCTCTATGAAGGCGGGATCCGCGTCCCGCTCATCGCCTCGTGGCCGGGCGCCGTGCCAGCGGGGACGACCTCGGACGCGGTGGTCAGCACCGTCGACATCCTCCCGACCATCAAGGAGCTCGCCGGCGCCAGCGACCGGGGAAGCCTCGACGGGTTCAGCCTGGCTGGCGTCCTCCTGCAACAACAAGGCCTCGCCCGCGACGCCTACTGGTACTACCCGCACCGCTTCGCAGACGTCGAGGTACCGTCCGCGGCCATCCGCTCCGGCGACTACAAACTCATCAAGCGACTCAACACGGGGAAGCTCGAGCTCTACAACATCGCTGCCGAACAGCGCGAACGCACGAATCTGGCAGACCGGGAGCCCGTCATCGCCGCCGAACTGCATCGCAAGCTTCGACGGCACATCCGGGCGATGAAGCGGGCCTGAACCGCCACGCCACCGGGAGCAGGCTTGAGTGACCCCACTGCCGCCTGTCGGCCGCGCTGCGCCCACAGACGGCTCAGGTCCGCAGACGCGCCCCTCAGTCGGCCGCGTCCTGCGCCGGCCTTGCCGTCCATCCAGCGGTGTCCACGTCGTCGATGGTGAAGCCATCGACCGGAGCGGGGCCCGGCTCCAGCGTCAGCCACCAGCCGCTCGCGTCCCGGTCGTGCTCGGCCCACAGTCCGTCATGCCAGCCTCGGCCCCAGTCACCTGCCCCACCACCGCTCGAGCACAGCGTCCATTCCGCGCCGACCCGCCGGAACTGCTCGAGGTTGATGTCCGCACCGTCTCCGTTGGCATCAACGACTGCGGCCGCGCGATCGCCGAGCGTCACGACCGCGCGAACGACCGCGCGAACATCCCAGCCCCCGACATCGATGACGGTCGCCTCGTCAAGGTCGCTCATCGCACCATGATGGCAGCGCCGCCGGGCAACTAGGGCTCGCGATAGATCCGTGGCGCCACCTCACCGCGTCGGTGCCCGACGTCCAGGGACGTGGCCGGGAACTGATGCCAGGTGCGTGCAAAGGGGTTGACCCGGACCCACCGTGGATCCTGCAGACAGGAGCTCGGGACGACCCCTCTCACGACGCCATGGTCGAAGTCGACCGAGAAGACCAGCCCAGGGCAGGTCGCGACGTGGTCCAAGTTCCGGTGGTAGAGGGTCGCCGGCTCCGCCCCGAGGTCCCCGTCGCCACTCTCGAGCTCCGCATACCACCAGCCGGTCTCGGCCCGCAGCTCGTAGCCGACCCGATACCACGGCCCCGTCTGCGCGGACGCTCGCTCGAGGTGGGCGAACGTCGTGCTCACGATGAGCTGCGTGGCCGCGTACTGCACATGAGTCCTGATGATGTCTCCGCGCTTGACGCCCTTGACGCTCCGCACATCACCCTTATCGTCGCGAATCACGACGCTCGACGGGCCCCTCGCAGTCGAGCCAGGCGCGGCGCTCGCGCTGGATCCGGACGTGGGGTCAGCGGCTGGATGTTGGGCCTGGTTGTCTCCGCACGAGATCAGGAGAAGGCACGGCATCGCCACTGCTGCGACGGTCAACCTCACGGGCCACCCCCTGAGTCCGGTCCAAACTAGTCCGCGTCCCGTTCGTCAGTCCATGGTGAGCGTGGTCGCCGCCGGCGGGACGCCCCTGGCCGGGGCGCCCTCGCGGCAGGTCGGATGCGGTGGTCAGGGCTGACGGTTGGTCACGTAGTCGACGTGCTCGAGGCGGGGCTGCTGGCCGGCCAGGGCCGCACGGGCCTCGGGGTCGTCGTCGAGCGTGTCGCGGAGGAACGCGGTGGTGTAGTGCGCGACGACGTCGATCGGGCGCGCATTCCACACCGCGTCGGTGCAGAGCGCGTCGCGCCAGACGGAGGCCTGGGTCCATGGGAGGTTCTCGCACGGGTCGAGGAAGATCATGTGGCCGGCTCCGGGGAAGCTGACCAGCGACTTGCTCTCGCTCCCGGCGTTGTCATAGGTGAGCCTGGCGCCCCACGCGTACGGCGTGCCGTCGTCGACCGTGCCGCCCAGAGCCAGGACGGGGACTCTGAGCGCCTGGAGCCCCCGCTCGTCGAAGGGGTAGGCGTCACCGGCCATCGAGATGACAGCCGTCACGCGCGGGTCGCCGAGCGAGGGCCACATGCCCGACGGAACCTCGGGCAGTCCGGCCCGGGCGGCCATGTCCGGCTCGTGGGGGAGGACGGGGTCGCAGAAGAAGGTGCGGGCGTCATCCGCGGCCAGAGCCGCGCAGCGGGCCCGGTAGGCGTCGAAGTCGAAGCGGGCACCGCCGGCAGCGAGGGCGGTGTAACCGCCGTAGGAGTGGCCCACGACGGCGATGTGCTCCAGGTCGATCAACCCACCCAGCGGCGCCCGCGACTGGGTGAGCCGCTCCGCGCGGTCGATGGTCCGGCCGATGTCGGCGGGCCGGTCGATCAGTGCCTTCCAGAATCCCGTGAGGGAGCCGTCGAAGATCTCGTTGTGCTCGGGTCCCAGCACGACGTAGCCGTGGGAGGCGTAGTGCTCGGCCAAGGCGCTGTAGACGATGGGGCTGAGCCCGTAGGCGTGGGAGAGGACCACGAGCGGGTAGGGCCCGCCCTGGCGTTGCGGCCGGGCGTTCAGGGTCGCGCGACCCACGGAGGTGATGACCTTGCCCGGCGTGAGCTCCTCGTCGAACTTGTTGGGCGCGGTGTAGGTGATGCGCGCCGGTCGCGCGTCGTCGGTCCGGGAGGCCGGATACCACGCCCGCAGCATCAGGGGTCGCTCCTGGGCGTCGGTGGTCCTGAAGACGCGGTAGCCGACCGCATGCGGGCCGCGGGCGGCGTACGACAGCGACGGCGATGTCGACTCCGTCGCCGCCGGGCTGTCGCCTGGTCCGGCCGGGCTGCATCCGGAGACCAGCAGTCCGGCGGCGAGGATGGCGACGCTGCCGATCGCGGCGAGGAGTCGATGACGGTGGCGGTGCATGGGCATTCCTTTCGAGAGTGCTCCAGGGGTGCGGCACGGGCGGCGGGTCGGAAGGGTCGGAAGGTCGCCCGTGTCGGTGGTCCCGGGAGGTGGTCGGCCGGTGGGGCGCTAGCTGACCTCGGAGCGGTGGGTCAGTGACTCGGCGGTGGTCATGCGCTCAACCCTCGTGGCACCGCGCCCTCCGCGTATCGGCCCAACGGCCGGTCTCCACCGGCCCAAGGAAGGAGGCTCGACCCGCCGAAAGGTCAGGACTTCCGCGGTCCGAGGTGGATGACCCGACGGGCGCTCAGGGCCTGGCGAGCCGACCGATCGAGTCCACCATGGCGGCGACGAACTCTTGGGCGAAAGCCAGGGCCTCCTCGTGGTTGACCCAGTCCCAGACGAGTGAGGCAGCATCTGGGAGAAGCGAGCGGCCAGCGAGATGATCGTGGGACATCGTGCGCCTCCGGAGTCGATGAAAGCGTTTGACGCTACCCACGACGGCGTGAGTTCGATCCCCGCGTTGGGGCGCAGTCGAGGTCGACCGATCCTGTGGCCAGGCTTCCCGGCGTCGCGTCGTACGGCGACCGCCCGCTGCTAGAGCTAGAAGGTGAGCCGACGAGTCGGGTCGACGAGGACGTCGACGTTGTCACTCCACTGCTCTGCCGACCCGACGCCTCGCGGCAGTGCTCGCACCTCGGCATCGTCGATCGACGCCTCGAGGACCTTCACGACCTCGTCACGGATCCCGACTCCGGACCGCTCGAAGAACGGCTGCACCGGGTCGTCTGCAGCCGGGAGCCCCGCCTGCCGCTGCACGCCGTTGAGCATGCGGAGCGCGTCCGCGAGTCTCTCTTGTCGGGTGGTCCAGTCGCCGGCCTCGAGCGCGATGCGCAGTGGTTCCGCGGACGCCCCTGCGCGAGGCAGGTGCAGGAGACTCGCGCCTGCCCACTTGGGATAGGGCTGCCAACGTCGCTCCAGCAGGTGCGCCAGGTGGATGCACACCGCGACCAGCCGGGACGCGATGACACGCGACCCGAGGTCATCGCCGCGCTCGCCGGTCCGGCCCACCAACGGCAGCTTCCTGGGCGATCCGGGCCCAGTCGGCGGCCACGACATACCGCCACAGGTCCTCGGGATACCACTCCAGCCGACGTCTCACCTCGGTGAGCCGGCCGGCAGTGTCGACGAAGACCGGTCCAGCCGTCACTTCGAGGACCGACTGGCCGGTCAGCGAGAGCCAGTCCGTCGTCGCTAGGGGGGCCGACATGTCCAGCCCGGTCCGTGACCGCACCAGCGAGTCGACGTCGTCGACCTGCACCCGGTGGCGGACCGTGGGATCCCACGTGGTCGCGAAACGCACGGGACACTCCTGGAACGTCTCGGGCAGCTCCTCCTCCAGGACAGCGTCGACATCGGCAGCGAGCTCGGCCGGGACCAGAAGGTTGAGTCGAAGCCCCCAGTCATGGTCGCGCGAGACAGCGTCGTCATAGCCCAGGGCGTCGGACCCACCGCCCAGGCGCCCCGCGGCGACGGGCAGACCCGGCCACCGGGCAGCCAGGACGGGTGCCACAACCTGGCTGAAGTAGGCCTGCGCAAGCGCGGCGCCGGAGACTTCCACGTCCCCATGCTGACAGCCCACCAGCCGCCGGGCGGCGCCCACCACACCACCGGGTCGGGCACGAGCATGTGCGTTCCAGTCAGCGCAGCAGGTCGGACAACGCAGAGGCCCGCGCGAGCGTCCCACCAGCATGAACCGGGTGCTCGCGGCCTCGCTGGCTCTGGTGTTCCTGGTGCTCGGCTGCGACGCCACCGACACGCCCTCCCCGACGGCACGCTCAACGGGCACGGCCTCACCGTCGCCAGGCACACCGCCCGCTGCGCCATCCGCACGCCGGATGATCATCCCCGACATAGCCGGCCAACGAGTCTCCTTCGCGCGCGCCATGATGCGCGAGCGCGGACTCGAAGTCGCCACGGTGCGGGGAGCCGGCTCGGCTTGCGTCCCCCCTCACGTCGTGGTGGCCCAGCGCCCGCGCGCCGGTCGCCGGATCGCGCTGGGATCCCGGGTGACGCTGGTCATCAGCCCCGAGTGGCCCGGCGTCTGCGGACGGCACCTGCCCCCGGCCTCGCCTGAGCTGCGGGACATCGGCCGGCTCTTCGTCGACTACGCCCGCGGCTCCGAGTCGGGCCCCGACAGTCTCCCCGCGGACACGCCCGTCGACTTCTACATCGGGGGGCTCCTGGCGAAGGTGGTTCCCTCCAGACAGCTGGCCGATCGCTCTGCGTGGCAGGGGTGCCCGGGCGAGGTCAGCTATGCGGGACGCACATGCCCGGTGTCGCTGTTCGCGCCCTTCCTCGCCTACCCCGGGCCCATCGCGATGACCAGTCAAGCGCCCAGACATCCCTGCGTCCGCCAGCGGCGGCTCCCCGCCGAGCTCGGGGTCTACCGATCGGTGACGTTGACCCCGGACGAGAACAGCGACTGCACGTCCTACTTCGCAGTTCAGCTCTTCGTGAACGAGGTGCACCAGATCGTCGCGGTCAACCTCGTCATGAGCGAGCCCTGACCTCCACCGGCCCAGTCGGCCCAGTCGGCCCTCGATCATGACCTTCCGCAGGCCGCGGCGCGGACGGCCTTCGCGGCTGGATCGACGCTCACGCTACGACTTCGAGGTCCAGTAGAGAACCTGCGACCGTGGGTAGGGCCGCCGCGTGGACAGCGCGTTGAACTCGGCAACCGACTTGTGGCGGACGTCGAGCGTGGTTGCTGACGCGATCAGGCACTCCGGATCGATGGCGGCCAGGCCGGCATCAAGACGCTGCCGCACAGGTGCGAGGACCTCGTCGATGCGGGCCTCGAGGGCGTCGATGAGGTCGATGAGCCCTTCCAACAAATCGTCTGGGAGCGTGACGTTCACCGTTGCCGCACAGACATCACGGATGCGAGCCGTGCCAGGCTCGAGGAGGGCAACGGCGTGGGTGGTCGACAGATCCGACTGCGAATGCGCGACGGCTCTGTTCCGGAACATCCGAATGGCCTTGGCCGTCGCTTCCATCTCCCCCGACATGCCCACGAGTTTCGTCAACGGCCGCCGGACCTTGGAGGGAAGGATTGTGCGGCAGAACGCGATCACGGCGTAGCCGATCAGGGCAGGCTTGGCCACCTCCAACGGCGATCCTTCGATCGCTCCCAGGGCCAGCTTCCCCGCGTTCCGAGCCTCCGCGAGATCAGCTGCGTGGCTGGACAACTCGATGAAGAACCGCGTGTCCGGCGAGTCGCCAATCGGGACGACCAACGGGCCGGTTCCTGCCTCTGGAGGCTGCATGCCAGCAGTATGGCGACCTGGGCGTCCGGCGTCGCTTGCATCGCGGACATCGGAAGCCCAGTCCCATGCAGCCCCTATCACCACAGATGGCCTGCGGCACGACGCCCGTGTCCTGGCCCCGCTCAGCCTCGCGGAGTTTCCCCATAGACGAGCGCTGGCGCGGCGAAGAAGCCCGATTCAATGGCAGCCTCGACGTCCCCGCCCGAGATCTCGACCCCGGTGACCAGCCCTGCCATGGCAAGCCCCACCACGAAACCATCCGGGCCCTCGTCATCGAGGTCGTCGTCCTCGAGGTCGTCCCACACAAGATCGAAGAGCGACCGCAGTTCCTGAGGCACAGCAGCGGGGTCCTCGACGTACATGTACTCGTTGTCGTCGAACAGGACCGCCCCGTCCCGCGCACACCCGAAACGCACGTGTGCCTGGACGTTGGAACGCACGACGGCGGCAGCACCGCCCTTCGAGAGCGCACCCAACGCCTCCAGACTCGGATCGCCGTACCCCGTCTGCTCGATCGCCAGAACGCCACCTGGTATCTCGTGGATGGCCCAGCCTGTTTGGCTCTCGCCATTGCCCCACGGGTCCTCCACCCGCACCGCCAGATCGGCCCGGAGGTCGGCGGCGACCTGCGTGCGAGACATCCCCCGCACGAACAGCACGGTCACGGACTCGGTGTCGGGGAACGCTCGGGAGACCCGTTCGTAGTAGTCGGTCGATGCGGTCACGACCGGAGCATAGGCCTGCGCGACGGGGCCGCTCGCTGCAGCATCGGCTGCCGGGAGCCGAGGAGATCGCGGGCTGTCCAGCTGCGTAGCCCTGTCTCCCGACGACCTCCCTGTGAAAGCGTGAGGCCATGACGCACACCATCACGCCCCCGACGCCGACCCCGCAGGAGGAGGCTGGGCACGACACCTGGGACGCGGTGGTGGTGGGTGCCGGCCCGGGTGGCCTGACGTGCGGCGCCTATCTGGCGGCCAACGGCAAGCGGGTGCTGGTGCTCGAGGCCAACCAGGTGGTGGGCGGCAGCACCCAGGTGTTCCGCCGTGCCGGCAACAAGTTCGAGTTCGACGTCGGCACCCACTATGTCGGCGAGTGCGGCCCGGGCGGTCGGATGCAGACCGCGCTGACCGGCCTCGCGCTGACCGAGCGCATCATGTGGCTGCGCCAGCGGCCCGAAGGCCACTGCCAGATCATGATCCCCGGCACGACGTTCCAGACGCCGACCGGCTGGGACACCTACCTCGACCGCCTCGTCGCGGCGTTCCCCGAGGAGGAGGCGGGGATCCGTCGTTGCGTGCGGGTCATGCGGACCGTCGCCGCCGGCGAGCGGCCTTACGCGCGCCCGTACGCCCTGCTGCGCTGGGGCGTGCGACCGATCACGACCCTGATGAACGCCTGCGGCCTGAGCGCCGACGTTCAGGCCGTGATCCTCGCCGAGAACGGCGACTACACGTGGCCGCCGCACCGGACGCCGACGGCGATGCACGCCGGCTTCCTGCACCACTACCTCCAGGCCGGTGCCTACTATCCCCGCGGCGGCGGCCAGGTCATCGGCGCCCACCTCACCGACGTCATCCAGACTCACGGGGGCCAGGTCCGGACCAAGGCCCGGGTCGAGCGGATCCTCATCGAGGACGGCCGCGCCGCCGGCGTGCGCCTGCGTGGCGGGGAGGAGATCCGGTCCGAGGTCGTCGTCTCGGCGGCCGACTTCAAGAAGACCTGGGCGGAGCTGGTCGGCGACGCGCACCTGACCCGGCGGCTGCGGCGCCGGCTGAAGGACCTGGAGATGACGCTGCCCATGTTCGCGGTCTACGTCGCACTCGACGTCGACCTGCGCGAGCGCGGCACGCCACCGCTGGCCTGGGTCTGGCCGACCAACGACGTCGACGGCTACTACCGCGAGGTCGCCGCCGGTCGCTGTCCCGAGCGGATGCCGGTGGGCATCAGCTGCCCCACGGCCAAGGACCCCGAGGGGACGCACTCGGCGCCACCGGGCTTCTCGACACTCGAGCTCGTGAGCTGGGCGCCCCGGCAGCACGCCTTCTGGAACGTCGAGGCCGACCCGACCGATGGCGACGGCTATGGCCGCGACGCGCGCTACCTCGAGCTCAAGGAGGAGCTCACCCAGCGGGTGCTCGACACCGCCGAGCTGATGATCCCCGACATCCGGGAGCGGATGGTCTTCTGCGAGGCCTCCACCCCGATCACCCAGGAGCGCTTCACCCTCAGCACCGGCGGATCCTGCTATGGCATCGCCCCGCTGCTCAAGAACCTCGGCCCGTTCCGGCCGCGGGTGACCACGCACATCCCCGGTCTGTTCCTGGCCGGCGGCAGCACGGAGCACATGTTCGGCATCAACGCCACCATCTGGGGCGGCATGGGCACCGCGGGCGCCGTGCTCGGCCGCTACCTCGTCCAGGAGGTGCGCGACGGCGCCGTCTTCGTGGACGAGTCACGACTGACGCCGGTCACCGACGACTTCGACCCGCTCCTCGCCTCGAAGCCCTCGTCCGTGATTCGTCGGCCGGTACGGCGCCGCCCGCGGGTCACCGCCTGACCACACGGGCGGCCGGGACCGAACGGCCGTGACCGACCTGCCGTCTAGGCTCCAGCGGTGAGCACTCCCAACCCCGGCCGACCCGAGATCGTGTGCCTCTGCGGCTCCACCCGGTTCGCCGACGAGATGCGGGCCGCGAACCGCGACCTGACCTTCGCCGGCGCCATCGTCGTCGCGCCCGGCGTCTTCACCCATCGCGAACCACCGGGGCAGGTCACAAGCGAGCAGAAGGCCGCGCTGGACGCCCTCCACCTGCACAAGATCGACCTGGCCGACCGGGTCCTGGTCGTCAACCCCGGCGGCTATGTCGGCGAGTCCACGAGCCGCGAGATCGCCTATGCCCGGGCCACCGGGAAGCCGGTCTCGTTCACCGACCCTGTCTGAGCCTGCCCCGCGCTGAGCGTCCTGGCCGTCCGTCCTCGGCGGGGGCATCGCAGGGGCGCCCGGACGTGATGAGGGGCCATGACCACCGGGTCATGGCCCCTCATCGGGTTGGTGCGGTCCGGGTCAGCCGGTGACCACCAGGACGACGCGACGGTTGTCGTCACGGGCGGCGGTGGAGCCGCCGATGATCGCCGGACGGGTCGGGCCGAAGCTCCGGGCCTTGGTCACGACGTCGGCGCCGTACTCCTTGAGCAGCCGGCAGACCGCGGCCGCGCGGCCACGCGAGAGCCGCCACTCGTTGGCGGTGCTGCCGCCGTAGTCGGAGTAGCCCTCGCAGGTGACGGACCGGACGTAGCCCAGGCTCGCCACTACGCTGCGGATCTCTCGCCGACCCTTCGGCGTGACGGAGGCGGAGTCGAACCGGAACATCTCACCGGCGGCGAACGACACGGCCTCCCGCTGCTGGAGCTGGCGACCCTCGAGTCCCGCGGCCGGGAAGGCCGGGGTGCCGTTGCGGCTGGCCGCGAAGGCCTTGGTCCGTGCCACCTTCCCGCGGTAGCCCGTGGGGTGTGCCGGGACCGGCTTCAGGTGCCTGCGCGCCTGGGTCGTCAGGGGGTCGTGGAACCACATGGTCGGCGTCGCCGACACCGCCCTCGACGCCGGACCGACACCACGGGAGGTCTTGGCCCGCACCATGACGCGGTAGGTCTTCCCGTTCAGCACACCCTCGACCTGCCCGGTCAGCGTGGGCGCCGGGACCCGGGTGGCATGCCAGTGCGTCGACAGGTGATGCCACGTCTTGCCGCGGTCGAGGGAGTAGCCGAAGCCCGTGATCGCCGGGGATCGCTTCGTCACACCCAGGTCGAACGACAGCGTCATGACCCGGTCACCGGTCGTGACCTCCAGGTCGCGCGGCGTCGGAATGCCGAGCCCGGGGGTGATCGACGTGGGATCGGACGGCGCCGAGTCACCCTCGGCGTTCGTGGCGATGACCGTGAACGTGTACGTCGTCCCGTTCGTCAGGCCGGGGACCACGCACGGGCTGGAGGCACAGTCGACCGTGGCGCCACCGGGCGCGACGGAGACGGTGTAGCCGGTGATCGGGGACCCGCCGTCGTTCGCGGGGACGTCCCACTGCACAAGGGCCGACTCGTCGCCCGCGGAGGCCATGGGGTTGAGCGGTGGGGTCGGCACGCCCCGGACGTCGATCGTCGACGAGGTCTCGACCACGCTCGCGAAACCGGTGGAGCCGTCGGGGAGGTCGCCGTACTCGACGACATAGCCGGCGATCGCGAAGCCCGTGTCGCTGGGGAGGTCGTTCCACTCGCCATAGGGGCCGAACCAGTTGGTCACGGCCACCCACTCACCGCTGTGCGGTTCGGCACCGGCACCGGCGTTGTTGGGCTCGCCCCACGCCCAGCCGGCGAACCCGCCGGAGGCCGGGGTGAAGTCGCAGACGTCGATCCAGTTGGTGCAGCTGCTGATCGTCGAGCCGGCGAGCGGGCCGTCGGCCCACTTCCACACCCGCGCGGGCGTGCCGGCCGGGTCATCGGTCGCCTCCGCGCCGATCCAGACGTTCTCGGCACCCGGGATCTTGCTGGTGATCAGGTCGTTCACCGCCTGGGATGGGATCGACGCGATATAGCCGGGCTGTCCGGCGAACGTCTGGGTGGCGGCGTCGGTCCGTGCATGGTCCCAGGTGAACCCGGGGGCGTCGACGAACTGGTAGAAGTGCCCGTTGTCCGAGGAATAGACGAGCCCGTCCGTGTAGGGCATCGCCGACAGGGAGACCGTGGCCTCGGAGCCAGCGTCGTCCCCGGTCACCAGGTCGATCGACCCGAGCGCGTTGTTGACGTCGGCAGGCACGCCGTTGAAGGACACCG
The DNA here is from genome assembly GCA_046330515.1 of Nocardioidaceae bacterium. GTDB lineage: Bacteria > Actinomycetota > Actinomycetes > Propionibacteriales > Nocardioidaceae > Nocardioides. The sequence continues at coordinate 112,544 of JAXLSP010000003.1, read as the reverse complement.
AAGCGTCCCCACTGGCGTTGTTGCCGAAGGCGAGGGTGACGCCGGTGGTGTCGTTGACCGTGAGCGTCCCGACGTCGGTGCCGACGGTCACCTGGATGTCGGCGTCGACGGCCGCGCCCGACACTGCGAGCCCGTCCAGGGCGGTCGTGGCGTGAGGCGCCACCTTGGTGACCGTCGTGGGAGTCACGGACAGACCGATGTCGGCCTGGGCCGCGGGGGCGAGCGCCACCCACGACGACGCGGCCACGGCGATCCCGGCCAGGGTCGCGGTGGCGCGTGGCAGCCTCCAGCGGTGCGATCTGTTCGCCGCCAATATCATGGGCACACCTCTCGATGACAGGGCAGCACCGTGCTGCACCTTCAGCCCCTTATCGACGGCGACCGACCGGACCTGAGCACGTCGAGACGGCCAACTGGCGGGTTCGACTCGGCAGCCGACCGCGCGCCCGACCCGACCGAGGCCATCGGAATCACGAGTCGGGCGAGGCCCTCTCGTCGCGCTCCTCCTGCGCGCCCTCCGAGTCATCGAGGTCCGGCTCGGCGGCGGGCGCGGCGGGCGCGCGGGCGCGGCGGCGCGGCGGGCGCGGCGGGCGCGGCACCCGCGGTCGGAGGCGCGGGACGGGGGGCCTCAGCCACGACGTCGACGCCAGGTCGACGCCCCGACGGATCTCCTTCGCCGCCGAACCGTCGGCGTCGTCCGCCGGGAAGCTGAAGTAGAAGGCGTGGGCTGCCGCCGGGACCAGCCGATGGAGCCACGGCTTGGTGCCCGGGCTCCGAGACGCTCCCAGACCCCACGTGTTGCCGCTGAGCGGGACGTCCTTGATGCCGCAACCGAAGAGGGGTGCGAGGGGACCTCCGAACCAGTCGCCGAACAGCCCCAGACGCACGGGGAACCAGAGATTGGTCCACCGGACCACGGCGAAGGGCGCGCCCTCATAGAGCACCCGATAGCTGAAGGACTTCCGCTTCGGTCCGCTGCCGGTGGACCACGACTTCTCCCAGGAGTAGAAGCGCGTCGCGCCCTGGTCCTTGTGGATGTTGTTGCGCTCGGACTCCTCGTTGTGCGGTGGGCAGGTCGGCAGCTCACGGCGGTCGATCCGGGCGGCGAACGAGCGGCCGCCCTTGCCGAACATGAGCTGGTCGGCGAAGTACATCGGTGTCCCGACGCTGACGAAGTCCGAGATGAGCCAGGGGTTTCCCTGGCGGCGACTGCCCAGCCACAGGTCGCGCTGCGCCTGCTGGAAGGAGGCCACGAGCGCGTCCTGCGCCGGGGCCCGGTCGGGCAGCGCCGACGCGGCCAGCTCCAGCTCGAGGAGACCTTCGAGCTCGTGCTGCCCGGGCTTGCGGCCCGTCTGCGCGTTCATGAGACCCCAGAGATAGGCGATCGCGTCATAGCCGATGTAGGCGCCCAGGCTGTGGGCGACGATGACGACGCGGTCATAGCGCGGGGCCGTGGAGTCGTGAAGCGCCTGCAGCATCTCCACCAAGCCCTTGCGGATCTCGCGTCGGACCTCATAGGAGCGGGGGCTCGTGTCGAGGTAGCGCACGACGTCGACGAAGCTCGACGTGAGCCAGCGCGGCAGCAGGCGCGAGGCGCCGTAGGACAGCGCCGCGGCGACCACGCCGCCCGAGACCAGCGCGGTGATCGCCACGGTGACCCAGTTCTTCTCGCCGATGACCTTGCCCTCGAGCGGACCCCACCCCACAGCCCACACGGCGGTGAGGATCAGGGCCCACCCGACGAACCACAGGGCCTTGATGCCGTGGGGCACCCGGGTCGGCCACTGGAGCAACATCCTGCGGAAGGTGGGCCACAGGTCGTCGAGCCGGTTGCCCTGCATCTTGTCGGCCCAGTGGTACTCGAAGAAGTCCGTCTGGGCATGCCACTCGGCCCGGTCCTCCTGGGGAGGGAAGCGCGGAGCCAGGAAGCGGCGCGACTCATAGGAGCCGGTCACCGACTCGGGGCGGGAGAAGTAGGTGCGGTCGCCCTTCTCGTTCTTGGGTCTCAGGGCGGTGTCGATGAAGCGGGTCAACGTGGAGAGCGGGAGCTGCTCCCCCATCCCGTGGATCACGACGACGGCCTGTCGGACGCTCCTGCCCATGGCTCCCCCTCCCGACCGACCCAGTCTCGCGAGCCATCCTTCCCCCGTCCAGCCTCTATTCCACGACGCTGCCCGGGTCTATTCTCGCGAGAAGGCATCGGGGTGGGGCCCGCGCCGGAGGGGGTGCCATGGGCGCGTTCATCGACACGTTCCGCGAGCGCTTCCCGCACCAGACCCTGCCCGAGAAGTGGCTCGGCTCTCTCGCGCCTCCGGACGGGCCGGAGCCGACCTATCTGAGCCTGCGCCTGGCACCGCTCCTGGCCCTGGAAACCGGCCTCGACGCCGGGGTGCAGGCGCTGCGATCGGTGACGGCTCCAGGCCCGGTCGCCGACCGCCCCGGCCGCGGTGTCATCGAGGCCGCGGCGGTGCTGTGCAACCAGGCCATCGCCGAGGGTGAGGAGTCGGTGGGCCGCACTCGTCGCATCGTGGACCTGATGCTGAGCCAGGACGACCCCCAGCTGATGCCGGTCGCTGCGGCCTTCGCGGCCGTGATGCACGCGCGCGTCAGTGACGACCGGCTCACCGAGCTCCGGCTGGAGGACGTGATGACGCTGCTCAACCGCGGCGGCATCGCTCGGTTGGGGGAGCTGGACGTCCGGCTCATGCACCATCTGACCAACCTCGCCGTCGATCGGATTGCCGGCGACTCCCGGTTCAGGCTCGTCGACTCCCCGGTCCTCAGCCCTGAGGGTGAGGCGCAGGACCTGCTGTGGGGCCAGTTGCTCGGCCGCCCGGCGCTCGACAGCTCCGACCGCCAGCCGCTGGCCGGCGTCATCCTCCGGCTGCCCCGTGGGGGGCTGCTCCCCGTCGTGATGGCGCTCCCCGGCCTGGTGTTCGACGCGGCCGTGGCGACCGGCCGGGGAGGCGACCTCGCACCGCTGGTCGCCCCGGCGCTCGACGCCGCCGAGCAGCTGCTCTGGGGAGCGCTGGAGCCGCGGTCGCTGCTGTGGTCCCGCATCGCCATGACCTGGGCCGGCATCGGGCGGCACGACCGGGCCATGGCGTGCGTGCGTGAGGCCTGGGACAGCATCCCCGGAGACGTCGACGCACTCCTTCCGGGCCACGAGCAGGTGGTGGCAGCCGATCTCCTCGAGGTCGTCGTCCGGTCGGGCACCCGAGCGCCCGCCCATGCCGCCGAGCCGCCACCGCCCCTGTCGCCCGCTTCCCCGCCGTTCCACGCGACCGACCTCGACGCCCTGGCACCGGTGCTGGCAGCCGGCGGGACCGTGCTGATCGCCGGCGCGGCGATCCCGGAGGCACGCGGTGTCGACAGCGTCGTGGAGCTCATGCGCTCGTTCGTCCGCAGCGCGGAGCAGAACGCGCGGATGTCGACGTCGTCGCGGTCCCTCATCGCGGGCATCGAGCAGGGACAGCTCAACCAGGTCGGCGCCGCGCTCCGCGCCGGCCAGTTCCCGTTCGACGCGATGGTGCGCGAGGCCTACGACGTGCTCATGGACCAGGGGCTCTATGGCGACCTGGCGAGCATCCCGTTCGCGAGCGTGCTCACGCTCGCGTGGGACCGTCAGCTGCTCGATGCCTTCGCGCATCGCGACCCCCTCGAGCTGCACGTCGGGTCGAGCACGGTCCTCGATGCGGCCAAGTCCCAGCAGTTCGCCTTCACCTGGCTCGCCGGTGACCCCGCGATCGAGCAGGTCGCCATCGGCATGCGCGACATCAGGTCGCGCCTCTATGGCGACGAGACCCTGAGCCGCTATCTCACGGGCCTCCTCGGCCGGTCACCACTGCTGTTCCTCGGTATGACCTCCGCCGAGGTGGTCGAGTTCCTCGACACGGTGCTGCCCTTCGGGACCGCGACCTCGACCTCGACAGGTGACGACGGGGCGGAGCCACCGAGGTTCGCCGTCTGCCCCGTCGACGACCTGTGGGAGCTGAGCCGCGCGCAGCTCCAGGACCAGTACGGCGTGCACCTGCTCGGCTTCGACGCCCACGACCCGACCGCCCTCGCCGCGGTCATCCGACACCTGTCGGACCGAGCCTCGCACTCCGGCGTCGAGCCGCCCCGACCGCAGCGCACCCAACCGACGCTCACCCGCATCGCCCTGGAGAACATCGGCGCGTTCGAGCACGTCGAGCTGCGCCTCAACGATGCCTGGAACGTGATGCTCGGCAACAACGGCTGCGGCAAGTCCACCATCCTCAGGGCCGTCGCCCTGGGCCTGTGCGGCGACCACCCCCAGGCGGTCGAGGCCGGCGCGAGCCTGCTCCGCGCCGGCACCACCCGCGGGTCCATCGAGCTCGACATCGGCCCGAGCCGCTTCCGCACCGACCTCACGCGGTCGGGTCCCGCCGTGCGGGTCCGCAACCACTCCCTGACCCCGCTCCAGGAAGGAAGCTGGGCGGTGCTCGGCTTCCCGGCCCTGCGAGGACTGTCGATGAGCACCGGCAGCGGAATCACCCACGGACAGGCGCCCGAGCCACGCGTGGAGGACCTGCTTCCCCTCCTGCGCGGCGACGTCGACCAGCGGATGGACGACATCAAGCAATGGATCATCAACGTCGACGCGCGCAGCCGCGACGCCGATGGTCCTCGATGGAGACGTCTGCTCGAGCGCTTCTTCGAGGTCGTCAAGAACCTGACTCCCGGCGGCACCCTGGAGTTCGACCGCGTCGACCCGAGCGCCTGGGAGGTGTGGGTGCGCACGGACGACGGCGTGGTCTCGGTCGACCAGCTGAGCCAGGGGATGAGCTCGATCATCGCGTGGGTGGGCAACGTGCTCCAGCGCATGTATGACATCTATCCCGCGAGCGAGGACCCGGCCGGGGAGCCGGCCGTCGTCCTCATCGACGAGCTCGACGCCCACCTGCACCCCGAATGGCAACGGCTGGTGCCGAGCCTCACCCGGGAGCACTTCCCCAACGTGCAGTTCCTCGCCACCTCCCACTCCCCGCTCATCGCCGGCAGCCTGCGGCCGGGCGAGCTCTTCGTCGCCCGACGGCTGGAGGACCCCGGCTCGTCCGAGCAACGACGGCGGGTGGCCACGATCCAGCAGTACGACCTGGACCCCCAGGGCTTGAGGGCCGACCAGATCCTGACCAGCCCGCTCTTCAACATGATGTCCTCACGCAGCCCGGAGTTCGAGAACGACGCCGCCCGCTACCGCGGCCTGCTGACCGCCGAGGATCGGAGCCCCGCGGACGAGCGCGAGTTCCAGCGGCTGCAGAGCCAGATCTCGAGCACCTTCAGCCTCGGCGAGACGCCGCAGGACCGTGAGGCGGAGCAGCGCCGCTCGCAGATCCAGGCCGACGTACGGGCGCAGCTGGCCAACCTGGACCCCGACCAGCAGGCGCTGCTGCAGCAGCTCGTCGAGAACGCCGAGCCGTCGTCCTCGGCGAGCGAGCCCGAGGCGAGCGGCACGGAGGCGGAGTCATGATCCGGCTCCAGTTCATCCCGCCCGTGGGTGACGCGAAGTGGGACACCTGGGTCGCCACGGCGGAGGCGGAGCGACAGGCGCTGCTCAGCAGCCCGCCCGATGCGCGCGCGATCAAGGGCAAGCTCTACAAGGGTGGGCGTGACTTCCTGCTCCTGGCGACGCACAAGAAGTGCGCCTACTGCGAGACCTTCCTGCCCCCGGGCGAGCGCAAGGGCGACGTCGAGCACTATCGACCCAAGGGGCGGGTGCGCGACCGGCACGGCACGATCGTGACCGTGATGATGGCCGGCGTGCAGGTGCAGCACCCGGGCTACTTCTGGCTGGCCTACGACTATCACAACCTGCTTCCGGTCTGCGGCGCCTGCAACCGCCGGGCACGCGACGAGCGCGAGGGTCGGGTCACCGGCAAGGGGGACTTCTTCCCCACCCTCGACGACTGGTATGCCAGCGACCCCCACGGGGTCGCCCAGGAGAAGCCCGCGCTCCTCAACCCGTGGCTTCCCGAGGACGATCCCGAGGAGCACCTCGTGTTCGACCCCGCCACCGGGTTCGTCGCCGGCCTGACGCCACGAGGAAAGGAGACCGAGCACGTGCTCGGCCTCAACCGCGAGGGACTGGTCAAGGAGCGGTTCGACACCTGTCGCAACGTGGAGAACACGATCACGATCGCGTTCTGGAACCGCCTGCAGGGCGGCAGCGACGAGACCTACGAGGCCGCGCTGGCCGCCGTCGTCGACGGCTCCGGCGAGTATGCGGCCTTCCGCCGGGCGCAACACCAGGCGACGATGGCCTTCCTCAAGACCTTGATCAAGTGACGTGGTCTGCTGGACCTCGACCCGCGTGAGACATCGGCCGACGTGGGCGCGCCGTCGCGACGCGCCCCACGGCTCACAGCGCGACCGCCACCTTCCCCCGCACAGACCCGGCAGCAAGAGCACGCAGCGCGTCGGGCACCTGCTCCAGCGAGTAGGTCCGCTCGAGGCTCGGCGCGACCTGGCCGGACTCGATGAGCTCGGTCAGCGGCTCGAGGTCGACGGCGCGCTCCTTGGTGGTGTGCATGGTGAGCCGCTGGCTGACGAAGCCGGAGAGCATCAGCGCCCGGACCTGGCGGTCGATGCCGCCGGTCAGGCTGCCGCCGCTCTCGCCGCCGACGATGACCAGCGTGCCCCGAGGGTTCAGCGCACGGCGCAGGCGGGACAGCGACGAGTTGCCGCCGATGTCGAGGATCAGGTCATAGCGACGTGAGCCGTCGGCGAAGTCCTGGCAGGTGTAGTCGACGACGTGCTCGGCACCGAGCGAGCGGACCAGGTCGAGCTTGGCGGTGCTCGCGACGCCGGTGACGCGGGCGCCCTGGGAGGCAGCGATCTGGACGGCATAGCTGCCGACGCCACCGGAGGCGCCGATGACCAGCACGCGCTGGCCGGCCTCGACGCGGCCGGCGTCGCGGAGCGCCTGGAGGGCGGTGAGCCCCGAGACGGGGACGACGGCCGCCTGCTCCCAGGTCAGGCTCGGTGGCTTGGGGGCCAGCTTGTCCTCGCGCGCCGCGGCGTACTCGGCGAAGGAGCCACGGCTGATGCCGAACACCTCGTCGCCGACGGCGAAGCGCGTCACGGACGCGCCGACCTCGACCACGGTGCCCGCGACGTCGAGGCCGGGGACACGGTTCTTGGGTCCGCGGAAGCCGAAGCCCAGGATGCGCATGAGATAGGGCTTCCCGGTCAGCAGGTGCACGGTCCCGCGGTCCATGCCGGCGGCGTGCACGCGGACGAGCACCTCGTGGTCGGCGATCGTGGGGCGCGCGGTCTGCTCGAGGCGGAGCACGTCGGCGTCGCCGTAGGTGTCCTGCACGATGGCGCGCATCGTGTCGGTCTGCTGCCGGTCTGTGTGCTGCGAGGGCTGGCTGGTCATGGTCGTTCCTTCCGGGGGTCGGCGCTCGGGGCGTCAGAGGGTGATGGGGTCGAACTGGATCTCGCGCTGGACGGCGCAGGCCCGCTCGGCGCCGGCGAACCGGTCGACGAGGTGCAGGGCCATGTCGATGCCGGCGCTCACACCGGCGCTGGTGACGAGGTCGCCGTCGTCGACGAACCGGGCGTCGACGTCGGTGGCCACGGTGGGGTCCGTCTCGGACAGCAGGTTGAGCGACGCCCAGTGCGTCGTGGCCCGGCGGCCGGTGAGCAGGCCGGCGGCGGCGAAGACGAGGCTGCCGGTGCAGACGGACGTCATGAGGGGTACGGCGGCGCGCTGCGCGCGCACCCAGTCGAGGTGGTCGGGATCCCTCATCAGCCGCCGCGTGCCGGGGCCACCGGGATGAATGAGTACGGCGAGCGGCGGCGCGGTTGCGAGGCTGTGGTGGGCACCGATCACGAGCCCCTTCGCGGCGGTGACGGACGACCCGTCGGCCGACAGGCAGGAGACGGACCACCCGTCCTGCGGGTAGGTCTGCGTCCAGTGCGCAAGCACCTCCCACGGGCCGACGGCGTCGAGCTCCTCGACCCCGTCGAAGAGCAGCAGGCCGATGTGCCGGGTGGGCTGCTCCTGGGGGTCGGAGAGGATCTCGGTGGTGTTCGTGGTCATGGGCACCAGCGTGGCCGGGACGGCCGAGGGTCGCCCCGGTCAAAATGCCAGGTCTCGGACGGGGTCGGGTTCCGGCCGTCGCCTGTACCTTGAGCAGGTGCTGGTCGGCCGTGAGGGTGAGCTGGCAGCCCTGGCCGACCTCGTCGACGCCGCGCGCCAGGGCACTGCCGGCAGCCTGGTGCTCCGCGGGGACCCCGGCGTCGGCAAGTCCTCCTTGCTCGACCGGGTCGCCGCGACCGCGGCCCGGGCGACGGTGCTGCGGACCCAGGGTCTCGAGGTCGAGAGCCCGCTGGCGTACGCCGCCCTGCACCACCTCCTGCTGCCCGTCATGTCGTGGCGCGACCAGCTCCCGACGCCGCAGGCGCGGGCGCTGCGCGTGGCGTTCGGTGAGGAGGACGGCGCCGCGGTCGAGCCGTTCCTCATGGGCGTGGCGACGCTGGGGCTGCTCAGCGCGGCCGCCGAGGAGCGGCTCGTCGTCTGCCTCGTCGACGACGCGCACTGGCTCGACGACGCGAGCGCGGACGCCCTGCTGTTCTGCACGCGCAGGCTGGGGGCCGACCGGGTGGCCGTCGTCTTCTCGGTCAGGGAGGGAGTGCCGAGCCGGCTGGACAAGCAGGGGCTCCCCGAGCTGACGGTGCCGGGGCTCGGAGCCGACGAGGCCCGCGAGCTGCTCGACCGCGCGCTGGCCGACGGTCAGTCCGCCGAGGTGACCGAGCGGCTGCTCGCCGAGGCGGACGGCAACCCGCTGGCCTTGCTGGAGCTCCCCCGCGGCCTGACCCAGGATCAGCTCCGGGGCGCCGCGCCCCTGCCGCCACAGCTGCGGCTGACCGACCGGGTGGAGGGCGTCTTCCTCGACCGCGTCCGGCGGCTGCCGGACGCCGCCCAGACGCTCCTCCTGCTCGCCGCCGCCGACGACACCGGGGACGCCGCCGTTCTCCGGGCCGCCGCGACCCGCCTCGGCCTGCCAGCGGAGGCGATTGAGGCGGGGACGGCCTCCGGGCTGCTGCGCGCCGACGGCGACGCGATGACCCTGCGCCACCCGCTGGTGCGGTCAGCCGTCTATCAGGCGGCCACCGAGGACGAGCGCCGCGGGGCGCACGCGGCGCTGGCCGACGCGCTCGACGGGTTCGGCCGCCACGAGCGGGCGGCCTGGCAGCGGGCGGCCGCCACCACGGGCCCCGACCCCGAGGTCGCCGCGATGCTCGGCCAGGTCGGGCAGCGCGCCCAGCGCGGCGGTGCCCACTCGGCCGCCCTGGCCGCGTTCGAACGCGCCGCCTCGCTCACCACCGATCCGGGGCAGCGGGCGGCGCGCACCTTCGCCGCGGCTCGGAGCGCGTGGGCGGCGGGCGACTCCGCGAGAGCCCAGACGCTGCTCGCCGAGGCCACCCGGACCGCCACCGACCCGGCTCCGCTCGCGGACGTCGCCCGCCTGCGCGGGCACATCGAGGTCAACCTGGGCTCGCCCGACCTCGCCCACCGGATCTTCGTCGAGGCGGCCGCCGAGGTCCTGCCCACCGACCCCGAGCGTGCGCTCGAGCTGGCCACGCTCGCCGCGGTCATGCGCACCCACGGCGCCGACAGCGGGACGCGGCTGCGTGAGACCGAGCAGCTGGCCTCCCCCGTCGACGACGAGCCGGCTCGGACGGCCTGCCTGCGGCAGCTGTTCGTGTCGATGACGCGGACGGCCGAGGGAGACGTGCGCGGGGCGAGCGAGGCGCTGACGGCCGCGGCCGCGATCGGCACCGACGTCGACGACCGCGAGGTCCTGTGGAACATCGGCAACGGCGCGCTCCACCTCGGGGACGACGACGTGCAGGCCCAGTTCTATGCCCTCGCCCTCTCGCGGGCCCGCGACACCGGCGCCGTGACCGCGGTGGTCTATGCCCTGCAGCGGCTGTGCTTCAGCAGCTTCCTCGCGGCCGATCTGCTCGCCACGCGCACCAACGCCCAGGAGGCGTTCGGCCTCGGCGAGACCCTGCACCAGCCGGCCATGACCACGCCGCCGCTGGCCTGGCTGACCCTGCTGGCCGCACTTCAGGGCACCGACGACTACGACGACCTGCTGCGGCGGGTCGAGGACGGGATCGAGCGGGCCCCGCTCGGCATCCTGGCCGACCCCGTGCACGACCTCGTCCGCTGGGCCAAGGGCACGCGCGCCGCCGCGACCGGCGACCCGACCGGCGCCGCGCACCACCTGGGGCGCTTCCGGACCTCGAGTCTCGGGCGGATGGCGGTGGTGCAGCGCATCGACACGGCCGTGCGCGCGGACGAGCCCACCGAGGCCGCCGACGCGGTCGCGGGCCTCGCGGACTTCGCGGAGGCGACCGGGCAGCCCTGGGCGCTCGCGGCCGTGGCCTTCGGTCGCGCGGTCACGCACGGCTCCGCGAGCGAGGCGGAGGACCTGTTCACCACCGCCCTCGACCACCAGCGCACGGCACGGCGGCCGCTCGACGAGGCGCGCATCCAGCTGTCGTACGGCGAGTGGCTGCGGCGCGCGGGCCGCCGCGTGGACGCCCGGGTGCACCTCCGGCATGCGCTCGAGACCTTCCAGGACGCCCGCGCCGAGCCCCTCGTGCAGCGCACCACCCAGGAGCTGCGGGCCTCCGGCGAGACCGCCCGCAAGCGCGACCCGAGCACCCTGGTGAAGCTCACCCCGATGGAGCTGAAGATCGCCCAGCTCGTGGCCTCGGGGATGTCCAACAAGGACGTCGCGGCGCAGGTCTGGGTGTCGCCGCGAACGGTCGCCTTCCACCTGCGCAACGTCTTCGCGAAGGCGCAGATCACCTCGCGCGGCGAGCTCGCCAACCTCGACCTCGCCTGACCCGACCGGCCCCGGACCCGACCGGAGCCGACCCGGCACAACCTGGTCATCTGACCGGGGCGACCCCGGCCGCATCGGACCACGCTCGAGAGCACCGGACCACCGACTCCTGAGCGAGGCAGCCATGAACGACCAGACCCCCACCCGCATCGTGATCGCATCACTGGCCGCGGGCGCGATGATCGCCCTCGCGCTGGTCCTGGTCGTCTTCCCCGGGGCGACCGAGAGCGTCGTCACCGGCTCGATGCTCGTCGGCTTCGGCTGCGGCTGGGGGCTGCTGGCCCGGCTCTCCACACGGAGGGGCGGCCGGGCGCAGCGCTGGGCCGCCGTGCTCGCCACCGCCATGACCGTCACCGGCGTCGCCCTCGTCGTCCTCGCCCCCGGCGCAGCCGCGATGCGCACCCTCACCTGGGTCTGGCCGCCGGCGGTGCTCTCCCTGGCCGTGTGGTCGTTCGTGCAGGTGCGCCGGAGCCTGACCGGGCGCGGCCGGTGGCTCGTCGTTCCCGTGCTCGCGGTCCTCGCGGCCTCCTCGGTCGGCGCGACGTTCGCCAGCGTCTCCGAGGCGCGCGTCGGCCGTGACTTCCCGGCCCCCGGGACGACGTACGACATCGACGGCCACCGCATGCACCTCTTCTGCCAGGGCGAGGGCGGCCCGACCGTCGTGCTGTTCAACGGCCTCGGCGAGATCTCCACCTCGTGGGCCCACATCACCGACCGCGTCCGCACGACGACCCGGGTCTGCGCCTTCGACCGCGCCGGCCAGGCCTGGAGCGAGGACGCCGCGGCGCCCGAGGACGGCCTCCAGGCCGCCGCCGACCTGCACGCGCTGCTCGCGGCGGCCGGCGAACAGGGCCCCTTCGTGCTCGCGGGGCACTCGATCGGCGGCCCCTACGCCCTGGTCTATGCGTCCCGCTTCCCCGAGCAGGTCGCCGGCCTGGTCCTCCTCGACAGCTCGAGTCCCGAGCAGATGACCGCGATCCCGGCCTATCCCGGGCAGTACGCCGTCATGCGGCGCGGCCTCGCCATGCTGCCCACCCTGGGCCGCATCGGTCTCGCCCGCATGCTGGCTACCGGCGCCGACCTGCCCGGCGACGCCGCCGACGAGACCGTCGCCATGACCGGCACCGCTCGGGCGCTGCGCAACGGCCGCGACGAGATCGCGATGGTGCCGACGCTGTTCGAGGAGTCGCAGGCGCTCACCTCGATCGGCGACCGGCCGCTCGCCGTCCTGACCGCGTCGGAGTCGCTGGAGGGCGACGGCTGGCAGGAGGCGCAGGACGAGCTCGGCCGGCTGTCCACCAACCACCTCGCCCGCACGGTGCGGTCGAGCCACGACGGCATGGTCTCCGACGCCGACGTCGCCGCCGAGTCGGCGGACGCCATCACCGCCGTCGTCACCAGCGTCCGCACCGGTCGCCCGGTGCGCTGAGCCCGTCATCGAGGAGACCGCCATGTCCCCCACTCGCCGCGGCGCCGAGGCCGCCGCCTTCGTCGCCCTCTGGGTGGCGCTGGGCTATGCGCTCCCGGTCGGCTCCGACGCCTACCTGCTGCTGGGCGTTCCTCTCACGGTCGCCTTCCAGCTGGGCGTACGGCGCCGCCCCCTGCGCGAGCTGTGGGTCCGGGGCGCGACCTCGTTCCGGGTCGACGGGCGTGGCTGGCTGGTCGCGGGACTGCTGGCGCTGGCCCCCCTGTGGCACGTCGTCCACGCGGTCTCGGACGGGGCCTGGACCTCCGCCGGCTGGTGGTCGAGTGGTGTCGCCGGCGCGGTGCTGGCCGCCTTCGCCCTGCGCGCGAGCACCCTCGGCGCCGTACTCCGCTCCGCGCTCCTGCCCACGCTCGTCGGCTCGGTGGGCATGGCCGCCTTCTATGGCACCGCCCAGGTCGTCAGCGGCGGCTCCCTCGACCCGCTGGTCGTGGTGGGGACGATCGCGAAGTACGTCGCGTTCTACTTCCCCGTCACGTTCGTGCTCGAGGAGGTCACCTTCCGAGGCAGCCTCGACACCCACGTCGACGCCGGTCGCAACCGGCGCGGGTCCGCCCTCTTCGTCTCCGCGCTGTGGGGGCTGTGGCACCTGCCGGTCTCCGGGGGCCTCCCGCTCCCGCTGCTCGTGGCCGAGCTGCTCGCCTGGCACGTCGTGGTCGGAGTGCCCCTCTCCCGGTCCTGGCGCCGCAGCGGCAACCTCGCCGGACCGGCGCTCGCGCACTCCGCCGTCGACGCCGTCCGCAACGCGCTGATGGTCGGCCTCGGCTAGCGCCCGACCCTCGACCCAGCACAATGACCCCATGGAGGACCGGGAGCGGAGGCTGGTGACGCCCCAGGGACGTGGCGTCTCGTTCGCCGCGACGGGCTCCGGACCGATCCTCGTCGAGGTCCAGGGCTGGCTCAGCCACCTGGACATCGGGTGGGCCATCCCCGAGGAGCGACGCTTCCACGAGGGGCTCACGACCGGCCGCACCCTGGTCCGCTATGACCGACCCGGCTGTGGCCTGAGCGGCGGGGAGCCAGCCGAGGACGTGGTCGCCAGCGAGCTCGAGCTCCTCGACGCGCTCGTCGACGTGGTCGCGGACGGACCCGTGGAGCTCCTGGGCACCTCGTTCGGCGCACCCCTGGCGGCGCTGTGGGCAGCCACCAGGCCGGAACGCTGCTCGCGACTGGTGCTCTACGGCGGCTGGGCGCGAGGTGAGCTGCTCGCCCCCGACGCGGTCCGCCTGCACGTGCTGGGACTGGTCGAGCACCACTGGGGACTCGGCTCCGACCTGCTCACCGAGATCTTCGCCCCCGATGCCGGCGCGGGCCTCCGGGCGACCTTCGCGACCTACCAACGGGCGGCCGCGCCCGCGTCCACCGCCCGCCGGTTGCTGGCGGCGGCGTACGCCATCGACGTCGCGGACCGCCTGCCGCTCGTGACCGCCCCGACGACGGTGATCCACCGGCTCCACGACCGGGCGGCCCCGATCGACCAGGGACGCATGCTCGCGGCCGGCATCCCCGACGCGGTGTTCGTCGAGCTGGGCGGACGCAACCATCTGCCCTATGTCGGCGATGTCGACGAGGTGGTGGCTGCCGTCAGGAGCGCGCTCGGGCTGCCGAAGCTGCGCCGCCGGGCAGCGGCGTCCCTCACCGCGCGACAGATGGAGGTCGCCGCACTCGTCGCCGAGGGCATGTCCAACCGGGAGATCGGCGAGCGGCTCGTGATCACCGAACGGTCCGCTGAGTCCCACGTGGAGCGCATCCGGCTGCGGCTCGGCTTCCGGTCTCGGGCCCAGATCGCCGCGTGGTACGCCGCCCGCAGCGCCAGCTGACAGGTCCCCAAGTGCGGTAGTTCCCCGGCTGTGCGACCCACGGCCGAGCGACGAGGCTCAGGCCGTGACCTCCGAGGCCATCCACGACCTGCGGAGTCAGCCCGACCGCCCACGCCTCCCACCACTCCCGAAGGACACCATGCCCAGTCGTCTCCTCACCACCGTCGTCGCGTCGGCCGTCCTCGTCGGCGGCCTCAACGCCGCGGCCTACACCGCCACGGGCAGCAGCCTCCTGATCGGCAGGAGCAACTCCGCCGGCCAGACCACCAGCCTGACCAACACGCGAGGTGGCCCGGTCCTGTCTCTCCACGCCGAGCCCGACTCATCGCCGCTCGCCGTGGACTCGACGAAGCTGGTCAAGAAGCTCAACGCCGACACCGTCGACGGACTGCAGGCCAGGTCCCTGCAGAACCGCCCCAGGCTGTTCGTGGTCCCCGAGGTGAGCCGACAGCAGCAGTTCGCCGTCGCGATCTCGGGCCTGCGGCCGGGCGCCTACCAGGTCAGCTACTCCATCATCGCCCAGACGCTCGTCGCCGGGGCGACCGTCGACTGCTTCTGGCAGTCGGACTCGGGCAGCACCGGGTTCGGCTTCGGGAGCGCCGCCGGCGGAGCGGCCGCCTTCGCGACGGCGAGCAGCACGACGGCGTTCCTCGTCACCTCGGCGGACAGCCCGGCACCCTCCTTGCAGTGCTTCTCCCCGAACCCCGACTCGCTCCTCACCATCGGGCCGTCCCAGCAGGCCAGCTCGCAGATCATGCTCACCCGGCTCGACGCCCTCAACGTCGACCCCTCGACACTGCGGACCTCGCCCCGTCGCAGCCCCCACAGGGCCGCGGAGCAGTGACCGAGTCGTGGCCGAATCAGGAGTCCTGACATGAACGTGACACCCGACGCGACCGGACCCGTCCCGGTCGTCCTGATCGAACGACGCACCCCCTTCGACATCCTCATGGCCCTCCTGACCGGCGCCTGCGTCCTCGCCGCCGTCCGCGGCAGGGCGCAGGCGCCAGGGCTGGCAGCCGCGGCCGCCGGTCTGGCGGTCCTGCTCCTGGCGACGTGGGTCCACCGGCGACGCAAGCCAGCGGCCCGGCTGTCGATCGGCCCCGACGCGATCTCACTGGCCCGCGGCTCCACGGTGGAGGTCGAGGGCAGGCGCACCACTGACGAGCGAGTCCGGATCAGCCGGGGCCGGAGCGGCGCGTTCCTCTCCGTGCCCGGCCCCACACCGGCCGTGATCAACCTGATGGGCTTCGACCTCCGCGAGGTGGCCGAGGCCTGCCACCGGACCGGGTGGGCACCAGAGACGGCGAGGGGTGACGCATGAGCCGCGTCGTCATCTCCACGCCACATGCTCCGGAGTTCTCGGGCTACAGCCAGGCAGTGCGTGCCGGCGACACCATCTATGTCGCGGGCACCATCGGGGTCGATGTCCGCACCGGGGAGTTCGCCGGGACGTCGATCCAGGAGCAGACCCGACAGGCCCTGCGCAACTGCGAGGCGATCCTCGCCGCGGCGGGTGCCGACCTCACCGACGTCGTCATGGTCCACACGTTGTTGCTGCGGTCCGAGGACGCCGACGGAGTCACCGAGGTCTTCGACGAGTTCTTCCCCGAGGTGCGGCCGCCTCGCTGCGTCAGCCGGATCGGCGTCGATCGCCCCGGCCTGCTGGTGTCGATCGCCATGGTGGCCTACGCCGGCTGACGGCCCCCGGGCGTGCCGGCGTGTGTGGGCAAGGTCCCACGACCGGCCCGATGACCGTCGCCCTGCCGAGTGGAAGCGTGGAGGGCGTCGGGGGCCCGCGGTGGGTCGCCGGTGTGGGGAAGGGAGCCGTCATGAACGGCACGAACGAGTCCAGGCGTTGGGGCGTCCCGATCGCGGTGATGGTCGTCCTGGTCCTGGCGGGCGCGGCGTCGGGGGCGACCGCGGCCACGCTGATCACGGGGAAGCAGATCAAGGACAACACCGTCGCCTCGGTCGACATCCGCGACAACTCGCTGGCATCCGTCGACGTCAGGAACGGCTCGGTCACGGGCACGGACATCGAGAACGGGACGATCGGCAAGGCCGACCTGGCGGCCGGCGCGACCTGGAGCGACGTCGTCGTCGACGGTCACCTGCTCAGCCCGACCATCCCGGGCACGAGCCTGATCGACGTCGACGGCACCTGCGTGGGCTATGACGCTCGCAACACCTCCGTCTTCGGCAGCATCACGCTGCCCGTCGGCGCCACCATCACGGGCTTCGACGCGACGTGGCTGGACCAGAGCGCCGACGACGACGTGCAGATCGGGCTCCTGAAGCGGGTCGACGGAGTCACGTTCCCGGTGGGAACCGTCCAGAGCGGGGGGTCCGACGGCTTCGGCCTGAGCACGTCCTGGACCCTCAACGAGACGGTCGACGCCGACGAGCAGTTCTTCGTCACGTTCATCTTCCCCACCGCCATGGGGCCTGTGGAGGAAGGCGGCTTCTGCGGGATGGTGGTGCACCTGTCCTGAGCCTGGAACCACGCTGAGCGCGACGCGCGGTCAGCTCAGCCTCAGCACGAACCGTCGAGTCACGCTGTTAGGGTCCCCGCCGCACGGGGTGAAGGTGAAGCGCACTCTGACGGCGAGCCTGGCCTCCTCGCGGCCCTCTCGAAGAGCCTCGCGGAGACGCTGTCTGAGTTCGCGCCTGCCTGCAGCGTTCGGGGTCACGGCGACCCGCATCGAGCCGGCGGCGTCGAAGTAGAGGCGCGCCGACCTGATCGGCGCGTCTCCGACCGGGCTCACCACCAGGCGCCCCGCTCCCTCGGCCTTCACCCTCACTGTCACGACGCCCTGGTGGACGAGGGCTCGTTCGCGGTCGAGGTCGAAACCCCCGCCAACGTTGACGTCCTTGACCAGGACCGTGCCCGCTTCGGTGCCGTCCGACGTCCAGAGCTCCTGCCCGTGCACGCCGTCATCGGCCACGAAGAAAAGGGTGTCCCCGACGCCCGTCAGGAACTCAGGTCCGAAGTACGGCGAGGCGCCCGGGAAGACGTCCTTGACCTGCACCGTGCCGGCCTCGGTGCCGTCCGACCTCCACAGCGCGTCCCCGTGCACCCCGTCGTCGGCGACGAAGAACAGGGTGGAGCCGACGGGCGTGAGCCTGAACGGACCGAGAGGGCGACCGACGTCGGAGTTGGTGTCCCAGACGGGCGTCGTACCCGCCTCGGTGCCGTCCGACCTCCACAGCTCGGACCCGTGCACGCCGTCATCAGCCACGAAGAACAGCTCGTCCCCGATCGTGACCGGCGTGGACGGGCCGCTATCGGCGGGGCCCGGGTTGATGTCCTTGACCAGCACCGTGCCGGCCTCGGAGCCGTCGGACCGCCAGAGCTCGAGCCCGTGGGCGTCGTCGCGGGTCCAGAAGAACAGCGCATCCCCGACCGCATGCAGGTGGTTGGGGTCGTATCCGTAACCGGCCGGCCCGATGTTCTTGACCAGCACCGTGCCGGCCTCGGAGCCGTCCGACCGCCACAGGTCTCGGCCCACCTCGATGTCCTCGGTCACGAAGAAGAGTCCTTCGTCGGCTGCCGTGAGGTCGAAGATCCCCTCCCCAGGGGCCGTACCTGTGTTGGCGTCCTTGACCAGCACCGTCCCAGCTTCGCTGCCATCGGACTTCCAGAGCTCCTCCCCGTCATCGGCGGTGAAGAAGACCGTGTCACCGACCCCCGTGATGTTGATGGGGTCGTAGAGGTCGGACAGGCTCACATCCTTGACCATGACCGTGCCGTCTGTGGTGCCGTCCGACTTCCACAACGCCGATGGGTGGGCCCAGTCGTTGCCAGCGAAGAACAGGGTGTCCCCGACGGCTGTGAGTGCCTGGGGAGCGAAGTAGGAGAGGTCCGGATCATGGTTGATGTCCCGGACGAGGAGCGTGCCCGCGCGGGTGCCGTCGGACTTCCACAGCTCCAGGCCGTGGATTCCGTCGTCGGCGACGAAGAAGAGCTTGTCACCGACGGCGGTCAGGGAGCTGGGCACGTAGGCGTGGGCTGGGTTGCCCGCACGGATGTCCTTGACCAACACGGTCCCGGCGGCGGTGCCGTCAGAGAGCCAGAGCTCATCCCCGTGGACTCCGTCATCAGCCGTGAAGAACAGCCGCTGTCCGACCGCTTCAAGCGGTCCTGCAGAACTGCCGGGTGTCCGAGTGCCGGCACAGGCGCCCCACCCAGGATGCCGGGTGGTGGGGGCAACCGCCGGGGCCACCCAGGAGGGGCCGCCCGCCTCCGGCCACGCTGCCCTCGGACCCAGCGCCGCAGCCGGACTCATGCCGGTCAGACCGAGAGCCGCTACGGCGACGGCCGCGCACGGTCTCGCAGCCGCCAGGCGCGCCCGCCGGCGCGCCACCTTCTCCCGAGCGCCCTTGAGTCGGAGAGTTCTTGACCTGACCTGACGCCGACGACGACTCATCCGAGACCTCCGCGCTCACGCAGTCACCTGACGTGAGCCACCACGGGCCCCAGCCCCGTTCCGGCGCCCTGAGTGTTTCCACGCTACCGAGGGCGCGATTCGAGCGGCAAGGGCCGGCGCTTGCGGCTCGGTGCCGGCGTGGGCGTGAAGGGTCCGACAGCTCTGCCCGTTCGGCCGGTTCCACACCCCCGACAGCCTCACTAGCATCGGCCGAACCGTCAGCGGCACGGTCCGTGCCGCCCGACCACCGGAGGGGACCATGCGGGTGAGAGCCGTCCTGATCGCACTGGCGTGCACCGTGGGGCTGGTCGCAGGACCGGCGCAGGCGGCAGGAGGACTGCACGTCAAGCCGCTCGGGTGGCACGTCTACACCCCGACCGCCGGTCTGCACACGGTCAAGAACACCAAGACGTTCAAGGCCTGTGCCACCGACCCCGTCAACGAGATCTACCTCAAGGGCAAGGTCACCGGCGCCAAGAAGGGCAAGAAGTTCGTGGAGACCTGGCGCCTGGACGGGGTCAAGCAGTTCACCACCGACGCGAAGTGGGACAAGTCGGGGTCCTTCACCGACTACTTCGGCTATGCCCCTGGCGCGACCATCCCCAACGGGACGTGGACGGTCACGCTCACTCGCAGCGGCACCAAGTTCGGCAGCGGGAAGGTCACCTTGGCCACCAAGGTCTGCTGAGGCCGTCCACCCGGCACGGACGTTCAGGGCATCGAAGCTCACAGTGGCCCTGAGCTGCCCACCTGGCGACGTACGACGAGGGCGTCGACGAGGACGTGCAGATCGGGCTCCTGAAGCGGGTCGACGGGGTCACGTTCCCGGTGGGGACCGTGCAGAGCGGGGGGTCCGACGGCTTCGGCCTGAGCACGTCGTGGACCCTCAACGAGACGGTCGACGCCGACGAGCAGTTCTCCGTCGCGTTCATCTTCTCCACCGCCATGGGGCCTGTGGAGGAAGGCGGCTTCTGCGGGATGGTGGTGCACCTGTCCTGAGCCTGGAACCACGCTGAGCGCGGCGCGGTGGTGACGCGCAACACTAGTCGTTGACGCCGGTCCGACCGCGCGAGCACGGTGAGCGGAGAGACGATGCTCGGCGCCGGGTGACGATGGCTCGAACGCCGAGGCGCTCCTCTCCGGGGAGGTGTCGCCATGAGTCGGCGACGACGCGCAGCACTGAGGCAGGCAGCTCGAGATCGTGTCTGTCGTGCGAGGCACCAGCGCCGTCGGGCGCGCAGGTGGGTGCGACCCGCGGGGGGTGTGGTCATGGTGGCCACGCTCGGCCTCACCACCGGGGGCACAGGGGCAGCGGCAGGCACCTCCGTGTCAGCTCCGGAGGCGTCCATGGCGATGCCCCTGAGAGCTGGGGCCATGACGCTGAGCGCGTGTGCCCCGTCCACGGCCGGAAGCTTTCCGAACTGGCTGACACCCGTCGGCGAGGAGCTGTTCTTCACCGCCAACGACAACCTGCACGGAGAGGAGGTGTGGAGGTCGGACGGCACCCACGACGGCACCGTCCTCGTGAGGGACATCGACCCGCACGCGGGGTGGTACGAGGAGCGCTACACGGCGGGTCCCGAAGGGCTGCTGAACGTCGGCGGGACGCTGTTCTTCAGCGAGTACCACAGCCCGGCAGGACGAGCCCTGTGGAAGACAGATGGTTCTCGCGCGGGGACCGTGATGGTCGCGGACCCCGATCCCAGCACCACGGACAGCTACTACACGGGCCCGAAGGGGCTGCGGGATGTTGCCGGGACGTTGTTCTTCCTCGTCGACAGGGACGACCTGCGTGAGCTGTGGAAGTCCGACGGCACGACCCCAGGCACGACCCTGGTCACACAGCTCCCCGGCGAGGGATTCCGAGCGACCGAGCTGACCGGGGTCGGTGACACCCTCTTCTTCACGGCGTCTGACGAGACCCACGGCCGAGAACTGTGGAAGTCCGACGGCACCGAAGCCGGGACCGTCATGGTCAAGGACATTGCGCCCGGCGCCGACGACAGCGGTCTCTTCGACCTGACCGCCGAGGGTGACGCCCTGTTCTTCAACGCCGACGATGGCGCCCAGGGACGAGAACTGTGGAGATCCGACGGCACCGAAGCCGGCACGGTGATGGTCGCCGACATCCGCCCAGGTTCGGCAGGCAGCGACGCCTCCTGGATGGAGACTCTGGACGGCGCCGTGTTCTTCGATGCCAGAGACGGTGTGCACGGCAACGAGCTCTGGGTCTCCGACGGCAGCGCCGCGGGGACTCACATGGTCAAGGACCTGTCGTCGAGCACCCGCTATGCGCCGGACGACCTGACACCGCTGGGTGGACGCATGTTCTTCACCCTCGGGACACAGCGCACGGACCAGCTGTGGTCCTCGGATGGGTCCGAAGACGGCACCACTCTGGTGCGTACCGTCGGGGGCCCCCATGAGACCTGGGGTCTCACAGCGACGAGCGCGAGGCTGTTCTTCCGCGCCGACGACGGGATCCACGGGCCCGAGCTGTGGACGTCCGACGGAACCACCGATGGCACGAGCCTGGTCAGGGACATCAGCGACGGTGCCGGGTTCTGGGAGCACGGCCAGACGCATCACCCCCGTCGAGGCACCATCACGCTCTTCTTCGAGGCCTTCAAGGACGGGCGACTGACGTTGTCGCCGGTCGACGGGTCGCCCGTGAGGAGGGTGGTCCGAGACGTGCGCCGCGGCTCCGGACCCGAGGTGGTGCTGAGACCCACCCGCGCAGGCATGCGCGAGCTCCGGCGCGCCCTCCGACGAGCCCACCACCAGGGACAACAGGTCGGACGACTCGATGTCACCGTTCGGGTCACCTACACCCCCTGCGGCCTCCCCAGCAGCAGCAAGCTACGCCACTACACGCTGAAGCTGCGCTAGCCACCCAGGCGTCGTGGCGACGCACGGCGCTTCGACACCCGACCTCCCCGGATGTCCCGATGTCGAGGCTGGAGCCACGCCGCTAGGTTGTGGCGATGAGCGAGGACCAGCGCGTGAGCAGGAACCCCGCCGAGCCGGACAAGCAGGCGCCGGCCGGGGCGCAGCGGTGGGCCGACTATCTGGCGTGGGTCCGCGACGACATGATCGCGGCGGTCCTGGCGCTCTCCCCGACGGAGCAGCGTGAGCTGCGCGTGCCGAGCGGCTGGTCGCCGATCGAGCTGCTGAGCCACGTGCTGCACATGGAGCAGCGGTGGTTCGTGTGGGGCTTCCTCGGCGAGGCGGTCGAGGACCCCTGGGGCGACTGGAGTGTGCCGGAGCCCGGGGCCTCCGACGACAGCGCCGAGCCGAGCCCGGCCGCACGGTGGCGGGTCGCCGACGACGTCACCGCCGATGCTCTGGCCGAGCGGCTGCGCGCCCTGGGCCACCGCACGCGCGCCATCCTGCTCGAGCACCCCCTCGACACCCCGGGGGCGTCCGGCGGACGGTTCGGTGACGACCCGCCGACCCTCGAGTGGATCTGCTTCCACGTCCTGGCCGAGTACGCGCGGCACGCGGGCCACCTCGACGTCAGCATCGAGACCCAGCGCTGACCCAGCGCCGACCCGACACCGGCAGCACGGCCCGTTCGGGCTACTCGCGACCCGTATCACGCCCCCGTCCCACACCTCCTGAACACACCGGCAAGAAGGCCGGTCCACCCAAGGAGGCTCCATGCCCAAGCGACGCAACATCCCTGTGGCCCGCGGTGTGTGGCGCGGCGAGGAGATCGCCCACCGCGCCGACCGGATCATCGTCAAGCTCGCCGTCAACGCCCGGCGCCCCGACCTCGCCCGGGCCCGGAGCCTCGCCGAGGAGCTGGCGGCCCAGGTGCCCGAGGCCGAGGTGGCACGGGTCTCCGCCGCCCTGTCCACGGTGCACCTCGAGGTCCCCGAGGGCACCGACATCCCCGCGCTCGCCGAGCGCATCGCGGCCCTGCCCGGCGTCGAGTACGCCTGCCCCGACCGGGTCACCAGCATCAGCGCGACCCCGTCGGACACCCGCTACTCCGAGCAGTGGGGCTTCCCCAAGATCCACGCCGACGCGGCCTGGGACACCGAGACCGGCGACACCGACGTCCTGCTCGCCGTGCTCGACACGGGCATCTCCTGGGCGAGTGGGGCGCTGACCCACCCGGACCTCGACGACACCGGCCGCTATCTGCTCGGCACCGACTTCATCGGCGACGACACGGTGCCCGAGGACGGCTTCGGCCACGGCACCCACGTGGCCGGGACCTGCGCCGCCGAGTCGAACAACGCCCAGGGCGTCAGCGGGATGAACTGGGTCTCCCAGGTCTATGTCTGCAAGGTGTTCGACGACTCCGGCTTCGGCTCCGAGTCGGACTTCCAGGCCGCCGCCGAGGAGGCCGTCGACTACGCCGTCGCCAACAGCAAGCGGCTCGTCATCAACCTCAGCGCGCGCTGGACGACCGACAGCCCACCGCTGCGGGACGCCTGCGACTACATCGACAGCCACGGCATGATCCTGTGCGTCGCGACGGGCAACGACCACGCCTCCACCATCCCGAGCCCGGCGATGCACTCGGCCGACTTCGGCGGGGTCATCGCCGTCGGGGCCACCGACAGCACCGACGCGGTCGCGGGGTTCTCCAACACCGGTCCGGAGGTCAGCGTCGTCGCCCCCGGCGTCGAGATCCTGTCGACGTTCCCGACGTACGACGTCAACGGCGACACCGCGCACGACTATGTGTCGTGGGACGGCACCTCGATGGCGACCCCGCACGTGGCGGGTCTGGCGTCGCTGGTGTGGAGCCACGTGGCGCAGCTCAGCAACGAGCAGGTGCGCGACGTCATCCAGAACACCGCCGACAAGCTCGGCCCGGGCGACTTCGACAACGACTGGGGCCACGGGCGCGTCAACGCGGCCGTCGCGCTCGCCAAGGCCGGCTGGCAGGTCACGCCGGTGCAGCTCAACCTCAACTTCGTCGACATCCCCGAGGGTGAGACGCAGCTGCGGGCGATCCGGCTGGACGTCAACAGCTTCCACACGACCACGTTCGACATGGCGGCGCTGCCGACCGCGCCGTTCAGCATGCACAACTTCGGCGGGTCGGTGAGCCTGCCGAGGACGACCGACTACGACACCCCGCGGTCGGTGTTCCTGTGGGTGAGATACACGGGCACCACCGCGGGCTCGACGGACTCCGGCTCGGCGCAGGTGCGCTGCACCACGACGGGCCAGGTCTGGAACGTCACGATCACGGCCAACACGATCGCCCGTCCCACGGCGGCGATGATGCTCGCGCTCGACCAGTCCGGCAGCATGCTCAGCCCCTCGGGCGTCGGGACGATGACCCGCGAGCAGGTGCTGCGCTACTCCGCCGGGATCTTCATGGGCTATGTCCGCGAGGGCAACGGCGTCGGCATGGTCACCTTCGACGAGGACGCGCACCAGCTGCTCAACCCCGTCGTCGGCCCGTTCGGACCGGCGGACGACCCGTTCGACCCCTCGCGCGCGTCGGCGGTCGCGGCGCTGGCGACGTACGCCGCCAACCCCATGGGCACCACGGCGATCGGTGACGGCATCGAGCTCGCGCACAACGACCTCGCCGCGGTGACGGGCTATGACAAGTCGGCCGTCGTCGTGTTCACCGACGGGCACGAGACCGACTCGAAGTACATCGCCGACGTGGCCGGGCTGATCGACTCCCAGGTCTTCGCCGTGGGGCTGGGCACCGCCGACGAGCTGAACCCGGCCGCGCTCCGCAACATCTGCAACGGCCACGGCGGCTACCTGCTGCTCACCGACCAGCTCGACAACGACGACACCTTCAAGCTCGCGAAGTACTTCCTGCAGATCCAGGCGGGCGTCAACAACGAGGACATCGTCGTGGACCCGGACGGCTTCGTCGCCGCCGGGAGCCAGGTGGTCGTGCCGTTCCGGCTCAACGAGGCCGACATCTCGGTGGACACGATCGTCCTCATGCCGTTCCAGGGAGTGCTGCAGGTCGGGCTCGTCACGCCCGCCGGCGACGTCATCGACGCGGGCAACGTCGCGTCGTTCCCGACGGTGCAGAAGTCCGACAACCCCCACATGACCTACTACCGGATGACGCTCCCGGTCGACGACGGCGCCTCGGTGCACGCCCAGGAGGGTGAGTGGCAGCTCGTGCTCACCGTCGACAAGCGGGTGCTCAAGAAGTACCTCTCCAGCCTCGACAACCAGCCCGGGCTGATCGAGGAGGTCAAGGCCCACGGCGTGCGCTTCACCGCCCTGGTGCACTCGTTCTCCAACCTGCGGATGCGCGCCGACGTGAGCCAGACGTCCTTCGAGCCGGGGGCGACGCTCACGGTGAGCGCGGACCTGTTCGAGTACGGCCAGCCGTTCCCCCAGGCGGCGGGCTCCAGCAGCGTCCAGGCGGTCGTCACGCGGCCCAACGGGTCGCAGGCGACGCTGCCGATGACGCCCACCGGCGTGGGGACCTATGCCGTCTCGCTGCCCGCCACCAGCCCGGGCATCTACCGCTTCGTCGTCTCGGCGAGCGGGTCGACCTCGCGGCGCACGCCGTTCACCCGCGAGCAGGTCGTCACCGGCGCGGTCTGGGCCGGTGGCGACGAGCCGCCGCCGCGGACCGACGACCCGGGCAAGGGCTCCTGCCCCGACTGGTGCAAGCCGCTGCGGTGCTTCCTCGACGCCATGAGCCCCGAGCTGCGCAAGCGCCTCGAGGAGCAGGGCTGGAAGCTGGACGAGCTGCTGAAGTGCGTCTGCTCCTGACCCGGACCTTCCCGGCCCGGATCTGACGGGGATCGTCGGCACCGGCTCGGTGATCTCGCCCGTGGGCCCCGGCCGCCTGGACAGCGGCCGGGGCTTCGGTCTCCGTGCCTGGGCGGCCGGTCAGTAGGTCGCCACGAAGGTGACGAAGGCCGCCGGCTGGCCGCGCGAGGCCAGGCCGAAGGTGTCGTCGGGCAGGCCGTCGGCCCCGAGGATGGTCGCGCTGACCTCGCAGGCACCGAGCAGGTTCGCCTGGTCGGCGCAGTCGCTCCCGTCGGAGAGGAAGCGCTGCACGGTCAGCAGCCGCCGGAACGTCCCGTCCCGGTGGACCACGCTCTCACCCAGGTCCGTCTGCCCATAGCATCCGCTGCCCTGCACGATCGAGAAGCAGGCCTCCTCGGTGAACACCACACGTCGACCGGCGGCACCCGAGGCGGTGCCGGTGGCCACGACCTGCTCCCCGTCCACGAGGTCCTCGGTGTCGGACAGGGCGATCGAGGCCGGCGCTCCCGCGAACCGGAGCGGCGCGGACGCCACCACCCGCAGCTCACCGTCGCCTCCCGGCCAGGTCGCGATGATGCGGCACACGTCGCTGCGGCAGTAGACCGGCGTGGGGTCACCGAACTCCTCGTTGCGGAACAGCGGGTCCTGCAGCGTGACAGCGGCCCGGGCCAGCCCACGACGTGACGCGGTGGCGGTGGCGAGCGCCGGCCCGCAGCGCGGCGTCGTACCCGCCTCGACGACGTCGCACTGGAACAGGTCGACCGAGGCGCCCGGCGGCACCCGGCGGACCTTGACGGTGACCACGTCACCACGCGCGAGCCCTGTGGATGGCGACACCGCCACGCGCGGCGACCGCGCCTTGGCGGGGTCGTCGGCACTCGCCGGCGACGACACCAGAGCACCACCGAGCGTCACCAGACTGACGCAGACCAGAACGGCACGACCGAGCATCACGACCACCCCCGACGATCGACGACACACCGATTCAGCTTTCCGACCAGGGTGCCACGGGCCGGGATCAAGGGGAAGATGGAAGATCTCGGAGCCGATCACCGGACCGTGATCGCTCGAGCCTCGGGTTCTCGCCAGATCCGGCGGGGACCTCCACAGACGGTGAGTGCACACTCGGGATGACCTCAACCGCGCTCGCCGCACAGCGAGCGAGGGGGAGGCAGATGAGAGGCACACGACCGCTAGCCCTGACGGGCGCGATGACCCTGGGGCTGGGCGCGCTCGTCGGACCCGTTGGACCGATCGCTCCCGCCGAGGCGGCCACCGCCACCGTCACCGCCGAGGCCGACACCTATGTCAGCTCGGCGAGCCCTGCGAGCAACTACGGCGCCGGCCCGTCGCTGCTCGTCCACGGCGGGTCGTCGACCGAGACGTCCTACCTGCGTTTCGACCTGGCGGGCCTGGCCGGCAGGACCGTCACCTCCGCTGCATTGCGGGTGCGCACGAGCGGCGCCCCGCTCGCGGGATCCGCGTCGACGCACGCGGTCCGATCCGTGGCGAGCGACACGTGGAGCGAGTCGGCGGTCACCTTCGGCACGAGGCCGGCGGTGGGGGCGTGCGTCGGAACCCTGGCGATCCCGACGAGCAACACCACGGCGACCGTCCCGCTGAGCGTCACCGCGGTCCAGGCGGAGGTCGGTCACGACCTGTCGCTGGCGATCGACACGACGGCCGCGGACGGCCTCTACCTGACCTCGCGGTCGACCGCGAACCCGCCGACCCTGTTGGTCACCACGCAGGACACCGTCCCGACAGGCCCGTGCCGAGGGACGGCCACGCCGACCTGGCGCCACGTGGTGTGGATCTGGTTCGAGAACAGGGCGCCGATCGTCGGCTCCGCGAACGCGCCCACCTTCACGAGCCTGGCTCGCGCCTGCGGACACGCCTCCAACTACCACGGCATCCGGCATCCCTCGCTTCCCAACTACCTCGCCGCGACGGGCGGCTCGACGTTCGGCGTCACCGACGACCTGCCTCCGGGGAGCCACCCCATCTCCGCGCCGTCGCTCTTCTCCCAGGTGCGTGCCGCGGGCGGCGAGTGGCGCGCCTACCAGGAGTCGATGCCGGCCACCTGCGCGCTCGGCGACGCAGGGACCTACGCCGTACGGCACAACCCGGCTGCCTACTTCACCGGCATCCGCGCCGACTGCGCCACCTGGGACATCCCGTCGGGCACCCCGTCAGCCGGGGCGCTGAGGAACGACCTCCGCAACGACACCCTGCCCGCCTTCTCGTTCGTCACCCCCAACATGTGCAACGACATGCACGACTGCTCGGTGGCGACCGGAGACGCGTGGCTTAGGTCGTGGATGGACGTCGCCCTCGCGTCGAAGTCCTTCACCGACGGGGACACCGCCATCTTCGTCACCTTCGACGAGGACAACGGGACCACGGGCAACCTCGTCGACACCATCGTCGTGGCCCCGTCGACCGTCCCGGGGACGACGTCGGCCACGCGCTTCGACCACTACGCCCTGCTGCGCACGACCGAGGAGATGCTCCGGATCACGACCCACCTCGGCTATGCGGCGACCGCACCGTCGATGCGGTCGGCCTTCCGGTTGTGAGCCCCGCCTCGTCGTCCTGGGCCGCAGGCCGGCGCACGCTCGGCATCCACGCTCAGGCCACGGGGACGGCGACCGCCTCCTTGCGCGCCAACCTCCGGGCGCTCCGGCCCGGATCACGCTGCGACGGCACCGTCGGGGGGATGGTGACGCTCCGCGGGAAGACGTCGATCACCTCCTGCTCGGTGCGGACGACGTCCCACGACTGCACGAGTGAGCCGTCCTTGCGGCACAGCTCATAGCGGTCCACCGGGCGCCAGCTCACCAGCCGGTAGGGCTGCCCGATCGCCGGGTAGACGATCGACTCGACGAGCTGGTGCTGCTCGCGGTGCTCCGAGCTCGACTCGCTCGTCCGCTTGGTCTCGCCCGCCAGCTGGGAGGTCAGCTTCATCGACGCACTGACGCCATAGCCCTTGTAGCCCGCGGACGCCTCGGCCGAGACCGACCAGGAGAACGTCGACATCACGCTCTGCGCGTCGACGGTCGTCAGCCCCGTCTCGGTCGTCTCCTCGGTCTCGCGCTCGACGATCCCGTCGAGCTGGCGGTCGAAGACCTTGCTCCACAGCTTCGAGAGCCGCAGCGTGTAGTAGGGCGACACCTGCACCTGCCGGCTCGGCGGGTACGACGGGTCGACCACCACGAAGAAGGGCAGCACCTCGACCTCGCGCAGCAACGCCGGCGTCCGGTCGGGCAGCTCGGTGTCGATGCTCTTCAGCTTGGCGAACCTGGCTCCCTTCGCGGTCACCGGTTCCGGCAGCCGGCCCATCAGGGAGGCGACCCGGCCGAGTCGGAAGTGCCGCACCCGGTCGTCCAGTCCTGCTCTGAGCACCGGCGCGACGAGCGACAGGCCGGTGCCGTCGACCGTCCTGAAGTCCCTGGGGGACAGATAGAAGCCGGTGAGCAGGCTCATGATCCGGAACTCGTCATCGACGGGTTCGAGCACCCACTGCGCGCCCTGCTCGGAGCGCTCCGCCTCCGTGGAGTCGACGGCCACGCCCTGGATCACGTGGTCGCCGCGGACCCGCAAGGGAAGGCCGGACCGTCGGTTGACGAGGAAGAAGACGTTGTCCACCACGGGAGCCGGGATCGCCACGAACTCGAAGTGGTCGGTGAAGTCCACTCCGCGGCTGTCATAGCCCCACATCGCGATCACTCGCCCCGGGTCGAGCCCCGCGTTGGGGACGTGGATGAAGCAGTCGCCGCCCGGATCGGCGAGCGAGCTCTGGATGGTGTAGCAGCCGTAGGCCTCGACGTTCACGGCGGTCCTCCCCTCTGGCAGCGACGGACCTCCCACCGCAGCCGCCGTACGGCGAACCAGCCTGGGCCTTCTGCTCGAACCGGCCCGCCCCTCCATCGTTCGCCGCTGGGAAGAGCCCGTCAATGAGACTCCGACCATGCCCGGGCAGAGGCCTGGGTCGACCCCCGCCGACCCAGGCCCTCGCGACGTCAGCGCTCGGTGACCGTGACGTCCATGTGGTAGATCGCGCCCTCGCCCTTGAACGACAGCGTCTTGTCGCCCAGGTCCTCGGTGCACTTGAGGGTGTGCCGGCCGATCTCGTGGCGGGTGAGGTCCTGCTCGGCGAGCCTGATGACGACCTTCTTGGTGAAGTCCTTGTCCAGGTCGCCGAGCGAGTTGTTGCGGGTCCAGTCGTCGGGCATGTCCCACGGGCCCGCCCACGAGCTGTCGCCGAGCTTGATCTTGATCTCGTCGTTCCCGTCGTTGTCGCTCAGGTCGAACGAGGTCAGGCTGACGACGTCGACGTTGCAGACGGGAGCGGCGGCCTGGGCCGGCGCTGCGGTCACCCCCGTGGTGCCCGCGGCGACCAGCCCGGTCGAGGCGGCCGCGAGTGCCAGCCTCCGCAGTGTGGTGCTCATCGTGTGTCGCATGGTGGTTCCTCCTGTGTCCGGTCGCCGTTGTCGGCGAGGACAGGAGGGTGGCAAGCGGTCGTCAGAGCAGGATCAGTACGGCGCCAGCGACGGCCGCGGATTCTCGTGGTGCCTGCGGCTGCTCGCGCGCTCACTCGTCGGCGAGCGCCCTCGATCGCGCACGTCGATGTGCCTCCATCTGGCCGATGATCGCCTCGAAGGCGAACTCCGTGACGATGGGGATGCCGAGCTTGCGTGCCTTGGCCGCCTTGCCGCTCAACGAGTCGGGATCGGCAGCGACCACGGCCCTCGTGGACTTCGTGACGCCGCCGCACTCGAGTCCCAGATCGGTGATGCGCTCGACCCAGGCCTCGCGCGGTGTGCCGAGGTCTCCGGTGAACACGATGCGGTCTCCGGCCGAGAGCTGGAGTGTCGGCACGGTGAATGCCGGACGCTCTCCTTGGGCGTCCACCAGGATCTGCTTGGCGACGGCTTGCGGCACCCCCAGGGAAGCCGCGACCTGGCTCAGCTGGAACTGCTCCTCCATCGTCACCACCCCGTCGGCCCAGGCGGCGGCTGCGAGCGCCGACACATACGTGCGGTGCACTCTGTCCAGCTGGGCGCGCTCGAGCCCCAGAGACTCCCCGATCTCCACGAGGTCGTGCTTCTCATGCGCGGAGAGGAAGCCGTCCAGAAGGGCATGCTCCAGGACGTCGACATAGGACTCGACGAGCGGATCGGCAACGCGGTCGGCCTTGGACGTCACCTGGTCGAGCCACGCATCGGGTGCGGCCGGGGAGGTGGCGCGCTGCACGAGCATCACCTCCTCCACCTCTGCACACGTGGGCCAGGCGAAGGCTTCGGCCGGGCCGAGCAACGTCAACCAGGGCACGGCGTCTCCCGCGGCGCGCAGGTAGTGGGCGAGGAGTCCGGCTGCGGCCATCGCATCCGCTTCGGCGGAGTGCCCGCAGTGGCTGGCCACGCCGGCGAGCCGACAGCAGTCCCCGAGCTTGCGCGAGGTCCCTTCGAGGAATCGTGACGACCACTCCATCGTGCACAGGCATGGCACGGCGTCGACCAGGGGATAGCCGGCTCGAACGAGCTCGGCCACCAGGAAGGTCATGTCGAAGCGAGCGTTGTGTGCCACCACCGTCCGCCCCGCGATCGAGCTCAGCAGTCTCGGCACCACCTGGCGGAACGTCGGTGCGGTGAGGACATCGGCGGCGGTGATGCCATGGACATGGCTGGCACCGATGTCCCGCTCCGGGTTGACCAGCGTGCTCCAGTGGTCCTGGATGGCACCCCAGGCGTCGACCTGCACCACACCGATCTCGACCACCCGGTCGTGCTTGGCCGGCGAGAAGCCGGTGGTCTCGAAGTCCAGCACGACATAGCCGCTCATGCTCGCACCGTAGCCATCGGCAGCGGTTGCTGTCCGACTCTTCGAGAAGGTGCGCCAGGGTGAGCCAGGGCTGTGTGCCCGACCTCATAGAGGTGCCCGTTCTCGACGCGAACCGGCCGCCAGATACTGGAACTGCTCATGCCCGGCGGCTGGTGCCCGCCCGCGGCGGACGGCCACCGTCGAGCCTCGGACTCTCATCGAGTGGAGGGAACATGCTGACGGGGAGGATGAGTGTGCTTCGACGTATCACGACGGCGGCAGCCATCGGACTCGTGATGGTGGGCGGGGTCGGCCGCCCGGCGGTGGCGGATCACATCGGCGGCACTGCAGGAAACGACCATCTCAAGGGGTCCGCAGGAGACGACGTGATCCACGGATTCGCCGGTGACGACGTCATCCGCCCACGACGTGGTGATGATGTCGTGTACGGCGGTAAGGGCGATGACCAACTGTGGGTCGGCGCGAACGAGGACATCGCCGAGCGGACGGGAGCGGATCGGGTGCTCGGCGGCCCAGGTGCCGACGCCACCATCGTCTCTCATGGCGACGTGGCCAGACTCGGGGCAGGCCCGGACGTGGGCTGGGCCTACGCTCGGGGTGGAGTGCTCAAGGGCGGCCCCGGCCCCGACGTCTTCTTCGCTTTCGCGCGAGTGCGCGTCTTCGCAGGACCGGGGAACGACATCATCTGTGGACACGCGTTCTGGCTGGAGAACCACGCCGGTGGCGCCTACCTGTTCCGCCTCGGCCCGGGCAACGATCGACTCTTCTCGCACGCCGGCCGTGCCCACGAACTCTGCTATGAGACGGAGGACGCAGGCAGTGACCTTGTGTACGCCGGTCCCGGGAACGATCTCCTGAGATTCACGGGTCGCGGAACAGACGAGGTCTACGCGGGCTCGGGAGACGATCGGATCCGCATCTCCAACTCCGAGCTTCGACTCATCGACTGTGGCCCTGGGGACGACACTCTCACCCTGCTCTTCGGTGTCGAGCCATCGGTGGTCAAGGGCTGCGAGACTGTCGCGCGGGAGAGCTGACCGTCGGGACTCTGACCTCGCGATAACCTCTCCGAGGCCCGATTCACGGTTGCCGCTGCTTGCCCTCGGTGCCAGCCTGCGGTGGTGCGCATCCTCTGGCTCCATGGGCCGCCCGCGGTCGGGAAGTCCGTCACCGCGTGGGAGCTGCTCAACCGGCTGGCCGCCGACGAGCCGGCCACGGCGTACGTCGACATCGACCAGCTCGGCATGTCCACCTGCGACGAGACCACCGACCCCGGCGCCCATCGCCTCAAGGCGGAGGCGCTCGCTGCCGTGGCCCACGAGTTCGCCCGGCACGGGTCACCCACCCTCGTCGTGTCGGGCGTGGTGGGGCTCGACCTCCTGCCGTTCTCTGCGCAGACCCTGGCAGGGTTCGACCTGTCGTTCGTCAGGCTGCGCGCCCCGCTCGCGGAGCTGCGGCGCCGGCTCGAGGGCCGCGGGCTCTATGCCGAGGACTGGCCCGGCGTCGAGGAGTACGCGCGAGAGCTGGACGTGGCGGACCTGGGTCACCCGGTCGTGGACACCGCAGGTGCGTCGCCCGCAGAGGTCGCCGCGTCGGTGCTCGCCTCCCTGGAGGGCCACCACGGGGCGCCGGCCGCGGGCTCGACGGCACTGTCACAGCCGAACGCCCCCGACCAGCACCTGGACCACCGGGCCCTCCTGCTGGGCGGCACGACGGCCGTCGGGAAGTCGACGATCGGCTGGCAGGCGTTCATGGCTGCCGGCGGCCCGGACGCCGGCTGCGCCTTCGTCGACCTCCGGCAGCTGGGCTTCGTCGGGCGCGACGGCGGCTCGGTCGACCACGGGCTCCAGGCCCGCAACCTCGGCGCCCTGTGGCGGGTCTTCCGGGCCCACGGCGCTCATCGGCTGATCGTGAACGGGCCGGTCGACACCCGACACGACGCACTGCGCTATCACGCGGCCCTCGAGCCCACCCCGTTGGTCGCCCTGCGCCTGACCGCGCGGCCCGAGGTCCTGCTCGAGCGGGTGCGCGCCCGGCTCCGTGGCGAGATGGCCCCGCTGGCCGGCGATCTCCTCGTGGGGCGGCCGCAGGGCGACGCCGCCGAGATCGCGCACGCAGCCGTTCGCCTCCAGGACCAGGTGGGCGACGACCCCGGGTTCGAGGTCATGGACACGAGTGACCTCGATGCCGGCGAGTCCGCGCAGCAGGTGCTCGGACGCCTCATCGCCTGACGCCACGCGCGGGTCGTCCGGTCAGGGCTCGAGGGCCAGCCTGGCCGCCCGCGACCCCGGCA
The DNA here is from genome assembly GCA_046330515.1 of Nocardioidaceae bacterium. GTDB lineage: Bacteria > Actinomycetota > Actinomycetes > Propionibacteriales > Nocardioidaceae > Nocardioides. The sequence continues at coordinate 79,062 of JAXLSP010000003.1, read as the reverse complement.
GCCCGGGTCGGACGTGTCACTCGATCCCGGAGGCCCGCTCCGAGCTCAGCACGGCCCGGCGCCGCAGGACCGCACGCTCGCCCTCGTTCCTGGTGAGCGAGGCCGCCTTGGTGAACGCCTCGCTCGCCTCGGCGTGCAGGCCGGCGCGCTCCAGCAGGTCACCACGGACGCTCGGCACGAGGGGGGAGTCGGCGAGCGGGGCGGCGTCGAGCGCGTCCAGGACGGCCAGCCCGGCGGGCGGGCCGAAGGCGCGGCCGTGTGCGACCGCGCGGTTCACCTCGACGACCGGGCCCGGCGCGGCGTCGGCCAGCACGTCATAGAGCCGGGCGATCCGGCGCCAGTCGGTGTCCTCGGCGCGCGCGGCGCGGGCGTGCTGCGCGGCGATCGACGCCTGGAGGAAGTAGCGGCCCACCGGCATGCCGCGCGCGGCGAGCTCCTCGGCCTGCTGCAGGGCCGTCAGCCCGCGACGGATCAGCAGCTGGTCCCACAGCGTCCGGTCCTGCGCCTCGAGGAGGACCGGCTCGCCGTCGCTGTCGAGGCGGGCCGGCATGCGCGAGCCCTGGATCTCCAGCAGCGCCTGGAGCCCCAGCACCTCGGTCTCGTCGGGCGCCAGGGCCGCGAGCATGCGCGCGAGGCGCATCGCCTCCTGCGCCAGGTCGGGCCGCATCCAGTCCGCACCGGCGGTCGCGGTGTAGCCCTCGTTGAAGATCAGGTAGATCACCGCCATCACGTCGTCGAGCCGCCGGGTCCGCTCGGCCCCTGTGGGCAGCTCGAACTCGGCGGCGGCCTCGACGAGGGACCTCTTGGCCCGAGAGATGCGCTGTCCCATCGTGGACTCGCTGGCCAGGAAGCCGCGAGCGATCTCGGCGGTGCTGAGGCCCCCGACGAGACGCAGGGTCAGCGCGGCTCGGGACTCGGGGGTCAAGGACGGGTGGCAGGACAGGAAGATGAGGCGCAGGACGTCATCCTCGATGTGGTCGACCTGGTCCTCGAGATCGGGCATCTCCGCCTCCTCTCCCCCTCGGGCGCGCTCGACCTCGGCGACCTTGGCGCGCAGGGTGTCGGCTCGCCGGAAGTGGTCGATGCCGCGCCGCTTCGCCGTCGTCATCAGCCAGGCGATCGGGTTGTCGGGTACGCCGGTCGCCGGCCACTGCTCGAGGGCGGCGACGAGGGCGTCCTGGGCCAGGTCCTCGGCGAGCTCGACGTCCCGGGTCATCCGGGTGAGAGCGCCGACGAGGCGGGCCGACTCGGCCCGCCACGCGGCGACGATGGCCCCGGTGGAGTCATCCGAACTGGTCTCTGCCGGCACGGGGCCAGCGTAGGTGAGCCCCGTGGGTGGGGCTCGACCCCGACATCAGGCTCCGGGCGCCTCGGGGCCGTCGGAGATCTGGCGCAGCGTCGCGACCACGGTGACCTCGGGCCAGTGCTTGGCATGCAGCTCGGCGAACTCGCGCTGGTCGGCCACGGCCTCCTCGAGCGAGTCGTACTGCATGATCGCCCATCCACCGACGACCTCCTTGGCCTCGGCGTAGGGCCCGTCGACGCGGGTGACTTCGCCACCGCGGACGACGTAGTTGACGGCGTCCTCGGTGCCATAGAGGCCCCCGCCGTCGAGGAAGACGCCCTTGGCGGCACGCTCACCGATGTGCTGGTCCATCGCGTCGAACAGCGACTGCGGCGGCGTTCCCACGCCCTCTTCCATCCTCACGAATCCCATGAAACGCGGCATCTCGATCACTCCTGTTGGTTGCTCGGGAACTGCTTCTCGCACACACGTCGAACGACGACGACGCTCTTCGACATCGACCGGCGAACTTTCTTCCGGAGTCGCGCAGCCAAGCCTCTCCGGCGTCGGCGTCCCAGACAAGCGCGCCCGAGCCGGGCGCGCCCAGCGCCGTCCGTCGGGCCCGATCGGACCCCGCCAGGACCGCGTGAGGTCGGGTCAGCCGGAGACCGAGTCGACGAAGCGGAGCCAGTTCCGGAGCTCCAGCTCGCGGATGACCGGGTCGATGATGTCGTCCCCGACACCGAGCTCCGCGCGCAGCTCCGGCGAGTCCGGATGGGCCGCGAGCTGCTTCATGCTCGCGGCATGGCGCGCGACCGCGGCCTCGTCGGGGAAGAACCCCTCCCTGACCAGCGCCGGGGCACGTGCGGCGATGAGGCGCCCCATCTCGTGCAGGTTGTACTCCGGGTGGTACTGCGTGCCCCAGAAGGTCCCGATGATCGCGGCCTGGACGGGACTGTGCACGTTGGTGGCGAGCAGCGGCGAGCCGTCCGGCAGTCGGGTCACGTGGTCCAGATGCATGATGAAGGCGTCGAACGTCGCGGGCTTGCCCACGTGCATCGGCGCCGTCGCGGCCGCCTCGGTCAGCCTGATGTCGCGCGCGATCCCCCACTCGCGGCCACGTGGGTTGACCGCCACCTCGCCGCCGGCGACGAGGGACGCGAGCTGGATCCCCCAGCAGCTGCCCCAGCAGGGCTTGCCGGCCTCGAGCAGCTGCTCGGCGAGGGCGATCTGCGGAGCCACCCGCGGGTCGTCGGTGTGATAGACGGTGAGGTCGGAGCCGGTCCAGACGACGGCGTCGAAGTCGTCGATCGTCGTCCCCTCAGGGAGTGCGAAGCCCGGGTCGGCGACATAGACGATCTCGGTCGTCGCGTGGGGGGCCTCCCGCGCCAGGACGTCGCGGAACAGGTCGTGCGGATGGCCGACGTCGGACCTGTCGAAGTTCTCGCGGCTGGCCTGGGGATAGCAGTTGACGATGAGGATCCGGTGCGCCGCCGTCGTGGTGGGCGAGGTCATGAGGGGGCTCCGATCTGCCGGTGGACGGCGCTGAGGACGCGCTGGGGGAAGTCGGTGATGATCCCGGTGATCCCGATCGAGACCAGCGCCGCGATCTCCTCCGGGTCGTTGGGCTGGTAGGGGATGACCCGGATCCCCCGCGCCAGGACCTCGCGCAGCTCGTCGAGCGTCACGCGGGTCATCCGTGGGTTGAAGGTGGCGAAGAACGGGTCGGAGAAGTCGACGGGGTCCCGCTGGAAGAGGCCCAAGACCAGCTGGACCTCGAACTCGGGTCGCCGCGCGGAGAGCGCCTTGAGCCACTCCGGGCGCGCGGACGAGAACACCAGGCGGTCGGGTCCGATGCCGACGTCGTCGGCCAGGTCGAGCACCGCGCTCACGACGTCGAACCGGTCCTGGGGGTGGGGCTGGGCCTTCAGCTCGAGATTCAGCCGCCAGTCCAGGTCGAGGGTCAGCTCGAACGCCTCCCGAAGCGTGGGCACCTTCTCGCCGACGTACGACGCCAGCTCGGCCGGCGTGACCGCCCCCGCCGCGACCTGCCCGAACGGGTCGTCCCGCTCGAACCACGACCCGGCGTCGAGGGTGCGGATCTCGGCCAGCGTGTAGGTCGAGAACGGCGCCGGGACACGGTCGGGGAACCTGTCGGCCACGTCGGTGGTGCGCATCATCGCGTCGTCGTGCATGAGCACGATCTGTCCGTCGGCGGTGACCGCGGTGTCGGTCTCCCACAGGTCGGCCCCGAGCTCGTGCGCCTTGCGGGCCGCGGCAAGGGTGTTCTCTGGCGCGAGGCTCCGCGCGCCGCGGTGGGCGATGATCGTGACCATTCCTGCTGCCTTCACGGTCCGGGTCGCCCGGACCTCCGCCCCCATCTTGGACCGGCGCTCAGCCCCGGTGGGAGGTGGGGTCGTCCACCACGTCGCGCCACGAGTGCTGCGGCTCGAAGCCGAGCAGGTCGCGCGCCTTGTCGATCGCATAGAAGGTCTCGTCCCGACCCATCTCCCGACGGACCTCGACGCCGCCATAGAAGCGGTCGCGGATCTCCTGCGTCGTCGCCGCCACGGACATGTCCGCGTTGGCGACGTTGAAGACCTCATAGCCGAGCCCGTCGGTCTCGAGGCAGCGCAGCACCATCTGCCCGAGGTCGCGGACGTCGATGTAGGCGAACACGTTGCGACGACGCAGCGACGGGTCCGCGAGGAACGCCGGGAACAGCTCGGCGTACTCGTGCGGCTCGATGACGTTGTTGATCCGCAGGCCGTAGATGTCCGCGCCCGCGCGGGCCTGGAAGGAGCGCGCGGTGACCTCGTTGGCGACCTTGGACATCGCATAGGAGTCCTCGGGCACCGTCGGGTGCTCCTCGTCGACGGGCACGAAGAGCGGGCGGCGCTCACCCTGGGCGAAGCAGATGCCATAGGTCGTCTCCGACGAGGCGAACACGATCTTGCGGATCCCGAGCCGGGTGGCCGCCTCGATCACGTGGTAGGTGCTCAGCACGTTGGCGGCATAGGTCGCCGAGTCCGGTCGCAGCAGGATCCGCGGTACGGCGGCGAAGTGGACCACCGCGTCATAGCTCGGCTTCGCCGGGAGGTCGAGCTCGTCGAAGGTCGCCAGTCCGGCCAATGCCGAGTAGGTCTCCCCCGCGTCCGTGAGGTCGACCTGGAGATCCGCGATCCCCGGGTGTCCGAGCGGGACGAGGTCGGCGTTGGTGACCTGATGGCCCTGGTCGGCGAGGTAGGGCGCGACGTGCCTCCCCGCCTTGCCGCTGCCACCGGTGAAGAAGATGCGCATATGCCTTCTTACCCCAACCCCGTGGACCGAACCCACGGGAGGGGGTGACACCTGTCAGTGCTCGGGTGAGGACGCGACCAGCGCCATGCGCTCGGCCCGAGCGAGTGCGTCGGGGATGGTGAGCCTCGTGACGTCACCGCGGCGCTTGTCGACCAGCCGTGGTCCGTTGGCGACCGGGGTGGGGTCCTCGTGTCGGCCGCGACTGGTGTCGAGGACCAGCAGCAGGAAGGAGTCGTTCTCCTCGCGGGCGAGCCTGCGGTCGACCCGGAGGCCCGGAGCGTGGAGGGTGGCCTCGACGGCCGCCACCGCCTCGTCGAGGGTCATGTCGGTCCACCTTCCCGTCTCCGGTCGGCAACGTTCTCCGGCGCAGAGGCATTCCATCCGATCGGCGCGTCAGCGCAGGCGCATCGCGAGGATGACGACGTCGTCGGTGAAACCGTCGGCCGGAGTCATCGCCCGCAGGATCGCGTCGCACGCGGCGTCCAGGTCCTCGAGCGCGGCGGACTCCACCGCGCCGCGCAGCCGCTCCAGCCCGACGGCCAGCGACTCGCCACGCCTCTCCACGAGCCCGTCGGAGTAGAGGACGACCGTGCAGCCGGGCGCCATCGGCACCTCCGCGTCCGTGCGCTCGAGCGCGGCGCCGCAGCAGAGCGGCGCCGTGCGCCCGCCCTCGAGGAAGGAGGCCGTCCCGTCCGGCTGCACGAGGAGGAGGGGAGGGTGCCCGGCGGTCGCATAGCGCACCACCCGCTGGTCGGGATCGAGGATCACGCACGCGGCGGTGCAGGACTCCGCACCGGGGATGTTCTCCGCGAACTGCTCGAACTCCGCGAGCAGCTCCCCGGGAGCGTCGTAGTGGGAGGCGAGCGCATGGAACCCGGTGCGCAGCTGGCCCATCGTGGCCGCGGCCTGGAGCCCGTGGCCGACGACGTCGCCCACCGTGGCGACCATGCGGCCGTCGCGGAGCGGCAGGGTGTCATACCAGTCGCCGCCCACCTCGAGTGCCGCGGCGCTGGCGGCATAGCGGGCCTGCGCCTCGACCCGGGGCGAGTCACGGACCTCCGCGGGCAGCAGCGCGCGCTGGAGGGCGAGGGCGATGTCGTGCTGCTCGGCCTCGCGGGTGCGCAGCAGCTCCTCGGCGTGCTTCCTCGCGGTGATGTCCTGGATGAGGCCCACGACCTGGTGGCTCTCGCCTCGCGCCATCCGATGGGCATGGGCGGCGACCCACCGGATCGACCCGTCCGCCAGCACGATGCGGTGCTCGTCGCGGTAGGGCCGCCCGTCCTCGGCCGTCGCCCGCAGGGCCGCCTCGACCCGGGCCCGGTCGTCGGGGTGCACCGACCTGATGGCGGCCTCGCGGGTCATGGGCGAACCCGGCGGCAGGCCGTGGATCGCGAGTGAACGGTCGGAGGCGCGCAAGTCACCCGTGTCGAGCGAGATGCTCCACTGGCCGGCCTCCGCGGCCTCCATCGCGAGCCGCAGCTGCTCCTCGCTCTGCTGGAGCTGCTCCTCATAGCGTTGCCGGTCGGTCAGGTCATAGAAGTGGCACACGACCCCGAGGCGGCCGTCGGGCAGGGTGACCCGCTCGACCTTCCAGTCGTAGGACTCGATCGAGTCGATGTCGGCGCGACGCTCGATCGTGCTGGGCGCGTGATAGGGCTCGCCGGTCTCGAGCGCGTGCCGGAAGTGCCCGATGGCCTCGCTGGCGAACGGCTCGGGCCACAGCTGCCGCAGCACGTCACCCAGGTCGCGGCCGATCAGGGGCCGCACGGTCTCGAAGACCTTCTGCGCCCCGGCGCTCACCTCGACGAGCCGGAAGTCGGCGTCGACCGCATAGATGCCGAACGGCGAGTGCTGCACGAGGTGCTGGAACATGTCGTGGGCGGCCCGCAGACCGACCTCCGCCCGGAGGCGGTCGGTCACGTTGTAGTGCGCGAGCACCGCGCCACCCTCGGGCAACGGGTTGGCGTCGAGCACGAAGAGCCGTGGCTCCTCGGGGGAGTCGCAGGGATACTCGAGGACGATCCGGTTGCCGCGGCCGTCGAGCACCGAGCGCAGCTCCCTGGCGATCTCGGCCGCGAGCAGGTCCCCGGCGGCGGCGGCCGCCTCACAGACGCCGAGGTAGTCGAGCCCCACGCCGGCGGTGACCGCCGACGGTGCGCCGTTGGCCGCGGCGAACTCACGCCAGGCGGCGTTGACATAGACGATCCGCCCCTCGGAGTCGACGACGGCGACCTCGAGGCCGAGGGCGTCGAGCACGTGGCTCTGCAGCCCGTGCCCGTCCAGCGCGGTCGCGACCGGGGTCGCCTCCATGTCGGTCGTCACGCCGGTGCCTCCGTCCGCAGGGCGTGGCCGGTGGCGATGTCCGCCCAGACGGTCTTGCCCGATCCGCGCTGCTCGATCCCCCACGCGCTCGCCGCTTCCGCGACGATCGCGAGGCCACGGCCGCGAAAGGCGCTGTCGGGCGCCTGCCGGGGCTGGGGCCGGCTCGCGCTGCCGTCGGACACCGCGACGTGCACCATCCCGTCCGCGACGAGGACCACCAACGACATCGGAGCCCGCCCGTGCTGCACGCCGTTGGTCACCAGCTCGCTCACGACCAGGAGGACCGCGCGCTGCACGTCGACGGGCAGCTCCGCCGCCACGATCGCACGACGAGCGACGTCGCGACCCAGCCTGGGGGCTGAGCTGTCGAACGGCAACGGCTGGTCGCTCATCTCGTGGCAGTCCCCATGCTTGTGTGGTCCCTGGCTGACACGGTACCCACCCGGCCCCACCGCAGCCTCGCCTCGGATGGTGTCATCATGGCCCTTGGCCAGACAGCGATCCCGGGGCCGGGGCAGCGACCGCGTGATGCCCACGAGCGACGGGCGACATCACGAGGGGTGGGCATGGAGCAGAGACGGACCGAGGCGCTGCCCGACGGCCGAGCCTTGTTCCGACTGTCCGGGGAGATCGACCTCGCGGTCGCACCGGACCTGGTCTCCGAGATCGAGTTCGTCATCGACCAGATCTCCACGGACGTGGTGCTCGACCTCTCGGAGGTCGACTTCATCGACTCCAGTGGGCTGGCGATGCTCCTGCGGCTCCGGAAGGTGACCCAGGATCGCGGCGGCAGCCTCCTGCTGACCGGGCGCAGCGAGTCGCTCGACTACCTCTTCCGGGTGACACGGATCCAGGACCTCTTCGACGTGGCGCCGCTGGAGGGCGGGGACGACTCCCCGACACCGGCCTAGGCTGGCGTCCGTGCTCACCAACAGGTCGGCCCCGCACGCACGGGTGACACCCGTGCTGACCGTGAGCGACGTCAGGGCCGCCGTGGCGTGGTATGCCGAGGTCTTCGGCTTCGTCGAGCACGTGCGCATCGGCGAGGGCCACCGTGCGCAGCTGGGCCTGCCGGACGCGCCCGCGGCCGAGATCGTCGTCGCGGAGGTGCGGCCGGGACGTCGTACTCCCGAGCACGAGCGCTCCCACCAGGTCATGGTCAAGGTCGAGGACGCCGCGGCCGTCGTGGAGGCGGCGGTCGCACGCGGAGCGACGGTGGCGGACCCGTTGCACGACTGGGAGTACGGCGAGCGCCAGGCAGCGATCGACGACCCGTTCGGCCACCAGTGGGTGGTCAACCAGACCCTCGTCGACGTGGCACCCGAGGAGTGGGGAGGCAGCACGGTGACTCCTCGTCCGGCGGCGACCTAGGGACCGAGCGTCCGGACACGGACGTGGGCGCCGACCGACCGGTCGACGCCCACTCCCGGGGGCCTCATGGGCGGACTCAGTCCACGCTCCAGCGGACCGTGTAGAGCGCCCCGGCGCCGGCGACGTCCTCCTGGTCGCCCGGCTCGTTCTCGCAGGGGATGTTGCTGAGGGTCCCCACGAGCGTCAGGTTGTTGCCGTCGCGCTCGAAGATCTTCACGTCGATCGAGCCCTGGAAGAACTCCGACCCGATGTTGCGGCGCTTCTGGCCCTCGGCATAGACCCGCGTCGGGGTCTTCTCGGCGCCGAGCTTGAAGTAGATCTCGTCGTCGCCGTCGTTGTCCTGGAGCTCGAGCACCTTGTTGGAGTGCACGGTCAGCTCGCAGGTCGGCACGGCCGCCGCAGCAGCCGCCGAGGCGGACGCGCCGGTGGTGAGACCGCCGGAGCCCAGCAGCAGCGCCGAGAGCCCGAGCGCCGACGAGATGGTGCGGGTGGTTGCAGACATGGTGTTCCTCCTCGATGAGTCGGCCGGACCCGGTGCCCGGCCGGTCGTGTTCGAGACCCAGGTTCCGGGCGCCTGTCATCGCGGTGTCAGAGCGCCAGGCGGCGCAGCCTCCGCCCGCCCCGCCGCAACGCGGCGGCGGCCGCGGTCAGCGGCCCTCGGCCAACGGGCCGCGACGGACGCCGCTCCGGCGCGCTCGTGAGGACCCTCCCCGCCGGGCACGTGTCCGCGTGCCTGATCTGGGCGGCCTGGATCTTGGTCTCGATCGCCTGACGCGACACGGCGGACGGCATGCCCGGCACCACGTCGATGAACGCCTCGATCGCCCGGCCGCACCTGCGGCAGCGCACAGTCCTGATCATGGTTCGTCTCCTTCGTCGACCGGGCCGAGCCGCGTGCTCGGTCCGTGGTCGCACGAGGGTGAGCGGTGTGCGTCATCACCGGGTCAGTGCGGCGGCGGAGCCGGCTCCGGCCGCTGGTCCGGGAAACGGGGTTGTATCCCGCGGGGGCTAGGACGATCCTCGAAGAGGTCATGACCCGGACGACAGCCCCCGTCGACGTGCCGCGGCCCAGGAGGCCCGACCGCGGTCCACGCGCGCGCGCCGCGAGCCGGAGCATCGTGGTCGCGGCCGCCGGCTATGGCAAGTCCACCTTCGCCGAGGCCGACGCCGCGGACGCCGACGTGTTGCGCATCGACGCCGGCCGGGCCCTGCGCTCGGGGCTCGACGACGACCCGCCGGGCCGATCCCTGGTGGTCGAGGACCTGCACCGGCTGACGGCCACGGAGCAGGAGGCGCTCGTCGAGCGGGTGGCGTCCGTCGACGGCACGGTCGCGGTGACCCTCACCTCGCGAGAGCCGCTCCCGCCCGGCGCCCGCGCCCGATGGGTGGGCCCGGTGTCGGAGATCGGCCCGGCGGAGCTGGCGCTGTCCCCGGGCACGGTCGCCGCGGTGCTCGCCGAGGAGTACGGCCTCGACGACCCCGAGCTGCCGAGCCTCGTGCACCGCGCCACCGCCGGCTGGCCCATGCTCGTCCACCTGGCGGCGGAGGCAGCTGCTCGCAGGCCGTCCGCCGATCCCGTCGCCGCGCTCGGGCAGCCCGGGAGCGCGGTCGCCGAGTGGCTGCACGCCGAGGTGCTCGCCCCCCTCCCGTCCGGGGTCGTCGACCTGCTCGCGGCCGTCGCCGACCTGGACCCGCTGACCCCGGCTCTCGTGGACCACGTGCTCGGTTCCTCCCGGTGGGCCGCACCGGGCGCCGTCGACCGGCTGCTCGCCACCGGACTCCTCGTGCCCGACCCGCGGGCGACCCTGGTGGGCCGGGACGAGCTGCGGCTGGTCCCAGTGCTCCGCTCCGTGCTGGAGGGCATGCCCTCGGAGGCCCGCTCCGACCCGACGCGCCTCTCGAGAGCCGCCGAGTGGTTCGAGTCCCACGACCTCGGCTTCGCGGCCGTGGACGCGTGGTGGCGGGCCGGGCGACCGGCGCGGGCCGAGGAGCTCCTCGTCAAGCGCGGTGCGCGGATGATCGCCCAGGGCGACGGCGCCGCGATCATCGCGTTCCTGGCGAGCCACGAGGTCGGCTCGTCGCCGGCGGGCGGCCTGGATCCCGGCGTACGGCAGACGCTCGGTGTGTCGCTGAACCACGCGGGCCAGGCGTACGCCGCCCTCGGCACCTTCGCACCGCTCGTGGACTCCGCCGACCGGGACGGATGGGACGCGGGGCTCGCCGTCAGCGTCGCGGCCGTCCATTTCAGCCAGGGTGACCTCCCCCTCGCTCGCGACACCCTCGACCGCATCGGGCCCGACGACGTGCCCGACAACGGGGAGGGGATCCAGTGGCGGGCGGCGAGGTCCAACATCGCCTCGATGCTGGGCGACGACGACCGGGCCCGCGAGCTCGCTGCGGCGGCCCTGCAGCTGGCCGGCCGGTCCGGCGCGCCCGCCGACCTCACCGCCGCACACCAGGCGGTCGCCAAGACCAGCTCGGGCTCGCGCAAGTCCGCGCACCTGGCGATGGCCCTGAGTGCCGCGCGCGACGACGGGGACGCGGTCTCGGTGGCGCGGATCCTGGGCAACCAGTCCTATGCCCTGCTCGCGGAGGCACAGTGCGAGGCGGCCGTGGCCGTCTCCCGCGAGGCGGTGCTGGCGACCGAGCTGGTGCGCCCGATGGGTGCCCTGACCGCCGCCCTGCACAACCTCGCCGAGGCGCTGACCCGCGTCGGCGAGCTCGACGAGGCGCGCTGGCACCTGCGCCGTGCGGCGGCGGTGAGCCAGCGACTCGGCCCCAACCGGGGAGCCACCAGCATGTGCGGCCTGGGCGACGTCCACCGAGCGCTCGGTCAGCGGGAGCAGGGTCGCGCGGCCTATGAGGAGGCGGTGACGCTGGCCCGGACGTCTCAGGAGCTCCAGGTGCTGGTGCCGGCGCTGTCGGGGCTCGCGCGCCTGGTGCTCGACGTCGCCCCGGACAAGGCACGGGCAGCGGCGGAGGAGGCGCACGCGCTGGCGCCACGGTCGCTGGCGCCGTACGCCCTCATCGCCCTGGGCTGGGTCGAGCTGCACGCGGGCGACCGCGGCCGCGCCGCCGACCTGGCCCGCGAGGCCGCCGAGGCGGCGCGCGAGCAGCGCGCGCGTGACCTGCTGGCGGAGGCCCTCGAGCTGGCCGCCGAGACCGAGGAGCCCGCCCGCGCGCGGGACTCGCTGACCGAGGCACTGTCGATCTGGCGTGGTGGAGGCGCCGACCCCGACGCGAGCCGGATCGAGGTGCTGCTCGGCCGCCTGGAGGGCGCCGACCGGGGTGACCGCGAGCGCGGCCGACGAGCCGCCGAGCGGCTCCAACGGCTCGGCGTGACGACCGTGAACGGCCGCAGCTTCGGGTCCGACCCGGTCGGCAAGGACGTGACCGTTGCCGTGCTCGGCCGGTTCGAGGTCACCGTGAGCGGCACGCGGGTCCCCCTGCAGGCCTGGAAGTCCAAGCAGGCACGCACCCTGATGAAGATCCTCGCCGGCCGCCGCGGTCGCCCGGTCAGCCGGTCCCTGCTCTGCGAGCTCCTGTGGCCGGGCGACGACCCGATCAAGACCTCGCACCGGCTCTCGGTGCTGCTCACCACCGTCCGGACCGTGCTGGACCCGGCGAAGTCGTGGCCGGCCGACCACTACGTCAACTCCAACACCAACGGCGTGTGGCTGGACCTGCGGCGGCTGACCCTCGACGCCGACGAGCTGCTCGCCGATGCCGACCACGGCGCCACGCTGCTCGCAGACGGCGACACCGCGGCTGCCCGGTCCGTGCTCGAGCAGGTCGACGCGCTCTACCGCGGGGAGGCCTTCGATGACGAGGAGTCCGGTGACTGGGCGCAGGAGGGCTGGGCGCAGGAGGACTGGGCGCAGGCGCTGCGCGAGGACACCCGCGCCGCATGGCTGCGCTCGCTGCGCCACCTGGCCACGATCGCGACCCGGGAGGGCCGCAGCAACGACGCGACCGCCACGCTGACCCGGCTCCTGGGCGTCGACCCCTATGACGAGCGGGTGCACCGCGGGCTGGTCAGGAACCTCGTCCGCGCGGGTCGGCACGGAGAGGCGCGACGCGCCTTCGCCCGGTGGGTGCAGGCGATGGCCGAGGTCGACGTACCTCCGCCCGACCCGTCCGAGCTGGAGCCACGCAGACCCGGTTCTGGCGCCGACTGACGCTCACCGGGACCGCTCTGACGCCACGATGAGGTGGGGCTGGGACGGTGCTCGCCAACCGATGAAACCCGCGGTCGCGCGGCGCCAGCCCGCGGCCCACACCCGAGGGGAACACCATGAACACGACTCACCGCCAGCTCCCACCCACCGTCCGCGTCCTCGCCTCGACGGCCGGCGCCGCCTTGGGCCTGTCGCTGCTCGCCGGCGCCGGAACCGCGTCGGCCCGGCTCGGCACGTCCGTCATGGAGCCGCCTCCGTGCGCGACCGGCGGCACCCTGATCGTCGGCACGAACGGCCCCGACGTGCTCGTCGGCACCGCCGGCAACGACCGGATCCTCGGTCGCGGGGGGAAGGACACCATCAGGGGGCTCGGTGGGGACGACGTCCTCCTCGGCGGCCCGGGCCGGGACAAGGTCGGCGGCGGCTCCGGCAACGACTGCGTCAGCGGCGGTTCGGGCGACGACAAGGTCTCGGGTCAGAGCGGCCGTGACCGTGTCGACGGCGGCACGGGCGACGACGTGCTCAACGGTGGTCCTGGCAGGGACGCCCTGGACGGGGGCAAGGGCATCGACCGCGTCGTGCGACGTCAGCAGCACGACTCCCACGCGCGCGTCGAGCACTGAGCCGGGACAGGGATCACCTAGATCAGCCTCGGGGGATCCAGGTGGTCACCGTGCTCTCGCCGCGAAGGCCGTCGTGGTCGACGACGACCACGACCGTGAGCCTCTTGCCGCGGTCGGCCCTGCGGACGACGTACTGCTGCCCGGAGCCGACGGCGGTGCCGCCCCGATACCAGATGAGCTCATAGGTGTTGCCCGTCATGAGGTTCCACTGGCCCTTGGTGGCACGGAGGGTCCGCCCGGGCCTGGGCTTGCCGATGATGCGCGGCTCCTTGGTGGGCTCCAGGGTGGCCGGGAGGGTCATCGAGATCGGGGCACGCACCTCTCCGGGTGCCAGGGTCAGGGTCGTGGCGGTGGCGAAGGAGGGCGCGCCGCCGAACCACTGCGGCACGAGCCAGCCGAAGCCCCGCCCGCTCCCGGTCAGCAGGACCTTCCAGCTGCCGGCCGGGAGCCGCAGCTCCAGGGGGCCGACGAACATGCCCCCGGTCAGCACCTCCTCGACCTGCTCTCCCGAGGTCGCGTCGAAGAGCCGGTAGCCGGCGCTGTCCACGCCGGCTCCGGAGGGGTCCTCGAGGTCCAGCGTCACCAGGGTGCCGAGGTCCAGCGCGACGTCCAGCCCGGTGACCGGCTGTTGGTCGGCGACGGTCACCGTCGCCGCGCCGGCGACACCGTAGGAGTCGGGGTAGTACTCCGGCGTCCACAGCGCCTGGCCCGGCCGGACCTGATACCAGAGCCGACGTGGCTCGATGCGCACGCGGTAGTCGCCGTCGGGCAGCTGGAGCCGCCAGTTGCCGTCGCGGTCGGTCACGGTGTCGGCCTGCGGCCAGCCGGCAAGCGCGGTCGCGGTCACCGTCATGCCGACCAGCGGCTGTCCCTGGAGGTCGGTCACCGTGCCGGACGCGGTGTAGTCCCAGGGGTTGGTGACCGCCTCGACCGGCACGTCGTGAATCGTGGTCTCGCCTGCCACGACGGCGACCGGGCTCTCGAGGCCCACGCCGGCACCCATGAAGCTCATCTCATCCTCGGCCCGCAGCTCATAGTCGCCGGTGCGAAGCCCTGTGAACTCGAAATGCCCGGCGCCGTCGGCCCTGGTCGTGCCCGAGCGGACATCCCACGGCTGCAGCCAGACCTCGACGGAGGAATAGGACAGCGGGTCGCCGGTGACCGAGTCCACGACTGTGCCTTCGAGTGCCGCGGAGGGCGAGCCCATCGCGAGGTCGGCCGTCAGGGCTCCGGTGTCGGGCACGGTGATGTCCGCACCGGACCCGGCCAGGTCGTCGCGGCCGACGACCTCCACGTGCCGCTCGCCCGCTCGCACATAGCCGAGGTCGAAGAAGCCGTCGGCGTCGGTGGTGGCGCGGTGGGGGAACCCCCATGGGTGGAAGCGGTCGATCTCGACGGTCGCGCCGGCGACACCCGCACCGGTCGGGTCGGTCACATGGCCGGTGAGAGAAGCCATCGGCTGCAGCACCAGGTCGACCGTCGGCAGAGGGTCACCGTTGCCGAGCGTGACGACTGTGGCGTCGGCCCGGTCGAGGCTTCCGTCCGGGTCACCGGCGACGTAGTAGCGCTCGGTGTTGTCCATCATCGCGAGCCTGACCATCACGACCCACTCGCCGGCGGGGAACGTGGACACGCCCATGGAGAACGCCGGGGTGTGGAACCCTTGGCCCGCACCGCTTCCCGTGTCTGCGTGCTTCAGGAACACGGCGTAGTCCAGCGCCGTGAGGCTGTCCCCCTGGATCGTGACCGAGCCCGTGAGCTGTTGCCCGGCCTGCGACTGCGCCGGCGCTGCCACGAACGTTCCCGCCACCACGACAACGAGCGCAGTGAGCCGACCCACCACCTTCTTCACCGACCCAGTGTCGAGGGAACTCTGGGTGCTCCGCCGCAGAATGCTCGATCTGGCCACCTCCCCGAGGGACGCGGATCCCCGGGGCATGACCGCGCACGACTCGGGTTACCTGCTCCTCATGACCGAGTCTGCCGACCACGAGCGGATCCAGCACCGCGCGGAGCTGCTGCCCGAGGAGCTGGAGGCGGGCAGCGACGACCCTCAGGCCCAGGCCGCCGCGATCCTCGCGGAGTCCGACGAGCGGGTCGATGACCCGGAGGGCACCCGGCGCGCGTCCAGCCAGACACCCGACGAGCCGCTGCCCGAGGAGGGTCTCCAGCGCTGAGCCGGGCGCCGGACGGAGCGCGGCGGAGGGCTCAGTCCCAGAAGCAGTCCACGCGCCCCTCGAACGACTTCTGGGACGCACGTCGGCACAGCGCCCGCGCGTCGCCCTCGAGGCCGGCGTCGATGGTCGGTGACCAGACACCGTCGAGGCTGGCGCGGTAGTCGGGACGGGCTCGCTCGATCACATAGCCTGCAGCGGTGACGCCCGGGTGCCGGCAGAGGAACTTGAAGATGGCCCACGTGGTGGGAGCAGCGTTCTGTCGGTCGAAGGGGTCCATGAAGCGCTCACCCAGCAGGGCACCCAGGGTCGCCGCATCGGCGTCCTGGAAGGAGGCGGCCCCTCCGAGGTAGTCCGCCGAGGTCACGCCGACGAGCGCGTCCCGCGCCTTCCAGTCAGGGTTGAAGTCAAAGGACTTCTCGCGAGGTGGCCGTGGGTCGGCGCAGGACGTCGCGTCGCCGACCGCGGTCGATGTCGTCGAGGTGGATGTGGACGAACGTCGGGTCGCACCAGGTCCGCCGCCGCCCCCACCGGAGCAGCCCGCCAGCACCACGCCGAGGACGAGCGCCACCGAGACCCGAGCCAGGACAACTCCGACACGCGTCATCCCGGGTCGACCCAGCCGGTCTTCGCGCCGAGCGGGCGGCACCGGGCGAGATTGTCGGGCTCGTGCGCGATCTGGGGGGCGAGCAGCTTGGTGAGCTTGGTGAACGCCCACTCGGAGAAGAGCCCGACCGTGGCCTGGTCGGACTGGGAGCCTCCGGGGCCGTTGCCCCAGTCGTCCGAGCCGAGCCAGGCGCCGTACTTCCTGACCCCGTCCTCCACCCAGGTCGCGGTCATCTCTTTGTCGTGCGTGTAGGCGTAGGGGTTCCGCCGGTTGCCCGTCCGCCAGCAGCCGTCCTCGAGCGTGGCTCCGGCCGCGCGCAGCGTGCGCTGGACCGACGCCTCGACGTCGGGCCCGACCACGAGGGTCAGCTGGGCGCCGCCCTCGACCATGGTCGCGAGGCGACGGGCGAGCCAGGCGCCGCGACGTCCCTGCATGGAGTACATCGACACCGTCATCTGCGTGTCCGCGTTGCCCGGGATCGCGCGGAGCCGGTCCATCACGGGGTCGTTGGCGGCGGTGATGGGCGTCGACGGGAAGAAGTAGAGGTCCCAGCCGTCGCCGGTGAACCGGCGCTGGGGGTTCTTGCCGTCGCGTCGGTCCTTGGCCGACTCGAGGAACATCGCCTGCGTGTGGCGGTAGAGCTTGGGGTCGGTCAGCGTGACCATCGCGGAGTAGGCGCGGGCGTCCGGCGGGTCGCCGTTGTTGTAGGAGCCGATCACGGTGACCTTCTCGGTCCTGCCGACCCGGGAGAACTGCCAGAGCTTGGCGTGCATGACCGTGTTGCCGGAGTCCACGCCGCGCGCCGTACGGCGGGTCCACACCACCCACGAGCCGCGGCGGCCGTGCGCGCGCCCCTCGTCGATCATCGCCTGCAACTTCACGCCCTCGGGCGACAGCGAGGTCATGGGCTGGCCGTCGGGGCCTCCGAAGAGGATGACCCGGATGTCCACGCCGCGCTCATAGGCCGCCCTCAGCGCCGGCCACGTGATGGACGACGACAGATAGAACGACAGGATCGAGATCGTGGCGCCCCGCGGGGTGTGCGCGACGTAGGTCCGCAGCAGACGGGCGACCTGCCCCCGGTGGTGCGTCGGGTCGTTCATCCTCATGGTCGGGACGACCGTGAAGCTGTCCTGCCGGGCGGCCGACCGCGTGGACGACTCGGCTCCGCGCGCGGGCGCGACGGCGTCGACGCTGGTCGCCATGAGGACGGTCGCCAGCACGGCACCCACCCAGCACGCTCGTCTCACAGGCGGGAGCCTGACACACAACCTTCGTCACTCGGCGTCGTTTGCCGTGGTGAGACGGCCGGCTGGCCGAGCTGAACCGCCGACTGCGAACCCTGGTCACCGGCCGTCCCCGAAGTTCCGTTGCCGTCGCAAGCGACGCGGCCAGAGGCGCCCGTTGCTCACTCCTGACGTGTGTCTCCCCGCCCACTATGGGCGTGGCCCCTCTCGCCCAGAAGGGGGCGGCGCCACTCGCGACCGAAGGAGATGTGAAGTGCCCGTTCGAGGCAGCCGCGATGATTTGCAGCGCCGTCAGAACCTCGGTTAGCACAGGTTCAGCATGCGGCGACAGCGGACACGAAGCGGTCGAATGAGGGGCTCACTGCCGTCCGGTTCCGCGCAGTTGCCCAGAGTCCGTGATGGCCTCGCAGATGGCCGGGAGTCGGCCTCCGCATAGGGGCGTCTTGGCTGCTTAGCCCGCGTTCGTCGGATGAGTTCGTCCTTGGGCTTGACAACATTATCTGTGCTGGCGCTGGATCGCTTCAAAGCACCTCGCCAACTTGGCACGACACCCCCTGTGGCTTGAAAGAGGAGCCACCAAGACTCGATTGCCTGCACCGGTACTACGGCGATCGCCGAGTGGATACCCGCCGAACGCAACTCTGTTGAACGTTGATCTGCAAATCGCCCATCGTCCGGCCGTCAGAGTTCGTGTGCGCGAAGACTCAGTCGAACTGGCCGCCAAGCGGCACTTGCAGCCCGCATCGCCGCCAGAGGCAGCCCGCCCATGTGCGCACGGACGCGATTTCCTCGAGGCGCTGCGAGTCGTGCAGGGCGGAGTGCGGATTGTTCTTGATGTCGCCGGGGCTGGTGCCGGCCGCAGCTCGAGCACCAACTTCCGGATTGCTTTCGTCGTTGGGGTCCTCACCGAAGACTGCGATCCTCACCGGGCACCCCACCGACGGCACCAGGCAACATACCTCGCCGAGGCCAAGGTCGCTGGCTTGCATCGCCCGAAGCAGTTTGCTCTGAGGAGATCGCAACTTCGAAGCGCTGCTTGAAGCGTCCTGATCGCAGATCACGACTTCACTTGGTCGGAGCCGGTTAACCAGAGTCGGCGAATGCGTCGCGACCAGCACTCGTGACCTTCGCTGGCGCTTCTCGCGCATCGACGATCACGTTCAAGGCGTATGGGTGTAGCCCGTGGTCTACTTCTTCGATCGCGGTCAAATGCGTCGGATTCGGGTCATGGAGCGCCGTGAGCAAAGCGAGCAGACGAACGGTCCCGAAGGAGGCATCGGCTGGCTCGGTGTCGCGTCGAGGCCACTTTCAGCAACTGCACAACAACGGATCTTGTCCCAGGGACGGTAGCAAGGATACTTTTCCAGGCCTGAAGGCACCGCCTAAGATCGCGCTCGATGTCCGCGAAAGCCCGCACGGACTCCTCAGTGTCAGCAATGCATCAGCGAGGACGCGTCGTCGACGAGCGAGGCACGATATGGTCGGCTTGGCTCGCGAGCGGCAGCAACGTTCGGCTCCACACGCGCATCGCCGACAGGAAGGCAGCAAAGTCGTCTATACTTTCGCCATCTGAATCTGCTGCCAGCTCCTCGGGATGGAGACCGTCGTCTGCTCATCCGCCAACTGGAGGTTGCGGTCTTGCTGTCCGGTCTCAGTGCCGATGTTGATCGTGGCGCCGTTGATGGTGATACGCCGGCCCGGACTTCCTCGGCGTTTGAAGGTGAACTTTTCGCTTCGGTGGCGGCCGCCTGAGGTGATGTTGAGCGTGTACCTGTCGCGCGCGTTGCTATTCGAATTGGTTGTGACAACATTGATGATGATCTTGATCGAAGCGGGTTCTTTCTTCCATCTTGACGGACAAGCGCCGTTCCCATCCACTGAAGTCTTCCAACGCTGTTGGTAGGTCGAAGCGAATGGTGGAGACGAGGAAGCGGAGTACTGTTGAGGACATTGGTCTTGCCAGCACCGTTTGGCCCAACGAGAACCGTGAGGGGTCCCATGGGGACGTCAACCTTGCCCAACGAGCGGAAGCCCCTCAACGAATCGAATAGATCCGCGGACGCCTCACCTCTGAACACCCTCCTGCCGTCGGCAGCACGCCTGAGCCTAGCCGCCATCGCGTACTACCCACGGCTCGCCTATTACGAGAGACCGACCCTAACCTTCCCTCCGGAGATGTGCTGGATACCGCATGGCGTCACCGCGCCGCAGCCTGCGGCAAGAGCAAGATCCGCAACACCAGCCACGAGTCTTGCGACAAGCCCAAGCACCTGCACCTGCGAGGGCGACCGGACCGCTGACGAGCGGCGCAAATTGCCGCCGCAGGCCGTTGGGCACCTGTCGGAGCCTGACGCGTAACGTCGCCCATGAGACGGTGGGCGTCCTCGAGAACCCAACAACCAGGTGCGCAAGAGCAAGGTGGTCGGCAAGGGCACGGGCACGCCCGAGGCGTTGCGCGACGCCCGGGCGTCCTGAGCAACTACCGGCCTGCACACGCCTACCTGCTCAACGCGGTCACCGTCACCGTGAGGCAGAACGCACTCATCGTCAACGCGAACGCGATTGTGGCTCAGCGCCACAAGCGCATGCCGACGATCCTTGACAAGTTGAGCGTCATCCAACATTGAGGACCACGATGCAGGACCTCGGGGCTGCCGCGTTGCATTCGAAACGGTCGATGAGGTCGACGACCTTGTCGAGATGCTTCAGCATCTGCCGAGCTGCAACCGCGTGAAGAAGGTATGACTACCTCCGCGCCGAACCCGGCCTGCGGACTCCGGCTACCGGGGGCGTCCACCTGGTCTACGAGCACGGCGCCCAAACCCGAGTACCACGGCCTGCAGATCGAGTTGCAGGTCCGCACCGCTCCAGCACGCGTGGGCGACCGCGGTCGAGACGATGGACCTGTTCTCGGGCAGCGAACTGAAGTACGGGAAGGGCGAGTCGACGTGCTCCACATTGTGTTTCCGTTGCCTCGCTCATGGCCTGCGAGGAGGGGACCGCGCCAGTGCCGGGAGCCGACGCGTCCGAGGCGGTACTGCTCGCAGAGTTGCGCGCGGTCTGGAGCACCGGCTTGGCATCGTGGAGAGGCTCCAAGGCTACGCGTCGATCGTGGCGTCCACGCGACGAGGACAGGCGCAACGCGCTGACCCTCGAACCCGGCCGCCGCGAGCGGAACTCACGGTGACGGTGCACGAGACTCTGGCGGAGGCGCAGGCGCGACTGACCGACTTGGAGGCGCTGAAATCGACGACGACCTGGACGCCGTTCTCGTCAACATCGCCCGGATCAGCCAACTGCGCGAGGCCTACCCGAACTATTACGCCGACACAGGCCGGTTCACGGAGTTCGTGATGTCCTGCCTCGCCCACGCGGCCTTCCAAGCGGTCCTGGAGCCGCCCACCTGCGCCAGCGGCCGACCACGCGGCCGACGCGCGCGTCGCAGAACGTAATCGGGCCGTCGTGGCTGGCGTAGTGGTCAGCGCTTGCTCCCCGCCTCCTTGCGTCGAGCGCCCGTGCGGGCTGTACACGTCAGGCAAGCCGCTGAGGACCACAGACCACGCCGTGCCTTGGTTCCGCCCGTTTGTGCCGCCCCAGGCGTCAGCCGCCTCACGAACACAGCCGATAGACGCCCGTCGGCTGCTCGCGAGGGAAGCGCCTGCCGATAGTGAGCACCTCGATCCGCCATACTTCAACTATGGATGCGAGGGCGGCCGTCGCAAAGGGATATCTCCCCGAAGGAATCCCCACCGGTCTTCTCTTCGGCGACCTGCGCACGCGGGCTCGATCATTGACCGTGCCGAGACCGACGGGTCCGACGACTTCGTCAAGTTCGTTGGCGCGCGCGGGCGGGCTTTGCACGCCCGGCGGCAGTCCCGGAATCCCTTCGCGCACGGTTTCCGGTCGACCTTTGTACATGAACTGGGCCAGTTGAGATCTCCTCACAGCCAAGAGCCCAATCTCGCCTAGTCGACCGTATAAGGGGATCGGCAAGATCTGCTGTTCTCGCGCTTGCGGGCGGCAACGGATCGATTCGATCGCATTCGCATGACGAGCGGCGCTAGGTACACTCCCTGAAGACAGACATCAGCAACTTCTATCCAAGCATATACACCCATGTCGTCGACTGGGCGATTAGGGTGGCGTTCGCCGCCAAACGCGACAGGTCGTTGCGTTCGTGGCGCGAAGATCGATAAGGCTCTCCGCGATCAGAGTGATGCCGACGTCGGCGCGCACCGCCTTCGGCGCATGTCCGGTCACCGAGAAGGTTATTGCCGAAGATCGATGCGGTACAAAGCGAGATGTTCACGCAGTCTGGGTCCATCGCCTGCTGAATGATCGATCCCACCTTCTGCACGGCGAGGTTGCCCTCGGTCAGGGCCGAGGGGCGTTAGCGATCTACGAGCGCCTGCTCATGGACTATGAGATGTCCTTGAATCCGGCGAAGACCGATTTCTGAGGGAATCCGGCTCCACGATGATGTTAATCCAGATGCGCCAGGCCCGCTATCGTGATGACAGTCCTGCTCATCTTGCCGGTGATGTTATCGACCTGTTCACAATGGCATTTGAGACGGCGACGCGACGCGAGCACAGGTGCCAATGGGCCATGCACCGCTGCACCTTCCAGGAGGCGCTGCTTGGCAGACGTATCATCACCGTTGCTCACCTCGGCCACGCTTGAGCGAGCCTGCCTACCGCACGTGCGTGACGTCTTGCTCTTCGCCAATGAAGCGGCCTTCTTCGCTGGACCGCGGCGGTCGCCGAGTCTATGAACTGGCGCCCAGCGACACGCCCTGCAGGATCACGGGTTTGAAGTGGCCTGGGCGCTATCCATCCCCGCGAGTTGACGCTGCCGGTGGAGTCTGGCTCTGCGAAGCAAGTGGTCATCATGTCGGACAACTTCTGCTACTGCTTCTGGATGCCTCGACGAAGTCCAAGCGTCTCCGAAGATCAGTTGACGTAAACGGCCGAAACGGGCAGAGGCGTCGACAGCACTCATGACCGAGGATTGGCCGCTTGACTACGAAGCGATGCCGGAAGTGGTGCCGACCTGCTCGGTGGAGGACCGTGCCGGCGTGGCGAGAGCCAGGGACGCTCGAGTCCGATTCCTCACGTTTACGGTCTCCTCAAGGCGACCCAGGATCTCGGCGAGCGCGGCCTGCGTTCTTGCCGACCTGGCCCTCATTCCTGAGAATGCCTGGCGCGAGACCTGCACAGAAAGCGTGGTCCGTGGCGGATGCGTCGTCATTCCGCGCGGACGGGAACCCGCGGCCGAGGCACGGCCCGCTTAGCACGTTCTAACAATCGCGAGTAGCGTGCGGCTGGTTATGTCGTCGTTTCGGCGCGCATAGCCTTCGGCACGCGGTCTTTGTCCATCGCCGCGTGGCGCCTCCGGCTCGAGCGGCCGTGTCATAGCGCCGCGTATAGCCTCCGGCTCCAGCGGCCGTGGCCGCGCGCCGCGTATAGCCTGCCCAGCGCGGCCGTGTCATAGCGCCGCGAGTCGTGCCGCCTCTGGGGGCTAGCGCGGTGGGTCCAGGTGCCTTGGCCGCGCTGGGCGGCGAGCCGGGTCTGGGTGGCGCCTTCGGATCGCCGTGCGAGGTGATCTGTCATGTCCACCACGATCTTGTTGCCCTACCAGCCTGCGTCGATGTCGACCGCGCGCTCGGCCGCGGTCTCGTTCCTGCTCGCTACGCCGCACCCATACCCTGCACACCTTCGCTCAAACGGTGGTTCGGCTGGCGGAGGCCAACGGGCTGGACTCCGCTGGTCGGGATCCAACGTGCGCACGCGGAGCTCTACATCCGCCGGCCAGGAGTCCGGCTGGTGGACTCATCGGTGGTCACGATGATGCACGCGGTCCGCGGGTTCTTCCTTGATTCGCCCATCGACGGACTCATCCTGGTCCACCCCGGCCGTCTACGCGCGCCTGCCGAAGGTCAATCGGGACGAGACCCGCACCCAGGGATCGACCGGCCTTGTTCATCCGGTTCCTCCAGGTCGCCCAGACCATCACCGTTCACCACGGAGCCCTGGCGTTCCTGCTCGGCATCAACGCCCTCCCCAGCTCGGAGGCCGCCGCGGTACGGATCGAGGACTACGCCGAGACCCTCCGGTGGCCACCGGGTGCTGCACCTGGTCGGCAAGGGCAACAAGCCCGCCACCATGCCCATCACCATCCCCGTGCTCCGGGTGCTGGATGCCTGCTGCGGGCAACGCGCGGCCGGCCGCTGATCCTCCGACCGGTATCGCATCAGCCAGTTGACCGGCGCGACGTGTACCGGATGGTCGCCCGCATCGCGAGAGAAGCCGATCCCCCGCCACATCAGCCCCCACTCGCTGCGCCACGCGGCGATCACCAACGCCCTCGACGCCGGGGTCCGCTCCGCGACGCCCAGATCCTGGCCCGGCACGCCGACCCCCGCACCACCGAGCACTACGACCGGCTCGCGGCAACCTCGACCGCCACGGCGTCCACTTCCTCACCGCCTACGTCGCCGGCGTGTAAGGGCCCAGCAGCCGAGGCTTCCTCCACGGGTGGTTCAGGAGGGCGTTGAGCCGGCGGACGACGTACTGGTTGAGGCTGAGGTGTTCTCGGCGGCCTCCATCGCCAGACGGCGGTGGAGCCTGCTCGCCGTGACCCGGAGATTGAACTTCCCCGAGCAGCCCGTGACGACAGCGGCTCGGGGACCGCCTCATCGCTGCCGGGCCAGGTCGGCGACGACCTCGGCTACCAGGTCGCGCAACCCCGCCAGCGCATCCTCCTGGGTGGCGGCCAGCCACGCCAGCGAGGGGAACCCAGACAGGTCGCGACGAACTCCTCGTCCTCGACCGACCAGGTGACCCGATAGGTGTACCGGGTGACGTCGACCATCATCTTGCTCATGAGCCCGCCTCCTTCTTCTCGATCGCGGTCAGACCTGCCGGACCTGGTAGGCCTGGCCTTGCCGTGGTCGTCTTGGATGTTGACCCGCGGATCGCCCGGCCATGGAGTCTTGAACACCGCATGTGACCACCGCTGGTCCGGGTGGCCGAAGTAGTGCTCGCAGAGACCTTGGCGAGATCCTCATAGCGGATGTTGCGAGGGTTGGCGCGCATCGCGGCGAGGATCTTGGCGTGACCGAAGGCGACCAAAGAATGGTACCACCAGCAGTACCAATCGGACATCAATGGCCACACAACGGAAACGGCCCTTTCAACCAGCTCCTTACCGCCGCCAGACGGGCGTGTCGCTCCGCCGGTTCGAGTAGGCGTCGACCTGCCAAATGAACCGTTGCGGGTTGATACTCGTCCTATGTCCTCGCCGTCGAGCGGAGATCAACAAGGGTCCTTCCAGCCGTTGCAGACCCTGTTCTCGGCGACCTCAGGGCGAAGCCCGCTCCCGGCCATGCTCGCGCTGCTCGTGTGCGACGTCATCGGCGGCTTCGTCGCCCGCTCCTACGGTGCGGACAGGCCTGGAATGAGGTATGGGGCTTCAACACCAAGCACACGGTCCCGCTGCCGATCGCCGCGGTCCACCGTGCTCGCCTGGCTTGCCGCAGCCAACGTCCGGCCTCCAGGTCGGGATGCATCTCTGCGGTCCTGCTCGCCGCGTTCTGCCTGATCAGCGTCGTGGCCGGCTTGTTCGACGGCGACCTCATCAGCAACCTCAAGCACGATGGTCTTTCTTGCGCGGAGTCGTCTGGGGCATTGTCCTTCTCTGATCACAGCGCGGTTGCCCGGGCGTGCTCGCCATGATCCGAGCGCAGCACATGCGCACGCCTCGTTGACGACCCGCGCCTTCCGCCGTGTATGGCCTCCGGCTGGTGCTACCGCCATGACCCAGCATCTGACGGAGCGATGCGTCCTTCGGTCCGGGGCGGCCGGTTCGTCGCCGTGGTAGCGAGTCCCCGGTCAAAGGCCAGGGCACCGTCGCCTGCAAGCCAGACGTCATTCCAAGGTCTCGCAGTCGTTCTCGGGGATGCTCTCGACACCGATGCAGGTGTCGCTACCGCCGCCGGGGATGGCGGTGTCGGCCCATCCTCACCGTCGATGATGTCGCCGCCACGATCCAGCGCCTGTCGCCGCCACCACCCATGGCGGCGAGAGTTCCTGAATGTGCCGACGATATCCGGATCTTCATCAGTCCCGACCACATGCCGCCTACCGACACCGCCAACCTGCAGTTCCTCAACGCCACGCAGAGGAACAACCACGCCCTCGGTATTGAACGCAAGTGTCCCGGCTGTCAGATCGGAACTGATGTCGCGGAGCCCGACACCTGCAGTTCCGAGCAACGCCCGGTCGTACCCAAGCCCGCTATCGACTGACTGTCTGCGACTCGCCGCCACCTGTAGGTATAGCCAGTCATCTCCAGGGCCAGTCCACACTCGGTTGCCCGGACCGGCGTAGACCTCATCGTCGCCAGGCCCGCCCCATAGACGATTAGGACCCCGCTGATCCACCGGGAAGTCGCTGCATCGTCCCCCGAAAGTTCGGTCCTGGAGCCTGCCCGCCAAGCCATCGCAGCCTGACCGCCGATCAGCGCGTCGCTACCCCGGCCACCCGAGAGCCGGTCGCCGCCTCTCGATCCGATGAGCATGTCGTCGTTAGGTCCGCCGCTGAAATTGGCCCTCCAGCCCGTCCGCCGACCAGGTGGTCCGCGCCATCTCCGCCAAAGAGGTAGTCGCGGCCGGCACTGCCCGTCAGCGTGTCGCCATACCGGGAACCCGCGATCCCCCAGACGGAGCCCACAATGCGGTCGTCCCCAGCCTGCCGCGGTACCTGTTCGAAGGTCGACCCGCACTCCACGCGGGGCATCCTTGTAGGTCACGAGGTCGTCGTGGCCGCCGATCATCATCACATCGTCGCCCGGCCCCGCGAGCACGGTGCTCCAGCCGTCCGCGACGTCGATCCAGTCGTCCCCCGCACCGCCGTCGATCCGCTGGCCGAGCCGCCTCCTCCACACATGATGTCGTCGCCGCCTAGCCCGGACAACCTGCTTCCGGAAGCCAGCCAGCCCATGGATGACGTCCGGACCGGACGTTCTCAACACGCTCCGGCCCCGCTGTCCCCACGATCGTGGCTGGCCCCGTGACAAGTCGGTCTCCTGCGGCTGCGCTCGGATCACCGCCGACAGCAGGGCTGTCCGTGGCCATGAAAAAGTCCCCACTGGTGGCCAGGTAGTGGTCCCCGCTGGTGGCCATGCCGGGTCCCCGGTGGTGGCCATGTAGAAGTCCCGCTCCTGTTCTTCGCGTGTCGTAGCGGCTCGTGAGGCCCTGCGTGGCGACGGTGGCGATGCCTAGTCAGCCGTCGTCACCACGCAGGGGTCTCCATTGAAGAACGAGAGAGAACGGATGGACATCATTCCGCCTACCGCGAGGTGGGCAGCCTACCGGGGCGGCTGCGCGCGGCACGACCCATAAGACGGTCCGGCGGGTCATCGCGGCCCACCAGGCCGCCAGCCGCGGCGAGCCTCGGTCCCGCGGGTAGAGCGGCCGCAACTACGAGTCGGTCGCGCGCCTGGTGGTCGAGAAGGTCAACGACACTGCCGGCCGGGTCAGTGCGAAGCGGTTGTTGCCGGCCGCGCGTGCGGTTGGCTATGCGGGGTCGGACAGGAACTTCCGGCGGCTGGTCGCTGAGGCGAAGCGGCAGGCGTGAGCCTGGGCAGGGCTCCGTGCCGCGGGCGTGGCGTCCGGCGATCTGGACGCCGGGTGAGGTGTTGGCGACCGACTGGGCACCGAGGTCCTCGCGGGCCGTCGGACCCATGTGTTCTGCGCGGTGCTGGCCTGGTCGCGCTACCGGTTCGTCCGGTTCGCCCCTGATGAGCAGCAGGCCACCACCCCGGGCCTGCTGGCGGAGTGCTTCGAGGAGCCTCGGCGGTGTCCCTGCTCCTCGTGCTGGCCGACCGGATGGCGTGTTTGAAGGGCAACGTCGTCGCGAACGTGGTGGTCCCGGCACCTCGACTACGTCCGGTTCGCGTCCCACTACCGGTTCCGGCCCGACTTCTGTCACGCCGCGGACCTCGAGTCCAAGGGCATCGTGGAGAACCTGGTCGGCTACGCCAAACACGACCTCCTCACGCTGCTCGAGCTCGACGACGACCCGTGGCCGGTGGGTATGCGGGGCTCAACGAGGCGCGCCGCGGCGTGGTGTGTGGAGGTCAACGCAGGCCGCCGGCACAGCGAGATCGCTGCGGTCCCGGTGATCGGCTGCACGGCGTCGATGGTGCGGTGGGGAGTACGAGCCTGCTCGGCGAGCCTGCCGTCGCCGCGGCCCGAGGTCGGTCCGGCGCCGATCACCCGGAAGGTCGACAAGCCTGTCGTGTATCCGGTTCGGCTCAGCGCGCTACTCGGGTGCCCAACCGGCTGATCGGGCGGGTCGTGACGGTGCTGGTCGACGAGCGCGACTGGGTGCTGCGGGTGATCGAGCCGGTCACCGGTGAGATCCACGCCGAACACGGGCTGGTCGCGCCGGGTGAGACCAGCATCGATGACGCCCACTACGACCGACCCTGTCCCGCGCCGAGTCGCGGTGCACGTCCCAAGACGGCAGTCGAGAGCGGGAGTTCCTCGCCCTGGGGCCGGTCGTTGAGCAGTTCCTGGTCGGTGCCGCCGCGGCCGGGGTCACCATGCTCAACACCGAGATCGTCGAGATCCTCACCCTGGTGCCGCGCACGGCCACGACGCCCTGGTCGCAGCCTTTGAACGGGCTGTTCGCGGCGGCCTGGAGGTGGCGTGCCGACGTGACCTCCGGTCGATCCTGGCCACCAACGGCCACGCGACCTGCTCGACCGCGGCGGGGCAGGCGCTGGTGATGACCCTGCCCACCGTCCCGACCCGATCCCTGGACGCCTACGCCATCCAGCCACCGATCGAGGGGCTCGATGGGGGTGAGGTGTCATGACCGCCGCGACCCACCACCGCTGCCCGCCGACCTCAACGAAGGACTCCGCAGGCTCAAGATGGCCGCGATGCGTCGGCTGGCCCCCGAGCCTGCTCGTCACCGCGAAGACCCAACGCTGGAAGCCCGAGGAATTCCTGCGCACCCTCATCGAAGCCGAGATCGCCTCGACGAAGCATCCAACGCCCGGACCAGGATGCGGCAAGCAGCGTTCCCGGTGACCAAGAGGCTCGAGGAGTTCGACGTCGCCGCCTCATCGATCCTGCCCGCGACGTTCGACTACCTGTCGTCGTTGGAATGGATCTCGCCGGGTGGAGAACGTGTGCATGATCGGTCCGGCCGGCACCGGGAAGTCCTCGACACCCTGATCGCACTCGGGATCGCTGCCGTCGGGGCAGGTCACCGAGTCCGATACTTCACCGTTGCTGAACTGGTCGAAACCTCTACCGCGGGCTGGCCGACAACTCGGTCGGGAAACCGACGACACCTGCTACGCAACGACCTGATCCTGGTCGACGGCGCCTCGGCTTCGCACCGCTCGACGACACCGGCGCACAGCCCTGCTGTTCCGGTTCGTCGCGGCCGCCTACGAGAGACGCTCACTCGGCATCGGATCCCACTGGCCCTTCGAGTCCTGGGGACGGTTCCTACCCGAACACACCACCGCCGTCAGCATGCTCGACCGGCTCCTGCACCACTGCCACACCGTCGTCACCGACGGTGACTCCTACCGCATGAAACAAGCCAGGACGAACGGAGGAACCCGACTCAAGACGACCTGACAAACAGCGAGGGGTGGGGACTTTCAGTTGGCCACCAGCGGGGACAGCGAGCTGGCCATTGACAAGGGCTACCGGCACAACCGCTACCGAAAGAGCACCCAGAATCTGACGCCATGCCATGACGCCTCCCCTGATCGAGAGTCTTTGACCTCGAGGCCGCACCCAAAGGCGACGCGCCAACCTTCCGAGGCCGATGAGCTGAATGTGACCCTCACCATGACCAGGCTAGGCCCGGCAGGACGTCTAGCAATCGTGACCTGCAGCACCCGTAGCGGCCGGGAATCCCGGAGTTCACACGGCCCCAGCCGCCGAGCCGGGCCTCGTCTCCGCAGGGTGCAACCATGCGCTCTCGGAGGTCGGAAGACTCCGAGACGCGGTTCTCGGCAAGTCGGTCCGCGAGGGCCGTTCGCCGAGCCGCCTGGCTCACCGGCGCCCAGATCGAGCACCCAGCGTCCGACCACCGTGAGCAGCGTCCGGCTGCAGGGCCGGGTCTATCCGCGTAGAGCCTCCGGCTCCAGCGGTCATACCGCCGCCTGTCGGGGCGCTGCTGGGGCCTGGTTCAGGACCCGCGGTAGACGTCGCGTCGGTGGTCGATGCGGAGCACGATCACTTCGTGCAGGCCCTCATTGACTCGGTACAGGACTCGGTAGGTGCCTCGACGCGCGGAGTAGATCCCGGCCAGATCACCGCGAAGCGGTTTGCCCACACGCTGAGGGTTCTCCACCAAGGCGCCGGTAAGGAATTCGATCGCTGCGGTCGCCACGGCCTCGGGCAACTGCCGTTGGATCGACCGAACGGCCGGCGGGGTCACGACGAGCTCGTAGGGCTCGTCGGTGGTCACGGCCGCAACGACCGGACGGCGTCACTGCCGCGAACTACGTCGCCAGCACGGTAGGCGGCGTCGGCTTCGCGGATGTCGGCCAACGCCTCGGAGTCACCAAGGATCTCGAGGGTCTCCTCGAGCTGGGCGAGGTCGTCGGGGCTGAGGATGACCGCGGCGGGACGGCCGTTGCGGGTGACCGTCACCCGGTCGTGCTCGTGTTCTACCCGGTCGACGACCTCGCTGAAGTGGTCGCGGACCTCCCGCAAGGACTCCGTACTCATGGCCACAATTGTGGCGCCCCCGAAGAGGGCGCGCAAGCCCTTCCACCTGCCGATCTGCGGACGCCCACTTCGCCGCTTGACCGGCAACCTGCCCCTGCGCTGGGGTGTCGCACAGGACTCGCATCGACAGTCTCGCGGCAGACGAGAGCGGGGCGATCTCACTCACCCATGGGAAACCAGCGCGGGCGATCCCACCCGGCATGTTGTTCGTGGGCGCTGAGGTGAATGGCTAACCCGATCATCTGCTCAGTCAGGCCGTGGACTCGGTCGCAAGCCGTCGCCAGGTAGTCGTCTGCCTGGTGTCCGCGGGAACCGAGCGCGCGCACCATGGTCGGTCCGCCCACGCTGTGGACTCGAGCAAGGCTGTCTTGATGTGCCACCTGGTTGCGCAGCCTCCGTACTTGCGCCAGCCAGCCGGTCGGGACCGGCGAGCTCTCGTCCGCCAGGGCGTTTGTCGACATCGAGAATGACTCGCCAGACTGCGTTGTTGCTGGTTCGGTCTGGATGGGTACTGATCTGGGGTTCGCGGAGCAGATCCCTGGAGATGTTCCAGGAGTGGCGACAGTCGTCGACCAGATGACGACGCGTTCGGCCGTGACGGATCCCACCGGGCTGAGGGCAACTGCCTCTGGACCAGGGCACAGGCGCGGACGAGACTGGTGGGCGAGGGCTGTGGCGCCGCGGGTGAGCCAGCCCCGAAACGGGTGGTCCCGCCATGGCACCGTTCGGCAGCGAGAACGAGAACCGTGGG
Organism: Nocardioidaceae bacterium; assembly: GCA_046330515.1. Classification (GTDB taxonomy): domain Bacteria; phylum Actinomycetota; class Actinomycetes; order Propionibacteriales; family Nocardioidaceae; genus Nocardioides. Next base: position 48,438 of record JAXLSP010000003.1, on the reverse strand, counting down.
CAGCAGGCGCGCAGGACGTTGAGGCAGATTGGCGGCGGTTCACGTATGGCCGCCTGGGCCACCGACCTGTCCAGGTGTGTGCTCGTCGTGACCACGGCCACGGCGTTGGCCGTGGTGCCCACTGGACTTGATCCGTCCGGGGCGGCTTCCGTCCCGGACGACGGCGTGGTCGTCGCGTGGGGCAGCAACGACTACGGCCAGACCACGGTGCCCGCCGCTGCTCAGGGGGAGACGACCCAGGTGGCCGCTGGCGCGTTCCACAGTCTCGCCCTGAGGAGCGACGGCAGCGTCGTCGCTTGGGGCCGTAACGACGAAGGGCAGGCCACCGTCCCCGCGGCCGGCTCGAGCGGCATCACCCAAGTCACCGCCGGCTCGTTCCGCAGCTTCGCTTTGAAGGGGGACGGCGTCATCGCGTGGGGGCTGGACCCGAACGTTCCCGTCGATGCACAGAGCGGTGTCACCCAGATCGCCGCCGGCGCCTTCCACACCCTGGCACTGAAGAGTGACGGCAGTGTCGTCGCGTGGGGCAACAACGTCTACGGACAGTCGACGGTCCCGGTGGCGGCGCGGACAGGGGTCATCCAGGTCACCGCGCGCGGCTACCACAGTCTCGCGTTGAAGAGCGACGGCAGCGTCGTCGCCTGGGGCGATGACGCCTACGGACAGTCGACGGTCCCGGTGGCGGCACAGTCAGGCGTCATCGAGGTCGCCGCCGGCGCATATCACAGCCTCGCGCTGAAGAGCGATGGGAGCGTCGTCGCTTGGGGACAGAACTTCTACGGTCAGAGCACCGTCCCCGCAGCGGCCCTGGATCGCGTCGTCCAGGTCGCCGCGGACAACCACTGCCTCGCGATGAAGAACGACGGCAGCGTCGTCGCCTGGGGTCTCGACGACGACGGGCAGGCCACGGTGCCTCCTGGACTCGGCGGAGTCACCGACGTGGCCACCGGCAGCTTCCATAGCCTCGCGGTGACTGCTTCACCTGCGACGCTCGCCTTCGGCCTGACCACGACGAAGGTTGGCGAGGACGCCGGGATTGTGCACGTGCCCGTCACACGGGCCGGCAGGACGTCGAACGTCGCCTCGGCGCACTACGCTCGTATGTCCGGCACGGCCACTCCCGGTGCCGACTTCACGCTCGACGAGGGGACGATCACGTTCTCTCCCGGACAGACGAGCAGCACCATTCCCGTTGCCATCGGCAACGACTCCGTTCCCGAAGGGACCGAGAACATCGTGGTCTCCTTGTCCAGCCCCGCCGCCGGCACGGTCCTGGCCACTCCGTCGTCGACCACCCTGGTGATCAACGTCTCCGACCAGCAACCCGACGCACTCGTCAGCACCAGCGCCGCCACGGGCTTCGTAGGGGACGACATCTACAACACCACCGGTGCCGGCCAGACCAAGACCACGAGCGCACCTCGTACCACGCTGACCACGTTCTACGTCCGCATCGTCAACGACGGCACCACCCCGGACACATTCCAGGTCACCGGATCAGGCTCCCCCTCCGGCGCGAAGGTCGCCTACTACTCCGGCACCACCGATATCACCACGAAAATGCGCTCGGCCGCTGGATACGACGTCGCACTTCCGGTCGGGGCGAAGAAGGTCCTTCGGGTGACCGTCCGGATCACCCGTGGTGCGGTGTTCGGGACGACGAAGACCGCGACCGTGAGAGCCGCGTGGACAGGCGACGGCACCAACCGCGACGCCGTGAGGGCCAAGGTCCGGGTGGTCCGCTGATCAGACATGCGGTCACTGGCGCGTGGTGCGCCTTCGGACCGGTGGAGCCCGACGATCGGATCCACGTTCCGGTAGAAGGCTCGGCTCGTTTCGTGGAGGTTGGGGAAGCCGGCGCCGTCGATCGCGAGACCTTTCCCGACTTGATCTTCAACGGTTGGATAGTGGAGCTGGGCTGACGTCGGCGGAATCGCACGCCGCGACGTGCTGCTATCCGCCGCGAGAAGCCTCCGGCTGAGCGGCCGTGTCTATCCGCCACGAGAGCGGCCATGTCACTCCGCGAGTAGCCTGCGGCCTACCCGAAGAAGATCGGGTCACTGCCACCGCCGATGTGGTCGAGGAGCGACTGCACTGTCCTGTTCGGTTCGATCCTTTCGTACAAGTGGAACCGCAGGTTCCGGTCACGCCAGTAGATGGTCCACAGACCAGTTGCCGATGTGTATCGAAGCCGGGCGATCGGGAATCTCGTCGGGTCACCTTCTCCTCGCCATGGCGGACGCACTTCCACGATCGTGACGTGTCGAGGAGCGACGTCCGCCTCGATCTTGACCTGGTCCCACAAGTGCTCTGGCACCCGCTCGCGGCACCAGCGCTCGATGCGGTGCAGGTCGATCTCCGGGAGTGCCACGGCATCAATCATTGCGCGCCGGAACTCAGGTCATCCCCTATCGCCGCGAGAGCGGCCATGACGCTCCGCATTCGGGCGACCTGGCGCTCGGGCAATCTCGCCGGTCAACCCAGGCTGTGCGGGCGCGGGTCTTGACTGCCTCCGGCTCCAGCGTGAAGCCCTCCACACGACGTCCAGCGTTGCCGCAGTAGATTGCCAGTCGTGGGCATGATCTGGGTCGCGTACCGCCGAAACCCAGAGACCGCGCGACAGTTCCTTGAGGACCCCGACCTCCTCGATGAACTTCTGGAATCTGACGACGACCGGACATCTGTCGACCTGGACAAGGCCTGGCACGGCATCCACTGGCTGCTCACCGGCTCCGACGGACCGACCGCCACTGTCATCTCGGAGGCGATCTTCGGTGGGGAGCCCGTCGGCGACGATCTCGGCTACGGCCCGGGCCGGCTGATGACATCCGACAGAGTCCTCGCTGTCGCAGCTGCCCTGCGTGAGCTTCCAACGGAAACGCTCCGAGCGAAGTTGGACCCGCCAGCGATGACCGAAGCCGGGATCTATCCCCGGGTCTGGGAGGAACCAGACGTCTTCGACTCCTACCTCGCGCCCGCGTTTGAGAAGCTGCGAGCCTTCTATGCCTCAGCCGCCGAAGCCCGCGAGGCCGTGATCCAGACCATCTGCTGATCCCAGCCCACCACGACAGTCGAACGTGACGGGTCCATCCGGCGCATCACATCGCCGTGAGTAACCTCCGGCTGAGCGGCCGTGACATCGCCGCGAGAGCGACGATGCCGCGCCGATGTCGTGCCAGGCCGGGCGTCGCAGATGGCCCGGGCTGGATGAGCCCGTGCGGTGTCGAGGCTCAGGTTGGGCCATCCAGGATCGTGTCCTTGCCGGGGCCGCCGCGGAAGGTGTCCTTGCCGCGTCCGCCGAGGAGGCGGTCGTCGCCAGAGCCGCCGTCGAGGACGTCATTGCCGGCCAGGCCACGCAACTCGTCGTCGCCGTCGAGTCCGCACAGCACATCCGGGCGTGGAGTGCCGCGCAGCAGGTCGCTGTCCCACCCGCCGATCCGTGTGCAGTCGCGTCCGGAGACGCGCACGTCGCGTCGCGCCGCGGCGACCGTGTTGAGCGTGTCGCTCGAGGAGGCCGTAGACGCGACCACCTGCACCGAGCCGTGTGCGACGAAGGCCGCCGGGATGACCACCCGCACTTCTCCGCCCGCGGGGATGGGGCTCAACGTGCAGGCGAGCTGCGGTCGTGCGGAGCAGCCACGTGGCAGTGCCTGGGTGTGGATGCGTACGGCGTCGCCGAGGTCCCAGGTGAGGGTGATGTGGCGCGCGGGCGCGGCGCCACGGTTGCGAACAGTGGCGGCAAGGAGAGCGGACCGGCCCACCGAAGACGTGGCCGCCACGTCGACCGAGACGTCGAGCGAGGCGTTCGGTTGCACCTCGAGGGTCTGGGTCGCGACCTGTGACGCGGTGTCGTTGACCACGGCTCGCCAGGAGAAGTCGTCGGTGCCGATGAAGCCGGGGTCGGGAAGATATCCGCATGCCGTCGGGCCGCACCAGACGATGAGTCCGTGCGCTGGCGGGGTCGTGATCTGGATCTGAGTCTGGTCAGAGGCAGCGCTGGTGACGGCGAGGTCGACCACGAACGGGACACTGAAGTCGCCGGGGACCTCGATCCGGCCCCGGGTGGCCTCCGGCGTCTCGGTGCCCACCACGACGATCTCGGAGGTCACAGGGTCAGACTCGACCTCACCGTCGTCGGCAAGCCACGTCACCGAGTCGGTGCCGGTGTAGCCGGGGTCAGAGATGTAGGTGCATCCCCAGGGTGCGCAGTCGAGCAGGGTGCCGTGGTCGGGAGGATCGACCAGCCGCACGTGCGTCGGCTCGCCCTCGGGGTCGCTCGCCGTGCCGGGCCGAACCGAGGCCGGCAGCCCGCTGGTGGCGGTGACCGGGGACGACGCGGTCAGCGCCGGCGGACGGTTGGCCGCCACGGTGACTTGCGCGGTCGCCTCGGCCGACTCCGAGTAGCCGTCACTGGCGACCCAGGTGAAGGAGTCGGGACCGGTGAAACCCGGGTCGGGGCGGTAGACACAGGTCTTGCCGCACGCGATGACGGTGCCGTGGTCGGGGGCATCGACCACCCGGTAGTCGACCCATTCGCCGGGGCCCGCACCCTTGACCACAAGACCGAGGTAGGCGAGGTGATCGACCGCAACGGTGTAGGACCCGCCGGTGGCTACGGGGGCGCCGTCAACCGCGACAGTGATGTTCACGGTCTTCGATGCTGAGCTTCCCAGGCTGTCGGTGGCGTGATAGGCAAACGCGTCAGCGCCGACATACGCCGGGTCGGGCCGGTATTCGCAGTAGCGGAAGGTGCAGCCGACGATCTGGCCGTGCTGGGGAGGAGTGTCGATCGTCAGCGGGGCCTGGCCGTCAGCCTGGTGGTAGGTGACCGGCAGTGACCAACGCGATGCTCGCCCGCTCGCGGCGTTGACATAGGCATCCTCGGCGGTCGGCGGCCCGGCGCTGCCGGCAGTCGTGATGGTGACCTTGCCCGGGCGCGACCAGTGGTCACCGTCGGAGACCCGGTACGTGAACGTGTCGGTGCCCACGAACCCCGGCGTCGCCAGCCAGGAGCAGCCCACCTCGCCACCGGGGCACGACACCGTGCCATGCGAGGGCGGGGCAAGAACCTCGATGCTGAGCTGGTCGCCGTCGAAGTCAACGCCGAGGGGGCCAGTGTCGAGCCGATCCCCGACACCCGCGACACTCACCCCACCTGGGAGCGGTGGCGTATCGCCATGCACGGTGACCCACACCGTCGCCGTACGCGTCGGGACGCCGTCTGCCACGGCCCGCCAAGTGAAGAGGTCCAACCCCGCATAGCCGGGGTCTGCGGTGAAGACGCAACCGGTGTCTGTGCAAGCGTCCACGTGACCATGCGCGGGCTGGCTTAGCACTTCGTAGGCCACCGCACGAGCCCCCTGGTCGGTCAGCCGACCACTCACAGGCACGGCATGTCCCGCGGCGACCACCATCGCCGTATCGCCCAACAAACGGTGCACCGGTGGGGTCACCAGGACGTGGACATGCCCCTCGGCTGACCCGATGCCCTCGTCCTCAAGGCGCCAAGCGAAGCCGTCGACGCCGACGAAACCATCCTCCGCCGTGTAGGTGCACTGCGGGTCGCAGACGACCTCGCCATGTTCGGGTGCAGTGGTGACCACGATGGCGCTCGAGGTGCGGTAGTAGTCGCTGTAAGCCGGCCACAACAACTGGGGGCGACCGCCGACCGCAGTCACCACGTCGTCGAAGACAGTGGCTGGCTCGTCCGGCAACACCAGGATCTTCAGGCGCGCGGGGGCCGACTCTCCCACCGTGTTGGTCGCCGTCCAGAAGAACTCATCAGCGCCGGTGAAGCCGGGATCGGGCGTATAGGCACACACACCGTCCGAGCAGTCGTCCAGCGACCCATGCTGCGGCGGCGTCACCACCGTCCACGCCGTCGCCGCAGGCTCGGACTGGGTCCGGGTGTCGATTCGAAGCGTCCGCGGCAGCCCTTCGACCGTCGTGGTCGTCACCGGCCAGGCCTGAGGCGGCAACCCATCCGTCGGAGCGGACGCCGATGCCCGCACCGGCGCAGGGAAGGTCAGCACCGCCACGGCACCAACGAGAACCCAGAAGCGCAAGGTTCCCCCCTGATGCCAATGCCGCCGACGCGGTCAAGGAACCACGCTAGACGAGCGCATCCTGGGCACCGCGGTGGTGTGACCAACGAGTCACAGCGGATCCTCAGCTGGCGGTGCGGAAGCCGAAGCGGAAGTCGCTGCCCATCGTCGCCGGGAGGTCGAAGTCCCCGTCGGCGACGAGTCCGGCGTGGATGGTCACCGAACACCACTCGCCGGCGGCGAACCGCCTGGTCGGGACCAGGACGAGCGCGGTGCCGCCGCCACGCCGCGTCGCGGCCCAGTGCCGGCCGGAGGTCGAGCAGCGGACGTCATACCAACCCGGCGTCCAGCCGACCCGCTCGGAGAACCACAGCGTGATCGCGGCGGTCACCGGCACTGCCCGAGCGCCTGCCGCGGGGCGCGTCGCGGTCACCCACGGCGCCTCGTCGCAGTCCGCGATGCTCACGGGAGCGTTGCCGGTGATGGTGCCGTTCGTGCCGCCGCCGCAGGCGAGGACGATCCTGCCGGCGTTGAGGACCGCGGCGTCGTCGGAGACACCGAGGGCCGAGCCTCGGACGATGGTGATCGTGCCCTTGTTGACCAGCACGGCACTGCCGACCACGTTGACCACGTCGTCGCGCGAGCGCAGCGACCCGTAGTTGACCGTCACGCCCTCGTCGAAGAACAGCACCGAGTCGAAGGACAGCTCCCAGCCGCGCGCGATGACCAGCCGGTCACCCGCCGGCAGGTGCACCTCCCCCGGTCCCGTCTCCGAGCCGGCGACGGCACAGTGCCCCGGTGTCACCGTCCCGGCCGGCGGCGCGCCGACGAAGGCGTCCAGGAACGCCTGGCACCCCGCCACGCTGTCGATGCGGTAGGTCGTCTCCGCGTGCGCGGGCGCCGACAGTCCGACCACCCCCAGCGCTCCCGTGACGACGAGTGACAGGACTCCGGCCGCGGCGCGGCGCAGCACTTCAAGGCTCATGGCGAGCTCCTTCCCCCGAGTCCAGTGTTCGCACGACGCGCGCGCCCACAACAGGGCCGGATGGCCTATGGACCCGACAGACGACCAGAGGCACGCTGGAAGGTGGAGATCCGGCGGCTTCGCCACCGGGCGCGGACGCCGTGACCGCACAAGGAGCGCGTCATGTTCTCGGCACTGTCTCGGTTCCTGCTCACCGCTGCGCTGGTCGTCACGGGGGTGGTCGCCCGGGGCGACACCGGTGCCGCGGCACCTGCCGCGGTGCCCGACCCAGGCGGCTGGGATCCCCCGGTCACGCTGGGGACCAGCCCCGGGACCTATCCCTCCTTCGACGTGGCGGTGGCCCCGGACGGCTCCATGACGATGGCCCTCGTCGAGGACGGCGACCTGCTGCTCGCCCAGCGGCCACCCGGCGGTGGTTGGGGCGCCCCCACCACACTCGTGAACAACGGCACGGTCAACGCCGTGCAGGCGGCGTACGACGACGCGGGCCTGCTCGTCGTCGCCTGGGCCGACTCGCCCGATCGGACGAGACTCGTCAGCCGGCACCAGCTCGCAGGTGGCGCGTGGACCACCGATGAGGTCGTCGCCACCCGCGCCACCGACGAGTTCTGGCAGCTCGACCTCGAGGTGAACGGTCGTGGGGACGTCGCGCTGGGCGCGGTCTGGCTGGGGCCGGAGTCGGCACCGGTGATCGTGAGCCAGCGGCTCGCGGACGGCGACTGGGCGACGCCGGCACGATTCGTCGCAGTGCGGTTCGACGTCGCGCTGGGCGAGGTGGGGCCGGTGGCGCGGACCTGGACGACGTGGACCGACGAGGTCTCGACCGTCAGGGTGGCCCGGCGACCCATCGGGGCCGGCACCTGGGGTCCGACGACCCGGCTCGCCAGGCTGACCGGCGCGACCCTTCCGCTGGGGACGACCTCGGCGACCGTCGACCCGACCGGGACCACCACCGTCGCTTGGCGTGACCGCAGCGAAGCCGGCGGCTGGCAGCTCCGCGCCAGCAGGGCCCGGAAGGGTCAACCCTTCGGCCCCGAGGTCGTCGTCGCGGCGCACGCCGGTGTCTTCGACCTCGCCTACTCGCCGCCCCAGGTGCTCAGCAGTGATGCCGGCGACACCCTGGTCCTCTGGATGCGCACCGACGGGACCCTGGAGGCGGCCCGCCGACCTGCGCACGGCCGGTGGTCGCAGCCGGTGACGGTCAAGCCGCGAACCGGCGTGATGCCGTGGGCCGCCGCCCTCGATCCCGGGGGCCGGGCGGTCGCGGTATGGATCCGCGGCGGCTGGTTCGGAGAGCCCGGACATGGCGTCGTCGCCAGCCTGATGACCCGGAACGGCGTGTGGAGCGTCCCCGCGAACCTCACCCGGCGCGCGGAGCAGGTGCTCGAGCCCGTCGCGGCGATGCGCCACGGTGACGCGCTCGCAGGCTGGATCCGCGCCGTCGACACGGGCCACCGCTATCGGGCGGGCACCCACCTCAGGCCGTGAACGGCCCACGCAGCGACGCTGCCGCCGCGACCCCCAGATCTCTCGAGAGGAGTCCGATCATGATCACCACTTGTTGCCGCGTCCTGACCGCGGCTGCGCTGGCGTGCGCGCCTGCCCTGGCCATCACCACCTCGGCGGCCGGGTCCGGTCCGTCCGCACCCGACGGCTGGAGCCCGCGGACGGTGCTGACCGCCCCGACCGGGTGGCCCGTCGACGTCGAGGTCGCCCGTGACGGCTCCATGGCGGCGACCTGGGTGACGCCCGACGCCATCGAGGTCGCCTGGCGCGAGCCGGGAGGGGCGTGGTCGGCCCCGGAGCAGGCCACTACCGGCGGGGACCGCGCCTGCCTCGGCGTCGACCGGGACGGCACCTTCTATCTGGCCTGGACCGTCGAGGACGGCAAGACCTGGAAGCTCAAGGAGAAGCACACCCTGCCCACCGACCAGTGGTCGCACGCGGTCACCGTGTTGCGGCACGACAGCCCCGCGAGCATCCTGGACTATGACGTCGCGAGTGACGGCTCGGCCTCGGCGGCCGTCCGCATGGGTGCCAGCACCATCGTGAAGACACGGAGTGCCGACGGCGCCTGGGGATCACGCACCCGGTGGCCCTATGCCGTGAACATCGACGTGGCACTCGGGGGACGCGGTTCGGCGGCAGCGGTGCTGACCGTCTTCCGGCCCTACGCCGGACAGCCCGACCTGGGCGTGCGGATCGTCGAGGTGACCCGGCAGCGGGCCGGTCACGCGTGGAGCGCGCCCCAGGTCCTCGAGCGCGAGCGCGACCGGAGCTATGGACCCGGCTGGCCCGGCTCCGCCTCGATCACGGTCGACCGCGCGGGCACCAGCACGGTCGCCTACTACGGCACCGTGCCGTCCCGGCCGCAGATGGGTGTGGCCACCTCGTCCGCCCGACTGGGCGGGTCGTGGAGCAAGCCCCGCCTGGCGATCCCGCGGATGGGCTCCGAGCACCCCATCGAGGTGGCGGCGGCGCGCGACCGGTCCGTGCTGGTGGTGGCCGTGCGCAGCTATTCCATCGTGCTCTCGGCGCTGCGCCCCCTGGGGGGCGGATGGCGGTCGCCGACGACGGTCGCTCACCAGGCGATCCGGTCCTTTCGGTGGGCCCGAGCGTGAATGGGGAACTGGTGGGAGATGGGCGTCATCCAGCGCCCGACGACGGGCGTCGGGTGTGGCGGGTGGTGGTCAGGAGTCGATCAGGGCCGAGCCCGGTCCGAACCGCTCGAGGCGGAACGTGACCCAGTCGGCCGCGTGGTACTCGATCGAGAAGACGACCGGGCGACCACGCTGGTCGAAGTCCACCTGGCGGATGCACAGGAGGGGGGCACCCTGCTTGACCTCGAGGAGGCTCCGCAGGCGAGGCGTGGCCTTGCAGGGGGCGAGGTCGGCGTCACCGCGCGAGATCGTCAGCCCGCCCTTCTTGTTCAGCACCGAGTAGAACGAGTTCTCCTTTCCTTCGACGAGCGCCTTGATGTCCGCACGGTCGAGGACGCCCTGGGCGATGTAGTCGATCGAGAAGACCACCGGACGACCGTCCGCCAGTCGCACCCGCTCGACCTGCCACACCGGGGCGCCTTCGTCCAGCCCCAGCCGGGTGGCGATGTCGGCGTCGGCCGTGCTCGAGATGACCTCGCTGTAGCCGGTCGACGGGGTGTAGCCCGCCGCCCGGATCATGCTGGTGATCCCGAAGTTCTGGTTGAGCTCCTTGAGGATGGGCCGCTCGCGGACGAACGTGCCCTTGCCGTGCTTGCGGGTGATGAGGCCGCGCTCGGCCAGGAGCCGGAGCGCCTCGCGCAGCGTGGGCCGCGAGACGCCGAGCTGGTCGGACAGCACCGGCTCCGAGGGGAGCGGGCTGCCCGGCCGGTAGGTCCCGGACTCGATCGCCTGTGTCAGGGCCTCGACGCAGGAGTCGGTCAGCGTCACGCGCCCCCGCCGTACGACGGGAGCCCGCTCGGCCGCACCGCGAGCCCGGTCGCGCGTCACCGGGTGACTCCCGCGAGCCGGGAGTAGACGGGGCAGAGCGCGTCGTAGGTCTCCTGGTAGAGGCCGTAGTAGTCGTCGTAGGTCTTCACCTGACGAGGGTCGGGCTCGAAGGTCTCGCGCACGTGCACCATGCGGGCCGCGGCCTCGGGGGCATGGGCATAGAGACCCGTGCCGACCCCGGCGAGGATGGCGGCGCCGAGCGTGGCGGCCTCCTCCTGCTGGGTGAGGGCGACGGGGCGGCCGGTCACGTCGGCCTCGATCTGCTTCCAGACCCGGCTGCGCGAGCCACCGCCCAGCGAGCGGATCTCGGGGATCTCCGTGCCGAGGCTCTCGAGCACCTCGATGTTGCGGCGGATCACGAACGAGATGGACTCGAGGATCGCCCGGGCGACATGGGCCCTGCCGTGCCGCAGGGTCAGGCCGACGAGCGCGCCACGCGCCTCCCCGTTGTTCTCGGGGGCCATGGCGCCCTGCAGGTGCGGCACCATGACGAGGCCCTCGCAGCCGGCGGGCACGGTGGCCGCCTCCTGGCCGAGCAGCTCGTAGGCGTCGACGCCGAGCTCGGCGGCGACGGTGCGCTCGGGAGCCGCGAACTGGTCGCGGAACCACTTGAGGACGACGCCGCCGCTGGTGAACGTGTGGAACATGTAGGTCCCCGGGATGCCGTGGTAGTGGCAGGGCATCCGGCGCTCGGGGTCGAGGCGGGCCTCGTCGAGCGTGGCGCACAGCGCGACGGCCGCGCCGGTGTTCTCCGAGAAGCTGCCCGGCGTCGCGGCACCGGCGCCGATCGCGCCGCAGGCCTGGTCGAGTGCGCCCGCACAGACCACGACGGACTCCGGCAGGCCGAGCTCGGCCGCGACGGCCGGGAGCAGCGTGCCGACGGCCTCGCCCGGCTCGACGATCGGGGGGAGACGGTCCTCGTCGATGCCCAGCACCGACAGCATCTCGGGCCAGTAGGCGCGGGTGCGGAAGTCCCAGTAGCAGGTGGAGGTGAGCAGCGATCCCTCGGCGACGGCCTCGCCGGTCATCCGGCCGAGGAAGAAGTCCTCGATCAGCAGGAACTTGTCGGTGCGCTCGAAGACGTCGGGCTCGTGCCGGGCGATCCAGAGCACCTTGGCCGCCGGCCAGGTGGGCATCATGCTCGGCTGGCCGGTGACCTCATAGAGGTGCTGCTCGGGGAAGCGGCCGGCCAGCTCGTCGGACTCCGCGAGCGCCCGCGAGTCCAGCCAGACGATGGCGTTGCGCGCGGGGGACCCGTCGCGCTGCACCGGGATGAGGGTCTCGCCCTGGGCGGAGATGCCGATCGCCCTCACCCGCGAGGCCTCGACCTCGGGATGGGCGAGGAGCTCGTGCACCGCCTCGACGTACTCGCTCCAGTAGGTCGACGGCGCCATCTCGACCACGTCGGCCGCGGGGGTGAGGAGGGAGTACTCGCGGGTGCTGCTCGCGACGAGGTCGCCGTCGACGGTGTAGGCCGCGCACTTGAGCGCGGTCGTGCCGAGGTCGAGCCCGATCAGCAGGGCGGACCGGTCACTCACCGGGGGCTCCGGCCCAGACGACCGTCGCGGGAACCTCCCCGATGTTGACGATCGTGTGCGGGAGCTCGGGTGGGATGACGAGGGCGTCGCCGGCCTCGAGCTCGTAGTGGACCTCGCCGTCGCAGACGAGGACGTGGCCGGTGGCGCAGAAGAAGATCTCCTCCGAGTCGGCGTGCCCGGTGTCGACCTCGCCGCGCTGACCAGGGGGGACGACGGACACTCCGAACCAGAGATAGCTGTCGCGGACGTACTCGCGGCAGTGCTCGGCGCCTTCCATGAAGTTCTTCGTGTCCCGCTTGCGGATCACGACGGCTCGACTCATCGCGCACCCCTTCGTCAGACCGACAGTAGGAGCGTGCATGGCGACTCGTCAATAGGTTGTCTGACATCTTAACGAGTTGATTTCGCCGCCGGTCGCGAGCATCTCCGGGCCCCGCTAGCCTGACCGGAGGAGGCCCCATGCGCGCGATCGTCCAGCAGGAGTACGGCCCTCACCGCGACGTGCTGCGGCTGCGCGACGTGCCCGCACCCGAGCCGGCGCCGGGCCAGGTGCTCGTCCGCGTCCGGGCCACCTCGGTGCACGCGGACGTGTGGCACGCCGTGCACGGGGTCCCCTATGTCCTGCGGGCGATGAGCTCGGGGATCCGCGCGCCGAAGCAGCCGATCCCCGGCACCGACCTCGCCGGCGAGGTCGTCGGTCTGGGCGTCGGCGCCGAGCGCCTCGCCTTGGGCGACCGGGTGTTCGGCGAGGTGACCCGGACGAACCAGTGGGCCAACGCGGGCGCGTTCGCCGAGCTCGCCGTGGCCGACGAGTCGCTGCTCGCCCCGATCCCCGCTGCTCTCTCGTTCGAGGAGGCCGCCGCCACTCCCACCGCGGCCCTCATCGCGCTCGTCAACCTGCGCGACCAGGGCCGGGTCCGGTCGGGACAACGGGTGCTGGTCAACGGCGCCGGTGGCGCGGTCGGGGTGTGGGCCGTGCAGCTGGCCCGGGTGTTCGGTGCTCAGGTGACGGCAGTGGACCACGCGGACAAGCTCGACCTGCTGCGCGAGCTCGGGGCCGACGAGGTCCTCGACTACACCCGGGAGGACTTCACCACGCTCGGCCGGCGGTGGGACATGGTCTTCGACATCGTGTCGCAGGCGCCCTTCTCCGCCGTACGACGGGCGCTCGAGCCGGACGGGACCTTCGTGCTCGTCGGCCATGACCAGTACGGGCGCTCGGGGCACCGCGTCCTCGGCAGCCTCGGCCGGATGCTCCCCCTGATGGCGCGAGCTCCCTTCACCGAGCAGCTCCCGGTCATCCGCTCGACGCCGCCGCGGGAGGAGAACTGGGCCACCCTCGTCCACCTGCTGGAGCAGGGTCGGATCCGGCCGGTCGTGGACGACGAGGTGTTCCCGCTCGAGCGGGTCTGCGACGCCATCGACCATCTCACGGGCGGCGCCGCCCGGGGCCGTGTGGTCGTCCGCGTCTGAGCGCGTCCCAGCACCGAGGCCGAGGTCACGTCGCGCACCGGGAAGACGCGGCCCTCGGGGCTGGTTGGCCCAGGAGAGACCCGACGTCGACGAGAGGCACCGCTTCCCATGACCACTCCTGCTCCTTCTCCGGCCGCGCCCCGCGAGGTCCGGCTCGTGTCCCGCCCGGTCGGCTGGCCGACCCACGACGACTTCGAGCTCGTCGAGAGCGAGGTGCCGGTGCTGGGCGACGGACAGATCCGGGTGCGCAACGTGGTGATGTCGGTCGACCCCTACATGCGCGGTCGGATGAGCGCCGCCAAGTCCTACGCCGCTCCCTTCGCGCTCGGCGAGGCGATGCAGGGTGGGGCGGTCGGGGTCGTGGAGGAGTCGCGGGCCGAGGGGTTCGCCGCCGGTGACCACGTGCTGCACGGGCTGGGCTGGCGCGAGGTCGCCGTCCTCGACGCATCCGGCGCCCGGGTGGTCGACGCGGAGGCCGCACCGGCGTCCTCCTACCTCAGCGTGCTCGGGATGACCGGGTTGACGGCCTATGCCGGGCTCACCCGCGTGGCCGCCCTCCGGGAGGGCGACGTCGTGTTCGTCTCCGGCGCGGCCGGCGCGGTGGGCGGCGCGGTGGGCCAGGTGGCCAAGGCGCTCGGCGCCTCCCGGGTGATCGGCAGTGCCGGCTCCGCCGAGAAGGTGCGGCACGTCGTGGAGGACCTGGGCTTCGACGCGGCCTTCTCCTACAAGAACGGCCCCGTGTCGGCACAGCTGCGCGAGGCGGCGCCCGACGGCATCGACGTCTACTTCGACAACGTGGGCGGCGACCACCTCGAGGCCGCCATCGGCTCGCTCCGCGTCCACGGTCGCGTCGCGGTGTGCGGGATGATCTCGGTCTACAACGACACCGAGCCGGCGCCCGGACCGCGCAACCTGGCGCGCCTGATCCAGACCCGCGGACGCATCGAGGGGTTCCTGGTCGGCGACCACTTCGACCTGGCGAGCGAGTACGCCGCCCGCGCGGCCGGCTGGCTCGCCGACGGCACCCTGACGCTCCGGGAGACGTCGGTCGACGGCATCGAGAACGCGGTCGACGCGTTCCTCGGCGTCCTGCGCGGCGAGAACACCGGCAAGATGGTCGTCCGCCTCTGAGGCCCGCGGCCGGGGCGCGTCAGTCCGTCGGGCCGATGCTGCGGCCGAGGAAGAAGTCGGTGTTGCCGTCGCTGCTGATCCAGCTCACCAGGAAGGCTCCGCCGCCGGCGGAGGTCACGTCCGGTCGGATCACGCCCTCACCCGGGTCGGCGGCACGGCTGACCTGCACAGGGTCCGACCAGGCTGCGTGCGCCCCCGCCCGGTAGACCGCCCAGAGCTGCCCCTTGGCCTCGCGCCAGACCGCCGCCAGGGCCCCCTTCGGCCCGCAGGCCAGGCGCAGCGCGGTGACGCGGTGCCCGTGCGCGGTGAACCGCAGTGGGGAGGACCACTCACCCTGGACGTTGCTGGACACGAGGGCCGGCAGCTTGTCGGTCACGAAGAGGATGCTGGCTCGTCCTGCACCATCGATGACGACGTGGTCCGGATCCCACCGAGCCTCGGCGAGGGCCACGGTGACCGCCGGGAACCACCCCCCGTCCGCCTCCTTCCGGATGACCTGGACCAGGCTCGTGTCGTCGTCGGTGTTCGGAGCGACCGGGCTGGCCGTCACCACGACGTCACCCCGAGGGTTCCGCACAGCCCCCGCTATCGGGCTGCCCTCCAGATCCACGCCCGGTCCGCCCTTCCAGGCGCCCTTGCCGACCCGGGTCCAGACCGACAGCGCGTCCCCGGACCTCCTGAGCACGACCGGTCGGCCCGCCGCGTCCACGAACATCCCATGGAGGCCCCCGTGCAGCACCATCCACTCGGCCGCACTCCAGTCACCGTCGTGCGGGCGGACCGCTGCGCGCATCCCTCGACGGGTCTTCGAGGAGCGTCGTGCCGGCGCAGGAGCCGTGCTCGGCGCACCTCGGTCGAAGAAGTCGTAGGCCGTCCCGCTCCACCAGCTCACGAACGCGTCCCCGGCGGGGTTCACCGCCACCGAGGGGTTCGAGGCCCGACGGTTGGAGCCTCGCGGCGTCGCGTAGAGGACCGCCGTCGGCTCCCACCCGTGGGCGGTCGACCGGCGAGTCACCACCTCGCGGCGGTCGTTGCGCCACCAGGTGACGACGAGCCGGCCACCGGAGGCCATCGCCGCATCCGGCCACGAGCCCTCGCCGAGGTTGACGGGCCGGAGCCAGCCGCCTGCGGCGGTGCGCCGCACCGCACGGATGGGGCGGTACGACGTCTTCCAGACGAATGCCACGTGGCCCCGACCGTCCGACAGGAGCTCGGCCGTGAGGAGCCCGCTGCCGGCCCCTTCCGTCGCGATCGTCTCGAGCTCGCCGACGCTCACGGTCACCGTCGATCGGCCTGTCGTGGACCCCGCGGCCTCGGCTCCCGCCGGGCCGCCCGAGGACGCCGGCCCGAGGAGCACCCAGCAGGTGACGCCGGCCGCGGTCAGTCTGGTCGCCCGAGTCCTGTCGGTCATGGTTCCTCCTCCACCCGTGCCGAGGGAGCGGTCACGGGACCTGGATGCTCAGGTGCACGGCGTCCGCCGCCGTCGGGTCCTCGGCCAGAGCCCCTCCCACGTCGACCATGGCCGTGGTGCCGGCCGCGGTGTCGGCGGGGACCGAGACCCGCACGGTGAGCTCGACGTACTGACCGGGCCTCAGCCCGATCCCCCAGCCGTCGACGGAGGTGACCTGGTCGGTGACGTCGGTGCCCGCATACAGGAACCGAGCCACCAGGGGGGCCCCGACGGTGCTCGAGAGACGGACCTGCCGCTTGGCTCCCAGCACGTCGTTCAGGACCCGCACATAGAAGGTGGTCCTCGTTCCCGGTCGCAGCGAGGTCTGCACGGTCTGGTCGGCGGGATCACCCCCGATGATGCCGCCGCCGGTGAACACCGCCTGGTCGATGCGGCGGACCTTCGCGTCGACGACCTGGTCGTTCGGCGCGATCCGGACGATGGTTGCCGACGGGACACCGACGTCCGCGCCGGTCGCGCTCACGATCTCGACACCGAACTGCTCGAGCTGCTCCGGCACTCGCTCGTCGGTGACGGGGACGGTCGCGACCGCGCTGCTCTGCCCGGCGGCGAAGGTCACGGTCTGGGACTCACGCGGGAAGTCGACCACGCCGTAGGCCGAGGACTGCCCGACCCAGCGTGGACGGAGCTCCACGGTGGAGGGGGAGGTCAGGTCACCTGTCCGGACCAGCGTCACCGCGGCCCGACCGTCGGACTCCTCGATGTCGACCGGGGTCGCGTCCATCGACACCACCGCCCCGGTGGTCCGGTGGATCGTCCAGGCATAGGCCCGGCCACGGTCCGGGTGGCCGAAGGACCACCCCACTCCCACGGCGATCTGGCCCTCCACGTCCCAGACGTCGGTGCGCTCCAGCCCGGATCCCAGGTCCGCGACGTCGCCGACCTCCGCGGTGCCGGCGAGGACGGCCGCCACGTCGGAGGCAAAGGCGCGATACTCGAGCAGCACCTGCTCCGACCCGACCACCAGCCCGCCGTCCACGTCCGACGCCCAGGACAGCCCCGACGACCCGTCCCAGCCCGGGATCCCGAGGGATCCGAGCGCGACCTCCGCCGGAGGCTGCCGGGTCAGGTCGAACGCGATGCGTGGGGCCTCGGAGCCGGATCCGTGACCGACAGCCACGCCCTCGTCGATCGCCGCGGGCACCCAGGTCGCCCCGTCGCCGAGCGCGACCTCGGCGGGCGGTGTCGCTCGCGCGTCCACGACGAAGGTCTCGTTCCCCCGCTCGACGAGGACGAGCCCGTGCGAGGTCCCCACCACGTGCGCCGACTGCGGACCCGGGGTGAGGTCCACCATCTGAGGCGAGGCCGCGTCGAGGTCGTAGGCGAAGACGTGCGTCTTCTGGTCGGCGGCGGACAGCAGGCTGACACCGACGACCAGCCCGTCCGCGATGGCGACGGCGGTGCTGCCCGGTCCCCCGAGCGTGCCGAGGTCGACGGGGCGCGGATGTGACACCGTCGCGTCGTAGAGGAAGGCATGGTTGATGCGTTCCTGCCCGAACCTCCGCATCCCGACCACGACCCCGTCCGCCACGGCAGGCCCACGGTAGAAGTGGTTCCGCAGCCCCTTGCCCAGAGTCCCGACGGCGACCATCTGCGGGTGGTCGGCATGCGTGTCGACCACCCAGCTGCGGGGCCCGAACTGGCGGCTCGTGGAGTAGCCCACCACCAGGCGGCCATCGGTGTCGGTCGCCCAGGTGTCACCGACGTCGCCGAGCCGGCCGAGATCCTGCATCCCACGTCGGGGCCGGGTGAGGTCGAAGGCGACGGCGTGCCACCGACCCTCCGGGCCCACCGAGTCTCCGGCCACGAGGCCGTGGCTCACCGCGACGGCCTCGCTGTCACGCCCTGCGAGGCTGCCCAGGTCGATCCTGTCCGCAACCAGCGTGCCCGGGCCGGGGACGCCGGCACGGGGGACGCCGGCGTCGGCGGCCCCGACGTCAGGGGCTCCCACCGCGGGCAGGGCCAGCGTGGCGGTGACAACGAGCGTGACGGCGACCGGAAGTCGCATGACCTCCCCCCTTCGGGCACGAGATGCCTGTGATCCCACGCTCGTGAGGGGACGACCTGCCCGACAAGGGACCAAGGTCCCCGGGCCCAGGGTCGATGTCCTCGTCGGCGTCCCGCCCGTCGGCCGGACCGACCGCGATGCCAGAATCGCTGGCATGGCCTTTGCCTACCGTGACGGAGCGACGAGCCCGTCGGGCCAGGCGTTCCTGATCGAGGCGCTGCCCGTGGGTGGCCTCAAGGAGGTGACGCCGACCTCGGGCCCGCTGACGTGGCTCTCGGAGGTGCCGGGGAACCTCGGCATCACCGGGCTCATCGTCCACAAGCTGTTCTTCCGGGGACGCTGGCGGGTCCTCGTCCGGGAGATCGTGCGCGGCTCGATCGGCAGGACGCACGCCGACGTCCGCGCCGCGGACATGGAGTCCGCCAACGAGATCGCGGCGTCGATCGCCGAGCAGATCCGGGCCGGGACCTTCGGCGCCTGACACCGCGCCCGTGCCCACGGCTCAGGTCCAGGGGTTGTCCCAGCGCCCGTCCGCACGTGCGGCCTCGACCTCGGCGATGCCGCCGGGGCGCATCCGACCCTCCGCGGTGAGCCGTTCGACCTTGGCGATGTTGAGTCGCGACCACTTCGACCCGGGCCGGCGGCGGGTGTAGCGCTGGAGGTAGGTCGAGCCGTCGCCGGAGCGCCGTACGGCCGAGACCCAGCCGAAACAGAGGCCCACGTCGACCAGCTCGTCGGCGGTCAGGGAGGCCGGCTCGACGCCCTTGCGGGTCAGGCGGAGCCAGACCGCCCTCGTGTCCGGGGCCGCGGCCCCGAAGAACGACTCGACGTCGGTCACCGACGGTCGGTCCAGGACCGGCTCGTCGTCGATGGTCTCCACCACGCCACTCTAGGAGGAGGCTCCGGTGAGCCCGACCCCTCCGTCAGCGGACGCGATGGGGGCGGCGAAGGGCCCGGGGGAGGTAGGCGGCGCCGGGGGAGTCGCCGGTGGTGGCCGCCACGTCGCCGGGGTTGGAGATGCTGCACCGCTGGAGTGACAGGCAGCCGCAGCCGATGCACGAGTCGAGACCGTCGCGGAGCCGCTGGAGCGCTTGCATCTGCTCGTCGAGCCTCGCCTTCCAGTGCCGGGAGATGCGCTGCCAGTCCGCACGGGTGGGCGTGCGCCCGCTGGGCAGTCGGGCCAGCTCCTCGCGGATCTCCTCCAGGGTGAGGCCGACGTTGCTCGCGGCACGGATGAAGGCCAGTCGGCGCAGCACCCCGCGCTCATAGCAGCGTCGCCCGCCCGGGGACCGCTCGGCCTCGATGAGGCCCTGGGTCTCGTAGTAGCGCAGTGTCGACGCCGCGAAGCCGCTGCGGTCGGCCACCTCGGAGATGGTGAGCACGTCATGGGTGTTCACGGGTTCGTCACCGCCTGCTCTTGAACTCAAGTTCACTTCAACTTGAAGAATGACAGACATGACCAACGACATCAACGACAACGCCCTCCGGGTGGCCCTCGTCACCGGCGGCTCCGCGGGCCTGGGACGCGAGCTCGTCCTGAGCCTCGCCCACCAGGGCTGGGTCGTCGTGACCGACGCCCGCCGCGGCGACCGTCTCACCGACCTCGCCGATCCCAACATCGTCGCCATCGCCGGCGACATCACCGACGCCACCCACCGGGCCGCCCTGCGCGCCGAGCTGGAGCGGCGCGGCCGGCTCGACCTCCTCGTCCACAACGCGAGCACCCTCGGGCCCACGCCCCTGCCCCCGCTGGACGCCGTCACGATCGACCAGCTGCAGCAGGTCTGGCGGACCAACATCGGCGCGCCTCTGGTGCTGACCGGCGAGCTGCTCCCGCTGCTGCGGTCCAGCGGTGGTGTGCTGCTGTCGATCTCGTCCGACGCGGCGGTCGAGCACTATGAGGGCTGGGGACTCTACGGAGCATCCAAGGCCGCCCTCGACCACATCACGCTCACCTTCGCCGCCGAGAACCCCGAGATCGCCGCCTATGCCGTGGACCCGGGCGACATGCGCACCGAGATGCACCAGGCGGCGTTCCCGGGCGAGGACATCAGCGACC
This sequence comes from Nocardioidaceae bacterium, assembly GCA_046330515.1. Classification (GTDB taxonomy): domain Bacteria; phylum Actinomycetota; class Actinomycetes; order Propionibacteriales; family Nocardioidaceae; genus Nocardioides. The sequence goes on along the minus strand of JAXLSP010000003.1, from coordinate 28,241 downwards.
GTCCGCTCCCCGGCACGGTGGTCCCACGCCTGCTGGCGCTCGTGCAGCGGCGTCCGGCGTCCGGCCGCCACCGCGCCGCCGAGATCACGACCGCGTCCCTGGCGGGTGCCCGGTGAGCCTCCTCGCCGAGCACCCGACCACGCGCTTCCGGGCTCCTCAGGGGGCGTTCGCGTCTGCTCCGGCCGAGGACCGTGGGCTTCGTCGCGACGACGTGGGGCTGCTCGTCGCCGGAGCGGACGGCGTCACCCACACGCGCTTCCACGACCTGCCCGACCACCTGCTGCCGGGGGACCTGGTCGTGGTCAACGACTCGGCGACCGTCGCCGGGCAGCTCGACGCCGTGCTGCGTGGCCGCGGCCCGGTCGTGCTGCACCTGGCCACTCCCCTCGACGACGGCAGCTGGGTCGTCGAGCTCCGGACCGCTCCCCTCGCGGCGCGGGCGGTCCTCGACGCCGAGCCCGGGGACCGGGTCGACGCGGGCGGCGTGGCCGTCGAGCTCGTCGAGGCCTACCCCTGGCGCTCGTCCCCCTCAGGGGTCGGCAACCGGCTGTGGCGGGCGACGGTCCACGGCCCGCTCACCGAGGAGCTCGCGGCGCGGGGGCGTCCGATCGCCTATGGCTACCTGGACCGCGCCTACCCCCTGGAGGCCTACCAGACCGTCTTCGCCACCCGCCCCGGCAGCGCCGAGATGCCCTCGGCCGCGCGTCCGTTCACCGCCCCGCTCGTGGCGCGGCTCGTCTCGCGCGGCATCGCCGTCGCCCCGGTCACCCTGCACACGGGGGTGTCCTCGCAGGAGGCCGGCGAGGGCCCGCAGCCCGAGCGCTTCGAGGTGCCCGAGGCGACGGCGCGGATCGTCAACGCGGTCCGCGCGGGCGGCGGACGGATCGTCGCCGTCGGGACCACCGTCACCCGCGCCCTCGAGTCCGCCGTCGACCGCGCCGGACGGGTCGTGGCCGCCTCCGGGTGGACCGACCGCGTCGTCACGCCGGCGCGGCCACCCCAGGTCGTCACCGGCCTGGTCACCGGGTGGCACGACCCGCAGGCCTCGCACCTGCTCCTCGTCGAGGCCGTCGCCGGGCCTGGGCTCACGCAGACGGCGTACGACGCCGCGGTCGCCGGCGACTACCTGTGGCACGAGTTCGGGGACAGCGCCCTGCTGCTCCCCGACCCTGTGTCCGCGCGTGACAGGGGACTTCCCCGGAGACCTCGGGCCGCCTAGCGTTGACGACCATGCTGAGTCCGGAAGCGGCGATCATGCGGATCCAGGGCGCGACGAGGTCCGAGAAGGGGTTCCGCGTCCTGCACTCCAAGGGTCGCTTCTATGACGCCACGTTCACCGCCACCCCGGAGGCTGCGGCGCTCTGCCGCGCGGGCCACCTCCGGGGCGAGCCGGTGTCGGCCCTCGTCCGCTGGTCCAACGGCGCAGGCTTCCCGTTCGGGGGCGACGACCGGCCCGACGTGCGTGGCATGGCCGTCTCGTTCACGCTGCCCGACGGGACCGCGACGGACCTGCTCGGGCAGACCGCCCCGAGGTTCCCCGTGCGGTCCGGAGAGGACTTCGTCAAGCTGCTCGAGGCGACCTCCAGCCCGTGGCGACTCCCGGTGTTCCTGGCGACCAGGCCGAGCACGGCGCTGGCCCTGGTCGCCAACGCGCGCGCCAAGGCACTCGCCCCACCGCGCAGCTATGCGGAGGCGACCTACTTCCCCATCCACGCCTATCGCTGGCTGGACGAGTCGGGCGCCGGGACCTGGGTCCGCTACACGCTCGTCCCCCTGGCGAGGGAGAGCGACCGGCCTGCCGGCACCTTCACCGGCAAGGACCGGCTCGCCGACGAGATCGAGGCGCGGCTGGCGGCGGGTCCCGCGTCCTATGACCTCCGGGTGACGACCGCGGCGGGGGGCGACGACCCGCACGACCCGATGTCGCTGTGGCGCGGCGACCGCACCTTCTCCGCGGGACGGCTCGACGTCACCGCACCCGCCGAGGACCCGGAGGCGAGCGGTGGGATCGTGGTCTTCGACCCGACGCGCGTCGTCGACGGCATCGAGCTCTCCGACGACCCCGTGCTGCACTTCCGCCCACGCGCCTACGGTGTGTCCGCCGACCTGCGGTCCGGCGACCGGGGCTGACCGAGGACGGTCAGCGCTCGCTGGACGCGCAGCCGATGCAGGTGGCTGCGCTCGGCCTCGCCTCGAGCCGAGCGGCAGGGATGGGCTCGCCGCACCGCACGCAGGTGCCGTAGTCGCCGTCCTCCAGCCGCTGGATCGCCGCGTCGACCTCGGCCAGGTGACGTCGAGCCTGCGCGACCAGCGCCGCGACCTGCGACCGCTCGAAGGCGATCGTCGCGCCCTCGGGGTCGTGCTCGTCGTCGGCGTTGGTGTCACGGGACGACGCCACCACCGTGTCGAAGTCGCCGGTCAGCTCGGCCACGCGCCCGAGCGCCTGCCGACGGAGGTCCGCGAGCTCAGCGTGGGTGGCCATCGGCCCATCGTGCCACCGCGTGGCGCGGCGCACGTCGCGCGCGAAGCCGCGGGAACCGTTCAGCGGTGGGCTCAGCGGCCGGCGCTGAACCTCGCGGCACTGTGGGTGGGCGCCCCGCCCGACTGACCCTGCGGACCCGTGCGGCGCCGGGGACGTCGCGACCGCGAGCCTCCTCCGCCTGCGGCGGCCGACCCGGAGCCGCTCCCCGTCTTCGCGGTCCCGGAGCGACCGCGGCCGCGGCCACCACCGGTCCGGGTCGACCCGCGCCCGCCGCCGCCACTGCCACCGCTCGTGGCCGCCGGCGGGGCCACCGGCAGTCCGCCGGTGACCAGGACGCGCTCACCCGGCGCCAGGACGCGCAGGATCTCGTGCCCCGGACCGGGCACCTTGGTCGTCCTCGGCCGGATCCCCGCGGCGCGGGTCAGGGCACGCATGTCGTCCACCTGGTGGTCGGTCATCAAGGTGACCACGGTGCCGGAGGCCCCGGCGCGCGCCGTGCGGCCCGAACGGTGCAGATAGGCCTTGTGCTCGGCCGGCGGATCGGCGTGCACGACGAGGGCGACGTCGTCGACGTGGATGCCCCGGGCCGCGATGTCGGTGGCGACGAGCGTGGTCGCCCGACCCGACTGGAACGCGTCCATGTTGCGGGTTCGGGCGGCCTGGCCGAGGTTGCCGTGCAGCTCGACGGCGGGCACCCCGCGCTGGTTGAGCTGGCGCGCCAGCGCCTTGGCGCCTCGCTTGGTGCGGGTGAAGACCACCGTGCGCCCCGGGGCGCTGGCCAGGTCGACCAGCACCGGGACCCGCTGCTCGCGGGCGATGTGCAGGACGTGGTGGTCCATCGCGGACACCGGCGAGACGGCCGAGTCGGCCTCGTGGACCACGGGGTCCGCGAGGTAGCTCCTGACGAGCACGTTGACGGCCTTGTCGAGCGTGGCCGAGAACAGCAGCCGCTGGCTGCCCCTCGGCGTCGCGTCGAGCAGCCGGCGCACGGCCGGCAGGAAGCCGAGGTCGGACATGTGGTCCGCCTCGTCGAGGACGGTGACCTCGATCGCGTCGAGGTGGCAGGCGCCCTGGCCGATCAGGTCCTCGAGCCGCCCCGGGGTCGCGACGACGATGTCCACGCCGGCACGAAGCGCCTGGACCTGCGGGTGCTGGCCCACGCCACCGAACACGGCGCGCGAGCGCAGGCCGGCGGCGGTCGCCAGCGGCGCGAGTGCCCGCTCGATCTGGGCGACCAGCTCGCGGGTCGGCGCGAGGATCAGGGCGCGCGGTCGGCGGGCCACGGGGCGCGCACCCGACGCGGCCAGGCGGGCGACGACCGGGACCAGGAACGCGTAGGTCTTGCCGGAGCCGGTGCGTCCGCGACCGAGGACGTCGCGGCCGGCCAGCGAGTCGGGCAGCGTCGCGGCCTGGATGGGAGTGGGGAGGGTGATGCCTCGCGTGGCCAGGACGGCGTCGAGCCGAGCCGGGACACCGAGATCGGTGAAGGAGGTCAAGGGGGTTCGCTCACTGTGTGGATGTCTCACCACAGCCGTGACGAGCGGTCTCGTCACTGGGGGGCCGGAGTGGAGCACCCGTGTGCGGGGCTGCAACACACCATCAGGACCGAGGCAAGACCGGGCAGTCCTAGTGGCACCAGTCTAGCGTGACCGGTCCCTCCGGCGCGGAATCGTCGCGCGGACCCGGCTCCACCACACACCTGGGATTGTCACGACGTGGTCCGGGTCTATCCCTCTGGCCCTCTGAGGTGCTACCCAGGGGCATGGACACCCAGGCGCTCCTGGAGGAGCTGGCACCGACCGTGGAGGACAACCTCAACCGGCACCTCGGGGTGGCGCAGGAGTGGATGCCCCACGACTACGTCCCGTGGGCCGACGGCCGGAACTTCGCCCTCCTCGACGGCGAGCCGTGGTCGGTCGAGCAGTCCCGGCTCTCGCCGATCGCGCGCACCGCGCTGGAGGTCAACCTCCTCACCGAGGACAACCTGCCCAGCTATCACCGGGAGGTCGAGCGGGCGTTCGGCCGCGACCATGCCTGGGGCGAGTGGGTGCACCGCTGGACGGCCGAGGAGGGGCGGCACGCCTTCTGCATCCGCGACTATCTCCTGGTCACGCGCGGCGTCGACCCCGACGAGCTCGAGCGGGCGCGGATGCAGACGATGCAGACGGGCTATGACTCGGGCGACAAGCCGCTGCTCCACGTCTGCGCCTATGTGTCGTTCCAGGAGCTCGCGACCCGGGTCTCCCATCGCAACACCGGGAGGTTCACCGAGGACCCCGTCGCCGACCGCCTGCTCAGCCGGGTGGCGAAGGACGAGAACCTGCACATGATCTTCTATCGCAACATCGTCGACGCGGCGCTGCAGATCGCGCCCGGGCCGACGATGCGCGCGATCACCGACGAGGTCGTCGGGTTCCAGATGCCCGGGGCCGTGATCCCCGGTTTCGCCCGCAAGGCCGTGCTGATGGCGAGGGCCGGCATCTATGACCTGCGCATCCACCACGACGACATCGTCATGCCGCTGGTCCGGCAGTGGCGGCTGCTCGAGCTCGAGGGACTGGACGCCGAGGGCGAGAAGGCACGGGAGGAGCTGGTCGCCGCGCTCGCCGAGCTGGACGACCAGGCGACGCGCTTCGTGGAGCAGCGCGAGGCGGCAGAGGCCAAGCGGGCGGCTCGCGGGCGCTGACTAGCGCAGCGGGATGTCGGCGCCCCGCTCGTCCTCGGACCTGGCGCCGACGATGCGCCGGTCCGCCTCGGCGATCGCCACGTCGTTGATGCTCGCCTCACGCCGGCGCATCAGCCCGAGCTCGTCGAACTCCCAGAGCTCGTTGCCATAGCTGCGCCACCACTGGCCGTCGCGGTCGTGGCACTCGTACTGGAAGCGCACCGCGATCCGGTTGTCGTGGAAGGCCCACAGGCTCTTGCGCAGGGCGTAGTCCAGCTCGCGCTCCCACTTGGCCGTCAGGAACGCCACGATCTGCTCGCGCCCATGGACGAAGCTGTCGCGGTTCCGCCAGACCGAGTCGGGGGTGTAGGCGAGCGACACGCGCTCGGGGTCGCGGCTGTTCCAGGCGTCCTCGGCCGCCTGGACCTTCTGTGCCGCGGTCTCGGCGGTGAACGGGGGGTAGGGCGGCCTGCCTTCGGTCATGACGGCTCCTGGCTTCGGTTGCGAGGGTGGTTGCGAGCCCGGCGCTCGTTGCCGCGGCGGTAGTTGCCGGTCAGGCGGGCCATCAGCTCCTGGGGATCCTCGACCTCGACGTCCTCCAGGAAGTCGAGGGCCCGGCGACCCCGGAGGGTCGTGGCGGCGCGCCCGTGGTGGCTGATGACGACGTCGTCCCCGCGCCGCACATAGGTGAACCCCGACGGTCCCGGCATGCGGGCCACGCTATCGCCCGCAGGACGGTCCGCGGGTTGCCCGACCGCGGCGCGTGGTTCACCCTGGCAGGGAGAGGGAGCGAGCACGATGGTCACGAGGGACGAGGTCCGCGCCGGTGGCGCACTCCTCGGCGATGCCCTCGGCCAGGCGGTGCGCGGTGCGCGTGACCTGCACGGCGCCATCGCGGGGCGGGTCTTCGGTGCGCTGCCCCCGTCGGCCGGACCGGTGCGGGTCGCGCACGACGCGATCGCGGCGACGTCGTACGGCGCGACGCGGCTCGCGCACGTCGTCATCCCGCGACTGGGTGCCGCGGCGGTCGCGGCCCGGACCCGGGACGACGCCCCCGCGCTGTCGGCGGCGCCCGCCGGTCGCCGCGCGCTCGGCGCGGTGAACGGGCTGTGGGGCGACCGGGTGCTCGGCTCCTACGGACCGCTGGCCCTCCCGATGACCCTGTTCTCCGAGGGCGGTGCCGTGACGGCGACCCCCGAGGGCGTCCTCGCCAGCTGCCCCGAGACGACGGGGAGCCTGGCGGTGTTCGTGCACGGCCTCTGCGAGAGCGAGGAGTCGTGGGCGCTCGGAGCCGAGCGCCGGCACGGCGAGCCCGGCGTCACCTACGGGTCCCGGCTCCAGCGCGACCTGGGCATCACGCCGCTCTTCCTCCGCTACAACAGCGGGCGCTGCGTGACCGACAACGCGCGGGAGCTCGCCGAGCTCCTCGAGCGCGTGGTGGCCGCCTGGCCGGTCCCCGTCGAGGAGCTCGTCCTCGTGGGCCACTCGATGGGCGGCCTGGTGATCCGCGGCGCCTGCCACACCGGCTCCGAGAGCGGCCACGCGTGGCCGCTCGCCGTGCGCCACGTCTTCTGTCTGGGCTCACCCCACCTGGGCGCCCGTCTCGAGCGGGGGGTCGAGGCCGCCGTCGACACGCTGGAGCTGCTGCCCGAGGCCCGGGCCGTCGCACGGCTCCTCGACTCGCGCAGTGCCGGCATCAAGGACCTGCGCTATGGCGCGTGCCTCCACGACGACGCGCCGCTCCTGGAGGAGGTCCCGTTCCTCCCGCAGGCGAGCTACTACGTCGTTGCCGCCACCCTCGCGCGCGACCCCGAGCACCCGAGCACGGCCTGGCTCGGCGACCTCTTCGTCCACCTCGCGAGTGCGCAGGGTCGCGGAGAGGACCGGCATGTGCCCTTCCCGGCCGAGAACGGCGCGCACTTCGGGGGCCTGCACCACTTCGACCTGCTCAACCATCCGGCCGTCTATGACCAGCTCCGGTCGTGGATCGAGCGCGGCCGCGTCGCCACGTCCGGCTGACCGAGGGTCTTGCCGAACTCCGACCGACGCGCCTATCGTCAGTTAGGAAGGTTACCTAACTGACTCCGCGGGGGCATCATGAGGCGAACAGCGGCAGGCATCGTCGTCGGGACGCTCGCCGTGCTGGGCAGCTCCGTCCCGGCCTCCGGCGCCGTGGGGAGCGAGGCCCACGGCGCCGTGGCCGCCGAGATCCGGGTCAACCAGCAGGGCTATCTGCCGTCCGAGCACAAGCTGGTCGTGCTCATGGCCCCGTCCGAGGTCGACGGCACCTGGGAGGTCCAGGACTCGGGCGGCGGCACCGTGCTCTCCGGCGTGCTGCCGGCCCGGTCCTCGGGCTCGTGGAACGCCGCCTTCCCGGCCGTCTACCGCCTCGATCTCGTCGACCTCCAGACACCCGGCAGCTTCCGGCTCGTCGTCAGCGGTGACGTCAGCGTCACCTCGCCCGAGATCGCCGTCATCGACCCGCAGCAGCTCTGGGGCGAGCTGCTCGACAAGGGAGTGGCCTTCGACCAGGCCCAGCGCGACGGCGTGGACGTCATCGCCGGCGACCTGGACCGCAGGCCGGCCCACCTGCGCGACCGCCGGGCCTCGGTCTTCCGCTGGCCGCGCATGGTCAGGGGCGAGGACCTCATCACCGACCGGGACCTGCATCGCACCGGCGGGCCCGTCGACGTCGAGGGTGGCTGGGCCGACGCGGGCGACTACCTCAAGTTCACCCACTCCGCGGCCTACAACGACGTGCTGCTGTTCACCAGTGCCCGACTGCTCGGTGACCGGGCGCCGAGTGCCCTGCTGGCCGAGGCGAGGTTCGGCGAGCGCTGGCTCGCGAAGATGTGGAGCCGCCGGGCCGGCACCCTGCACCTCCAGGTGGGGATCGGCTCGGGCAACCGTGCCGGCACCTTCGCCGGCGACCACGACCTGTGGCGCCTGCCACAGGCCGACGACGGCGACACCAGGAGGGTCGACCGCTTCGTGCGGCGCCGCCCGGTCTTCGACGCCGCCCCTGCGGGCTCCCCGATCAGCCCCAACCTCGCCGGCCGCGTGAGCGCCGCCTTCGGGCTCGCCGCCCAGGCGGACGCCGCCGCCCATCCGGCACGCGCGCGCCGCGAGCTCGCCGAGGCCGAGTCCCTGTTCGACGCCGCCGCCACCGCCGACCCGCCGCGCCCCCTGGTCACCGCCCTGCCGCACGCGTTCTACCCCGAGTCGTCGTGGCGCGACGACATGGCGCTCGGCGGCGCCGAGATCGCGCTGGCCCGGCACGCGCTGCACCAGGGGCCGGGCCGCTACCTGAGGGCCGCCGCCCACTGGGCGAACCTCAACATGAGCACCTCCGACACGCTCAACCTCTATGACGTCAGCGCCCTCGCCGACACCTCGGTCGCCGTCGCGCTGCGCACGATCGCCCACCCGCGCCTGGACGTCACGCGCGACGAGGTCGTCGCCGACCTGCGCCGGCAGATCCAGGAGAGCATCGCCGGCGCGGCCGACGACCCGTTCGGCGCCAGCCAGGACCTCACGGAGTTCGACGTCGACTCGCGCACCTTCGGGCTGGTCGCCTCGGTGGCCCTCTTCGAGCGGCTGACCGGCTCCTCGCGGTTCCAGGGCTTCGCCTCCGACCAGCGCTCCTGGCTGCTCGGCGCCAACCCGTGGGGCATGTCCGCGATGGTCGGCGTCGGCGACCGGTTCCCCCGCTGCCCGCAGCACCAGGTCGCCAACCTCCGCGGCAGCACCGACGGCACGCCGCCCCTCCTCGACGGGGCGGTCGTCAACGGCCCCAACGGGAAGGGCAACTTCGCCGGCGGCCTCGGCGGGTTCCAGGACGGGATGGTGCACTGCACGACCGACCTCACGCCGTACGACGGCCAGGGCAGCCGCTGGGTCGACGACGTCCGCGCCTGGCAGACCGACGAGCCGGCCCTCGACATGACGGGCGGCGCGATCATCGCGGCCGCCGCTCAGCTCAGCCTCGTGCGCGGACCGACGAAGCAGGCGGGAGGAGCGACGTGGTGAAGGCGGGCACGCCGCGGCTCCTGCGCGGCATCAACGACCGAGCGGCGCTCGACCTGCTCCTGGAGCACGGGCCCCTCACCCGCGTGCGGATCGGCGAGCTCACCGGCCTGTCGAAGCCGACCGCCTCCCAGCTGCTCGCCCGGCTCGAGGCGGCCGGGCTCGTCGTGACCAGTGGCAGCACCCATGGCGGTCCCGGTCCGCGCGCGCAGCTCTATGCCGTCAACCCCGACGCCGCCCATGTCGCCGGGCTCGACGTGACCTCGGCGCGGATCGAGGCCGCGGTGGCCGACATCACCGGCCGCATGGTCGGCGAGTTCGTGCTCCCGACGCCCCGCAGCGCCGGCCTCGACGCCGTGGCCGCGGTCGCCCATGCCCTGGACGGGGCGTGCACGTCGGCCGGCATCGCCCGCCGGCGCCTCGGCCACGTCACGATCGGCACCCCCGGGGCGTTCGACCCGCGCGTACGGCGGCTGCGCTATGCGCGCCACCTGCCCGGCTGGCACGCCGACGACCTGCTCGCCCGACTCGCCGACGAGGTGCGGCGGCCGGTCGACCTCCACAACGACGTCAACCTCGCCGCCATCGCCGAGCTCACCTCGGGACGGGCCCGCGGCGCCGAGGACGCGATGCTGCTCTGGGCGGACGCCGGCCTCGGAGCCGCCCTGATCATCGACGGCCGCCTGCACACCGGAGCCAGCGGCGGCGCCGGCGAGGTCGGGTTCCTGCCCCTCCCGGGTGCGGACGTGCGGGACGTGCGCCGGACCGACTCGGGCGGCTTCCAGGAGCTGGCCGGTGGACCCGCCGTGCTCGCGCTGGCCAGGTCCCACGGGCTGCGGGCCGGCAGCCCGCACGCGGCCGTGGCCGCGGCCGTCCGGCAGGACCACCGCGCGCTCCTCACCGAGCTGGCCCAGCGGTTCGCCCTCGGCATCGCCGCGATGGTCACGATCGTCGACCCCGCCGTCGTCGTGCTCGCCGGCCGCGTCCTGGTCGCCGGAGGTGAGCCGCTGCGCGACCTCGTCGCCGAGGAGCTCGAACGGCGCACGCTGACCCGCACCGCCATCGAGCTCACCACCGTCACCGACCGACCCGTGCTGCGGGGCGCCCTCGAGGTGGCGCTCGCCGCCACCCGGGACCGCGTCTTCGACACCGTCGCGCCCCCGGCAACGCCCGAGCAGACCCGGGACACCACAACCACCAGGAGGAGACCATGACGCGTCACGTCGCGGGGCGGAGGATCGCCGCCCTCGTCGGAGGGCTGGCCATCGCGCTCGGCACGGCCGGCTGCTTCGGCAGCACGAGCGGCGGCAGCTCCGACAACCCCGATGCCGAGGTCACCATCACCTTCTGGCACGGCTGGAGCGCGCCGAGTGAGGTCAAGGCGATCGACGCGACGATCAAGGCGTTCGAGGCCGCGAACCCCAACATCCACGTCAAGTCCGTCTCGGCGATCACCGACGACAAGATCAACCAGGCGCTGCGCGCCGGCGGTCCCAACGCCCCCGACGTGGTCTCGTCGTTCACGACCGACAACGTCGGGCAGTTCTGCAGCTCCCACGCCTTCGTGGACCTCCAGCCGTTCCTCGACAAGGCGGGCATCGACCCGGCCACGACGTTCACGGCGCCCCAGCTGGAGTACACCCAGTTCGAGGGCAACCAGTGCGCGCTGCCGCTGCTGGCCGACGCCTACGGGCTCTACTACAACAAGAAGGCGTTCGAGGAGGCCGGGATCTCCGGCCCACCGAAGACGATGTCGGAGCTCGAGGCCGACGCGGTGAAGCTGACCGAGCGGTCCGGTGACGGGTTCAGCCGGCTCGGCTTCATGCCGGACTACCACTTCTATGAGTCCACGATCACGCACTTCGCCGCCCAGTGGTCGCCGACCTACTTCGCCTCCGACGGCAGCTCCAACGTCGCCGCCGACCCGGGCATCAAGGCCGCGATCGAGTGGCAGCGCGGGCTCGTCGACACGCTCGGCGGCTATGCCGCCCTGGAGAAGTTCCGCACCACCCTCGGTGACGAGTGGGGCGCCAAGAACGCCTTCCAGACCGGGCAGGTCGCCATGACCATCGACGGCGAGTGGCGGGCCGGCATGATCAAGGACGCCGCCCCCGACCTCGACTTCGGCGTCGCGCCGTTCCCCGTGCCCGACGACCTGGCCGACCAGTACGGCAAGGGCTACATCAGCGGCACGATCGTCGGCATCGCGAGCACGAGCGAGAAGCAGAACGCCGCCTGGCGGTTCGTCCAGTTCCTGACCACCGACACCCAGGCGGTCGTCGACTTCTCCAACGCGATCCACAACGTGCCGTCCACCCAGGCCGCGCTCGCGTCGCCCGACGTCGACCAGGACCCGATGTTCCAGACGTTCGTGCAGATCGCCCAGAACGAGTACAGCAACACCACGCCCGCCAGCCCCAACGGCGGTGCCTACCAGCTGACCCTGCAGGACCTCGGCTACCAGGTCGAGTCGGGCAAGCAGCCCGACATCCAGGCCGGGCTCGACAAGGCGGCCGACCAGATCGACGTCGACATCGACCAGGCGGGCTGAGGGCTCGATGGCACGACGAGGGCGGGTGGGACCGCCGCGCCGGGGAGTCCGGTGGCGCGAGGTGGGCCGCAACGTGGCCTTCCTGTCGCCGTGGCTCCTCGGCACGGGCCTGTTCTTCCTCTACCCCCTGGTGACGACCCTCTATCTCTCGTTCACGAGGTACGACGGCTTCACGTCACCGGTGTGGGTCGGGACTCGGAACTGGCACTTCGTGCTGCACCAGTACCCCTTCTTCTGGCCGGCGCTGCGCAACACCCTGTGGTTCGTGCTCGTCATCGTCGGGCTGCGCGTGGTGTTCGGCCTCGGCGTCGGGATGCTCACCGTCACGGTGAAGCGCGGTGCGGGCCTGCTGCGCACGCTCTTCTATGCCCCCTACCTCGCCCCGCCCGTGGCCTCCACGCTCGCGTTCGTCTTCCTGCTCAACCCGGGCACCGGGCCGGTCAACACGATCCTCGGCAAGATCGGGCTGCCCGAGCCCGGCTGGTTCAACGACCCGCACTGGGCCAAGCCGGGGCTCGCGCTCCTCGCGATCTGGGGCATCGGCGACCTGATGGTGATCTTCGCGGCCGCGCTCCTCGACGTACCCCGGGACCTCTACGAGGCGGCCGAGCTCGACGGCGCCGGGTCGTGGCGGCGGTTCCGGCACATCACCCTGCCGAGCATCCGCCCGATCATCCTGTTCGCCGCGGTGACCGGCGTGATCGCGATGATGCAGTACTACACCGAGCCGCTCATCGCCGGCCAGGTCGCGTCGGGCCAGATCGGCGGGTCGGGGGTGCAGACCGAGCCGGGCTATCCGGGCGGGTCGACGCTGACCCTCCCGCAGCTGGTCTACAACCTGGGCTTTCAGCGCTTCGACATCGGGGCCGCGTGCGTGATCGCGATCATTCTGTTCGTCGCGTCGATGGCGTTCGCGTCGCTGCTGATGCGCGGCCGCGGCGGCCTCCTGGGGGGCGACGACTGATGGCGACGCCGTTCGTCGTACCCCAGCGCTGGAACGCCGCACTCCAGTGGATCGCCCTGCACGCGCTCGCGATCACGGCCGCGCTGTTCTTCGTGCTGCCGTTCGTGTTCGTCGCCCTCCAGGCCGTGATGAGCGACCAGCAGTCGCTGACCCGCGACCTGTGGCCCCAGCCGTTCCAGTGGCACAACCTGGTCGACGTCTGGCGCACGGCGGGCTTCCCGACCTGGTGGCGCAACTCGCTCGTCTACTCGTTCTCGGCGACCGCCCTGACGATGCTCTCCAGCATCCCCGTGGCCTATGCGCTGGCACGCTTCCGGTTCCGCGGGCGCAACCTCGCGATGATGGTCGTGATCGCCACGATGATGCTGCCGCCGCAGGTCGTGATCGTGCCGATGTATCTCTTCTGGGCCAAGGAGCTGCACCTCTCCGGCACGCTGTGGCCGCTCATCGTGCCGACCGCGTTCGGTGACGCGTTCTCGATCTTCCTGCTCCGCCAGTTCCTGCTGACGATCCCGCAGGAGTACCTCGACGCCGCCCGCATCGACGGCTGCGGAGACCTGCGGATCCTGCGCCACATCGTGCTGCCGATGGCGCGGCCGGCGATCGCGGCGACGGCGCTGTTCCAGTTCTTCTACTGCTGGAACGACTACTTCGGCCCGCAGATCTACACGAGCGAGAACCCGGCGGCGTGGACGCTCAGCCTGGGTCTCCAGACGTTCAAGAGCGCCCACCACACCAACTGGAACCTCACGATGGCCGCCACGGTCCTGGTGATGGCCCCGGTGCTCGTGGTGTTCTTCCTCGCCCAGAAGGCGTTCGTCGAGGGCGTGACACTGACAGGAGTGAAGGGATGAAGATCGCGGTCGTCGGTGGCGGGTCGACCTACACGCCCGAGCTGGTCGACGGGCTCGGGCGGCTGTCCGACGTGCTGCACGTCGACGAGCTGGCGCTGGTCGACCCCGCGGCGGAGCGCCTCGAGCTGGTGGCCGGGGTGGGCCGGCGGATCCTGGCGCGCCTCGGGAGCGGCACGCGGGTCTCGACGTACGCCGACCTGGAGCCCGCCGTCGAGGGCGCCGCCGCCGTCCTCGTGCAGCTGCGCGTCGGTGGACAGGCGACGCGCAACGAGGACGAGACCTGGCCGCACGAGTCCGGCTGCATCGGCCAGGAGACGACGGGCCCCGGCGGGCTGGCCAAGGCACTGCGGACGGTGCCGGTGGTGCTCGACATCGCCGAGCGCGTGCGTCGCCTCGCGCCCGACGCCTGGATCATCGACTTCACCAACCCGGTGGGGATCGTGACCCGCGCCCTGCTCCAGGAGGGGCACCGGGCGGTCGGGCTCTGCAACGTGGCGATCGGCTTCCAGCGCCGGTTCGCCGCGAACCTCGGGGTGGCGCCGGAGCAGGTCGAGCTCGACCACGTCGGCCTCAACCACCTGACCTGGGAGCGGGCGGTGCGCGTCGACGGGGTCGACCGGCTGCCCGACCTCATCGCGACGCACGGCGGCGAGGTGGCCGAGGAGATCGAGCTGCCCGAGGCGCTGCTGCACGACCTCGGGGTCGTGCCGTCCTACTACCTGCGCTACTTCTATGCCCACGACGAGGTGCTGCGCGAGCAGCTGGCCAGCCCGTCGCGGGCGGCCGAGGTGACGGCGATCGAGAACGAGCTGCTGCGGCTCTATGCCGACCCCGCGCTCGACACCAAGCCTGCGCTGCTGGGTGAGCGCGGGGGCGCCTTCTACTCCGAGGCCGCCGTGCAGCTCGCCGCGTCGCTGCTCGGTGGCGCGCCGCCCTCGCGGCAGGTGGTGAACCTGCGCAACGACGGCACGTTCGGGTTCCTGCCGGACGACGCGGTCGTCGAGGTGCCCGCCCTGGTCGGCCCCGACGGCGTACGCGCGGTCGACCTCGCGCCGCTCGAGCCGCTCTATGCCGGGCTGGTCGCGGCCGTCACCTCCTATGAGCACCTCGCCCTCGAGGCGGCCGTGCACGGGGGTCGGGACCGGGTGTTCCACGCGCTGCTGGCCCATCCGCTGGTGCGTGAGGTCGACCGGGCCGAGGCGCTCACGGACGCCCTCGTCGCGCACAACCGCCGGCACCTGGCCTGGGCCTGACATGGACGTGCTTCCGGGCGTCCTCGCGATCGACGCCGGCAACAGCAAGACCGACGCGGCCCTGGTCGGCCTCGACGGCCGGGTCCTGGCCGTCGCCCGCGGTGGACCGTTCACGCCGCACCACGGACGGACCGAGGCCGCCGTCGGCGTGCTCGACGAGGTGGTCTCCCGTCTGCGCTCGCAGCTCGGGATCGCCGCGACGGGGCCTGTCGCGCGGCACGCCTCCGCCTGTCTGGCCAACGCCGACCTCCCGGTCGAGGTGGCCGAGCTCGAGAAGGCGCTCGCGTCGCTCGGCTGGGCGGGGACCACGGAGGTCTTCAACGACACCTACGCCCTGCTGCGCAGCGGCCTCGACGCGTGGCGCGGGGTCGCGGTCGTCTGCGGTGCGGGGATCAACTGCACCGGGGTGATGCCGGACGGGCGAGTGGCCCGCTTCGCCGCCCTCGGCCAGATCTCCGGCGACTGGGGCGGCGGCGGTCACCTCTGGCAGGAGGCCATGTGGTGGGCGGCGCGCGCCGAGGACGGGCGGGGCGACGACACGGCGCTCCGGCTGGCGCTCCCCGCCCACTTCGGGCTCGCGACGATGGCCGGGCTCATCGAGGCGGTGCACCTCGAGTCGATCCCCGAGCACCGGTGCCTGGAGCTCACGCCCGTGCTCTTCGCGGTCGCCGAGGCCGGCGACGACGTCGCGCGCCGCGTCGTACGGCGGCAGGCGGAGGAGGTGGTGGCGCTGGCGGTTGCCGCGCTGCGACGGCTCGACGCCCTCGACGAGCCGATGGAGGTCGTGCTCGGTGGTGGCGTGCTGGCCGCGGGACACGCGCTGCTGCTCGACGCGGTGGCCGAGCTGCTCGGTGCGCAGGCTCCGCTCGCGACTGCGCGGGTGGTCGCGACCCCGCCGGTGGCGGGTGCCGCGCTGCTCGGGCTCGACCGGATCGGTGCCGACGCGGGAGCGCTGGCCCGGCTGCGGGAGCACTACGAGCAGCCCTGACGAAACTGGAGGGAGCGGTGTGGACCGCTCCCTCACTTTCAAGGTACCTCGCCGAGGGGGGCTTGCCGCAAGGCCCCCGTCCTGGCGCACAATCTCCGACTCGGGACCGAGTGGCGGAGGGGGCGGGGATGACGGAGCACGCGGTGGTGGTCGTCGGCGGCGGTCCGACGGGGCTGGTGCTGGCCGGTGAGCTGGCGCTGGCCGGGGTCGACGTGGCCGTCGTCGAGCGGCGCCCCACCCAGGAGCTCGCGGGGTCGCGGGCCGGGGGGCTGCATGCCCGGACGATCGAGATGCTCGACCAGCGCGGCATCGCCGGTCGGTTCGTCGCCGCGGGGCAGCCGACGACCACGGTGGGGTTCGCCCAGACCCCGCTGGAGATCGGCGACTTCCCGACGCGGCACCCCTACACGCTGGGGCTCTGGCAGAACCAGATCGAGCGGCTCCTGGCGGAGTGGGTCGGGTCGCTGGCGGTGACGTTCCATCGCGGTCGCGACGCCGTGGGGCTCGTGGACGAGGGCGACCGGGTGTCGGTCGAGCTCGACGACGGCGAGACGCTGCGGGCGTCGTACGTCGTGGGCTGCGACGGCGGCCGGAGCATCGTGCGCAAGGCGGCCGGCATCGGCTTCCCGGGCTGGGAGCCGACGACGAGCGCGCTGATCGGCGAGGTCGAGGTGACCGAGGAGCCGGAGCTGGGCGTGCGACGGACGGCGACCGGGGTGCACGCGCTGGGGCGGCTGGACTATGAGATCCGCGAGGGCGAGATCGTCTATGCCGACCACGGGCCGGTGACCGTGATGGTGACCGAGGAGGAGGTCGGAGCGACCGAGGAGCCGACGATGGACCAGCTGCGGACCGAGCTGGTCCGCGTCTTCGGCTCCCACTTCGGCGCGCACAGTCCCCTCTGGCTCTCGCGGTTCACCGACGCCTCGCGCCAGGCGGCGACCTACCGGCTCGGCCGGGTGCTGCTCGCCGGCGACGCCGCCCACGTGCACTCGCCGGTGGGCGGCCAGGGGCTCAACACCGGCGTGCAGGACGCGCTGAACCTCGGCTGGAAGCTGGGGCTCGTGGTCCGGGGGCTGGCGCCGGACACGCTCCTGGACAGCTACCACGCCGAGCGACATCCGGTCGGCGCCCGCGTCCTGCAGGGCACGATGGCGCAGGTCGCGCTCATCCGCCCAGGCGACGACCGGCTCGCGGCGCTGCGGTCGACGGTCGCCGACCTGCTGGGCGACGACGGCTCCCGGCGGCGCTATGCGGGGATGATGTCGGGGCTCGACATCCGCTATGACCTCGGCGAGGGCCACCCGCTGCTGGGCCGGCGGATGCCCGACCTGGATCTCACCGTCGCCGGGACCGACGGTCCGGTGCGGGTGTTCTCCTTCCTCCACGATGCTCGCCCGGTGCTCCTGGACCTCGGCGGCCCAGGGGTGGTCTCCGTGGCCGGCTGGGCCGACCGGGTGCCGGTCGTGGCGGCGTCGTACGACGGGCCGTGGGAGCTGCCCGTCCTCGGCGAGGTCCCCGCTCCGGCGGCCGTGCTGGTCAGGCCGGACGGCTATGTCGCCTGGGTGGGCGACGGGACGGACGCCGGGCTCGCGGAGGCGCTCGCACGGTCGTTCGGGCCCGGGACGCGCAGCACCACCGCCTCGCCCTGACCACCGCCGCCGCAGAGCGCCGCGGCACCGACCCCGCCACCGCGACGGGCGAGCTCGAGCGCGAGGTGGAGGGTGATGCGGGCGCCGGAGACCCCGATCGGGTGGCCCAGGGCGAGCGCACCGCCGTTGACGTTGACGCGCTCGGGGTCGAGCCCGAGCCGCCGGGCCGACACGAGCGGGACCACCGCGAAGGCCTCGTTGATCTCGACCAGGTCGAGGTCCTCGGGCCGCACTCGCGCCCGCGCGCAGGCGGCCCTGATCGCGTTCGCGGGCTGGTCCTGGAGCGTCGAGTCCGGCCCGCCCACCTCGCCGGCACCGACGATCTCGGCCAGCCACGGGAGGCCGCGGCGCTCGGCCTCCGCCTTGGCCATGACCACCACGGCGCAGGCGCCGTCGCTGCTGGCCGAGGCGGAGCCGGAGGTGATGGTGCCGTCCGAGCGGTAGGCCGGAGCCAGGCCGGCCAGGACCTCCGGAGTCGCGTCGTCGCTCGGGAGCTCGTCGCGGGAGAGGCTGCCGGGCGACCCGTCCGCCTCGACGACGGGGGCGGGCACGACCTCCGCGTCGAACAGGCCCTCGCGCTGGGCCCGCCGGGCGCGCTCGTGGGAGCGCGCCGCGAAGGCGTCCTGGTCGGCGCGGGAGACCCACCGGTCGCCGGCGTTGGTGACCTCGGTCAGGCTGCCCATCGTCTGGTCGGTGAAGCTGTCCCACAGCCCGTCCCGGGTGGCGTGGTCCCGCATCTTCGCGGGCCCCGGCCTGCCGTCCTGCAGCACCTGCACGAGCAGCCGCGGCGCTCGGCTCATCGACTCCTGGCCGCCCGCCACGACGACGTCGAGGTCGCCGGCGCGGACGAGCTGGTCGGCGAGCACGATCGCCTCCATGCCCGAGAGGCACACCTTGTTGACGGTGAGGGCCGGCACCTCGAGCGGGATGCCGGCGGCGAAGGCGGCCTGCCGTGCCGGCAGCTGCCCGGCACCCGCCGTCAGCACCTGACCCATGACGACATAGCCGACCTCGTCCGGACCGACGCCCGCCCGCTCGAGCGCGGCTCCGATCGCGACGGCCCCGAGGTCGGAGCCGGCGAGGTGCTGCAGGGAGCCGGAGAGCCGGCCGAACGGCGTCCGCGCGCCGGCCACGATCACCGACGTGCGGGGACCTGGCACCGCCTCCTGCTCGGACACGGACCCATGCTGGCACCCGGAGGCGCGGCTGCCCATCGGCTCGACGCTTGTTTCTCGGGATGGGGCCGCGGCCCCGCTGGTGTTTCCGCTGCGATCAGCGCAGCCGGTAGACCCGGAGGGCGGTCTCGGTGACGGCGTTGCCGCGGGTGTCGCGAGCCGTGACACGGATGCTCATGAAGCGCGCGTTCGGCCGGGCGGAAGGGTTGTCATAGCGGACCCGGAAGGTGGTCGGGGAGGTCCGGGTCAGGTGCGCCGTACGCCAGTGCCTGCCACCGTCGGTGGACAGCTGGAAGCTCGCCCGGGCGACGCGGTGCTCCTGACTGGTCAGGGAGCTGAAGGCGAGGTCGAAGGCGGTGCGGCCGGCGGCCATGCCGCCACGCGGAGCGATCGGTGCGACATAGGCGGGGGTCAGGAGTGCGGCGGACGGGTGCGCGCGGCTGGAGCGGAAGGTCCACGAGTCGCGCACCCAGGTCGACAGGGTCCACAGCCGTGACCGCGGGTGCGAGGTCGCGGTCAGGGTGTAGGTGCGCATCCCGGCCGGGACCCTGGCATGCAGCTCGATGTCGTGGTGGCCGCGGGCCAGGACGCGGCCGCGGGTGCGCAGCGACCACGACCCGTCGGCTCGGTCGACATAGCTGCCCATCGAGCTCCCGGCCCCGTTGAACAGGGGCAGGTAGGCCGTGAGACGACCGTGCACGCGAGTCACGTAGTCGACACCGGGGCCGGTCTCTCCGCGGAAGCCGGGTCCGACCGGGCCGTGGGCGAAGGTGACCACGCGGGTGGTGCCCGGCCTGGGGTAGCGGCCCACCGTGATGAGCTGGGTGGCATCCCGCGTGGCCGGTGACGCGGACTGCGGCATCACCGTCTGCTGGTAGCCGACGCGAGGCCCGGCCTGGAACAGGACGACCCTCCGGCCGGGGATGCGGACGGAGAACATCCGGCCCGAGAAGAGGTCGAGGAACCCGTTCGGCATGTCCGCGAAGACGCCGAAGAACGACTGACGAGCTCCCGCGGGTCCGTTGGCGTAGAGCCGGTCCACGACCTTGGCGAAGTCGGCGCGGCGATGGTCGAAGGTCAGGTCGCCGGGGATCCCGTCCGCGACGTCCGCCGTGAGCGCGATCCGACCGAAGGGCGCACGGGTGTCGCGAGGAACGAGCGTGGCCGAGACTCCGGTGCTCAACGCTCCGTGCGCGACATCGGCGCTGGTGGGCTGAACGCGCATGAAGAACCGCGGCCCGGAGAAGCCGAAGGGGAACATGAACCCGCTGTCCGGGCTGCGGCCGACGCTCAGGGCCGTGTCCACGACCCGGTATCCGTCCATGGTCACGCGCGGCTTGACCGTCGCGTCACCCAGGTCCAGGGCAACGCTCTGGTCCGCGGAGACCTCGACGTCGGCGGCGAGAACGAGTCGTTCGAAGGAGAAGGCCAGGATGCTGTAGCTGCCGTCCGGCACGTGGAACCGGGTGAGCCCGCCATCGCCCGTCCAGTCCTGGACGAACGAGCCGTCGTCGAGGCCGATGACGTTGACCAGTGCGTCCGACGACGGGCCCCCGGCCGGGTCGACGACCGACACGTCGAGTCGGTGAGTGACCGCAGCTCTGCCCGGGTTCGGCCGGGAGACGGCCAGGCGGACCAACGACACGTCGGCCAGGTCGTCGGCCGTCAGCCCGCGGAACCCCGGGCCGTAGGAGCCGACGAGGACGCTGGCCCCCCGCGCCGTACGACGCGCCGTGTCGCTCTCGAGGTCGAGGCCGCGCAGTCGATGCGGTGAGGAGCCCTTCCGGAAGGTGACCTCGACCGGGACACGCTCCCCGAAGCCGGACAGGGCGGTCACGTCGAACAGCGAGAGGTCCAGCCGCCCCCGCATCGTCGACGAGCTCCGGGGGAGGACATAGCTGTCGGCACCGGCGTGCCACCGCGCCACTGCGTCGCCGGCCCCGGAGGAGCCGGGCAGCACGACCGACGAGGTCGACCCATCCGCGCCTTCGAGGACTCGGACACCGTCCCCGGTGATCAGCCGCACCGTGAAGGTCCGCGTCGTGGGGGCCGACTGCTGGGCCACCGTGACGGGGAACCCGACCGCCGCGGTGGTGGCGTCACGGGCTTCCGCATGAGGGCCGGGCACAGCGCTCAACGCGATCAGCGCCAGCAGCACGAGCCCCGTCAGGGAACGCGAAGGCCAGCCGAAGACACGGCAGGAACGGCGCATGACTACCCCGAACAACGGTCCTTCCGGCAATGTAGCCGCCCGTCTCGCCGCCATGACCACCGCCCCCGATGCCCCGGCAGGTCAGAGCGGGCCGGAGCTCCCTGAGCGTGCCGGTGTCCCCGCCGCTGGTGGGGGCGGCGGTGTGGGGCGGGGTAGCTACTCGGGTGGTCCGGGGTCTGCGGGATCGGCTGGGTCGTGGTCGGGGCAGCCGGGGACGGGCTTGAGGCCGGTCGGGGTGACGTCGGTGGTGCCGGTCGCATCGCGGAGGAACACATACCCGTGCGGTGATGTCCACAGGTAGACGCCGGGCTCGATGGTCTTGGACCGCCACCGCCGGTAGTGGGTCTTCAACCGGTGGTGCCACCGGCACAGCGGGGCCAGGTTGCAGTCACACGTCGACCCGCCCTGATCGGGGTGGTCGTGGTCGTAGGGGATCACATGGTCGGCATCACAAGCAGACCTGGCGGGTCGGGTGCACCAGGGGAACACGCATGCGGGGTCGCGCAGCCAGGTCCGTTCCCCCAGCCGGTCCGGGACCTCGTACTGGGCGACCTTGACGTGCTCGGTCAGGTCGATCACCGGCTTCACCGTGAGACTCACCTGGCCATCGCCGCACCAGGCGCGGATCGTCTCGACGCTGACCGGGGTCCGGGTGTTCTCACACCGACCCACCCCACCCAGCCCACCGGCCAGCCCACCGGCCAGGTCGCCGGTCAGGTCGCCGGTCAGGGCGTCCTCGTGCAGGTGCAGGTACAACGTGACGGGCTTGCGGGTCTTCGGGCGGCGCGGGGCGGGCACGGGGACCGGCGACACAGCCTCGTCCTCGGGGCCGGGGAAGGTGAGGGTGAGCTCGTGGCGGGCCATCTGGCCCAACGCCGCCGCCCGCCGCACATCCAGGGACGCGGTGGAGCCGGCGAGCGTGAGCTGCTCCGAGCCGGCCTGGAGGGCGTGTTCGAGGTCCAGGGCATCGGCGGTGTCCAACGCGGCCTCCACGGTGACGATCCCGTCCAGGCCGAGGTTGCGCAGGTCGACCGAGACCCGCCGCCGGTCCACCGTGGCCGGTGCCTCGGTGGGGTCGTCCAGGGTGTCGGGCAGGTGCCGGGCCACGGCCTCGGCGATCAGCCGGTCCAGCTGCGCCCAGGAGACCTTCCCCAGGACCGCGGCGAGCTGGTCGTCCACGAACCCCGCCGCGTCCTTGGTCAGACCGCGGGTGAGGCCGGCGAACCGGCGTGCCCGCCACCCCGGCACGCGCCCGGCCCGGACCTGGTCCCACGTGTTCGGGAGCCGGAACGCCAGATCCAGGGCATCGGCGACCAGGCCCCGACCAGCCTCGGTCGACAGGCCGAGCGCAGCAGCCAGCTCGGCGACCGCGAACTCCGCGACCTCCGGGGTGCCCGCACCGGCCAGCGCATAGGCCTGTCCGGCCTCCCACCAGCAGGCCCCCGACCCGTCACCGGGAGAGACCGGCTCATGCATCAACGCCCACTCCAACGCGTCCTCCAACACCCCGACCGCAGCCGCCGCCTCCGCGTCACGGTGGGCCCGCGCCGAGCGCAGCACCGCCGCCGGAGAACCCTCCGGGTGACACTGCCCAGCTGCTCGACTCATACCCATCAGCCAACCAGGGACCACCGACAATCCCGGCCCGAAACCCGCCCCCGATCCCACAGGCTGAGACACTTTCCGAGGAAAGTTTCGAGCCGCTCTCCGGGCCGCGTCTGTCGCGGCTTTCTGGCTTGGTTTCGAGGCTCGCTCCGCTCGCACCTCAACCAGCGCCAGCCCCTCCCCTCGCACCCCACAACCAGCGCCAGCCCCTCCGCTCGCACCTCGGGCAGCGCCGGCGGGCGGCGGTTGAGGTGCCCGACGTAGGAGGGCCTCGAAACCAGAGCCCGGTCACGAGTCCCTGGCTGGGCATTGTCCGTGCCTGCTGGCAGGCTGGCGGGTCACGACGGACCGGGAGGACCGACATGGGCGTGAGCTTCCAACTGGTGATCGACTGCGCATCACCCGATCGGTTGGCGACGTTCTGGGCCGAGGCGCTCCACTATGTCGTCGCACCGCCACCGGAAGGGTTCGCGACGTGGGAGGACTTCTACCGCTCGATCGGCGTTCCTGAGGACGAGGTGGGCGGCGGCGTCGACCGGATCGAGGACCCGCGCGGCGAGGGCCCCACCATCTGGTTCCAGGTGGTCCCGGAGGCCAAGAGCGTCAAGAACCGGTTCCACCTCGACCTGCACGCCGGCGGAGGTCGAGCACTCCCGCTCGAGACGCGGCGCGAGAACGTCGAGACTGAGGTCGCCAGGCTCGTGGGCCTCGGCGCCACCCGTCGCGCGACCCTGAGCGAGGAGGGGCTCGACCACTACGCCGTGGCGATGGTCGATCCCGAGGGCAACGAGTTCGACGTCAACTGAGGCGCGAGTTCGACGCAGGTGGCTTGGTTTTTCGAGGCTCGCTTCGCTCGCACCTCAACCAGCGCCCAGCGCGCCCCGGCTTGGTTTCGAGGCTCGCTTCGCTCGCACCTCAACCAGCGCCAGCACCTCAGCCGGCGGGCGCGGCGTTCACCCGGTGCCGTCGCGGCGGACGCGGCGCCGGAGCTGGAGGATCCGCAGCGACCCGGCGACGACCGCGAGCAGGATGCCGGCCACGGTGGCGACAAGCAGCGAGACGGCCAGCGGCGCCCGGCCGTCCCAGCCGAGGAAGGAGATGCGCACGTCCTGGGTGTTCTGGGCGATGAAGACCACCAGCAGGAGCAGGATCACGGCGAGCCCGACGACGGCGAACCAGGCCGAGCTCACCCGTGAGCGCCGCAGCGGGTCCTTGCTCGGGTGCGTGGTGGTCGTCGTCTCGGTGGCGGGCGCGGGGTCGGTCATGTCGGAGGGGTACCCACTCGCGGCGCCGGCAGGACCTCAGACGACCCGCAGCGTCGCGTCGCCTCCGGGGAGCCCGAGGAGACCGCCGACCCGCGCCGCCTCCTCCTCGAGGGACGCGACAGGAGCCGCTCCGTGACCGAGCCAGGTCACCACCAGCTCGGCACCACGACGGGCCCACGTTCCACTCACCACGCCGCCGACGAGGACGGGGTTGGCCTTGCGGGTCATCAGGTCCCGCAACGCCGGCGGCGTGACGTGCACGTCCTTGGTGCCCGCGCCATAGACCCACTGGTCGGGCCCCGGCAGCATCCGCACCGCCTGGGACGGGGTCGAGGCCACGAGCGCGTCGAGGTCGTCGCGGACGACGTACGCCGTCGTGCCCTCGACGTCGACCGCGGCCAGCCGCCCGAGCAGCCCGTCGAACCAGCCGACCAACCGCTTGCGACCGGCGCTGAGGCCGCTCCCCAGGTAGTAGTCGAGGTGGTCGAACGTCGCGGGCCCATAGCTCCGGAGATAGGCGGTGATCGCGCGCGGACCCGCCTCGTCGAGGGCGGGGACGCCCGCCCACCGCGGGTTGGTGTCGAGCCGCTGGAAGGTGTGCCGGCCGTCGCGCGGGGGCCCGAAGCCCATGTCCCCCTGCCAGGTCAGGGGCTTGACCAGCGTGCCCGCCCCCTCGTCGAAGACCGGCTTGAGGTGCCGGTAGGCACGGTGCCGGGCGAGGGCCTCACCGAGCTCGCCGATCGTCAGCGGCCCGTCGTCGAGAGCCTCCCGCACGGCTGCCCGGAACTCCGGCCAGTCCTCGGGCGCGAGGCGGTAGTAGTCGACCCAGCTCTTGAGCTCCCACTGCCGCCCGGCCGCTCGGAGCGCCAGCCAGACGCCACCCTCCTCGGGCGACAGGTAGTGCATGGCCCCGCGGAACGCGAACGCCTTCACCACCTCCCCGTCCACCAGCGCATCGGCGAGCTCCCCCTCGCGCGACGTCGTTCGGCGGACGCGGACCGCCAGCTCGGCGGCCGACTCGTCCATCGACGGCACGGCACCGAGGCGGCGTACGACGTCGGCGACCGACCCGGAGCCCACCGGGTCGAGCAGCTGCCGTTCGAGCCGCCAGGCCAGCGCCTGCGCCCAGGTGACCGAGGCGTCGATGTCCATGTCGGCAAGCCTGACACCCGTCCCGGACGGAACGCGTCCTGCTCGTCCACCATTGGCTTCCGGGATCGCACGGAGGACCATCGGGTGATGGACGGGCGTGAGCAGCTGCAGGCGATGGTGACCGGGTTCCGCGTGTCCTCCGTGCTCGCGGTGGCGGCCGACCTCGGCATCGCCGACGAGCTCGCCGGGGGCCCGCGGACGGCGGCCGAGCTGGCGACGGTGCTGTCGGCTGACCCCGACGGGCTCCAGCGACTGCTGCGCGCGCTGACGGCGGTCGGGGTCTTCGAGGAGCGGGACGGCGCGTTCTCGCTGGGCCCGATGGGTTCGTGGCTGCGCTCCGACACCCCTGGGAGCCTGCGTCCGCTGGCTCGCACCCTCACCGACGCGGCACTCTGGTCGGCGTGGGGCCACCTCGGCCACAGTGTGCGCACCGGCGACAACGCGTTCCAGGCGCTGCACGGCATGGATGTCTGGGCCCATCGCGCGGCGCGGCCCGAGCACAACGCGGTGTTCAACGCCAACATGGCCTCGCTCAGCACGCGCTACGCCGACGCCGTCGCCGCGGCCTATGACTTCGGACGACACGCGCACGTCGTCGACGTGGGCGGCGGGCACGGCGTCCTGCTCGAGGCCGTGCTCGCCCGCCACCCACACCTCAGGGGCACGGTGTTCGACCAGCCGCACGTCGTCGGCCACCAGCCGCCCGGAGGCGTGGAGTCCGTCGCGGCGAGGTGGACCGCCGCGAGCGGGGACTTCTTCGACGCCGTCCCCTCCGCCGACTGCGTCCTGCTGAAGTGGATCCTGCACGACTGGCCCGACCAGGAGTGCACCCGGATCCTGCGGTCCTGCCGCCGCGCCATCGGCGACGACGGCGTCGTCCTCGTCGTCGAACGGGTCCTGGGGCGGCCGGGCTTCGAGGTCGAGGCCGCCCTCAGCGACCTCAACATGCTGGTCCTGCCGGGCGGCCGCGAGCGCACGGAGGAGGAGTACGACGCCCTCGTGCGCACCGCCGACCTGCGGCTGCGACGCGTGATCCACACCGAGGGACCGATGTCGATCCTCGAGCTCGCGGCGATGGCCGGATGACCCCCGTCCCGTGGACAGCGGCCCGGCGCTGCGGCGGCACGCGGTGATCCTCCATCCCGGCGAGCCCGAGGGCGGCCGCTGGCAGGTGGCCGGTCTGCCGGAGCTGCTCGCGCGCCTCCTGGCAGCCGCGGGACCGGCGCACGGCCGCCCCGTCATCGTCGCCATCGACGGTCGAGGCGGGGCCGGCAAGTCGGTGCTCGCCCGCCGGCTCCGTGAGCTGGTCCCCAAGTCGGCCGTCGTGCACACCGACGACATCGCCTGGCACCACGCGATGTTCGACTGGGGACCGAGGCTCCGCCGGCACGTCGTGGAGCCGTTGCGCCGAGGCGAGTCCGTCGACTTCGCACCGCCGGAGTGGCGCCGGCGCGGCCGCCCCGGAGCCGTCTCGGTCCCGGGCGGTCTCGACGTCGTCTGGGTCGAGGGCACCGGGATCCTGCGGAGCGAGCTCGCCGACGTGCTGGATGCCGGCGTGTGGGTCCAGGGCGACCTGGACGAGCAGGAGCGACGACTGGTCGAACGCGACGGTGACGCACCCGAGATGCGCCGGCACAAGCAGGACTGGCTGACCGAGGAGCTCCCCTTCCTGCTGCGCGAGCGGCCCTGGGAGTCGGCCACGGTCCTGGTCGACGGGACCTCCGACCTCCCCCATGACCCGGACACCGAGGTGGTGGTCGGGGACCGCACGCCCCTCCTCGAGGTCCGGCCCGACCCTAGGGTCGACTGATGAGCACCAGCCCAGGTTCGCTCGCGGCGCTCGTCGAGCGGTCGCTCTGGCCGCTCGTCGAGAGGCTCCTCGCGACGCGGGCGATGGCCGGCGTGGCGGTCGCGGTGGTGCACGACGACGACGTGGTCGCGCGGGGGTTCGGCGTCCGCGACGTGCGCACGGGCGAGCCGGTTACGCCGCAGTCGCTGTTCCACCTGGCGTCGGTGTCGAAGCCCGTCGTCGCCGAGGCCGTCGTGTCGCTCGCCACCGCGCCGGTCACCCGCGGCGGGCGGGCCCTGGACCTCGACGCGCCCGTCACCGACTGGATCCCCGAGCTCTCCCTCGCCGACGGGAGGCAGGACGAGGTGACGGCCCGACGCCTGCTCAGCCACACCAGCGGGCTGGGGGACGTCTCGGACTATGGCTGGCACGACCCCCAGCTCGGCGACGACGCCCTGAGCGACCTGGCGCGCAGCCTCGCGGGCTGGCGGCTCGAGTCGGACCCGGACGCGCGGTTCTCCTACTCCAACGTCGGCTTCGAGCTCCTCGGCCTGCTGCTGTCCCGTCTCTGGCGCACGACCTTCGAGGACGCCGTACGGCGCTGGCCGCTGCTGCCGCTCGGCATGGAGCGGAGCACGTTC
Organism: Nocardioidaceae bacterium; assembly: GCA_046330515.1. Taxonomy (GTDB): domain Bacteria; phylum Actinomycetota; class Actinomycetes; order Propionibacteriales; family Nocardioidaceae; genus Nocardioides. The sequence continues at coordinate 967 of JAXLSP010000003.1, read as the reverse complement.
TTCCGAGCCGAGGTCCCCGAGCACCTGGCGGTGTCACCCCACGTGGGGCGACCGCTGGTGGTGCCGGACGACGCCTACCCCTACACCCGGCGGCATGCACCGAGCTCGACGCTCCACTCCAACGTCGAGGAGCTGTGTCGCTGGATGGCGGCGCACTTCGCTCCCGTCCCTGGGGCGAGAGACGACCCCTGGACGAGACTCGACCCCGCGCTCGTCGAGCTGGTGTCCCAGCCGGTGGCGTCGATCGGCGAGCCGCCGTGGGACGAGGAGACCGGGCTGGGATGGGCGCTGGGCGCCTTCCTCGGCGAGCGGACCCTGGGCCACAGCGGCGCCGACCCCGGCTTCGGGTCCCGCGTCGTGGTCGTGCCGGCCCAGCGGACCGGGGTCGTGGTGCTGGCCAACTCCAACACCGTCCCCGGCTCGGCCATCGCCGCCGCGGCACTCGAGCTGGTTCTCACCGGCGAGGCCGGCGAGCACGCGGCCGCGCTGCGTGACCTGCGGCCGCCGCTCGTGGACCCGGTCGCCGAGTCCCTCGCCAGCGTGGGCGCCGCGGCGGCGCGGGCGACGTACGACCGGCTGACCGCCCAGGAGGAGGACGACGTCGACCCCGACGACGATGAGTTCGCCGACGCCGTCTGGGGGGCGATCGAGCTGCACCGCACCGACCTGGTGCGACCGCTGCTCGGCCTCTGGACCGACCTGCGCCCCGACTCGTCGGCGGCGTGGACCATGACCGGCTGGGCACACCAGGTCGAGGGCGACACCGTCGAGGCGAGGCGCCTCCTCGAGCGCGCGCTGGAGCTCGACCCCGACAACGAGGACGCCGCGCTGATCCTGAGCGGGGTGCCGGCCGCAGGACGGGAGGGCTGACCGTGGCGGTGGTCGACGACGTGAGTCCCTTGGGCGCCGAGCTGGAGCGGTCCTCCCGGGTCTATGTGCGCGGGCGGCTGAAGTTCCGCGTCGGCCA
>JAXLSP010000002.1:0-2617 GCA_046330515.1 Nocardioidaceae bacterium | reverse complement strand
GTCTGGGCGACGGACAGACCGAGGGAACGAGCAGCCATGCGCTGGCTGGGGTGGACCGACATGATGCCGGCCCGGAACACCTCGGCGACGTACGCGCCGTACGAGAGGATCAGCGCAACGGTCCCCCACAGCACGGGGTCGATCGGCACGCCCTGCAGGTTCAGCGCCGGCACGCCGAAGCCCAGCAGGAAGATCACCAGGATCGTCGGCACGCCGCGGAAGACGTCGACGTAGATCGTCGCGACGACGCGCAGCGGAAGGAAGACCGGCGAGCGCAGCGTGCGGGCGAGCGCGACCAGGATGCCGACCACGAGGATCAGCGGCTCCGCGACGAGGAAGATGCGGACGTTGAGCCAGAAGGCCTCCAGCAGGCCCGGGAACGAGTCGGCGAACTGCTCCCCGCTGAAGAACGTCTCCTGGACGGTCGGCCAGCCGGGCGTGCGCACCACGAGCGCGCCGATGACGACGACGAACGCGATCAGGCTGACCATGCCGACGAACGCGTTGCGTCGGCCGCGGCGGCGCAGCGCCGCCTGCCGGATCGGGTCGCGGTACGGGACGGCCGTCCCGGCGGCCGGCACGGTCGCCGGCCCCCCGGGCATCGTCATCGTCGCGTCACGGCGCGGCCGTCCCGGCCGAGCGAGCTACTGCTGGAAGTAGGGCGCCGTGTCGCCGGCGAGCCACTGGTCCTGGATCGCCTTCAGCTCTCCGCTGTCCGAGAGCGCGGCGAGGGCCTTGTTGACGCAGGTCACCAGGGGGTTGCCCTTGGCGAACAGCAGCCCGAACTGCTCACCGTCCGCGGTCGCCTCGAACTGGCCGACGATCTTCGCCTTGGGCATCTCGACGGCGGTGATGTAGTACGCCGTCGGAAGGTCGACGACGATGCCGTCGATCTGACCGGCGTTCAGCGCGCTCTTCGCGTCGTTGGTGTCGTTGTACACGTACGGCTGCTCAGCCGGCTTCACGACGTTGTTGATGAAGTCGAGGCTGGTCGTCCCGACCTGGGCACCGAGCTTGGCGGCCTGGAGCTCGGCCAGGGTCGTCGCGTTCGCGATCGGCGAGTCCTTCCGCGCGACGACCGCCTGGTTGACCGTGTAGTAGCCGTCCGAGAAGTCGACCGCCTTCTGCCGCTTCGGCGTGATCGAGATCTGGTTGATGTCGAAGTCGAAGTCCTTGGCTCCCGGCGCGTAGGACTTGTTGAACGGCACCGTGACCCAGGTGACCTCCTGGGGCGAGAAGCCCAGCTGCTTGGCGACCGCGTAGGACACCGCCGACTCGAACCCCTTGCCGTTGGACGGGTCGTCGTCCTCGAAGTAGGGCGGATACGCCGGGCTGTCCGTGCCGATCGTCAGCGTGCCGGGCGTGAGCAGGGTGAGGTTGTCCTTGGAGCACTCGTCCACGGCGGCAGCCGACGCGGAGGCCGAGGCTGCCGCGCTCGCGGCCTCGCTGGCCGCGGCGCTCGACGCCGCCGAGCTCGCCGCGGAGGTCTCCGACGCGGTCTCCTGGGGCGCGCAGCCCACGACGAGCGCGGTGACGGCGGCCAGGGCCAGGGGGGCGAGCAGGCGGCGGGTGGACAGGACCGTCATGGTCGGGCTCCTCAGGGGGTCGGTCTGCGGCGACATCCTGTCAGACGACCGCCTCGGACCGGTCACCCACGCGCCCCGCCGCGCTCATCCCGCGTCCAGTCCTCCCCGGGGGCGGTCGGCGCCGCGAGGCCGGCGAGCTCGTCGGTCCCCAGGACGAGGTCCCCCCGGGTACCGGCCGGCTCGACCGGAGCGCCGACCCAGTGGAGCGCGTCGAAGGGGCAGACGTCGACGCAGATCCCGCAGTACATGCACAGCGCGTAGTCGATCGCGAACCGGTCCAGGACGCTGACCGACCGCGGACGCCGCGCACCCGGCTCGCTGACCTGCTCGACGTGGCTGTCCAGCTCGATGCACCAGGCCGGGCACTCCCGCACGCAGATCAGGCACGAGGTGCAGCTCGCGGGGACCAGGGCGATCGCGGCGTGGGAGACCTCGCTCATGCGTCGTCCTCGTCGAGCCAGGAGACCGCGACCCCGGGCGGCGCCTGTCGCCGCCGCGATCCGCCCCCCGACGCCTCCGTCGCCCCGGGCCAGGGCCGCCCCACGCGGGCGGCGAGCACCGTCGACCGCCGAAGCGGCGGCCGGCCGGCGTGCTGACGTCGCAGCAGCGGCCGAAGTCCCGGATGACCGACGACCTGGACCCCGAACATCTCGGCCAGCTCGCGCTCGTGCCACCCGGCCGCCGGCAGGAGCGCGGTCAGGCTCGGCAGGGCGTCACCGTCCCCGACCCGCGTGACCAGTCGGACGGACCGCTGGCCCGCCCGCTCGGGGTCGACGAGGCGCGCCACGACCTCGACGGCATCGCCGCGGTCCACGCCCGCGAGCACGTCGAGGTAGCCGAGGCCGTCGGCGACGAGATCGGTCGCGACCGTGAGCCAGTCCGGCACGGCGACGTCCCGCACCTCGTCGGCGCTCATGCCGCGCCCGAGCCGACGAGGTCGGCCAATGCCGCCACGAGGTCGTCGGGCCGAGGGGGGCAGCCGGGCACGTAACGGTCGACCTCGACGAGCTGGTCGACCCCGGACAGCACCG
>JAXLSP010000001.1:0-1717 GCA_046330515.1 Nocardioidaceae bacterium | reverse complement strand
TTACGATCTGGCCGACCTCGTCGTCCGCACCCTGCACCGCGAGCTGAGCGAGGACGACGCGGCCGGGCAGGGCATGCTCGACCTGGGGATGGGACCGGGCCGCTCCCGCCAGGCCATGGTCCGGGCCAGCGCGGTCCGCGATCTCGCGGACGCCCTCGACACCCAGGTGGACGCGACCGGTGGTGCCGCGCTGCTGCGGGACGTCGAGCTGCCCCTGGTCGACGTCCTGGCGGGGATGGAGCGCGCCGGGATCGCCGTCGACACCGAGGCCCTCACCGCGCTGGAGAAGGACTTCGACGCGAAGGTCCACGAGGCGCAGGAGGACGCCTGGGAGGCGATCGGGCGCCGCGATATCAACCTCGGCTCGCCCAAGCAGCTGCAGGTCGTCCTCTTCGACCAGCTCGGCCTGCCCAAGACCAAGCGGACCAAGACCGGCTACACCACCGACGCCGACGCCCTCGCGGACCTGTACGCCAAGACCGAACACCCCTTCCTCGAGGCGATGCTGCGGCACCGCGACGCGATGAAGCTGCGGGTCACCGTCGAGGGGCTGCTCAAGTCGGTCGGCGACGACGGCCGCATCCACACGACCTACCTGCAGACCATCGCGGCAACCGGGCGGCTCAGCTCCACCGAGCCGAACCTGCAGAATGTCCCGATCCGCACCGACGAGGGCCGCCGGATCCGCGAGGTCTTCGTCGTCGGCACCGGATTCGACGAGCTGCTCTCGGCCGACTACAGCCAGATCGAGATGCGGATCATGGCCCACCTCTCCGGGGACGAGGCTCTGATTGAGGCCTTCCGTTCCGGTGAGGACCTGCACCGGTATGTCGGGTCTCGGGTCTTCGGCGTGCCGCCGGAGGAGGTCACCGCCGCGATGCGCAACAAGGTCAAGGCGATGTCCTACGGGCTGGCCTACGGGCTCTCGGCGTTCGGGCTGTCCAAACAGCTGACGATCTCCACCGAGGAGGCCCGGACGCTGATGGACGAGTACTTCCAGCGCTTCGGCGGCGTCCGAGACTACCTCCGCGAGGTGGTCGCCGAGGCGCGCGCGACGGGATACACCGCCACCCTCCTCGGCCGGCGGCGCTACCTGCCCGACCTGACCTCGGACAACCGGCAGCGCCGGGAGATGGCCGAGCGGATGGCCCTCAACGCCCCGATCCAGGGCTCGGCCGCCGACATCATCAAGGTCGCGATGCTCGGCGTCGACCGGGCACTGCGCGCCGAGGGGATGCGCTCCCGGATGCTCCTTCAGGTCCACGACGAGCTGGTCGTCGAGGTCGCGCCGGGGGAGCGGGAGCCGGTCGAGGCGCTGGTCCGTCGCGAGATGGGGGCCGCCGTCGAGCTCGACGTCCCGCTCGACGTCTCGGTCGGTCACGGCCGGTCCTGGCACGACGCCGGGCACTGACGACCCGACCCCGCCTCGCCATACGTCGTGACCTCGCCGAGCGGCCCCGCTCCGCGCCGTAGCCCTGCCCGCTCGACGGCTGCCCCGGCCCGGGCGGCAGCGTCGGGCGCGGCCGCCGCGGTCGTCGTCACCCTCGTCCTGCTCTGGCCGGCGTTGGGCCGGGGTCTGCTGCTCTACCGCGACTTCGTCAGCGTTCCCAGCCCGGTGCTGGGCCCACGCGCCCTGGCCACCGACGGGGCCCCGCCGCGGGCCGTCCCGCTCGACGCGCTAACGGCGCTGCTGGCCCCGGTGCTGCCCGCCGGGGTG